>JBHGUY010000049.1:0-56518 GCA_048976585.1 Sporolactobacillus sp. | reverse complement strand
TGTCCAACTAACTGTGGATGAACTGAATCACCGTCCGCGCAAATGTCTGGGATGGCAAACGCCTTTTGAGGCCTTTTATCATCAGGTGTTGCACTTGACTTGACAATTCAAGGGATAAGAAAGTAAAAAAAGCAGGGAAGCGCAGGACGAGGGCGCCTGCGGAAAGAGCAGGCTAAGAGAGCCTCCGCAGACTCGTGTCTGTCCGAGGAGGCTCTCAGACTGCCCGCGGCAGGCGAGTCTCCGGAGCGTACCTGCAAGTCAAAGGATTGGGCATTTTTTATTCGCTAATTGACGATGTCCTGCTTAAAATAGAAGTGGGAATCGTTTACGCGTTAAAAACGCACTTTCCCTATGTACCAGTAAAATGGGAGGATCGATCAGCTTATGGATGTCAAGCAGCTTGCCGTTAACTACCCAGGAACAAAAATTAAAAGGGAGCCCTTTCAACCGCAGAATCAGAGCCTCTATTTTTATGAAGAGCCTTATTATATTGAAATTCCCCGTCAAGCTCTCTCTGATCGAGAACAACATTTGCTGAAAATATTTTTGAATCAGGAGATCCCGCCGGAGCATTCCCAAAAGGCGCAATTCTGGTATGATCTTTTAATCAAAGGACTTCCTATTGAAAAGAATCGTCCGGCAGCGGCGATTGTCATTATTCAATTTTGCTTGACATCAGCTATCGCGACCGAAGAATGGTTCGAATGGAAGCAGGCTTTAGAGGCTTTCTTTCCTGAATCCGCTTCATTTATCTACCTTTCGAGCAGAAAAGGATTGGTCATTGAGGAACAGATGATCTTATCAGGTGAAGATTTGCAGGCCATCGCCAATACATTGGAAAATGACTTTTCGATTAAATGTTATTTTCAGATTGGTCTGCGTTACTCGCTGTCTCCAAATTTAAGAAAGGCGTTTTTAGAAGAGCGTCGATTGTTTGAACAGTATGTAGCCACGTCGAATAGTCAAGCGGTCACAAGCATGGAGTCAAATTTCTTTCTCAGCTTAAAACCACTGATGCGGGAATGGGCGATTCTGGATGAAGTGCGCGAAGCGGTTGTGCATGATAAAATGTGGCTGGCGATTATCCGTGCTCTATGGGAGCAGCAGGGGAATATGAGTTTAGCGGCTAAACGATTATTTATGCATCGCAATACCCTTCAATACCGCATTGATAAATTTTTCGAACGGACAGGCATTTCTCTGAAAAAGATGGACGGTTTGAGTCTGGCCTATCTGGCGATCTTGTGAGATTGACAAAAACCCCGCGCGGTTGTTTCAATCGATAAACGCGCGAGGCTTTACTGTCTAGATTCACTCAACTGTGAGTGCTTGCTCGGATTCCGGATCAAAGAAATGTGTCTTATTTAGGTTAAAAGCCAAGTCGACCGTATCCTGCGGGTGATATTCTGTGCGCGCATCGACGCGGGCAATGAATTGGTGGCTTCCAACTTGAGAATGAAGCATGAATTCCGCACCAGTCAGTTCGGCAATAATGATCTTGGCATGAACCACATGATTTGGACTGGATTGAATGACTAACGGTTCATCATGGATATCTTCTGGACGAATGCCCATAACGACTGGTTTATCCAAATGATTCTTGCTTTTCAGCATTTTTAATTTTCCTTCAGGAATTTCAAGGTCAAGACTGTCGCCTTTGAAATGGCTGCCCTCGATCCGGCCACTAAAGAAATTCATCGGCGGTGATCCGATAAAGCCGCCGACAAACAAATTGATTGGATTGTCATAGACCTCTTTCGGTGTGCCGACTTGCTGTATAACGCCATCTTTCATGATCACAATTCGCGAAGCCATCGTCATCGCTTCCGTTTGATCATGGGTCACATAGATCATGGTCGCCTGAAGTCTTTGATGCAATTTGCCGATTTCTGAACGCATCTGTACGCGCAGCTTTGCGTCAAGGTTGGAGAGCGGTTCATCCATCAGGAACACCTTAGCATCACGGACAATTGCGCGGCCCAGCGCGACACGTTGCCGCTGCCCGCCTGAGAGTGCCTTCGGTTTTCTATCCAGATATTCCTTAATGCCCAGTATTTCGGCTGCCTGGTTAACGCGGTTTTTAATTTCCTGTTTCGGGAACTTTCGCAATTTCAGTCCGAAAGCCATATTGTCAAAAACGGTCATATGCGGATAGAGAGCATAATTCTGAAAAACCATGGCAATGTCGCGATCTTTGGGAGCCATATCGTTAACCTTTTTACTATCAATAAATAGTTCGCCCTTCGATATCTCTTCCAGTCCGGCAATCATCCGCAGTGTCGTTGATTTTCCGCATCCCGATGGTCCAACAAAGACAATGAACTCTTTATCGGAAATTTCCAAATTGAAATCGGATACGGCGGGAGCATTGTTATCATAAATTTTATAGATATGTTTCAGTTGTAATTCGGCCATCTGCTAGTCACTTCCCTGTCTTTGATAGACTAATCATAATGAAAACGTTTCCATTATGATATGGCAAAATGACAGAAACTACCTATCGATTTTTGTGCATTTTGTTTTTTCCTTTTTTAAAAATGATTATTTTCAGCAAAAAGGGCCTGAATCGAGGGAAGCAGTTCTTCCCAACTGCTGCTCGATGATTTACTGACGGTTACAAAATCACGGCAGCAGAAAAGGCTTTCGACCCCCGTTAGATCCAGCAGGCTGCAAAGCAGGGGAGATGATGAAACCGTTTGTCCTTTTTCGAGTTCTAATCGCTGAGAAAATACAGGAGATTCTAAACAAAATTTCATAGCATTCGGATTCGGCGTCTTTTGGATGGTGATTTGCACGATGATTGTCTCCCAACTGTCGAAGTATGATTCGGATTTAAGTATACCATAGGGACGCTCAGCTTCTTACTCGAACAGCCTTTCAAATTTTTGCTAAAAGGGAGAACGGTGCATGAAGCACGCTTTGCGAACACAAAAGATGAAAAACCGAAGTTATTCGGGTACAATAGAAATGGTTATACTTTAACAAAAAGGATTGAGCGGCATTCATGCGAACAGTTGATGCCTGCCCTGATTCATTAGGCAAATTCCTAAGAAAGGGGGGAGTGCTTGATGTCTGAAGAAGTCTCTGAAGAATTAAAAGATCGGGTGCTGGAGGCACTTGAGGATGTCATTGATCCGGAGCTTGGTGTCGATATTGTCAATCTCGGTCTTGTATATGGTGTTGACATAGATGAAGAGAAGAATGTAGTGGTGACGATGACCTTGACCTTTATGGGTTGCCCGTTGTCTGCTTCTTTGTCATATGATGTGAAGAGGGCTTTAGGTGAAATCGAAGAACTGGGCGAGGTTGAAGTCAATTTCGTCTGGGATCCGCCGTGGACAAAGGATCGCATGTCTCGTTATGCCAGAATCGCGCTGGGCATTTCTGATTAATGCCGGACAGACAAGATGCAGCGTATCTCAAATAGTCGCCATCTAAGAAGTTTTCTTCAGACATGAGGAGAAGGCTTCTTTTTTGTGCCCGTAAGAACAAACGCTTAATCTCGCCGCGTTTTGAGGCTTTTTCCAGTCATAATTCCAGTCCGGTGCTGCATAATTTAGCAGAAGAGCGATCCGGGAGGGGGAATCGATCATGGGAAATGCTCTTGTTTTCGGCGGATTGTCTTCCGCCGGTGCTGTACTCACGGATGCTTTGCTGGATCAGGGAATTGAGGTTTACCCGGTAAGCTCTGCACTCAGTGAAACGGAGCTGAATGTGGAAGCAGAACAAGAATTACGGTTCGGAAGGCATGCTTTTTTTCATCGAAGTGAAGAGATTTCTATGGATCTGTCGGTCGATTCTCTCTATCTTATGGATGCTTTTCGTACCATCCAGGAGGATAATGATCGGCTCAAACAAAAATTGCAGGAGCTGCTGAGCAAGGGTGATCTGAAAGAATGTCGTTTCATTTTTTTCCTGTCTTCTCTGGAGATTTATGGGGAGAAAAGAGCTCAGGCCAATAGTCATCAGCGACCGTTTCCAGTTAACTCTGAAGGGATTGCGGCTAATCAAATGGAGATTTTCTTTGTCCGTGCAATGATCAAGCTGAAACCGCTGAAATCCGTCATTTGCCGGACAGACAGAGGTTCTCTTCATGCTTCTCAGAATGGGAAAAAGCTTGCTCATTACATCACCCGGCTGGCAGCAGCAGGCTTCAGTGGATTGAAGACCACACAGTATTTTCCTGATCAACCAGATGAATCGCCGCTTAATCAAGAATTTATTCAACTCACTCATTTTTAAGGATCTGCAAGAAACGAATAATGAAGCTTTCAAAATAAAAAGGGCAGTTATCCTGCCCTGGCTGCTTTCACTGATTCTATTTATCTATTGAAAAATTTTAATAAGGGTGAAAGCTGTTTGAAAACTGGTGCGGTCTGATTGATGACTGAGACAAGCTGAGTGGCTCCGTTAACCATTTTTCCAACGTCGACATGGCCTTGCTGATCAAGAAAAGGTTTGAGAAGAGCCGGATGAGTCGGCGTTTGCGGCTGCATATTGCCCGGTTGCCAGCTGTTGCCCTGATAATAGCCATGGGGCGGAGTCGGCGGGACTTGGGATCCAAACATCATGTACGAAAAAGGATCATAAACAGCATCTCTTGGATTTTGTCCGGGTTGAACCATGACATTTCCTCCTCAACATCGGTAAGTATTTTTTCAATATAGTCTATTCGCAAGGCAGCGATTAGCTACCCGGCAGGAGCCTTTTGATAAGAAAATTGCTATTGAATTAGGCGAGGGTGTTGGACAAAAAATATAAGTTGTATTATATTAGTACCTGATCATGATAGATACTGTTAACTTGTGAGAGGGGATTTGCGGATGTCCGCAGGGATACTGGGAATGGGGAAATATGTTCCCAAACGTGTACTGACTAACTTGGATTTGGAAAAAATGATGGATACATCTGACGAATGGATAAGGACGCGGACGGGGATTGAAGAACGCCACATCGCCGATGACCAGACCGACACTTCAGATATGGCTTATGCAGCTGCGAAAAATGCGATTGCCAATTCCGGCCTCAACGCCTCTGATATCGATATGATTCTGGTGGCAACAGTGACCCCGGATCAACCTTTTCCATCTATCGCCTGCATGTTGCAGGATCGTTTGGGAGCAAGGCACATTCCCGCCATGGATATCGGTGCCGCGTGTTCTGGGTTTATATATGGTGCTGTGACAGCTAAACAATTTGTTGATTCCGGAACTTATAAGAATATATTGGTTGTTGGTGTGGAAAAGCTTTCAAAAATTACGAACTGGGAAGATCGGTCAACTGCTGTTTTATTTGGTGATGCGGCGGCAGCGGCTGTCATTGGTCCGGTGTCTGAGGGCAAGGGTATTCTTTCCTTTGAGCTCGGTGCGGACGGCAGCGGCGGAAAGAGTCTCTATCAGGAAGATAATCTGATTCATATGAACGGACGCGAGGTTTTTAAATTTGCTGTCCGGCAGATGGGTGAATCCGCAGTCAATGTTGTTGAAAAAGCAGGGTTGACTAAAGAAGATATTGATTACTTAATTCCGCATCAGGCCAATATCCGGATTATGGAGGCTTCAAGAGAGCGTCTTGGAATTCCGGAAGAGAAAATGATTCAAACGATCCAAAAATACGGCAATACATCCGCCTCATCGATTCCGTTGGCGCTTGCTGATTCGCTTGAAAACGGTGTGATCAAAGATGGGGATGTTATCGTAATGGTCGGTTTTGGCGGCGGTCTGACGTGGGGCGGAATGACTCTGCGTTGGGGCAGATAAAGCTCTTTTCAGTCATGAATTATGAAATTTGGATCGATTTAATATATAATGGAGAAATTGGATAGGTGTGCAAGTTTGTTTTTTTGGATTCATAGTGCTTTTAAAGGAGAGAATTAGATGAAAAGAAGAGTCGTTGTTACCGGGATGGGTGCAGTGACACCTCTTGGCAATGATGTGAAAACGACATGGGAGAACGCGATTGCTGGCAAATCGGGAATCGATATTGTGACCCGAGTAAATCCTGATGATTTTCGCGCAAAGGTAGCCGGTGAAGTGAAAGGCTTCAATCCTACAGATTTTGTTGATCATAAAGAAGCTATCCGGATGGATCGCTTTTCCCAGTTTGCCGTCGCGGCTGCAAAGATGGCCGTTAAGGATGCCCATTTTACAATTGATGAAACGAATGCCGATCGCACCGGAGCCTGGGTGGGCTCAGGGATCGGCGGAATGGAAACCTATGAGAAGGAGTTGCGCACCGCACTTGAAAAGGGTTGGCGCCGTGTGAGCCCTTTCTTTGTGCCGATGATGATTCCCGATATGGCTTCCGGACAGATTTCTATTTTACTAGGTACAAAGGGAATTAATGCCTGCTCCGTCTCTGCCTGTGCAACAGGTACGGATTCGATCGGCAATGCCTATCGTGCCATTCAGTTCGGGGAAAATGATGCAATTATATGCGGCGGCAGTGAAGCGCCGTTAACCAATATGTCCTTTGCCGGATTTTCCTCATCACGGGCTCTGTCAACAAATCCGGATCCCAAAACTGCCTGCCGTCCGTTTGATAAGAACCGCGATGGCTTTGTTATTGGTGAGGGAGCAGGCGTTCTGCTGCTTGAAGATTTGGAATCCGCTGTAAAAAGAGGCGCACCAATCTATGCAGAAATTGTCGGCTATGGCGTGACAAGCGATGCTTATCATGTGACGCGCCCGGATCCAGAGGGCAAAGGCGCGATTCGTTCCATGAAAATGGCACTCGAAGACGCTGAAATCACCCCTGAGCAGGTGGATTATATTAATGCGCATGGGACAAGCACGGCTGTCAATGATCCGATGGAGACGGACGCAGTCAAAGCCGTCTTCGGTGATTATGCTTATCATCTTGCCATGAGCTCGACGAAATCAATGACCGGGCATCTGCTTGGCGCGTCCGGCGGTATCGAAGCCATTTTTGCGATAAAATCGATTGAGGACGGAATTATACCGCCAACGATCAATTATGAAACAGTGGATGAAGAATGCGATCTGAACTATGTGCCGAATGAATCGATTAAACGAGAGGTTTCTGTGTCGATGAGCAATTCATTCGGCTTCGGCGGACACAACGCAACCTTATTATTTAAAAAATATGAAGCCTAATCTTTTTCTTTTCAAGGTGCTGCAGCGAGAAATAATGCTGCAGCACCTTTTTTGCCTAGAGGGACGGGATTGGCTGGCGCATCGGTGATTTATCGGCCTGAGGGCTGCTCTGTAGCCGGATAGACCAATAAATCCCGCAGAAGGGAGTACGTTATCCGGCGGAAATCAGGGAATTCCGCCTAACGAGCGAAAAATTCCGCCTAAGCGCGGAAAAATTCCGCCTAACGGAATAAAAATTCCGCCTAAGCACGAAAGCAGGCATAAATCAATCAAATCTTTCATAAAATCTCCATAATTCGCTGCTTCATTGATTTTTTTCCAATAAAAAATTATCCAGGGCCATGCTGAATGGAATAAATTCCTTTTTTGATGACCATAATGTTTTCAAATAATTAAAGAGGGGACGAAGCATTCATGGAGATTATCAGTGATGTCTGGGTCAATTGGTTTGAGGGTGAAGAAAATGGATATAATGTCTGCGCATTTTATGAGTGGCGCAAACATGATTTTATTGAGCTGCTGGATCAAGTGCCGCTGGTTAAAGTGGATCGCGCATTGCTTGATTATATCGAAAATGATCTGCAGGATCTCCCTCAGGAACTGATGAAAGATGTGCGCAATCGGAGTGTCATTTGCAAAAACAATCAACGGGAGATTATTGAATATTGTTTCGTGGCGACTGACGGAGAGCGCTGCATTGCTGCCGATACACTCGGCTATACGATACCCGTGCGCAAAAGCCGGCTGATTCCGCGGCAGGAAAACATTGTGATTGAGAAAGCTGAAAAAATGCAACGTGAGGACTATCCACTGCCCAATGGCGGAAGCCAGAAGGAGTATCACCTGCTCTCATTAAGTCCGGATTTAATGCAGGGATTAACGCGGCGGGAACGTCAACTCAAACAATTGCTGTTCATGGCGCTCGATCAACTGCATTCGACCGGGAGCGTCGAAGAGATGCGTTATTGGTTCACCGAATGGTATCCGACGCGCTATGCAGAAAGCCAGACCCTCAGTTTTGAGGAGGCTTGGCAGGAAATTGTCCGCGGAATGAGCGAAGGATGGACAGACAAGCATAGCAGTATTTGTGAGCGGATGATTAAGGGTCAGTCGTATTTTGAAAAACTATGGGAGCTAGAGCATGGACCCAAAGTGCAATAGATCGCGCGGAGCCATAGGTATTATAAAAAGACGGTTTCAAGCCATCAAAGGATGGTGAAACCGTCTTTTCTATTTTGGGACACTGAAGAGGGACTTCTGAAGCTAAAGAGATAGGACTTGATCAAAAAATCAGTGCCGGTTCATCCGCCCGATGCCCAACGCTTTTTCCGCCGCTTTCAATGTTTTACTGGAAATCGCATAGGCTTTTTCCGCGCCTTCATCAAGAATCTCATCGAGCTCGGGTGAACCGAGCAACTCGTTAAAGCGCTCCTGGATTGGTTTCAGTGTGGCAACAACCACTTCGGCGACGTCGGTCTTAAACTCGCCATAGCCTTTGCCACTGTACTGCACGACCAGTTCATCGACCGGACGGCCGGAACAGAGCGAGAAAATATCGAGCAGATTGGAGATGCCTGGTTTTGCCTGGCGATCATAACGGATAGAGGATTCCGTATCGGTAGTCGCCGATTTAATTTTTTTAATAATATCCTTTTCACTGTCCAGGGTAAAAATGGTGGCTTTGCGGTTTGAATCCGATTTGCTCATCTTCTTTGTCGGTTCAGCAAGCGACATGATTCGCGCGCCAACAGGCGGAATATAAGGTTCCGGCAGCGTGAAAATTTCCGCGTATTTTTTATTAAACCGTTCGGCCAGATCACGTGTAAGCTCCAGATGCTGTTTCTGATCGGCACCGACTGGAACGAGCTCTGTCTGATAAAGAAGGATATCGGCGGCCATTAACGGCGGATAGGTCAGCAGCCCGGCAGGAATGGCCTGTTTGCCCTTTGATTTGTCCTTAAATTGAGTCATTCGTTCCAATTCGCCCATTGTGCTGACACATTGCATGATCCAGCCAAGCTGAGCATGACAGGGAACCTCAGACTGAATAAAAAGGATCGATTGTTTTGGATCAATACCCATGGCGAGATAGAGAGCCGCGAGCGTATGGATATTCTTCTGCACTTCTGCGGGGTCCTGCGGAACGGTAATGGCGTGTTCATCAACGATGCAATAAATACAGTCATTCCCCTCTTGCAGTGCACTAAAATTACGCATCGCTCCTAAATAATTGCCCAGCGTCGGAATGGACGTCGGTTGAACTCCTGAGAAAATTCTGGCCATCGTTTTTCATCCTCCTGTTTTTGTTAAAGCTTTCTGTTTTACCCGAAAAAACTGCATAAAAAAAGCCTTTCATCCGAAAGGGACGAAAAGACCGCGGTGCCACCCTAATTTATTTTCGAAAAACCGAAAACAGCTTAGTCCAGCTGCTCAAAGAAACAGCCGGCTGCGCGATAACGAGCGCATACGTCAGCGCCTACTTACCGTTTCAGGTGTTCAGCGAGAGGCTTAAAAGTCCATTCACCAATTTCAGGCCATCCGATTTTCAGCCTCTTCGGATTCTCTGCAGACTTGTCCACTGGTTACTCTTCTTCATCATTGCCTGTAAAAACATCATTTGATTTGATAACAGTATACTCAACCCATTAAAAAAATGCAAATGACTTAGAGAAATAATTCTATTTCATTGTTTATTTAGAAAATAGAAAATAGCCATACCATTCCGGACAATTGGGTGTATAATATTCCCAAGGTTTTACGGTTCGATTGTGTCTGTCACCTATGAAGTTGATGAGCGCTGAATCAGCAAATAATTTTGCAAAATTCAGTCGCTTTATTCATTTTTTCTTTTTGGGGATTTATCGCCGTTTATACCTGCATTTGAAGTTTTAGGGGGATGTTACATATGCAAAAGAGAAAAAGGTGGGCAAAGTATCTGGCACCACTCGTGCTCGTTCCTGTGCTGATACTTGCTTCTTGCTCAGGAGGAGGCTCTTCATCATCCGGGAAAAGCGATTTAGCGGCAAAGCAAGTCCTTCGAGTGACCACGACTGCTGATATTCCGACCATGGATTATACGCAGGCGACGGATACGCAGTCAACGAATACACTGGAGATGGTGAACAGCGGCTTGACGCGGATGCATAATGGCAAGGTGCAAATGGATCTAGCTAAGAGCGGTAAAGCCAGTGCTGACAAACGTACTTATACGTTTACGCTCAGGAAAGGAATCAAATGGTCTGATGGGAAACCGGTAACGGCGCGAAACTTTGTTTATGGCTGGCAACATGAAAACGATCCAAAAGCGAAACCGGCTTATAATTTCCTGTATGCTTCAGCAGGAATCAAGAATGCCGCACAAATTGAAAATCCGAAAGATCCAATGTATGGCAAATATAAAAAGCTTGGTATCAAGGCAATCGGAACAAATCAAGTTCAGGTCACCTTTGCAAAGCCGGCACCGCCATTTTTCCTGAGTCTGCTATCGACACCGGGGTTCTTCCCGCAGAGACAGGACTTTATTACCAAGCAAGGCAAGAGTTACGCCATGGGTCCGAAAAATCTGTTATATGATGGACCTTTCAAACTACAGGCTTGGGACAAAGGCAGCGGTTGGACCTATGTGAAGAACAACAGCTATTGGAATGCTAAAAAAATTCATCTGACTAAAATAAATGTTCGCGTGATTAAGGAAGAAGCCACTCGTGTTAACCTGTATAAAACGGGTGCGACAGACACGATTGAAAGTGTCTCCGGTGATTATGCCGATCAGCTGAAAAAAACGATTCCCAATCAGGTGCACTATGGCTTGACTTCGGTAACTCGTTTCCTTTATGTTAATCAAAAAAATAAGTATTTGAAAAATGCCGCACTGCGCAAAGCGCTCAGTGAATCGATTAATCGTAAAGCGTTTGTCACACAATTGATGAAGAACGGCTCGCTGCCGTCGAACTTTGCCGTTCCGAAATCCTTTGTGAAAGGACCTGACGGTAAGGACTTCCGTGCAGGAACATCGAACGGTTATCCGCTTGGTAGTGCTGCACAAGCTCAAAAAGATTGGGCAACAGCCAAAAAAGAATTGAAAATTAAAACGCTCAACCTCAATTTTCTGACTCAGGATGGCGATCAGTTGAAGAATTTTGATCAGTATCTGGCCGCTTCATTTGAAAAACTCAAAGGAGTCCATGTAACTATCAGTCAGCAGCCATTTGCCAATTTCTTAAAACTGCAGACGGACTTCAAGTTTGATCTTTCTTATGCCGGCTGGTCGCCCGATTATCAGGATCCGATGACCTATCTGGATATGTTCACGACCGGACATCCTGAAAATTCATCAGCCTGGTCCAACAAGACATACGACAAATTGATAACTTCAGCAGAAAGCGAAGCCAATGTGACGAAACGTTGGAGTGACCTGAAGGAAGCAGAAAAAATCCTGATTCAGGATAATGGGATCATTCCGCTGGATCAGGACGGTCAGGTTTGGACGCAGAAGTCCTATGTTAAGGGATTACAGTATCCGGTTTACGGACCACAGGTTGATTTTACCGGAGCTTATATAAAGAAGCATTAATTGAAAGAGAAATGCATGAAATGAACAAAAGGCCGGGCTGCATTTGCCCGGCTTTTTGTTCATTAATTTGTCTTAATTGGCTTGTCCCCCGCTTCATACATAGGCCGATAAAATCAGGGAAATAATGAAAAGTGTAGCACCGATAATTAAAAAAGGCCAGGTGATCGACCATCGTTCCGATCCATCATGGCGCCTCAATTCAGCCAGCGGGGCTTCTGCATCGGCAGCACCGAGCTTTCTTTTTCTCAGAGTGCGTGACACTCGCTTGAAACTATAGACAATGCTGTCGAAAAAGCCGCCCTGCACAATAAAAATGACCGCGCCGAGAAGTAAGGAGAGCAGACCAACCATTCCGGCAGCATTTGCCAGATTTAGGAACGAGAAGGGATGTGACAAGAAAAACTGCCCAATCAAGCAAACCCCAAGCTCACTGCAGGCAACGATCAGATAGAGCCTCTTATTGGAAAGACTCTTTAAATGGTTCATGGAAATACACCTCACCGTTATCATAACTGAGTGCGCCTTTTGCGGCAATAGGGGCAGGGTGTCAGATAATATGTCACGGTGCAAAAAAAGATTTTCTATCAAAAATACTTATAGAACAACAATTTTTCTGTCGAAAATGGTGAGAATCGATTGATTTTTGTAAAAAAGAATGCAAATTGTAAGAATAACTTGTATAATATCGTTTGTAGGTTGAATACGCGTTTTACTATGCGCAAAATTGACCTAAAAAACAGATAATTTACTATGGGGAGGTCATTGCTTTATGAAGAGTAAAGCAAAATGGTCATTAGTGCTGAGTTTTGTATTGGCACTGAGTCTTGTGCTTTCCGCATGCGGAAGTTCAAGCAGCAGCAAGAGCAGCAGTAGCAGTACCGGATTGGCAAAAGATCAGACGTTGAATATGGCAATTGGACAGGATATTCCGACGCTTGACCCGAATCTTGCAACAGATACGACGTCAACCAATGCTATCGATATGACTGAAGCTGGTCTGACAAGAATGCATAATAACAAGTATTCATGGGATCTTGCTGCGGGAGCACCGAAAGTAAGTGCCAACAAGAAGACAGTTACTTTTAAGCTTCGCAATGCGAAATGGTCTGATGGCAAGCCTGTAACGGCTCAAGATTTCGTATACGGCTGGCAGCGTCAGAACGACCCTGCCGCAAAACCGGCTTATAACTTCCTGTTTGCAGCATCCGGTATCAAGAACGCTTCGAAGATCGAAGATCCGACAAACAAAGCTTGGTACGGCAAGTACAATAGACTGGGTGTCAAAGCAATTAACAGCAAAACATTCCAAGTAACATTTGAAGTTCCAGTTCCGCCTTTCTTTTACAGTATTTTGTCTCAACCTCAATTTCTTCCACTTCGAGAAGATTTTGTTAAGAAACAAGGCAAAAATTACGCACAGGGTCCTTCCAACCTTTTGTATAATGGACCTTTTGTTCTTTCATCATGGAATAAAGGATCAGGATGGACATACAAAAAGAATAAAAACTATTGGAACGCAAAAGCAACAAAGTTGACCACAGTTAATTTTCAGGTTCAAAAAGATTTGACTACACGTGTTAATTTGTATAAGACTAATAAAACTGATACTGTGGTTGTAACAGGCGATCAAGTTGCTGCATTAAAGAAAACAAATGCAAGTGAATTGCATCGTGGTTTAACCTCGGGTACTTTCTTCCTGTATATTAATCAAAAATCAAATAAGAATTTGAAAAATACTTATGTACGCGAAGCTTTGAACGCAGCAATTGATCGTGATACCTTTGTTAAGGTTCTCTTTAATGACGGAACGACGTCTTCAAAATATGTCGTGCCGAAGGGATTTGTCAAAGGGCCGGACGGTAAGGATTTCCGTCAGGATAATCCTGCAAATGGCTTTTCTGCTGGTTCAACTAAGGATGCCAAGGCATTGTGGAATAAAGGTAAAAAACAACTTGGCATTAAATCAATGACGCTGAATTTCTTGAGTTCAGATGGTGCACAGTATAAGCAATGGACTTCATATCTGAAAAATCAGATTGAAAAGAATATGCCTGGTGTAAAGGTTAACATCAATCTTCAACCTTGGGCAAACTATTTGAAACTGAACCAATCTTTCAAATTTGACTTGGCATTCAGCGGCTGGTTCCCGGATTATCAGGATCCGATGACTTATCTGGATATGTGGACGACGGGCAACCCGCAGAACACAACTGGCTGGTCGAATAAGAAATTTGATTCATTAATTACGAAAGCAAAAGCAGAAACTGGAAACCCGACACAGCGATGGAATGATATGCTTTCAGCTGAGAAGATTATGATGAAGGATTATCCTATCGTGCCACTCTTCCAGGAAGGTCAAACTTGGGCACAGAAACCTTATGTCAAAGATTTCTCAATGCCACTTTATGGTCCGCAATATGACTTTGCACAGACATACATTACAAAGCACTAAGTGTGTGGAGTATAAAAAACTTTTAAGTTTTAGTAATTGAGTTATGCAAATTGTTGTGGAGGGAGAGTATATGTCTGATCGGCATATACTCTCTTTCAATATATTTTAGTTAACTAAATGATCAGAGTATATATTTAAATTTGAGAACAATGTTCAAAAATATATAAAGTTTAGATTTTTTTCGGGAGGTCATTTGCTGGTGGGACATTATGTTCTAAAGAGGATAGGGTATATGTTTCTGACGCTATATGTTGTTATTACCTTAACTTTTATATCAATGAAGATGCTGCCAGGCACACCATTTCAAAATCCAAAATTAACTCCAGAGCAGCGAGCACAACTTTTGCATTTTTATGGTTTGGATAGACCATTGCCTGTTCAATATGTTCAATATTTGTGGAATTTAATACATGGAAATATGGGTGATTCATTTCAATTTGGCAATGAGTCTGTCACAAAATTAATTTTTGCTAAATTCTCTGTTTCGATGGATCTTGGAGTAGAATCAATAATTATCGGAGCGATACTAGGCCTTCTCCTAGGTATAGTTGCTGGATTACATCGTGGTAAGGCATTGGATTGGGGAACGCTGACCTTTTCAATGTTAGGCATTTCCATTCCATCATTTATATTTGCTGGAATTCTTCAGTATTGTTTGGGTGTTATTGTTCAACTATTTCCTGTGGCAGGTTGGGGTGGCCCTTCCTATCATGTTCTTCCCGTTGCTTCTCTTGCGGTAGGAGTACTTGCGGAAGTAGCTATGTTTATGCGAACAGAAATGGTGGAGGTCGTTAGCCAAGACTACATCGTTACAGCAAGAGCTAAGGGACTTTCTAGGTACGCAATAGTTTTTAAACATGCTGTAAGAAATGCATTGATACCTGTTATTACAGTTCTCGGGCCACTGACTGCGGCAATAATTACAGGCTCGCTCGTTATTGAAAATATTTTTGGAATTCCAGGAATTGGTTCACAATACGTTGAATCAATTACGACGAATGACTATCCAATGATCATGGGAACGACTGAGCTTTATGCCGCTCTTTTTATCCTTACAATATTAATTGTTGATTTACTCTATGGAATTATTGATCCAAGAATTCGCGTGACTGGAGGAAGTAATGAATGACGGCAGAAAAGAAAATTACTCAAGATATGTTCCAGGCTGCAGAATTAGATCAAACTAAAAATGAAGAAATATCAGGCAAGGTGGTTAGTGTTTGGAGAGATGCGTTTAGGCGCTTCATGCAAAATAAGGGAGCAGTCCTATCTACGATAATCTTATTCTTGCTTATATTTCTTGCTATTTTTGGCCCATATTTTAATCACTACGGGCCAATTAATCAAAACTTGAACCACGCTAATTTGCCTCCGCGTATTTCTGTACTGTCTTGGATTCCTTTTTTTAGTGGGCATGAAGATGGAGTAGATGTGTACAAGCAACAATCAGTTAAACAGAATTATTGGTTTGGCACGGATCAATTGGGACGTGATCTCTGGTCGAGAACATGGGATGGAACTCGGATATCACTAATTATTGCACTTGTAGCAACATTAGTTGATGTATTCATAGGAGTTACTTACGGTGGAATATCCGGCTATTTTGGCGGGAAAATAGATAATCTGATGCAGAGAATATTAGAGATTATTTCAGGAATTCCTCAACTTATATGGATCATTCTTTTGATATTGATTTTAAAACCAGGATTAACGGCAATCATTATAGCGATAACAATAGGTAATTGGGTACAGATGGCCCGTATTGTTCGTGGTGAAATGATGAAATTTAAAAGCCAAGAATTCGTATTGGCTTCTACGACCCTTGGAGCAAGTCACAAACGAATTATTATGAAGCATTTACTGCCTAATTCGTTTGGAATGATTATTGTCAATACAATGTTTTCGATTCCGTCTGCCATTTTTTTTGAAGCCTTTTTAAGTTTCATTGGTCTCGGTTTGGTGGATCCAGCAACTTCACTTGGTATTTTGATTAATAGTGGGTTTGACGTTCTTCAACTTCATCCTTTTGAAACAGTATTTCCAGGACTTGTTATCTGTCTTTTACTGATTGCATTTAATTTAGTAGGTAATGGTCTTCGTGATTCTTTCGATCCGAAGCTGCGCCACTGATTGAGAGGATAGAGAATGGATAAATTATTAACTGTAGAAAATTTGCAAATTCAATTTGACACATATAATGCACATATACAAGCTGTGCGCGGAGTTAGTTTTGATCTCAACAAGGGTGAGACTTTAGCCATAGTTGGTGAATCTGGTTCCGGAAAATCAGTAACTTCTAAAGCACTAATGGGTCTAATACCAAATCCTCCGGGGAAAATAAAATCAGGTACTATTGAATTTGAGGGCAAGGATTTGGTGGAAAATAGTGAGAAAGAATGGATGAGAATTCGAGGAAGGGATATCTCAATGATATTTCAGGATCCGATGACGGCTCTGAATCCAACGATGAAAATTGGAAAGCAGATCATGGAAGGGCTTATCAAACATCAGAACATGAGCAAGCATGATGCTCGAGAGCGCTCAATTGAATTGCTAAAACAGGTCGGCATACCCAATCCTGAAAATCGTGTTGATGAATACCCCCATCAATTTTCTGGTGGAATGAGGCAACGTGTTGTCATTGCCATCGCTCTTGCCTGTAATCCGAAAATATTGATCGCTGATGAACCAACAACAGCTCTTGATGTGACGATTCAGGCCCAGATTCTTGATCTGATGCGGGACATTCAGAAAAATACAGGGACTGCCATTATTTTGATTACGCATGATTTGGGAGTTGTATCAAATCTTGCTCAGCGTGTGGCTGTTATGTACGGTGGTAAAATCGTTGAAACGGGCACTCTGGATGAAATCTTTTACAGCCCGAAGCATCCGTATACTTGGGGCTTACTTTCCTCAATGCCGAAACTGCATGCGAAAACAGATAAGCTGTTGGCGATTCCGGGAACACCACCTGATTTGAGTAACCCGCCGAAGGGTTGTCCGTTCGCTCCGAGATGTCCTTACGCCATGAAGATCTGCGTGGATCATATGCCGGATTATACACACCTTTCAAAAACACAGAAGGCGGCATGCTGGTTGCAAGACGCGCGTGCGCCCAAAGTAAAGCCGCCAAAAACAATCGGTGTGGGGGGAGAATGATTTATGGCAGAGAAGGAAAAATTACTTCAAGTAAAAGAATTAAAAAAATATTTTCAAATATCCCGAAAAGAAATGCTCAGAGCCGTTGATAAAGTTTCTTTTGATATTTATAAAGGTGAAACATTGGGTCTAGTAGGGGAATCCGGCTGTGGGAAATCGACGACCGGACGAACAATTATTCGATTGTATGAACCGACTAGCGGTGAAGTACTTTTCAATGGCAAAGATATCGGTGACAAGATGTCACAAAGAGAGAAAAAAGAGTTGTCCCGACATATGCAAATGATTTTTCAGGATCCCTATGCCTCTCTGAATCCAAGAATGATGATTCGTGATATCATTGCTGAGGGATTGGATATTCATGGACTGGTACACTCGAACAAAGAACGCTTAGAACGCGTCTATGAATTGCTGGATACTGTCGGCTTAAGCAAGGAACATGCTGGCCGTTATCCTCATGAATTCAGCGGTGGGCAGCGGCAGCGAATTGGCATTGCCCGGGCGCTCGCTGTTGAACCTGATTTTATTATTGCGGATGAACCGATTTCTGCATTGGATGTTTCCATCCAGGCTCAGGTCGTCAATCTGTTACAGGAGCTTCAGGAAAAGCGCGGTTTAACCTATCTGTTCATTGCCCATGATCTGTCGATGGTTAAGCATATCAGCGACCGTGTCGGTGTCATGTATCTGGGTAATATGGCGGAACTAGCGACGAGCGATGAGCTTTACAATCATCCGCTTCATCCCTATACACAGGCTCTGCTCTCGGCGATTCCGGTCGCCGATCCGGAAATTGAGCGCAGCCGTGAGCGAATTATTCTTCAAGGCGATGTGCCGAGCCCAATCAGTCCGCCAAGTGGCTGCCGCTTCCGGACGCGTTGCCCATTTGCCATGGATGTGTGTGCGAAAGTCCGGCCAGTATGGCATGAGGCAGAGAAAGGTCACTGGATTGCTTGTCATCTGCATAATGAGGGAATTAACGGGGCAGATGAAGCGGTTGCCGGTGAATGAATCGATAATTACCAATTATTTTCAACTGCTTCGCAAAAAGCGAAAAACCCATCAGGAGAAGGATTCCTAATGGGTTTTTTTCGTGCGGTATTTGACTATCAGGCGTAGGAAATAAAAGAATAGGGTTAAAATCAGGAGAATGCCGATGCCTGCCATTGGGAAAAGGCCAAGGAAATAATGAAGGATGATTGTTATCGCTAAAATAAGGGCGCAGATAACGGACAGAATTTGAATTAAAATTGGGATTGCCCTCCTCATGAAAGAAGATGATGACAAGCCTGCATAGCTTCCGCTTTTTTTACATATAGTAAGGGTGTATGAAGCTAAGTGAACGGCATGTGTGCTTAAGCATAGCATAACGGTTAAAGGGTCTCAAATCATGTTTAAATGATCGGATAATTAAGTGATGAGTTTCTCAGCGGAGGAAGCGGGAACTACACTTAAATGCGATGGTCTTCATAAGATAATTGGAGAGGATGGATGTGGCCCGCATGAAGAATACGTTTGAATAAAATGGACACAACCACCCCTTGACAGGTTGAGCCTGTGGGTTGACAATGAAAGTAGATGACTAATGCGAGTGCTCCGTCGTTTTCGGAGCCAAAGGAGGCGGTAACCAGTGAAACCGAAGAATGTCAGGCGCAAACGCAAGAATTCAATTCGAAGATGGCTGAAAGAAACACTGGGACAATTGCAACCCAAGACCCAGGATGCTCCATCATCAAATGTTAAGTTGCCGGCATAACAAAAATGGTATCTATTCAGGAAATAGAGATGAGAGAGACTTCGCTTCTGAAGTTTCTCTCTTTTGCTCAATAGGGTCTTCTATTTTCAGTGAAACTATGTATAATATGTGTCAGCACAAGCAGTTATAAGTTCAAGAATGTCAACAGTATAATTAATTTTGTCGAATTATGAGTTTTTTTGTAAATAAAAAAGGGTATGATTATTAGAAGAATTATTATATAATAAAACTAGCCTCAATGAGTGCAAGTCTCAATTATCCAAGGGAGGGTGAAATATGGTTACACTATATACATCTCCAAGCTGCACATCTTGCAGAAAGGCCAAAGCTTGGCTAAAGGCTCACGACATACCGTTTAAAGAACGAAATATTTTTTCGGAACCGCTTTCCATCGAGGAGATTAAGGAAATACTTCGAATGACGGAAGACGGGACAGATGAGATCATTTCCACGCGTTCAAAATCGTTTCAAGAGTTAAATATACAACTGGATTCGATGTCTATTCAGAATCTGTTTGAATTAATCCGCGACAATCCGGGATTACTTCGTCGTCCGATCATGCTCGATGACAAGAGATTACAGGTTGGCTATAACGATGATGAGATTCGCCGCTTTTTGCCTCGCAAGGTACGTACCTTTCAACTGCAGGAAGCACAGCGTTTGGTTAACTAATTCAGCATCGTTGGCGATTATTTTTAAATAAAATAGAAACGCCCATGACTTATTATCATGGGCGTTTCTATTCGTCTCGGGGGAAAGCTCGCAGAGGGATTCCGATCCCTATGACTTTCCGGGAATACGATGGGAAAGTCGCAAATTTATTAACCACCCGGCAAAAAGTCCGCCAACGATTAAAATCAGTGGAAGCAGCTGGGCCAGGTTATTGTAATTGGATAGAAATGGGACAAGCTTCGGCTCAGCAAGGATCATTTCAGAAGCGGTGTAGAGAAGAACACTGCCGCCAAAATAGATCAGTACAGGGAAATGTTCCATAGCAATGAGAATGAGCTTGCTGCCCCAGACAATAATGGGTACGGAAACAATGAGTCCGACGGCAATGAAGCCGATATGCCCTCTAGCGGCCCCGGCAATGGCCAGCATATTATCCATCCCCATAACAACATCAGCAAGAACAATGGTGCGCACAGCGGAAAACAGAGAGGTCCCTGCCTGGACGTGGTGCTTTTCTTCGCGATTTGTGATTAGGTGTAAGGCAATGTAAATGAGGAAGAATCCCCCGGCCAGTTGGAGAAAGGGAATATTCAGCAGTGAAACAACAATAGCTGTCAGCCCGATTCGGACAATCACTGCGAGTCCGGTTCCGATCAGAATGGCTTTATTGCGTTTTTTCTCGGGTAATCTTCGGCAGGCAAGAGCGATGACCACGGCATTATCGCCACCAAGTATAATATCGATAAAGATGATTTTGAGGATGAAGAGCAGGATGCCGAAATCAAAGGACATATGAACGAACCCCTTTCTGCTGGTACCCTTCCATACTATGCGGACTTGTCCTGAATCATTCCGTACAGACCCGGATGAGAATCCCAGCCGTTGTCATAAATGGCCGGATGTAACAATAGGATCAATTAAAACAGTTCTGTGAATGGACAATCGCGGAATATTCTTAAAAACAGAAGTTTATCTATTTCATTCATTAGCAAATTATCATACAATGAAAGTACGAGTAATGTATTGCCCTCTTTGACATAAAACTCAGAAGGTTAATGCTTGTTCTTAAGTTCTGGTCTTTGCTGCTGAATTTTTGAATACCCTCTCTATAGAGAGTCACTCTCCATACTCACAAACAAGAAGGGAGAGATCGTGATGAAAATCGAGCGCATCAATGAGAACACGTTAAAATTCTACATCAGCTATCTCGACATTGAAGATCGTGGATTTGATCGTGAAGAAATCTGGTATAATCGTGATAGAAGCGAGGAACTTTTCTGGCAAATCATGGATGAGGCGCACAGTCAGGAATCCTTTTCCTTGGAAGGCCCGTTATGGATTCAGGTTCAGGCCCTCGAAAAAGGAATGGAGATTATCGTCACTCGTGCTCAGATTTCAAAAGATGGGACAAATCTTCAAATCCCTGTGTCCACCGACAAGCATCTTGAAATACCGGTCAGAAATGATTCCCATCATGATCCGGGCGAAGAAGAAAGTGATGATTTTAACAGTGAGGGATCAGACGCGGAGACTCAGGAAGAGGACAGCCAGAATTTGACTTTTATCATTGCATTCAAGGATATAGAAGATATTATTTCACTAAGTCATTCACTTGACCCATCGACAAATCGAACGGAAACCAGCCTTTTCTATTATCAGGAGGTCTATTATCTGAAGATAACATTCTCTGAGGAATTAGAAGATGATCTTCAGGACGATTTGCTCAGCCGAATGCTTGAGTATGGGATCGACACCGGGATCACGGAATCCGTCTTGGAGGAATACGGAAAGAAAATTATTACCGAGCAGGCGTTAGAGACCATCAAGGCTCATTTTCCACTGCTCACTTGAATGAAAAATAAATCAGCAAATAAAGAATTCGGCAGGATTTTTGCATACTCCTGGCGAATTTTTTTTACAGTCTGAATCTTTGAGACGGCGGCCCCCGACCACTTCCCTGCACCCCTCCTGATCTGCCTATTATCAAATTGCAGTATGAAGGGGCGGATAAGAGTGCTTGTCTCTATTCGTAAGGATCGCCGTGTGCTTTCACTTGCTGTTAAGCTGCCGGATGAAGAGGAGCTATTGCAGCTTCGGAAAGAACGATTTTTTTGCCCGGTCTGCCACCAGCCTGTCCGACTGAAATATGGATCAAAAAAGCGGGCTCATTTTGCCCATTATCCGAATAGCCAGTGCCGGGTAGAATCCGAACCAGAATCAGAACGTCACTTAACAGGAAAGGCAGATTTATATGGTTGGGCGCTGCGGAAGGGACGCCATGCGGAGCTGGAGTACTATTTTAAGTCGCTCAGACAGCGGCCGGATATTTTACTCACAGGGATCGAACCGATGGTTATCGAATATCAATGTAGCGCCATAACAGAGGAAACCCTTTGTTCGCGGACAAAGGGTTATCTAGGAAGAGGGATAACCCCCGTCTGGGTGCTGGGGAATAATAATTATCAGCAAAAAGGCGGGCGAATTAAGCTCAGCGGATTTGCGACAGCCGCGATTCAGTATGTGAGCGGTTCATGTTCCTCAGACGGCGATCCGTTTGTTTCATTTTATTCGCTTTGTTTTTATGATCCGGCAAATAAGCAATTTATTTTTTCGGTTCATTTATCTCCTTGTTCAAAGACGTCCTTTATTTCCCAAGAAATAGTAAGACCGCTGGATCGAGTACAGCCCTTCCAGCTCTTGCATCCTCATTTTCCACAGGCTCTGGAAAGAAAGCTTTTTAAACAAAAATGGCTGACCATAAAAAAGAAACAAAGACTTTTTTTCAATCGTTTCAGAGGGATGGAGGAGGATTGGCTGCGAAAACAGGCCTATAGCTTCCAGCATCAGCCCGCCTATTTTCCGCCATATGCAGGAATTCCGCATGAACATTTTATTTGGTTACAAAATCCCCCCTATCTATGGCAAACATGGATTGTTTATCTCTTGCAGGAAGCTGTAAAGGAGGGACTCTCCTCTGAACAAATCATACAGCTGACAAAGCTAAGGGGCGGCGAACGCCTGTTTCTTCTCCGCCATTTACCGCTGATGCCACCGATAGAGCTGAGCCGACTGCTGGAAATCTATCTCGATCAACTGGTTTCTCTGCGAATCGTTCTCAAACGCGATGAACGCTATTTTTTTCGTGGAAGGGATATTGACCAATATCAATCAATGAGCTGCTTGTTTGAGCAGGATGAGGAGTTGCTGAATGCTCTTGATGTGCAGCATTCGCCTATTTCGGGAAAATAATGGACTTTTTTTGCGCGAAGATGGAAAAAGAAGTACGATGGAAGAGGTTTAGCAGGTTCTTCCAGGCGGGCACCGCGATGCTTTGGAAGGGTCTGCAAGAATAGCGAGTGAAGACAATGGAGGTGCTATTATGGCGAGTGAGAAGACATCCGCTCTTCCGACGCGTGATCAGGTTCCTGAGGTGGAAAAATGGGATCTCGAGGCAATTTATCCGGATGCAGCGGCATGGGAAACTGCTTTTGCTCAAGTGAAAGAGTTAATGGGGGAAGTAGAGGCTTATAAGGGTAAAATCAATTCTGCTGAGAATTTATACAATCTGTTGAAAAAGCAGGATGAACTCACTGAGAAGCTCTATAAAGTCTATGTCTATGCCCATATGAAGAATGATGAGGATACAGCTAACCCGGATTATCAGGCTTTTCATGACCGTGCGGGTAACCTGGCGACGATTGCCGGCAGCCGTCTCGCTTTTATCGTTCCGGAAATTCTGGCTCTTTCCTTAGAAACCTTGGAAAATTATTTTAACGAGAAACCGGAACTTCAGCTTTATCGTCACGCGATTGATGAAATTACCCGAACCCGTCCGCATGTACTCGATGCAGAGAAGGAAGCCTTGCTGGCTGCAGCGGGTGACGTCACAGATGCCTCCTCGACAACGTTCGGCATGCTAAATAATGCGGATTTGAAATTTCCGAAAATCAAGGATGAACAGGGGCACGAGGTGGAAATTACCCACGGCCGTTACGGTCGTTTCATGGAAAGCGATGACCGGCGGGTTCGGAGGGAAACTTTTGAGGGCATTTATCAAACTTATGGCTCATTTAAAAATACATTGGCTTCGACCTTGAGTGGCCAAGTTAAAAGGGATAATTTCTATGCTCAGGCGCGAAACTATGCGAGTGCTCGCGAAGCGGCGCTCTTTGCAAATCATATTCCTGAATCGGTCTATGACAATCTGATCCAGACCATTCATCATAATCTGCCGCTGATGTACCGCTATGTCGCGCTGAGAAAGAAAGCCTTGAAGCTTGATCAGCTGCATATGTATGATCTCTATGCTCCGCTTGTTCCGAATGCAAAAATCGAGGTTGACTATGAAGAGGCAAGAGAGTTGGTTCTCAAGGGATTGGCTCCGCTCGGAGAGGATTATCTTAAGGTCATCCGCGAAGGTTTCAATAAGCGCTGGATCGATGTACGGGAGACGCAGAATAAGCGCAGTGGCGGTTATTCTGGCGGCAGTTATGGAACGATGCCCTATATTCTGCTGAACTGGCAGGATAATATTAACAGTGTGTTCACTCTGGCACATGAGCTGGGACATTCCATGCACAGCTATTATTCCAGAAGTTGTCAGCCCTATCCTTACTCCGATTATTCCATTTTTGTTGCGGAGGTGGCTTCCACGTGCAACGAGGCGTTGCTGAACCATTATCTTC
Source organism: Sporolactobacillus sp. (assembly GCA_048976585.1). Lineage (GTDB taxonomy): Bacteria > Bacillota > Bacilli > Bacillales > Sporolactobacillaceae > Sporolactobacillus. The sequence continues at coordinate 32,103 of JBHGUY010000049.1, read as the reverse complement.
TGCAACACACGACGGATAAGAAGAAGAAGCTGTATCTATTGAACAATCAGTTGGAGGGCTTTAAAGCAACGGTTTTTCGTCAGACAATGTTTGCTGAATTTGAACATATTATTCACGAGCAGGCGCAAAATGGAGTGGCACTGACGGCGGATTATCTCACAAAAACGTATTATGACTTGAATAAAACCTATTTTGGCAGCGATATTGTAGTCGATCAGTCGATCGGTCTGGAGTGGGCAAGAATTCCCCATTTTTATTATGATTACTATGTCTATCAATATGCCACAGGTTATAGCGCAGCCTCTGCTCTGTCGAAGCAGATTCTGGAAGAGGGACCAGTGGCCGTGGAACGCTATAAGAACTATCTGAAATCGGGCAGCTCGGATTACCCGATTGAAGTGCTGAAGAAAGCCGGCGTCGATATGGCGGATCCGCAATCGATCCAACAGGCGATGGACGTTTTCGAAAAAGTTCTCGATGAAACCGAATCTTTGATGTTCGAATAAATGGCATAAACCTTTATAGAAAAAAACAAACCTGGATCATTTTCAAGATCCAGGTTTGTTTCATGTCTGCTTTTTCCGCCAAGTCAGTAGCCGGATAATCAGAAAAAGAGTTAGAAAAAGAAATCCGCCGGTCAAAATTAAAGATTCCAGACGAAGCAATCCGAGCAAATAATGATAAAAACTAATCAAAAACAGCAGTAGGAGCAGGATCGCAGCTGTTTGCTTCATTTTTGCTGCCTCCTCTGTTTTTCTAGAACAGAAGTCTGTCTCTTCTTCCATATTATGCGGTTCATTAGTCGATATGCTTCCAGTAAGAACCGCTTTTTAATTCAACCGGCTTTAGCTGATGCTGTAATTGCAATTTACGTAATTCTATTAAGGTTTCTTCCTCAGAAAGATTATATATAACCGAGACTTCTTTCGTTGTCAGAAAAAACTCCTTCTTAAATAGATCGACCATCGCTGGTAATGGTGCGGCCTGAGCCTTTTGTTCCAGTAAATCATTTAGGATATCGACGTAGATTGAATAATCATAGTAGCCGTTGATTTTGATCGATTCTGAATCCGCCGATGGAATCGAGAAGACCAGTGAAGGCAGTTCAGTAACTGAAAGTTCGTTTGCCAGCCGTCTGTCGGCCTTCAGGGCTTTTATCGAACGGCAAGAGTGAAAATCATTAGTGAATTCATTCAGATTAAGATGGGAAAGCTCTGCGACTTTAAGCAGTTCTTCGAAATCATTCAAGCCTTCTTTTCTCAGAAAGATCTGCTCACGAATCCGTCGTAAAAATCGATGGCTGACCGTCTGACCCTGAAACTCTGCAGCCTTTATAGACAAAGCAATGGCGTAAGGCGACGGAGGATTCTCGAACCAGACATCGCTGTCGCAACACATTCCGGTCAACCGGGCATATTTATCCCATTCTTCAGCGATTCTCTTAGCATGATAAAACTGGCAGCGATTTGCCGTGTCATGTTTGGTCGTCAAAATATATCGCAGCGTGAAGTAATCTTGATACTCCAATTGAAATTTCTTCATCAGCGGTTCAATCCCCCAGCACTCCGGGCACAACGGATCGACAAATGAAAGTATCTCAACACGTGAATGATGCCTTTTCTTTCGACTGGCTATTGAACAAGTCATATTTCCGGGCGTCCCTTCACATATTGATCGCTGATCGTGAAGTGTCATTTTATTATCACCTTTCGAATCATAAGTCTGTCACGTCGCATATGGCTGTTCATTGAAAATCAGAACCAACACCTTTTGTCACATTCTTGATCCCTCGCAGATCAGGTTGCACGAAAGGTATCGCTACTTCAAGGGACAGTGCTGCAACCCTTTGAGACTTTCTATATTGTAACAAGACTCTAAAAAGAGAGCAAATGATCAACTCTTTGGCAATAGTTCTGAAGTCATGCTCTTGTTTTAATCCGCCTGAATGTCGCATCATTAATTAAATAATGCGAAAACGGTCTTTCCCATTGAATCCTGCACCGAACGTGTTATAATTTGAACCCCAAGAGCGAATAGTATTTCGTTCTTTCCGAAAAATAAAAACTTGGATAAAAAGGAAGACAGGTATGCATTCGAAGTTGTCGATCGAAGAATTGGGGAAGAAACTGGGAATTTCAATCTGTGCTGCATTTTTATGTTCACTTAGCATGAATCTTTTTTTAATCCCGGCGCATGTCTATGCATCAGGCATTAACGGAGCGGCACAGCTTATTACGGATATTCTGCATGACTGGGTTAATTTTAATCTACCGATTGGTCTGTTGGTTCTACTGCTTAATTTGCCGATTGTCTGGCTGGGCTGGTGCAAGGTTGGGAAGAGTTTTACCTTTTTCAGCTTTATTACGGTTCTATTTACATCATTCTTTCTGTCTGTTTTACCAATCTACCCGCTTTCTCAGGATATTTTACTCAATTCCATTTTTGGCGGGATGATCTCGGCAATGGGTGTTGGGATTGCGCTGAAATTTGGAATTTCGACAGGCGGACTCGATATCATCGCTATTTATTTAACAAGAAGAAATCGTAACGCATCATCAGGACGATATTTTCTAATTTTAAACGGAATTATTATTTTGATTGCCGGTGCGGTCTATGAATGGCAATTCGCGCTGTACACGTTGATTTCTCGGTTTGTTAACAGCTATGTGATTGACATGATTCATACGAAATACCAAAAATTAACGGTTATTACGGTTACGGATAAGAAGGATGAATTGGTTCAGGCGATTCAGGATGAGTTTGATCGCGGGATGACGGTGATCCCTTCCTACGGCGGGTTCACTGGATCGAAGCATCATTCGATCATGATCGTCATCAGCCATTATGAACTGTACCGCATGGAGCAGCTGATTAAGCAGGTTGATCCGCATGCGTTCACAAACATACTGGAGACGAATAAGATCGTCGGATGCTTCCATACGGAGGAGCAGCAGCATGTTGTTCAGCAAATCAAACATGGTGAAGCGATTCCTCCGTCGGGGCGGGCGCTCAGCAGGGAAGATTATCTCTATTTTCAACACTTGTTTGCGAATAAAGGAAGAAAAGGATATTAAAAGAGACAGCAATAAAAAGAGTTGAGGCAGAAGAAAGGCACAACTGGCAGTAACAGACCAGGTTGTGCCTTTCTTTTTCTACGGACCAGGATGCCCTAACCGATCGTTTGCTGAGCATCCTCACTTTTCGTCTATTTTGCTGTAATGTTTAAAAACGAACTTCATAAATTGTTTGACCGCTGGAGACATATAACGATCCTCATACCATGACAGGCCGATCTGCCGTTTGCAGCTTGGCCAGTGGATATGAACTTTAGTAACTTTGCTTTCGTCAATATCCTTCTGATCCGGCAGCAGCGCGATTCCAAGGCCTGAAGCGACCAGGCCTGCAAGCGTCGTGACCTCTTCGCCTTCAAATGTTATATTCGGGGCGAAATTCGCTTTCCGGCAAAGTTTATCGGCTATTTTTCTCAGCTCATAACCCGGTTTCATTGAAATCATTGGTTCGTTTTCAATCTCTTTTAACGAGATACTCTCCTTCACGGCAAGCGGATGATTGGAGGGAACCATAAGAAATAATTCTTCCTCCCATAATTTTTCCCAAAGAATATGGGGCTCGTTAAAAGCGTGATGAACCAAACACAAATCAATTTCACCAGTTGAGAGTTGATGGAGCAGAGCCGTGTTATTGTTCTGATAAAGTTTAACCTTCGTACAGGGATGAGCCTTTTGAAAGGACCGGAGGATATCCGGGATCACATTGACACCCAGTGTGTGGAGAAAACCAAGCGAGACTTCACCATATTCCGGATCCATTAATGTTTTCAGTTCACGCTTCGTCTCGTCGATTTCTTTTAAAACATGATTCACGTGTTTCAATAAAACACGGCCGTATTGGTTCAAAATAATGCTTCTACCCTGGCGTTCGAAGAGGGACACACCAAGTTCTTCTTCAAGGCGGGCAATTGAGCGACTTAAGGCAGGCTGAGAGATTGATAAAGCTTCTGCCGCTCTTGTCATATGCTGCAGTTTGGCAACTATCTGGAAATACTCAATTTGCTGCCATTCCATCATATCACTCCTAGGATCGTGCAATAGTCGGCAAGGAAAATAGATCTCCTCACTACTAAGATACCATATAATTCATCTGTTGCATGGAAGCGGCAGAAAAAGTTTAGCAAAAAATATCAATCTGTCTCTTTTTTAGTGTCTCCAGTTGGAAATAACGTTTTCTTTTGCTTTCACACTTAATTATTACCCTGCGTGCATGGGTATTATTCAAAGAATATATTAGACATCAAGCGAAGATTGTCATAGTATGAATGTTACCAACCACTCGAAGGGAAGAAAGTATCCATGGATTATCTCTCACCAGAAAATAAAGGCTTCAGAAAGACTCTTGTCGCCTTGTTTCTGGGTAGTTTCATTATGTACGCCGATTTATACAGTACACAACCGGTTATTGCAGTGATCGCCACACAGTTTCACGTCGAGCCAGCAATAGCCAGCCTGACTCTTTCTGCCGCAACTGGAGCTTTAGCAATCTTTCTCCTATTCGTGTCCTTTACCTCAGGAATGCTTGATCGGAAAAAGATTATGATTCTCGCTCTTTTGTCTTCTGCGGTGATAGCAATTGGCGTCGGTTTTATCGAATATTTGCCGTTATTGATTGCGGCTCGTTTTGTTCAGGGGGCCTTGCTTGCCGGATATCCCTCGATTGCGATGGCCTATATCAATGAAGAATTTGATAAAAAGGTGCTTGGCTATGTCATTGGTATTTTCGTCAGTGGCAATAGTTTAGGTGGCTTATCTGGACGGTTGATTGTCGGATTCTTAAGCGATCACTATTCTTGGAATCTGGCAATCATGGGGCTCGGTCTATTGAATCTCGTGATGTGCGTGTTATTTATTTCTTTTCTTCCGAAATCGAAACATTTTAAAGCCAGACGGACTTCGTTCAAACGAACAATGGCCGGATTCATGGAAAACATTGAATCACCGGCACTGGTTATGCTTTATATGCTCGGCTTTGTCCTGATGGGCGGATTTGTGACTGTTTTTAATTATATCGGGATTCCATTGATGCAGGCTCCGTATAATCTCAGCCAAACGCTCGTCGGATTCATCTTTGTTATTTTCCTTGTTGGAACGGTCAGCTCAACAATTATTGGAAAACTTTCCGATCATACGAGTCGTTCAGGCGTTATTATTTTCTGCCTCTTGCTGATGGTTGCCGGGTTGTCGCTGACGATGGCTGCTTCACTGCTTGTTAAGATTATTGGTCTCGCCCTCTTTACGTTTGGCTTTTTCGGCGGGCATTCAGCCGCCAGCAGCTGGGTTGGTATTCTGGCTAACAAACGCGAAAAGGCTCAGGCTTCATCGCTCTATTTGCTCTTCTATTATGTCGGTTCCAGTACCGTTGGCTCGATAGGTGGTCTCTTCCTTCAGCGCTTCGGCTGGAGTGGTGTTGTGTCGGCTGTGGTTATTCTGTGTTTGGCGGGTATTTTCGTGGCACTGAGAGCCCATCGGCTCGTCGTTCACGGGGACTTTCATCGTCACAGTCATCACCGAATGGCTGGGCAGCACATCTGAGAATGGACAGGAGTGCCCGGAGAGTCAATTTTAGATGAGAAGGGAAGACCGTTTAACTGCTCGCAAACGCAGTGAAACGGTCTTTTTGGTTTACCCGGCATGGATGGCAGAACCGCTGTTTATTGGAAATCTTTTCTTCCTACCTGATCATCTCTATAATAGAGACAGGCTCCTTTTGATGGGACCTTAATGAAACTGGAAGGTGAGAGGTGATCAGGATTGACTGTTTTTGAAGATTTTGCCTATACGCGCCCGGATGTGGCCGTGTATGAAGGGAAATTTAAAACAGCTTTTCACGCATTTGAAACGGCTCAGTCTTATGACGAGGCGGAAGCCGCTTTTCTGCAAGTGAATAAGCTGCGCAAAAAATTGGATACATTGTTTAACCTTGTAGAAATTAGACATACCGTCAATACGGATGATCCGTTTTATAAGGCAGAAAATGATTTTATGGATGAAACGATGCCGATATTTGAAGGGAAAACGACTGAATTCTATAGACTGCTTGTTCAATCGCCCTTTCATAAAGAACTTGAGGCAAAATGGGGGAAACAACTATTTGCTCTGGCAAATAGCCAATTGAAGTCTTTTTCGGATGAAGTGATCCCGCTCATGCAGGAAGAAAATAAATGGGCCTCTCAATACACGAAGTTGGTTGCTGCGGCGAAAATTCCGTTTGAAGGAGAAGAACGGACGCTGGCGCAGCTTGGCCCCTTTAAAGAATCAGAGAATCGGCAAACACGCAAGGCCGCTTCGGACGCTTATTTTGGTTATTATGAAGCGCATGAAGAAGAATTTGATACCATTTATGATCATCTCGTTAAAATCCGCACACAAATTGCCCGCAAGCTGGGCTTTGATAATTATGCGGACATGAGTTATTCACGCATGGCGCGGGTGGGCTATGATAAAGAGATGGTCCGGCAATATCGGGAGCAGATACGAAAATACGTCGTTCCCGTGGCAAACAAGCTCTATGAACGCCAGCGGAAAAGAATCGGTGTGGATAAGCTTTACTATTATGATGAATCCTATTATTTCAAAACCGGTAATGCCAAGCCCCATGGAGACGCGGATTGGATTATTGAGAATGGTCGGCGGATGTATCGGGAACTCTCACCGGAGACCGGCGAGTTTTTTCAATATATGCTGGATCACCATCTGATGGATTTGCTGGCGACGAAAGGAAAGGCGGGCGGGGGCTATTGCACCTATATCTTTGATTACAACGCTCCCTTTATTTTTTCTAATTTCAATGGTACAGCAGCAGATATTGACGTACTGACCCATGAAGCCGGACATGCCTTCCAGGTCTATTCCACCAAAAATGAATTAATTGACTATCGCTGGCCGACTTATGAAGGTGCCGAAGTCCATTCGATGAGTATGGAATTCTTTACTTGGCCATGGATGAATTTATTTTTTAAAGAAGACACGGAAAAAAGGAAATTCGCGCATCTGAGTGAGGCTTTACTCTTTTTGCCCTATGGAGTCAGTGTAGATGAATTTCAGCATGTCGTCTATGAGCATCCGGAAATGACACCCGCAGAGCGCAAGGAAGCATGGAAAGCCATTGAACAGAAATATTTACCTCATCGCCAGTATGATGGGATGGATTATCTGGAACGGGGCGGATTCTGGCAGCGTCAGGGCCATATTTATGAATCACCGTTCTATTATATTGACTATACGTTGGCTCAGGTCTGTGCGTTTGAATTCTGGGAGAAGTCGCAGAAAGATTTCGCGGCGGCTTGGAAGGATTATATCGATCTCTGCCGGCAAGGAGGCAGTCAGTCCTTCTTGGATCTCGTGCAGACAGCAGGACTCGTCTCACCATTTGCCGCCGGCTGTGTTCAAAATGTGATTGGCACGGTCTCTTCCTGGCTGGATCAGGTGGATGACAGCAGTTTGTAAAACCTTATTTGAAATCATAAAAATCCTGCCCGTTCCGCGCGTTGCGGAGCTGGGCAGGATTTTTATGATTCTCTGAAGGAAAAAGCCTAAACCGTCGCCGTTCCTTGACCCATCTTGTTCATAACCTTGGCTACATAGGCCTCGGTTTCTGGGAATGGAGGAACATCGCCGTATTTCCGGACATTCGCCGCTCCGGAATTATAGGCGGCGAGGGCGAAGCGGACATTGCCATGGAAGGTCTGCAATAAGGATTTGATATACTTGGTGCCGCCTTCGAGATTCTGCGCCGGATCGAAAGTATCGGAAACGCCGAGTGCACGGGCTGTTCCAGGCATTAATTGCATCAGCCCCTCCGCACCGGCCTGGCTGACTGCCTGACTATTGCCACCGGATTCTGTTTCCATGATCGACCGGATCAACGATGGATCAACGTCATATTTGGCAGCCATTTGGTTAACAAGACCCGAATAGGAAGAGCCGGACGAGGGAAGAGCCGTCGCCGAAGCAGCGGTCGTCCCCGTTTCCGAGGGGCTGGAAGCGGCAGCGCTTGATGACAGATTGGCCGGAGGCGCACCTGAGGACAGCATGGTCCAAAGAAGATCAAGAGGCGCAGGAGCGGTCTCTGAACCGGATACCGGTGTCTCGCTGCTTGCTGCCGAGGAATCCTTTTCTATGTATTGAAGAAGAGATTGAAACAATCCAGAGAAGTCAGCAGAAGAGGAGATATTTGTCTCTTCATTTGAGGCACCCGTCAGCGAATTGCTGCCGAGAGCGCTCAGGCGAAGCCATTGACTAAGCGTATCAGAATTAATGGAATCGGTCATTGAATCCATCCTCTTTTCTTAAAACTTTAACTAAATAGACAATCATCGAGCATATATTTGACTGCTTCCGCCGGGAGAATGGGAAGTCTGCCATACGTCTTTTATAACGCCTGGTAGAGTCTGGCAATTTTATGGGCGGACGGCTTGCGCTCAATGGCATGAGCCTTCAAAAGCTCTTCAAATATCTTTTTGCCAGACTCTGAATCAGCGGCTTCAAACTCCAGTTCATAATCTTCTTTTTTTAAATAAAAACTGTGATCCAGAAAAAGTTCACCATTTTTATAAGAAAACTGACAGCGCTCGGTTTTTAATTGACCAAGATGAACAAGCTGATCGACGTCAATGCCCAACCCCGTGATCGCCTGTTCGACAGAACCGGAGGGCATGATCCCGAATTGGATCATTTCGAGGCTCTCCTGATCGCTAAGCTGCTGATGCGTTTCCAGAATGGCATGCTGATGAGGTTGCTTCAGCGTCAGATCGTGTTTGCCATCGACATGGCGAATTCGCAAAGCACTCTTTTTCTCACGGAGTCCCAAGGTCGGTGTGTCAAAATAATCATTCAGTTGTTTAAAAAAAGAAGTGCTGCTCACGTTAAAACTCTTGCAGAGCTGCGCGAACTGATCAGAGGTCAGCATATTCTTAAATTCAATTTCTAATTCCTGACTCATTAATGGGATGCTCCTTGATTGCTCTCAGTATTAAACCAGAAGGACAGGAGATACTCGTAACTTCTCATAAATTATGACATAATGAAGAGGAAGAAACAACAGGCTTAGACAATGTTTTTCACGGACAGCCTGCCTAATAAATAGATTATGCCAGATGAGATGAAGAGCTGAAGAAGCGTCTTTTTTGCTTATTAGGAGACGGACTGACAATTCCGGGAACTCATTGTTTAACGGGAAGCGGAAGATAGGTGAATGAATTTATGGATTGGAAAGTTTTTCTAGCCCCATATAGTCAGGCAGTGGATGAATTAAAGGTGAAACTGCGAGGTTATCGGGATCTTTGCGGAGTGGCTTCGCAGAATTCGCCAATTGAATTTGTGACCGGCAGAGTAAAGCCTGTCCCGAGCATTTTGGAGAAGGCGAAGAGAAAGGATATTCCGCTCGATCAATTAAATACGGAAATGCAGGATCTTGCGGGCGTACGCATCATGTGCCAATTCGTCGATGATATCATGAAGGTTGTGAACTGGATTCGGGTACGTACGGATCTGGTGGTTGTTGAGGAACGGGATTATATCAATAGCAAAAAGAAAAGCGGCTACCGTTCGTATCACGTGGTGGTTCAATATCCGGTGCAAACGATTGACGGAGAGAAAAAATTGCTGGTGGAGATTCAAGTACGAACCCTAGCGATGAATTTCTGGGCGACCATTGAACATTCGCTGAATTATAAATATAAGGGCAATATTCCCGGCGATGTCAAAGTGCGGCTGCTCCGGGCCGCCGAAGCAGCATTTCGGCTGGATGAGGAAATGTCGCAGATTCGAGAAGAAATATGGGCGGCACAGGAGCGATTCTCACAGAAGAATGCAGATGAACCGGTGAATTAAGAAGGACAGTTACAATTTGGAAGTGGGTGAAGGGAAATGGATTCAAACGATCAGCCTGCAGCAAGCGATCAAACATCTGCCGCTCAGTTTCAAACCTTTGCGATTGAGACGAGAGGGGATGCGTTCTCAAACGAATTGCAGGCACGGCTGAAACGGGAATTGATCGGATTTGGCATGACTTACGATGAGAGTGAACCAGGTCTTGTCCTCTCTGTCGGCGGAGACGGGACCCTCTTGCAGGCATTCCATCGTTATAGCAGTCGAATCGACCAGCTGGCTTTTGTCGGCGTTCACACGGGTCATCTCGGATTTTATGCGGACTGGACGGCAGAGGAGATCGATTCGCTGATTGCCGCGATTAGGCTCAAAAAGTTTACGCGTGTGCTCTATCCGCTGCTTCATGTCAAGGTTAGTTATATGGACAAAGGTCAGGAAATGAATTTTCTGGCCTTGAATGAATGCACCATTCGCAGTACAACGGGGCTTCTTGTTGCCGATGTCTCTATTAGAAATGAACTATTCGAAAGCTTCAGAGGCGATGGGCTGTGTTTCTCGACACCGACCGGATCCACCGCCTATAATAAAGGACTTGCCGGAGCGATAGTCCATCCGTCGCTTGCCTCAATCCAATTGACTGAAATTGCTTCGATTAATAATAGAGTCTACCGCACACTGGGATCGCCGATTATTTTGCCAAAACATCACAATTGTCAGGTTCAACCGGTGGAAGACACGACTTTTAATTTGACAATTGACCATTTGTCAACCATCCATGAACGGGTGCAGTCAATCGAATGCTCGGTAGCGAAGGAAAAGATCTGTTTTGCCCGCTTTCGCCGATTTCCTTTCTGGCGCCGCGTGCGTGATTCATTCATTGGATAGAAATGGATAAGAAAAAACGGTTCAGTCTTACAAAAGAGCTGGATCGATGATGAAAATGAGGATTGCTGAAAAATGAAGCATTGTTATCAGATGGATTGTACGATCGATCAGGCACACGATGGTGAATTAATGCGTGATTACCTAAAAAAAGAAGTCCGAATATCTCGCCGGGCACTCTCGGCGATCAAATATAAAGGAGGTAAGCTGCTTGTAAACGGGCAGGTTAAGACGGTTCGGCAGCCATTGGAGGCCGGTGATTTGCTCTCCATTATCTTTCCGCCCGAAGAGCCCAGCGATTTTCTGATCAGTGAGCGGCGGGAGCTGGATATTGTGTACGAGGATCAAGAAGTGCTTGTTTTGAATAAACCGGCAGGCATCCCGGTCATTCCTTCCCACCAATATCCGTCCGGGACGCTGGCAAACTATCTGTTGGCCTATTTTGAAGACGAAGGTCTTGCTTCGACGGTACATATTATTAATCGCCTTGACCGGAACACTTCCGGATTAATGCTCGTTGCCAAGCATCGCTTCAGTCATGAACGTTTTTATAAAATGCAGAAAAAGAAGGAGGTACACCGGCGCTATCTGGCTTTTGTCGGCGGTAATCTAGAGCAAGAGAGCGGAACGATTGATGCGCCAATCGGGCGAAGAGAAGAAAGTGCCATTGAGCGGCAGGTCGATTGGAGCACTGGGAAACGTTCGATCACTCATTTCCAAGTCCTGCAGCGATACGAGGATCGCACGCTTGTTCTTGTTCAGCTGCAAACGGGGCGGACCCATCAGATTCGCGTCCATTTCGCCTCGATAGGTCATCCGCTACTTGGCGATGACCTATATGGCGGTGCGATGGATCGGATTGACAGGCAGGCACTGCATAGTTTTGAATTGGTGTTTAATCATCCTTTTACAGGGCAAGCCGTGCATTTGCACGCTGCTTATCCGGAAGATATGCGTCTGCTGGCGGCGGATTACCCGCTTAATCTGGAAAAACTCTGAAGTGTCCGCTTTCTTCAGGTCTTGTACTCAGCACCGAAAGAGTTCGCATCTCTGGATATTGCAGAGCACTTAAAGCTCCACCGAAAGCGCAGCCTGTATCCAGATTCAGTGTATGATTCACCCATCGCGGCTTAATGACGGGGGTGTGTCCATAGACGATCAAGGCGTTTCCCTTGTAATCCTTAGCCCAGTCGATTCGCTCGGGCCGGCCTTCGGCATCTTTTTTTCCGGTCGTATAGCCATAGAGCAGGACAGATTGAAGCCGCTTATCGAGAGGTCGCTGCAGATCGTCTTCACGGATTCCGGCGTGACAGACAATGAGACGGGTCTTGTCCAGCCGAAGCAAAAGAGGCGCCTGTTCATAGAGCTGAATGAAATCGTGACGAATTTTTTTCCGGGCGGCATCCGGTAATCGTGTCAGTTCGTGCACCGTGGTTTCGAGGCCGTGGGTGATTTGAACCGCTCTGCCAATGAAATAGCGATAGAGCTTATTGCAGTGATTGCCCGGTACATAGAGGGCATCGCCTTTTTTAACCAGTTGGCAAACGGTGTCAATCATTTGCAGAGAATTCGGTCCGCGATCAGCGATGTCTCCGACAAAAACCAGCTTTCTTCCTGCAATATGAAAAGGGAGCCCGTTCTTCCATTGATAACCTAAGCTCCGGGTTAACTCCTGAAATTCATAAAAACAGCCATGGACATCGCCGATTACATCGTACATGCTGCTTCCCCCATTCGTGATTTGTCTTATCTCATTCATTTTTCCGCTAAATCCTGCACTTATCCGAGAACAGATAAAAAAACACCGCTTGAGCCGCGGTGTTTTAGGTGAACATATAACGCTGCGTCTGAATGCGGACGCTTTGGATTAGGCCGACACAAATCATACTGGAGATCAACGAGCTTCCTCCGTAACTGAGGAAGGGGAGAGTGATTCCGGTAATCGGCATCACCTGAATCGTCATCCCGATGTTCTCAAATACCTGAAACATAATCAGGCCAATAATGCCGGTACAGATATAGCTGCCAAAGGGGTCATGCGTTTCGACGGCCGTTTTAATGGTGCGGGAGATAAACATGAAATAGAGCAGGATAACAACGACGGCACCAAGAAAGCCGAACGTACCGCCGATCACGGCAAAAATGAAATCTGTATTGCCTTCAGGAAGAGTGATCGCCGCATTGTAGCCATGCCTGAAAAACTCGCCTGAACCAATCGAATTCAGAGATTGGATTAACTGGTACCCCTCTTGAGTGGAATACTGATAAGGATTCTGCCAAGCAAGAAAACGATCGCGCTGATGACTCTCCAGAACAAGATGGATTAAAGTCGGAAAATTAAACCAGCTAATCGCAAAGAAGATTAGCCCTGCGACAATAGACGCGAGAATACCTGTGATGAATTTCCAATTGATTCCGCTGACAACCGTAATGGCGACGATTATCGAGAACAAGACGAGTGCGGTTCCAAGGTCCGGCTGAATGAAGACAAGCGCGAAGGGAGGAAAGGAAACGAGCGCTATTTTTCCAAGCAGCAGCAAGTCTTCGTGGGTTCCTCGGATTTGGTATTGCTCATTATGTTTGTCGATGGTAGCCGCGAGAGAAATAATCAGAAATAATTTCATGAATTCCGAAGGTTCCAATTTGATCGAAGAGGTAAAAGCATACCAGCTCCAGGCGCCGTTCGTATTATCCGCCAGAGGAATTGGCAGCCCGATTTGTGCGAGAGTCAGCCCGAAAAGCATGAACATACCGACTCCATAAAAAATCCAATGCAGGCGTTTAAGACGTTCATAATCCATGATCATAATCAAAAAAGCGACAATTGTCCCCAAACCGTACCAGAAGACTTGTTTAAAGGCATCGCTTGTCGCCCGTCCTCCGTTTGTCAGCGGGGCATAATAAATCGCGATAAAACTGATGCAAGCCAGTAGGAATACGATGAATAATAATGTAAAATCAATTTTTGAAAAAGAATCTTTATTCAGCATCTTCATTAATCCTTTAACTGTAATGTCAGTGCTTTCTTATTACGCACGTCATTCATGATAATCTAAAGTGATGGAAAAAGATAGCCGTGCGGTTGCAGGGCCGTGAGAAGGGCCGCGGCGTCAACCGGGCGATTTTCTAAAAACCAAACCACTTCAAAAGATAGTATTCGCCGAATCCGCCATTTTTTTGTGGCTGTCAAATTCAAAGGGATCTGGACAGTGAGGATGGCGGGACGTGCTGCAACGGTTCATGATATAATACAAGTTGGATAAATTAGAAAATGCAGGAGGATTCAATCATGGATTTGACATTAAAAGGCCGTACATATGTGGTCATGGGTGTGGCCAATAAGAGAAGCATTGCCTGGGGTATCGCCCAAGCGCTTGATCGCGCCGGAGCACGTTTGATTTTTACTTATAATAATGAACGCTTTCGGGAATCGGTAGAAAAATTAGCTGGAACGCTGGATGGTAAGGAAAGTCTTTTCTATCCCTGCGATGTGACGAGTGATGAAGAAATTGGGCAGACCTTCGCGAAAATCAAAGAAGATGCCGGCGTTATTCATGGACTCGCCCATTGCATTGCTTTTGCTAAGAAGGAGGAACTGGACGGGGACTATATGAACACAACTCGGGATGGATTTCTGCTTGCCCAGAACATCAGTGCCTATTCGCTGACGGCCGTTCTGAAGGCGGCGACTCCGCTGATGACGGAAGGCGGAAGTATCGTGACGATGACCTATCTCGGCGGCGAACGTGTCGTGAAGAACTATAACGTGATGGGTGTCGCCAAAGCAAGCTTGGATGCCAGTGTAAAATATTTGGCGAGTGATCTCGGAAAGAAAAATATTCGCGTGAACGGGATTTCAGCCGGCCCGATTCGGACTTTATCAGCCAAAGGAATTGCTGAATTTAACAGTGTTCTAAAGCTGATTGAAGAAAAGGCACCGCTCCGCCGTTCAATCAGTCCGGAAGACGTCGGCAATACGGCTTTGTTCCTCTTCAGTGATCTGTCAAAGAATATTACAGGTGAAACGATCCATGTCGACGCCGGTTACAATATTGTCAGCATCTGAGAAAGGCCCAAGACCAGCTGCCAAGATGATTTTTTCCTTCTCTCTTTCTTGAAGCTCTCGCGGGACTTCTGCCTAGCCCACTTGCTATCCGCCCGCATATAGTGTTAGGAACACTAACTTGGAGGGATTTCAAATGGCTGAAGGAAAGAAGAAGGAACCGACAATTATTCATGTGGATAAACTGATCATTCAAGCAGATGAAGTACTGATCCAAAAAGCAGAAAAGGCGGCTCCGGTTGTCCACGCTGCTGAAACACATCGTCAGTCGCAGCCTCATGTTGTTCATGATCTCTTGGGATTTCCCGTGCCACCGTTTGCACCGCAGCTGAGAGATAGAACAGGGGATAAATAAACAAGGAGTCGTTGCTGTAACTCGTCCTGCGGGGAACAGAAGCAAAAAGGAGCCCGTCTTGGCAGGCTTCTTTTTGTATCCCTATTTTTTGTGTGAAGATCGCTGGCGATGTTTTTTCTGGACATATAAACCGTCTTCTTTCCGCCACTCGGCGATCAGGACCTCCTCCGGCCGCTCGATTGCCTGTTCCTTCAATTCCTGGATCAGCCACTCAAAGGATCTTCCTGAATCTTTTAGATTTTTCTCCAGCACGACGCCGTCGCTGATAAACGTAGTGGGCAGGGATATCTTGGGCAAGCTGATTGGCATTTCACGGCGCTTAGGCAGGTCATATTCCGGTTTGCGGATCACAGAGATTTTACCGTTAGGCTCCAGAATGGCATAATCAATTTCGCGTATTGAGAAGATTTCCCGATCACGCAGAAGCATCTGTAGATGATTCATGTCGACCCGATTCTTCTTCAATACCTGGCGATCGATCCAGCCATTGCGGATTACAAGCGCCGGTTCGCTCTCAAAAAATCTGCGTGAGCTATTGAATTTCAGCGTGATCCAGTCGATGAGATAAATTAACACACCCCAAAACATGATCGCAAAAATTATTTTACTTATCGATGTTTTCGGATCATAAATCGCTTCACTGACAAAATCTCCAACGACAATCAACGAGATAAAGTCAAAAGGGGTTGCTTCTGACATGGAAGCACGTCCCAGCAATTTTGTTAACAGCAGCAGGCCGAAAAGACCGATACTCAGTTCAATGATGATTGCTCCGTAGGTTTCCATAAGCTCCCCTTCTAGCCAGTGAAAAAGCAATTGGATTGCTGTTTTTCATTGCTGATCAGCAGATCAATCGGATGATTTGTGCTTTTAGTTTCTTTCCGGCTGTGTTTTTTATGCATCGGAAGGGGAAGCTGGAATCAGGCGCTTTTAATCTATATTGTTGAATTTTTCATAAGAATCATTAATAATAGGGATCACCGTATGGAATACTGATCCAGTAGCAATGCCGGGATCGCTCTTTGCCAGCTGCGCCACAAATGGGCACCGCCGTTTTCCATATAAGTATAATTCTCAGGTTGCAGGTGAGAAAGCAGCTGGCTGAGACGCCGGTTCGGTTTCAAAAAATTTTCAATGGTTCCACGTGTTGTCTTGACCGTCGTTTCTTTGCGCCCGATTGAATGAAAAATCGTTAGCGACTGTGCCGCGCTGCGAGAAGCCGCCACTTGATCGATGACGGTTTGGTTGACAAATGGAGACTGCATGATCACTTTACCGAAGACCATCGGGTAGGCAAGTGCCGTTAGTAGAGAGCAAATACCGGCAAGAGAATCTCCGATCATTGTGTGAGCCTCAGATCCGCGCCGGATCGAAAACTGTTCAGTTAAAAAGGGAAGAAGTTCTGTTCCGAGCATTCGTTGAAAATCAATAAAGCCGGCTCCATCCGGATGATACTGTTGCCAGCGTGAGGAGATATTCTCGTACGGGAGAGCCGCGATAATGACGGGATGAATTAATTGTTTTGTCACCCATTCGTCAACAAGACTGACCAATCTGCCGATTTGTAGATAATCTCGGCCATCCAGCACGATCAGAACGGGATAGCTGGACTGCTGATTATAGTTCGGCGGTAGATAACGGATGATTGGAACTGCTTTTTTTAGGGATTGACTGCTCATCTGCATATCTGCCATTTTGCCGGAAAGTTTCACTGAATATTTCCTCCATCTACTCATTTTTCCCTTTATGTTAACATAAAATGAATGAAAGGGCTCTGCACTCTTCTCGTGCAGGTTGAAAATGAGGGGAAAGGAACGGAAAGTGTAAGAAAGGAGTTGCTAACACGTGTTAAAAGAAGAAGAATTCTCTAAGAAAATGACGTATGCGCCGGGACTTCCTGAAGACGCCACATTTTATTCCGCCAATAAGAAGCGCGTGACCTCGCATGCAGTAGCTGAGGCTGCTGAACGAGCACTGAAAGAACGCGGTGTACGAATTGACGATATTGCAGAGATTGTTATGGATCTGCAGCGACCCTTTATGAAGGGATTGACGCTTGAGAACTGTATTGAAAATGTCCGTGGCGTTCTTGCCAAACGAGAATTGCAACATGCGATTCTTGTTGGCATTGAGCTGGATAAATTAGCTGAGAAGAAATTATTGGATGAACCGCTTCAATCGCTCATTGATCAAGATGAAGGTCTTTTTGGCGTCGACGAAACGATTGCCTTGGGAGCCGTATCCAGCTTTGGAAGTATCGCATCGACGACTTTCGGCTATCTTGATAAGGTGAAGCCGAAAATTATTGGCAGATTGGACCAAATGAAAGAAGGACGGGTCAATACCTTTCTGGATGATCTCGTGGCCAGCATTGCCGCGGACGCTTCAAGCCGGTTGGCTCATCGTGTCCGGGATGCCGAGGAGATTCGCTTTGCCGAGCAGAATCAACAAAAGGAAAAGAAATAATTTTTCACAGACTGACTAATCCTTCCTAGGGTCGGGCAGTCTTTCTTTATGGATAAAATCTGTTCCTTCTCGAATAGCGAGTGCACTGCTGGCGTGTCAACCTATCATGGAGCAAGGAGGATCAAAAATTTAGCTGTTTTGCCTGATGAAATGCCCTTAGGTATATCCAGTAGCGGCAGGTGAATAGCGGCGATCTACTTTTTTAATTTCATGATCTGACCTATAATGGCTTTATAGCAACTTTACCTATTCCCGGAAGCTCGGTACTTTAGTGCCGTTGTCGTTCACATACATAGACTGAGGTGATTGATATGGCTTGTTACTTAATCCTGCACGGGCTTGGCGGAAGCACTGGCGGCCACTGGCAGGAGCGGTTGGCCGTTGATTTAGCCAGACAGGGTCATCGTGTCCTGTTTCCTACATTCCCGCAAGCAGATGATCCAGATAGGAATCAATGGCTGAAATGCCTGAATGAGGTTATCGCTGAAGTCGAAAATAAGGCGGAATTAATTGTTGTGGCTCACAGCCTCGGCTGCACGCTTTGGCTTCATTACGCGGCGCAAAGGACGCGAGTCAAGGTGAGACAGGCGATTCTTGTCTCTCCGCCGGATCCTTCACTGGAGGAAGATGTCTTGAGCCTGCTCTTTAAGGATGAGAGAAAACGAAGAAAAGCGTTTGAATCCATGAAAACTTTTTTCCCCTTGCCTGATAGTAAAGAGATACTCAGAAAAGCTGCGGTACACTCGTTGATTATCGGATCTTCTAACGATCCCTTTTTGCCTGGAGATAGCTTTCTTCGTTATTCTTCCTACCATGTTCCTATGCTTTTCTTGCCGAATATGGGTCATATCAACGTTGCTTCAGGATATGGGCAATGGCATTGGATGCAGAAATTCTGCCAAGAGCTTGCATCAAGGATTGCTGATCCCGCACAATAACTTTAAAATGGACGAGTTACAGAAAAACCGGGGAAACGATTTCGTTCCCCCGGTTCGAAAAGTTCAAGATGACTTAAGTTGCAATATTTTTTGGTAGATATACTCCAGCTCGGATAAGGACAATTCGTAAAGTTGATGGTTTTCGGTCTTATAAATGCCATGATCAAGCAAACCCTCGATAATCGATTCTTTTCTCTGCTCATTGCTGATTAGCAATACAGGATCAGCCATATGCTCATCTCTCCTTATGCTCCTTCTCACTAAACTGAAAAACGATAGAGGATCTGTCAGTTTACCAATGTGATCTTCTTACACCGATTAGTTTAACCAATATCCAAAAGAAAATCCATTCTACTGTTAAAATATCTAACATTAATATTGATAATTATTGTTAGATGTAATATTATCTAACATATAGAATATCGGACGTTTGTGTTTTGATTAGCGATTGGGGGAGAGCAAATGGCGGCACATTCACAAAAGGATGCCTATCTCTATAAGAAAGTGATTTCGATTGGAACGGTTTGCGAACTGACAGGCTTGAGTGAACGGCAAATCCGTTATTATGAGAAAAGGAAACTGATTTTTCCGGAAAGGTCAGAAAGAGGCAATAGGAAATACTCTTTCTCAGATGTTGAAGCATTAATGGATATCGCCAATAAGATGGAGGACGGAATGCAGACCTCAGAGCTGCGGAAAGAGATGCAAAAGAAGCAGGGAAAGCGTTATGACAACAAATTGAGGGAACGAATGATTAAAGGACAATTAAATGCCTATTTTAATAAACGCGATTGATAAAAGTCTGTTCGGCAGCCCATTTGGCGTTGCCGAATTTTTTTTGGATACATAAGCTTTGCTTCATCGGTCTGGATCTCGGCTGCAGTGTGACCTTTGTCCTTGTGATGAACCAAGGAACACCTGACAATTATTTAGAAAGGGAAGAAAAATATTTATTGGGAAAAATTTATTTCAGTAATTTTCAGAGCTAATGGCGCAGAATTTCCCCATTACTGATCCATAAAATTGCTTCTGCAGTCCTGTCAAGAAAATTGTACGAGACAGGATGTAATATTTTCTTATCAACTGGTAATTGATAAATAATTGCAACTGCCACAAATTGTACAAACAGCAGTCACCTGTTAGTCACATAATTGACAAGAAAGTGGCTTAGAAGACTAGGGCAAAAGTTGTAAAGTTAAAAGTGTAATGTGACATTCATTACATGTGTGACTTTTTGTTCAAATGTAAATCGCTTTCATTTAACGAACGACGCGCAGTTTATTTGTTATGAAAAGAGGAGAGAGTATGGACGTATTGAGTTTGGCCCGATTTCAGTACGCGGCTACAACGATTTTTCATTTCTTTTTCGTGCCATTATCCATTGGCTTGGTCCTGATCGTTTCGATCATGGAAACTTTGTATGTTATCAAGAAAAACGAACTTTATAAAAAAATGGCACAATTCTGGGGAAAGTTTTTTTTAATCAATTTTGCGATAGGTGTCGTTACAGGTATTCTTCAGGAATTCCAATTCGGTATGAATTGGTCCGAGTATTCGCGTTTCATGGGCGATGTTTTCGGTGCACCTCTGGCGATTGAGGCGTTGCTGGCTTTTTTCATGGAATCGACATTTATTGGCGTTTGGGTCTTCGGTTGGGATCGCTTGTCGAAGGGCGTTCATTGCTTGGCGATATGGCTGGTCACAGCTGGAACTACTCTTTCTGTTTTGTGGATTTTGACGGCCAATTCATTTATGCAGCATCCGGTTGGCTTTTCTGTTGAACATGGCCGGGCCATTATGAATAATTTTGGCGCATTACTTACAAACGGCCAGCTGTGGGTAGAATTCCCTCATACAGTATTTGGGTCGTTTGCGACGGGTGCATTTGTTGTGGCCGGTATCAGTGCAGTCGCGCTTCTTAAAAAACGCGACGTTGGATTCTTTAAAAAATCGATCAAAATCGCGATAATCGTTGGTTTGTTTTCATCCATTCTGCTGGCCTTCTTTGGTCACTTTCAGGCACAATACTTAGTCAGAACTCAGCCGATGAAGATGGCGGCAAGTGAAGCACAATGGAAAGACAGCGGCAGTCCGGCTGCTTGGACAGCGACGGCCGCAATTGATACGGCCCATCACAAAAACCATGCGGCGATCTCTATCCCTTATCTGCTGGACTATCTTTCTTACGGCACCTTCAGCGGCAATGTCAAGGGTATCGACACCCTTCAGAAAGCCTACGTACAAAAATATGGAGCAGGCGATTATATTCCGCCGGTTAAGACTACATTTTGGAGCTTTCGTATCATGTCCGTGATGGGTGGTATTCTTTGCCTTCTGAGCATTGTGGGAGCGATTCAATTATGGAGAAATAAGCTCACGGAAAGCAAATGGCTGTTGCGCGCTTTTGTCGCGGCAATTGCGATACCATTTATCGGAGGCACAACGGGTTGGTTAATGACAGAAATCGGTCGTCAGCCTTGGACCGTCTTTGGTTTCATGAAAACAGCAGCCAGTGTTTCTCCCAATGTAACGGCAGGAGAGCTGCTCTTTTCAATCATTGCTTTTATCGGGGCTTATACCGTATTAGGTATCATCATGGTTTATTTGTTTGTCCGTACCTTCAAAGAAGGTCCTTCACTGAATAATAAAGAAACGGTTCAGTCCAGTGATCCGTTTGATGGGGAGGCGTATCACGTTGTCACTGAGTGAACTATGGTTCTTGCTGATTGCGGTTTTGTTTATCGGCTTTTTCTTCCTTGAGGGTTATGATTTCGGTGTCGGGATGGCTACACGATTTGTCGCGCGTAATGATGATGAACGCCGCATGCTGGTGAATACAATCGGACCATTTTGGGACGCAAACGAAGTCTGGATGATTACGGCCGGCGGCGCAATGTTTGCTGCTTTTCCTAATTGGTATGCGACATTATTCAGCGGCTTCTATGTACCGCTCGTCGTGCTGCTCCTGCTGCTTATAGCGAGAGGAACCGCATTTGAATTTCGCGCAAAAGTACCGAATTCGAAATGGTCAGGAAGCTGGGACTGGCTGGTTTTCGTTGCGAGTCTTCTTTGCCCATTCCTTTGGGGGGTTGTCTTCTCAACTCTTGTGGAAGGGCTGCCTATTGATAAAAGTATGAATATGCACGCCACCTTCGCAAGTATTGTGAATCCCTACAGTGTGATCGGCGGTGTGCTGATTACGCTGCTTTGCCTGTACCATGGCCTGGTTTTTATCTGCTTGAGAGTTAGCGACGATTTACGCGAGCGTGCCCGCAGTCTGGCAAAGAAAATTTTCTGGGTACTTGCTGTCGTGGCTTTGATCTTTATCGGTGCCTCCTATTTTATTACAGATATCTTTGCCCGCCGCGGTGTGATTCTATTTCCGCTTTATGCACTCGACGTTGTGGTACTTCTGCTATCTTTCTATTTTCTAACCAAGCGGAAGGACGGCTGGGCATTCGGGATGAATGCTGTGGTCATTTTATTGACCATCTCTTCACTCTTTATTGGCCTCTTCCCGCGTGTGATGGTCAGCAATATTAAATCGGCTTACGATCTGACGATAACGAATGCCTCATCAGGTTCATATTCACTGACCGTGATGTCCATTGTTGCGCTCTCGCTCCTGCCGTTTGTTCTTGCTTATTCAATTTGGAGCTATTATGCTTTTAGAAAGAGATTGTCTAAAAAAGACGCTCTTCATTACTAATCCGAGATGTGGATGTGAAGAAGGGAAGTGAACGCTTGGCCCTCAAGACTAGAGTCGCGAGTTCTTGCCAAGCCGCTCTATGGATCGCGAAATATTTTCTTATAAGGGTGCCAAGTGTATATTCGCTTTGATTAGTTGCCTGACCATTCTGCAAGGCTTGTGCATTATCAGTCAGGCTTTTTTTCTTGCCAGCGGTGTTTCTGGCCTGTTCGCGGGCGGTTCGCTGCGCAGTGCCGGCCGTCAGGTTATCTTCTTTTTCATTTTCCTGGCTGCCAGGTACCTCTGCAGCCTCTTAATTAAAATGATTTCAGAACGTTTTGCTGAACAAACCAGTGCAGCACTGCGTGTTCATTTCCTGGCCAAGCTGTTTAAGCTTGGCCCTAAATTTGTCAGTCGTGAGGGAACCGGCAATCTGGTTACGCTGGCTTTGGAGGGTGTGCCGCAAGTCCGCCAGTATTTGCAGCTTTTTCTCCCCAAAATGGCAGCAAATGGCATTCTGCCCATTCTCATTCTTTGTTATATTTTTGTATTGGATAAAATCTCGGCGATTATTTTAATAGTGACGATGCCGATACTGATTCTTTTTATGATCCTGCTTGGGCTTGCTGCGCAAAAGAAGATGGATGACCGCTGGGAAGCTTATCGGATTCTCTCCAATCACTTTATCGATTCCCTGCGCGGCTTGCCGACGCTGCGCTATCTTGGCCTCAGCGCCCTACATGCGAAATCGATTGAGCGAGTCAGTGATAAATACAGGCAGATGACTATGCGAACGTTGAGCCTGGCGTTCATGTCTTCTTTTGCTCTTGACTTTTTCAGCATGCTCTCGATTGCCTTCGTTGCCGTCGCCCTTGGCCTGCGCCTGATTGACGGGCATATAGGTCTCTTTCCGGCATTGATTGTTTTGATTTTAGCACCGGAATTTTTTCTTCCCGTACGCGAATTGGGACAGGATTACCATGCGACGCTAGATGGCAAGGAATCCGCGGAAAAATTACGCGCCTATGTGCAGCAGGAGAATGGCTATTCGGATCAGACTGCGATTTTTCCGGAAAAATCATGGAATAAGCAGTCGACCATGGAAATCGATCAAATTTCCTTTACTTATCAGGGCGAGAACAAAAAAGCGTTGGATTCGATCAGCTTCAGTACGCATGGCTTTGAAATAATAGGCATCATTGGCGCAAGCGGGGCGGGAAAATCCACGCTTGTCGATTTAATCAGCGGTTTTATTCGACCGGATCTCGGCGAGGTGAAGATCAATGGTCAATCCGTTCGCCTGGATACAATCGCCTGGAGAAGTCAGATCACCTATATTCCACAGCACCCGTACCTGTTCAGCGGAACCTTAAAAGAAAATATTACTTTCTATGCCCCTGAATCGACAGACGATCAGGTGCACCAGGCGATCGAAGAGGCGGGTCTCCTGACGATCCTGAACAGCTTTCCCCACGGCCTTGATGAAAAAATAGGTGCGGGGGCACGTCAGTTAAGCGGAGGTCAACAGCAGCGTGTTGCGCTCGCCAGAGCCTTCCTATGCGATCGGCCGATTCTTCTGCTCGATGAACCGACGGCGCATCTGGATATTGAGACAGAGTATGAGTTGAAGGATACCATGATTCGTCTGTTCAAGGATAAATTGGTTTTTATGGCGACACATCGGCTGCACTGGATGGAACAAATGGATCGGATTCTCGTCGTTCAGAATGGGCGTCTGGTAGAAAGCGGCCGGCAAGAAGAACTTCTTTGCAAAAATGCGATTTACGCCGATCTGGTCCGTTCGCAATTGGAGGGTGTCTGATGAAGACCTGGATGATTCCTTATTTCAAAACGCATTGGCGAGGATTATGTCTTGCCATTAGCTTAGCGATGCTGGCCGCCTTATGCGCTACCGGTCTGCTCTTTACATCCGGATATCTGATCTCCAAAGCCGCATTGCAGCCGGAAAATATTCTGATGATCTATGTGCCGATTGTTGGTGTGCGCACGTTCGGTATTTTCCGCGCCGTTTTTCAATACGGCGGCCGGATGGTCGGACATAATACGATACTCCGCATTTTATCTGAGATGCGTACCCGGCTCTATAAACGGCTGGAACCGGCGGCTTTATTTTTTCGCGCCCGGCATCAGACAGGAGATGTCCTCGGCGTTCTCTCAGAAGACATTGAGCATCTGCAGGATATTTATCTGCGAACGGCAATCCCAGCGGCGACTGCTGTATTGATTTATGCGGGCTGGGTAGCCGCCCTGGGTTTTCTGGACGGAAACTTCGCTCTCTTAATGGCAATCTATTTGTTTATCCTGCTGGCGATCTTTCCTGCGCTTTCGCTCCTTCTATCTAGTCATCGGAGAAAACGTTTATCAGAGCACAGACATGGGCTCTATGAAGAACTCACGGATGCCGTGCTCGGTGTCAGCGACTGGATGTTGTCGGGCAGACAAGCGATCCTGCTTAAACGTCATGAAATGCTGCAGTATCAGGTCGCACGCGATGAACGATGGCTGAACCGTTTTCGAAATCTTCGTGAGTTCATTAGCCAATTGCTGATCGGTGGAGCGGTCATTGCTGTTCTTCTCTGGTCCAGCACCATGGTTTCGGATCACCAGATGAGCCGGACGCTGATCGCTGCCTTTGTCCTTATCGTCTTTACAATTGGTGAATCCCTGCTTCCGCTTTCCGAATCGGTGGAACGTGTGACGCAATATCAGGAGGCCTTCAAGCGGCTGAATGGACTTTCGGATGCAAATGAGGAGGATCATGATCAAGTAAAGGCAAATGACCGGGAGGTCGGTCAATCGATGACCATTCAGGCGGATCATCTCTCCTACCGGTATGATGGGCAGCAGTCCCGGGCGGTTAATGAGGTGTCGCTTCAGATTCGACAGGGGGAGTGCGTTGCCTTAATCGGACGAAGCGGTGCCGGAAAGTCAACATTGATTCATCTGATTTACGGCGCACTTGAGCCCAGCGAAGGAACAGTCCGCTTGAACGGAACGGATTGTTCAGCAATTGGGAGGCAAATGTCTCAATACATCTCAGTTCTTAATCAGGAGCCTCATCTGTTTGACACAACAGTCTATAATAATCTGGCTTTAGGCAATGAACAGGCGGGCAAAGAGAGGATCATTCAGGCGGCAAAATGGGTTGGCCTGCATGATAAAATTGAACAATTACCGAATCGTTATGCGACCCGGATGCATGAAGCGGGGGCCATTTTTTCTGGCGGCGAACAGGAACGCCTCGCTCTAGCCCGGATTCTTCTGCAGGATAATCCAATTGTCATTCTTGATGAACCGACAGTTGGTCTTGATCCGCTAACAGAGAGAGAATTGCTGCAGACAATTTTTTCGACATTGAAGGGTAAAACCCTGATCTGGATTACGCACCATCTGACCGGTACGGAAAAAATGGATCAGATCATTTTTATGGAGAACGGGTCGATAGAGATGCAGGGAAATCATCATCAACTCCTGCAAACGAATGAACGTTACAGGAGATTGTACCAGTTGGACGTGCCGATGCATTTGAGGCGGCAGCTGAATCCGGATGAAAATGGCGACGCCTAACAACTTACTCGCGATCGTCGTGTCCAGTTTCTATTTTTTTGACAATAATTTTACGGATCTGATGGAGTGTTCGCTCAACAACTTCAAAGATGATATTTTCGTATTGAAGAGTGCCGCCTTTTTTTATGTTCGGATTTTCTGCCAGCATCCATCCGCCTATCGTATCGATGCCCTCTTCTTCAATATCGATATGAAACATTTGGTTGACCCGAGCAATCAGCAGTTTCCCGCTTACAATCGTTTGACTTTTATCTACCTGCGTAAAAAGAGGCTCCTCGGCCTGATCAAATTCATCCCGAATTTCACCGACAATCTCTTCCAGAATATCCTCCACGGTGACCAGGCCAGAAGTTCCGCCGTATTCGTCAGTCAGAATGGCCATATGAATACTTTCTTTTTGCATTTTTTCCAGGAGCAGGCGGATAGGGGTTGTCTCAAGCACGGAGAGAACCGGTCGAAGATAATCGCTCTGGGTACGCGGACTTTTATCCAGTAAATCGGTAAAAATGTCTTTAATATTAATGATGCCGATCACATGATCCTTATCTTTTTTGACTACAGGATAGCGGGTAAATTTTTCCTGGTGAAGAATCTCAAGGGAATCATCAAGGGAATTTTCGCTGGATACGCAAATCATTTCGGTCCGGGGTACCATGATTTCTCTGGCTGTCCGATCGTCAAAATCAAAAATACGGTTCATATAGCGCAGCTCGCCCTGGGTAATTTCCCCGCTTTTAAAGCTGTCAGAAAGAGTCAGACGCAGCTCGCCTTCGGTCAGTGCTTGATCATGCTGGGCGTTTGGCGGGATACCCAATAAGCGCATTACCAGATTTGACAGGGTGTTCAGTAGCCAGATGAATGGAAAAAGCAGGCGGTGAGTCCATACCAGTGGAAAGGCCAGAGCTAGGGTGAGTTGTTCAGCTTTTTGAATGGCAATTCCCTTTGGAGCGAGTTCGCCAAGAACGACGCTGAGTATGGTGACAATTAAAAAGGCAAAAACAGTGGAGACCGTCGCTGCTAAAGCTCCGCTCATTCCAATCCAGTTGAACAACGGGTGAAAAAGACGGGAAATGGTCGGTTCGCCAATCCAGCCCAAAACGAGCGCAGTCACCGAAATACCCAACTGTGTTGTCGATAAATAGGAATTTAGATCGCTGACAATGGCTTTAGCCGCCTTTGCCCGCCTATTGCCTTGCTTAATGAGCTGATCAATCCGCGTTGAACGGATTTTGACAATGGCAAATTCGGCAGCAACAAAAAATGCGGTAATAATAATCAGCAGTACAATGAATAGAATTCCGATCAAGTCCTGCAAATGGTCCCTGCACGCCTAATGAGGTGCAGGTGTCACCTCCGAGGGTTAAAATTTTTCTCTCTTGATTAATTATACAGAAGTATTCTCCATTATTGAACCAAAATCAAATATCTTTCAATTCGTTAGGCAGCAGAGCAGCAGAGTGCTTCTTTCCCTGTTGGTTAAGGCAAGCGACCCTCACCGGCAATTCCCCACTTTCAGATAATGCCCAGTTCGTGAGAAAATCATTGCCATCTATTTCATATGATGGAATAAACAGCCTGTCCGCGGGTAGACGAGAAGATACCCCGCAGAATTCTGTGGGGTATCTCAATTAACAAGATTTTAGCAAACGAAAGCAGCGCCAACGATAATTAACAGGATGAACAGAACAACGATTAACGCAAAACCGCTTCCGCAACCGCAAGAACCGCCGCTTACAGGGTAAGAAGGATAGCCACCGCAACCGCATCCTTCACTTGCACCGCCGTATGCTGCATTAGACGGGAAACCACCAAAACCAAAATTGCCCATTCAAGTCACTCCTTTATCACGAGATATGATATTCTATGAAACCCAAGGGCATTTGGCGATGAATAATTGCCCGATTTTCGCGAGTTGTGCGAATGCCTATTTTTGGCACAGTGGACAGAATTTTTACATATGCCTGCTCGTTGTCCGCCGTGTCAATCGGTAAACTGGGAAATAAACCATTGGAATCGTGCACTATGAAAAATCGCTTTTTTTCATTCTTTTATCAATTTCCTTGCCTTGACAATCTTCCAGCTATCCGTCACGATCAAATTCAGATAGTTGCGAATGGGGGATACGAAAGTGAATAAAATGGATGAACCAATTATTGTGGTGGAGAGGAAATATTTGTTTGATCAGGAATCAGCGGTAGCGGAGCGGCTCGATTTTCAGGGGATTGAACAATCTGAGGATCGAATCGCCCGTCTCGAACAAAATATGGCCTCCCATTATCAAATCATGAGGCGCGGCGATGCTGAAGACAATCCCTCTTATAAACAAACGATTACTTATGCCGTCATTCGCCGTGATCAGGCCTATTTTGCCTATGAGCGTCTAGGCGGTGGTGCAGAATCCCGCCTGCACGGCAAATTGTCGATAGGGGTCGGCGGTCATATGAATGCCGTGGAAGAAGCTGAGAATTTTCAACAGCTGCTGGCTCAGAACCTGCGCCGAGAATTATCCGAAGAATTGCAAATAAAAACTGCTGAGCCGTTCCAGACAAAGACGTTAGGGTTTATTAATGACGATCAGACAGAGGTCGGAGCGGTTCACTTGGGTCTGCTCGTTATCATTGATTTGCCAGCTTCAGCAAGTGTTTCTGTCAAAGAAAAGGAAAAGCTTGCCGGTAAGTGGTTGACTCGAGAACAATTGATTGAACCGGAAACATTCACTCGGCTGGAAAACTGGTCTGCCTTTGCCGCTCAAATCCTCTCTGCAAGCAATCCCTACAAGCCTGTCCGGGGTGCGGGTAATTGAATAGCGAAAGCAAGCGGGACAAACGCGTTCCGCTTTTTTTCACTTTTACAAGTCGATTGGCCTATCGTCCACTGTAACAAGACCCTTCGAACAACCAACAGACAGCAAAAGAAAAAATAATTCATATATGTTGCTCATGAATAGAAAAAATGCTATATTAATTCTCGCGTGTTTAATAGTTAATAAGGTTAATAGTTAATTAAGTTATCTATTGTGGCATGCTCCATATTCTGTATTTTGAAAGGGGATAGCGGAAAATGAGTAATTTTACTCGTCTTCTTATTATTAACATTGTCGTCATTATTGTACTGATTGGTGGCGGAGCAGTTGGCTATTATTATTATAATCAGGCAACCAGCTATGTAAAAACAGACAACGCAGCAGTCAGCGGACAGGCGGTATCGATTGCTGCACCTACTTCAGGAAGACTTGTCTCTTGGTCAGCCGATCAGGGTAAAAAGTTTAATCAAAATCAGACACTGGGGAGAATTGCTAGTCAGGGAACGGACGGTAAGCCAGTTCAGACAGCCGTGAAGATGCCGGAGGGTGCCACGATTGCGTTGAACAGCGCTGTAAAAAATACATTTGTCGCCGCTGGTACACAGCTCGCAGAAGCCTATGATCTCAAAGGTTTGTATGTGACAGCAAATATTGATGAAACAAATATTGATCAAGTAAAGGCTGGGCAGAAAGTTGACCTCTCGATCGATGCCTATCCGGGAACAAAATTTACGGGCAGGGTATCGAAAATCGGGACAGCAACAGCGGGCACCTTCTCGCTCATTGCTAACTCGAACAGTAATGGTAACTTTACCAAGGTCACGCAGGTTGTCCCTGTTAAAATTACGTTGGATGACTTCAAAGGTGAAAAATTATTGCCAGGAATGAACGTTACAGTTAAAATTCATATTTAATAAATGAGAGGAGGGGTACTATTGACAGTGTTCCTTTCCATTTACGTGGGATGTGCTTTGGTTGTATTGATTGCCTTAAATTTAATTTTGCGAAGAAAGCGCAGAATGAAGCGCAATCCGTCCGCCTACCAGAGTTCGTCTGATTACGCGTCAATTGAAACGCAGAATAGCGGAACCGAACGGATTGAATCGGATCACCAAAAAAGCAGGAGCCTTGAAGCCTCTGAGAAGGTTCAACAAAGCGGTGAGGATATTCCGGCAGAAGCAGATCAAACTGCTGGAATAGCTCTAACAGAGTCTTCCGAGCCGAAAAAAATTAATTTACTCTCGGTGATGCTCGTTCTATTGCTTGGTGCTTTTATTGCTCTATTGAACCAGACGCTGATGAATGTGGCGTTGCCCAAAATGATGACCGATTTAAATATTTCGACGAGCACGGCTCAATGGATTACAACGGGGTATATGCTGGTTAACGGTGTACTGATCCCGATTACTGCTTTCCTAATGGAAACATTTACCACAAGAAAATTATTTATCTCTGCGATGAGTTTATTTACGATCGGAACATTGATATGCGCGTTATCGCCGGATTTCTCGATTCTAATGGTTGGCCGCGTCATTCAGGCGTCTGGAGCCGGTATAATTATGCCGCTGATGACCAATGTTTTCCTGACAATATTTCCTCCGGAGAAACGCGGCGGAGCAATGGGATTGATGGGTTTGGCGATGATCTTCGCTCCAGCCATTGGACCGACCTTATCCGGTTACGTCGTAGAACATGCGACGTGGAGATTATTGTTCTGGATCGTATTTCCACTTGCGATCATCGATATCATTCTGGCTTATCGCTATCTGGCTAACGTGGGCAAACGCTCTTTCCCAAAACTGGATTATCCGGGAATTGTCCTCTCTACGATAGGTTTCGGTGGAATCCTTTACGCCTTTAGCGAAGCGGGCAATAAAGGCTGGGGAAGTCTGGTAGTGCTTTCGACTTTGTTTATTGGTATCATTGCTTTGATCTTATTTGTTTGGAGAGAACTTGTAACGGATACTCCCGTGCTGAATCTGAACGTATTCCGTTACAAGATTTTTACATTCACGACGATTATTAATGTTTTGATTACGATGGCAATGTTTGCGGCAATGGTTCTTGTACCGGTCTATCTGCAGAATCTTCGTGGATTTACGCCGCTGCAATCCGGATTGCTTCTTTTGCCTGGTGCTTTGCTGATGGGCGTCATGTCGCCAATTACCGGTATTTTGTTTGACCGTATGGGTTCCCGGCCGCTCGCGGTCGTCGGATTGGCGATTACGGTTCTGACGACCTGGCAATTCGCTCAATTAAGTGACGCGACTTCCTTTAATCATATTATGCTTCTGTACACGGCACGAATGTTTGGCATGTCACTGCTGATGATGCCGATCATGACCGAAGGATTGAATAATCTTCCGCGTGAGTTGAACAGCCATGGCACGGCGATGTCGAATACGATGCGGCAGGTTGCTGGGTCGCTCGGCACGGCTTTTCTGGTGACTGTGATGACCAATCGCTCGACCTATCACGTGGGCGAGTATGCCAATCATATGACCCTCAGCAATACACCGCTAACGCATCAGCTGAACGTGGAAGGCTACGCACTTGCCAGTTCGCAGCATCTTCCGGCCGCCAGTGCCCAAGGAACGGTGTTGCAATTGCTGGATGGAAAAGTTACTCAGCTTGCGACGATTCAAGGGATTAACGATGCTTTTGTTGTAGCCACAGGATTGACCCTTATTGCACTGATTTTGTCGTTTTTCATCAAACGATCAACCCCGTCACGCAAAAAGGCACCTGAAAAATCTGCCTATAAGACAGCCGCATTAAAAGAAGGTCATTCTGAAGTTTAATGAGAGCGGAGCAAGGGATGTGGAGCTAACGGAAAATCAGGACAGAGACAAACTGATTGCAAAAGTAGAGAGTAATTTTTCCATTCTTATCAGAAGATTTCGCCGGGACATCAATGAGGTGCACGGTAACGTGATTTCCGCACAAGAGTATCTGTTTCTTTCATGTCTGTCAAAGCATGAACCGGAAACAGCCTCTGGACTGGCCAAACAATTTGACGTGTCGCCTAGCTATACCACGATCGTTGTTGATAAATTAATCCGGAACGGGTGGGTAGACCGGCGGCGTTCGCAAACTGATCGACGAATTGTTGAATTGACGATGACTGCAGATGGCACCGGCATGGTTGAAAAAATCGGAGCCATTCGACGGGAATTTATGCATCAGATGTTTGATCCAATTAGCGATGAAGAATTGAGTGAATTGGTTCAGTTGACTCACAAATTAATCTAGAAATTCTGGGGTACGTGCCGCGTGCTCTTTTTTTATACGTTAAGAAACATCCATGACCCGCTTGAGGGGCGCGGGACACCGCTTGAATGAAAATGTAGGTGATGCTTATTCGCGATATAGAGTGGGTACTTGTAAAGTAAGGACAGACTTGAGGTCGAATACTTTT
>JBHGUY010000048.1:0-6942 GCA_048976585.1 Sporolactobacillus sp. | reverse complement strand
GGATCCAACGGCTAGCGTCAACGTGGCAAATGCTCACGCGGCTGGATTAAAGGTTAATGCCTATCATTTCGCTCGGCTGACATCGGCTGCGGACGCGAAGGCAGAAGCGGATTGGTTTGCGGCCTGTCTCAAAAACGTTGGTTTTAAATCCAGTTATGGCCTTGTTGTGGCAGACGTGGAAATTACCGAGGGGCAAAGCAAGTCAGCTCTGACGAGCTACGCTAACACCTTTCTGGCGGCCATGAAAGCAAAGGGCTATAAGGTCGACTTATACACTGGATCCAGCTTTTATCAGGCCCATCTGGACGCGGATAAACTATCCGTTAAAGATCCGTGGCTCGCTCGTTACTCAGCTTCCTATCAGCAACCGGATTGGCACGCTGGAAAGAAGGGCGCCTGGCAATGGACATCGTCCGAAAACATTGGCGGACGCAGCTTTGACGTTAGCCAGGACTTTGCCGGCAAGTACACGAAGTCCGTTAACCCAGCTGTCGGCAAAATTAAGTCTGTTAGTCTAGTAGACTATCTCAAGTCTAAAAAGCTGTCAGCGAGCTTCTCCGCCCGCAAAAAGCTGGCTGCACAGTACGGTATTAACGGCTACACGGGCACGGCAGCGCAAAATATTGCCCTCGTGGCTAAGCTCAAAGCAGGCGTTAAGCCCGCCAAGTTGTACAATCCAGCTAACTATCTCAGCGGTGCGAAAAAGGTCAAGACGACCAGGGCAGTTTATTTGTATCACTCGACGAATTTCGCTGGCAAGTATCGTGCAGCCAAGTTTAAGAAAGGCGTGATCTTTACCATTAAGGCGATTGGTCATAGCCCTGTTAAGCAGGTTCCGCGGCTGAAAACAAAGAGCGGTTTATGGATCACGGCAAATAAAAAATATGTAAAGGTGGTAAAGTAAAATGGAAAAAATTATCGAAGATGTACTCGTTGATGTTCTGCAACTGTTGGGTGTTGGCGTCCTGTCGCTTGTCAGTTACTTTATTTATCATTCGGCAACACTGAAAAAGCTTGAAAAGTATGTGATGGCGATTGAAAAGCAAACGCCTGTATTGGACAAGATCGTCGGTAAAATCAAGAACGATGCACAGGCATTGCTCGAAAATGACGAAACGAAAACAGCAATTGAATCATCCGTAGCCAAATTGTTGCAACAGAAGGGCTTGCCTGTAACTGCAGAAAATGTAGCGAAAGTTATTGACACGCTGGGAAGTGGTAGGGAGGCAGCCGCAACGACTACAGCGACCACATCGCAGCCAACAGCGGCAACTACAGCAGCACAGAAGCAGGACTTTGTTCCGTCAAAATGACATAATGGATTCACAAAATATAGCATAGCCCCTTACAGGGGGCATACATAAAAAATATCCCTCACCGCTTAGGATGGGGGATTGTTTAATATTTGCCGTCGCTCGGCGATTAACTTTTCCAGTTCGCCCAGGTCGTCTGTTGTCGCTTTATTCCGTATAAATGAGCGAGCAGAGCGTCGTGAAGCAAGATAGGCTGTACGTTCTTTATTTTTAGCTTCCCAACTGCGAGAGGCTTTAATTTGGGCAGCACTTGTCTTATTCTCGGGCATCTATCGTCATTCCTTTCTTTTATAAAGAACAATTAATAACGCAATCCAAGCGATACCAATAAATGCTCCCATTATTTTCATATACAATGGGTTGAAGTTAGCAGTAAGCAGCCATGCAATAGTGACTAGTATCAGTATAGACATTGATTTTAATTTTGATTTCATAATTATTGGATGATAGGGTATAATATAGATAAAGGTGAGGGGCACATGCCCCTCAGAAAAACATTATTTGCGGCGTTTCTTTTTTCGCCGGGGGTTCTTGCCGGGTTTCAGCTGTTTGACTATTGCGATGCTGGTCGCTGTAGCAATCAAGAAGCTGTTTACCAAATCAAGAACCTTTTTCATATGCTCTATCATCCTTTGTCCTCCCTTCTATGTTTATATTATATAACGAACTCGTTATAAAGTCAACACTTTTTAGCAATTTTTTATAAAAAATATCCCCACGCCGAAGCGCAGGGAATAAG
Source organism: Sporolactobacillus sp. (assembly GCA_048976585.1). Classification (GTDB taxonomy): domain Bacteria; phylum Bacillota; class Bacilli; order Bacillales; family Sporolactobacillaceae; genus Sporolactobacillus. The sequence continues at coordinate 4,890 of JBHGUY010000048.1, read as the reverse complement.
GTTAATCATCCAGTGCAAACATTTTAACTGTATCCGTATGATAGTCAAAATAAACGATTTCGCGGTGACCTTTTTCGCTTGTGAGTTGAATGCCATGCCGCCAAGCAGAAGGAAGCTTTGGATCTGTATCAAGCGCCTTCATTACGCAGGTGGAAAGGTCGTAATGCCGCTTTACATACTTGCTGACCATTTTATCTATTTTCTCGTCAGATGGATGGTGTCGAATCGGTTCCTGATACTGCGCTGTTCGCTGACCGCCTGAAACGGTTTTTCGGTAACGGAATCCACCTTTTTGAAACGATACTGTCTTTTTATGATCATTAAGACCATAATTCACTTTGGTTCCTGGTGGGCCGAAGGAGACTGACCAGCCACGTCCGGAACTGAAATTGAGATACAAGAGATTTTTAATTATTGGTATGCGCTTGTTGTAGTGGACTCTGGCCAATTGTGTTTCACCTCGCTTAAATGAGGATTTTTTTGTCGAAAAGAGTCTTGGTTTTCTTGCCGATTACTATTCAGCAATTAAAACATAAAGCACCGAATAGGGAAAATACTTCAATTTCTCTATTCGATGCTTTTGATTTTAGACAGTCAGTTGCTCTAAAAAATTACCTTAAAAATTATTAGGGATTATATACCCACGTTAAAGGTTTGACACTGAAAGTCATTCCATTACCCTCAGTTGATAGAGTATCACCAGAAACATATAATGTAAATATGTGCTTCTTTGATTTATATAACTGTATAGTTCCAGATTTGTGTGAGAGTTTATAGGAGCCGTGTTCAAACCCAGTAGTTAAGTCAGTTAAGGAAGCTTCTCCTGCAAATTTTAAAAATTTATAACCCGGCGTCATTACAACTTTGTAGCTAAATACATTTGTTTTTGTATTAACAGAATAATCAAGTCTAGCGATTTCAGCGAGACCGCCACCACCACCGCCAGGATTATTGATCATTGGGTTAAGGATGTTTGAATTTTCTGTAGTAGAAATCGAATCTAAATTCATGTACAATGGAATGCTATTCAGTTGTTGGTAACTATCTGATGGCAATTGAACTTTTTCTTCCGCATGTGCAGAATTCCCAATAAATGGGATGAAAAGCATAAAAATTGTTAATAAACACAAAACTTTTTTCATATTCTTTTTCCCCCTAAGATTATATTTAACTTTTAAAACTTACTGAATTATTACACAATAAATCTAAAAGGGAATAAAGGAGCGATATTAATTGACTGATATATTATATGCGAGTGATAATTTTCGCTCAGATGGTTCTTTACCACATATAGGTGAACAGATAAAGAAAGTTATTAATAAGTATCATGTTGAATTTGAGCAACTGCCTCAGATTGTAGGTTTAGATAAACAAATATTGGAGCAATTGTTAAACGAAAAGCCATGTAAATTAACAAAAGATCAAATACGATTATTAAATTATCGATTAGCTTTTCTAGTCAATGGCTTTTCGATCATGGATCCTTTAGAACGGATGAGATTAATAATAACGGATGTATTGATTGAGCAATTTAATTTTTCATATAAAAGTTTAGCAGAGTATGCTAATGTGCCCGTTAATGCACTTGAGCAATTTTTAGAGGGAAAGAATATAGAATTACAAGACATAAATAATATTTCTGTGAATCTTCTCATGCTAAATTTTGTTTTAAATTATAGACCTAGATAATGAAAGAATGATAATTTTTAGTTATTCTATATGCTGACTTTGATATACTTTAATCGTAATTAACCTGATTTCTAAGGATAGCGTTGGCTAATTTCTTAAGAATTTCAGGTTTTCTTTTTATCTATAGTCTTTTAATAAAAATTATGGGTAAATACCCTTATTTATTTCGATCAACGTAAAACCATGTCTCGATTTTACAGTCTTATAGATGCGCTGAATCATCAGAAACACTCCTTCTGAAGCGGATTTAGCAAAAAATCATTCCTGAATCTGTGGGCTCACTTCGATTGATTGATCGTTCTCCGCAGAAGATCGGCCACCTCTTCGTTGGAATATTTCGAGCAGTCGATTACGGTGCCGATCTTTGAAAGCTCCTCCAGAATGGACTCCTGCGCTTGCAAGCCTTGACAGAATTGCTTTTCACTCGTTTCCTTATCCATACGCTGTCCTCCTTTTCTCGTTATCCTAGATGAAAAACATTAGCAAAAATAAAAAGGTTTGTTCAATTGTGCGGCACGTTCCATCCCTTTGGCGAGAAGCCCGGCTTCGACTTGATCGGGATCACCAATCCATGAAGCGACAATCTCCCTTAAACGCGGGGCGACCCGCGAACATTCTTCAGCGCTTAATTCACCTTCGCAATCGGAATGCTGAAGCAGCGGGAGAATATCGTCCCGATAATCTGAAAAAAGATGATCACCGCCAAAGCCTTCCATTTGATTCAAGTCGATGCCGACTGCATTTGCCAGTTTTTCTCTGAATTGATGAAAAAAGCCGTAGGTCCAGTGGGCCGTGCAATAACTGAAATTCACACCCATAATCTTTTCACCTCCTAAGCCTCTTGGTACAGGTCAACGCCTAATTCCTTTATACATCGTTTGAAAAGCGCCGCCAAACCGGCAAATTGTTCTTTTTGCGCAGATTGTTCCCTATTTCTGAATGGAATCGGCTATAAAAGTCCCGTTTAGTGACGAAAATCAAAAAAACAGTAGAATTTTACTTTTTGGAGATTGAAAAGGTGCAAGCCTCTGCTGCACCTGGGAATGTAATTTAATTTATCCAGAAAGAGTAAATAAAACGATCTATCTTTTTTTATGATTTGTTCAGGCAGCCTTTTTTAATGAGGGAGCATTTCATCGAGGATATTCCTAAAGAAATCGAGCGGTTGGGGAAAAATGAGCAGCATATTCAAGAACGGGTAAAAGAGGACCAACGCTTGGACAACCTTTCGTCTACCGGAATAAACTGCTCGCAATGCAAAGTGAACTGAACGTCAAACTGGAATTTGAAAAGGCGTCAAAATCAGAAGGAATTAACGACGCGGACTTAGAAATGGATGAGGAAGAATCGCCGTAGCCGGAATGTTAATGGAGGGGAGAAGGGATTTGATGAATAGTGATCAATTTGAGAACCAAATTAATTATGAACTTCATAAAGACTGCGAAAAGCAGCAGTAAAAGGGAGGACGACAGTTGCAAAAGACTGTCGATTGCGTCCTGGTTCGACACTACAAGGAGATGGAGAAGCTGAAAAGGTTTGGACTTATCGTTCGATTTGATGCCGCGGTACCCAAGCTGCGTGTCGTGCACGAACACTGTCAACTCTCGTAACTCTCATTTTTCACCATAGTTACAGGCCCGGTCACCCGGGCGTACATAGATTCATAGAATCATGGTATAATTTAACACAGGCAATAGATGAAGCCTATGAGCGGATACGGTGACACCCTTGTGAAAGGGGGTGGAGCTGATGACAGTATACCAAGCGCTGATGTTAGCGCTAGGGGTTGCTAGTTTGTTTATAACGGCAATCTTAGGCATTATCAGCATTGTGATGATGCTGTCAAACAGAAAAAAATAATCCGCCTCATATGCTACTGCAATAGCTTAATGGGTGGATCATTTGTCAAAATGTGAAGTTAATTAATGCATCGTTCCGCTCAATGCGGATATTGCCATTCCGTCAGTGTACAAGCACTGGCGGATTTATTTTCTTCCTACATTCATTATACACAAAATTTGCAGATTGATGCAAAGGCCTGTCTTTATTTTATTAATTTGAAGCCAATAATATAATAATTAAAAAAGTATCGAGGCTAATATGGAGCCAAAAGTATTCAAGCCCTTTGAACCCGTGATGGTTGATAAAACCCTTGGCATTCAGTGGTAATAAATATGGCGTTAGGGGCGTGCGGACGTTTTTCAGCCTTTGTGACTTTAAATTTAGCCAGACTTGGAATTGACCAGTTTACTTGACCTAAGCTCTTAGTCTTGTATTGAGTGTAAGGAACATAATTCCAAACAGTACCTGGAATGGCAACCCCGACGACGTGATCCTTATTTTGCCCCATTATAACGCATAAACCGCTGAAGAAAAAATAAAGAGTCGACCTGTCCGATCTCCGGAAAATAAGCCTGAAAATGTCGATGATTGAGGCTGATCTGGGTAGTTGTCTCCCGACGGAGTTCGTTTAGTACTGTCTGGTGGGATCAACCGACTTCACGAGCAATCTCACGTGAGAAACGATGATCCTGATGAGGGGCCTGAATTTGTCCTTGCTGAAATGAGTTCAAGTGTGCAAATGTCCGATGCTTTGTGCTAGGCTTGAGGTAAGCCATTATAAAATCCGCCTCTTTCATTTAGAGTTTAGGCTGCATAGGTTACCCTTAGTTGGACAAGAAAATTAAGGCCATGTACACTTGGTTCAAATAGACCAAGGGAGAAAAGGATCATGAAACGAGAACGGAGAACCTTCTCAAAAGAATTCAAAGAACAGATTGTCAGTCTGCACGCTTCAGGGAAACCAAGACAGGAGATCATCAAGGAATATGATCTGACGGCCTTCGGCCTTTGATAAATGGGTACATCAGTCCGAGAGGAGTGTCTCCTTTAAAGAAAAAGATAATCGAACTCCTGAGCAAGAGGAGGTCGTTCATCTTCGGAAAGAAAATCAGACACTCAGGATGGAAAATGATATTTTAAAACAAGCCGCGCTGATCATGGGACGAAAGTAGATGTGATTCGTCAGAACCGTCACAAATACTCAGTATCAGCAATGTGCGGCGTCCTACAAATAGCTCGAAGTACGTATTATTACGAAGCCCAAATTCGAGATCAGGAAGTGCATAAGAAACTCACACGCCAAATCGTTGAGATTTTTAAAACCAATCGATCCGTCTATGGACAAAGAAAAATCAAGAG
>JBHGUY010000047.1:0-86091 GCA_048976585.1 Sporolactobacillus sp. | reverse complement strand
CTCTTGATTTTTCTTTGTCCATAGACGGATCGATTGGTTTTAAAAATCTCAACGATTTGGCGTGTGAGTTTCTTATGCACTTCCTGATCTCGAATTTGGGCTTCGTAATAATACGTACTTCGAGCTATTTGTAGGACGCCGTACATTGCTGATACTGAGTATTTGTGACGGTTCTGACGAATCACATCTACTTTCGTCCCATGATCAGCGCGGCTTGTTTTAAAATATCATTTTCCATCCTGAGTGTCTGATTTTCTTTCCGAAGATGAACGGCCTCCTCTTGCTCAGGAGTTCGATTATCTTTTTCTTTAAAGGAGCCACTCCTCTCGGACTGATGTACCCATTTATCAAAGGCCGAAGGCGTCAGATCATATTCCTTGATGATCTCCTGTCTTGGTTTCCCTGAAGCGTGCAGACTGACAATCTGTTCTTTGAATTCTTTTGAGAAGGTTCTCCGTTCTTGTTTCATGATCCTTTTCTCCCTTGGTCTATTTGAACCAAGTGTACATGACCTTAATTTTCTTGTCCAACCAAGTGTAACCTATGCAGTAATGACTTCTTGATGTATCTGTGCCTGATACCCTGTGTAGTACACTGGATCTCTTAAAATGAATGGCTCATAATGAACAGTTGACGCATACTGCGGAGAAGTGAATAAATGATCAATGATTAAACACTAAAATTCAAAGGATAAATCGAGTAAAAAAGGACACAAGAAAGTGTCTCCCAACTCTTTATGCTTTTGCGTAGTTATATTTTTCTTTCATAATATTTGCTGTACATTATAAAGATTATAAGTTGTACAACCACAAGAGCCGCGGTAATAAGAACAACTTGAACTTGTGCTCTTATAATAGCAAAAAGAAACATACTCAGTAGAATCAGATAGTTCATGATTTTCATTGTAGCCCATCCGGCTTTTTCTTTGATACGAATATTGCGTTCATCATTTAATTCATTCTTAAATTGTTTATCGCGCGCAGCCATCCGACGAACACTTGTCCTTGTGTGTACTGAAATTCCAATAATTAATGAAATAACAGATAAGACAAACACAAAATTAACGACTACATAATGGATGTTTAAAAAGTTAATGGTCCCAATTAAAGCTAGAAATATGGCTAACGCATCAAAAAATATGGCCCACGGTAATCTCTTCTTCATTGTTTGCTATCCCCTTCATAAATAAAAATGTCCTCAATAGTACAGTTGAAATAATTAGCAATTTTAAAAGCTAATTCTATGGATGGATTATATCTTCCATTCTCTAAAGAACTAATTGTTTGTCTTGATACTTCTAAAATGTCAGCTAGTTCAATTTGGCTAATTTTTCTTTCCTTTCGTATTGTTTCAAGATTGTTTTTCAATCACACACCTCCAGTAATATGTAAAGTTGGCTTTACAATCAAATTATAACTCACAAGTGCAATGATGTAAAGCTTGCTTTACGTATAAAGTCCCGATTTTTATGCTAAGGAATATTAAAAATATTTCTCTCACTCAAGGCGTATAGAGGGATTTGTAAATAAAAAAGAGAACCAGCTCGTTCAGCCAGTTCTCTTATCAGGGTGTCTTTAGATTAAGCCGCCAAGCGGATTGTGTTCGTCTATCGCGTCTTTCAACTCGCTCTGGAAATAGCCAATATAAAGCTGAGTAACCGTAATCTTTGAGTGTCTCGCGAGGAGCTGTACTTCCCGCAAGTTACTGCCCTTTTGAAGCAAGGATTTGATGAAGTAAGCTCTGAGCGCGTGCGGTGAAAAAGTACCTGTTACGCCTGCGTTCTTCTTAAGTCGCTTGAAAAAGTTTTGCATACCTGTTCGCGTAAGTCTTATGTCTTCTCGTGTAACAAAGAGCGGAGCTGGGACCTTTTCAAATTTCTTCTCAAGGTACAAACGCCAGGCAAGCAACTCCCGAGCTAGGTCCTCACTCAAAGGGACACTCTGTGTTTTCCTGCTCTTTGTCTGGTTCAGCATGATAAGTGACTCGTCAAAGTTTATGTCAGCCCAATTGAGCCGCTCAACTTCTCCAATTCTCAGCCCTGTGCCAACAAAAAAGACAATGATAGCGTAGTTCCTGCGAGCCGTGAATGTGTCCTCTCTGCGCTTAATACGTCGGAGGTAAGACAACGCGGCTCTTACGTCATCAGTTTTGACTATTTTCGGGTTCTCGTCCTGCTTGAGTGACTTAATGCCTTTGGTGAGCAGGGTTTCCGTCAGACCTTCCTCATTAAGCCATCTGCAAAAAGCATGGATAAGTTTCAGCTTTGAGTTGATAGACCTCGCTTTGTTGCCTCGCTCAGCGTTCCAGTGGAAATAAGCCTTAATTGTGCGACCTAACACGTCCTCAAGCTGTTCAATGCCCTGCTCGGTGAGGAAACTGTTGAAGTTCCTGAAAAGTACGTGATACGAGGTGAGACTGTTCTCAGTAAGCCCTTCAAACTTCTTGTCTGCAACAAACTCCTTCTCGATTGACTCAATAAGCATACTAAAAAACCTCCTACAATCTGTGTATTTTGTACAAAGCTCATACGAGATTATTTTTGGCTCTATTAGTGTACCCTGTGCAACTTTAGCTGTGAGGCTTGATAAACTGGGAAAGTATGAAGGCAAGAAAGATTGACTCCTACAGCGCAACGCTCTCCCAGTTGAGCTAATGCCCCGTTACTACCCACGGGTTAAACCACTATGAGCTTGGTACAGGACTTGTTACATTATTTTCTACATTGAGGTCAAAAAAATTTTTGAAAGCTACCGCTGTGCGGATTCCCTGTGAAACTTTAGGTCAGTAAGTAACATAAGAATCTCATAAGTTTTTAAAACCTGGGGAAAGCGAGCATCGAGTAAAAAATGCTTAAAATCAATAATCAACATTACCAAAACCGATTTATTTGACACACGAATGGCCTTTGTTTAGTAAATTGATTACTAACAAAGGCCATTCATTTTAGAAGAAAATATTTGCTTCATTAATAGCTGAGATCTACACCATTGCTGGCAATCACTTGGTTATACCACGTCGCGCTATCTTTCAAATAACGCTTTAAGCTGTTCACATCCTGCTCGTCGCGGTCAACATAAATGAAACCGTATCGTTTGGCAAATCCTTCGTGGGTGCTGACTAAATCAATCGCCGACCATGGCGTGTAACCGATAATCTCAACCCCGTTTTCTGCAGCGTCCCGCATGGTTTGAATGTGATCATGCAAATATTTAATGCGGTATTGATCATGCACTTTACCATCGTTTGTCAGCACATCGTGAGCCCCTAGACCATTTTCAGTAACCATTACGGGTAAATGATAACGATCATATAGCAATTCCAGAATGGTTTGAAAGCCGAGCGGATCGATTTCCCAATCGAATTCCGTTCGATTCAAATACCCATTCCTAGAAGGACTGTACATGTCCTTCCAACCGCCCTTGTCCGCCTGGTAAGCGCTCACCGTTTCGGAAGTATAATAGTTGAAGGCAATAAAGTCCGGATGAGCCTGCTTCATCAATGCCATATCCTCCGCTGTGACCTCTGGTTCCCAGCCAAATTTTTTCAAGTAGCTCCAAACGACCGTGTTATAACGCCCCCATACCGCAGCATCAAGTAATAGCCAATTGCGAAGTGATTGAAAATCATTAGCGGCTTTTACATCCTCTGGCTTGCAGGAAGCCGGATATACGGTATGGATATTCGGATCCGGGGCAATTTGAGCATCTTTGAGTAACCGGTGACACCAAATCATTGCCCGCGCCTGAGCGATCAGCATATTGTGATTTTGTTGAAACAGTTCTTTCGGTGTATAACTTCCTGCACCAATGGCTTCACTATGAAGGATGACTGTATTCTGTTCGTTAATCGTCGACCAGTAATGGACCCGATCGCCGTATAGTTTAAATAATGTTTTCGCATAGTTAACAAATGCATCAATGGTGTCTCGATTTGACCAGCCGCCTTTTTTTTGCAGGGTATCCGGCAAATCAAAGTGATAGATGGTAACAAATGGCTCTATTCCGTTCGTTATGAGTTTATCAATCAATCGATTGTAATAATCCACTCCTGATTGATTAAGGTCCCCATCGCCATTAGGGTAGATTCTCGTCCAAGCAATCGAAAAGCGATAGGTCTTAAAACCAATTTGTTTGAATAATTCCGCATCCTCTTCATATCGGTGGTATTGATCGCTCGTCACCTTAAAATCGGCTGTTCCAACCGGGTGCTTACCGGTATCCATGACCGAAGGACCCTTACCGTCTTCATTCCATGCGCCCTCAACTTGATAGGCAGAGCTGCCGCCACCCCAGAGAAAGTTTTTCGGGAATCCCGATGTTAATTGCGCCATACCTTTCACGCCTCCAGTTAATGATTGAACTCAAAGTCTCTTTAAAACAACGTCTAAATAATATTTATTTTACTTCTCATTCTCCAGTGCCATATTGTCGGCAGCCTTAAAGAAAGGTAAATAGATTCCCATAGAAATGAGAATTTCGGCAATATTCAGAACCATGCCTTTCCAACCGGATACCAGCAGTCCCGAAATAATCGGCGGCGTTGTCCACGGAATATTCGTCCCATTAGTCAGTGGAACAAGGCCCAGCTTCATTGAGAGCCATGAAACAATGATCAGGACAAGCGGCGTAAGGATAAATGGAATCATCATAATTGGATTCAGTACAATGGGAACGCCAAAGATAATCGGTTCATTGATGTTAAAAATTCCGGGTACAATAGCCAGTTTACCTAACTGTTTATATTGTTGCGACTTCGCGCCGAAAAGCATATAGATGACCAGACCAAGGGTTGCCCCTGAACCACCGATACAAACAAAGTTTTGATTGAACTGATAGTCAATAATGTTCGGTAAGATTTTTCCGGCTTCAAATGCTGTGGCATTTTGAGCAGTCAGCGCGAACCATATCGGTTGCATAATCCCCCCAACGACATTCGCTCCATGGATCCCAAAAGACCAAAGAATCTGCTGAAATAATTCAACGATGATCATTGCAGGCAACGTACCGCCTAAATGAGTTAATGGCGTTTGCAGGTAGTGAAAGATAAAAGCCTGCACAGATTCGAAACTCGTAAGTGAGAATAAGATGCTGACCAGATCAAAGATGACCATAATAATAGCAATAGGTATCAGTGCCGAAAATGATCGGGTAACATTTTCTGGAACTGAATCCGGCATTTTAATTTTCCAGCCGCGTTTATCCGTAAAGTGAACGATTTCAACCGCCAGGATGGCGACGATCATGCCAACAAACAAACCATTGGCACTTAAATTTCCTTGTGGAATGTAAAGTAAAGTTTTAAAGGTTGCCAGCGGTGTGAGGATCAGAAAGGCAACCAAAGCCGACATAATACAGGCAATTCGATCGAGCTTATATTGACCTCCCAAACTCGCCGCCATGGCAATAATGACATAAAGCGTCATAATGTTAAAAGAGACGTTGTATGGAACCATAAAGTAGTTCTGCCAATTATTTCCTAACAAACCTTTCATAAAAGAAGCATATCCGTTAATCGGTAGGTTAGCTAACAGCAGGAAAAACGATCCGACGACAATCAGCGACATTGCACCAAAAAAGCCATCTTTAATTGCCGTTATATAACGATTCTGATCCAATTTAACTGCAATTGGTGATAATTTTTCCTGAAGAATGGCAATAAACTTATTTTCTCCCTCAGCCATTATTTTCACCTTTTCCCTTTTGATGTGACAAATTATCCGAAGAAATCATTCAGTATTTTTATTAAATAATTTATATAAATCAACGAATTGACCGGCAATATCGCGTATGGTAATTGCGTTCATTAGGTGATCCTGACTATGGATAACTAACAAATTGATTTGAATACGGTTACCACGCGCTTCGTTAGTCAGCATCTGCGTTTGAATATTGTGTGCTATTTTTAAAGATTCATCGGATTCTTTTAATTTATCATCCGCGCCCGTAAAATTACCTGCTTTACAAAGATCAATAGCTTCAAGTGCTGAGCTGCGGGCATTACCGCCATTGGCTATCAATTGCATAGCAAATTGTACGCTTTCTTCTACATTCCCGTCATTTGACGATTCTTGAAATTCATTCATTTTTATATGTCCTCCCAATTGGTCAAATTCATCAACCAAGCATTCTTTTTGCCTGAGCTAATATTTTTTCTCCATTCATCATGCCATAGTCCATCATGTTGATTGATTCAATGGGTATATTTTTTTCTTCCAAAATTTCTTTAAACTTTTTCTCCATATATTTGACTTGAGGTCCGATTAAAACAGCATTGATTGAACCTTCCTGCATGAGAGGAGTTGCCTCATTTGTTGACCGCGCAAAAATTTCCAAATCTTCATCGCCATTTTTTTGAGCGGCTTTTTGCATCTTTGTTACCAGTAAACTTGTACTCATTCCTGCGGCGCAAACCAACATGACTTTTTTCATCTTTAATTTCCTCCCTTTTTTATGATTGCAAAAGACACTTGGAAACGAGCTGGGAAATTAGAAAGGCGGAAGTCCTGATCAGATAATCTGATGCCTCCTCTTAATACCTAAATTGCAAGCGATTTCAATATTCTTCCTTCCTGGGTCTACTTCCTGCTCACTCTTCTTTATAAGCATTTTTTGTACCAATTATTGGTGCACACTTATTTTCAAAATGGATACCGCTCTAGACGAAGCGTTTTGCTTCATAAAAAAAAAAAGAAACCTGTAAATAAATCCTGCAGATTTCATAGCATCACACAAATAAACGATCTGTGCAAAGGAAACAGTTCATGTGTGCAAAAAATCATTCGCACTCTGGATTTTGCTGCTTAGCCAAAGAAATTAAGGTTTCGACAACCTCTGAATTCATTTCCAATGACAATCTATTTTCAAGCTGCTGAATCAGCGGATTCCATACTTCTCTGTCTTCACGCGTAATCGGTAACCGTTCAATGGTCTCCTGCGGTAATGAGAACAAACGGTTCATCTTTTCAGCTTCGAGCATTTTGTCTGCGAGACTGCCGATATGCATCCAAATGCCAATTTCTGAGTCAATATCCATCTGATAGAACTTGCTAATCGGATCAAAATAGACCGTCATGAGTTCTGAAAATAAGTCTGTATCCAGATACTGTGTAATTTCATCTAGTCCTTTTTTAGCTAGTTTGTGCATATAAGTTCGATCCTTTGATCGATCGTTCTTTGGAAACGGCTCTGCCGGACGGGAGATTTCCAGCAACTTTTGTAGCCGTACAATTCCATCATTCATTAGCAATTCTAGAGCCGGAATAAACGGGACGTCATTGAATTTAACCGGAACAGTCCCAACAATCGCAATGATCCGATATTTATTATCGAATATATCCAGCATTGATGAATCTCGGCTAATGGGATCGATGCGAATAGCACGGATAACGATATCTTTATCCTCCGTATCAATATGTTCTGAAAGCCAATCATTAAGCAGTTGCGCCGCCCCTTCTCCAGTCAAACAAACGGTGACAATGAGGCGCTGTCTTTGTTCATTTCGTTCGGGTAACTGACTCTTTGGAGCAAGCGCCAAATAGGCGGATTTAGCCGCATTGTAGACGGTATCCAAGTCATTCTCAGCAATCAGTGCTTTGCGTCCCGCTTCAATGAGCATCGGAAGATTCACATTTGCTAGCGTGCGAATCGTTATCCCCAAATCCTTGCTGAGCGTTTCCCCCACTGACACAAGCGAACCGATATCAACCAGCATTAAAATACCGGCGTGGTTTAAATGATTCATCAGTTGCGCACGAATTTTTTTATAGGTCACACCCGTCGCCTCTGAAAGCGGCATATCTACCGGATGAATAATCGAACTGCCAAGCAGATAATTCGTGACCTCGGCCATTGAACTTGCCGTAGATTCACCATGTGTAATTAGATAGACAGAAATCCCTTTTTCATGTTCGCTCTCGCCAGTCGTTGACGCCATCAGATGTGCGATCAGCTCGATCTCACTTTCGGGGAGATTCAGCTGAATCCTTCTTGATAAAAAACGGACGAGTTTATCTGCGGCAACCCGGTAAAGATGTTCAGCTGGCGGGACTTTAGGAAGCGGAGAAAGCATTCTTTTTTCTGCCTGCTGCCGGAACGCTTCCAAATGCAAACCAATGGCGATCAGCTGTTTGGTACCATATTCAAAAGGAAAGTCATTTTTAAAGTAAAATTCGGAATCTCTTAACGCATCAAATAGATCGTGATCAATAAAGCGTACCCACCCGGGCTCAGACTCTAACCGCCGATCAGAGAGCGACTGCAGTTCATGGATATAATGATTAATGGCACTCTTCATTTCCTGATCGGATGTTCTCTGTTCAGATGCGCTTTGACGTGTCTTCGCCTTTATCGATCCCAGCGCAGAATAGATGTTTTGGATCGGCAGGCGCTCACTCTGATCCGGCGGAGCGATTAAGAATTTGGAATCATTATTCCTACCAATGCTGGTCAAACTGCTTAATACCTGAGGAGGAAGGGCATCCTCCTGAATGATCACCCGATCCGTGCCTTGCTGAAGATGGTGCATAAATGCGCGCGCGCAGGAGATCTGAATATCATTTTTTAGCTGGCCAATATTTCCGGGACATGCATATTTTAAAAAGGCCTCACGGCAACGGTCTTTGATCAGCAGCGTTGTTCCCATTTTTTTTGCCTCTTGCGTCAAAAAATAAGACAGAAACGCCTCACGTTCTTCATCCGTTCTTTCCCTGAGTGGTGGGATCTCCAGTTGCAATGAAAACCTTCTTAGCAGGGTCGGCAACAAGGTTTGTTCCAGCGTCTCTGTCGTTGCCCCAATCAGAACTAATCGTGCATGGTGAGTGGCACTGGATTCACCCAATTTTCTATAAGTACCTTTATCAATGAGATAAAACAGCATTTCTTGTCCACTCGGCGGCAATCGATGAATTTCATCCAGAAAAAGGATCCCGTTATCTGCCTGCTTCACTAGGCCATCTTCATCTTTATCTGCGCCAGTAAAAGCTCCTTTTTTAATGCCAAAGATATGCCCCATAAGCAGCTCAGGATTTTCCGCATAATCGGCACAATTAAAGGTCACGAACTTTCCTGATGTTTCTTTCCATTTTTGAGCGAAGGCCACTTTTGCCAAATATTCGGCAAGATAACTTTTGCCTACGCCAGTCTCACCGAACAGCAGGATATGTAGGCCCTGTTCAGGATAAAGTAAGGCTGCCAAACTTCTTTCAATAACAGGTTTCATGCTTCCTTCCGCACCAATAAAGTGCATGTCAGACGGCTCGGGAATATTGGAAATAATATTTATCTGCTCATCTGCAGGCTCAGGGATCTCAGCCGAAGAAACAAAGTAATGGACAGGCTTTCCTTTTGATTTGGTTAATTTTTTTTCTTCAGTCAGTTGGTTTAAATACCTACTAGCCGTCGATCGATCCAGATGCAGATGATCCGCAAGCACTGAGGCGGTCAGTCCAGAATTTTCTCCCTTAGTTAAGTGGCATATTTGTTGAAATATTTTCTCGATTTTACTCATCTTCTGCCGCTCCTCGCTTTTCTGCAAACGTTTACAAATCCATCATATAAAAAGATTTGCTTCCTATTCGTCCATAATTCTACCCTTATATCTATTTTAGCCCTTTGTCCGAACGGTGGCTACACTCATAATAATAGGTGTGAAGGATTCTTTGAACCTGCTTCTCTAACCCACTTTTTTGAGAAAAAGATATTTTTCTTTATGATGAATAAAGGAAGATGCAATCTGTGATAGCCGGTAAATAGATGATGTGCTGTAATACTGTTATCAAAATTATTTCTTCAAGGCATGATCAAGTTTGTGCCCTAGGAACTCTGGCCGCCGTGACGTCAGCTTAACAGGCTGCCCGCTTCACTCGCAGCACAAAAGTTTGTTCTGAGAATCCAACAAGTGGACACATTCAGCAGCCAATCCCCGCACGACGATCCGATGATCAGTCGTTACGAATACCGCTCCCAGCAATTCTGCAGTATTTTGGGGAAGCGGCTGCGCGGGTCCGGCGAAGAAGAGACGGGTGGACCAAAGTTCGCCATCGACGGAATGGCGAGTGAATGCTGTCACACTCGCCAAATTCGTCTGCTTCGGATATCCCGTTTGCGGATCTAGGATGTGATGATAGAGGTGTCCACCTGTTTGCAAATACCGCTCATAAATTCCTGATGTAACCGCAGAACAAGGGCCGATCTCGACTGCCGCAATCGCTTTCCCTCGCGGCTCCTCGGGGGACTGAATACCGATATGCCAGTGGCCGTCGGGGCGATTGGGAGCGGGGCCGATCAGCAGCAAATTCCCTCCTAAGTTAATTTGGCCGCTGGAAATACCACGTTCGGTCCACAGCTCAGCTATCCGGTCAGCAATCCAACCTTTCGCGATGGCTCCCAAATCGAGCTCCATTCCGGGCCGTGTTAACCACACACTGTGCTCCTGATCATTAAAGGCCACAGCGTGCGGATCAATCAGCGATAATTGGGTTTGAATATCTGCCGGATCCGGCAGCCTTGCTCTGGAAAAACCAATCTGCCAAAGCTTCACTAACGGACCAATTGATACATTAAATCCTGTTTCTTGGCAACTGGCAGTCACTGCGCGTTTGACGAGAGCATAGGTATCGCTGGGTACCTTCACTGGATGCCGTCCAGCCGCGTTGTTAATGGTCATGATCTCTGATTTCGCTCGGTTAACGGTGAATTTATTCTCATAATAACGGATTAATTGATAGGCGTCATCAATATCAGAGACAGAGCCTGGCATGCCAACGCTGAGATCAAGAGTAGTCCCAAGAGCATAGAATGTTTTGTGAAAGGATATGGGCATCAAAATTCCCCCTTAATAGACAAAATGATCAAAATAAACCTACCGGCTGGGCAGGTTCATTCTCTTTTATACAGATGTTACGACTTAACCTGGCTATGCGCCTTGTCCAATGCGTTCTTAACCGCGCTCTTAATGGCCCGACTTGATGCCGATGCACCAGAAATAGCGTCAACATCATAGGTATTCGCCTTGACCATTTCCTTTGGCAGTGTCTCAACCGCGTCTATGCCAACATCCTCACTTTCACTTTGCTGCAAAATTTCCACATTTTCAATGGCCTTGTCGACAAAAGTTACCCGCACGACGATTTGGCCGCCAATTCCGTCGCTTGAAACACCAAGGTATTGGTTCTCGCCGATTGGGTATTTGGATAAAGTATCTGCGCCGGACAAGTCATCACTGCCTAAATCCACATCTCCTGCGACTTGGTCGTTGACTGCAGAGGATGTGACGTCAGCTTTTGCCTGTGCTGCGTTTTCACCGGCAATCTTGCCAAAGATCAAGCACTCGGCCAAATTACCACCACCGTTATATTGATTGGCGTTAATCCCGCCAAATTCACCCGCAGAGTACAGATGTGGAATGGGCTGACCCGCTGCATTCAACACTTCGGCCTTCTCGTTGCGCCGAGCACCGCCCTGCGTGTTCAACATTGCGGTTGCCAGCTCCACCGCGTAGTAGGGACCTCCATCGAAAGCTGTCATTGATTCCGCTGCCCGATTAAACTTGTAGTCTCGGCCCTGATTGGCAAAGTCATTGAATTCGGCAACCGCAGCCGTCAACACATCGGGATCGGCATCAATCTTTCCCGCAAGTTCTTGTAACGTTGGCGCACTGATCGTCATTTCAAAGAATGGCTTGTAGGGCAATTCACCTTGCGCTTTGATTAGGTCGTATTGATGTTGATCAAAAATCAAATGAGGATGACTATAAACAGTTGGATTCTTCCAACTGCCGTGCTCATAGGCATGACCATGGCGTCCATTTTCATCTTCCTTTAAATAACGGCTGCCATCATCCGCTGCAATGAAGATGCTGCCGTGTGACAATTCCGGCCAGGCACCTAGGATAAATTTTCCCCGATCCTCAGCGGAGTTTTCAAAGGTGAATCCCGTATTGAACCCGTATCCTTCATAACTTTTCATATGCCAGAAAGAAGCTCCAACTTCTTGCGCCATGCGTATGCCGTCGCCTTTGTTGTAAAGGGTGCCCATGACCTTCAGTTTCGGCACACCAATGAAGTTCTGAATGTATTCTGGATTGTTTTCAAACCCACCCAAGGTCATGACTACTCCATTACGCGCGCGAATATTGACCGTTTGCCCATTGCGCTTGACTTGCACCCCAAGGATCGCTTTGCTGGTTGGGTCTTGAATCAAGTGTGTTGCCGGTGAGCTTAGCCAGACGTCAATTTGATCGCTGCGCTCTGCGACATGCTGACGCAGATTCTTCCACAGAGAAGCATCGAAATAACCATCATGAACTGTGGTTAAATCAATCGTATCTGAACCGTCAAATTCCGGATATTCCGGTGATAACCCATGTGCAAAATCTTGCCAGCCCGGATCACGATGGACACGATTATAGCTGGTCGGTTCAGACACATCCAAATATTTCTGAAAATATTCCGGAATTTCATTAATCCCCTCAATGTAGGTATCCAATATTGCCTCGTCAATGCTGATGGAACCAAATAATTGTTTAAAGTAAGCCTTTGTTTTGGCTTTGTCCCGACCGGTCAGAACCACCTGACCGGCGTAGCGGGTATTACCGCCTTCATGGCCGTTTGGCGCAGCATCCAATAACAAAACTTTTGCCCCATTGTCTGCCGCAAATCGACTGGCCGTTGCACCAGCGGCACCAAAACCGATCACGATCACATCATAGGTGCTGGCCCAGTGAATGTCTGAATTCCGGATATTTTTCTCTGTAGCCTCTTTGTTCGGAAACTGATCGGCATAGCTGATAAAGTTGTTAAAACAGCTGTCTAGGAACGAGATGGTGTCATCGTCTTTTAGATCACCACGCTCATTAAACGCATGGGGTGCCCAGCCCAACAAAAACTCGTTGCCTGGCAGAACAAATGCACTATTTCCCGGTGCATCCAAAATTTGACGTAAATGGATCTGTGCTCGGGCTGTTCCCTGGACTCCCAGAGACGTGCCGACAATCATCACCGGTTTCTCATTCAAGGGATGGACGGAGTAAGACAGCCATTCAATCACACTCTTCAAAGATGACGTAATGGAATGGTCATACTCCGGCGTACTGAAAATAACTCCGTCTGCCTGGCTGATGGCCTGAGCCAGACGAGTGATCGCTGCCGGCGCGGTCAGCGCCCCCTCTTCAAACAAGGGAATTCCGTTAATTTCATAAATATCAATGGATGCCTGCTCGGCAAAATGCCGCTGCATGTATTGCAGTAACTGGCGATTATAAGATTTTTTGGCGTTCGTGCCAACGATGGCAACAAAATTCAAGGTTGCCGCCTCCTTAACAGAATGATATTTTTACAGTAAAATGTTTGTTAATATTTTCACAATCTTACTACTTCTATTATGGACGCGCGGGAAGGATTTGTTAAATTCATTTCTGATTGAAACGATATGCCAAATGTGGCATACTAATCTCAAATCCTAACTTAATGGGGTGATCATGATGGCACAATTGGATCGAGAACGGCAAATGATCGCTATCTTAGAAAAAATTGCTCAAACCGGCAGCATTTCCATGACAGCGGAAACATTATATCTCTCACAGCCGACCGTCAGCAAATTGATCCGTAAACAAGAACAGCAATATGGTGCAACATTGATCGATCGCGATAGTCATCCCCTGCGATTAACCTATGCCGGGAAATTTTATCTCGCTCAGATGCAGAACCTTACGAAGTCGCTGGCAGTAGTCACCAATCAGTTGCGCAGTTATGCCGATGCGAATGTGGCCAGGCTGAGCATTGGCGTCACGCAGTCGTTAGGGAGTGAGCTGCTGCCGCAGATTCTGCCCTCATTTCATGCGGTCTATCCGGAAGTGAGGTTGCAATTGGTAGAATATCCGTCTGAAGCCGCCGAACAAGCATTAATGAATGGCGATATCGACATCTATATGGGCGTGGCCCTGACCTATGATCCCTCATTACGCTATGAATTGCTGTACCATGAACCCGTATGTTTGGTGTTGCCTAAAGCACTATATCCTGAACCGCCGGCAGTCACGACGATTACGGATGCCAGCCCGTT
This sequence comes from Sporolactobacillus sp., assembly GCA_048976585.1. Classification (GTDB taxonomy): domain Bacteria; phylum Bacillota; class Bacilli; order Bacillales; family Sporolactobacillaceae; genus Sporolactobacillus. The sequence continues at coordinate 72,034 of JBHGUY010000047.1, read as the reverse complement.
AATCGCCCATCAGGATCTCATTTTAGAAACTGCCGACTCCGGTTTTCAACGTCTGATTGCCGGTTATCTTGCCAAACACAATCTGCAGCCCAATATCGTGTTGCGAACCGCCAATTTGATCACGGCCAAGCGTTTGGCCACCGCGGGGATGGGGGCGGCGTTTGTGCCACAATCGGCTATTGATGACCGCATAAACGAAGCAGAAGTCACCATTTTAACTTTTGACAGTAGTGAGCTCCAGTTAGATATCTCGATGGCATTTAGCCGTCGCACATCCATGACATCCGTCATGCGACACTTCTTAGCTCTGACCAACAACCTCTTCCAATCGTCCACGACCAGCTACTCGCTCAGAGGTGGAGTCGATAGCTGACTCTTCCGTTCGCTCTCGTATCTTTCAACTCATTTTACCCATGAATCATCCATTCGGTTCATAATTCATTACCAGCACCTCATCAATTTTCCCTCGCTTTGCAGAGATGGAGTTGATACTTCTGGTTGCTGATACCGTCTCGATATGGAATCCTTTGGCGCCATAAATATCCCTGATAAAATCTGTTGCCGAGTTGCTCAGCAGCACTTTGCAGCCTTTTTCATTGAGATGTACCGCGGTATCTCTTAATTTGACCTGTTTCTCCCGATCAAATCCGCCCAAACTGTATCCTGTAAATGAGGACGTATCGGAAACAGGATCATATGGCGGATCGAAATAGACAAAATCATTTGCTTTTGCCTGCGCGACCACCGACTCGAAATCCTCACATAAGAAGGTAATCTCGCTGGACGCGAGATAATCATGCACTGCACGAATGACCCGTTCATTGATGATCTGCGGGTTTTTATACTTCCCGAAAGGCACATTGAACTGGCCTCGGCTATTCACTCTGAATAAACCGTTATAGCATGTCTTATTGAGATAGATCAACCGCGAAGATTTTTCAATCGGAGACATATTAGTGAATACATCCTGGCGATCCAAATCACGAATGGTATAGAAATAGTCCTTTTCATTCTTATGCTTCTTCAAATCATCAATTAATTCATCAACGTGAGCCAAAATGGTTCGGTAAGTATTGATGAGGTCCAGATTGATATCGTTTATCACAGCTTTTTTCGGTTGAATATCAAATAAAACAGCGCCGGCACCGACAAAAGGCTCATAGTATGTATTAAATTTTTCCGGAATATATTTACGAATTTCCGGAAGCAGCTGGCGTTTCCCTCCGGCCCATTTTAAAAAGGGTTGTGCCAAATCATCTTTTTGAATCACATTGAATTTCTCCCTCAAATAAAAACAAGAACTTACGTTCCCAAATTATTTTAACATTATATATTAACCATTAAAACATAAAACAGGATTGTTTAGTATAAAGAATTGAAAAACAGCAAACTCGGTATTGACCGGTCAATATCCGTCCAAACGATTTCTCGCCAATTAATGCTTCTTCTGATGCGTCTTTTGAACAACGCTTTTTCCGCGCGACGAATCAATATCAAAGCGAAACGCAAAGTTGTCATGGTTTTTTTTGAAGGCATGCGTTCGGCCGACTTGCGGGGAGAATGTCCGGACATAGACCTTGTCGTGTTTCAAATCAAATCCAATCACGCGAATGTAACCCTGCCCACCCTTGACCGATTGATAATCGGAAAGGATCTGCATGACTTTCCGATCGGGCTTGCCATCCAGATTATCGTCAATCGTATCAATTTTGCGGGCGGCTCCGTAGCAATGTCCGTTCATCACAATCTTCACATTGGGGTTTGGGCGAACCACGCGGTTAAAAAGCATCTGCCCCTGCAAGGTTCGCTGGGCCTGACCATTCAAATAATCATGAACATAGAGAATCGCGGTCCGATCGGAGTAAAGACGCAGCACATCATTCATCCAAGCGACCTCATCACCGCTGATCCCCCAGCCCATCGCCACCATAATATATTTCTTCCCGTCGACATCAACGAGATCAAAATGGCCTTTATTATTTTTATAGGAGCCCCCATACCACGGGTTCCAGCGGTAACGGCTCTCAGAAAAATAGCGGTAAAAGGGACGGTAATCTGTAGCATAACCGACATCATGATTGCCAGTGATAATCCCATAAGGTAGCATGGCCTGATCAAGGATCCGCATCGATCGGTCGGCTGTCTTCCATTGATAAGGCTGATCAAAATTATTAACGATGTCACCCAAATGGAAAATATATTGTAAATTTAGGGCCTGCTTGTTTTTCACGAACCAGAGATTCATCTTTTTAAAAATATCCGGATGAGACCGACTGTAAAATTGCGTGTCCGGCAATACGCCGAACGTGAAGTCAATCGATTTAATACCCTTGAATAATTTATGATCGACTTTTCTCTCGCCCAAAGCTGTCTTCGGAGACAGCACAGCTGGCCGGCGAATATAGACTTCATCCGGAATCGAATGCTGTTTCGCTGCGATCCGATGTTTCGCTGCAAGGACGGGGCGGGTTCCCATGTGCTTTCCATCGCCATGAAGAAGCTGCAAGCTGCCAATAAGCGCTGCAATGAACAGGACCATCACCGTCCATTTTGAGTAACGAAAATGGATATGCTTTTTTTGAAAGGACATCTTATCCAGCCTCCCCCGCGAGTGTCTGATTACCACTGACATTAGTAGGTTATTATGTCCTCTTTTTGTCGTTTCTCTCATTAAAAATACGAAAAACAAGCGGATTGGCGAATGATAACGATTTAGTCAAATGCTGTGACTTTGCTGCCGAAAAGTGGCCACTCCTGCGGGGAAGGCCCTACTTTTTTTGCGGTTAGACGGAATTTTCTCGGGATTAGGCATCATCTCGCGCTTAGGCGGAATTTTTGCGTCGTTAGGCGGAATTTTCTCGCGTTTAGGCGGAATTTTTGCCTCGTTAGGCGGAATTTTCTCGCGCTTAGGCGGAATTTTTACCTCGTTAGGCGGAATTTTTGCCTCACGCGAGAGAACCTCCCTTTCACTCGCAAGCAGATTTCCCAAAGCTAAGAATAAAAGAGGCCACCGCAATTAAATTTCTGCGGTGGTCTTAGTTTTTACTTTAGCTGGTAAAAGGTGATGAATCAAACGGCAATCAAAGGATCGGTGCAGTCACGGACTCCGGAATCAGGCAGTTATAGCTGCGGCCGGATAGCCTCCGGTTGAATTCGTCCGTCGCCTGCTGAAGTAGTTCAGGGCTGAGCAGTGTCTCAATAGCTGTGCAGGCCATTGATTGAGCCGCATAAAGGGCTGCATTGAGTGCAAACTCCTGCGTCCCCTGAGCAACAACCTGCCAAGTATGCGGGACGGTGGCAAAAACCCAGGTTGCCGTCATGCACTGGGCAGTCGGCACATTCCAGCTAACATCGGAGACATCGGTCGAGCCTTCCATGAATTGCTCCTCTTCCGGACATGGAATGACCCAGTCTTCAATAGGCATTTCATTAATTTTTTTCTTTTGCACATCGTTCAAAGTCCGCAGGGCAAATGCTTTTTCATTTTTACCGATGGAAGCATAAATTTTTTGAATAAATTTGCAATCCTTTTCCGATATTTCAGGGAAACCGATCTTTTTCATATAACCATACATCACCTGATGAAGCACCGTGTTCGGTATCAGATTATGACAGCCTCCTTCAATGCGATAAGTCATTTTCGTGCCGGTCATCAATGCTGCACCCTCGGCAATATGCACGACGCGTTCAAAAAGCTTTTTCGCATCTTCCGGATGAGGCGAACGAACCAAATAAACTTGTTCCACATGTGCCTGGACAACATTCGGCGAGACGCCGCCAGTATCGGTGATTGCATAGTGAACACGTTCTTTATCTCCCATGTGTTCGCGCAGATAGTTGGCACCTATATTCATCAGCTCAGCGGCGTCAAGAGCACTGCGCCCTAATTCCGGCAATGCTGCAGCATGCGCACTGACCCCATCGAAAAGGAAGCGAGCCTCAATCACCGCGTTGGAAGAACAATGCTGCACGTTGTTTGTCGAACCGGGATGTCAGGAAAAAGCCGCAGCTACATCATTGAAGCAGCCGGAACGCGCCATATACGCTTTGCCATTCCCGCTTTCTTCTGCCGGACAGCCGTAAAAACGAACCGTTCCCGGCAACTGGTGCGCTTCGAGATAGGCCTTGACTACAAAAGCCGCAGCCAGGGAGCCGACCCCAAGCAGATTATGGCCGCAGCCATGACCATTGCCGCCTGATACGAGCGGATCACGAACCGTACTGTCCTTTTTCTGACTCAAGCCGGCCAGCGCATCAAATTCACCGAGAAACGCAAGTACCGGCTTGCCTGATCCGAAGCTTCCGACAAAACCGGTTCGCAGACCAGCGATCCCGCGTTCAACAGTGAATCCTTCCTGTTCGAGTGCCTGACTTAAGAGTTCCGCTGACTGCACCTCGGCAAAATGCAGTTCAGCGAAGGACCATACTTTTCTACTCAGCGTATTGTAGATTGACTTCTTTTCATCAATGGCCTGAAGGACTTCCTTTATAATCTCCAAATCAATAACTCCTTCTATTTTTTTTCGCCGATTAGATCTCAGCGAATTCCTTCATTAAATAAACCATGTGCAGAATCCCATCCTGATAGTCTTTGATTCGGATCGATTCATTGGGCGCGTGCGCTTTTGACTCTGCCCAGCCGACACCCGTGCTGACAATCGGCAACTGCAGGCATTCGTTAAACAGATACATCGGGCCAGTGCCCGGTGAATTAGGATAGAGAACGGCTGAAGTCTCATAGGCCTTTTCCGCTGTTTTCTTAACGAGAGTGACAAATGGATCATCGATTGCTGAACGAAAAGCGCGCTGTGCTTCAATCATTTCGACTTTTATATCTGAGAAACCATGGCGTGTCAGATGGCGCTTGATGCAGCGTTCCAAATACTCGCCGGTCTGCCCGGGAACCATCCGGCAATCCAGTTTCACACGTGCTTCTTTCGGCAAAACAGTTTTCGCCCCCTCGCCGGTATAGCCGCTAATTAGTCCGCAAATGGTCAGTGTCGGCTGAAGCACCAAGGCTTCTCTTGGATCCTCACCGCGAGCCTCCGTAATCAAAGGACGCGTCAGTCCATAGGGCTTTGCCCAGGATTCCTTGTCAAAAGGAAGCTTGCGGACGGCTCGCAGCAATTCAGCGGACGGTTCTTCAATTTCGTCAAAGAATCCGTCTATTAGGATATCGTTATTTTGATTTTTCATGCTGGACAGCGCCTGTGTCAGCCGCCACGCCGGGTTATCGATACAGGCAGCCAGAGAAGAATGGATATCGATTGCCGCACTTTTCGCAGAAAGTTCGAAGTAAGCTGAGCCTTTGATCCCGGCAAATAACTGGACGCGTTCTGCTTCATCCAGATTGCCAAATTCCCAGATGCAGGCATCTGCTTCAAATAATTTCTGATATTTTTTTAAATAGGCGCCTAGGTGGGGACTTCCGACTTCTTCCTCACCTTCCACGAGAAATTTAACCGAACAAGGCAGTCCGCCATTTTGCTGCAAAACCTTTATGGCTGCAAGCCGCTGGATGAAAGAGCCTTTATTGTCTGCTGTTCCTCGTGCATAGAGAATCCCGTCTTTTAAAATCGGCTCAAACGGATCAGAATGCCATTCATCCAGCGGTTCAGGCGGCTGGACATCGTAATGGTCATAGAAAAGCATGGTTTTTGCCGATCGCATATCGCTGGATGCATGAATATAACCATAGATGACCGGATGTCCACCGAGATCGTCCAAAACTTTTGTCTCGCCACCTATCCCTTCGATTAATTGGCAGACATAAGCTACGGTTTCCGGAATGGCCTGATGCTGCGCGGACACCGTCGGCAAACGCAGATAATCGTAGAGATCTTCCATTGATTCATCGGCCTTCTGAAGTGTTTGTTCATATAATGGCTTGTTTTCACTGATACTCATTTTTTGACTGGCCCGCCTTTCACTTTTTGATTAAATAGAATTCCTGACTGTTACCTGCGGATTCAGAAGTCCGCTAAAAAAACTTAAACAGCTGAAGCAGATCCCAGCTGTTTAAGTCGAAGCTTGTCCAATTCAAAATCATCTGTCAATCCAAATTATTTCTTATAGGCCCATTTCTGGAAATTGGCAACAGTTCCCGGCCAGTATGGTGCAGGACCGCCATAAGCAAGATTCTTGTTGACTGAAACAATTTCGTTATTCGAATACAGAGTCAGCACCGGCATATCCTTTTCCCATAGTGCTTGTAGTTTATTGTAGATGACTTTGCGCTTCGCACTATCCGCTTCATTTTTTCCTTGATCAAGCAGTTTCGCAGATGTCGGATTGCTGTATTTCATGAAGTTATAGGTACCATTCGGTCCATAGAGTGCCGATACATCCGGGTCGATATTAAAGGTAAACCCAATCAGCAGCAGGTCAAAATCGCCTTTCTGACCTTTTTGCATAATGGTCGGGAAGTCATAGGTTGTTTCTTTGACTTTGACACCGACTGCCTTCAGGTTCTGAGCAATAATATCAGCAGATTGCTGCCGCACTTCGTTTCCGGTTGGAACAACAAAGTTCAAGCTTTTGCTGAAATCAAAACCGGCTGACTTCAGCATCGCTTTTGCTTTCTTCGGATCATACGGGATCGTCTTTATGCTCTTATCGAGATAAGGACTCATCGTTGTATAAGGACCATCAACAATTTCGCCCTTGCCCTTCAGCAACTTGCTGACAATCTGCGGACGGTTAATGGCGTAAGCGATCGCCTGACGAACTTTTGCATTCGGTATAGTCTTGGTGTTAAACTGCATCGTCTGGAAACCGATTTGCTTATAAATCTTCGTATTTGTTGAAGCAATTTTCTGAACGGTAGCCAAGTCCTGATAAGGAACATCGCCAATCCCGCCTGATGCATTCGCCTGTATGGTTCCAGTTTGAAGTTCATCGGCGAGGTTCGGTGCCTGCATAATTTTAATGAAGAATTTCGGTATCTTTGGTTTGCCAAGATAGTAGGTATTGTTTGCTTTATATTGAATATAAGTATTTTTATTATACGTCACAAATTTGTAGGGGCCATCGCTGACTGTCGGTTTAGTCATATAGGACGAATTCGCCAGTTTCGCCGGAGCAACATTTTTCAATATATGCTGCGGCAGCGTAATAATCTTCGTGCCGATCATTTCTTTGATATAGTTCGGGTCTACAGGTTTTTTCGTCTTGAATGTGACGGTGTGGGCATCGACAGCCTTCAGATCAGGAATCAATTTTTCACCTTTGGTCAGTTTACCTAAGGCATTCACACCTTCGAGAGTCGAGATATTCGATCCGACGGCGACTGTGGTTTTCGGATTCGCAATTAAATTGAAGGTGAAGACAACATCATCAGCGGTTACCGGTTTGCCATCGGTCCACTTTGCTTTCGGATTGAGCTTAATCGTATACGTCTGATTATCGGTCGTATCGATCGAGTTGGCCAGTTTCGGCTGAAATTTAAGCGGTGAAGTCATATCCATAAAGGCATCGAACATGACACGGATGGCAAATTGTCCAGCAATGTCACTTGTGTTAATGGGATTGAATCCCGCAGGCGGATTGACCATTCCAAGATAAATGTTGTCCTTTCCCTTGCTGCTGGATGAGGAACTCGAGCTGGTGCCGCTACCGCAGGCGGCAAGCAGGACCAAAGTCAGTGACATAAGAAGAGCGACGACATATTTCATTGCTTTCTTCATTGCTGTTTTTTTCTTTGCTGGATACATAAGCGTCTTTCATCCCCTTTTTTAATTACTTCGAATTCTGCGACTCAATGGCGTCGCGAAGGCCGTCACCAATAAAGTTAACCGAAAGAACGGCTAAGAAAATCATTAAACCTGGTGGAATCCACAGCCAGGGCTGCGAGGAAAGAACCGTGATCGATTCTGCCTGTGTCAGCATATTGCCCCAGCTTGCTGCCGGAGGTCTGACACCCATTCCAAGAAAGCTTAGTGACGCCTCCATGATTATTGCGGATGCCACGCCAAAGGTTGCGTTAACCAGAATTGGCGCCATTGCGTTGGGAAGAATGTGTTGAAAGAGTATCTTCGGCGTCGAATAGCCGAGGGCAACACCTGCCTTTACGTAATCCATTTCTTTTATTGAGAGCACACTGCCGCGTACCAAGCGGGCAATGGCCGGCCAACCCAATAGACCGATGACAAAGGTGATATTAAAAAGGCTTGGCCCAATAATGCTGACCAGCACTAGAATAACCATGAAATAGGGAAACGACATAAAAACATCGGTAAGTCTCATGATAATCATATCGACCCATTTGCCAAAATAGCCGGCTAAGAGTCCTAGAACGACGCCAATCACCACATAAATGGCTACCGCGCCGATACCAACAATGACTGAAACCTGCGAACCGTAGACGAGTCGGCTCATCACATCACGTCCGACCGGATCGGTGCCTAACAAATGAGCAGCTGACGGAGCGGCTTCAAACTCATTAAAGCTTCTCGCCGGATCGTAAGGAGAAAGAACTGGCGCTAAGAGAGCAATAAGAATAATTAGTGCAAAAACAACGAGTCCGGAAACGGCAAGCTTATGTTTTAAAAAGCGCCGTATAATCATGTGCAGATAGCTTTCTTCTTTTTCCGCCGTTTTATCGAGAAATAATTTTTCCGCTGTATTCCCACCGGCTCCTGGAACATTCTTATTCGGATTAAGTTTCATGGCCATAAAAGTGTTCCCCCTCCTTATTCATAGCGTATTCTCGGATCGGCAACTGCATAGAGAATATCCGTCAACAAATTTGCCGCCAACACGGCTATTGCCGCGAGAAGGTTGATGGCCATCAACGTCGAGTAATCACGTGACGTAATGGACTGGATCGTCAGTAACCCAAGACCCGGCCACTGAAATACCTGTTCCGTCACGATCGCACCGCCAATCAACATCGGAATATCAATACCAATGACCGTAATAATCGGAATCAACGAATTTCGCAAGGCATGTTTATTAGTAATGACAAATTGCTTAAGCCCTTTCGCCTTCGCCGTTCGCAAGTAATCCTTATTTAAGACATCGAGCATACTGGAGCGAACATAGCGAACCATATTTCCGGCAATCCCGGTGGCAAGAACCGCCACCGGCAGAATCAGGTGCGTAATGGTATCGCCAATTCCCCCGCTGCCGCCTAACGTATTCATGCTGCCGGTCGGCAGGAGTAGGAATTTACTGGCAAAGACGTAAATGACACCAAGTCCAAGAAAAAAGTGAGGAACGGAAATTCCGAAAAATGAAAATCCTGTCACTAAGTAATCGACCCATGAATTTTGTCTGCTGGCGCAAAGAATGCCAAGCGGAATCGCAATCAGATAGCCGACTATCAGCGAGACACCCATCAGGACCAAGGTCGGCCCGATATGCTGAGCGATGATCTGTGTCACCGGTTCACGCGTGGAATAAGAAATTCCGAAATTTCCGTGCAATAACTGTCCGAGCCAATGCAGATATTGCACCCATATCGGCTGATCGAGTCCCAAAGCGTGCTTTTCCATTGCCAGTTGAGCCGGCGTCGCCGATGGGCTGACATACATATCAACAGGATTGCCAGGTGCCAGATTAATAATGAAAAAGTTCAGAATGGTAACCCCAAAGAGGACAGGAATGGCAATAAGAATGCGTCGAATAATGTATTGAAGCAAGAAAATTCCTCCTTTCAGTTCGTGAGCCCTTCAAGCGGGAAATGACAGGCAACCTTGTGTTCAGTCCCATTTAAAACGGGCACTTTCTCATGACAGATGTCTTTGGCAAACGGGCAACGCGTATGAAAAACGCAGCCCTTCGGCGGATTTGCCGGACTGGGAACATCGCCTTCCACAACAATCTGCTGGCGATCACGCAGATGCGGATTGGGAATCGGGTAAGCATTCAGCAAAATGTCTGTATAGGGATGCATTGGATGTTCAAAAATATCCCTGGTTTTGGCCATCTCCATGATTTTTCCGAGATACATGACCGTTATCCGATCACTGATGTACTTAACGGCACCAAGTCCATGCGCAATAAAAACATAGGTAAGATTTAGTTCTTTTTGCAAATCCTTCAACAGGTTCAAGACCTGCGCCTGAATCGAAACATCCAGTGCGGAAACTGGCTCGTCGCAGATGATCAACTTCGGATGGAGCATCAGGGCCCGGGCAATTCCGATACGCTGCCGCTGCCCGCCGGAAAACTGATGCGGATAACGATTTTTATATTGTTTCGGGAGTCCGACAATCTCCAATATCTCATTCACTTTTTTATCGGCTTCTACGCGGTTGGCAAGCTTATGCGCAAGCAAGGGTTCAGAAAGCAAATCGCCAACCCGTTTTCTCGGATTCAAAGAGGAAAAGGGATCCTGAAAGATGATTTGCAGTTCGGAACGGAGCTTGCGCATTTCCCGCTGTGACATCTTCGCCAGATCTTTCCCTTGAAAAATGACCTGACCGTCCGTCGGATCCTCCAGCCTGACCAGCGAGCGTCCAGTGGTCGATTTTCCGCAGCCAGATTCACCGACCAGCCCCATCGTTTCTCCAGGATAGATGTCGAAACTCACATCGTCGACTGCTTTGACATAACCGACCGTTCGTTGAATAATTCCCTTCTTAATCGGGTAATACTTTTTTAAATGGCTGACATGCAATAAGGGCTCCTGCTGCGGTTCGATTGCTAGGTTCTTCTCCTGATCGACTACTGGCTGGCTCAAGAGCTCACTTCCTTTTCTGCTTGTACTTTTTCCGCATAAGCATCTTCTTCTTTCTCATAGAGGAAGCAACGGAGGCTGTGGCTTTGTTTATCCTCAATCGCCCTCAATTCAGGCTGCTCTGTTTTGCAGCGCTCCATTGCGTAAGGGCAGCGCGCGCAGAAGCGGCAGCCCTTCGGCATATTACGCGCACTTGGCACAGAGCCCGGTATCGAGTCTAGACGCATGTCATCGGGATTGGTGATGTGAGGGATAGATTTCATTAATCCGAGTGTATAAGGGTGCTTCGGATTGTCAAATAGTGTAAAGACGTCCGTTTCCTCAACCACTTGTCCGGCATACATCACGACCACTTTATCCGCCATCTCTGCGACGACACCGAGATCATGCGTAATCAGAAGGATTGCGGTCTTCGAATCCTCACGCAATGCTTTCATGAGCTTTAAAATTTGAGCCTGGATGGTGACATCAAGCGCCGTCGTCGGTTCATCGGCTATGAGCAATTTAGGCTTGCAGCTCAAGGCCATCGCGATCATAACACGCTGCCGCATGCCGCCGGACAGTCGATGTGGATATTCGTCGATAATGGCCTCTGCCCTCGGGATTCCTACTTTTTTGAGCATCTCCACGGCATAATCTCGCGCCTTTTTCTTGGAATAGCCCATATGCAGGCGGATGCCCTCGGCCAGTTGATCGCCAATCGTCAAAACCGGATTCAGTGAAGTCATCGGTTCCTGAAAAATCATCGAAATCTCATTTCCCCGAACCTTGCGCATTTCTGCTTCGGAAATATTTACAAGGTCTTTTCCATTAAAGACAATGGAGCCGTTAGTCACCGCGCCATTCTTGTCAAGAAGCCGCATGATAGATAGGGAAGTGACCGACTTGCCACAGCCGGATTCACCGACCAGACAAATCGTTTCCCCTTCATTTAAATCAAAACTGACTTCATCAACAGAAGTGATCGGACCTTTATCCGTCTGAAATTCAGTCTTTATTTTGTCGACCTTGAGAAGTTCACCCAAATTGTAATACCTCCTTGGAAATCGTTAGTCAGTGCGGGCGGGTTCGCTTAACACGGGTATTGTTGCTGAGCAAAGATATTCCTGAACCAATGCGAGAAACGCTTTTCCAGCAACAAGCATGACGCGTTCATCAAAATTGAATTTTGGATGATGATGCGGGAAGCTGGCACCGACCTCAGGGTTTCCTGCGCCGGAAAACCAGAAAACACCTGGTTTCTGCAGCAGATAATTTGAGAAATCTTCACCGCCCATTTGCGGAGCAATTTCCACGGCTGTGTTCTTGCCGAAAGTCTTATCCATGACCTTCTGGAAGACATCCGACTCTTTTTCATGATTGTAGACCGCCGGATAACCGTCATGGTAGTCGACCGTGCCCGAGGCATGGAAAGCGGCACAAACATTTTCGACAATTAAAGAGAGCTCTGCTTTGATCTTCTGCCGAACCTCCTCGTTGAACGTCCGGACCGTGCCTTCCATTTCGGCCGTGTCAGCGATCACATTGGGAGCGACACCGGCATTGAATTTGCCAATCGTAATCACTGCGGCTTTTTGCGGATCGACTTCACGACTGACAATCATTTGAATCTGATTAATCACCTGTGCCGACACGGCCACGGAGTCTACCGAGAACTGCGGTGCCGAACCATGCCCGCCGCGGCCCTGAATTTTAATTTTAAAATAATCAGCCGCCGCCATGAAATAGCCCTTGCGGTAGCCTATCGTGCCAAAAGGAACCATGCTCCAGAGATGCGTGCCGAAGACTACATCGACGTCATCCAGGCAGCCATCCTTTATCATCGCCTGGGCACCGCCCGGTGGAAATTCTTCTGCCGGCTGATGCAGCAAAACGACATTGCCAGCTATTTCGGCTCGATGTTCTTGGAGAACTTTGGCGACGCCAAGAAGAGTTGAGGTGTGGCCGTCATGACCGCAAGCGTGCATGACGCCGGGAACCTTGGATTTATAAGCAACTTCTGTCTCCTCGTTAATAGGAAGAGCATCGAAATCAGCGCGCAGAGCAACAGTTTTTCCAGGCTTGCCCCCATGTATTTTTGCAACAATGCCATAACCACCCACATGTGTGCGGATATCAGCGATTCCGAAACTTTGCAGCTTCGCCAAAATAAAGGCCGATGTTTCAGTTTCCTGATAAGAAAGTTCCGGATGTTGATGCAAATATCTGCGCCATTCAACCATTGAATCATACAGTTGTTCCAAATCAGCGATCCATGAATCATTCACCTTTTACCACCCCCACTAATTCAAATCAATAGATTTTTTAAAATCCTTTAGCGTGATAAAACATTTAGTCTAATTATAGGTTATTTTCTGAATATGTAAAATCTTATAATCCCAATTATAAATAAAAACAATTCGTTCGTCAAAGCATTTTTCCATATAATTATAAAATATTATTAACTTATATTCGGTTATTAAAGTATTCATATCCTTATTTCCTATTACAAAAGCCTATACAAGAATAAAAAGCGAACGTTAAAAATTTTACCACCATCAGAAAAAATATTTTGCAAATTTTTTCACTTGGGCGAAATTTGTCGAATCAAGGCAATAAAAGAATAATAACTCACTATTTTTTGATATTTGTAATTTATTATCACTATAATAATAAATTTTTTGGATTTTGACAATATTTTTTCTATATGGATTGTCTGATAGAAACGAGTGGTGTATTCTTAATTCATACTTAGAGATTTGTTCTCGTCCATTTTTTTACCCTATATTTCCAGTCTTCCGTAGTGCTTTTGAAAGCAATCTCTAAACATATGCTTTAGCACTGCAGCAATCTATATCAGGGAAGAGGTCATGCTTTTGCCCCGCTCAGACGATCAGACACTAAAATCACAGGAGAAAAGTCATCCGACTCTAGAAAAAATTTTGAAACTTGCCGAGATCAAGCAGGCGCTGAATTTTCTGAAGGCGGATAATGCCGCAACTGCTAAGGAACAAATCCAAGTAACCGAACTTGCCGCTCCACCATTTAAAGAACAAATGAGAGCAGACTGGATGGCTGAACAGTTCAGAACCTTGGGATTAGCTGATGTCACAATAGACGCAGAAGGAAATGTGCTTGGTGAGCTCAGAGGAGAACGTGAAGCACCAAAAGTTGTTCTTTCGGCTCATTTGGACACCGTCTTTCCGGCGGAGACCAGCATCCACGCCAAAATAAAGGACGGTGTCATCTATGCCCCTGGCATTTCCGATGACGGCCGCGGTCTGGCATCGATGCTGACAATCATTCGGGCCATTCGCCACGGAGCGATTAAACCGCTCCATTCTCTGCTTTTTGTAGCTACCGTTGGCGAAGAGGGGCTCGGCGACTTACGCGGTGTCAAAGCACTGTTCAAGAGCCGCCAGGATATTGGTGCCTTTATCTCTATTGAGCCGGGAAATGCGGCCCTCTTAACCTGCCATGCAGTTGGCAGTCATCGCTACCGCGTCTGTTTCAAGGGACCCGGCGGCCATAGCTTTGCGGCTTTCGGCCTGCCGAGTGCAATTCATGCCATGGGACGGGCCATCGCCGCAGTCAGCGATCTTGAAGTTCCGGCTTCTCCGCGGACAACATTCACGATCGGCAAAGTCAGCGGCGGTACATCGATCAATACCATTGCTGAAGATGCCGAGATGCTGCTGGATCTGCGCTCTGAATCCGGCCAAGCTCTCCTCGAACTGGAAAACGAAGCGCTTAAGCAAATCCAAGCGGCGGTCGAAGCAGAGAATCGCCGCTGGGGGAAAGCGCAGAAGATTCAGGTGATTTTTACACAAATAGGTGATCGACCGGCGGGCACTCAATCTTCCGAGCAGCCCATTGTTCAACTGGCTAGCGCCGCTGCTTCATCCCAGGGTCTGAAGCCAAGCCTGAAATCTTCGAGCACGGATTCCAATGTTCCGATCAGTCTCGGTATCCCTGCCGTCACGATGAGCGGCGGCGGAATCAGTGGAAAAGAACATACTCTGGAGGAATTTTTTGATCCGAAGGAGAGTTGGCTCGGCCCTCAATCCATATTGCTTACCGTGCTGGCTCTTACCGGGGTTGCCGGGAAAACGCCCTCTGCTTTGTTCTGATTAGCAGCCCCTGTCACGCGCAATAGGCCTGAAGATCTTATCTCATAATTATATTAAGAGGAGTGCTTATCCCCATGACAGATACTTTGCAGGAAACAGCATTTGAACAGCAATTAATCGGTTATCGGCGACAGCTTCACGCCTATCCCGAACTCGCTTTTGAAGAATTTGAAACCACGCGTTCCTTGAAGAAGTGGCTGACCGAGGCCTCTGTCGAGCTGCTCGACCTGCCGCTTGAAACAGGCGTTCTTGCCGTAATTCGTGGAAATAAGCCGGGCCCGGTCATTGCCCTGCGTACCGATATTGATGCCTTGCCGATTCAGGAAGAAACCGATCTCCCTTTTGCTTCAACCCTTCCAGGTAAAATGCATGCCTGTGGCCATGATTTTCATGCCGCTTCGATTCTCGGTGCAACTTTGCTGCTGAACGAACGCAAAGACGAACTTGAGGGCACAGTCAAAATCATTTTTCAGCCGGCAGAAGAGAACGGCAACGGAGCTCTTCGCGTTCTCGGCACCGGTGTTCTGGATGACGTTGAAGCGATTTTCGGTATGCACGATATGCCGCATCTTCCGACGGGTACGATTGGTATCAAGGGCGGCGCATTAATGGCGGGTGTCGATAAATTCACGATCGACGTCGAGGGCATTGGTACGCATGCTGCTGCTCCGGAAAAGGGGATCGATGCCATCCTCGTTTCCTCGCATATTGTTACCGCTCTGCAGTCGATCGTAAGCAGAAATCTTTCACCACTCGCGAATACCGTCATCAGTGTAACGAGGCTTGAAGCAGGGAATACCTGGAATGTTCTGCCGCAAACCGCACAAATGGAAGGCACCGTACGGACCTTTCAGGAGACGGTGCGTGACGGGATTCCCGCGAAAATGGATCGCGTCGTTCGCGGCGTGGCTCAGGCCCTTGGCGCGAAAGCCGAACTTCATTATACGAAGCTGGGTCCTTCGCTGCAAAACGATTCAAAGCTTGCAGACATGGCCGTTGAGACAGCGAAGCGTTCCGGGCTCAACGTCATTGTTCCTGAACCCTCATCCGCTGGCGAAGACTTTGCTGAATATCTGAAGAAAATCCCTGGTGCCTTTTTCTTCATGGGCGTCTCCGGCACCGCCGGTCTCCACCACCCGGATCTGATTATCGATGAGAAAGCCATTCTGCCCAGCGCTAGATTCTTCGCGAACCTGGCAGCGGATATGCTGCAAAAACTGAAGAAAGACTAAACGAGCACCCAGAGCGCATGAAAACACAAGAAATGGACTTCAAATTCAAAAGACCGTCTCTATCGATTTAATGATCGATAAGAACGGCCTTTTTATTTATCGCGTGCTTATTAGCTTTTAATGGCTCATTTCACCGCGTTTCACCTTGCTGAGATAGCGATAGATCGATGCCTCTGAGGTGCTCAATTCTTCTGCGACGATGGTTACAATTCCCTTGAGCAGGAAGATTCCATTTTGATTCAGTTCATCAATAATTTCCAGCTTTTCCTCCTGAGACATGCGCTGCGGCGGCACGTGCATGCGGCCGACAATCTCCTTAATACTGGATGATGCCAAATCCTCAATTGACGGGCTCAAATGTTCCACTTTCACCGGGCGCTCTTCGACTGGTTCCTCCTTTTCCTTTTTCAAGCCATGGACACCAACGAATTTGCTTAAATAATCGACCACGTTCTCCATTCTCCGAAAATCAGCATTGACGCATAACATCCCGATTATCTCATTTCGGTCATTCCGAATAAAAAATGTCGATGATCGCAAGATGGTTCCATCCTTCGACAAGCCTTCATAATTCGTGATAAATGGCTTATTGCTCGATTTACCTTCCTTCAACATCTTCAGGATCAGGTTGGTCACCGGGGAACCGATTTCACGTCCGCTCAAATTCGTCTCACTGATCGCGATTACCGAATTCTCCAGATCTGTGACATCATGCAGAATCACCTCCACGTCGTCACCCATGACTTTACCAAGAAATTGTACCAATTCTTTATACCGATTTAACTCTGCATTAATTGAAATCACCCACAATCTTCAGGATATCTGCAAAATATTTTCTATGTAGCCTTTCAAACTTTCACAAAACATTCATTGAGTACACTTCTCACCCTACGAAAAATGGCAAACAGGTGACCAAGTGCCTGATAACCATTCATTTAACTCTCAAACCTATTCCCATTTTCTCATAATTCTATCCAAACAGTCGGATATATGCATTAAGGCCCAAAAATTTTATTTCGATTCTTTTAAGATTAATTGTTTGATTATCCTGGATGATTGCTTGTCACGGGTGCACCGCAAATCACCTCGGACAAGTGAGAATCTACCGGATTCCGCATACCGCTTTTTACTAAAAGTAACATTAATATCGCCTTTATTTTAAAAATTTTGCAGCAACTGTCTTATAGATTTCGATGGCCTGGAAAAATGCGGCCTTCTCAACGTATTCATCCGGCTGATGGGCAACAGGCGGGTAACCAGGGCCAACAACAGCAATCGGAAATTTTTCGCCCGCTTGCGAAAAATAAGCGCCATCGGTGTAGCCGGAAAATCCATATGGTTCTACGGATCGCTTGGATACTTTTTCCACGGTGGAAATCAATAGTTGAACAAAGGGATCTTCTTTCGAGGTTTTGACCGGGCGCATATCATTGAGTATCGTGATTTCAGCTTTCAAATTCGGGATGTCTTTCCGCACAGAATCAAAAATTTGCCGGACAGCGAAAACAATA
The DNA here is from genome assembly GCA_048976585.1 of Sporolactobacillus sp. Classification (GTDB taxonomy): domain Bacteria; phylum Bacillota; class Bacilli; order Bacillales; family Sporolactobacillaceae; genus Sporolactobacillus. The sequence continues at coordinate 54,501 of JBHGUY010000047.1, read as the reverse complement.
TCCCGATGATTCTGAGAAGGGAGAGTCCGCATGTCGATCTCGACCGTGCATTTATCAGGAATGACATTTGTCCCGCTGCCGCCATGGAGGACATCAATGCTTGAACTGGGCTCGCTCAGCAGATCATCCGGCTCAAATTCGAAGGTGAACTGCGACTGAAATCTTGAGAGGAGTGCGATCATATGCTCATTGGCATTCACCCCGTATTCCGGCGTTGAACCATGACCGGTCCTACCATAAGTTGTCAGCCGCAGCCACAAGCAGCCCTTTTCAGCAATCGAAATTTCATTGCCTGTCGGTTCACCGATCAGCATCGCATCCACATGATCCGCATAGCCCTGTTCCACAAGCTGCTGCGCTCCTATCGATGATGTCTCCTCACCGACTGTAGCAATAAAAGTCAATTTTCCCTTGAGCGGCGCCTGTTCTTCCTTTAATTGCAGCATCGCGCAGGCCATTGCCACCAAGCCGCTTTTCATATCGGAAGCGCCTCGCCCGTAAATCTTCCCATCAGCTTCCTCAGCGCCAAAGGGCTCATGCTCCCAAGGCAGTTCGCCGACCGGAACGACGTCCAAATGGCCAGTAAAAGTCAGATTTTTCCCCTCCTGCGCACCCTCAAGAGTAGCCATGAGCTGAGTCCGTCCATCCGCATAAGGCAGAAGCTTTACCGGAATGCCTGCCTCTGTAAAAATAGCAGCTAGTGCTTCGGCCGCTTCCGCCTCATTGCCGGGAGGATTGGTCGTGTTCATTTTCAACTGACTTTTCAACATCTCAACAGCTTCCGTCTGCTCCATTTTTATCCTCTCATTCCCATCCTTTATTGTGTAGAATTCGGATGCATTGGCTAGTATTTCAAATCCGTTCTAAATAATAGAATAATCAGTATTTTGTACAATCAATTATACTATTTAGACTTTTATCATATCGCCACGGACTGAAACAGTCAACTGCCATCCGATAATTTTTACTCACAATAAGGGATTATTATAATGTTTCTGTTGAGATTATGGAGAGAAGTACTCTGATATCAAAAAAAGCGTGCTCGGCACAGAATGGCCAAGCACACTTTTCTTTAAGAAAGCCGTGTCTTGAAATTTTCATAGCTGAACCGGCGAATCACGCGCAGACCTTCTTTTTCATTAAAGGAAGCGATCGCCGGAAGCGGGATGCCGTTAAACGTGTTGTTCTTGACCATCGAATAAATCGCCATATCACAGAAAACCAGCCGGTCACCCGGCTTCAGCGGCTGCTTAAACGAATAATCACCGGTCACATCTCCCGCAAGACAAGTCGGTCCGCCCAGTCGATAGGTATACGCATAGTCACCAGGCTCGCCGGCACCGATGATTTTCGGACGATAGGGCATTTCCAGCACGTCCGGCATATGACAGGTGGCTGACGAATCGAGAATAGCCAAATCCATTCCATTATGAAGAATATCGAGCACAGTTGTGACAAAATAACCGGCATTCAGCGCGACCGCTTCACCGGGTTCGAGATAGACATCCAGCCCGTATTTCTGCTGCATTCGCTGAATACAGTGGACAAGCGTCTCCCTGTCATAATCCGGCCGGGTAATGTGATGACCACCGCCAAAATTGATCCACTTCAACTGCTGCAGATACTTGCCGAATTTCTGTTCGACCGCATCAAGCGTATGAGCCAGAGCATCCGAATTCTGCTCGCATAAACAATGAAAATGAAGACCACTGATGCCTTCCAGATCCTCTGCTCGAAAATTAGCTGCCGTGACGCCCATTCGCGAAAAAGGCGCACAAGGATCATAAAGCCCTGTCTCAACCTCCGAGTATTCCGGATTGATCCGTATCCCGCATTCGATTTTCTTTGGCGCAGTCGCTATCCGGGCTCTATACTTGTCCCACTGGCTGAAGGAATTGAAGACGATATGATCGGCGTAGTGCAGAATCCCGCCGAAATCCTCCTCCGTGAAAGCCGGAGCGTAAACATGTACCTCTTTGCCCATTTCTTCTGCACCCAGCCGCGCTTCAAACAATGAACTGGAAGCGACCCCTGAAAGATAACGGCCGATCAGCGGATACAGGGCAAACATCGAAAAAGCCTTCTGTGCAAGCAGAATCTTCGCTCCAGTCCGCTGCTCGACTGAACGCAGAATTTCAAGATTATGCGTCAGCAAGCCTTCATCGATAACATAACTCGGTGAGGGTGCCGCATTAAAATCAATGGCCATAGCTGCCTCCTCTTAGTGGATTAATTCCGGAGCAAAGCTTTCATGCCACGGCAAACCAAATTGATTCAGCGCATCCATAAACGGATCCGGATCGAATTCTTCAATATTATGAACGCCCGGCTTCTTCCATTTTCCGGTCAGAACCATCGCGGCGCCAATCATTGCCGGTACGCCGGTCGTGTACGAAATGGCCTGAGAGCCGACCTCTTTATAACATTCCTCGTGATCACAGACATTGTAAACATAATAATTTACCGGTTGGCCATCTTTTTCTCCTTGAAAAATGCAACCGATATTCGTTTTCCCTTTTGTGCGCGAACCGAGCGAAGCCGGATCCGGAAGAACCGCCTTCAAGAACTGAAGCGGCACAATTTGTTTGCCTTCAAAATTTATCGGTTTAATCGAGGTCATCCCGACGTTCTGCAGCACTTGCAGATGGGTCAGATAGTTTTGCGAGAAGGTCATCCAGAACCGGATTTTTTGGATTCCTCTGATGTTCAGCGCCAGTGATTCCATCTCTTCATGATGCAAAAGGTAAATGTCTTTCGAACCGAGTTGCGGAAAATTGTAAGCCGTACTAATCGCCATCGGATCGGTCTCGATGAATTTGCCTTTTTCATAATAGCTGCCCTTTGCCGTTACTTCGCGGATATTAATTTCCGGATTGAAGTTCGTGGCAAACGGATAGCCGTGATCGCCAGCATTGGCGTCAAGAATATCAATTTGATTAATTTTATCAAAATAATGTTTCTGCGCATAAGCGGAGAAAACACCGGTCACGCCGGGGTCAAAGCCGCTGCCAAGCAGAGCCGTGATGCCTGCCTTTTCGAACCGTTCACGGTAAGCCCACTGCCATTTGTATTCAAACTTCGCGGTGTCTTCCGGTTCGTAATTGGCGGTATCGACATAATCAACCTTTGCCTCCAAGCAGGCATCCATAATGGTCAGATCCTGATAAGGAAGCGCCAAATTGATCACAATGTCTGGCTGGTAGTGTTTGATCAGACGGACGAGTTCATCGACATGATTTGCATCCACCTGAGCCGTCTCAATTTTTGTTTTCCCGCCATCCAGTTTGGCCTTAAGGGCATCGCATTTCGACTTTGTCCGGCTGGCAATGCAGATTTCAGAAAAAACATCCGCATTCTGGCAGCATTTATGGACAACGACACTGGCAACGCCGCCCGCCCCGATAATCAGTGCTCTAGCCATGTTTATATAACCTCCTGATAATCCAGATTCTGAAGTAGAGCCTGAGATTGACAATTTTACCGACTGATCGGAACTCTGACTGCTGTTCAACGCTCAATTTTCAATCGTGCATAACAAAATTAGTGTACCGGAAAAACGAGACAGGTTCAATAGACAGTCACGAGGACCAGCCGAAATTTGCGGAGTTGGGATCATTCAACCGCCTGGAGCAGCTGTTTGACATAGTTCGGCAAGGCAAAGGCGCCGGTATGGATGCTGCGATTATAATAACGGGTTTCAAGGCCGAGCTTTTTCCAGTTTTCTGGTTTAAAGTCATTCAGTGGATGATACTGTTTCGAAGCAAATCCGAACAGCCAATGTCCGGATGGATAGGTCGGAATGTGAGCCTGATAGACGCGGCTAATCGGGAAGGAATCGACGATCCGCTTATGGGCCCGCTGCATGGCTACGGCATCCTTGGGATAAAAGGGGCTTTCCTGCTGATTGACCATCAGCCCGTCCGCCTTCAGCGCTTTATAACAATTGCCATAGAATTCCTTGGTAAACAGACCTTCACCAGGGCCAAACGGATCGGTCGAGTCGACAATAATCAGATCATAGGCATTCTCCATCCTGCGAACAAATTTCAATCCGTCTTCGTAATGGATGCTCACACGCGGATCATTCAACTGACAAGCCGTCTGCGGCAGAAATTTGCGGCAAACCTTAACCACTTGACGGTCAATTTCAACGAGATCGATTTGCTGGATTGATGAATAGCGTGTGAGTTCGCGAACAGCTCCGCCATCTCCGCCGCCAATCACGAGCACGCGCCGAACATTCGGATGAACAGCCATCGGTACATGAACGATCATTTCATGATAAATGAATTCATCTTTTTCCGTCAGCATCATATAGCCATCCAGTGTCAAAAAGCGGCCGAATTCCGGTGAGTCAAAAATATCGATGCGCTGAAACTCACTTTGCCCCGAGTAGAGCTGGCGATCAACCTTTATCGAGAAGTTTACATTCTCTGTATGCTGCTCAGTAAACCAGAGTTCCATAAGCTCACCCCTTTATGATTTGAATCCGGTTGACAGCACTATCCTGAGTACCGGTCAGAAAACAGCCTTTCTCCTTGGCATATTGGATGTATTCAAGAATCTGCGGCGTGATTTCTTCCCCGGGCGCCAGGATCGGGATACCCGGCGGATAGCACATCACGAATTCGCTGCAGATATGCCCTAGACTTTCTTCCAGCGGCAGCGGCACGCTTTCGGCATAAAAGGCTTCCTGCGGTGGAAGTGCGACATGTGGCCGGATATATTCCTGACTGAGCATGCCGGTTTTATCCTTGGCATAGCGCCTTTTGATTTCAGACAAAGCCGAAACCAGCCGTTCCAGATCGAGAACACGGTCGCCAATCGACAGATAGGCAAGCACATTGCCGATATCGCCGAACTCGATCTGAATATCATATTCATCGCGCAGAATATCATAAACTTCAATACCGGCAAGCCCGATATCGAGCGTATGTATCGAGAGCTTGGTCGCGTCGAAATCATAGATCGTATCCCCGTTAATCAGCTCTTTTGAAAAAGCGTAATAGCCGCCGATTTGATTGATTTCGCGACGGGCATAATCCGCCATCTCGATCACCTTTTGGAAAATAGCTTCTCCGCGCAGGGCGAGATTGCGGCGCGAGATATCTAATGAAGAAATCAGCAGATAAGATCCGCTCGTCGTCTGTGTCAGATTGATAATCTGGCGGACATAGCCTTCGCTGACCTGATTATTGACAAGCAGCAAGGAACTTTGTGTCAGCGATCCGCCGGATTTGTGCATACTGACAGCAGCCATATCCGCACCGACCGACATCGCGGACGGCGGTGTCAGCGGACTAAAATAAAAATGAGTACCGTGTGCTTCATCGACCAGCACGAGCATGCCATGGCGGTGTGCGAGATCAGTGATTGCCCGCAGGTCGGAGCAGACACCATAATAGGTCGGATTATTAATGAGAACGGCCTTGGCTTCCGGATTCTCAAGAATCGCCTGCTCGACATCCGCCAGAGACATCCCCAGTGAAATTCCGAGATCGCGATTCATGCCCGGATTGACATAAACGGGCACAGCGCCGCTCAGAATTAAGGCATTGATCGCGCTGCGATGCACATTGCGCGGCATGATAATTTTTTCACCGCGCTTGCAGGCTGTCATCACCATGCTCTGAACCGCAGAGGTCGTCCCATTGACCATAAAAAAAGCATGTCGCGCGCCAAAAGCTGCGGCAGCAAGTTCTTCAGCCTCTTTAATCACCGATACCGGATGACACAGATTATCGAGCGGCTTCATCGAATTGACGTCGACGCTCAGACAGCGTTCGCCGAGAAAATCGGTCAGTTCCCGATTGCCTTTCCCGCGTTTGTGTCCAGGCACATCAAAGGGAACCACCCGCATCGCTTTATAACGATTCAGAGCCTCAAGAATCGGGGCTCGCTCTTGTGAAAGAGAATTCATTTTACACATCATACTCCAGTCATTAGGCACTCGTTTCCGCACGCTCTCTCGCTTTCAAGTCCGCGGCGGAGCATGCACTTCCAGCGATCAATAAATATTCGCGCCGCTGAAAATCTCAATCATTTCACGCCTTAAGCTATTGCTGATCTTCAGGCGCTCTTTCGGCGGAATTTCCAGAACGTCACGATTAAAAAGATAATTCTGCAATTCCGGTTCTTTAATCAGCATTTTCGTATGAAAGAGATTGGCCTGGTAAACATTGATATCCATCACATCATATTTCTGCAGGGTCTCTGCATCAATATAGTCTTGAATAGAGGTCATATGATGATCCATAAACAATTTCTTTCCGTTGACATCACGGGTGAATCCGCGTACCCGGTAATCCGCCGTAATAATATCCGAGTCGAAGCTACCGATCAAATAGTTTAATGTATTCAGTGGAGAAATTTCGCCGCAGGTGCCGACATCAATATCGACGCGAAAGGTTGCGATCGCATTGCCAGGATGGTATTCAGGATAAGTGTGCACGGTGACATGGCTTTTATCTAGATGACCGAGGACGGTATCTCTCCCCGGCAGCCTGCCAAGATTGCACGAAGCATCAATCTTATCTGCGGGGAACTCTTCCTCGGCAATCAGAATCGTGACACTAGCACCTTGCGGATCATAATCCTGCTTGCTGATATTCAACACATGAGCACCAATCATCTCTGTGACCTGGCATAGAATATGAGTCAGCCGTTCTGAATTATACTGCTCGTCAATGTATGAAATATAGTCCTTTTGTTCCCGCTCGCTTCTCGCGTAGCAGACATCATATATATTAAAACTGAGCGCTTTGGTAAGATTGTTGAAGCCGTACAGTTTCAGTTTGTTTTCCAACCCTATCCTCACAGCCTTTCCCAAATTTTCAGGGCCCAGAGATGCATCTTTTTGGGGAAACGACTCAGGGTATTCGGATGAGTCCACTTTCAAGAACAAATAATGAAATGCTTTGATCATTGGAGCAGACAAAAATTCATTCTTAATTATATACAGTACGAAAATGAAGTCAAGTTAAAAAATCGACGAATGAAATCCGCCGATTCTGATTCTGCCTCTCTCGTCCTTCTCATTTACATTAAGCTACGCCGATCCCGCTTGACGGTGGATTTATTTTTTAAAAAAGCAGTCATTTGCTCAAAGATTAGTGGCCAGTCTTTTTGCCTGGCAAGCGCCCTGCGGTGTTCACACAAGTGTTCACTATCTGTTCGCTGATTACTGTCAAGCAGTCTGTCGCAGGCCTCGATGAATGCTGAGGGATCACCCTCATCCAGGGATGCATAGACCTGGTCTTCCGCATATTTTTTCGTTGAAGGCAGGCAGACTCCGACGACCGGCTTGCCGGCTGCCAGAAACTCAAATAATTTCAAAGGAAAAACGGCTGCATTATAAGGCGACGATTTGTAGGGCATCATGCCGATGTCCAGAAGCGCCATATAATCAGGAACGTCTTCAGGCTGAACACTACCGATCCAGCGGACATTTTTTAATTGGCACAGCCTCTGAAAATCATGAGAACCGCCCGTTTTATCCGGGCCGACAAAGAGAAAAAACCAATCCGGTTTCCGCTCTGCCGCCTGACGAATCAATTCAAAATCGAGTTTCGGTTTGATGCCGCCAATATAGCCAAGCACCGGCCCGGAGAATTCATCCGGCAGGACAGGCTGGACCCAATGTCTGCGGCGGATAAACCAGTCAAACTCCACCCCATTTTCAAAGGTATGCAACGGAGTCTGCTCGTCTGCGGGTAACCGAGCAGCAACCTGACGATTGAGATAATCTGACGTACAGTAAATCTGATCGGCCCTTTTAATAATTCGATTTTCCGCCTGGTAGATGACATGATGGCGCATTTGCGCGAGGAGGGAACGCTTGCCGCCTATCGGTGCCGTCCACAAATCGCTGCAATCGTAAATCACTTTCTCCCACGGCAGAAGATCAGCAAGCAGCGGCAGTCCCGGAAAGGTATACCATAAATAATACCGTCCATCGAGTGATCTCAAGTATTCCAAAAACGGATTCAATTTTTCCCTGTAAAAGAAATCAATAAAGCGGGAAAAACGAAAAAACTTAAAAGGCAGCAGATCCTCGATGATCCATTGCTTAATTCCATTCGGCAGCGTCGTCAAACCGTCTGTCGATGCGGCGGGCGATGGACAAATCCAGATCACCTCGGCCGTTTCCTGCTGCTGGCGCAAATATTCGGCGAGACGGTGCCTCCTGTAACGCAGCTGATCCTGCTCCCACTCACTAGACGCAACCATGAGATGCACATTTTTCATCGAACTCCTCCCTGTCTGCCTCATTTGAAATCAAAAGCGCTTGATCAAAGCATTCACCGCATAATGGGAAAAATACCAGAGAGAACGCGGCAGAGAGATACGTTCCACCTCCCGATAAACCAGCCAGGTTTTTCGAGCGGCCTCCCATTTATTTCCGGATAAAGACCGTGCACCACTGAGCCGGTATTCGGCAAGCGGCTCATCAAGACCATGAGCAACGATTCCCTGCCTAAGCAGGGCTAGCCAAGTGGCCAAATCCTGCCGGCTTCTTAAATCAGGCATTTGGAACGGTCCCGTTTTCCCCCGATCAATCATCACGGTCAGACAGCCGACAATGGTATTCTTCAGCATATCCCGGTAGCAAACTGCACGAGGCGCAGCCACCTGCTTTCCGAGCGCCTTCCCGTCCCGGGCAATATACTCATAACCGGTGAATGAAAATGCATAGTCGCCTTTTTTCATAAAGGCGAGCTGCTTTTCTAATTTTTCCGGTTTCCAGCGATCGTCGCTGTCGAGAAAGGCGACATAGCGGCCACGTGCCTGGTGAAGCGCCCGATTGCGGGCATGCGCCGCCCCGCCATTTCTCTCTGCCGCCAGCGGATGAATACGTCGATCGCGCGCAGCTTCTTCCTGCAGAATCGGCAGCGATTGGTCGGTCGAACAATCATCGGCAATAATCATCTCCCAGTTGGGATAACTCTGAGCGCGTACCGATTCAATGGTCGCCCGGATCGTCCCGGCGGCGTTGTAACACGGCGTGATCACGGAAATCTCCGGTACCCCTGTCATACTTTCCCGCCGTCCTTCCTTACTGCGGATTCACTGACAAACTCTGGCCAAGCCGCAGCAAAAAAAATAAGTGTCAGACCGAGCACAATGCCGAGAACAGCTCTTTTTTTCGATGAAAAAGCTACACTACCGTGTGCCGACCCCGGTACCGCTCTTTGAAGAATCTGTGCCGGCATGTCTCTAAGCTGCTCGCTTTGCAGCCGGTAAAGCATCCGGGCGGTATCGCCGGCTGCGGATGAATTCCGCACCTTCTTCAGACGATCGATAGAATCGGTCAAGATTTGTTTTTTCTGATCAAAAGCTCGCTGGTCTTCCCGAATAAATTGGCTAGCAATCCGGTTTGTGTGCTCTACCGCTTCATCCCGCGATGAGGAGGTATAGGCGATCTGAACCAATTTTTTCTTCAGCACCGTCACATTCAGGCTGGCCGGCAGTGCATTGATCTGATCGGTTGTCCAATGTGGAAAATTTTTCTGATAAAAGGGCTGATTCGTCAATAAAATCTGCACATTCTCTGGTTCATTGAACTGCGGGTCACCATAGGAGCCAAGCAGAATTGTGGCTGAGGCCTGAAAACGAGAAAGTTCACCGCCGACTGGCAAGAACCAGCCCAGTGCGCCCAGTAGAACCGGTACAGCGATCGCCAATCCTAGATATTTTTTTAACCGATTGCCTATTCTTCGGATAATTGCCATTTCACATTCCTCCGTTGCATCTGCTGACTGCTCGTCTCTCTTCGGAGTACAGAGACCAGCGTGAGGATAAAGCCTAGAAAAATCCAATGAAAATACAGATTGCTAACCGAACTCGGGCTGATACTCGAGATCAGAAAAGCAATCATGCCTGCCAACGTACCCCGCAATATCCGGCCTCGATCGCCGCTGGGCAATGGGCTGGCAAACCGGTAAAGGCAATAAAGAAGGGCAAGATAGACGAGCAGATAACCGGTGCCGATAAAAATGCCAAACGTGCCCGTAATTTCCGCCAGCCAGTTATGTGCCTCGTAGATATGATTGGTATTATAGACAGGCTGCGTTTGCAGGTCATAAGACAAATTACCGGCACCTGTTCCCGCACCGTACGTCTCTGCCAAGTAGCGTGCCGTACTCTCAAGCAAATGCATCCGCACGGTATCGGAAGCCGGCACATCGTTGATCGAATAACTCGTTTCAACAGTTAGTAGTCGGGTAACTTTCCCGGAAACCGATCCGGCGAGAAACATTCCGGCGACAACCGCGAACACTGCGGCGCCCGTGAACACTGTTTTTTTTATCGTCCTTGGCAAAGTCAGAAACAAATAAAAAAGGAAGCCTATCAGGACGGCAAACTCACTCGCTCTCGAATCTGTGAGATAAATGAGGAAGGCGGAGAGAATGGCGCCTCCATAACCGAAAGCTTTAGCCACAAAAGCTTGCCGCTGCCTGACGTAAGCCAGATAAAAGAAAAAAGAAATGGATAAAAACGTGGCAAAATCATTCTGATTGGTAAAGACCGCCGTCGGATAGCCCAGCTTATAAGACGGTCCACCATAGAGCGACGACGTTGGCAACTGGATCCGGGCAAAATAATTAATCAGTCCGAGGATAATCAGCACCGCCGACATGATTAGCCAGAGCAGATAAAAAAGGTTCAAATCGTACCACTCCCTGAAAATCAAAACGGAGAAAAAGACAAATAGGATCCCCATATTAAGTAGGAGCAAATATTTCAATCCCTCAGCAAACGAGGGTGCCCAAATCAGAGAAAGCGCGCCATACACAGCCCAAGCCAAAAAGAAACCGAGATAGGCTTTGACCGGCAGATCCTGCCAATAATCCGTCAATCCGTGTTGACGAAACATCATCCCCAGAAAAAAGGCCAAACAGGCCAGCATCATCAGCCGATAGATGAATAAGGTGACGAAACCGGCAGAAAGGCTGAGCAGCGCCTGATTAAGAAAGGTACTGACAATAAATACATGAAGCAAAGCAGCCATGATCTGCCTGCTGGTCACGTGCTTCCTTAATAAAAGTGTGGAAGCCAGCAGTAACCAGATCCAAATCATCGCTAAAAGCAGTTGCAGCCACAGATCCTCTAACAAGAAAATACCGACTAGTGCAGCTAAATGAGCGGTAATCAGCACAATCAATCCGCAAGCAGCACTCTTTTTGCTGGTCATCACTTTCGCTCCTGTTCACCTGTCCATCATCCAAGGCGGAATATCCAGCGGTGCAAAGCTGTCAATGCACCGTTTTCTTCTCCGCTTCGATCACTTTTCTTAATGCATTCAGTGTTTCACGCAAACCCTTATTCAGCGGAACAAGCGGTCTCCATCCCAATACCTTCTTCGTCTGATCATTTGCCAGACAACTATGGCGGATGTCTCCTGCCCGCTCAGGTCCGTAGAATACATCACAATCAGAATTTGCGACTTCTTTCATCTCCGCAAATAATTGATTAATCGTCACGGATGTACCAGAAGAAACATTCAGGCAAACATTTTCATTCGTTTGCAATCCGGCAGCAATTGCCCTGGCCACGTCTTTGACATAGACAAAATCACGGGTCTGTTCGCCGTCACCATATATCATCGGCGGTGTTCCTTTATGGAGACGATCGGCAAAGATGGAAACGACTCCGCCTTCGCCCGCTGCGTCCTGCCTCGGCCCATAGACATTACTGAACCGGAGCACGCAATAAGGCAATTGATAGTATTTCGCGTATAACTGCAAATAATGTTCCACGGTCAGCTTCGCCAAACCATAAGGGGACTCGGGATCTGGCTGAAATGCAGTCGTGATTGGATTGACAACCGGATTCCCATAAACTGCGGCCGAAGAAGCAAAGACGATCTTGCGGACCGAAGCATAACGTGCCCCGTTCATCACATTCAGCGACCCCTGAACATTCGTGCGTGCATCAAACAACGGATCTTCAACGGATTGTGCCACACTGATCTGTGCAGCAAGATGGACCACATAGTCCGGATGGATGGACTGAATGATCCGGGTCACGGGCGGATCAGCGATGTCGCAGACATAGAGCTCAACAGGCAAATGGGCAATATTTTCTTTACGACCAGTTGAGAAATTATCGATAATGGCAACCTCATAACCCTCTCGCAGAAGCTCTTCAACGACGTGGGAACCGATAAATCCCGCTCCACCGGTCACGATAACTTTTTTCATCAGGATTCCTCCAGTTTCGCAGTCTCTTCTCTGCAAATTTTCAAAAGCAGTCTGCTGTTTCCCTTCACTCTTCCAAGTTTAACCGTCAATGGCTTTCCTCATTCCCTCTGTCTTAGCGCGCACCTTCACCTGTAAATAAGACGCGAATGGTTTTCAAGGTAATCTCCCACTCCATTGCCGGGGACAAATGGCGGACATAATCAAGATCGTAAACGAGTTTTTCTTTTGGCGACAGATCGTAGCCACCATTCACTTGAGCAAGGCCAGTTAGTCCGGGCTTGACGAGCAGACGTTTTTTGAAACCGGGAATTTCCAGATTGAATTTTTCCGTAAACATCGGCCGCTCCGGTCGCGGTCCGATTAGCGACATGTCCCCCTTGAGGACACAGAGAAATTGCGGCAATTCATCGATTCGTGTTTTGCGGATGAAGCGTCCAATAGCGGTCACTCGCGGATCGCTTTTTTCCGCCCATTTCGCACCGGAACATTCGGCATTCAGGCGCATCGAACGCAGTTTAATCAATTTGAATCTTTTGCCACCCATTCCGACACGTTCCTGAATATAGAAAGGCGAACCTGGAGTCTCACAGACGATCAGCAATGAAAAAAGCAGAATAACCGGCGCGGCAACGATAATACCGACAATCGATCCGGCAATATCAATCAGCCGTTTGACATTGAGATACGACCTGATTCCTTCCGGCAGCGACACATTTGTCACTTTTTGGGCGATTGGATAATTGGCAAAGAATTTTAACTGTTTTTCTGCATTCACGAAAAGTCACTCCTCAAGAAACCATGCAATATTTAGGTCCATGTATGAAGTATAAAGGGAAGATGTATAGGATTTGTTTTTGTAAGATGAAGCTTCTGTAAAGATGCATTTCGTACTCGCTTGCCTTACTGAAATGCAGATGGCTGGTCCAAACGTTTGGAATGAAAACGGGTGTAAAGAGCTTTCAACGTACCCCGTTGTACCATAAGTGTTACCAGTAGCATGCCCAGGTTGAGCAGAACTATGAATCGAACAGGGAAGGCATTGATGCAGGCAGCGGCAAAAAGCAGCAGCATGACCGTATAATGCCGAATCAAGGGAAAGCCGCTCCAATTTTTATTGGAAAAAAAGCTTCTACCCCAAAAGAAAAATAAATAGGAAACACCCGTTGCCGCCGCCGCGCCCATCGCTCCATATTGTGGCACAAGCAGTCCGCAGAGCAGCATTCCAGGAAGAAGCGAAATCAGGCTGACCCAGATGTTCAGATAGCTTTTCCGGGAAAAAACAATGCCAAGCGTCGTTGTTTCGCTGACGGTATACATCACCGGCTGAAGGCAGAGAAAACCAAGACTATAAATCGCTGAAGCATAGGACGGAGACAGAACAAAGACAATCAACTGTTTAAAAATCAAAACAAGGAAGAATAATATCGTCATCGCGAGGAGCAGACTGTCACTGACCTTCTTAAAATAACGAATCTCCTTACCTTCGCTCTGCCAGCGATAGGCGGTCGGCACCCAAAAGTTGGTGAAACTCGTTTGAATGATCGAGAGAACCGCTGATATTTTCAGCGTTGCTGTGAAAATTCCAATTTCGTAGAAGCTGCTCCAGGTACGCAGAGCGAGTCGTCCAGAGGCATTGAGAAAGGACGAAGCAGAAGCCGCAACGACAATCGGCAAACCAAATAGCAGCAACCGTTTGATTAACAGCCTATCGATCCGAAAACGGCGGAAATCCAAATATTGTCGATAGCGTCCAATCAGATACAGATCCCCACAAATCTGTCCCAACGCAGTGGAATAGACAACTGCAAGAAAATCACGACGGATCATCAGCACAAAAAAGAGAGTCGCGACTAAAATGACCAGCTTAACGAAAATCGAAAAAAAGGAATAGGCAAACGCCTTCTCTTGCATGCGAATAGACAGGAGTAAAAAGCGCTCGACGATCATGAACAGCAGCATGATCGCCAGCAAAAAAACAGCAGGCAGATCATCCGGTTTGCCAAAGATCAGTCGAGAAAAATCCTGAGCGCGAAAACAGAGCAATGCCAGTAAAAACGCTGAGACAGTCAGCGGGACGAGCAACGCATTTTGAAAAAGGCGCAGCGGATCGTCTGTTTCATGGAACTCACGGGTGTACGCTTGATCGACGCCTAAATACAGGAAAGTCACGGCCATCGTCTGAATCAAGGTAAACATGCCTGCTTTGCCATATTCCGCGGGAGCAACAAAATGAGTCGTCAGCGGAATGGTAATAAAGGCGAGTAGAGCTCCACCAATCGGACCGACTGAAAAACCAGCCAGTTTTTTAAAAAAATCATTCATCGACTGTTTCTCCTTTAAAAATCCGAATCAACCGCTGATTCTGCCGTTCAATATTAAAATCATGGGCAACGGTCTGCCGGGCGTGTTCAGCAAGCAGCGGCCATTGTTCAGAAGAGTGGATTATCGTTTCGATAACTGCCGCGAGAGCCGCGGCATCCCGCTCACCGACAAGGAAACCATTATAGCCATCTTCGATCAGTTCAGGTATCCCGCTGTGGCGGGTCGCTAGGACGATCCGCCTCATCGCCATCGCTTCCATCAATTGCACAGGAATCCCCTCCATATCTCCGCCCTTTGCCATCACGCTTGGTGCAAGAACGACGTGTGCCTCTTTCATCTGAGCGATCCATTCCTGCTGCGTGCACCAACCCAGCAGTTCGACGGATCGCTGAAGTCCTTTAGAGAAAATCTGCTCTCGCAATTCTGCAGCAAGCGGCCCCTCTCCGGCAATCGAATAATGAATCGAATAACCCTTGGCATTCAGAAGCGCGATCGCATCGATAGCAAAGGCCAGTCCTTTTTTTTCGACCAGCCGGGCAGCTGAAACGATTCGTAGTGGGCGCTTCAATACCTCCGGCTCTGCTCGGAAAGTCTCCATGTCAATACCCATATGATGGACGATAATTTTCGATGGGCTCGCACCAAGCTTGATACATTGCTCTTTCCAGTAGTTACTGATCGGCAGCAATATCGCCGGTGAATGGAAGAGCTCGTGGTAAACCGCCCGACCCTTCTGCTTGACATAGCGCAACATATCATAGCCGTGGAAGGCGACAAATAATTTTCCTCGCAAAAGGCCAAGTTCCATGCACTTCTGTGCCAATATGCCGTTCGGCCCAAAATGGGCGAGAATGATTTCGCGATCGGATAAATCGACTTGGTGCAACCGAAGACTGATTAAAATCAAATTCGGATGCTGCCGCAAATCGCGGAAACGAGGCACCGATCGATCCGGATTCCGCCGAATCAGACGAACCAGCGATAACGCTGCGAAACCGGAAATAAATTGCAGCATTTTATTCAATTTACCGCGCCGTCCCGGTTTGCCATAATAGATGACACGTTCCTGCAAGTGATAGTGCCGTACGGCTTCGTGCACCTTCTGATCGATCGCCGACTGTTTCGCCAGTATCTTCACATCATGGCCGGCATCGATCAGTCCAGTCACTTGATTCAGAATAAACGTCTGCGAAAGTTTTGGAAATTCGCCGACGACAAATAGAATCTTCATAGCCGTTCCTCATTTCTGCGGTTCCGGTCCAGCTTCTGGATCCGCATACTTCCCAGTTTAGTCCCGGAATTTTGTCTCCCTATTAAGTATCTATAAAAATTGGCTTATCTAAACAAAAAAGCTGCCTATCCGGCAGTTTTTTTATCAGTGGCTGAATTCCGGTGCGAGGTACGGTCGGCCAATCGAATAGTATTCAATGCCTACTGCCTGCATTTTTTCCGGTGGATAGCAATTGCGGCCGTCAAACAGTATCGGCAGTTTCATCAGCCGGGTATAGGTTTCAGGATCCATCTTTCGAATATCCGGCCAGTCCGTCAGAATTACCGCGCAATCCGCATCTCGCAATGCCTGATCAACGTGATCGGTATAGCCGGTCTGCTTGCCCAGTAGCTGCCGGGCACGTGCGACTGCTATTGGATCATAGGCCAATAACTCAGCACCACGGCGTGCTAACTCGGGAATCATGATTAAGGCCGGAGATTCGCGCATATCGTCCGTATTCGGCTTAAATGCGAGTCCAAGAACAGCAATCCGCTTGCCCTTCAAATGGCCGAAACGATTTTCCATTTTCTGCAGCAACAATCTTTGCTGCTGATTATTCACCTCAATGACCGACTGCAGCAGGTTGAAGACGTGGTGATGGTTTCCGGCTAATTGAACGAGAGCCTTCGTGTCCTTGGGGAAACATGACCCGCCATAGCCAATCCCTGCTTTCAGAAAATCAGGACCAATGCGATGATCCAGCCCCATGCCGCGGGCCACCTCCTCCACATCCGCTTCCATTTTCTCGCATATATTGGCAATCTCATTAATAAAACTAATTTTTGTGGCCAAGAAGGCATTGGAGGCATATTTGATCATCTCACTGCTGCGGGTATCTGTATGCAGGATCGGCAACCCAAATGGGCGGTTAATTTCTTCAAGCACTTGAGCCGCTGACTGGCTTTCTGTTCCAATGACAATCCGATCTCCATGAAAGGTATCATGAACGGCCGATCCCTCGCGCAAAAATTCTGGATTTGAGACCATTTCGATATGAATATCGGCAGAAATATTCTGATGAATCAATTGCTGAATGCTTTGGTTCGTGCCCACAGGAACGGTACTCTTGAGAACAACAATCAGCGGTCCGTGGATATGTGCAGCCAAATCACGGGCGGCGCGTTCCACATAATCGAGATTGGCCGATCCATCCGGCCGCTCCGGCGTGCCGACCGCAAGATAGACAACTCCCGCTTTTTCAAGTCCGCGTTCATAATCTGTTGTAAAAAACAAACGGTCTCGATCCATATTTCGTTTCATTAATTCTTCCAAACCAGGTTCGTATATTGTCGGGATCCCTTGATTCAGCGTTTTCACTTTTTCAGCATCCAGATCAATACATGTCACCGAATGACCTATCTCAGAGAGAGCAACGCCGGTAACCAGACCGACATAGCCTGTTCCAATCACTGCAATTTTCATTAATATAATCCCTCACAATCGATCAAAAAGTCCGGACTCGTGATTGCTGTCCTTTTAAATCCGCACGATTTGTTTTATCTTTGTTTCAAAGACCGGTCGTCGCCATCAAACGATTCTATATCTATGCTATCCGCGCTCAGCCTGTCTCATGCTATCTGCCGAATATTTTGTCTGAGAAGCATTAATATGGATTATAAGGCGCTGATGTTAAGCACATATGAAGGCTCTGTAAAATAGGCGGGCGATAAAAAAACGGGGCGAAAAAAACGGAGCGATATTCCGCTTCGGTTCTGAGGCTCTTGTTCAGTTCAATGAATGTGTCCTAGCTTTCTTCAATCGTGCGGGAAATGGTCAAATGACGCACATAAAAAATAAAGTTTTTCTGCTCGCCCAATAGACTCCTCCGAAACAGATAGATACGTGCATCTTGTTCAGGAAGCCGATTCACATGACTGATTTCAAGATCATTCACTAGGCAATACACATGAATCGCATTCAGCATCGACTCAGCTTCAATAATCTTTTTCGGATGAGTAACTTTAGACAATTGGCGGCCTTTGCCGTCATATTCCTCATAAAACGCGAAGCGCTCCATTATTCATAACTCCTCGTAGGGTCTGTTTTTACTTAACATGGCCGAATTGATGAGTATTAGCCGCTCCCGTTAGGAAAGGACGAAAGATCAAAAAAACAGCTTATCTTCTTTTGTATAAAACAGAGGTTTGAATTTTGTTTGCAGGCTGAAAATATGATTAACTCTATTTTTTCAGCAAAAACGTAACTTGTCAAAAATAATTTAAATTTAGCATAAGCTTAACAAATTCGTTCTACAATAGACGGTGAAAGATAACTTAGATTTTCATTTATTTTTCAGACTATAAAATTTTCAAAAAAGGGAATACCGTATAATAATATTTAGTTGACGGATTTACGGAATTGAATCAGGGGGTTATAAAAATGTGTGAATCCATTCTGACAATTGTTGTTCCATGCTTTAATGAAGAGGACGTTCTGGATGAGACGATTCCCCGCCTGCGTTCTGTGCTTGTGCATGCTTGCAAAGAAAACTTGATCGGCTCCGGCAGCACATTGCTGCTTGTCGATGATGGGAGTGCAGATCGAACTTGGGAAATCATCAATCAGTATGTAAGCAACTATAGAGAAGTGACTGGGCTGAAGCTCAGCAGAAATTTTGGCCATCAGAATGCATTAATTGCAGGCATGGAAAGTGCGCGTCCCTATTCAGACTGTATCGTTACCATTGATGCTGATCTGCAGGATGATGTCCATGCCATCCGTGATTTTCTGATTAAATTCAATGAAGGTTACGACGTGGTCTACGGCGTCCGCAAGAAACGGGCCACCGATACGGCATTTAAGCGGAACACAGCAGCCTTTTTTTATAAAATCATGCAAAGACTCGGAGTGCGGATGGTCCCTAATCATGCTGACTTTCGGCTGCTTAGCCGGCGCGTCCTTGATCAGTTCGTTAGATATAAGGAAGAAAATCTCTTTCTGCGCGGCATGATTCCGCTGCTGGGTTTTAAAAGCACGAAGGTCTATTATGAACGCGGCAAACGTCTCGCTGGGGAATCAAAATATCCACTCAAAAAAATGCTGAATTTTGCTATCGATGGCATTACTTCCTTTTCCGTCGCCCCCATCCGAATGGTGACCTATTTGGGTGTTTGTGTTGCCGGCCTCGGATTTTTCTTCGGCATTTATGCGCTAATCCAGCATTTTCTCGGTCACGCGACTTCCGGATGGACATCGATTATTCTGTCCATTTGGCTGATTGGCGGCATGCAATTGATCGCAACTGGTGTGATTGGCGAATATATTGGAAAAATTTTCAAAGAGACCAAGCATCGTCCGCGCTATATTATTGAAAAAAAATTAGTGACGGGTAAACGAGATAAACTTGAGAAATTGGAAAAGATAAAGAAAACTGCTTTCTGACGCTTAGCACCGGTCAGTTTCGTCAAGATTTTTCTGAGTAAGGATGTGCATTACTTTGTCATTTAAGCATCATTTTCTATCCATTTTCCAAATCATGTTTCTCGCCGGTTTTGGTACCGTTCTCATCATGGCTTCCTTTTATTCCATTTTAATCGGTGATTTTCCCGGCACATTGCGGATTACTTTTACTCTTCTTGTAAGCGTATTGATTGTCCTATTCTTTTTTACTGCCGCCTACCGCTTCCTGGCTCGCTTCAGTGAAAAGGGACAAAAATGGATTGCCGGGTTGATCTTCCTTTTGATGGCTGTTCTGGAACTCGGATTGATTCTTTATTTTCATTCGATGATGCCTCCGCTGATTGACGGCGGGCATACTTACGCCGAAGCGCTCTATTTGTTGGAACACCGCCATGCTTCCGGGAATACATATTTCCAAGTTTATCCGAATAATATTCCCGTGACAGTGCTTCGCTACCTTATCTATCGTTTTTTTGCCTGGTTTCACTTTTCCAGCTATATGATCATTGACCGTGTATTCTGCGGAACGATCCTAATGTTGGGCATCTATTTTTCGTGGAAATTGATTAATGATCTATTTAATCGGCGGATGGGCAATCTTTTTCTGCTAATGACACTGACAACATTACCATTTTTCTTTTATACTTTGTATTTTTATACAGACACGACCATTCTGATGATTCCTGTACTGCTCCTATTTTTATGGCACCGCTACTCGCAAACGGGTCAGTGGCGCTATGTCGTGCTGCTCGGGCTCGCCTATGGATTGGGTTATCAGATCCGGCCAAACCTGATTCTTTTTCTTCCCGCACTGGTTCTTTATATGCTTTTTACGACGAAATACAAGAAAGCAGCCTTAGGCAAAGCAGCGGTCAATCTGCTGATTATTGCCGTCCTGCTCGCTGCTTGCGGTGCCGTCGTACACGGTTATGAGCGCTATCTTGGTTATCATAAGAATCTGACCTATATGATGCCGGATACGCACTGGATAATGCTCGGTCTCTCGGAAGATGGCGGCTTCAATAAAGTGGATTATGAACGGACATTCCGGCAGCCAACGCAGGCCGCAAAAAAGCAGGTCAATCTGCAAATGATTAAGAAACGCCTCGATCAAAGGCGTCTTCCCGGCTTGACGCTACTTTGGGGAGATAAATTAGCACGGACTTGGGCTATGGGTGGGCACGGCTATTACTGGTACTCCGAATTTACCAACCAGCCGTCCCTTGCCTTTGATTATCTATTCGGTGATAAAAGGCAACTGATCATGTTCTTGATTCAGGTTTTCTATCTCGTCAGCCTGATCTTCCTGATTTTTTCTACGGCTCATTTTTTCCGGACAAAAAAAATCACGATCCTTTTGCTGATCCAACTCAGCCTGTTCGGCAATCTGCTTTTTTACACTTTTATCTGGGAAGCGGAACCGCGCTACAGCCTGTTGTTTACCCCGTATCTCTTGATCGCTGCCATGTATGGATTCGCAGAATATACGCGCCTTCTTGACCGACTGACGCTTAAGATTTGGCAAAGGGATCTCTCCGGCACGCTATTTCGAAGGCTTAATATCAGACTGACCTCTGGACTGATCTTCCTGCTTTTTCTCTGCGGAATCGCCAATCAATTCATCATCACCTCGCCTCGCGCCGCGCGCGATTATCTTGTCGATATACCGCATGCTCAAGGACCGTTGCCAGCCCGCGTGTCACGGGGAAGGATGGTCAGCCAAACTTTTGCGGCAGATGGTTCTTATAACCGGATCACGCTTTACGTCGCTGATAAAAAAGGCACCGGCAATTATCTGATGACACTGCGCAATCCTGAGACCGGCGAAGTACTGCTCAATCAGTCGTTCAGCGATAAAAATATGCACGTGCGGCATTTCCATAGTTTTCGCATACCACCGCAAAGAGGCATTCGAGGCTCCAGAAACCAGATCTCCCTGCGCCAGATAAGCGGATCGCCTAGAGCGCGACTGGATTTCAAGCTGAATGCGCACGACCGGCGCGATATTTATCCCAAAGGACATTTTAGCCAAAATGGTAAACCGATGGCCAAAGCCGATTTGCAGTTCCAGGTTTTCGATCAGCATAACACGCCGCTCATTCCACTGTGGACCTACTGGTCGTTAATCACCATCCCTATGCTGGGTCTGATAGCTGCCGGTAGTCTCGCAACTCACATTCCCGATCGGCGTAGCGAGCGCAGAATTGTTTTGCGGGCGCTTCGGCGAAAAATGAATAACTAAAGGGAAGAGGCGAGCCTCAAAGAGCTCACCTCTTTTTTTCCTTATTTTGAAGTTCCCACTCTCCTCGAGCCTCTACTGTTGAAACTCGGACCCCTACTGTTGAAACTTGAGCCTCTACTGTTGAAACTCAGGCGCGTACTGTTGAAACTCGGGCCTCTACTGTTGAAACTCAGGCACACAAATTCAGCAAATGTTTCAAATACCCGCTTGATGACATGATGGCCATTTGGACCGCAATCGAAACAAACCATCCGCCACGATCAACGCCGAGCTCATCTGATTGTAGATGACGGATCCCTTCCAGAAACCTGGCACGCGCGCCAGTCTTCGCATTTGAATCGGCGGCGCATATCAGGTATGAGACCGTTCTGCCCTTGGCATAATGTAAAGAGGCAGGCGGAAGGGCTGAGGCGAGTGAATGCGTTAATTAAAAAATTTCTTGGGTTCTCGGTCGGTCCGGTCGCCGGCGCGGCCATTTCCTTTATCACCATTCCCTTAACCACATTATTTGTCAGGCCGGAAGAGTACGGAAAAGCCGGTCTCTTCCTTCTACTTCAGATGATCATTGGCACCTTCCTCTTTCTCGGACTCGACCAAGCCTATACCCGCGACTATCACGAAGTCAAAGATAAGATTTTACTTTTTCAGAATGCACTGCTGCCGCCGCTCATTCTCTCCATTCTTGTCCTTATGACGAGTTTAATTTTTCCTCACCTCCTCTCACGGGCACTTTTCGGTCACGGCAGGTATCCGCTCGCGGCTATTTTGTTCGGTCTAATGATTCTTTTCATGGTTCTTGAACGGTTCATTTTGCTTTCGCTGCGGATGCAGGAAAAAGCGCTCGAATATTCGCTCCTTAATATTTTTGTAAAATTGACTGTGCTGATTCTGACCCTTGTCTTTGTCCTCTGGATTCGCCGCGATTTCCTTGCAGTCATCTACTCGACCGTTCTGGGCCAGATCAGCGGCGATCTCTATTTACTTTTCCGCTATCGGCGCTTGTTCAATGTCAGACATTTTGTACTGGATCGCCGGCTGCTACGGAGTCTGCTCCGTTTCGGTCTGCCGATTCTAGTCGCCACATCGCTTTCCAGTTTACTGAACGGAATGAACCGGTTATCGCTCAGGCTCTGGAGCGACTTTGCCGAAATCGGAATTTTCACGGCAACCTTGAAAATTGCGTCACTCCTGTCGATCGTTCAAACCAGCTTCACCACCTTTTGGGTGCCGACCGCTTATCGCTGGTATGCCGAAAATCAGGGAATCGCTAATTATCAGCGCGTCAGTAACGCCATTCTTCTGATCATGTCGCTGATGGCTTCCTTCATTTTTATTTTCAAAGACTGGATTGTTTTCCTACTCTCGGCGCACTATGCTCCAGCTCGCTTCTTAATCGGGTTTCTTTGCCTGCAGCCTCTCATCTATACAGTCAGCGAGACAACTGGCCTCGGCATCGTTTTCAGTAAGCGCAGTTATCTGAGCATCTGGGTCTCTGTGCTCGCTTTGATCCCGAACCTGATTCTGAACATTATGCTCGTCCCGCGCTGGGGCGCGATCGGCGCCGCCATCGCTACCGCTGTTTCTTATTTCTTTTTTTTCTCTGCTCGTTCGTTTTTCTCCAGCAGAAATTGGCTG
The DNA here is from genome assembly GCA_048976585.1 of Sporolactobacillus sp. Classification (GTDB taxonomy): domain Bacteria; phylum Bacillota; class Bacilli; order Bacillales; family Sporolactobacillaceae; genus Sporolactobacillus. The sequence continues at coordinate 31,427 of JBHGUY010000047.1, read as the reverse complement.
CATCTGAATCTGCGACGGCATTATACCGTGATGATTATTCTCCTGGCGGCGGCATTCCTGAATCTGCTGCCGATCCCCGGCATGCCGTTGCTGAATGGATGCGTCTTTCTTTTGATCCTGGCCGTTCAATGGTCGACCATCAAAGACTTATGGACTTTGCGACTAAAAAACAATCGGAATCCCCTGTGAAATGAAATGGAGTGAAAAGATGCGTCTAGCTATTATTTGTCCCGAATCCCGCCCCGTTCCCGCGATCCGCGGCGGCGCGGTCGAGACGCTCGTCGATTTACTGATTCAAAACAATGAAACTCAAAAAGCGGTGGATCTGGCCGTTTATTCCGTCTACGATCCGGATGCTGAAGAAAAAGCGCAGAAGCAGACGCAGGAAGTGTTCTACTATATTCGCCCGCAGCATCCGCTTAATCAAATCTTTGACTGGATAAACCGGATCGCAGTCAAAATGCATCATCATCTGTTTCTGAACGTCTATCTCCACCGCGTCATCCGGCAAATCAGCAAGCAACGTTACGATTGGATTATCGTGGAGAATCGTCCGCTTTTTATCCGAATGCTGCGCAAAAAGCTCGGAAACCAGACGCGGATCGCCCTCCATCTCCATAACGACACGCTCTCTCATGAGAAATGGTATTCGGCGCGAGTCATCAGTGATTGCGACCGAATCCTCTGCATCAGCGATTTTATCAATCGCCGCGTCCGCCAGGCAGCACGGAATGTGCGCGATCGCGAGAAGGCTTGCCTTTTATATAACCGGATCGACCCGGTTCTCTTTTGCCCGCAAACAAGGCAGGAAAAAGATTTACCCGCTCTACTCGCTGAACCCTGTACAACGGTACTTTATTATGGTCGCATGATTTCGCAAAAAGGCGTTTTGGAGCTTGTTCAGGCCTTTCGTCTGGCCCTTGACCGCGAACCCGCCCTTCATCTCACGCTCATTGGCAAAGCCCAAGATCCGCAGTACACGGCTGAATTAAAAAAGGCACTTGAAAAAATTCCAGCGGATCATTACACCGTGCTGCCGCCAATCGACCATCACTCGCTTCCCGTCTACCTTGCCCGCGCCGACCTCGTCGTCCTTCCCTCGCTTTGGAATGAACCGTTTGGCCTGACGATCGCCGAGTCGATGAGCATGGAGAAACCGGTAATTGCAACCAGTACCGGTGCAATTCCTGAGCTGCTAGCAGAGGATTGCGGTCTGCTCATTAAACCTGGAGCGCAAATGATTAATGATCTGGCTCAGGCTATCCTTGACCTTGCAAAGAATCAAACACTGCGTCGACGAATCAGCCGCAATGCCCGGCGAAAAATTATTGATCATTTTCACGCACGCAACTATCTCGCCGATTTATTAGCATTATTGGATGAATGACGCGCACTATCCGATTCCAGAAGCTTCGTCACGAAGCCTCCGGAATTTTTTTCTGCAAAAATGTAACGTTCGTGTTATGCCCCAATGTTTAGGATAGAAATAACCAATAAATCGTCAGCGGCAGGTTAGCAATAAAACATCATTGAGAGAGAGAGCCGCAGAAAAATCTGAGGAGGAACATCAGAGGATGAGCACAATTGACGTCGAGCGAAAAACACAATATTTTATGGTGAAGAAAGAAAATGTCCGCCATGTCACTTATGATGATGTTGTCAATGGAAGCTGGTACCATAGTGATCTGTTGCCGCCAAGAATCGTGGTCCTGCTACCTGCTCATAATGAAGAAAGTTCGATCGCAAATTGCCTTTCCGGTATTGCTGACCAGGAATTGCCTTTCGGTATTCAGGCTGTTGATATCCTGCTCGGCCTCGATAATTGCACGGATAGAACGGAAGAACGCGCCGTTAAAACGGCCAGCGACTTGAACCTGAACCTGATTGTCTACAAGACCGTGAATAATAAAAAGAAGAAAGTCGGTTGTCTGACGCAGCTCTATTCTCTGCTACACGGAAACAGCCTGCGTATTCATGGAAAAGAGATCAGCCGGCGCCATAAGCGTTATGTCGAATCGATTGAAGCGATCATGTCCATCGATGCCGATACGCGGATGGAGAAGAAATGCCTGACTGAGCTCTGGGAGGGGCTGAAATCGGAAAGCAATATCGGCGGAGTCATGGCCAAATACACGATGCTCTATCCGGTCAGCAAACGAAAAATAGCCATTGATGATCCTCACTATCAGGAAAAAGTCGAAGGCGGCGAATACGGCGGTCCGATGGCCAGATGGTGGATCGCCCGTCAGAAAATCGACATGGCTTCCTGGACCCTTCAATTATTTACAAAGGGACGGGGGAGAACCTATGTGCTTGGGGGCCAGACATCGATGTTCAATCCCGACGCCTTGGAAGCCGTGCGCAAAGAGCAAGGAACAGTCTCCTATTTACGCGACGATACTCAGGTAGAAGACATGGCGCTCACTTGGATGATTGAAAAATGTGGCTATAAGGCACTCGTTTCACCGACCGCCCGCTGCTACGTTGACGGCATGCGCAATTATAAGTCGTATGTAGCGCAGCGGGATAAATGGAAAGGCGGCCTGATTGAACTGCTCGCCAATCAGGACAAAATCAAGACGCAGCATACCGGCAGACTCTGGCGAGAACAAGCGAAGATGGCTCTCGATCTCATTACCCGAATTCTCTTTGTTACCATGGTTATCTTCGCTGTCTATACCAATCAATACCAGTGGACCTGGATTTGGGCCATTCCGCCGGTTGTCGCTTCGGTACTGAACACCGTTCTCGCCCTGAAGACTTACCGTATCCGTACCATTGATGTGATAACGTCCGCCCTGCTGATCAGTCCCGAGGTCTATCTTTGGGTCAACCTTTTCATCTGGATGCGCGCTTGGATGCGCCATTTCAGCGTCAAAGAATTCGACGGCTGGGGCAACCAATATGCGGCAGAAAAAGGGCTGACACACTCAAAGATTTCTTATGCCTTTCTCTTTCTCGCCGCTTTCTTCGGCAGCGTTGTTTACTTGGGCTATAAACTGAACACTTATTTCAAGAGCGAATCATTCATCGCCGTCACTCATCCGTATTTTCAGTCCGGCTTCGCAGTGCTGACTCTACTGACCATTTTCCAGACAATCGCCATGCTCTATCAGCTATGGCAGCTGCGGACACCTTATAAAGCATGATCCAGCAACTTTCATCATTAACAAAGACAGGCGGCCGCCTGTTTTGTTTTTATAATGATCGCGCAAAAAAGCATCCCGTAGCGGTCAATGGCACCATTTTCCCGATTCACCAGAGAGCCGTTTCATCAATAACCGCTTGTCATTTTTCCGACGATCAAAAAAGAGCCGAATGCGAAGTCATTCAGCTCTTTTCTTCTTCATTGAACACGTTCTACACTTTCGGGATGAAGCACACGCTCAATGAATATCTTAGTCCGGTTATGCTTCGGGTGAACAAAGATATCGTCAGGACGGCCTTCTTCAACGATCTGGCCTTGATCCATGAAAATAATCCGATCGCCCACTTCTTCAGCAAAGCGCATCTCATGCGTAACCAGAATCATCGTCATTCCTTCATCAGCGAGTTTACGGATGACTTTCAATACATCACCAACCAATTCCGGATCAAGCGCTGAGGTGGCTTCATCAAAAAGCATCATCTTCGGTTTCATCGCCAGTGCCCGAGCAATGGCTACGCGCTGCTGCTGGCCGCCGGACAATTGACTGGGGTAGTGATTCATCCTGTCCGCAAGTCCCACTTTGTCCAGATACAACTCAGCCGTCTCTCTGGCCTCTTCTTTCGACTTCTTCCTGATCTTTATTTGCGCAGCCATGACATTTTCAATCGCTGTCATCGTTGGGAAGAGGTTGAAGGATTGAAAAACCATGCCAATTTCTGTTCGAAGGGCAGCCACTCTTTTTTCCCGATATTTCCCATTCTGATCGAGAAAACTTTGCCCCTCGATTTTTATCAGACCTGTTGTCGGCACTTCAAGATAGTTCAGACATCGCAAAAAGGTGGATTTTCCTGAACCTGATGGCCCAATGATCACAACTTTTTCACCCTTCTGAACTTGGAGATTTATGCCTTTCAAAATTTCTTGATCACCAAAATACTTATGAAGATCTAGGACTTCGATCATTTTTTCAGGCATGTCTTCTCAGCCTCTTTTCCAGCAGCCGAACCAATTGAGAGAGCGGGAGACTCAGAATCAGATAGGCAACGGCTAATAGCGTATAAGATTCGATCGTCAGAAAGGTTTGCGAGGCATAGGCCTGAGTACGCAGGAGCAAATCGTTAACGGTTATAAAAGCAAGCAAGGAAGTATCCTTAATCATCATGATCATATAATTACCAAAAACAGGTATCGAGTTTCGCGTGGCCTGCGGGATAATCACAGACCACATCGTCTGCCTGTGCGTATAGCCAAGCGCGAGTGCTGCTTCAGTCTGCCCCTTATGTATCGAGATAACCGAAGAGCGGACAACCTCGGACATATAGCAGCCATAATTAATTCCAAGTCCGAGTACACCAGAGAGCAAGGGATCCATGCGGAACTGGTATCCAGGAATAAAGAATTGGATGACCAGAGAAATGAGCAGCGGTACTACGTAAAACATATAGACTAATTGAACGAGAAGCGGCGTTCCTCGAACAATTTCCAGAATGCAGACAAGAAAACCATTAAGTATTTTATGACCGGATAGTCTTCCGACACCAATCAGGACGCCAAGAATCATTGCAAGCACGAAGCCGCCTATTGTAGCTTCGAGGGTAATCACCAAACCTTGCAAAAGCTGCGGTGTCAATTGCCGGATTGCTGTGCCAAAGTCCAGACTATTTAATATGTCCATTCCAAACACCTCACTAAGGAGTTATTGCTGGCTTTGTGCGAGAAACTTTATTTGACAGGCACATAATAGTTAGCAGGCATGCCCCACTTTTTGAGCTCCTTTTTGATAAAACCATTTTGCTTCAGGATATTAATCTGTTTATTGATCGCTGTGACCAGTTTCGTATCGCTCTTTCGTGCGGCGGCACCAATCATGCCTGAAGCCTGCGGTTTGTAGGGCTGTAATATTTTAAGATTCAGCGTCGGATCTTTCTTGAGGCTGTAGGCAGCCACGGCTCCGTCTGTGATGCATCCGTCAATTTTTCCAGTATTTACGGCAAGTTCAAGATCAGACTGAGAACCGAAGACATTAACTTGCTTGATTTTGCCTTCCTGTTTCATTTTGTTGGCTAAGTCAAAGAAAGCTGTCCCTTTTTGAGCACCAATGGTCTTGTCCTTTAAATCGGCAACACTTTTAATTGGTGATTTTTTCGGAATCAGAATCGCTTCGCCTTCCGTATACCATATCGTGGTAAACTTCGCGATCTTCTGCCGCTGCGGGTTGATGTACATGCCATCGGTGACAAGATCGACATTCTTATTGTTTAATTCAAGCAGCAGATTTTCAAATTTGGTCTGCTTCATTTCAACCTTCGGAATACCTAACCGTTTAGCGACTTCTTTGATAATATCGGCATCGATCCCTGAAAATTTATGTGTTGACTGATCCATATATGCAAAAGGCGCATCGTTCGATGACCCAACGACCAACACGCCTTTTTTTTTGGCGGCAGCCAAGGTATCTGACGATGAGTGCTTGCTGGATGAACTGCCCGATTGTGCGCCGCAACCAGATAAAACGCTAATTAAAAGAGCAACAGCTGCGAATAAGACGATTAGCTTTTTCATAAAATGAACCTCCTCTGTATATTCTTATTTTTTAGAATATTACTAATATAATTACATTTGTTTGATGAGTCAATGAACGTCCAGTTAACCTTTCTGTAGCGTCGTTTCGATGCCCTCCTGAATGATCGCCAGGCCGCGGGATAATTGTTCATCAGAAATGACGAGCGGACAGAGCAGCCGGATGCAATTGCCCTTCAATCCGGCATTCAACAGCAGCAGGCCGTGATCATTAGCGTACTGAACGATTTTCCCTGTTCGTTCTTTATCCGGCAATTTTGTCAGCGGATCTTCAACAAATTCAATCGCTGCCATCGCCCCTAATCGGCGAACATCTCCAATAAACGGATATTTTGTCTTCCACTCCAGTGCCTGCTGTTCAAACAAACTCCCGATATGCTCCGCCTTTTCGAGCAGATGTTCCTCGTCAATGACCTCCAGAACGGCAAGTGCAGCTGCACAGGCCAAGGGGTTACCGCAATAAGTTCCGCCAAGCGATCCTTTCAGATCGCAGGCATCAAGGATCTCTGCCTTGCCGACAACACCACTAAGAGGAAAACCGGCGGCTAATGATTTGGAGATTGTCATCAGATCAGGAACCACATCAAAATTTTCAATTGCAAACATTTTCCCTGTTCGGGCGAATCCCGATTGAATTTCATCGGCAATAAACACAATCCCGTGTTTCGTACAGAAATCTCTGACATACTGCACAAATTTCTTTGATGGAATAACAAAACCACCTTCACCTTGCACCGGCTCCATGATCAGGCAAGCGACCATTTCGGGGGCGACTGTCCCAAGAAAGAAATCTTCAAAGGCTTCAATCACTTTCTGATCATAGGTTTCATCAGTCATTCCTTGCGGTTTGCGATAATAATAGGGATAAGGCGCCTGATAAACTTCTGAAGTAAAAGGTCCGAAACCGTATTTATAGGGCTTGACCTTGCTCGTCATGCTCATCGTCAGATTCGTTCGACCATGGAAAGCCCGATCAAACGAAACGACAGCTGATCGACCGGTATAGCGTCTGGCAATCTTCACGGCATTTTCAACGGCCTCAGCACCCGAATTAAGCAAAATCACTTTTTTATCAAAGGAACCGGGTGCCACTTGACAGATTTTCTCACAAAGTTCAATATATTCGGGATACATGATCACATTGAAACCCGGAAGAATATATTTTTCCAAGGCCCGTTTAACGGCTTCAACAACCCTGGGATGGCAATGCCCGACATTCTGAACACCAATTGCTCCGGCAAAATCAATGAACTTTGTTCCATCAATAGTTTCCACTTCTGCACCGAAGGCATGGGCCGCCAGATGCCTATTTCCGTTTCCAACTGCGGCAGAAACATATTTATCACGCTTTTTCTGCCATTCCGCTGTAGATAATGTCAGGATATTTTCCTTTAACACGTTACATCATCTCCCCTTATTAGATATTTTGAATATTTTTTGGTATTATGTATAGTATCAATTTTCAAATAATTATGGTATCAGGGAGGTAACTTTCATGATTTCTCCTACAGTGAGCTCTGAAAATCGATCCGATTATAAATACCGCCAAATCTATAAAAATTTAAAGAGGGAGATTCTGCTCCGCCATTTTCTTCCTGATCAAAAATTGCCTTCAAAACGAGAACTGGCAAAAAGTCTGAATGTCAGTGTGAATTCGATCAGCGGCGCCTATCAGCAATTGTTGGCAGAAGGTTATATTTATGCCATCGAGCGCAAAGGTTTTTTCGTCGAGAAACTGGATGCCATTCCTGTGTCCGAGAATCAGGAAAAAATGCTAAATGCCGATCTCATTGAAACCCCGCGCAGCCGGCAGGATTGGCTGTCCTTTTCTCATATGTCGATCGATCGGACACTCTTTCCTTTTGATGCCTGGATGAAAGGCGAGCATAAAGCACTGAAGCTCTGGAAAAACACCTTGGATGATGATCCTGCTACCTATCCTCAAGGCATTTATTCGGTTCGCCGCTCCATTTCTCAGCTCTTATCGATCACACGAGGAGTTAAATGTTTTCCCGAACAAATCATTTTGGGCAGTGGCACACAAGTCCTGATTCAGATCCTGTCAGGACTCTTTGATAAAAATACGCTGTTTGCGATGGAAGATCCGGGTTACCAACGTATTTATCATCTTCTGTGTACATTGAACATCCCGGTAGAGACAATAAAACTGGATAAGAAAGGGATTTCTCTCGATGATTTGAAACAAGCGGATCCGAAGATTGTCTATGTAACGCCTTCCCATCAATTTCCAACAGGGATTGTGATGCCCATTTCACGGCGCATTCAGCTTTTGAACTGGGCTGGCAAGCAGCAGGGGCGGTATATTATTGAGGATGACTATGATAGTGAATTTAAATATCAGACGGACTCTATCGCCTGTCTTCAGGGACTGGATACCTTCAATCGCGTGATCTATCTCGGCTCTTTCTCTAAATCGCTGCTTCCCGGTTTTCGGTTAAGCTATATGATCCTGCCGGAACAATTACTCAGGGCGGCCCGTGAACGATACTCCTTTCTGATGCAGACCTGCAATGTACTTGCGCAAATTACTCTCCAGCAATTCATCGATTCCGGTGATTACCATAAGCATATAAAGAGTATGCGACAGATCTATGAATCCCGGCGAATCCGGCTGATTGAAGAAATGGCCAAATGTTTTGGCGATAAGATGAAAATCTATGGAATCAATGCCGGCCTTCACTTTTTAGCCAAATTTGAGACCGACTTAACAATGCAAGAAATTGTCAGCAGAGCTTCTGATGAAAAGTTGGAATTGTACAGTTTCGAGCGTTGCATTTTAAAAGAAAATTATTTTACAAACAAACCAACATTCATCATTGGATTCGCCAACCTACCTACCGAACAAATTCCTTTGGCTGTTCAGCGTCTGCATCAGGCCATCTATGGCTGAAACGATGATATATTTACCCGCTCGAATAAACGAGAGGAAAAATTTCCTCTCGTTTTGAAAGTTGAATCCAATAATTTTCACTTGAAAAAATGTTACATCGATGGAGAAACCTCGTCTTTAATTAGCACACGCCAAAGAAATCACTCCGGCTGAAACTTTCTTCATTGGGGCCGAAGTGTTCCTCCTTTAGAATCAATGACACCTCTGTACCAGTCGAAGCTCTTTTTTTTGCGGCGTTCCAAAGTTCCATTGCCTTCATTATCTCGATCAACATAAATATAACCGTAACGTTTTTCCATCTCACCGGAGCCGGCACTGACAACATCAATCGGTCCCCATGAGGTATAGCCGATCAGCTCAACGCCATCTTTAATGGCTTCCGCAGCCTGCACCAGATGATCATTCAAGTAGTTGATCCGGTAATCATCCTGAATCTTACCATCATCCCCGACCTCATCCTTCGCCCCCAAACCATTTTCAACGATGAAAAGTGGCTTTTGATAGCGATCATAAAGGAAATTCAAGGCATAGCGCAATCCTTTCGGATCAATCGGCCATCCCCAGTCTGAATGTTCCAGATAGGGATTATCGACGGATTCAAAAAATCCTTTCGCCTGAGAGTTCGGATGAGCCGCATCGGTCGTGAAACTCATATAATAACTGAAGGCAATATAGTCAACTGTATTTTCTTGGAGGATCTTCCTCTCTTCGTCAGTCATTTCCAAGTGAATTCCATTTTCTTCAAAAAAACGCTGCATATACGCCGGATAACGTCCCCTGGAATGGACATCTCCATAGAAAAGTGTGGCCCGATTTTGCTGCAGAGCCGCTAATTGATCCTCTGGGTTGCATGTTTTCGGATAAAAAGGCGAAAAGGCAAGCATGCAACCCATTTGTGCTCCAGGCACGCGTTCGTGGAGGCTCTTGGTCGCCAGACTGCTGGCAACCAGTTCATAGTGAGAGGCTTGATAAATAGCCTGAAGTTTATTTTCTTCGTCATCCAGAACCAGAGCACCGGCAATAAAAGGGCTAGTCGTCACGCAATTGATTTCGTTAAAACTCATCCAGTATTTGACACGTGAACCATAGCGTTGAAAAAGTGCCTCGGCAAATCGCAAATAGAAGTCAATTAACCGTTGATTCTTCCAGCCGCCGTATTTTTTAACCAGACCAAGCGGCGTCTCATAATGAGAGATCGTCAGAATCGGCTCAATATTATATTTATCCAATTCATCAAGTACCCGATCATAGAATCTGAATCCTTCTTCATTGGGTTCTATTTCATCACCATTTGGAAAAATTCGTGACCAGGCAATCGAGAAACGCAAGGCCGTAAAATGCATTTCCGCAAACAGCTTAATGTCTTCCTTGTAATGTGAGTAGAAATCAATGCCTTCATGCGACGGATAGTATAAATTATCTTGAATATCAAGATATTTTTTGGGGTGATGGAGCATATCATCGCGCTTACTGCCCGCAGGTTCTACGTCAACGATCGAGAGTCCCTTTCCCCCTTGGTCATACCCGCCTTCGTATTGATTTCCGGCTAGTGCACCGCCGAACAAAAATTTCTCTGGAAATAATGCTTTTTGTTGTGTCATTGTCAAGCTGTCTCCTTTTCTATTTCTAGCCATCTCTATTTTTATACAGATCAAGTGGCGGAACCGCTTATCGCTCCTCAAATTTCTTATCAATATAATCATAGAGATCAACAATTTCTGTCGCCAAATCCCGGACAGTCATTGCATTCATTAAATGATCCTGCCCATGAACTTCCAGCAAAGAGACGGCGTTCACAGCATCGGAGTCCGCCTTGTTGATTTCGTCCTGCAAGGCCTTGGTTTGTATATGGTGTGCCTGGATGAGTTCATCTCCGGCTTTTTTCAGGCTGTCTTTGGCTTCCTGGATCTTTCCCTCTTTGGCCAGAAAAATGGACTCCATCGCAAAACTTCGCCCATTCCCGCCATGCAGAATTAATTGGAAAACATTTTCTTGTCTCATCATTGCTCACCTTTTTTATAAATTAGTCTGTCAGCGGAACACCGTCATCAGGACTAGTTATTCCGTGTTCTTTCTCGTATTCTGTTTCCTCCATTACTTTCTGCTTATCGACCACACGGAAGAAAGGATAGTAGATGAAGAACGAGAGTATGATGTTCACTACCTGGATGACAGCACCGGAAAGATGACCGCCAGTCGCCAGATAACCGGAAATAATCGGCGGAGTCGTCCATGGAACAGCGACACCTGCGGTTAATGCGACCCAGCCGAATTTCATCGAGAAATAGGTTGTGGTCAGAACCATCATTGGAGTCAGGACAAATGGAACAATCATTAAGGGATTCATGACAATGGGCAATCCAAATAATACCGGCTCATTAATATTAAAAAGGGCGGGTCCGACAATCAGTTTTCCCAATGCTTTTAATTCTTTGCTTCTCGCCAAAAAGGCAATCATGAAGGCCAAGGCAATGGTTGTTCCGGAACCGCCGAGATTAATAAAATTATCAAAAATCTGTTGGGTTACTATATTCGGTAAGACATGATGGGCTTGAAAAGCTACGCGGTTGGCGTCCATTGCCCCGTACCAAATAGGGGCCATAATGCCACCGACGATATTTGCACCGTGGATACCGAAGGACCATAGGAAAACGATAAAGAATTCAGCAATCAAACTGCCAACGTATGTCCCGCCAACCATGCTTAACGGTTTGCCGACAATCGATGTAATCACATTAGGAATACTGCCAATCGACGTTTGTTCAATGAGAATCCGAAGAATCCAAACGAGTAGAACGACAACAAATCCAGGAATGAGTGCTGAAAATGATTTACTGACTGCCGGAGGCACAGATTCAGGCATTTTAATCGTAATCTTCTTCTGAATAAAGAACCGATAGATTTCAGTCGCCCCTAGCCCAAAAATGATTGCCATGAAGAGTCCTTGGCTGCCCAGGAGCGCAAGCGGAACATTGCCCAACTTATCGAGCGGGATGGCCAGTAAAAAAGCGGCGACAGAGATGATTCCAGCCGAGAGCGCGTCCACTTTATAACTCTTGGCGAGATGATAGGCGATCCCAAACGCAGCGACAAGTCCCATGATATTAAAAGTCGCACTCACCGGATATTGAGTAATCGTTGCCCAATTTTTACCGAGATGCGCAGCCATAAAGTTCTGATAAGCGGGAATTGGAAAATTGGCAATGATCAAGAAGACTGATCCAATAATAATCAATGGCATCGCAAGTATAATTCCATCACGCAGCGCAACAAGATGTCGCTGACTGGCAATCTTCCCGGCAATCGGAAGTACTTTTTCTTCGAGAAAATTTCCCTTTTCACTCATTTTAAACAGCCCCTCTCCAAACTCCTTATTTTGTTATCAGACTCTCTGCCTGCGCTAAGACTTTGGCTCCATTCATTGTCCCGTATTCAACAGCACCGATGACCGCAACCGGCACATTCTTTTCATCACCTAGCTTCTTAAACTTAGTGAGCAGATAGCGAACTTGCGGCCCTAGAAGCAAAACATTTGCTGAACCAAGCTCATTTTCAACCTGTTCAGCCGGTACAGCAACAATGGTGTAAACCTTCCCCTGCTGTTTTGCGGCCACTTCCATTTTTGAGACCAATAAACTCGTAGACATCCCGGCAGCACAGCACAAGACAATTTTCATTTTGATGCTCCCTCCTCAAAATGTAATCGCTTTCTTTTTTAACGAATATAGTATAATTTGTTGGTATCAATTTGTAAAGTACCAACAATTATGATTTGTGAAAAGCTCTGTTCTCCGTTAATATAAAATGGAAAACGCCAAGGAGTGACAATGCCATGCCTAAGTATAAAGAAATTGCCGAGGATATAAATAAGCGGATACAAGAAGGAAATTTTCAAGAAAAACTGCCAACCGAGAAGGAGCTGCTCAGGATCTATCACTGCAGCCGCAATACCATCCGCAGTGCAATCAATATCTTGGTGAAGCAGGGAAGTATCCACAAAATACAGGGGAGCGGACTTTATATTAATAAAAGAATCATTAACAACCGGATCGTCATTAATTTATCTTTAAAGGTTGGATTGAGCAGCGTTTTGCCGGAACACAAAATCACTTCTAAAGTTTTAGATTTCACGGTCCTTCCAGCCGATGAAAAGCTTGCGAAACAATTCGATTGCTCGGCAGGTACGCCGATCTATCGAGTGAAAAGGCTAAGGTTCCTGGATGGAAAACCGCTTTCGATTGAAGATGCCTTTTATAATAAAGAAATTGTCCGGTATCTAAACAGAGATATCGCCAGGCAATCCATTTACCAATATTTGGTCGACGATATGAAGCTGAATATTCGTTTCTCCGATGAATATATTTCAGTCATTCCGCTCTCCCGAGAGGCGTGCAGGCAATTGGAACTTCCAGAAGGTTCTTCCAGTCTAGAGATCTCGGAAATCATTTGTTTGAATAATGGTGTGATTTTTAATATCTCTAAAACCTTGTACAAACCTGATCGTGTCGTCCTCTATACAGCTGTTCAGCGCGATTAAAAAAGGAAGAATAATCTTCATTATTCTTCCTTCCTGATTTAAGTTTTTGTTTTTTATGATCAAAGATCGTAATTCAAATCGACAAATTTCACATTCAGGTAGTCTTCAACACCTTGGCGACCATTTTCTCTACCAAAGCCGGAATGTTTGACGCCGCCAAACGGGGCCTGCGGATAAGCGACACTGCTACTATTGACACCGACCATGCCGTATTGCAGGCCATCACTGACCCGGGCAATCCGCCTGACGTCTCGCGTATAGAAATAGCTGGCAAGCCCATATACCGTGTCATTTGCCATTTCAATGACTTCTTCGGTACTGGAAAAGGCGATCACTGGCAGAACCGGGCCAAATGTTTCTTCGTAAAATATTTTCATTTGATTGGTCACACCGGAGAGAACGGTCGGTGCATAGAAATAACCTTTGGCATAATCACCGGTTGTCAACCGTTTGCCACCAACAAGGATGGCGGCTCCCTTCTCTTTCGCATCGGCGATCTGCCGATCGATTTTGCTAATGGCGTCTTCGCGAATCAGCGGCCCGGCATCCACATCACCGCTCAGTCCATTGCCGACCTTGACCTTTTTCACAGCAGCGACTAATTTTTGGGTGAAGGACGCAAGAACGGTTTTCTGAACAAAAATTCGATTCGGCGAGGTGCAGACCTGCCCGTTATTCCTGAATTTAGCACTGGTGAGATCAGAAACGACGTGATCGAGATCGGTATCCTCAAAAACAATAAAAGGCGCATGTCCGCCAAGCTCCAGCGACACCTTTTTCACCGTGTCTGCCGACTGGCTAAACAGCATTTTCCCAACCGCGGTCGATCCGGTGAACGTAATTTTGCGGACGATATCACTGTCCGTCAAGGCTTTGCCGATTGCCGGTGCATCGCCCATGACCAGATTCACTACACCTGCAGGAAGTCCCGCTTCTTGGAACAGGGCGAGCAATGCCGTTGCCGACAATGGCGTCTCCGGTGACGGTTTCAGCACAACTGTATTTCCTGTCGCGATTGCCGGCGATATTTTACGCGTTATCATCGATGACGGGAAATTCCAGGGAGTAATCGCACCGACAACACCGAGCGGTTCTTTTTTCACCAAAAAAAGATGACCATTCGGACCGGGAATCGTTTCACCATAGATTCGCCGGGCTTCTTCTGCATACCAGCGAATCGATTCAGCCCCGGCAAGAACCTCTCCCTTTGCCTGGGCAAGTGGCTTCCCCTGCTCAATGGTCATGATTTTCGCCAGTTCATCGGCATGTGCGATGACTGAATCTGCCATTCGGCGCAAAATAGCGACACGCTTATCGACAGCCAGCTGTGCCCATGCCGGAAATGCCTGCTGCGCAGCCTTTATCGCTTTTTCAGTATCGACGGCATTGCCGTAGGCAACTTCGGTAATCACTTCACCTGTAGCCGGATTAACGACAGGCGACGTTTCACCGCTGATCGCGTTTACCCATTCTCCGCCAATGAATAGGGTCTTCGGAGCAAGCTGCAGCTCTTTGTTAAAATTGCTCATATTACACTCTTCCTCTCGCTGAATGGTCATTTTTTTCGCTGTCTTTCTTCAAGAATACCCGATCATCTGCCATCTTTCCATAAAAAAAGCAGACCCGATTCTCAATCATTGAAAAACAATGTTGAAAGCAAAGATTCAAGATAAAACATTTTTTCACGAATATCTTGTGAATATTTCCCTATTTTCTATATTTTTCAATTATAATAAACATATTTAAAAAATCCGGTAAAGAGATTTGGAGTGGCGACCGATGAAGATTCGGAACGAAAACCAGGCCTGCACAGATGAGAAAAAAATCAATCAATTTCTAATCGAATCAAGAATCGGCTATCTGGGTTTAAACGATGAGGCCTCCCCTTACGTTGTTCCGCTTAATTTTGTCTGGAGCAATGGGAGAATTTATTTTCACGGTGCCGACAGCGGCAGAAAAGCGGCGATCCTGGAAACAGAACCTATTGCCTGTTTCACGGTTGCTCACGAGTATGCGACGCTTGCCCATCCCGTTCCGGCACACACCGATACCGCCTATCTGAGCGTCATGATCTTCGGCCGTGTCAGTCGGTTGAGCGACCTCAGTGAACGGACGGATGCGATGCAGCAATTGCTGGATAAATACGTCCCCGGCTACTTCTCGCGTCCGCTTGCCACGAAGCATGTCGAAAAATATCGTTCCTCGCTTGGCAGCGCCACTGCTGTCTATTCCCTGACCCCAGAAGAATTAACAGCCAAAGAGCGACCGCTGGATCCGGAGCGCGTCTTTCCGCAGCCGCAGCACGATGAAACGCCGCGTTGACGGCTTATCTTATTTCCCCCCATTTAGCTCTTTTTCGTTGGCGACATAACGAAGCGGTTCCTGATGGATAAATCGGCGGACATTATCGATCGTAACAATCGCCACACGCTGCACACTTTCCTGTGTTGTGCCGCCGATATGCGGCGTGACAATCAAATTATCCAAATCGGGTAAGGGTTCTGCCGGCGGTTCCGTCTCCAACACATCGAGAGCGGCACCGCCGATTTTTTTGCCTTTGAGTGCTGCAAAAAGCGCCTCACTGTCTATCACCGCGCCGCGAGAAACGTTGATCAGAAACGCAGTAGACTTCATCTTGGCAATTGCCGCTTCGTCCAGCAAATGATAGTTGGATTTTTTTAGCGCCGTGCTAACCACCACATAATCCGCCTCTTGAAGCAGCTGATCCAGTTCAACAAAAGTAACCCCCAGCTGACCCGCGGTTTCATAATCCCTATGCGTGCCATAGGCGATCCGTTTCATCGAAAAGGCTGCAGCCATGCGGGCAATATGAATGCCTATCGCTCCGAAGCCAATGATGCCCAGTGTTTTCCCCTGTAGTTCAAAGCCATTGCTATGCGTCCAAATTCCGTGCTTGGTTGCCCGATCAAGCTGCGGAATTTTCCTTGAAATGCCGATAATCAGCCCGACCGCAAGTTCGGCGACAGCCGTCGCATTTTCTCCAGGCGCATTGCTAACACGGATACCCTTTTCAGTGGCATAATCCATATCGACATTATCAAGTCCAGTGCCGGTTTTCAATATATACTTCAAATTGGGTGCCGCATCAATGACGGCTCGGTCAGCGGGGGCGACGGCCGTAATATAAATCGCTGCGTCGTGAATTTTTTCAATAATGTTCTGCTTATTCTGCGCTTCGTCATACATTAGGCAAGTCACCCGCGCACCCGTTGCTTCCAGCTTATTGACAATTAATTGATGAACCGGGAAATAGGATTTCCCCACGCAAAAAAGTACATTCATCTCAAAGCCCTCTTTCTGAATCCGTTTCCGCACGATCCCCAGTGATTTTCTGTTATTTCTCTGTTGAAAATAAATATATCAGTGAAATTCTCTACTTTTTTATTTTAGCAGGTCTCGCCGTTTCTACAAATCTGAGAGATTTTTTTTAACTTGTCAGGCCTGCTTCTTCATGTTACGTTAAAAATAGATTGATAAATTTAGAAAAACTGGGCAAAAAACGCCTGGTTCTTTGACTCGCAGGTACGCTCCGGAGACTCGCTTGCCGCGGGCAGTCTGAGAGTCTCCTCGGTCAGGCACGAGTCTGCGGGGTCTCTCTTAGCCTGCTCTTCCCGCAGGCATCTCGTCCCTGCGCTTCCCTGCTCTATTTTTTTATACTTTCTTATCCTGTTAAAAAATTGTGATTAATTTCTTAACAAATCCGAACAAACTGGGAAGTGATTTGATCGATGACCGTGAAGCCGAGTAAAGCATTAGAAAAACACATTTTAGATTACTTTGATTATCTGCACACGCATGGTGAGATTAGTATGCGTGAGGTTCAAACCACGCAGTTTATAAAAAAACAGTTGGATGAGATCGGGTTTCGGACACGCACCTTCGCCGATTGCCCGGGTGTTATTGCCGAGATCGGCACGGGAAAACCAGTCGTCGGACTGCGCGCGGATATGGACGCCCTCTGGCAAGAAGTGGATGGCCAACTGCAGGCCAACCACTCCTGCGGTCATGATGCACATATGGCGATGGTGCTCGGCACAGCCATTCTCTTGAAACAAATGGATAATCGCCCATCCGGAACCATCCGCCTCGTCTTTCAGCCTGCTGAGGAGATCGGGCGAGGCGCGATCGAGCTGTCCAAGCGCGGGGTTCTCGATGACGCTGATTATTTTTACGGCGTCCATCTTCGTCCCGTGCAGGAAACGGCGGACGGACGTGCAAAACCGGCGATTCTTCATGGAGCCTGCCGATCGATTACCGGAACAATCCATGGAGAGGATGCTCATGCGTCCAGGCCACACCTCGGCACAAACGCCATCGAAGTAGCGACTTCAATTGTCAACGCAATCAGTCATATCCATCTCAATCCGATGATTCCGTTTAGTATTAAAATGACAAATCTTCATGCCGGTTCCGCCGCGAACATTATTCCCGGTTCAGCGACTTTTGTCCTTGATGCTCGCGCGCAGACGAATGAAGCCATGCATGAGCTTTTTCAAAAAACCGAACAAGTCATTCAATCTGTGGCGGCTGCCTATGGTGTCAGCATTGAACTCGGTGGCACACCGGGCAGTGTCGCGGCGATATCTGCCCCAGAAGCAATCGAAATCATGGGCGAGGCAATCAAGGAGGTTCTTGGATCCGACCATTATGATCCCGCGGCAGCTTCTAGCGGCGGTGATGATTTCCATCAATATGCCGTGCGTAATCCGCAAATCAAATCAACCATGCTTGGATTGGGTTGCGGTTTGGAACCAGGTCTGCACCATCCGAAAATGCATTTTCGCCATGAGGCAATGTTTGACGGTGTCCGCATTCTGACCACGGCCGTTTTAAAGACATTGGCAAACAATCCGTCAGAAACATCTGCGTAAAAAGGCGAATGGCTCAGTAATCCTAAGGACGAATCGCACATTATTATATAAACAAGAGGACTGTCCCCGAAGGCAGTCCTCTTGTTTGTTGATTTTCAAAAAACCTGTTTGAAGTTTGTCCATTAGTGATGCGGATGTGTGGATACCGTCTTTGCGCTCTCCGTGATTGCCGTTAAAATGGTTGCGCGCGCTTGATCAGTCATCAAATTCGCCTTAGCATACATGCTGCCGACCGAGTGACTGGCGTAACGCGGCTGAAGCTGGTTCATGCAAAGTGCGAACACATCCGCCTTGCAGGTCTCGCAATGACAGGATAGTGGCAACTGATCCCAATATCTCTCAAGAAGATCCTGCACCGCTTCTTCCATGACATTATGGATGACCATTGCTGCTCCTTCTTTCAGATCAAAGCTTTAAATTTCATGCGTCATCGCAGATCTATTTCTTTCCGAAGCGTAACACAGGAGGACAGCTCCTTCAAGAGGCGGGAGAACGGAAAGATCACTATCTCTGAAAAAATCAGGGCAATAACCATTATTTTCGATCATTCCCTTCTACCTCTGCTAAATAATCCCTTGCAAAAGTCAAATGGAGGATTTGGCTGCGGATGTTTTATTCACTCGACTCTCCTTCAATTGCTGAACAGCATTGAGAATGCGCCGTGTCCCTTCTACAACCGTCGCCTGCGGGGCTGCTATGTTCATCCGGAAATAGCCATTACCCGATTCGCCATAGGTGCTGCCCATTTGAAGCGCGACACCATTCTCCAGAAAGGCGGTATTCAGTTCGGATTCCGTCACTCCTAAATCCGCATAGCGGACCCACATCAGATAGGTCGCTTCCGATCTTATGCAGTAAAGTTCATCCACTCCCGCAAAAGCAGAGATCACATAAGCTATATTTTCTGCAATATAGTCAAGCAGTTCGGTAAGCCATTTTTCTCCTTTTGTATAGGCTGCAGTCATTGCTGCGATTTGGAAAGGACTAATTTCCGGATAGACCATCGATTTTTGCAATGCCTGAATTGTTTTCCTGATTTCCGGATCGAAAATAAGTAAATAGGATGGACCAATACCTGCGAGATTAAAAGTCTTTGTCGGTGCCATTAACGTGACCACCTTGACATTCCGAGCCACCGCCATCTGACCGATTGGCTGATGCTTTCCCCCTGGTAGAATTAAATCCGAGTGGATTTCATCGGAAATAATCGGAATCTGGTAATTTTCTGCGAGAAGGAGTACAGCCTCCAATTCCTCCTTGTTCCAAACGCGCCCTCCCGGATTATGGGGAGAACAAAAGAGAAGGCATCGAACCTTCTCTTGGTTGATTTTATCTTCCATATCTTCAAGGTCCATGGCATATCGGCCATCCTTGATAACCAATTCTGATTTCACCACCTGGCGTCCGAGCTGCTCAATCTGTTCAAAGAAAGGATTGTATACCGGACTGAGAATCAGTATCTTGTCGCCTTTAAGAGTCAGAGCGCGCAAGGCAAGCGCTATACTCGAAACAACATTATGATTAAAAACAATTGACGTCCGGGCGACATTCCATTGATAAAGCCGCAGTAGCCAGCTCTGAATCGCCGTTTTCACCGTTGACGGGCATCGTGTATAACCAAAAATACCGTGTTCGAGGACTCTCTTCATTTCATCAAGAATCGGATCGGCCGTGCAAAAATCCATGTCGGCAATCCACAGCGGCAATAATTCAGGACGACCGAAGCGTTCCTCCGCACCATCCCATTTCACACTATTGGTTTGATCTCGACATATGATCCGATCAAAAGAACACCCAGACATACACACACTCCTATTAAAATAGATTTGATTATTTTTTATTACGATAATAATTTCGTATATATTATTTTTATTTTCCTATTTTTATAAATATTTGTCAATAGTCTTTCATAGGTTATCATTTTCTGCTTTATCTGTTAAATTTGCTCAAAGAAAAAACAATATCCGGAGACCGCGCAGCAGTTTCCAGATATTGTTTCTACTCTATTTTCTATCCAAGAACACACTCAGGCGGCAACAAAAATAATCGATTCATTCACCTGAATTCGCGGATGAAGCGACTGGATCACCGGGCAATTCTGAGGAATCTCCAGAAACGCCTTCCTAATTTCTCCATGCAGCTTCTCATCAGTCTGAAGGTAAAAAAGGACGTTAATTTGCGACACCGGATGAGGATAGGCCGGATCTTCCAAATAATCAAAAAGAACACGTACCAAGCGACAGGGGATCTGATCCCGGCCGATTAATTCTTCTAACACATAGGTACTGCATGCCGCTGCTGCAGCGGCAACCATCTGAACAGGCGAAAAACCAGCCGTTCTGCTGAGCAGCCAATTACCATTTTCATGCACCAGTTCCAGCGTTTCTGATTGTTGGATGAGTTCCAATAAGTTTGCCCCCCCTTTGAGAAATACGGACAAATCATGGCTTCATTTGAAGCAGACTCCCTGCTCTGAAATATATGTTCTTGGAGCAGTGCCTATGTTTCAGGAAGCAAAAGTTGTACTGTTGAACCGCGAGCCTGTACTGTTGAACCTTGAAAAGGGATCTGACCCTTGACCGGGTCAGATCCCTTTTTTGCGCTATCGTGTCACATGTTCTAGCGGTAATTATTTTCTTTTTTCTTTCCCTGTATCGAATTGATTAACGATTTGTTTTAATTCATCGGCCATTGATGAGAGCTGAGAGGCATTATTGGCGATTTCTTCCATCGAAGCCGACTGTTCTTCTGCGGCCGCGGAAACATTCTCAGTCAGTGAACTTGTATTTTCCGACAGGCGGGCAATGTTGGCGATGGTTTTAACAATCTCGTTTGTCTCAGTCGTAATCTTCTTGATTGACACAATCATTTCATCGGCAGAATCGGAAACGGAATAGACGGTTTTTTCGATCTTAGAAAAAGATTGGCCGGCCTGATCGGCAATCGTAATCCCTTTTTTCACCTCATCATCGCTTGTCTCAATCGATTGCGACAATTCTTTCAGCTTCGCGAAAACTTTCTCCTCGACCTCCATAATTTGATGAGTCGATTTCGTCGACTGATCGGACAATTTTCGAATCTCTTCGGCGACGACAGCAAAGCCTTTCCCATTCTCCCCCGCTCGAGCAGCTTCTATTGCCGCATTGAGAGCCAATAGATGAGTCTGTCCAGCAATATCCCCAATCAACTGGTTTGTCTCATCAATTAATTGCATTTGTGTGACGAGATCATCCAGCGATTGGTTGACTTGCTCATTTGTTGAGCGGATGGTTTGAATTTGCCCTGTCAGCTTGCTCAGCGATTTTTTCCCATCATCCACGTTTCCTTTGGCTGCCGATGCCCCCTCGTCAAGAATCCCGGTCTTCGTCTTCAGACGTTCAATTTCCGCATTGATTGTTTCGGCATTCTTTTCGGACTGCCGCACGGCGTCGGATTGATCGGCCGCACCGGTTGCAATCTCCTGGATCGCGTGAGCCACTTCATCTGCCGTAGCTTTATTTTCTTCCGTCGAAGCAGTTAATTCTTCAGAGGATGCGGCAAGAGCCGATGACTTCTCATCAACATTGCTAAGCACCTGCCGAAGGCCCTCAATCATTCGCTTGAAACCATTGCCGACCGCCTCAAATTCACGGAAATGTCGGATATCGGCATTGACGGTCAATTGCTTCTTTTCCACACTGCCTGCAACCCGGGTTAAATCTCTCAGTGGACGAAGAATATACATGGTACCAAGGAGGGAGAGCAGGAAAGCAAGCAAAGTGGTGCATAAACAGATCAGAATCGTCTTGAATAATATGGCATGTGTAGCCTTCGTTACATCGGAAGTGTCGAGCGTGCTGACAATCTTCCATCCCGTTTCCGAGTTGGTGACGAGGAACTCTTTCTTCTCATTCCCCTTATATTGATTATCAAAGATTGCTTTATTGTCACTTAATTTTTTCAGCAATCCCTTATTACCCGACTGATACCCAGCTCTCTCAGTCGGATGCGCCACGATTTTTCCGGAACGGGTCAGGACAAAGCTGTAGCCATGATCGCCCATTTTCACCTTGTTAACCATATTTTTTAAATCATCCAGTTTCAGATCAACAGCGACCACACCTTTTTCATCGGCAGTGGTTTCTGCAAGCGAAACGACAACACCCTTAACCATGAGGGAATAGTAGGGTTCCGAGGCGATCATTTTCCCCGGATGTTTTAAAGCCTGCCGATACCATGGCCTCTTTCTCGGATCATAACCTTGCGGCTTGATTAATGACTGCGGTGCGTAGATATAATAGCCCTTACTATTGCCGGTATAGACTTGTGCCAACCCTTGATCAGATTGTTGCTGTGACAATAATGTTGAAAGAACTTGCTTATCAACACCGTTTTTCATCGTCGCTGCCGAAATATGCGTCGACAAATAATCGAGACGATTCGACTCTTTTTGTATAACCTGCGAAATGTTTTCATTCAGCAGATTGGCGCTGATTTGCGCACTGTTTGCCATCTGACTTTTAAGTATTCGTTCAGCATTGACATAGGACATCAGTCCGACGACTGCCGACGGAACGAGTGTAAATAAAACCACGGCAACGATCAGCGTGCCTTTCAGCGATAAACCTTTTTTCTTCATGCCTTGTTCGGGTGGAGTTTTAGACACTTTATTCACCAAATCCTTTTCATAGTTAGCTACTACCCCCTATATCGGCAAAATAAGTAGATTCTTTATGAATTTGCGATCATTTTTATTAGGAAAACAATTCTTTTAATTTTTCATTCTCTCTATAATTTTTACAAGATCATGCCGATATATTGAATGGTAATAGTTAATTATATATAGTCCTAAAGTTAGGGGAGACAAGCATATGAAAGCGGTTCATAATTCAAACGGTTCTATATTATCCGTGATGTCGAAAATACATATCCGTGCACTTTTTATTCCATTAATTGTTTTAGCCTTTCTGATTCCTAATATTCTGATCTTTTTTACCATCTACCGTGGAATCGAACAAGCTTTTCACACACATTTGCAAATCAGCAATTCACAGATTCAGGCAATCGCACTGCCGATCATTGACAGAGTGGCCGTGATCGCACTGATCACCATTGTCCTCGTTGTTGTCGCTGTCTGGTTCGTCGTTCAATTTGTTTTTCTGAAACCGATGGCTCATTTTAATGCCCATATGCAGGCGATCAGTAATCGCGATTTGACCCATCCTCTGACAGGATCGGTCGCGACGAATAAAGAGTTTTCGATTATGAAACAGAATATGGAAGAAATGACGCGATCGCTTGTCGAAATTATTGAACTAATAAATGAAAAATCCGGAAAGATCTCGGCATCCTCACAAGGACTAACCGCTTCGACTGAAGAAAATAAGGCCACGGCTGATGAAATCGCCCACTCGCTGCAGGAGGTTGCCTCGGGTGCCGATGAACAACTGCACCGGGTCAATGCGGCCAGAAAAGAAACGGATGAAATTAATCTGTCGATCTCTTCGATAACCTTGCAGACGATCCAATTAGCTGATGCTTCAAAGGAATCAACCGAGACAGTAACAGACGGTGAAAAAAATGTCCATCTGGCCACGGAGCGCATGACGACCATTAAAAAAACTGTTCATACATTGTCTGGCCTTATTGAAAATCTCAGTCGCCAAACCAACGATATTAATGTTATCATTCAAGCGATCAATGATATCGCCGATCAAACACAGATTCTTTCATTTAATGCGGCCATCGAAGCAGCCCGTGCTGGTGAACAGGGGCGTGGTTTCGCCGTAGTCGCCGAAGAAATCCGCAAGCTGGCCGATCAATCTGCCGATTCAGCGCAGCAGGTCCATCAGATTATTACTAAAATACAAGATGAAACGAATCAAGTGGTTCATTCTATGGAAACGGGCGTGTCTGAAGTCAGCAAAGGTATGAATGCCGTTGACCTGACGGATCAGTCCTTCCGCAAAATAGAGAAGTATTTTTCATCGATTAAATCACAAATCGAAAATGTGGATAAAGATGTCAACACGATTTCGATTTCCTCTTTCCGAGCTGCCTCTTCTTATCAGGCCATTGAAGATTCCGCTCATCGGACATCCACAGGCACTCAAACAATTTCAGCCGCAACCGAAGAACAGGCCGGTTCCGTTGAAGAAGTGGTGGGTAATGCTTCCAGACTTTCTCTGGTCGCCGATGAATTGAATCAAATTGTGTCTTCATTTAAACGTTGACTCTTTTGATCCGATAAAAATCAACCTTTTCCGCCTCAGCAAGAAATAAACCAGACGGGTCCTATTTCGGCTAAGTTAAAGGCAGCCTAATACTCTTCTGATCTGATAGCAAGAGATAACAAGTGCCGGGATTCAAATGCCCGGCACTAATCTTAATCTGCATCAAAGACCGGAGAAAGATCAAAAGACGCCCCCTTGATACCCTGCTTCGACACGAACAATTAAAAAGTAATTAAAAAATCTATTTTTCGGGCGAGTATTGAATAGTAGATAAATTATCCAGTATAATGTTCATAGTCAAATTGTTCAAGTTGACTTTTATCTTTTTAATAATCTGATTGATGAACTTAGCTGTCCTAATGTCTCTATAGATTTTATAAGAGAATCACTATCCGGCAGCTAAGAGAACAGGAGCGAATCATGGATCAAGAAAAAATGCCCGGGCGCTCACGCAGCGATTATAGAAAAAAGAAGAAAAAGCATCGCGTCCTGCGTTACGTTCTGCTGATATTGGCTGTATTGCTTGTCGCGGGGGTCGCTTACGCAGGTGTCAAATGGCATCAGTTGAATCCGGAAAATCATTTTGCCCATCTGACAGCGATCGGTGGATCACCCAAGAGCAGTGTCAAACAGAAGGCGGGCACATTTAATGTCCTTCTGATTGGATCAGATGCTCGGCCCGGAGATAAAGCAAGTCATACGGACTCGATGGTGCTGATTCATGCAGATATGAAGAAGCATACATACAATATGCTCAGCATTCCCCGTGATACCCGTGTCTATATGGACGGCTATGGCTATACAAAGTTGACCAGCGTTCAGTATGTCGCACAGGCGAATCATGGAACCAAAGCCGGCATCGTTCAAGCGGTGAGGTCGATCTCCAGACTGACCGGAGTGCCGATTAACTATTATGCAGAAACCAATTACTGGGGTCTGCAGGATATGGTCGATGCAATCGGCGGAATTCAAATGAATCTGCCTTTTCAGGTCAGGTTGACACATGCTTGGCATGCCCGCAATCAAGGTAAAGTATTTGCTGCTGGTGTTCACAATTTTAATGGAGAAATGGTCAGTGAAGTGACACATGAGCGCTATTCGCTGCCAGGTACCGACTACGG
Organism: Sporolactobacillus sp.; assembly: GCA_048976585.1. Classification (GTDB taxonomy): domain Bacteria; phylum Bacillota; class Bacilli; order Bacillales; family Sporolactobacillaceae; genus Sporolactobacillus. Next base: position 6,026 of record JBHGUY010000047.1, on the reverse strand, counting down.
CCGCCAACAGTTGCAGGAAGCCGCACTAATCGGTATCGCCAAGAAAATGATGCAGCCGTCCAATGTCACTCGCTTCCCGGCTCTTTCGCGATCAATGTCTAAATTCCTCGTAGCAACCAATATGAGCACGGAGGACATGGTCAGTATCGGTTTGGGCGTCAAGGGTGATTTCCATCCGGAACAGCAAATCAAGTACCGTCAGGTTAAGGGAAATGGCGCCAAAATGTATGACGATGTCCTGAAAGCAAATAACGATCAAATTATTCTTCAACCGGATCAATTGAAAAAAGTGATTAAAACGTATTTCACTAACTAATTTCGTTCATAACAAAAAAACAGCTGTTTTCCTAGCGGAAAGGCTGTTTTTTTGTACACTTTTATTTTTCAAGGAGGTGACTCTCTATTTACGGTTCATGTTTCGAAGTGGTTTCTGAAAGCTGAGCCCTGATTCGTTCACGGCATCCTGAGCATTCAAAAAGAGATCAATCCGATGAAAATCTGATCATCTCGATCATTCAAGCTTCGTTCTCGGTCCAGGGTCCTTTTCTGATGGAAGGGGATCATTCTTTTTTCCTTGAAGAATCGCGGCAAGGCTCTCTTCAATTTCGGACAATCGTTTCATATCGGTCGCATGTCGCTGATCAAAATCGTCATTTTCGCCTTCCAAACGATCGATTTCATTGCGGATCTGAATTAACTGCTGCTCGAGTTGCGCTTCTTGTTGATATAAATCGGTCAATTTTGCCCGTGACTGCTGTTGATTTCGCTTTTTTTCCATAGCTGCAAGCCCTCCCGCACGGTGCATCGATTAAGAAATGAGCCCGTTACACAAGAAAAAAATATATTCGACCAAATGGCTCATTATATCCGAATATATTTCCTTAAATAGCCTGTCCGCTCCATCTGTGTTGTACTCAATCCGTTGATTACTTAATCTATGAATCCTTTTTTCTCCTCATAATATACCATAGAAATCGATTATTTCGCGATGCTGGAGATCAAAATAGAGTCCGCTTTTTGATGCTAGAGCTTGGCAGCCAGAAGTCCAACATACTCTTTCAGCGCGGTGAACGTGACATCGCCCGACGAAGGGACAAATTGACTGGGATAGATAACCAGTTGTCGACTGACGAGGTAATCCGTCGGATACGGCTGCACTCGGATACCGACCTGTTTAAAATTAAGGACAGCTCGCGGCATGTGAAAAGCGGAGGTCACCAGTATCGGCCGGTTAAGGTGATGCTTTCTAAGGACTTTCCGCGTATTCAGGGCATTGGTACGTGTCGTGATGCTTTTGTCCTCTATCCATATTTTACTCTTGGGAACACCGAGCGCGATAAGCTGGCGTTTGCCGATCTTGGCCTCAACGCCGCTATCAGGATAGACCTTGCCGCCGGATAGAAGCACCGGCAAATGGGTGACTCGATACAAGCGATAGGCAGTCAGCAGTCGATTCGCCGCATCCCCAGAAAGCTGTCCCCGCCCATTCATATCCGGCGTACCCAGCGTTGCCCCGCCACCGAGCATGACGATCACATCGCCGCTCGGATGTACAGGCGGCGCGTAGCGATACTCGAGTGGATGCACAAGCAAAATGCCAGTAATTGGCAGAAGCATAAGATAGATCAGCACGCAGACGGCGGCGGTCACCCGCCAAATTGCACAGCGGCGACGAATCAGCCAGATACTCAAGAGCAGCAGCAGCGTTGCAAACAAACCAGGCGGTAAGATAAAGCTATAGGCAAATTTAATAAGATATTCCATGCAGACTCTCCAGGCCAATCGTTTTCGTTAAAGCTCATTTCTAACAGCACAACCTTCTAAATAGTTTAACGCTTATTCCATCCGTTTAAAACCAAATGAAGAACAAATTTTCTACTTGACCTGGAGGAAAATTTGATAAAACGATTACGATAAAGGATATTCATAAGGTAGAACCATTAAATAATAGAGGAAACCATTTAGATGAGGATTAATCCAAACGGTTTCCTCAGTAGCAGGTTGAAGTTCAACAGTACGCGCTTGAGCTTCTGCAGTTCTCGAGCCGAGGTTCAACAGTACAGGCCTGTGGTTCAACAGTACAGTCTGAGACTGAGACTATTAGTAATTTAGAAAATATTTGGTCTGGCTCGTTTTTCCCTCGCTTTTTAATTGCATAGATTGCAGCAGATACCTTGCAGTCGATCCTGAATCTAGTTTCAGAAAATCTCTGAACTGACGATTATTGATTTCTGGACCATAAATCAGTTGATAGTCGTGAAGCGCTGGCTGATGGGCTTTCGGCGAAGCTTGTCCACAAACCGGGCAGTGCCAGTTTCGTCTGGAGCGCGTCATCGGAATGTGTCCACAAGACGGACATTGGACGCCGCTTAGCACATCGGATACGGCCAAGGTGCCGTCGCTAATCAAATTAATTTTTTTGGCTGATGGGAGGAAAGCAATCGTTGGGAGAGTAATTTGAGACTTTTTGCAGAAGTCAGTCGCTCCGAGTAACGTTTCGTCAGCGAGAGAATCTTCTTCTTCAGAAGCGGACCACGAATGACCTTCTGCACTTGCTCAGGGGTGCCATTGAAAAAATTGATATAGGTTCCAGGGGGAGAAAACACAACGAGATCTTCAACCGGCATTTCCGGCAGATAGTCGCAATGGAGCGCAAGCCAGTCTTGAAGTTGATGGCGCAGCGCCGTTGACTGAACCGTCGGATCCTGATAGGTTTCGTATTTTCCATTGAGCTTTCGCGTTAGGGTGCGCGCGGCAAAATCAAAGCTCAGCGTTCCAACAATATTTTTAACTTCCAAAATCAGAAAAAAGCCAAGGGTGAGGATCAAAAAGTCATTTTGAAAGCAATAGAGATTATTCGACAAACGCATATCATGAAAAATTCAATAATCCTTGTCCGGCAGTGCACGGAGTGCCGGTTCAAGTGACTTTTCACCGTTGAATCCTGCCCAATAATTTCGTGACTGCTGCTCGATTTCTTTTTTCATGGGGCCGGGCAGCAGCCTGCGGGCATAAGCCTCGTACTGCAGTAAATGGTATGGAGTTGTCACCGGTTTAATGAACATTGACCAACCTTCCTTCGTCAGAAATTTCAACTGCAAATAACCTTATTCGACGAAAAAAGTGAGATTCCTGCATGAGGCTAAAAATATTTTCATCCAGACAGATTTTGACGAAGACAGCGCTCCAAGTTATCCAGAAAATAAACACATTTTGTCCTTTCGCTTTTCAGCAATTTGCTTCCGTTCAGCCAGCTCTCAACATTTTGCCGGGCAGAAATGCCGCAAGCCAGTCTGGAAGTGGATGGCGCAGCGCCGTTGACTGAACCGTCGGATCCTGGTAGGTTTCGTATTTTCCATTGAGCTTTCGCGTCAGGGTGTGCGCGGCAAAGCCTAAAGACGGCACCGCGCTTTAAAAGCTGACGCCTGCATTGACCAGATTGTCCGGACGTTTATTTTTACTGAGACGCTGAACAAGCTGATCGAGAGCGATTCTCCGAGCATTATAAAAAGAATCGTTCGATATAAATGCCGCATGCGGCGTAATGATCGTGTTCTCAAGTGTGAACAAATCACTTTTTTCCACCGCTTCATCCTCAATGACGTCGACTGCGGCTGCCTGAATTTCGCCAGTCTTCAGAGCACGCACAAGAGCGGCTTCATCGACAACTTTACCGCGCGCGGTATTAATTAAAAAGGCACTCTTCTTCATCCTTTTTAATTCCTGACTAGAAATAAGATGTGTGGTCTCTTCCGTCAATGGACAATGCAGCGATAAAATATCGGACTCGGTTAACAGTTGATCAAAGGTTTCTGCCTTTTCCGCGCCATACGTTTGTAAAAATTCAGCAGTCTTTGTCGGTGCAAAAACAAGGACGCGGAGCCCCAGAGCTTTCAACATCGGCATCATCATTTTGGGAATACTGCCAAAAAAATAAAGGCCGATTGTTTTATTGCTTAACCGGTAGGTTCGGTAACCATAAAGCGGATCCCAGCTACCCGCACGGACTGTTCGATCAAGCAATGTAATTTTCCGGGATAAGTCAATTACTAAACCAATCGTATGCAGGGCAACCTCTTCGGAACAAAAACCCGGACAATTCGTGACACAGATCCCCTGCCGAGTCGCCGCTTCCAGGTCGACGTTATCGACTCCGATGGCCTGCAGCGCAACGATTTTCAGCCGCGGCAGCTGTTCGAGCATCGGGCGGGTAACCTGTTGATATTCAACAACGACGCCATCGGCATCCCGCGCCGCCTCAATAAAATCAACAGTAGGATCTTTTGCCTCGCCAAGCTCAATGTCGGCGATCTTCCAATCCTCCAGCAGCTGATTCTCGTAATCCAGGGTGTCATCGATCTGATAAAACAGAATTTTCTTTTTCACCATAAAAATTCAGTCCCATCTCTTGAATATTACCCGCCAAAGACCTCGCTCAGTGCCTGCTCAAGAATGGTCAACCCTTCATCAATTTCCGTTTTGGTCACGTTCAACGGTGTTGCAAAACGCAGCCCATTCTCGTGAACACCGCAGGCAAGCGTCAACAGATGTTTTTTCAAGCAGGCTGACCGAATCGCGGCTAATACATCACCGGCCGGGGTGCCGTCTTCGTGCGAAAATTCAATGGCGAGCATCAGACCAAGACCGCGAACATCCGAAATAGAGTTATATTTTTTTTGCAAATTCAGCAATTGATTTTTCAAATAGGCTCCGGCATGGACCACTTGATCCAGAATCTGCGCCTGTTCAAATTCATCCAGAACAGCGAGCGCTGCCGCGGCGCAAATCGGATGACCGCCAAACGTCGTTCCATGCATGCCCGGATGCCATTCTGACATGATTGGCTTTGTTGAAAGAACGGCGCTCATCGGCAGGCCGCCGGCAATAGCCTTCCCAACAGTCATGATATCCGGGACGACTTGGAAATGCTCACAGGCAAACATCTTCCCCGTTCGGCCGTAACCCGACTGAATTTCGTCCATAATTAGCAAGATTCCATACTGATCGCAGATTTTGCGAATATTTTGCACGAATCTTTTTGGAGGTACCACATAGCCGCCTTCACCCTGAACCGGTTCCATGATGATCGCCGCCACTTGATCAGGAGCTGCCAGATAGCGAAAAATATTATCCAGTTCATTCAAACAAAAATCTGTTCGCTGCTCTTCATTAAATCCGGCAGGGCATAAATCCTTGGATGGATATGGGGTAAAATAAATCGAACCAACCATCGGTTCATAATATTTTCGATATTTGGCGTTCGAACCGGTTACCGAAAGCGCACCGAGAGTCCGACCATGAAAAGAACCTTTGAAAGCAATGATCACTGGCCGTCTTGTATATACCCGGGCCAGTTTCAGCGCCCCATCCACGGCTTCCGCTCCTCCATTTGAAAAGAAGACCGAGTTCAAATCACCCGGTGCAATATCGGCAAGCCGCCGAGCCAGTTCCAAGGTTGCCGGATAATTGACCAAATTAAAGGAGGCATCGATCAACTTTTCAGCCTGTTTCTTAATCGCATGAACAACAGCCGGATGACAATGTCCGAGGCTGTTCACGGCAATCCCCTGAACAAAATCCAAATAGCGTTCACCTTTGCTGTCAGTCAGATAACAGCCTTGGCCGCTTTCAATAATCAAATCAGTTGCCTTGGCAAGAGCCGGACTTAAATACGGCTGATAATTAGCATAATCCATTTCCACCCCTCCGTTCCAGACCAAAATACCGTGTTCATTAGGTATATACGTCGGGATGAACCAAATCATGCACAGAAATGAGAGCTGGGTTTCGAACATTTTCATTCATTAAATCATCCTAATAACAACAATAGCCAGAATTACGGATTCACCTGACTAATAGACTACCATGTTTTTTCAGTTGACGAATTTATTAGAAAAACTTGGCGTAACCAAGTTCTTTGAATGCCGGCTGCGCCTTAGTTTTTCTTATACTTAATTCCTCTTCAATTTTATATACTTTTGTACGTAAATGTGATAACGCTCAAAAAAAGTAAAAAAAGACTACTC
>JBHGUY010000046.1:0-182183 GCA_048976585.1 Sporolactobacillus sp. | reverse complement strand
TCTTTCAACCCGGCACCATGTGGTGCCGGGGGTTATCCGGTATTAGCTGCGGTTTCCCACAGTTATCCCAGTCTGACAGGCAGGTTGCCCACGTGTTACTCACCCATCCGCCGCTCACTTCAGGGAGCAAGCTCTCTGAAGTGCGCTCGACTTGCATGTATTAGGCACGCCGCCAGCGTTCGTCCTGAGCCAGGATCAAACTCTCCAAAAAGTATTACTTTATCGTACATTATCATACATTCGTTGCTTATTGATCCCTAGCAAATTCTTAATTAAAGGGGGCTAGCCCTTTAAAAATACGCTTGGCTTTTGTTTAGTTTTCAAGGAACATTCCTATACATTATAAATGGTGGGCCTGAGTGGACTTGAACCACCGACCTCACGCTTATCAGGCGTGCGCTCTAACCAGCTGAGCTACAGGCCCACTCAAAATAAAATGGAGCGGGTGATGGGAATCGGACCCACGACCAGAGCTTGGAAGGCTCTTGTTTTACCACTAAACTACACCCGCATAAAAAATAAAATTGATGATCGGGAAGACAGGATTTGAACCTGCGACCCTCTGGTCCCAAACCAGATGCTCTACCAAGCTGAGCCACTTCCCGAAATAATGCGCCCTGAGGAAGTCGAATCCCCAACCTTCTGATCCGTAGTCAGACGCTCTATCCAATTGAGCTAAGGGCGCAAAAAATAAAAATGCGGTCGAGAGGACTCGAACCTCCACGAAGTTTCCTCCACTAGCCCCTCAAGCTAGCGCGTCTGCCATTCCGCCACGACCGCATATTATTTAAAATGGTGCGGGTGAAGGGACTCGAACCCCCACGTCGTAAACACTAGATCCTAAATCTAGCGCGTCTGCCAATTCCGCCACACCCGCTAAAATGAGCCGCGAGGGATTTGAACCCTCGACCCTCTGATTAAAAGTCAGATGCTCTACCCCTGAGCTAGCGGCTCATAAAACTCAGCTGGATTCGAACCAGCACATGCCGATCAACTAACCGTCGCCCTACCGTTTGGCTATGAGTCAAAAACCTTATGTAATCAGTTACGATTCACATGAGTTTGATATTGACAATTAAAAAAACGGTGATAAATCCACTTAGAATCAGTTGCCCATTCTAACTATGGTGACCCGTACGGGATTCGAACCCATGAACCTCCCATGAAGGGTGGTGTCTTAACCACTTGACGAACAGGCCATAAAAATGGCGGAGAAGGAGGGATTCGAACCCTCGCACGATTTACACCGTCTACTCCCTTAGCAGGGGAGCCCCTTCAGCCAGCTTGGGTACTTCTCCGTGGCTCCACAGGTAGGGTTCGAACCTACGACCGATCGGTTAACAGCCGATTGCTCTACCACTGAGCTACTGTGGAATAATCAATATTCCAGCAGAGTCACAAGAATTAATTATACTCATATAACAATGCCTTGTCAACAGCTTTTTTATTTCGTCGAAAAAAGAAGAACTTTGTTGTCCTTTTGACGACCTTAATAATTTACCATAAATTCAATCCACACGTCAACCCCTTTTCATGAATTCACCACTTCATTTTGGCAATGGTTGTCCTTTTTCTAGACAAAGTCTGCCGCCGCAAGAGCCGCAGACATACTTGGCAGTATCCAATCGTCTTTTCCGATTATAAAGCATTCCGCAAGAAGTACATCTGTAGGTATAACGAAATTCGGAACGGTTGTCGGCCCCGGGAATTTTCCCGCAGTAACGCGAACCCCCGACCTGCTGCAGCAGTACTCGAAAATCAGTATCCCGATGGCGGTAGCCGCGCCCCTCCAGATGAAGATGATAATGACACAACTCATGCTTAATGATCTTTATAAAGGGATCAAGACCGAAGTGCTCAAACTGCTTCGGATTAAATTCCAGACAATGCGTGGTCAGTAAGTAGCGGCCGCCTGTCGTTCGCAGCCTTGCATTAAATGAAGCATTATGCCGGAACGCGCGGTGAAAATCCCTCAAGGAGATCTTTTGCACCAGTTCCTGAAGTTCTTCTTCTGTCATTATCTTGCCCCCTCTCGGCTCCAGTAATCCGCAAAACGGTGATCTTTCTCAGCTTTGAAGTCGTGAAGGAGTCGTCGCTAGTTTTTATCCATTTTTTCTCGGATCAATCATCGTCAGAGCTACCCGGCCTTTATCGAGCGAGACATTGTCTACCCAGACAGTGACAATCTGTCCGACCCGGACGACATCGAGAGGATGCTTGACAAAATGCCCGGAAAGTTTAGAAATATGAACAAGTCCGTCTTGTTTGACGCCAATATCGACGAAAGCTCCGAAATCGACGACGTTGCGCACGGTTCCTTCCAGCTGCATACCTTCCCGCAGGTCCTCCATCTTTAGCACATCTTTTTTCAAAAGCGGTTTTTTCAAATCGTCACGCGGATCGCGGCCGGGACGGATCAGGGCTTCAATGATATCTTTCAAAGTCAGTCGGCCTATCGATAAAGTGTCTGCCATAAACTCAATATCAATTGTCTCAAGTTTCTCTTTCAGCTGATCCGATCCCAGCATTGCTCGTGAACATCCGATCCGCTCAAGTAGGCGATTCGTCACCGAATAGCTTTCTGGATGAATCGGCGTATTGTCCAGCGGCTCATCACCGCCGGAAATCCGCAGAAAACCGGCAGACTGTTCAAAGGCGCGCGGACCGAGCCGTGGTACCTTTTTTAGTTCGGCGCGGCTTCTGTATCTTCCATTGGCGTTACGTCCGGCAACCAGATTGCCAGCCACGGTCCGAGATAGCCCGGCAATGTATTGGAGTAACTCCTGCGAGGCCGTATTGACATTGACGCCTACCCGGTTAACAACCGTCTCGACCACGAATCCAAGCGACTCACTTAAATTTTTTTGCGAAACGTCATGCTGATATTCACCAACGCCCACCGATTTCGGATCGACTTTTACAAGCTCGGCCAGCGGATCCTGAAGCCGCCTGGCGATCGAGATTGCGCTTCTTTCTTCAACGTGCAAATCAGGAAATTCTTCACGAGCCAGGGCGGACGCCGAATAAACGCTCGCTCCCGCTTCATTGACGATAAGGTAAGAAATGTCGTGATCGCTGACTTCTTTCAGCGTCTCAGCGATAAATGCTTCCGTTTCACGGGAGGCAGTTCCATTGCCAATAGCGACGATGTCTACATGATACTTTGTGATTAATGAAAGAACGGTTTTCCGGGCAGCCGCAATATCCGCTTTTGGCGGAGTCGGGAAAATAAGCGCAATGGTCAGCACTCGGCCCGTTGAATCAACAACGGCGAGCTTACATCCGGTACGATAGGCCGGATCCACACCGAGCACTATTTTTTCTTTCATCGGCGGCTGAAGCAGCAACCCCCGCAGATTTTCAGAGAATATATGAATAGCCTGCCGCTCAGCCTTTTCAGTCAGCGTCTGTCTGATTTCACGCGATACCGCGGGAAGAATGAGACGCGTGCAAGCGTCTTCCGCAGCCTGATCTAATTGTTCGATGGCAGAATTCTTTTTTCCTTGATTGAGCGCGCGTTTGGCCGCAGGGAAGATCAGATCTTCAGGAACAGAGAGGCTTACTTTCAATATATTTTCTTTTTCCCCGCGATTGATCGCCAGAATGCGATGCGGAACAATATTTTTCACGCGCTCCTGGTAATCGTAATACATCTCGTAAACCTTTTTCTCATCCTTCTCCTTGTCTTTTCCCGCGCGAACGGTAATGATCCCTTGCTCCATCATTCGGCGACGAGCGAGAGCACGTATATCAGCACTGTCGGCCAGACGCTCAGCAATGATGTCCCGCGCACCCGCAAGCACGGATTCTATGGATGTTAATTCCTGTTCCTCCGAAAGATAACGTACAGCCATCTGCTCTATAGAAGCGGAGGGGAGGCTCATCAGCCAATCGGCAAGCGGTTCAAGACCTTGCTCTTTCGCCCGTGTGGCACGTGTCCGCCTTTTTTGTTTATAGGGCAGATAGAGATCTTCAACCTCCTGCAATTTTTCTGCCTGTTCAATTTTCTTTTTCAACGGTTCTTCCAATTTACCGAGTTCATCGATACGGTTCAGGACCTCATCCTTGCGTTTCCGCAATTGGCCAGCATATGTATACGCTTGATCTATCGCGCTAATCTGCACTTCATCCAGCCCGCCGGTCATTTCTTTTCGGTATCGGGCAATAAAAGGAATCGTATTGTCCTTCTCAATCAGCTCAACCACTTGCTCCACTTGTCTCGGGCGGATTTGCAGTTCCTGAGCAATTCGTTCATATATTTTTTCCAATCGTTAATCCCCTTCCACCTATTGCAAAACATCTGGCTTCTCTCGTGCCATTCTCACTTCATATGCTGACGCCTCGTAGCAAATTAAGCTGAAAAAATCTTATTTAACCGTTCCGTGTTGAACGATTTCCTGTTTATTTTATTGCCGATGACGTCTTTTCCCTTTACCCGGGGTCACGTCATGGCCCTCAGGATCGATAATACGAATTTGCGAAAGCTGCTGGGTAAACCTGGCGCGGAATTGAGCCAAATATTGTTTTCTAAGTTCATCCTGCTCTTTCCGTTCTTGCTCATTCAAGGACCGCTCTCGGGATATTCGTGCCAGTCGGTTAATTTTCTCGATCAGTTGACTCATCTCATCACCCTTTCTGTAGGGGATACCCCTATGAATTATCCCATATTCCTGCGTCTCATTTCAATTAGAAATCATTTGAACAGCTTTTCGGGGATTATGGGAATGGAAAACAGAGGCTTTCATCTACCCAATCTATCGCCGCTGGACACCGTTCAGAAAGATCCACGGACAAATCCGCATAATAAAAACAGATTCAGTTTTCAATATAGGAATGATAATTTAAATAAGGACTGATCAGCGATATAACTGCTTAAAAAAGAATTTGAAATAGCGAATATATATTCGCATCAATAGTCAATAATTAAAATATCAGCGGTCAAAATGCGGTCGGATCATGCTATACTGAAATCAAAACTGAGGTGATCATTTTGCCCTTACAATACCGCAAACGAATTAAAATAGCTCCCGGCATCCATCTAAACCTCGGCAAAAAATCGCATAGCTGGTCTTTCGGTGGCCGGGGAGCACATACGACTTATAATCCAAAAACGAAAAAAGTTACGCAATCTATGGATCTGCCGGGTGGACTAAGTTGGCGAAAGCAATACAGCAATAAGAAAGTCCCTGCTGATCCACAACCGGTTGAAAATGGTGCTACATCATTTTTCGATGGTGTCCGAATGCTATTCAGCGCCATATGGGCATTAATTAAACTGGCATTCTTCGGATTTATTGCCTATGAAGTCATTTATTTTGTGATCATTATGCTCAGATAATTGTCAGATTCCAAAATTTAAACTTCTCCCTGCGCTTCGGCGCGGGGATTTTATTATAAAAAAGCATACTTAAACACAAACACAAAAAAATCAGAAAATAATTTAATTATAATTCGACACAGAATGACAATATTTTCAATTTAACAATGCTATAATCAGAAAATAAAATACAGTTGATCAATTGTAAAAATATATTTTAGGAAGTGTAAAATGAAGACGAAAAAAACTATTATTCTAAGCAGCATTATTATTATTATCTTGCTCATAGGAACAGGCGTTGCAATCCATAATTTTAATGCAAGAAACCAACATTCAAATTGGATAGGAAAAACCAAAGACGGTAATTGGGTTGCCGAATTGCATTATAGTAAGGCACAAAAAAGTTATACTGGAATCGCATTTTGGCGAGGTTCAAGATCCCATTTTAACAAGATTACTCATCTTAAATACAAGTATTTTGAAGATGGAAAAGTAATGACTTCAACAGGAAATGGTTTCCAAAACATAAGTAATCAATATTTCTCTTTTATTGATTTTGATCACCATCCTAGCACGCCAATTCTTAGTTTTACTTACGCAGTTTCAGGAATAAAACATCAACAATCAATTAAATTCCACTCATCCTCTTATCACTATACCTTTTTCAAGGAAAATATTTCACACTAGAATGAATTTCATATTTCTCAGCCCTTGTGCCCCAAGGGTTTCTAAACGCAAAAAAGGAAGTACCTCCCCAAGTCTTGTATAATGGTAATTGAGTAGAAAACCAAAAAAGACCGGAGGGATACTCCCTATGACCATTATACGACAAATGAGTTTATTTGGCGTCCAGGAATTATTTGAAATGGAACCTACCCATCGCTATGACGCCATTATTTCAGCTTTGAATTTGGATAAAATCTACCATGCAGTAAGCAAAAAAACGCATCTTGGAGCACCTGAAGACTTAAACTACTCAGCCATGATTATTTCCGTTTTTATTCGGATTGTTGAACGCATTCCAACGATCAAAGACCTTGTCAAACGGCTCAATGAAGACATTGCTTTTAAACTAAACTGTGACTTTCTTGTTTCCGATCCTACCCCTTCCGAAGCTTCCTATTCCCGATTGATTACCAAACTGGAGGAATCAAAGATCTTGGAAGTCGTTCAGGAACAAGTCATTATCCAGGCTATTGCCGAAGGATTCATCATGGATGACACCATTGCCATTGATGCCACACACTTTGAAGCCCGTGATCAGGCACCGCCAAAGGAAGAAAATCCGGACAAAGAGCCGAAAAAACGGGGCAGAAAATCCAAAGAAGAGCGTGAAGAGTGGCTCGCTGAACAAGCCAAGAAAGAAGCGAATCTGCCCCTTTTTGAAAAGAAAATTGAGGCTCAACTGGACGCTCCTCTTTCAGAACTGCGTGCGCAAGTTCCGAAGGAACCGAAGTGGGGCATTAAAAAGAACAGTGAAGGCAAGCATGTGTTTTGGTTTGGCTATAAGGGCCATTTAGCTGTGGGCACAACCAGTCAATATATCGTGCAGTCGTTGTTCTCCTCGGGCAATCTTAATGATGGAAAAGCAGCCATTCCATTGCTTAAAGGAATTCAAGAACGTTTATCGTTGCCCGCTTTACGCTATGAAACCATGGATGCCGGTTACGATTTCGAACCGATCTATCAACAGATTTACCGCATGGGTCATCAATCTGTGATCACGTACAACAAACGAAATGAATCGAAACCAGAGGGTTTCGATAAGCACTTCGCGCTTACCTGTTTCAGAGAGCATTCTTATCGTTATGACAGTTACGATGCCAAGTATGAAACATTAAAATATACGCAACCAAAAGAATGTGTGGACTGCCCGCTAGCCCATGAAGGCATCTGCCAAAAAGTGTATAAAGTAAAAATCACGACAGACCTTCGACGATTCACAGCACCTGCCCGAGGATCCAAAGCATGGAAAAACCTTTTCAAACGCCGAACCGCTGTCGAACGGGTGAATGCCTATTTGAAGGAATTCTTTCAGCTCAACAATGTTCGCTACCGAACCGGAAAGCGAGCAAAAGTACATTTCGATCTCGTTACATTGATTTACAATGCATCAAAATTAGCCGCGGACCGCATCAATGCTTTATTAAATCAAGAAGACCAAGCTGCATAATCAAAAAGAGATTTTAAAAAACAGCTAGTTGAAAATTCTGTAAGTCTCTACCTTTTTAAAAAAAGCGATTATGAAATTGATTCGAGTCCTAAAATGAATGTACAAATTTTAAGCATCAAATTTTCTGAAGACATTGACGAAGATACTGACTATGAAATTTCTGAATGTATAAGCACTAAGAACATACATTACCTTCTAAACATCGTCAACGATTTATATATCGACGAAATAGGCATCTTTTCAATTTCGTTTATGTTTAAGGATCATAGATTTAAAATGACCCGCTACGCAGTTGCTGAACTTGATGCTGAAGAAGTATCAAATATACGTTTATCTTCAGAATTGATGCAATCCCCTCTAATCTTTATGACAGGATTAGAGCCTGCGTACAATTATAGATTGCTTAGGAATGATGGTTTTGAATAGAAACTTTTTACTGACACAAACCATTCAGTTTTCAGGAAAATAGAGATAAACCTGAAAGCAAATCTGTTCCTTCCGCTTTTTCAATCAGCAGCTTTTGAATACTATTCATGATTATCTGCTCCTCTTATTCCTCAATCCCGCCATTCTGAAATATATTTTCTGAAACATTCTCAAACAAGCTGACTCAGATGAGTGCGGATTCGCCTGCACCGTCACGCGGAAGTGTTTCTCGCAGTTTCCGCAGAGCTTTGCGCTGGAGACGGGAAACATGCATTTGTGAAATGCCCAGTAATTCGCCGGTTTCTTTCTGGCTCAGATTATCAAAAAAAGTGCAGATCAAAATTTTCTTCTCTCTGGACGAGAGGACTTTAAAGGCCTCTTCAAGAATCATTTTTTCACTGATTTGATCGTATCCACTGTCGTGCTTGCCAACAACATCAAGCAGTGTCACCGAGCCGCCTTCGTGATCGGCATCAATCTTTGAATCCACAGAGAGGGCATTATAGCTTCGCGACATTTCCATCGTCTCCAAAATTTTTTCCTCACTCTCGCCAACTTGATTGGCAATCTCCTCAATACTTGGCGACCGTTGCAATTGGTTGGTCAGTTCATCCGCAGCCTTGCGGATCTTTGGACCGAGTTCTTTAATACGTCGCGGAACATGCACACTCCAAGTTTTATCACGAATATAGCGTTTAATTTCGCCGATGATTGTCGGAATTGCAAAAGATTCAAAGCTATGTTCATAGGAAGGATCAAAGCGCTGCATCGCGGCGATTAAACCAATCATTCCTACTTGATATAAGTCCTCTTGCGTGTCCCTGTCTCTGGCAAATTTATAGGACAAAGAAGCAACCAGGCTCTCATAATTAGTGATGATCTTCGTCTGCAGCTCTTCATTCTTGGAATCTTTTTGATAGGCAAGGATTAGCCGTCGAACCTCACTCTGTTGCAGTCGAGACTTTGTTGGCACTTTGCTCCACCCCGTCTCTCTTAAGAAACTTGGCCATTTTCACGATGACACCGAAATCGCTGCTGATCGTTACTTCATCCATTAATGTATTGATTAAAAAGAGTCCCAGTCCTCCTTCACCTACCTCATCAAGGGACATCGAAGGATCTATTGGTTTCAAATCATTCAGGACCTCTTCAGCCTTAAAACTTGCTCCGTTGTCAATCACGATGATCGTCAAGCTATTATTGGCACATTCGATATTCAGTTCGATCGTTCCTGCACTGGGCCGCTGTTTGTAGGCATGCTTCACGACATTTGTACAAGCCTCTGACACGGCAACTTTAATATCTTCAATATCGTCAAAGGAGTAGCCCATCCTTCCTGCGGCTCCTGAGCAGGCTAGTCGGGCAATCGACACGTACTCCGGTTTCGCAGGGATAATCAATTTAATGAGATCTTCTTTTTCAATCAATGATTTTCCCCTCCAAGCGCATTTCTTCTCTGCAAGATCGCCGTAAGCCCGGTTACTCGGAACAAGCGTTCAATTCTAGGTGACATCCCTGTAATTGAGAAATGATAGCCATTTTTTGTCGCTTTCTTGAGTGCCGCGATGATCACTCCTAGTGCAGTGCTGTCAATATAACCGGTCCCCGTTAAATCCAGAATCACGTCATTCGACTCCGTCAGCGGCAGTAGCTTCTGCTTCAGCTCGGGGGCAGTATAGACATCAATCTCTCCCGCAACAAAGACGCGAAAAAGCTCTTCAGACTTCTGTTCTTCTATGGTGATTTCCATACTCTCTTCCCCCCATCCATCGATACTCTTCTCAGCTACCCGATTCTCTTGAAAAATAAACTTAAAATTTCATCGTAATAAATGTAAAATCATCACGGAGCTCAAAGTCCTGTAATTTTTCCAGTTCGTAAAAGGTCCGTTCCACAATTTTTTTTGCCGATAAGTTCAAATGTTTCTCCAGCATTTGGATCAGTTTCTGCCGCCCGACAAATCCATGCTTTGTCCTGCTTTCAGTCACGCCGTCAGTAAACAAAAAGATCATATCTCCAGGCGCAAGCTGTAAACTATATTGCGGATACCGAGTGCCCGGAGTCAGTCCAAGCGCCAGGCCCTTCGCCTGCATATCAATAAAACGATGTTCACTAGCTGAATAATAAAGCCCCGGCTCATGTCCCGCCGAAGAATAGGTTAGCACACGCTTCTCCGGATTATATGATCCATAAAACATGGTTACAAACATACTCGGATCGACATTTCGCTCAACGACACGGTTAAGGCTTGCCAGAACGATTCGTGGATCCTGCCGGTTTTCCGGCAGACTGTCCATTGCATACTTAATCATCGACATACACATAGCGGCAGGAATTCCCTTGCCAACAATGTCCGCCAACGCAATGCCGATCGATCTGTTTTCGCTTTCGACAAACTGATAATAGTCTCCGCTCATTTTCTTGGCCGGCTCGGTAACTGCACCGATATCGGCATAGGGATAATCCGGGACAGAGCCTTCAAGCAGCGTTTGCTGCATATCAGCCGCCACGGTAATTTCCCAATCCAGTTGTCGCTGTCGATCCTTCAAGTCCTTCATCTCTTGAAAAGCATTGCGGTATCCCGCCATGATATCGAGCAGCAGGTCGAAAGAATCGTTGAATTTCTGATTGTCTTGCTCTCTAAGTGTTTTAAATGCTTCTAAATGCATTTTTAATACTTCGTCGGGCGGCACACCATGTTCCAGCATTATTCTACTAAGCAGCCGTCCTCTAAAAGCGACTTGTGCATCTCCATCTGAGGTTAGATAATCTGAAAGAATATCTTCATACAAATTAAGTCTGTTTTCATAATTCAGCATTATCCTGCCACCTGCCCATTTTCCGTTGACATTTTCATAAAAGTATTCATTTATTTATATATTATTTCATGAGAAAGCTTCTGAGCGCAATGATTATGCATAGAAATTCCCGTTAACAAAGCAAAAAGGACATCTGCCCATGCATATATCACATATTGAGCAAATATCCTTCATTATCTTCTTTATTAAGTTTAACTCACTGGATTAATGGGCACCTCGCAAGGCGATTCTCCCAAAAATGAAAGGACTGTTTTAAGATATCAAGTGTCCGGCTGAAACAGCTGAATTAAAAATCGACGAGACTCAGACTGATTTGGATCGCCTTATTCACACGGCTCATCATTTCTTCATCCAGATGCGTAATCTTATCAGTCAGTCGCTGCTTGTCGATCGTTCGGATCTGTTCCAGCAAGATGACTGAATCCCGATCAAATCCATATCTTTTCGCATCAATCTCCACATGAGTCGGCAGCTTCGCTTTCTGAATCTGCGCAGTGATAGCAGCCACAACAACCGTCGGGCTGAAGCGGTTCCCAATATCGTTTTGTATGATGAGTACAGGGCGAACTCCCCCCTGCTCCGATCCCACGACCGGAGAAAGATCAGCAAAATAGACATCGCCGCGTTTAACAATCACCCGTCACACCCCACTGACGGAGCGTAACATTGTAATCTCTGCCTCCTCCTCAGCAAGAAAAGCCTCAGAAGCAATGTTAAGATTTATTTTGGCCATTTCCATATAGCCCTGTCTCATAATCTCACGGACATGGCCCTTATTCCGTTCATGTAAATACATTCTGATTGCACGATGGAGCAGCTCACTGCGGTTCATTTTGTCTCTACTAGCAATACCGTCAATTTCATTCAGCAAATATTGCGGTAAACTTAACATGATTTCCTTCAGGTTGGATTCTGACATCCCTGCACCCCCGCCACTAAAGTCAGAAAAGTATAATTGAGGCGTTCGTCAATCGGGGAACAGCTTGCCTCTCTCGAAAGTGTCCGAATAGTCGCCTTTTCGAACAGCTCTCTAACTGCGACTGGCTTCTTTCCTTCTTGATGAACAGGCTCTTTTTTAATCTAGGATTAATCTTATCATTTTAAAAAAGCTTTGCAAAGTTATTTTCGGCAAAAGTCGAGTCTTTTTATCCTTTTTTTGCGAAATTATCAGTTTTTTGTTGGAAAATAGCAATAATTAGCCTGTTCATCAATCCGGGGTCTGCCTGATTTCTCTCAATTATTCTCTTTTTCCATTTTGGATGCCTTTGCCAATAACGGATTGCTCGTGCCCACGCGTTTTCCTCGCTTCCAATAAACCCGGGGCACTCGTGGATGAATGAGGCAGGTCACCTCATAGTTAATGGTTTGCATTTTTGCCGCCCGATCGTCGGCACTGATACTTTCATCCCCGTCACGGCCGATCAGCGTCACTCGTGTGCCTAGCGGATACGAGCCGGGCAAGCGGCACATGAATTGATCCATGCAGACACGACCGACGATTTCGCAGCGTTTGCCGTCAATTAAAACATCTGATCCTGAAAGCGTGCGGAGAAACCCGTCCGCATAGCCGATCGGTACCGTGCCGATCCATTCATCCTCGGCCGCCTGATAGGTCGCCCCGTAGCCGATCGATGAGCCTGCTGCTACCTTTTTTACATTCATCAGGCAGCTGTAGAGAGAAAGGGCTGGTTTTAGCGGATAAGGCAGCAGAGCAAGCATTTCCGGTGAGGGAGACAGGCCGTACATTGAAATTCCAAAACGCACCATATTGAATAAATGCCGCTTCGATGCTGGATATTTCAGAGTCGCCGCGCTATTCCCGCAGTGAATGACCGGGGGGTAGACCTCCATATCATGGAACCAGTCAATCATCGTTTCAAAACGTTGATATTGTTCATTGAAATAGACTTCGTCCACCTGATCGGCTGTTGCAAAATGAGTGAACAGGCCCTCAATGACGAATCGTTTATCCTGCCGAATGGATTCAATCAGCGTCTCTACTTCGGAGCGATTCCGGACACCGATTCTGCCCATGCCGGTATCACAGGCAATGTGGAGGAATAGCGGTTCTTTGCCCGTATCATATTTAACCGCTCTATCTATCCATTCTTTTTGGAAAACGGTCAGCGAAATATGAAACTGAGCGGCAAGTCCGGCGTCCTCGGGCCGAATGGGCGAGAGAACAAGGATAGGGGCGTCGATACCTTCCTTTCGCAGAGCCAGCGCTTCATCAAAAATAGCCACCGCCAGCCATTCCGCACCGTTTTCAAGTGCTGTCCGGGCCACCTGCAAGGCGCCATGTCCGTACGCATTGGCCTTAACGACCGCAAGCATCGCAGTCTCCTCCGGAAGACGCGCCTTCATTCCCGCCACATTGTCCGCCACTGCATCCAAATTAATATCTGCCCACGTATTGCGATAAAATTCTGTTTCCATATTATGTCCCAGCCTTTTTTCATAATCCGAACAAATGACCTGCATTCCGTAAAATCGCGCTGCCCATTGATCAGACAGCTCGCGCGGTTCCATCCCGAATAAAGCAGACCATCCATTCTTGTTGAATATCCTCTATTAAATCACTTATTTCTGAAAAGAGAAAGAAGCGAAAAATCGTCCTGACACACTTTTTCGACCCTGCTTCTTTAAAGATGGGCGGCGGATCATCAAATTATTTACACACACGAAAAAGCCTGTCTGCAGACCAGACAGGCGTATCCTACCTTTTATTAGAAAATTATTTAACAACCGTACCATTGACGGACTGCGCCACAGCTACCAGTTCATCCTGAGACAGGGCATTGGATGCCAGATAATAATCGGTGCCACTGTAAGACCAGGAAAGTGTACGGTTACTGACTGAACCGACAGCAAAACCGAGATTTGCCGGGTCTCCTGATGCGAGTGTTGGCTCGATGGACAAAGTTTTTTTACTTTTTGTTTCGATTAATGTGAACGGCTTTTTACCGGCATATTTCAGGACATATTTTTCACCGGTCTCCGTCACCTCAGGCTTCATCATCGAAAGTTTGGTGCCGCCAATCTTTGCGGTCGGATAAGCGACTTTAAAGGC
Organism: Sporolactobacillus sp.; assembly: GCA_048976585.1. Taxonomy (GTDB): domain Bacteria; phylum Bacillota; class Bacilli; order Bacillales; family Sporolactobacillaceae; genus Sporolactobacillus. Next base: position 168,378 of record JBHGUY010000046.1, on the reverse strand, counting down.
CGAATTTTCTGCGGCCGTCGACTGAGTGTCCTTTATCTTCGCCGCTGTCATATTCTGCTTCACATCAAACGTCTTATTATCCAGATTGGGATTGAATTTAAAATGATTAAAGCGAACAGTGACAATGACATTTTGATCTTTATCCTTAACCTGAACCTTCTCCGGTGCCAGATCCTTATTGAGCGTGATTGTCTGATTAGCGAGTTGAGTCGTATTGTAATTCGTCTTGGTATCAAAAACATATTGATTTTCCTTAGTCTTGAATTGCGGATTCGGATCATTGGCAATATCTTTGACCAGTGTATTGTAGAGATAGGCCTGACTTCGATTATTCGGCCAATTACTCTCGAATTGATAGCTTTTATTTAATTCTGGTGTTAGGACAAACACACCCTCGCTATTGCGTAAAATCATTTGCTGATTCTGCTTCTTGTTATCGCTCAGCGCCACCCGATAAAAATTAGGTTTCTTGAAAGCGATAGCTGCCTGATAGGTCTGCTTTTTCCCATTATGCTGGAAAACCATTGTCGCGTCTGTCTGGTAACTCGTCATCTTATCCATCTTATTGCCAAGATCCTCAACGACGTCTTTTTCGGATTTTGCTCCGCAACCGGACAGCGCAAGTATTCCTATCAGAATGGCAGCAAGCCAGAGCATGGACCACTTTTTCATTTTCTTCCAACCCCTTTGCCTCTAGTCGGTGACAAAGGAAGGTCTTATGCAAACGTCTCCGCTTCCAGGTAAAGCCGATGCAGAACAGGAGGAATTTGTTCAATCAGATCCGTTGCCAGAACGTCAAGCTGCGAATGGCCCGTTTGCACCAGATCGTCAGCCAGCGCGCCATGAAGATAGACCGCATTGCATAGCGCATCCATGACATTTTTATGCTGAAGCAGGAAGCCAAGCAAGATTCCAGTCAAAACATCACCGGAGCCTCCTTTGGCGAGTGCCGCATTGCCGCTCAGATTAATCATTTGCGAACCATCTGGCGCGGTAATAATTGTGTTTCTGCCCTTTAAAATCAGGTAGACTCCGTATTCTTTGGCGAACGTCTGTGAGACCTCAAACCGGTTATTCTCCACGTCGCGAACCGAGCCGCCAATCAGTCGAGCCATTTCGCCCGAATGCGGTGACAGGATGACCGTTTTCCGCTGGGCTTTCAGCCGATCCAGCATGCCTGCCAAATGATAAAGGCCATCGGCATCAATGACACAAGGCACATCCGTTTCAAGAACCCGCAGGACATATTCGGACATGTCCTGCCCCCTCCCCAGCCCAGGGCCAATGGCGATGCCATTCAACCCTTGGAAATCGTTCGCTCCTCTTGACTGATGCATCACTTCCGGGAGCAATGAAGCAACGATGGGTTTAATTTCGTCGGGCACACTGATTCTCAGCAGCCCTATTCCGGAGCGCAGAGCCGCTTTCGCTGCGAAAAAAGCCGCGCCGGGCATCGGCCTGGAACCAGCAATTACGAGTCCCCTGCCATTCGATCCTTTGTGTGAAAAGGGATCGCGTTTTGGCAAAGTTCGAAGCACATCTTCCTTATTCCAGATGAATCGCTGAACATGGCAGGCTTGAATCGACCGCTTCGGTATGCCAATGTCCAGTACCTCAGTCCTGCCAAAATGACTGGCTGCCGGCTGAACAAACTGAGCCATCTTCGGACAGACGAGTGTCAAGGTCACGCTGGCCAATACCGCCGAATGCGAGAAGGATTCTCCATTGGCTGGAACGCCACTTGGCAAATCCACAGAAACGATCTTGGCTTGAGCATGATTCATTTGGTCAATGACCTGGCCGTAGTCTGCGTACGGTATGCCATGGAAGCCTGTGCCAAGCAACGCATCAATGATCACATCGGCTTTCTCCAGCTCTCGAACGAATCGTTCCGGATCTCCTTTGATATCATGGAGCGTCCCGCCTGAGGCGAGAAAGGCGTCCATGTGAACTCGGGCATCTCCCTGAATCGCGTCTGTTTCCGGCAAAAGCCACGTGGTCAATTGATAATCCCGATCCAGGAGAAGCCGGGAAACCGCAAAACCATCGCCGCCATTATTCCCTTTTCCAGCAACAACCACAACCTTATCCTTGGCTTTCAAAGATTTGACAAGAGCCGTTTCAATCGCCCGGCCCGCATTCTCCATTAAGATCGGCCCTCCCAGTCCAATTGTCTTAATGGTATACTGATCAATTGCCTGCATCTCTTCACGTGATACGACGTGCACAAGCTTCCCTCCTAACGTAATAAACTATATGAGACAAAGTTTGGTAATATGCAGACTAGCATGACAAGCTTTCAATAATAACAACTGCCGCCGCCGTCTGCCGGGTATGGGTGATCGATAGATGAACCTGCTGTCCGGGAACCGCCGTTCGATCACTTAGCTGCGGTTTCCCAAGGGGCGTATTAAGCACTTCTATATCCTGAAAGGAAAGGGATTTACCGATGCCCGTTCCTTTGGCTTTAACATAGGCTTCCTTCGCGGAGAAACGACCGGCTAGAAATTCCGTTTTCCGCTTCGCACTGAGTTCCTGGTATACCTCACGTTCCGACTGAACGAGTATACGCTGGATGAACTGCTCATTGTCTATCTGTTTCCTAATTCGGTCAAGTTCAATGATGTCGAGACCTATTCCGCTTAGCACTGAATTTAAATCCTCCCGCTTGTTATTCATTAATTACCCTAATTATAATGAAAAAATCGGCGAATGATCAAAATTTTAAAAAACGTCCTTTGGTTATTTGCCGAATTCGATCTAATATCTGCGGTTTTTGGCTAAACTTTTAACCAGACCTAGCCGTGGACTCATCTTTTTTTATCGGCAAGCCATTTTCTCCCGTCTCCGGTTTTCGGACTACCACTATGTTATCGTTTACTCTATACTGAATACAAGACCGTTTTCAGAAGGAGGCCGACAGTTGTTTATTCGCAATGAACCATTTCGTCTTTTTATCAAGCTCTATCCGATTACCGCGGCTATTCTGGCCATCAATACCGTCATCTATCTCCTGCTTTTTGTGTGTTCATGGCTCGGAATCGCACCGGAGTATGCCTATAAGATTTTTCAGCTGCTTATCGGTTCGAATGCCGCCATTCACCAAGGAGCCTGGTGGCAGTTTATAACACCGATATTCCTTCATGTGACTTTTTCACATTATCTGTTTAACACGTTCACCATCTTCATCTTCGCACCTGCGCTGGAAGGACTGCTCGGAAAAACACGATTTATCGCTGCTTATCTGGGCACGGGAGTGATCAGCAATATTTTCGGTTTTCTGCTCGAGCCTATGGGTTTCAGCCATTACGGCGCGAGTTCAGCGATCTTTGGATTATTTGGAGTTTATCTGTTCCTGATCATTTTTCACCGACATTTAATAACGAAGCAGGATCAGACCATTATCATTGTCTTCCTGGTGATTGATTTAATTAGTACCTTCGTGTATCAGAATATTGATATTATGGGACACTTTACCGGTTTTTTGGCCGGGCTGCTACTTGCTCCGCTCCTGCTTGCCAGACAACGTCTTGCGAAAAAGTAATCCCTTGTTCTCATAAGGTATGAAACTGGAGAATGGACCGCCGCTTTTCTGAAAAAGCTGGGGCGAATTCTTTAAAAAAGTTTGAATTTTAACAGATATTTCGTCATAATGAAAACGTGCAGACGTTAATTTCTTTGAAGGGAGACAACTATTGTGGCATTTGTCATTACTTCCGCTTGTCAGAATGAAAAAGCCGGAGACTGCATTGAAACCTGCCCAGTGGACTGCATTGTCGAGAGCGATAAACAAATGTATATTGATCCCGATATTTGCATCGACTGCGGTGCGTGCGAGGCCGTTTGTCCGGTTGAAGCGATCTATCCGGAGGACGAGGTGCCTGAGAGCGAAATGAAATATATCCAGCTCAATAGGGACTTCTTCAAAAACCGTTAAGTGTAGATGAATGTTTTTCTCCTATCCTCCATCTGGATTCGTCCGGTTGGGGGATTATTGCGTCTAAAATAAAAAGCATTCATCAGGCATCGGCGCCGAATAAATGCTTTATAGACTGTGTTTTTCTATCAATTCGAGAGAACCTTCACCTTAACCGTTTTTCTGCCCCATTGAAGGGCATCGGAATTATCATTAAAATATAAATCAATCTTGCGTCCCTTGATGGCCCCGCCGGTATCGGCAGCCACCGCATAGCCGTAGCCTTCAACATACAGCTTAGTCCCCAGCGGTATGACTGCCGGATCAACGGCAACAACCTTGGCGTTCGGGTTCTGAATCAGGTTGATTCCAGTTGCCGTTTTCCCCGAACAGCCATTGCAATGCGCCGTATAAGCGGTACTGTTCGCATAAAACTCCCGGACGGCAGTGACCTGCTGCACTGGAGCAGTTTTAGGCGTCGGTTGGGTTTCAGCCGGAGCCTGGTTTTCAGGTGCTGATGAGGTGCCGGATTGTCTATCTTCTTTGACAACCGGCTGCGCGGCTTTCTGAACTGAAGGCTTGACAGATTGCCCGTTTGCCTTAGCGATCAAGAGTTTCTCAATACTCTTCCACGTTTGATTGCCGACAATTCCGTCCACGCGAATGGATGTATCTCGCTGCAGCGACGACACGGCCTGCTGCGTCGCCAGGCCAAACTTGCCGTCGCTTCCCCCGTTATAATAACCCAATTGTTTCAGAAAGTCCTGAAGGTAGCGAACATTTTCACCGCTTGATCCCTCTGCCATTAAACCCATTTGTCGATGCACATAAGAAATCAAAGCATGTTTCGTGTCTTTTCCGACAAGACCGTCGACGGACAATCGGTTCTTTCCCTGAAAACTTTTCACCGCTTTTTCCGTTGAGCTTCCGAAATAGCCGGTTGGTCTGGTCAGCGGATATTGGCCGGTCGCTTTAAGGATCGACTGAATCGTCTTGACATCATCCGTATGCATGCCCTTATTGATTACGGCGTCATCATTGATCAAATGTGCGACCGCATATTGCGGCAATAGAATAAAGGTCGAACTGAACGTCGCAGCAATCGCTGCGCTTTTTGCGAGCGCGTCACCGGGATACATGAAGATCTCCTCCCATCTATCATATTCTTTTTAACTAATATGACGATAAGACGGATTCCATACTTTACAATCAGATTACAGGACAGTCCTCCCCTACCTATTCCTTGGGCAGAGCCTGATTAATCGCTTGTTTCAGTTTTCCTAGTTCCAGAGCATTATCATTGATTTTCCCATTAATCAGGATTGTTGGTGTACCCTGAACGCCCAGCGATTCAGCCAATTGATTGTCATTATCGACATCCTGCTGGCGTGACTTCGTATCCAGCGCATTTTGAAAAGCCTTCATATCTAGAGACGGTACAGTCTTCTTAGCAATGTTTGTCAGAAGTTTCTTGGTCACCCATTGTTTTTTTTCACTGCCCTGCGCGTTGAATAGAGCTTGATGGAAAGCAAAAAATGCCTTGGGATTCTGTTGATAGACTTCTGCAGATGCATTCGCCGCCAGAGTCGATCCCGGTCCGAGAATCGTGTAATTATAGAAATAGATGCTGACTTTATCCGATTTGACATATTCTTTTTCGATCTGAGGCAATATCTGTTGATCGAACAGTTTGCAATAAGGACAGCGATAATCAGAGAACACAGCTATCCGTACCGGCACATTGGTACTGCCTATGAACGGATGGCCGTTATAATCCATCGGTGAGGCCTGCACAACCTTATGAGTCACCGTCTTTTTATGCGGACGTACTTGATTTTTCTGCTGATCCGAAAATATCATATAAAAAATTGCAGCAATCAGCAGAATGACCACCACTGAACTAAAGACAACAATACGACGTTTCATACTGACTTCCTTTGTTTCGTTACCCTTCGATGAATGATCTTGATCGTTGCCGGACATTAGCGCACCTCTTTAAAAAATGGATTTAGTGAATAGGGATTGTATGATCAGTATGACTGCTGCTGCTTGATTTGATACAGTTGATCGATCGTCACAAAAGTATATGCTTGTACTGCTTCGGGAAGAACCTCTTCCAAAGCAGCAATCGTATTTCCTGGGGCATCATCATTCGCTCCGGGATTTTCACCATCGTCATGGAGACAAATAACCGCACCGTCTCTCAGATGACTGTCAATTCTTGTTTTTAGACGTTCCGTGCTGAGCGCGCGCCGCCAATCCCCAAGAATTGCCGACCAGAGGACCATATGGAATCCCTTCGTTGCCTGAGGGATGAAAAGATGAAGATGACCCCATGGCGGGCGATAGTAGACTGGACGCTCACCCGTTATTGCCGTAACCGTTTCTCGCGCTTTGTCGCATTGTTTCCGTGATCCCCGTGGTGTAAGGAACCAATTGCTGACATGGTTGTAATGATGAATAGCAATGAGATGACCCTCCCGCTTCATCCTTCTGAGCAATTCAGGATATTTACGGGCACGCACACCGACGACAAAAAAAGTCGCTCGAATGTGATAACGATTCAGCAAATCAAGCACCCGAGGCGTATAGAGCGGATTAGGGCCATCATCAAACGTCAGACTGACATAAAGTGCATCCTCCCCCCGATGCATTGCTTGATACCCGCGGAAACAAAGCCCGCGCATCAGAAGTGTGGGAATAATGGCATAAACCAGAAAAGCAGCTATAAGAAGTAAAATTATTGTACAGACTATGTAGAGAAGAATCAAAGGAACAGTCGCCTCTTCAAGTTTACTGAGAAATCTGGCATCGCCTGACTATGCCAATCCTTTTCTTTTTGTTTCACAATAAAATACGATTCGTCCGTTCTTCTCCGGACGGGACCGTATGTTCAGAGAGGGCACCTATGGAATACATCCAGTCTTTCGTCATAGCCTATGGTTATCCGACCATTTTCTTTCTTCTCTATTTTGGATTATTGGGTCTGCCTTGTGCCGAAGAATCCTTTCTGCTGTTTGTCGGTATAACCCTTACAAACCGAACACTGCAAACTGCACTGCCGCTGAATCTCCCGCTTTCTGTTCTGATCGCCATTATGGGATCGTCCGCTGGCATGGTTACAGCTTTCCTCATTGGTTATTATATAGGAAAACCATTTTTGATGAAATACGGGCGTTTCGTCGGATTAACTGGCAAACACTTTTCAGCTGCCGAAAACCTATTCAGGCATCACGCGCCGCTGGCGTTAATCGCCGGCTATTTTATCCCCGGTGTTCGGCAGATCAATCCTTATCTTGCTGGTCTTAGCCATACGCCTTTTTCACAATTCTTGCCGGCTTCCTTTCTCGGCGCTTCTTTTTGGGCGACTTCAATCATTTTGGCTGGTTATTTTCTGGGGCGAAAAATGGAACATTATCTGGATTCTGGTTGGGTCATCTTGCCGCTTGCCATCATCCTGCTCCCTGCAGCAATTCTATTACTTCGCAGATTGTCTTTCAAAAAGAAAAACGCTTCATGAAGCCGTAAAATCAGCTTCAACACTGCGCAGACTCCCCATTTACTGTTCTCACTTTCACTAGCACCTTTTAAGTGATTTTTTACTAAATTCACCCGATACGCTAAGATAGAGCTATGATAAATAGATGAAAAACGCGAATTTTACGGATGAGGTGTTCTTATCATGGGAAGAGTGAAAGTGCTTATATTGACCGGATCATACGGCGGCGGTCACGAACAAGCGGCAATCGCCCTCGAAAAAGCTTTCAATCTTATTCCGGCTCATTATACAGCCGAGGTATTGGATGTCACATCCCTCGTCCCGGCAAAACTTGATTCCCTAGAAAAACGCACTTTTCTATCCGGAGTGACTCATTTTCCTTCACTCTATCATTATTTTTATAAAAAAACGCAAAAAAATAATGCCGCAGCAACGCTTTTGAAGACTCTGACTTCTGTCGGAATCACACGGCTCATTCCTGTGATTGAAGACGCTCAACCAGATATCATAATCAGCACCTTCCCGCCGGCATCAATTATGATGTCGAGGATCAAGCAGGCAGACTGGTTTACAAATTTGCCGTTTCTGACTGTGATTACCGATTATTCAGTGCATAGCACGTGGGTCAATCGCAATACAGACGGTTATCTGGTCGCCTCCGATACGATTCGACATCGATTAATCGAAATGAATGTCGATCCGAGAAAAATTATCACCACCGGTATTCCAATTCTGCCCGACTTTTCGGCAAGCCCGCAGCGCGAGGTCTTGAGAGCACGCTTTGGTATACCTTCCAGTCAGAAGATTCTGCTGGTGATGGGCGGCGGTTGCGGTATTTTCAGTCATTTTATGAGCTTTCTGCGACAACTTGAAAAATTAGAGACCGGTGATCTGAAAATTGTGATCATCTGTGGCCATAATGCCAAAGCTTATCGGGAATTCTCACGCTATCGCACCGATTCTGGGCAAAACATTCAAGTCCTCAGATTTGTTCATAATATGAATGAGTGGATGGCAATGGCCGATCTGCTCATTACCAAGCCTGGTGGTTTAACAATTTCTGAGGCCATTGCTTCGCGGCTGCCGATGATTATTTATAAACCGCTCGGCGGGCAGGAAGCAGACAATACGAAATTTCTCTTGTCTTTGGGGATTTCCATTGCGGCCTTCAGTTCTACTGAATTGATTACCGACTTGATGAATCTGCTTGAATCTCCTTCGGCACTGGAAATTATGCGGACAAATATGGATGGACTGAGCGACAAGCAGCAAATTTCTGCCCTACACGCAGTCAAAGCTTCTATTCGATTTCTCCCGGTCGGCACACTCAATGCCATGGAGTTTGCATAAGAATAACTAATCATAGAAAAAAATCGGCGAACGAAATCCATAAGATTTCGTTCGCCGATTTTTTTCTGCGTCGAGAAGACTTCCGGACTTCTTCAGTTAACGCCGTTCATCCCCTGAGGTTTGGCGCTTGTCCGGCGGTCCACCAGACTGATGATAGAATTGATCCGTTATATAGATCAGCCGCCAGAATTCGAGGCATAAGACGATAAAGCTGAACCAGATGCCAGCCAAACAATAGTCAATCAACAAATCACTCGGCAATTGTTTTTGCAAATACATCGAAGCGACCCCGGCAATCAGCAGTACACTGCAGCCAAGAATATTAACAAAAAGTGTCAGCCAATAACGCAGGGTATGACGCGAAACCAAGTACACCAGATAAGCATAGAGAATAAAAGTCATGATTAATCCGCCATCGGGCGAGAAATTACCCTGTATTCTGGTAATTGAGCTGATCAGATGGCTCAGCCAGCGCGGAAGATAGGTTGAGAAAAATAAACCGCCGATAATCAGAAAGAGAAACATTTGAAATTCCATCTTTTTTTGCTGTCCGCGAAGCAAAATCCAGAGATAGGTCAGAATACAAATCAAGACAATAGGCCAGGGATGCGTGATCAGCAGCACTTTCTGTAAAATATGACGAAAAGCCGGCGAGACCAGAGAATGGAGAAGAATTTCACCGTTTCTATTAAAAATAAGTGAACGATTATGGAAAAATTTATCTATCAAACTGAACATTGATGAGATCAGCAGACCGAAGACCAGCGCCGCACCAAGAATGAGCAGTTTTAACCGGAAGCGCGACTGAATATTGACAAACAAGCTGCGGTAGACAATGACCACCCAATGCTTTATCGCATTGAGATGATATTTTACAAAATAATAGAGGATCACCGCAATAATTAAGAGAATGATAATCACAGAAAAATACTCTTTTGCTGCGTCTGTAACGACCTGGTATTTCGGCCCGAGAAAGACGCCAAGCGAAATAAAGGTCAATACCCAGATGCTCGATCCAGTATAGGCAAACAAGGCATAGGTTCGGAAGGAAACCCGTGACACGCCTGCCGCGTAGCCAATCAGGTGACGGACACCGGGGATAAAATTAGCAATCAGCAGCAAGCCCTTACCAAATGAATTAAACGTTCGAGAAAATTTATCCAATCGCTCCGGATAGAGATGGACATAATGGCCGTATTTATAGAAAAAAGGCGTACCCAATCGGCGACCTACCCAATAGGTTACTGTCACGCCAAGTAGACAGCCGCTTATCCCGAAAAGCGAGGCTAGCCAGAGGTTCATTCTCCCCTGATAGACCAGATAGCCGGCATAGCTCATCAGCAATTCGTTAGGCAGCGGAAATGCCAGCATCTCCAGAAAAAGCGATAGAAATAGAAACAGATAACCATAATCATTAATAAAATGAATAAATAGATGCATGATAGGCCCTCCGGAATTCTTCCCTTGGATAACGTTCTTACTCATATTATAAATAATTATTCGTGCAATCCCATTAAAAAAGCGACCTTTTAAGGCCGCTTTTAAAAATTTCAGACTTATTTAAATAACGAAGAGAGTGCGTGAGAAATGGATGAAAAGAAATGGCTGATTGCGCTCAGTACCTCCGAGAAAAAACCCTTCGTCTGATCGGAATTTGCTAACTGATTCACTTTATCTTTGAGCTGCTGCATCTGGCTGCCGACCTGATCCCAATTAATATGCATCGTGCGCATTTTATCAAAGAGATCGACCAATTTCTGAATATCTGCGTCGCTCAGTGTGACACCGACCTGCTTAGCCGAATTATTAACAATTTGCTCCACATCTGCCCGCGACTGCGGATTGCTCTTAGCCAAATTATCCTTGATTGCCGTCACTAATTCTGCTGCTTTTTCTTTACCGACATCTTTCTGATTGCCCAGTTCGGCGGTGGTCACCACTTCTTCGTTCGCCACCTGCTTTTTGTCTTCCGGAATAACTTTACCCGTCTTGACTTCATAGGCTTTGATTAGTCCCGTTAACGCCGCGGTTCCAGAGACCGGAAACGGCGCGGTCACGTAGACATCCGCATCCTTCACGCCTGCCGTGGCAAGGGCATTGAGATACATGTCTTTTGAGACATAGGTAATATTATGCGTGCTGCCAGTCAGACCCGAGCCCTTTTGACCAATCGTTATTTTAGAGGAACTGATCGCCCGTGAACCAATTTGCGCCTGTGACAGATAATCGTCCAAATATTTATGTTCTTCGCTGTTGGATACGGTGACAATCTGTGCATTGTTTGAGTCAACATCCATTTCATTCAGCATTGCCTGGCGCTGCGATGGCGTCAAGTTCGCTCCAAGTGTGACAATGACGTCGCCAGGCGCAGCGTCGGCCAGCGCCTTCGAAGGAGCCAGGCCTGCAAGTACAAGCAATACGGCTATAACCAGCCATCCGGTTTTTTTCATCATTCTTTTCCCTCCCAGTGACTGCCTGTTTCATAGTTAATACCTTGAAAAGCAAACAGAACTTCATGCAGACAAAACCACGGATAATATGATGGGTATTGGAGGTGCTCACAGAAAAAGATTTCAGCTATTGATCCTACTCATCTTGTCCGGGAAAGATTCATGTCCCCGCTTAAATATTCGGAAGCCCCGCTGCCGTTTGGACGGCAGGAAGATTTCTTATCACTTTTTCCGTCGCTTTTCGAGATATTTAAAAACGCGCATCCAACCGCCGCTTGTCTGCGGAGGCTCGCAATGCACGTTTTATACTAGAGTCAGGTTAACGGATTGTCAATCAGACCAAGCGCTTTTCTCTGTTTCAGGAGCCAATGGTCGTTCAAGAACAGTTTCCCGCGGATGCCGCATAGCAAAGATCGCTTTTGCTTCTTTTTCCTTATTAAAAGCTTTTTCACTCTTTGAAATTACAATTGTAGCGATCCCGTTGCCGATAAGGTTCGTAATCGCGCGTGCTTCACTCATAAAGCGATCAACACCAAGCAGCAGTCCCAATCCGGCAACCGGGATTACATGCATCGCGGTGAGGGTGGAAGCCAAGACAATAAAACCACCACCGGTCACTGCCGCCGCCCCCTTCGAAGTCAACATCAGAATGAATAGGATCATAACTTCTTGACCAATGCTGAGCGGCACATGAAAGACCTGCGCCAGGAAGACGACCGACATCGTCAAATAGATAGAAGTGCCATCCAGATTAAATGAATAACCGGTCGGGATCACTAGGCCGACCACCGATTTCTCGCAGCCGAACCGCTCCATTTTATCGATCATTCGCGGCAAGGCGGCTTCAGAGGAACTCGTACCGAAAACAATCAGAATCTCGTCCTTAATATAGCGCAGATAAGTGAACAGATTAAATCCGGCGAACCGGCAGATTAAGTAGAGTACGACGAAGATAAATAGAGCCATCGTGCAGTAGACGGACAGCATTAGTTTGACAAGCGGCGCGATCGTCTGCAAACCGAAATTGCTGATCGTAAAGGCCATCGCACCGAACGCGCCAATGGGAGCAGCATACATAATATAACCGATGATTTTGAAGAAGACTTGCGAGACCTGATCAAAAAAGTTAACCAATGGCTCGCCTTTCTTGCCGAGTGCGGACAGCCCGATCCCGAAAAGAACTGAAAAGAACAATACCTGCAGAATATCTCCAGTCGCAAAGGCATTGGTAATATTACTGGGGATGATGTTCAGAAAAAATTCACCCCAATTCATTTGCTGACTAGCGCCGTTCGTGAACTGAGCGATGTTGCCATGAGGCATTTTTGAAGGATCGAGTCCGGATCCTGGTTTCAGGATATGTGAAACCGCAAGACCAATGACTAGAGCAACCGTCGTCACCACTTCAAAATAAATCAGCGCTTTACCGCCGACTTTGCCAACCTTTTTCATGTTTCCCATTCTCGAGATACCGACGACAATCGTCAGAAAGATTATCGGCGCAATGACCATCTTGACTGCATTGATAAATGTCGTACCCAAGACTTCCAGTTTTCCGCCAACACCCGGCCAAAAAACACCAACAAAAACTCCAGCAACAATGGCTACGACCACTTGGAAAGTCAGATTTCTCAGAACGCGCACAGGAACATCTCCCTTGAAATGATAACGTTTACATAAAAATGATCTATTGTTACAATTCTGTGATGATAGTCGGCTTAATTAGTATAACACATTAATTTTTATATGGCATACTTATTTTTTGGCCCGTCTGGTGGAAATTCAATCGCTTTTTTTGATCTCCGCATTTGTGCGCACAAAAAAACCATCTACCGGATTTCAGCCCGGCAAATGGCCTTTTTTAACCTTTATTCGTTGATTTCAAAATCAACGTTTATATCATCGACAAGTCCAACTTCTTTAAGATAAGCCACACAAGCCTGATGTTCAGCTGATGGGGCATAATTTTCCAGATCCGCTTTCGAGCGGAGACGCACCGTCAATGCCATCGAAAACCCTTTATTACGGTCAGAAAAATTTTTCCCGGCTTGAATATCAAGAATACCCGGCAAAATTTCCTTCAGGTGACAGAGACGGCGAGCTCCTTCTGCTTTTTCTTCTTCAGTGGTCTTTTCACTGAATTTAAAAAGTACGATGTGTTCAATCAATTTTACGTCCTCCAATACTGAAATTTCTGCATTTCCATCATAGCACTACTCCTTTAAAAAAGCAGACATACAAATCTCGCGACCAGAGGGCTGATTCTCCGATTAATGGAAACTTGACGATCGTTGCAAACGTCATCTATCGGGGAAAAAATGATCAAATGCAGAAATCATCAGAACGAGTTCTTCTGCTCAGAAACAGATCCTGTGCGGCGTGCAGAAGAACCCCGCCTATGGAAACAGGGGACATTATTTCGCTTCTTCACCAACAATCCCATACGCCCTCTTAGCTGTAAAAAGTGATCAATCGGCAAACGATGCCGGATCGGAGGGCTGCTGCGATATTGTTTTTTCCTTAAGTTTAATATATTTTAACAATTCAACCGAACTGCTGTAATGGCTCATCGGCGTCATCAGATAAATGCCTCTGAAGCAATGGATCGCCGTGTCGATTAATTCACGAGCGATCGCCAATCCCTCAGCCCGTTCATCTCCGCGATCACGAGCAAATGCCATCCGTTCAAGAACCGTTTCCGGGAGACGGATTCCCGGCACCTCATTATGGAGAAATTCGGCATTACGCGCCGAAGTCAGCGGCATAATGCCGAGATAAATCGGCACCGAAATATCCCGAGTCGCTTCCCTTATCTCAAGAATCTTTTCCCTGTCAAAAATCGGCTGTGTGATAAAATAATCGGCACCGCAATCGATTTTGCGCTTCATCCGCAGGATTGATCGATCCAAATTGCGAACATTGGGATTAAAGGCTGCTGCCACACGGAAACGCGTCGGCCGCTTCAGGTTTCTCCCCGAATAAGAAATCCCGCGATTAAATCTTTTGATCAACTCGATCAGCTGCAGTGAGGAAAGGTCATAGACAGAGGTGGCGCCAGGAAAGTCGCCGATTTTCGTCGGATCGCCCGTGACGACGAGCAAATCGTGCAGCCCCATGACATCAAGGCCCATCAAATGGGATTGCAGACCAATCAGGTTCCGATCCCGGCAGGTCAGATGAATCAAGGGCGATATGGAAAAACGTTCCTGAATTAAGTGCGCCATTGCTGTATTGCTGACCCGCGGTGAGGCAAGTGAATTGTCCGCCATTGTAATCGCATCAGCTCCCGCTTCCTGCAGCGCCTGAACCCCCTTGAAAAAATGCTCGGTGTTTAGATGGCGCGGTGTATCGAATTCAACAAAAACAGAGCGCCCTTGCTTAACTTTCTTATAGAGATCGGTCTCGTTCTTCCTTGGTGCCTGTATCCGGATGGCCTCTCTTTGCTCTCGAACCTGTTTATTTTCCAATGGTGAAAGCTCTGAAATACCGTTTTTAAAAGCCTCGATCTGCACCGGTGTTGTGCCGCAGCAGCCTCCCAGTAAACGGACACCCTCATTGCGGAACTCCGCCGCATAATTCTTAAAATAATTGGGTTCATTTTCATAATAGAGCTTCCCCTCGCGGTAATCCGGCAGACTGCTGTTCGGATAGGCGGACAAGAAAGCATGTTTGGGAAGGGGGATCCCCTTTAGGGCTTGTATCATATGGAAAGGACCCAGTCGACAGTTGGTTCCGACAATATCAGCGCCGAGATTCTCCAATGCTGCGAGCGCGCGAGCCAGCGGCAGCCCATTTAACAGAACTCCGGGCTCCTGCATCGAGACGTGAGCAATGATCGGCCGATCGGTGAGTTTTCTCGCTAGGGTCAGTACTTCGCGCAATTCATCGAAATCATAGTAGGTCTCAAGGAGCAGTCCATCGACATCTCCGTCGAGCAATACCTCTGCCTGCTCGCGAAAAGCCCGCGTGATCTCAGCAATTGGTGTGGATTGTTTCTGAAAGCCGCGAATTCCGCCGATCGTTCCGAAAACGTAGGTTTCAGAAGTCGCGGCCTGTTTTGCCAAATTCACGGCGGCCTGATTAAATGCACTCACCTCATTCTCAATACCGTACCGAGCCAGCTTAATCTGATTGGCACCGTAAGTATTGGTCTGAATGACATCCGCTCCGGCATGGATATAAGCCTCATGAACATGACGAACTTGCTCCGAATGCGAAATATTCAATTCTTCAAAACAGCGGTCAATGCCATACGAATATAATAGGGTCCCCATGGCGCCGTCACCGATCAAAATCCGCTCTTTCAGTGCTTCAAGGATAGGTTGTCGCATGTCTTTTCCCCTTTTCCACCGCGGACCTTTTCTGAGTGGGCTGCCTCAAGTCCTTCAGTAAAGTCCCGAATCAGATCATCCGCATCCTCCAGTCCGACCGATAAACGCAAAAGGCCAGGCGCAATCCCTGCCGCACGTTGTTCTGCGGGTGAAAGTTCCGCATGCGACATTTTGGGCGGGTAAGATAAAATCGATTCAACCGCTCCGAGGCTGACGGCAAAAACGGGAATCTGAACCTGATTCACAAAGGCTCGTGCGGCAGATTCGCTTTCCAGTTCAAACGAGAGAACAGCTCCGCCGGACTCTGCCTGACTAAAATGGATCTCATTTCCCGGATGTCCTTTTATTCCCGGATAATAAACAGCCTGAACCTGTTCCTGTTCTGCTAAAAATTCGGCGATTTTACGGGCAGACTCAGCCGATCGGCGAAGGCGGACATCCAATGTTTTCAATCCGCGCAGGAGCAGCCAAGAATCCTGAACACCCAGAATAGCTCCCAGCGCATTTTGCAAAAAATAGATTTTTTCGGCGATTTCTTCACTAGCAGCGACGGCCAGTCCCGCGACCACATCACTATGTCCGGAGATGAACTTAGTTGCGCTGTGCAGAACCAGATCCGCACCGAGTTCGATCGGCCGTTGAAAAAGCGGAGTCATGAAAGTGTTATCGACAAACGTATAACATCGATGGGCTTTCGCGAGTGCACTGATTGCGCGAATGTCAGAGATTCTGAGTGTCGGGTTAGACGGCGTTTCAATATAAATGGCCTTCGTATTCGGACGGATCGCCCGTTCGACTTCCGTGAGATTCGTCGAGTCGACAAACGTGTGATCGATGCCGAGCCGGTTCAAGACCTGGGTCAGAATTCGGAAGGTACCGCCGTAGACATTCTTCGGAACAACCACATGTTCACCCGCCGACAAAAGCAAGAAGGCTGTAGAGATTGCCGCCATACCGGAAGAAAAAGCGAAACCCCTGACTCCTCCTTCTAGAGCAGCAATTGCCTTTTCCAACGCTTCACGCGTCGGATTTCCCGAACGACTATAATCGTATTTTCCAAAGTGATCAAAATCCTTCTGATGAAAAGTCGAGGAAAAATAGATGGGAACGTTTGCCGCGCCAGTCTCCGTGTCAACGCCAACACTCTCCCGAATTAATTTCGTCGCCTGCCCGTAATCTTCAACCATTGAGAACCACTCCTTTTCTTAGCGATTGAAACGCCTGATCTAAATCGGTAATTAAATCAGTAACATTTTCGACACCCGTTGACAGCCTGAGCAGCGCATTGGAGAGGCCATAACGCAATCGCGTTTCTTCCGGAATATCCGCATGCGTCTGGGTCGCCGGATAGGTGATCAGGCTCTCGACGCCGCCAAGGCTTTCTGCAAAAGTAATCAACTTCAATGCCTTCAGAAAAGGTTCCACCGAATCGGCATCCTGCAATTCAAAGCTGATCATTCCTCCGTGCCCTGGGTAGAGCACTTTGGCGACCAACTCCTGATCTTTGAGATAACAGACGATTTTTTTAGCATTGGCCTCATGCTGCTTCATGCGCAAGGCCAGTGTTTTCATCCCGCGGATAACCAGCCATGAACTGAACGGATCAAGCACCATCCCGCAAGAATTGTGATAAACTCTTAGTTTTTCAGTGACTTTTAAAAGATTCGAGACGACCAGCCCTGCTAAGACATCGTTATGGCCGGCCAGATATTTTGTTGCACTATGAATCACAAGGTCCGCCCCATCAGCAATCGGCTGCTGTAAAAGAGGCGTATAGAAGGTATTATCCACGATCAGGAGTGCCCGATCCGCCTTAGCTATTTGGGAAATCTCTCCAATATCTACCTGATTCATTAAAGGATTGGTCGGTGTTTCGATAAATATCGCTTTTGTTTTCGGACGAATGAGCGCCCTCAGATCCTCCAAACGTTCACCGTCCCAATAGCTGAACTCCACATTGTATTGACGGGCTAGAAGCTCGAAGAAACGATAAGTGCCACCGTAGATATCGCGCGTCGCGACAATATGATCACCGCTGCTGAATAGCGAAAAAACGAGCTGGATGGCGCTCATGCCGGAACTGCAGGCGAATCCCTCCTGACCGCCTTCGAGCCGAGCAATCGCTTTTTCCAGAATGGAGCGTGTCGGATTGCCCGTACGTACATAATCAAAACCCTTGGAAATCCCGATTCCCTCGTGACGATAGGCCGTCGATAGATAAATCGGCGTATTCACCGCACCTAATTCATCAAAACCATTGCCAATCTGTGCCAGGATCGTTTCGTTCTTGTACTCGGCCATCTGCGGTTACCCCTTTCATCTGTCCTCAATTTTTTTGATAAAGAAAAAAGTGGGTCTCTCTTCAGAATAAGAAGAAAGACCCACTTAGGTTTTTTCTTATCCCTCAGGCACACTTCTGTGTCTGCTGGAATTAGCACCTTGCCACATGATGTCAGTGGCGGTTGCTGAAGCGTCATCGGGCCAGTCCCTCGGCTTCTCTTGATAAGAATGATTCACGATTCATCTGTTCAGTTGATAAATAGTTTAGCGCAGCTGCGCTTTTTTTTCAAGTCAGTTTTTAATAAAAATCAGCTATTGATAATATTTTTAAAGAATAGTAGCAGCGCTTCAGTCTGTCTTATAAGCCTATACAGCCTATCAGATTCGGGATAAATTCAGTTCAGCACTCTCTAAATCGCTATTTGAACCAGATCACCCGTGCCTTTTTTATCAGGCTTTTCTGATACTGCGACCAGGGAATAAGGTCTTCTTTTCCTTGGCCGGATAATTTCTGAGCATAATAAGCCCCTTTGAGTTTCGACAGGGTCAGCGCTTCCCGGTAACCACTGACCGCCGCGATGTGCCAGTATGCCTCTTCAGAGAGGCCGAGCCAATGGAGTGAGTGATTTAAAAAATTTTTTTCCTGTTTTGAAGCCGAGCGGTCATAGGCTTTATGCATTTTGGCCGTATAATTGACCGCTTCTTTACGGCTGACCTGCAAATGCTCTTTTTTTGCCAATAACAAGGGGACTTGATGGGCAACAAACCGTTCGTCCATTTCTTTTTTTGTCAGCTTCGGTAATTTGTTTTCCTTCCGGACAAGATTCTGCATCCGCTGGAAATCCGTATATTCCTTTTTGGTGTAGATTTGATGATTAATCGAAACATACGCATCTTTCCGGAAAGCAGAACGATCGGTCTGAGAATTTGCCGGAGATGTGCCAGGTCTATAGAAAAATCCTATCAGACAAGCAACGAGCAGCAGACAGATTGCTAGCAAGCCGGCCATACGAATCTTTTTATTCCCCTTCATCTCCTAGAACCCCCGCTTCTCGTTCCATTATAGAGTATGCAAGCGTGACCATCCAGTAGTACTTGTTAGGCGGGCGCCCGAGGTTAACATTCTAATTCTGATCGAAAAAATAGATCCGGAACCCGCGCCCCCTGATCAGCAAAAAAAGGCGCTGACAGCGCCTTTCTCTCTCATATTATGGACTATTTTCCCAAATTTGGTGGATGAAGTCATCACGCCCGGATTCTGTGCGTTCCTCTACATAACGTTCGGGATGCTTCTGATAAAATTTCTGATGTTCTTCTTCCGCCGGATAAAAAATACCGGCGGGGAGTATCCGTGTAACGATCGGTTTGATAAATCGGCCGCTTCTTGCCAACTGATCGCGGGAGTCCTCGGCCTGTCTGTGCTGCACCTCATCATGATAAAAAATTGCCGTTCGATAATTGGAACCGCGATCAAAAAATTGCCCACCGTCGTCCGTTGGGTCGATCTGAGTCCAATAAAGCTCCAGCAATTTTTCATAGGGGAACACGTCCGGATTAAAATGAATCCGGATTGCTTCCATATGCCCAGTCTTTCCCGTTTTGACCTGGTCGTAAGTTGGATATTCCGTTCTTCCACCCGTATAGCCCGAAGTGACTTCAAGGATGCCCGGCAGCGTATCAAAGGGTTTGACCATACACCAGAAACAGCCTCCGGCAAAGGTTGCAATCTGTTCATGCATATTTGACTTATTCCTCCTTCAATTCATCGGATGGTGCCGCAAGTTTGGAAATTGTTTCACTTTTTTTCAGCGGCAGATGAACAATGAACGTTGTGCCCACTCCCGGCTTGCTTTGTGCCTCAATTCTACCACGATGCCTGCTGACGATCCATTCGGCAATGGACAGGCCCAGTCCTGTACCCTTTCCACCGGTTCGAGAATTTTCCGCCTGATAAAAGCGTTCAAAAATATGTGACAGATCCTTCTCGTTAATCCCAATACCGCTGTCTGAGACGCTCAGACAGGCATATTTTGTCTCACGCTTGCAGCTAACCCATATCTTCCCAGATCGTGGAGTAAATTTCATCGCATTATCAAGTAAAATCACCAGCAGCTGATGAATGCGCTGTTCATCGCCATTGATGATCAGCGGCTGATTGTCCAAATCAAGTAAAAATTCTTTTTCTTCAAATTCGGCCATCTCAATAAAAGGCTCCGTCACTTTTCCGATTATTTTCTTCAAATCCAGAGGGGCCAGAATGACCTCCAGTCGATTGGCATCGGAGCGGGCCAGCGTCAGCAAATTACCGACAAGCTTGGAGAGCCGCCGCGTTTCCTCAAGCATGACCCCGATATCCTCACCCGTTTCCTGAATCCGGCGTTTTGGCTGCCGCAGCAAACCCTCAATCTTTAATTGCAGGATTGACAAAGGAGTCCGCAATTCATGCGAAGCATCGGCAACAAAGCGATTCTGTTTATCCCAAGCCTTCTCAATCGGCTGCAAAGCACGTTTGGCCAGGAAAAATCCCACAATAGTGGAAAGCAAAGCACCGATAACGATCCCCTTTATTATGATCAGTGCCAATTTATGCAGCAGATTTTTTTCCGTGGTAACGTCCATAATCTCACTTACGATATAATATTTCCCGTTGACTTTCACTTTCCGGTTCAAAATATGAAAGGTGCCATTGACAGCTGCCTTCTCAACGATTTGATTGCACTGATTCAATTTCAGCTTTTTTAAGAATTGATTGACCGACTGAGTCGAGTATTGCTGGCCATCTAAACTGGACACTATTTTTTCCCCATTTTGGTTGTAAATAGCCCAAATGAGTAATAACTGCGGCCCATGCTGCGGACCTCCGCCAGCCTGCGGGGGGAATAATCTGACCATTTTTCCAGGATACTCCGGTAAGCTCTGCAGAATCTGTACCTTTTGGCGGGCTTCTTTTTTCAATATCTGATTGCTTTCCTGGTACGTTTGCCGCTGCTCATAGCTGTAAATCATTAAACCGAAAACGCTGATCAGCAGAACAAGCAGGACGGTGTTGAACAACGTCAATTTAACTAAAGTTTTTCTGAACATGGCAGTCACTCGTTAGCCGAAAGCATATAGCCAATGCCGCGGACCGTTCGAATATCAGTGTCATAACCGTATTTTTTCAGCTTTCGACGCAATTGATGAATATAGACTTCAACAATACCGGCTGTTGTATCCGAATCAAAGCCCCAAATACGATCAAAAATTTGTTCACGTGTTAAGATCTGTTCCTCATTCTGGATCAAGAATTCTAATAATTCATATTGTTTGCTGGTGAGCGCCAGGACTTCGTTATTAATCATCACCTGATGCCGCTTATTCTCGATCACTATCCCCTTATAGCAGAGGGTCTGGTTCAGAGACATGGGCGAACTGCGACGGAGAATGGCGGCCACACGAGCCTTCAACTCCTGTTCCTGAAACGGTTTGACAATATAGTCATCCCCGCCTA
Organism: Sporolactobacillus sp.; assembly: GCA_048976585.1. Lineage (GTDB taxonomy): Bacteria > Bacillota > Bacilli > Bacillales > Sporolactobacillaceae > Sporolactobacillus. The sequence goes on along the minus strand of JBHGUY010000046.1, from coordinate 147,062 downwards.
TATTAAGACCTTTGACCCGATCGGTGACCGCGTCACGTGCGGTCAGAAAAATGACAGGCGTCGAAATACCTTTATCCCTCAATTGACGCGTGATCTCAAAGCCATCCATTCCGGGAAGCATCACATCAAGAACCAGCACATCATAGATATTTTGTTCCGCGAGATATAAGGCATCATTGCCATCCTCTGCGGAGTCCACTGTATAATCCTCCGAGAGAAGCCGAACGATTTCAGTCAAAAGTGAGGCATTATCTTCAACTGCCAGTAAGCGCAAAGCCGGTACACCTTCTTCTTCGTGCAGACTTGTTTTATTGAACTCTCACCGAGCAGAGTCCGGTTTCTTGCTATCTCCTTCTTATCTTAACCTTCTTTTCTTAAAAATTGCTTAAGGGAAGCAGGTCGATCAATTTCTGGTTTTAAATCGATTAATTTTCGGGATCAGCTCGCTTTCGAAGAGGAAGAAGGCCCTCCAGAATGGCGATGAAGATAAGCAAAAAAAGGTGGCAATAACAGGACAATTGACAGCATGCGCAGGACCTGAACCGTGACAACAAAGGTGGGATCGGCGTGAAGGACAACTGAAGTCGCTGCCATCTCGGCAATTCCTCCCGGTGCAAAGGCAAGAATCGTTGCAATATTTTCCAAACTTGTCACTTTTGAAACGATTAAGGCGGCCAAAAGCATAGCCAGCGTCAGACCGACGGAACTTACGAAACCAATGAGAGTCGTCCGCAAGAGTCCGGCAAACATCTTTCGATTCAGGCGCGCGCCAACAGTTGCGCCAATCATAATTTGAGCAGCAATAATCATTGCTCTCGGCCACCAGATGGGCCACTCATATCCCAGTAATGGGCCTGAAAGCATCCGCGTTAAGCTCAGACCCAGCATACTCCCCAGCAGCCACGGAGCAGGAAAATGTAATTTTTTTGCGATCATCGAACCTGCCAAAGCAAGGAGGAGTGCCAACAGAAGGCCAGTAAAGGAATCCAGATTGAGCTCCGCAGCAACGGTTTGAACACTGTGATGCCCAGTGTGCGTGCCGCTAATCAGGGAAACACTAAGCGGAATAGTGCCTACAACGAGTATCACGCGCAGCGTCTGAATAATACTGACTACGGCCATATTGGCCCCGACGTCCGCAGCAATGCCAAGCATCGAGGACAAGCCGCCTGGCGTTGTTCCATAAAGGCTTGTGACTAGATCCGTCTGACTATAGCGATAGACTAGGAAGCCGCTGAGTAGTGACAGGGCAATGGAAACAATCAGCATTAAAAGAATAATCAGCCATTCCTTGGCAAAAACATGAACGATAGTCTGATTAATTTGTTCACCAATCTGCACGCCAAGCAGCAATTGGCCAATTCTCAGCCAATAGCCTTCAAGTCCCGTTTCCCCGTTAAGCCGTGCGATCCGCTTCGGCCACCATAATGACAGAACCGCTGAGGCTATCAAGGTTCCCACCATCCAGCCAATCGATAACCCGGTGAGTGCGAGCAAAAGTCCACCAATTGCGCTGAGTAGAAGATAAATTAAATTGAATACGCATTTTTGCCAATTACTCCGCAGCATGGTCACCCCCCTTCTTTTCTACGGTTTATCCCGTTTCCGTCAGAAATATCGCAAAGGCAGAGGCGATGTGACTGCCGCACATCGCCTCTGAAACTGGAAATACTATTTTTTAAAATGATAAGGCACTGTCGCAATGACCACGTCTGAATGGAGAGAGAGACTGGCCTTGATCAGCACACCCGACTGGTTATGCAACAAGCGTTGCCACCATTTTTTCGTGTAGAATTGTGGAAAAACAACAGTGACTGTGGCCCCTCTTTGATCAGCCTTCCATTTGACCGTGTCAATGAATCTGTCGAGGGGACTAACAATACTGCGATACAGGGAATGCAAGGTCACTAATCGAATCCCTGGATTCCACTCCGCCCACTCCTTCTCCATTTTCTCGATTCCTTCCGGGCTATCGCCAACATAAACGGCAACCACATTGCCCGATAATGAGCGGGCATAGGTCAGTGATTGTTCGACAACCTTTGTAATTCCGGCGATTGGCACGACGATGATATTGTCCGTCGGGTGAATGGAGCGCGGTGGAACAGATAGATCAATTCTTAATTGTTCAGCAACCAGAATATAGTGCTGATGTATTTTGTGAAAACCCAAAACAACAATCGGTATAAATATAAGAACGGGCCAGATCTGCGGGAATTTTGTCGCAAAGAAAATGATAAGAATCATATAGCAAATCAATGCACCAATCAGATTCGTAATTAATTTGGATACCCAGCCCTTCGGTTTCTGTTTCAGCCAGCGAAAAATCATCCCAGTCTGTGAAAGTGAAAATGGAATGAATACCCCTACAGCATAGAGAGGAATCAGTTGTTCTGTCCGGCCATGGAAGATAATGATCAGAACAATGGATAGACTGCCCAGTGTAATAATCCCATTGGAAAATCCAAGACGGTCTCCTCTAACCTTGAACGGACGCGGCATATATTTGTCTCTGGCCAAATTAAACGCCAGCAGCGGAAAAGCTGAATACCCCGTATTCGCAGCCAAGACCAGTATGAGTGCTGTAGAGATCTGAACAAGATAATAGACAGCGGAACGACCGAATAATGTGCTTGCAAGGTGAGAAAGCACCGTCTGATTGGCTCCCGGCCAAAGTCCGTACCAATAGGAAAGGTAGACAATCCCAGTAAACAATACGGCAAGAATAGCCCCCATCATCAGCAGCGTCTTCGCTGCATTTTTCGGAGCCGGATCCTTAAAACTCGGAATCGCATTAGATATGGCCTCAACACCTGTCAGAGCCGAACAGCCGGATGAAAATGCTCGAAGCAGAAGAAACAACCCCACACCCATTACCGGAGTGCCAAAGGCCGCATGCGGATGGACTGGAGGAATATGGCCGGTCATCGCTTGAAATACACCGGCGCCGATCACAAAGAGCATCATGATTACAAAAAAATAAACCGGAAAAGCAAGCAACGTCGCAGAGTCAGTCAATCCACGCAGATTAAGCACGGTAATGAACACGACAATAATTACGGCGACCAATACATTATGCTGATGCAAAGCCGGGAATGCTGAAGTAATGGCGTCCGTACCCGCAGAGACGCTGACAGCAACGGTCAGTATATAGTCGACGAGTAGTGAACCGCCGGCAACCAGGCCAAAATTGACACCCAGGTTTTCCTTGGCCACCATATAGGCACCGCCGCCTTGAGGATAGGCAAAGATAATCTGCCGATATGAGAAGACCAGTGCTGCCAGCAGTACCAGAACACCAATCGCGATCGGTAGACTGTACCAAAGCGCCAGAGCTCCTGCAGCGGCTAAAACGATCAAAATCTGTTCCGGCCCATAAGCCACTGAGGAAAGTGCATCTGATGACAAGACTGCCAATGCTTTAAGTTTATTTAATTTTTGACTACGTGCTTCATTAGATTTCAGCGGACGGCCAATCAGCAGCCTTTTTAACGTGCGCCACATGAATAGTTCACCTTTTCTTTTATAGATTGCGGAACTCACCGGTGAGGCTTTTTCAGGAAGCCCGGCAGTTCATCCGATTTTTCTCCGTTTAGCTTTTCAAGCGTGATTCCTATTTTTAAAAGAAAAAGGCGCAGGAAAACGATTGTCCTCCATTAGCGTCCTTCACTTCGCCAAAATTTTTGTGCAACCTGATCTTATGCTAAGTTATTTGTTGTTGCAAGAGTGAATTTGACAGAAGTGAGGAAATTGTTCGCAGAATTTCCCGGGAAATTGCCAGTATCCGACAGCATCCTGCTTCTATTATTCCACAAACCTTGCCAGCTCATGTCCTTAGCCGTCACTTTCCCTGAAATTTTTATCATTTTTTGCGGCTGCGTGCCGTCGATAAAATGAGCACGGTGACAATGATGCAGCACGCCCCGATCCAGTCAAAAACCGTGAAGGACACGTGAATCCAGATTACGCTGACTATTGCAGCAGACAGCGGCTCCGCACAGCCTAAAAGGCTCGTTTCAATCGGCTGAAGATATTTTAAACTAGCCAAATATAAATAGAAGGCAACAAGTGTGCCAAATATAATAACAAAAATAATACCCGCAAATGCAGCGAGAGAACTATTGCCGCTATAGTGCCAAGGTGGATAAAAAACACCTATCAAGCTCCCACCAAGCAGCATACCCCAACCCACGACCGGGCCTGCACCCCATTTATGTAGAAGATTATCCGGTTGTGTCGAATAAAGGGCTCCCCCCGCCGCAGATAACAGGCCCCAGAACAAAGCAGCCGGAGCAATCGACAATTGCCCCGGCTGCCCCTTGGTCACGATTAAAAATATTCCTAACAGGGCGAGGAAGATCGCCGCGAACTCTTTCCAGGTCGGCCATTTTCTTAAACGTATCGACAGGTAAATCATAATCAGGACAGGACTGAGATACTGCAATAGTGTGGCCGTTGCTGCATTGCCTGCGGCCACAGCTTCAAAATAGGTATATTGTGCGCCAATCATCCCGGCAAATCCAAAAATGAGAAGAGGGAAGCGCGATGACCGATCCTGCCAGATTCTCCAGACTTTCGTGGAATCCTGACTTGCCGTGAAAAGCAGCAGCAGAATTCCAGCGGCAATCATTCGGACAGAGGTAATCCAGCCAGGCCGGACATGCTGGACACCAAAAAGATATTGTGCCACGTTTCCAGAGACTCCCCAGAGACATGCCCCACTAAGCACATAAATGACGCCGAGTGCATGGCGGAAATTTTTTTCTTTCTCTAATTGTTGAAAGTTCACTGTCAATTCCAATCATCCTTTTTCAATGTAGTTCCATATTATAAGAGACCCTTGTTATCGTCAATAAATTTTTTCATTTCGCTTCCCTTTCCAGTGCTTTTACATATATAAAATAAAGATGTTTCAATTCGCTTTTGAATAAACTGATATAAAATAAAGATGTTTCAGTTCACTATTGAATAAACTGAAAATTATTTTGTCCCTATTATCCAGATTGACGTAAATAGGAAAAATTTTTCTTTATTATAATTAGCTAGATTGCAATAATAAATTAGCCATCTGGACATCCGGCGGTACCACTAGGTTTGTTCCTGCCGCCTAGCAGGAACAAAAAGCAACTCAACTCGCCAGTTTCTGCAATTCCCTTTTGAACGCCTCAGCAGGTGTCCGGTAGTTCAGAATCTTCCTTGGGAGGTGGTCAATGGCTCGAATCATTTGGCGGATGAACGTCCGAGAGTAATTTTCGATCGGCCGCCCCTTCGGAATGAACCGACGGATCAGCCCATTGTGACGTTCATTCGTCGGCCGCTCCCAGGCGGCGTATGGATGTGTGTAATAGACGTGCGTGGCCTGATCCTTCAGGCTGTTCGTCAAGCCTGCAAATTCGCTGCCATTGTCGACCGTGATCGTCCGAAAGACGCGACCGAACAACGGACCAAATCGATCGATCAACCGCTTGATGGCATAGTCTACTGAATCCGGATCTTTGCCGTCAATCTTTTGGGAGATCATGTCACGGGTCTTGCGCTCTACCAGAGTCAGGAGGACATCGTCCTCACCGGATTTTTTACCGACCACGGTATCGATCTCCCAGTGACCAAACTGCTTTCGCTTCTGAACCTCCGCGGGCCGGTTATCGATACTGTCCCCAAGATGTTTGATGTTGGGGCGGTGTCCGGATTTTTTGGAACGGTAACGGAGCTTGTTCGGCAAATCCAGATTCTTGACTTTCAGGAATCCGTGATCAATATAATCGTATAACGTCCGCGTGCAGACCCTGACCTTGTTTTTCCACTTCGGATCCCGATTAGTGGCGCCGCAAACCGCATCCGGAGACCATTTGTCTGAGGACAGGATCTTATTTTCGGCATAGGCGATGAAATCCGAAGCCGCTTCTAGTTTGTACCTCCGCCCACAATGACTGCGGTTGCGTTCATAGATGGCTTGACCGATCTCCGGAAAATAAGCCTGAAAGCGTCGATGATTGGCGCCGATCTGGGTGGTTGTTCCCCGATGCAATTCGTTCAGTACCGTCTGATGGGAAAAGCCAATCTTATGAGCGATCTCACGTGAAGAGCGCTGCTCCTGATGAAGGAGCTGAATTTGTCCGCGTTGGTAGGCGTTCAAATGTGTAAAGGTTCGATGTTTTGTGCTAGGCTTGGAGTAAGCCATTATAAAATCCGCTTCTTTCATTATGGTTTCGTCGCTTTAATGATAACACCGGATTTTATGATGGTGTTTTACTACTCCAACCTAACTGGCTAATTTGATCTTACAACTGGCCTTTATTATAATTATGTAGATTCTGACAAAGTGTTTGCACCTGGCTGATTCCGTGATAAATTATAAGAAGTGCCGGTATCTACCGGATAATTGAGTATGTAAGCTTATTTTTTTAGTTAGGTTTCAGTAAAGCAGCAAAAGGATATCCTTTTAGAGTATTTGTTTGAAAAGATGTAAGGAGGCTGCAATTTGAGAACAGAAATTATCGCCCACCGCGGCAGCAAGGCAAACCGTCCCGAAAATACGCTTTCTGCGTTTGAGGAGGCTAAGCGAGTCGGCAGTGACGGGATTGAACTCGATGTTCATCTGACTAAAGATCAGGAAATTGTCGTCATGCATGATGAAAAGGTCAATCGGACGACGAATGGCAAGGGACAAATTAAAAACTTTACATTAAATGAACTCAAGGCACTCGACGCGGGTTCCTGGTTCTCTCCAAAATATAAAGGTGAAAAGGTACCTAGGCTCGTCGAGGTTCTTGACCTGCTTTCTGATTACTCAGGTGTTTTGAATATCGAATTTAAAACAGACAAAAATATCTATCCCGGCATCGAAGCACGTGTTTTCCGTCTGATTCAGGATTACCGACATGATTTACCGGTGGTTTATTCCTCTTTTAATCATGAGTCACTGATGCGTTTAAAGAAAATCGACCCGCACGCAGATATCGCTCTGCTGCTCTGGGAACGTCTTGTCGAGCCTTGGCGCTATACCGAGCAAGTCGGTGCCACGGCGCAACATTTATGGGAACCGTCCGCTTTCTCAGAAACAACACAGCAACTGCATGATCATCATATAAAAGTGCGCGCATGGACCGTGAATAAGCCGAAAAATATGCATCATGCCTTTGATCTCGGTGTCGATGCGATCATTACCGATTACCCAGAGATCGCTCTCGATCTGCGTAACAGTTTTGAAGGCAAGAAGTCGGGCAGCTTGATCTGAACGATTGTTTCCTAGTACGCCTGTCTAGAAAAATAGGGGATTGGATAGCTTATCAATTTCATTGAATTTTAATTCCGCCATTATTTTAAAACCTATATTATATATCAGACCCCTGGGATACCGTTTCCCGGGGGTCTATTTTTCTCTATTGACGGGAGAGTGTATCAAACCCTAAAATAAATATAGCTTGGATTATCATTCAATATTAGTCGACAAAGTTTTACTATTTATTTAATCTCTACTGCCTATCCGGTTAAGAATAGTTTTACGATAATCTACTCTATAGACGAAAATGAGGGATACTTATGAATGGAAAACAAGCAGTCGGCCAGCAGGCGGTAACGGCGGTGCAGGATGGCATGACAATCGGCCTCGGCACAGGATCGACAGTCTATTATTTTCTTGAAGCACTGGCAAAGAAAGTTGAAGACGGAATGAGGGTCACGGGCGTCGCCACCTCACAAAAAACGGTTGAACTTGCTCGCGGGTGGCGGATTCCGATGAAACCGCTGAACAGCGTCAATCACATCGATATCACAATTGACGGTGTGGATGAGTTCAATCCAGCTCTTGACGGGATTAAAGGTGGAGGCGGTGCCTTGCTCTATGAGAAACTGGTTGCCAAAGCTTCTGATCGGCGCGTCTGGATCGCGGACAGTTCCAAAAAAGCGGAACAACTCGGTGCCTTCCCCCTTCCCGTCGAAGTGATTCCTTTCGGGTGGAAGCAGGTTTTCCAGATTTTTCATAAAGAAGGTTACGATCCGATCTTGCGTTCAGAAGCGGACGGCTCGCCATTTATAACAGATGCTCATCACTATATTCTTGATCTTCGGCTTCGAGCTATTGAAAATCCAGCCGCGCTGGCAGATAGACTGGATCATCTGACAGGAGTAGTCGAACACGGACTTTTTCTTGACATGACGGATCAGATCTTTATTGGCTATCCGGATGGTCGAGTGGAAACAGTGGAAAGGCCATAAACCTCTCTCTTTGATTTTTGTCCGTTTGGGCGGATCAAACAAATTTTCAAAAATAATTTTGTCAAAGTGTTGACAAAATTATTAGTTGTAATTACAATGGTTACAGGTGGTGAGGATAATGATTAATTCACGTGTCGCCGTTGCCATTCATATTCTGGCACTCATTGCTTCCAAACCGCATGAAGATCTTACTTCTGATTACATTGCCAGCAGTGTGAACACCAATCCGGTTGTCATCCGCCGAATTCTGGGGATGCTGAGAAAATTCAGACTGATACGAACTGTTGCCGGGAAAGCCGGTGCTTCACTCACCAAACCGGCTGCAGAAGTCACATTGCTTGATGTCTATCAGGCTGTTGAGCCGAGCAGTTCACTTTTCGCAGTTCATGCGAATCCCAACCCCCATTGCCCGGTCGGCAAAGGCATTAATGTTGTGCTGGAGGAAGCTTTCAGTACGGCTCAGGCCGCTTTGGAAGCCAAGCTTTCGCTCCAAACGATCCAGAATATTTTGGATAGTCTCTTTTTGGAGGAATAAATTTTTAATTGCACCATTGTTGTAACACACTTGGTTACATCAACTGATAGGAGGAATGCTTAATGAATATTGCTGTCATTGGCGCCGCCGGCAAAGCCGGTTCGCGAATTACGCACGAGGCGCTCCAAAGAGGACATCAAGTGACCGCCATTGTCCGTCATCCGGAGAAGCTTGAGGAAGAGGTGCCCTTCCTGCAAAAGGACATATTTGATTTGACGAAAGAGGATTTGCAGCCTTTTGACGCCGTGATCAACGCTTTTGCGGCGCCCCTCGGCAAAGAAGAATTGCACGTTACTGCCGGACGGAGGCTTATCGACCTTCTTTCCGGTGAACAAGAGGCACCTCGGTTGATGGTCGTTGGCGGAGCTGGCAGTCTTTACACAGATGGAACGAAGACCGTCCGCGTCATGGATGCTGATGGATTTCCTGCCGCAGTCTATCCGACGTCTTCTAATCAGGCGAAAAATCTTGAAGATCTGCAGCAGGCAAAAGATTTGAACTGGACGTTTATCAGCCCATCAGCAAATTTTGCGCTAGGCAAACGCACCGGACTCTATCAAACAGGCGATGATACCTTGTTGGTCAACTCCGAAGGCAAGAGCTATGTCAGCTATGAAGACTTCGCCGCAGCATTCATTGATGAATTGGAACATCCGCAACATTTCAATAAGCGATTTACCGTTGTCTCCGAGCTCCATTAATTTTCCGATCTCAAGAGCTTAAAGATGGCGAAACTATAAAATTAATTTTATTAAGGGAGAGATTATCATTATGACAAAATGGACGATTGATTCAGCACACACAGAAACTTCTTTTTCGGTAAAGCACATGGGCTTATCAAATGTCAGAGGCAATTTTGAAAACACCACGGGTTCTGCCGCAACAGATGATCAGGGTAAACTGACAGCTGTTTCAGCAAATATCAATGTCGCAAGCATCGATACCCGCAACGGTGATCGAGACGCTCACCTCAAAAGTGCAGATTTCTTCGATACAGAGAAATACCCAGCGATTACCTTTACATCAACATCTGTAGAACCCAAAGATGAAGATGAGTACACAATAAAAGGTGACCTGACGATTAAAGACACGACTCGCCCGATATCCTTTGACGCCGAAATGGGTGCAGCGATTGACGATCCGTACGGTTTGAAACGGAGCGGTGCCAGCCTTGCCTTTTCATTTGACCGCCGTGATTTCGGTTTAACCTGGAGTCAGGCATTGGCTAACGGCAGTCTGGTAGTCGGCAATAAAATCAAAGTCAATGTCGACGTGGAAATTACAGCAAATCCTGAGAACTAAAAATGCAGTATATGATAGTAAACCTATAAAAATAGAATAAGTGACTGTCTAAAAATCTAAACGGACATCAGATGGAAAAACTATTTTTCCATCTGATGTCCTCTATTTATTTATGGTGAGGGTATGACCCTCACCCTACAAATTCTTTATTTTTCATTTTATCTCGCAAGAAGACAATGATTGCGGCAGCGATCCCAATCCATGTGACGATAATATCTAACCAGAAGACCTTATTAATACTTTCTGGTTTATTAGTTATTAGAACTGCACACAAAGCTGGACCGACATAGTAACAGCAAGCGGCAGCGAAGCTGTAAAAACTGGTCACTTTTCCTTTTGAAGTGGGAAAATAGGAGGTTAAGATGGATAACCCTAACTGCCAAACTCCTCCTGCTGCAAAAAAGCCAACAACAATTCCAGTAATTCTTGCCAATGTTACACTAGGGACCAATACTAGAGCGATCAGGAATATGACTGTAATAAACGGATATAGAATCACGACAATGATCGGCTTGACTTTAACGACAATAAAGGAAATAAGAAAAACTGAAATTAATGAGGCTGCAGCATACCAAGAGACAAGAGATGCAGCCCCGTTGCTAGATAAATGTAGTATACTCGTTCCAAAAGTAGGCATATACTGCATGAACAAGTAGAAGGTAAAGACTGATGAGAATCCAATAAATATAAGCGGAACGCCATCAAACCATATCGATCGTTTGATAATAGAAACAGATTTACCTTTCTTCGCACCAACAATTTTTGCCTTTTCTTCTATTTTCGCCACGGTCTGCGGAGCATACTTACAAAAAGCAAAGAAAACAGCATTAAAAATAACAATAACAGAAAAAATAATTAACAAAGGAATGGCATTTGAGAAGGCCGCAACAAAGAAAGGCAGTATAAATTGGGCAATTGACATCGAAGCTTTAACTAAAGGCATCATTGAAGGAGCCTTTTCTTGAAACGCCTCCGTTAGAATAGGATAACATGAAGCATCGGCAACGGATTGGGCAAGTCCAAAAAACAAAGCCGCAATATAGGCGACGAATAGACTATGGCTTAGAATCAATCCACAAAAAAATAATAACACCGAAACACAACTTGCAATGGCAATTTTTTTGCGTCCTAACTTATCAGACAAGGGGCCAGCGAACAGTATGGTAATTATTCTTCCTATTCCAACGATTGAAATTACCTTTGATATACCCGAAAGGTTTGTCGACCAAGCATTTTGAAAATAATCACTGTATTGGGAGATAATAATCGTTGCAATTCCAAGCATCGCATAGTTAATATATACGCTAAGTGCAACCGGTAAGTACCTAGTCGTTCTCATCGTGATCCTATCCCCTTTTCTTCTTGATTTTTTAAAATATGCTAAACTTTATTCCAATTTAAGTTCATCATTTTCCTTATTGCATCTTTCGCTTTTCTAAAAATCATTATAAAAATATTACTTAAGTGCACGAGATCTAAGTTTTCTCTTTATGTCTTCTTTTAACAAGTATTTTTTAACTTTTGAAGACGCTGTATAAGGCAGCTGATCGACAATTTCTAAACGTTCTGGTACTTTATACGTGGCAATCTGCTTGCTTTTAAAAAAATCTATCACTTCACTTAATGACAATCCTTTTTTTACATCATTTAAAACGACGTACGCACAGGACTTTTCACCTAACCTGCTATCCGGCATTGCAACCACACTTGCTTCATGAACATTGGAAAGCTGGATCAAGATCTCCTCAACTTCTGAACTACTTATGTTTTCACCACCTCTAATTATCACATCTTTAATTCTTCCAGTGATACGGATATAACCATCATCGTCCATTTTGCATAAATCACCACTATAATACCATCCATCATCATCTAGCATTTTATTTGTAAGCGAAGGTTCTTTTAGGTAACCTACAAAAACGTTAGGGCCGCGTGAAGCTTCTTCTCCCTCGACGCCAAATGGAACTTGGATACGATTTTTATCAACAACCTTGACCTCAATTCCAGGCATAGGTGACCCGTCTGTCATAACGATTTTCTCAATGGAATCCTCTAATTTAGCAGCTGTGTGTGGAACACTCTCTGTGGATCCATAAATCCCAATAAGTTTGAATCCCATTAAAAGCGCTTTTCTTAAAGTGTTCCTTGGAATTGGTGATCCTCCACATAAGAAGAAGCGTAGAGAAGAAATATCATAGTGCTTTTTTATCATTGACGAGAGCATGTCATAAACAATTGGGGTACTTCCCATTCCTACCGTGCAGTGCTCTTTCTCAATGAGATGAAGCATATCTTCAGAACAGAAAATGTCTTGTAGTACACATTTTGCACCACTCATAAAAGCGGCAGTTAATCCATGATGAAAACCAATCGCATGTGCAACTGGTGCTGGCATCAATATCGTATCTAGAAAGCTTAAATGGAATGTTGCGCAAAAAGAACGTTCACTAGCAATTATGTTATTATGCGTTAGCATAACACCTTTCGGAAAACCTTCTGTGCCTGAAGTAAAAAGAATAGCAGCAACATCATTTGCAGAACATTCTGGGCAAGCCGGCATTGATTGGGGAGTATTTAGAATCGCAGTCAAAGTCAGCTGTTTTTTAAGTCTTTCTTCTTTATCTACAACAACTATTTTGCGTAAACTTGGCGTCTTAGTAGTAATCGTTTCCATCATCGTTAAATAGTTTTTCTTTTTAAAAATTGATGGCATAAACAAGACTTTTGATTCACATTTATTCAGAATATATATTAACTCCTTCGCCCTAAAATTAGTTATGATTGGATTAATAACTGCTCCAATCTTCAAACAGGCAATATAGATTATTAAAAACTCGAACCAACCTGGTAATTGGACAGATACAATATCGCCACACTCAACATCTGTTTCTTTTAAAAAGATTGCAACTTTATCGGCTGCCTCATCAATTTCACGATATGAAAACTTTCTCTCATAATTATCAGCAATCGCTATTTTTTCTGGAAAACTGGCAACAGATAATTTCCAGTAATCGATTAAAGTCGCGTCACCCCAAAATCCCTGACAACGATATTTATTTATTTGAGATTGTGTCAATTTAATATCCAATGGCATCGAATTCTCCCCCACTTCAGGATCATCAGTTGTTCAACGAGCAATAAAGGATAAAATCATCGTAAAAGTTACAGAATTACCCCTCATTGAAAATAATTCCTTTTCCCTGTTGTGGATAGTTCCATGAATACCCTGGTATCTCCTGGTACAATCTTTCACAGACCAAGCGGCAATTTCCACATTCAAGACAGCCGACGTGATCAAAAGTCAATTGATGATTTATTTCATCCCATTTATAGCGTTCCGCCGGACAACAATAAGTGCATGCCCGATGTTCACAAGTCAGACATTGCTCCGGATCAATCATAATGTGCGGGTGTCGATCATCACTATCAAAATGATCCTTTGCAAGTAGATCATCTATATGAAGCGTCTTCATAATGATCTTCCCCCTCTGAACATGTCTTTCATGACACTCATCCACGGCATGTTTCCCTTCAGAGATTGCTTCGTAAGACCAATGACAGACTTTGCAGGCGTACCATCAATTGTATATAAATTTTTCATCAAATGCGTCGCCAACATTGGATAAGTTGTAAACAGGTGTTTGGATTGTGCAATATAACGATGTGATCTTTGTAGTGTTTTAAGATCTCTGAGGACATTTTGTTCCAGTCTCAATTGATAGTTTTTTAACATCGTTGACGAATAATTATTAGCTTTAATTGCCTCGATAGCCGTATCGGCAGCCGCCATTCCCGATAAGATCGCGTAATCCATTCCTCTTACAGTAAAACCTCTATTTACAACCAAACCTGCCGCATCTCCTGTTAAAAGAAGACCATCAGAATATAATCTTGGCAACGATCGGAAACCACCTTCGGGTATTAAATGCGCACTATATTCAATTAATTCTGCACCCTTGACATATCTAGAAATAGAAGGGTGAGAAAGGAAATCTTCTACTATATTTGTAATAGAAATTCCAGATTCTTTAAGTGCACAGGTATCCGCAACGATTCCCACAGAAATACTCGCTTTATTTGTATAGAGAAAAGCACCTCCACTGATTCCTTTTGTACAGCTCCCGGCACATAACATTGCAGCACCCTGCCCATCCTGCACGTTAAAGCGTTCATTTATTTCTGATTCTGATAATTTATAGATTTGCTTAACACCTACAGCGGCATCTTCTATTTTATTCTTTCTAATTAATCCCGATCGCTCGGCAACAAGTGGATTGACGCCTTCTGCACTAATCACCAGATCGGCTTCAAGTTCTTCATCGCCAGTCTTAATTCCGCAAACCTTTCCATTCCGTACGATTAATCCGTCAACAGTCGTTCCTGGGATAACCATAGCTCCCGCATCTTCAGCTTTGGACGCCATCCACGAATCAAATGATCCTCGCAGTACAGAAAAGGATTTGCTTTTGATGGATGAGAAAGATGAGTCTATCGTCATGCTATCTTCCTCAGTCATCATCATCATCATTTCCCGAGTAATTTCCCTTTCAAAAGGAGCGTTCATCCACTCTTCAGGCATTAGTTTTTCAAGTGCATAGGCATATAAACGACCTCCGCTTACATTTTTTGCTCCTGGTTGCTCCCCTCTGTCCACTAAAACAACTTCCACTCCCGATTGAGCAAGACGGTATGCTGAAGCGATTCCAGCCATTCCGGCGCCTATAACGATCACTTGAAATTTCTCATCTGACATAATAATTACTCCCTTAATCTATTTCGATCCAAAAATAGTCAAATGATCTTGATAATTTAGTTAGTTATGGTCTTATGCCCTTCACATTTAATAATTTGTTCATCTTCCATTTTTTTAATTTGTTCCTCTGAATAACCGTATTGCGATAAAATTTCATGACTATGATAACCCAGCGGTTTTGATAGCTTCATTTCTGGATCTCCAACAGATTTAAAACGGACTGGCGAAGTAATGAGAACTCTTTCATTACCATTAGGATATGTGACATGGCGTAAACAATCATTTGCCCAAGCCTGCTCGTCATCTAGAATTTCATCTGGTGTATATCCTTTTTCAAAAGCAATATCATTTTCTTTGAACAGCTGAATTAATTCATCAAGCGTTTTCTGTTTCATCTGATATGACAAAATATCGATCATTTCTGAATTTTTCCCGAGTTCATTCACTCTTTCTATCGTTTTATAATCCTCATGCTCGACCAAATCCTTTCTGCCTAACATCTGCATGACTTTATTGTAATCACGATTATATTCCGGAGCACAAAATACAAACCATCTTCCATCCTTTGACTGGTATGTGTCATTAAATGGATTAGCTACTTCCCTTCTTGATTTAGGATACTTGTTACCGAATTGAGCTGAAACAATAGCAACATTCATCATAAATAAGGCCGTATGATGTAAACTGACAGTTACTTTGTCTCCCTTTCCCGTTTTTTGTCGTCCAACAAGAGCACCGCAAATTCCTGAGACAAGACACATGCACGCCTGGAAATCTCCATAGGCATTAACTTCGTTGAGAGGCGACTCGCCTTTCTCGCTCATAGAAGTTAAGATCCCCCCTCGGCAGACATAAGCAGTGGCATCAAACCCTGCTGTATCTTTCTCAGGTCCATTTTCTCCATAGCCTAATATCTGTGCAAAAACAAGTTTGGGATACTTTTTACTCAGACTTTCATAAGAGAACCCCATTCTTTCCAAAGCCTTCGTACGAAAACTAGTCACCAAAACATCTGCTGTCTCGAGCAATCGATTTGCAGCTTCTTTTCCTTCTTCGGTTTTCAGATTGATACATACAAACTTTTTATTTACATTTGCAATATCAAATGCCGGATTCTCTTCATCGGAATACGGCATATTGAAAACCCCCGCTTGTGTTCTACAAGGATCTCCTTTGGGTGGTTCAATCTTTATGACTTCTGCTCCCCATTCGCCAAGCACCCTTGGAACCGTTGGGGCTGCCATAAAAGCAGTCATTTCGACGACTTTTATTCCTTCTAATGGTTTCATAATTCTTAGTCTCCTTTTTATATAAATAAGAAATTGTAGACTAAATAATAAAATTAAGGTTGCAGGAGAAATAATTCCTGCAACATCTTATAGGTAAAAAAATCAATTGCTTCATCTATTTAAGAGACGACTTATTCCACATTTCCTCCATTGTCAATCAGTGGTCGTGCTGCAGTTAGCCGCTGAACGGTGCGGGGACCTTCCTCAAACCATAACGCCCGAGCATCACGATACATCCTCTCAACAGGTCCATATGGGTTGTCCTCAAAATAGCCAATTCCTCCAAAAATCTCCAAACATGAATCAGAGACTGTCCGCACCGTGTCAATTCCATGTAATTTACACATAGATGATTTCATATCAATATTTTCACCACGATCAAATTGTCGTGCGGTATCCATCAGAATGCTGCGAAGTGCATATACCTGAGTTCCCATATCGGCAATCGTTTGTTGGATAGCCTGTCGCTTTATCAACGGTTTTCCAAATGTTACTCGATCTTTGGCTCTGGCAATGGCCAATTCCAAAAATCGTTGGGATAACCCAAGGCAGCTTACGCCAATTGAAGCCCGAGATAATGCCAAAGCATCAATAAAGATATCTAATCCATCACCAACATTTCCAAGGATATGGTCATCATCCACTTCCACATTATTCAAATGAATGTAGGCATGACCTGCCCCGCGGCATCCCATCATATGAGGCATAGGTTCGACATTAAATCCAGGCAGATTCGTCTCTACAAAGAAAGCAGTCAAGCCACCTTTTTTTCTTTTCGCCTCATCCGTTACAGCAATAATGTAGGTTCCATCCGATATATCCGTATGCGAAATAAGCGTCTTTTCACCGTTCAGTACCCATTTATTTCCTTTCTTCACCGCTGTCGTACGAATATCAGCACCCGATCCACAATCTGGTTCAGTCAAAGCAAAATTTATATATAAATCAGCGTTTGCCAGTTTTGGCATCCATTTATCTTTTAGCTTTTTCGAACCATGCTCATACATGATCCTCCAGTCAAGTCCATTAGCGTGATGTAGATTCATTCGCATTCCGCCTGGCCCGCGGCAAATTTGTTCAAGTATCGGAAAGAACTGCTCAACATTAAGTCCTTTCCCACCGTATTCTTCTGGGACAGTAAATCCAAAGAACCCATATTTTCGGCAAATATCAAAAAAAGTTTGTGGAAACACATTCGTCTGCTCAATCTCCGGTTGAAGAGGCTCAAGTTCTTCTTCAACAACTCTACGTGTCTGTAAACAAAGTTCCTTCAGTTCTTCATCGCTTAGCTTCATCAAAAGATCCCTCCATATTTTCTTGATTTTTTAAATTATAAAATCGGTTATTTCGCTGTTCCACCTCCCGGGAAATCAAAGGGTATTCAGAGAATGTGACAGAAATTTTTTCGATACGTTTACGTTTAAATGGATAAGAATATTTTTGTTTCCATTCTCTGGAATCGGTTTCTTTTTTCTTCAGCCTCATATTACAGTGCTTAACAATATATAACAATTTCGTATTTCTAAATGATTAAGGAATTGTTTTACTAAGACCAACTTGATTTTTTATTGTTCATTAATTCTAATCAATCGTGAATAGCCAGACAGTTATCTATCTGAAATATAATTGTGGTTTTTAATTGTAAACTAAAACTTGAAACATCAAAAACAACCTTCATGCCCTGTCACATAAGGGATTAATGCAAAAATAAAAGCATGAACACCGACAACTCGGTATAATTGAAGTGTCAAGTCCCACCGCGAACAGGAAAACGACCGTACCCTGGGCGAGCTTTTCTATCTCATGGTCGATGAACTCGCAGATATCACCTTTAAGGAAAACATAGAACCAGCAAAGGATTGGGACACTTTTCTATCTTTCAAGTTTTAGTTGTAAAGAAATCCCATTCTATAAGACAAAAATGGAAACAAGATAATTTTTCATTATTAGTCGTGATCTAAGTAACAGAATTATATTTCAAAAAAGCACATACAAGAAGAAGTAATCGTTTGTATTTTTTTAATAATTCATAATATGTAAGCGCTATCATATAAAGGAGGCCATATCATGGAGCTATATCAATTAAAATATGTATTGGCTGTTGCCAAATTTAAAAATTTTACTCGCGCTGCTGCTGAACTTTGTATTACTCCATCCTCGTTATCACAGCAAATCAAAAAATGCGAAGATGAATTAGGAGTTAAATTGTTTTCTCGTACAACGCGTCATGTACTATTGACACAAGGCGGCTGCGAATTTGTCCAAAAAGCTGAGAAAGCTTTGGGGGACATTTTAGATATCGATAATTCGATGAAAAAATATGCAGCAGGTGAAAGTGGGCAATTATCTATAGGAAGCACACCTGCGATGAAGGTCTTTGGACTCACGCATTTGATTAGTTTATTCTCAAAGAAATATCCAAATATCTTACTTTCTTTTCATGAAGCTGAATGTTTTGATCTTTATCCCCTTCTTGATGAAGGAAAAATTGATATAGCTCTCCTGACAGCCTTCAATAAAAAAATGGGGAAACAGCGTTTAGATGCATTTCCATTTGCTAAAGACGAGCTTGTTCTGGTTACCAATTTAAATCATCCGTTTGCTAAGAGAAAGGCCATTGATTTAAAGGATACATCCTCGGAATCCTTTATTCTCTTAGCACGTACTTCTGGATTATATCAAGATACAATGGATGCCTGTCATTCTGCGGGCTTTGAGCCAAATTTCACATATACAACAAAATATGTGGATACCTGCATGGGACTAGTTTCCGAGGGTGCCGGAATTGCTATTGTGTCATCAAAGACAGTAACAAATACTTTATGGAAAAATATAGCCATCGTTCGTTTCACACAGCATTATTGGCGGACGCTTTCTTTAGCTATTCCGCATAATAATGAGTCTCCAGTCGCAACAAACTTCAAAAAATTCATTGAAGCTAATATCCGTAAAAATCATTCATCTCTATAGTCTAATTTCATAATTTTTAAATTTTTATAGTGAATCTGACTTTTATTTACAGCAATTATTTAATGACATAACAATTTAGCGTGACTTAACAATTTCTCTTATTTAATTATTAATGCAAAATCCGTATCTACCAGAAAATATCTAAATTGTTATTCATTATTAAGAGCAGTATATTGTAAGCGAAAACAAGTTGCATAATTAATTTCTTCATAAGGTATTTCGTGCCAGAAATAGAAAATATTGATTCAGGAGGTTTAATAGTCATGGAACTAACGTTAACTGAAGAACAACAACAGCTAAAAGATCTAGTAAGTGATTTTGCACAGAAAAAAGTAAAGCCATGTATTAAGGAACTGGATGAGAAAGGTGAGTTCCCTAGCAAACTATTAAAAGAAGCTTTTGATATGGGATTACATGTCCTGGAAATTCCTGAAGAATATGGTGGAATGGGATTAAATTTTAAAACAACAGCAATTATTTTTGAAGAATTAGCAAAAGTAGATGCAGGTTTTGCCATTTCGCTTGTCTCCACATTTGTCGCACTTCGAGGAGTCATACTCGCTGGAAATGAGCAGCAGAAAAAGTTATTTTCAGATATTATCGTTCCCGGTGCCTTTGCCGCATTTTCTATCACAGAACCTGATGCAGGATCAGACGCAGGGGCCATTCGGGCATCCGCTGTCAAAGATGGTGATGAATACGTTCTTAATGGTCGAAAATGTTTTGTTACAAATGGCGGTGTAGCTGATGTATATGTCGTCTTTTTCTCAACAGATCGTGCAAAAGGGACTCATGGTATTTCCGGATTTATTGTCGAGAGAAACCGTCCAGGTATTACTGTTGGTAAAGAAGAAAACAAGATGGGGCTTCGTTTATCAAATACAACTGATGTTGTTTTTGAAAATGTCCGTGTGCCTGCAGACCACTTGATTGGCAATGAAGGAGAGGGCTTCAAAATAGCTATGCGCGCACTTAATATATCAAGAGCCTTTGTAGGTACTTTGGCAGTTGGCATTTGTCAGGCAGCAATCAATGAGAGCATTAAATTCGCAAAGGAACGGAAACAGTTCGGCCAATCCATTGCCAATTTTCAAGCTATCCAAGTGATGCTGGCTGACATGGAAATACAGACAGAAGCAGCCAGACAACTCGTTCAACATTCAATGGATCTGATTGATCAAGATGAAGGTCAGCAATCAATCATAGAGGCTGGTGCAATTACAAAAACATTTTGCGGGGATACCGTTGTCAAAGTCACGACTGACGCCGTTCAAATTTTTGGCGGCTATGGTGTTAGCAAAGACTATCCAGTTGAAAAACTAATGCGCGATTCTAAAGTTTTTCAGATATTCGAGGGCACGAACCAAATACAAAGGATTGTTATTGCACGGCAAATGCTTCGTTAATTACAGCTCATCTAATTGAAAGGAAGAAATCTACTATGAATTATCTAGTCTGTATCAAACAAGTTCCTGATAGTACACAAATAAAAGTCAACGCAGAATCTGGAACGTATGATCTCTTAAATGCATCCAGTATTATTAGTCCTTATGATAAGAATGCACTTGAAGCTGCCGTTCAACTGAAAGAATCACTTGGTGGGTCAGTAACAGCATTGACAATGGGATCTAGCGCAGTAATAAAGGCCCTTAAAGAATGTATTTCAGTGGGAGCTGATAAGGCTGCACTAATCGAATATGATTTATCCGCAAACTTAGATGCCTATTCCACGGCTGCCCTTTTATCGACAGCGATTAAGGAGCTTGGACACTTTGATGCCATCTTTTGTGGCAAACAAGCTACCGACAGTGATGACGGACAGGTCGGTCCACAAATTGCTGAGCAATTAGGAATTTCTCAAGTAACTCGGGCAACAAAAATTGAAATGTCTGATAAACACGCGATAATTTCCCGCGAGTCTGATGAAGGAATTCAAGTTATCGATGTTTCTCTTCCTGTGTTAATTACAACTTGCGATGTAATCAATGAGCCTCGTTTTGCAACAATAAAAAGCAAGATGGCTGCGAATCGCGCAAAAATCGAAATCTTTCATGTTTCTGATTTAAATCCTGAGATAAAACAACAAGAAAAACCAGATGTTCCTCTTCAAGTAATTAAGATATCCGTTCCGCCCAAGAGAGCGACCAATAGAATTAAAGAAAAGACCGGACGTGAGAGTGCTTTAAAATTAATTAAATATATGCTTGATGAAAAACTCGTTTGATAGGGGAAGATACAAATGAATAATCAAATTCATAAAAATATTTGGGTGTTTATTGAGACAGAAAACAATCAAGTTAAGAATATCAGTCTAGAGCTTTTAAATAAAGCTAAAGAAATCGCTGATATTTCGAAGGACAAGGTGGTTTCGATAAGTATTGGGTCGGATGTAAAGCCATTGAATAAAATTTTGGAAGAATTTGGTACAGATGAAATTATTATGGTTGAAGGTGCGGAATACGGCTCGTATAGTACCGATGGCTACACAAAAGTTTTGGCCTCATTGTGTGAGAAATATGGACCATCAGCCCTTTTGATAGGTGCCACTAACTTGGGAAATGATTTAGCAACAAGACTTGCTGCACGATTGCATACCAGTGCGGCGACTGATTGCAATGATTTGAGAATCAGCCAGAATTCTGGCGTGATAGAATGGCAGCGATCAATCTATGGAGGAAACTTGATACAAACCGTTTCCAGTCCTAATTTTCGACCGCAAATTGGGACGATCCACTCCGGTGTATCAAAAAAAATTCAATGTACTGATCTGAAGGATATTCGTATCATAGATGAAAAAATAGTGACTCCGAATGAAGAAATACGTTCAAAAGTAATAGAAGTCCTATCCGCATCAGAAGAATCCGGGGTAAAGCTTGAAGATGCAAAAGTAGTTGTCTCTGGCGGTCTTGGGCTTGGTTCATCTGAAAATTTTAAACTGGTTAAAGAACTCGCAAATTTGCTTGGCGGTGCAGTAGGTGCTACCCGTGCAGTAATTGATGCAGGTTGGATCCCACCACAGCATCAGGTGGGGCAATCTGGAAAAACAGTAAATCCTGATCTATATATTGCTTGTGGATTATCAGGTGCCATTCAACATGTAGCCGGCATGAAATCATCAAAAATCATCATAGCCATTAACAAAGACCCTGATGCCCCAATCTTTGATATCGCTGATTACGCAGTTGTTGGTGATGTATTAGAAATACTACCTGTTCTTATCGAAGAGATTAAAAAGTTACAAGCAGTCGCTTGATTTTACAAATTAAAAAAATTTATAACGCCCTCTTTGAATTAAATCCGTTCTAAATGAGGACTGCAGTTTTTATTTGAGTTAAAAGAATCAAAAAGAGAGTGGTACGGAATGGATGATAGGCAGCAAAGAATACAAAGTTACCGTCAGAAAATAATTAGCAAACGTCCTGATATGATAAGTGAGGAGCCAAGATTTTTTATTTGTAATCATTGTCATAATCTTGTTATACAAGAAAAATCCAGTAGTAATCAAACATTGTTTCAATGTTGCGGTCAAACAATGAATAATCTCTCGCCCCATTCTACCGATGAAGACGGTAAAGAAAATATACCCATACTTAAGTTTACTGGAGGAATATCGGTACAGCATGCAGCTGTTGTCGAGATAGGGGAAATTCATCCCCACCCTATGACAAGAAAACATCACATTGAATGGGTCTATTTGCGCACCGCTCAGGGAGGGCAGCTCAAATATTTAACACTTAATCAATATCCCCAAATTACATTTGCACTCTCAGATGAAGATGCCTATGCCTATTGTAACCGCAGTGTTTGCAAGGATTGTGTCTTTCATTGCAAAAGAGGATTCGCCGCATATGCTTATTGCAATAAAGATGGTTTGTGGAAAGTCCAATACTAGATAAACAACGAGGAGTTTGACGATGAATAGGAAATATTATTTCCCAGCATCTTTATGCTATATGAATTATTTCGTATACGGCATGGCATATATTGTGTTAGCTCAAAATATTTCCTTCCTATCAGAAAAGTTTCATACTGATGCGACGGGAATAAGTCTTCTTATCTCAATCTATGGCATGGGACGCTTGCTGACAATTTTCTTTGCAGGAATTATAGGAGATAAAGTCGGGAGAAAACCGATGATTATTTTAGGATCACTTTTTATGGCTGCTTTCCTTTTCGGCATTCCTCTTGCGCCCAATTATTCTGTGGCAATGATAGCAGCAATTCTCGGGGGATTATCCAATGCCTGTTTAGATACTGCAACTTACCCTTGTATGATGGAATTCTTCCCAAAATACGCTGGATCAGCAACCGTTCTTGTAAAAGCATTCATCTCCTTCGGATCGACCCTTCTACCTTTTATGATCGCATTTTTTATTAATCGTCGAATCTATTGGGGCTGGTCATTTTTTTTACCCGCTATCGTATATGTCTTAATCAGCTTATGTTTAATTAAACTTCCATTTCCACCGATACGAGTCACTGAGGATTCGGTTGAGTCAGGTTATAAAATTCAGTTTAAGTCTAAACCTAAATTTCGAATTGAAGGTGTTTCGCTTATTTTAATTGGATTTACTGCTCCTTCGTTACTTTATATCATGCAAACTTGGCTGCCTACTTTCGGACAGCAAGTGATTGGAATGAATCTGCAGAGCTCTCTTAAACTAGTAAGTTGGTATGGTATGGGTTCAGTTATTTCTGTTCTTGGATTAACATTAGTTCTTAAAAAGATTAGGCCAGTCACGATAGTCTTAGCTTTTCCTATCGCCTCATTTTTCACAACACTATTTTTTCTGTATACCAAATCGTTTATTATGGCGGAAATAATGGCCTTTTTTATTGGCGTAACTGTCGCTGGTGTTCTTCAATTAGGTTTGACCGTATTTTGTGAATTTTTTCCTAAGAAGAAAGGAACCATTACAGGTATTATGTACACAGCAACAGGTGTTGCACAAACTGCAATTCCTTTTTGTACAGGTCTCATTTTGAAATTTCACAGTGCTAAAGGAGTCTTCATTTTTTCTTTATTTGTTAACCTGCTTGCGATTATACTCGGTTTACGTTGTGAATTTTAGATATAGAAAGCTATTGAAACCTGCTTTTAAAAAAAACAGTGAAAAATCAGTATTGAATCTATAAGTCTACCTTTTGAAAGGAAATGATAAAATGTCACGAGTTGCTATCTATCCAGGAGGCTTTGATCCAGTAACACTTGGCCATCTTGATATCATTGAACGCGGCAGGCATCTGTTTGACCATCTTGTAGTTGCAGTCTTGAGCAATGCATCGAAGCGCCCACTATTCACTGTTCCTGAACGGAAATTCTTACTTCATGAATCCACCAAAAATATGAGCAATGTCAGTGTTGATAGTTTTGATGGTCTTCTTGCAGATTATCTAAAGAAAAAGAATCATTTCATTATTCTGCGTGGATTGAGAGCTATCTCTGATTTCGAATACGAGCTGCAAATTTCTTCATTAAATAAAGAATTGAACAATTCTGCAGAAACCTGCTTTATTATGTCCAGCAATAAATACTCCTTTTTAAGTTCAAGTATTGTGAAAGAGGTTGCCCAATATGGAGGAGATGTCTCTTCCTTGGTTCCTGATATTTCTGAGCAGGCACTTAAAATGAAATTTAACACAACGCCCACTTATCAAACTGTTCCCATGCACTAATAACTTCAGCAAAAAAATCGCTTGAATGAGTTGATAATTAAAATGGATGAATCTTCAATCAGATTTCTGTGCAGAAGGCTCATCCCATTTTTCCCTCTATTGCTTCAGCCGCTTCTCTTCTTCCTCGCAGCGCTTTATCCAAAGCTCCTGATATTGATCATGCGGCAGAATCCGTTCACTGAGATCACTAATAAATATGATTTGTTCTTTTCTGCACCAGTCGAGGCAACTATTATAAAGCGCCTCATCCAGATCATTTTCATCCCAGTACACGGGAATGAGCGAGATGCGGGCTTGATCATATAAATAGGCACGCGTGTGACCATCAGTAAAAAAGACTTCTCCGCCAATCTTTCGGACAGGGAGCGGCGGATTATTCCGGATGTTCAGCGGATCAAATGATTGTTTCAGGCGCTCGATTTTTGCGGCGTCAAGATATAATTGACTCGGCCGGATCTGGTAGAGATCCAGAAAAAATTTAACCACGTGAAGATCCCTCTTTTACTCTCGATTTAATGACAAAGACGAAAATAAAAAATGCACCAGCGTCGCAAATCAGAATCAGCAGTGCCATTGGCAGATAAGTCCCGCTGCCGAGAATACCGACGAACGGAGACAGGATCGCACCAATTAGATTCATGCCCATCCCGAGAATGGCTGAGGCACTTCCGGCCGCTCGGCCCTGACTTTGCATGGCAAGCGAAAAAGAGGTTGTATTCACCAGACCCACCATTGAAACAATCAGGAAAAATGGAAGAATCACAGCAAAAAGCCGTGCAGGATGGAGAAGAAGGCCGGCAGACAAAGCCAGACTCCCGATAAAGGCAATCGAAACGCCGATTTGCAGGATCTTTTTTTCGCTGATTTTTGACGTCAATATACCCGCAAGCTGAGACATCAGCACAATTCCCGTTCCATTGATCGCAAAGATAATACTGAACATAAATGGCGAGACGTGAAACATGTCCTGAAGAACGAATGAAGAACCTGAAATATAACAGAACATTGCCCCCATCACCAAACCGAGAACACCGGCATAACTGATAAATTGCCGATCCTTGCAGATGGTCTGAAGCGCTGAGACAGAGGCACTAAGCCCTCCGGTAATTCTTCGAGATGACGGCAGCGTCTCCGGAACACCCACCAGTGCGCCAAGAAAGAGCAGCACGCCAATTATCGTCAGGACAATGAAAACGCCTCGCCAACTCGTAAAGTTAAGAATAAAGCCGCCGAGGATTGGCGCAAGGATGGGGAAAAAACCATTGATCGCCATCAGCATTGAGAAAAATTTGGTCAGTTCGCGGCCGGAATACAAATCTCGGGCGATCGCCCGAGAGATGACCATTCCCGCAGCACCAGCCATTCCCTGGATCAAGCGGAGCAAAATCAGCCAGAAAATGGAGGTCGTGATGGAACAAAGAAAAGAAGTAATAGTAAAGAGGATGAGTCCAACTAAAAGCGGTCCGCGCCGTCCATGAGCATCGCTATAAGCGCCGATAATAATCTGGCCAAGAGCAAGGCCGATCAGGCAAGCCGTTATGCTAAGCTGTGCGAGAGAGGTTCCCGTCTGCAGATCACGGGTCATGGCCGGCAGTGACGGAAGATACATATCCATGGACAGCGGACCGAATCCGCCAAGGGCACCTAGGATCACAATAAAGCCGAGTCGCTTCCTCTTGTCCACATCTGAAGAAACTGATTGCTTATGAGCAGGAGCAGATAATAAGTCTTTCGTTTTCACAATCATCAAACCTTTCCTTCTAAAAACAAAAACTTGTTCTTGGTGCGCGACTCATCAGGTTTCTCCCCTCCGAGCTTCTCAGTATATCGTTTCGGCCAAAGTTTGAAGCTGCCGATTTTTTTACGAACATCTTCTATGATAACAGAAAAAACCGGACACATAAATTTTTCGTGTCCGGATCCTCATAGAGGATATCTATATAAAATAGGGGGTCAACTGAATTCATAAAATCGCATACGTATCAAAGATCAGAGAAGGCTCTTCTTCAGATAGCCGAATGTATCTTGCTTTCTGCAAGTGTCAGCTGCTTCTCGATCTGCAGTGGTGATGTCCCGCCCTCACTCATTCGGGCGCGCATCACTTGTTCAGGTTTCAGAACTTCGAAAATATCTTCTTCAAAAAGCGGATTAAATTTTTTGAACTCTTCAAGGCTTAACTCCAGCAAGTACTTATGCTGTTCAATGGCGTAGAGAACCATCTGCCCTGTCACCGCATGTGCTTCCCGGAACGGCAGCCCTTTTTTTGCCAGATAATCAGCGATGTCTGTCGCATTGGAGTAATCATTTTCCACCGCTTGGCGCATCCGATCTTTTTTTACTGTCATCGTCTCAAGAATCGGCGCGAGTAGCTGCAAGGCGCCTTCAATCGTCTTCACCGTATCAAAGATGCCTTCCTTGTCTTCTTGCATATCCTTGTTATAGGCGAGTGGCAATCCTTTGAGTACGGTTAAAAGACCAATCAGATGACCGAAGACACGGCCGGTCTTGCCGCGCAGCAGTTCGGAAACATCCGGATTTTTCTTCTGTGGCATGATGCTTGAACCCGTGCAGAAAGCATCGTCGAGTTCGATGAACTGGAACTCCTGGCTGCTCCATAGCACCATTTCCTCTGACAGACGCGATAAGTGAACCATAATCAGTGAACAGGAGGAGAGTGCTTCGACGACAAAATCACGATCGCTGACCGCATCCATGCTGTTCGGGTAGACTTCGTCAAATCCGAGCAGCTCGGCAACGCGGCGGCGATTGATTGGGAAAGTCGTTCCGGCCAGAGCACCCGCGCCGAGCGGCAGCACATTGATTCGTTTCATGCTGTCCTGCAGCCGCCCTTTATCCCGCTCAAACATCCAGAAATAAGCGAGCAGATGATGAGCAAACGAAATCGGCTGTGCCCGCTGCAGATGCGTATATCCGGGCAGAATCGTATCGATATTGACCTTTGCTTGTTCAAGAAGCGCGTCCTGCACATCTACAAGCCGATCGATCAGAACGCGCGTTTTGTTGCGCAGATAGAGATGCATATCCGTCGCAACCTGGTCATTTCTGCTGCGTCCAGTGTGCAGTTTCCCGGCAACCGGGCCGATTTCTTTAAGCAGAAGGCTTTCAATATTCATATGAATATCTTCCTGCTCCACTGAGAACGTAACCAGACCTTTACGCACCCGTTCGAGAATCGTGCGTAATCCCTGCTCAATCTGTTTTGCTTCTTCAGGTGCCACAATTCCGCATTCGCCAAGCATTTGTACATGGGCGATGCTGCCCTCGATATCCTCCTCAGCCAACTCCTTGTCAAAAGTTATCGAAGCCGTATATGCATCAACCCGTTTATTCGTTGACTTCGTAAAACGGCCGCCCCACAGTTTCGCCATGATTGTCCCCCGTTTCACTTCCTGCTTTGTGCACTTCGGCGTTGACTTTGGTCGGTAGTCCCCACAACTTGATAAACCCAACCGCTGCGTTGTGATCAAAGGCGTCACCTTTTGTGTAGGTGGCCAGTTTTTCATTATACAGACTCGTATCCGAAGCACGGCCGACCACAATATGGTTGCCCTTGAACAGCTTCACACGAACCTTGCCTGTAACAACCTGCTGCGACTGCTCGACAAAAGCAGTCAGTGCCGTTCTCAGCGGCGAATACCAAAGTCCGTCATAGATAACCTGAGAAATTTCCTTATCAATCAACGGCTTGAATTTCGATACTTCTTTCGTCAGCGTGATCGTCTCAAGGGCCTGGTGGGCATTTATCAGAATCAATGCTGCCGGATTTTCATAAACTTCGCGCGATTTGATACCGACAAGCCGATTTTCCACGTGATCAATTCGGCCGACACCATGCAAGCCGCCTTGTTTATTCAGAGCTTTAATGATCTCGACAAATGGCATTTTCTGATCGTTCAGTGCAACCGGAAGCCCTTTTTCAAAGGCGATTTCGATATAGTCAGGTGTATCTGGTGTCTTCTCAATGGGATTGGTCCATTCATAAGCCGCTTCTGGTGCTTCATTCCACGGGTTTTCAAGCACGCCGGCCTCACAGGCGCGTCCCCAGATGTTGGCATCGATCGAGAAAGGATTGTCCAGATCAACAGGAATCGGAATGCCGTTTTCCGCCGCATATTTGATTTCTTCATCGCGAGTCATGCCCCATTCTCGAACTGGTGCAACAACCTTTAACGCGGGATCGAGTGCCTGAATGGAAACCTCAAAACGAACCTGATCATTTCCTTTGCCCGTGCAGCCGTGTGCAACAGCAACTGCGCCTTCTTTGTGAGCCACATCAACAAGCAGTTTGGCAATAAGCGGACGTGACAAACCGGAAGAAATCGGGTAAACCCCTTCATAGAGTGCATTGGCTTTAAGAGCCGGTGCGAGGTAGCCCTCAGCAAGCAGATCTTCAGCATCGACGACGTAGGACTTAATGGCACCGACATCGATTGCCTTCTGTTTAACCATCGCTAGATCCTTGCCCTCGCCGACATTGATGCTGAGCGCAATGACATCATAATTGTATTTATCCTGCAGCCATTTGATGCAAACCGACGTGTCCAGTCCGCCTGAATAAGCAAGTACGATTTTTTCTTTTGCCATGAGTGAAATCCTCCCTTGTCTTCTCGTTTAATTTTTATCTAAGAGACATTTTAAAATTGCTTTATGTGCATGCAACCGGTTCTCCGCTTCATCAAAAACAATGGAATGCGCCCCATCAATAATTTCAGGGACCACCTCTTCACCGCGGTGGGCCGGCAGACAATGCATGAACAGATAATCCGGTTTCGCCAGTTTTACTAGCTTCGCATCTACCTGATAACCTTGAAAGGCAGCCAATCGTTTTTCTGCCTCTGCTTCTTCGCCCATACTTGTCCAAGTGTCGGTGATCACAAGGTCACAGTCTTGCACGGCTTCTTCAGGAGATGTCGTAAAGCCGACTTTACAGCCATTCTTCGTCGCTCGCGCTTCAGCCGCCGCAAGGATCCCTCCATCTGGTTCATAGCCGTTCGGGCTGGAGACCGTCAGATCCATGCCGACTGCCGCCGCGCCTTCAAGCAACGAATGGGCCATATTATTATACCCGTCACCGATAAAGCAGGCTTTTAATCCGCGCAGATGCCCCTTATGTTCCAAAATCGTCAACAAATCAGCCATTACCTGTGTCGGATGATGCATGTCCGTCAGGCCATTGATGACCGGCACATCAGCATTTGCGGCCAATTCCTCCACTCCTGCATGTGCAAATGTCCGAATCATGATCGCGTCGACAAAGCGTGAAAGCACTTTGGCTGTATCGGCAATCGTCTCACCACGGCCAAGCTGAATATCGCGGCTGCTCAGATAGAGTGCCGAACCGCCCAATTGATACATGCCGACTTCAAAAGCGACACGTGTCCGAGTCGATGATTTTTCAAAGATCATGGCAAGAGTCTGTCCCTCGAGATCATGATGCGGAATGCCTTGCTTTTGCTTTTTTTTCAGATCAACCGCGGTATCCAGAATGGTCTGAATCTCTTCCTCAGAACATTCGGCAATGGTAAGAAAGTCGCGTCCTTTCAAATTAACTGCTGCTTGGGTGTCACTTGTCATCTTTATCCCTTCCCTTTGCTGAGCATAGTCTTTATTTCCCGATACTCTTCAAGTGTCTGAACAGAAAAATCACGTGAAGGAAGAACCTTGTTAAGCACGGCCTGAAGCGTATCCAGGCAAGTATAGAGCGGGATCTGATAGCGCAAGGCCAGCATTCTCAGATTAAAACCGAACGACTGTCTGTTCCTTCCCGCTGTCGGAATATTAAGTACCGCCAACGTCCGGCCATCGGCAAACAGAGGCTGCAAATCATCCGCCGAAATCACCGAAACCTTAAGACCAGACATTTGCAGAAACGTGGCAGTTCCAGTTGTTCCAGCAATTTCGAATCCACACGCAGCCATTTGCCGCACTAGCGGCAAGCTTTCTTCCCGCTGACGTTCGGCAATGGAGCAAACGATCCTTTTGCCTTCATCTGCGGCGTCGCTACGGAATGGATAGTCTTTATTGAAAAAGCAGGCTTTTGTGAAGGCCACCTCTACAGAGTCTCCCATCCCGAGGACTTCTCCCGTTGATTTCATTTCCGGGCCGAGAACGGGATCCACGTCCTTAAGCTTCGTAAAAGAAAAAATGGGTGCCTTGACTGAATAAAAACAAGGCGGCTGCTCGTAGCCGTGAGGCAATTCGCAATTTTTGCCGAGTTGCACAGTGACCGCCTGTTCAACCATCGGAATGCCGGTGATTTTGCTGATAATTGGCACAGTCCGCGATGCACGCGGATTCACCTCAAGCACATAAACAGTCTCACCGCTGACCACAAATTGAATATTAATCAGTCCGCGTACATTCAGGCGGCGGCAGATCTTGACCGTATCCTCAGCAATTTCCTTTTTCACTGCGTCGGATAATGAATAAGACGGAAATACCGCTATGCTGTCTCCGGAGTGAACACCTGCGCGCTCAATATGTTCAAATATCCCAGGAATACTGACGGACTCCCCGTCACTGATTGCATCAACCTCGCATTCGGTTCCTGGCATATAGCGATCGACAAGCAGCGGAAAAGAGTGCTGCGTGAGATTGCGTTCGCCGGTGATATAGGATTCAAGCTGCTCCCGATGGTAGAACAGGAACATCGACTGACCGCCGATGACAAAGGAGGGGCGGACCAGAATCGGATAACCCAGTTTTTCGCCTGCCTCAGCCAAGTCCTCGAGTCGCTCAGCACTCAATCCTTCAATATGTGGAATTGAAAGCTCACCGAGCAGATGATAAAAGGCTTCGCGATCCTCCAGCGCTCGAATCGCAGCGGTTGAAGTACCAAGAATTGGCACACCGGCCGCTTCCAGTGCTTCCGCCACATTGACTGCTGTCTGGCCGCCAAATTGGACAAGTGCGCCTTGCACCTTTTCTTTTTCCGCCACATTCAAGATGTCTTCCACCGTCAGCGGTTCGAAATAAAGCCGGTCAGCAATGGAATAATCCGTGCTGACTGTTTCCGGATTATTATTGATCACAATGGCTTCAAAGCCGTTCTTCTTGACTGCGTAAGTCGCTTGAACCGAGCAATAATCAAACTCAATTCCCTGACCGATTCGAATGGGACCAGAACCGACAATCAGAATTTTCGGTCTGCTACTGACTTCAGCTTCATCACGGCCGTCCCATGTCGAATAATAGTATGGCGTCTGAGCTTCAAATTCTCCAGCACAGGTATCCACCAGATGGTAGGCTGGTTGAAGGCCGATAGAGTTGCGGCGCGCACGAACCTGTGATTCCTCCACGCCGGCAAGTTCAGCGAGACGACCATCACTAATATTCATCCGTTTAGCCTGATTGAGCTGTTCATTGTTCAGATGACTGAAGCCAGTACGCTGAATTTCTTTTTCTAAATCGAGCAAGCTCTTAAGACCATTCAAAAACCAAATATCAATTTGCGTTAGGCTATGAATCTGATCAACGGAATAACCTCTCCCGATCAGTTCGGCTATCGCAAA
The DNA here is from genome assembly GCA_048976585.1 of Sporolactobacillus sp. Taxonomy (GTDB): domain Bacteria; phylum Bacillota; class Bacilli; order Bacillales; family Sporolactobacillaceae; genus Sporolactobacillus. The sequence continues at coordinate 114,788 of JBHGUY010000046.1, read as the reverse complement.
GATTCTCAGGTCAGTTGCGCCTGTCAGCTGACTCTCAAGCGTCAGATTGGTCAGTTTATGATAAGCCGGATTTTCCAGTCCGCTGAATCCCATTTCCATCGATCGAATACCCTTATTTAAAGCACCCTCAAAGCTGCGGTCGATCGCCATGACTTCACCAGTCGCTTTCATCTGCGTCCCGAGCCTGTGATCGGCTTCGGTGAACTTGTCAAAAGGAAAACGCGGAATCTTAACCACAATATAATCAATGGCCGGTTCGAATGAGGCATAGGTCGTGCCAGTGATCGGATTAAGGATTTCGTCTAGGTAAAAGCCGACAGAACATTTGGCGGCGACACGCGCAATCGGATAACCCGTTGCTTTGGAAGCAAGCGCCGAGGAGCGGCTGACACGCGGATTGACCTCGATGATCGCGTACTCATTCGATTGCGGATTGAGTGCAAACTGGATATTGCAGCCGCCGACAATTTTCAGAGCGCGAATAATTTTTAACGAGGCATTGCGCAGCATTTGATACTGGACATCTGACAAGGTCTGCGACGGCGCAACGACAATGCTGTCGCCGGTATGGACGCCGACAGGATCCAGATTCTCCATATTGCAGACGATAATGCAGGTGTCATTCGCATCGCGCATCACTTCATATTCAATTTCTTTCCATCCTTTAATGCTCTGCTCGATCAGAACTTCATGAATCGGACTTAGTTTGAGCCCGCGATTCAGCACAATGTCTAAATCGGCATCATTATAGGCAAAACCACCGCCGGAACCGCCTAATGTGTAGGCCGGACGAATAATGACTGGGAACCCGATTTCATGAACGAAAGCGAGCCCATCGTTATAGGAACGGATGATTCTGGATTCGGGCACCGGTTCGCCGATTTCCAGCATCAGATTCTTAAACAATTCCCGATCCTCACCATGCTGAATCGAATCGACAGAGGTGCCAAGCAACTCGACATGATACTTTGCCAGAATACCTTTTTCAAAAAGTTCAATGGCAAGATTCAGGCCGGTTTGTCCTCCTAATGATCCGATCAAACCATCCGGCCGCTCTTTGCAAATAATTTTTTCAATGGTCGCTGCATTCAGCGGTTCAATATAAGTGCGATCAGCCAATTTATCGTCTGTCATAATCGTTGCCGGATTATTATTGATCAGGACCACCTCGATGCCTTCTTCTTTCAGCGCGAGACAGGCCTGTGTTCCGGCATAATCAAATTCCGCCGCCTGGCCAATCACAATCGGTCCCGAACCAATAACGAGAACCTTCTTAATTTCAGTACGTAATGGCATGAGTTTCTTCACCCTTGCTCTGATGAATTGAACGGATAAATCGCTCGAAGACCGGATGCGTATCACTCGGCCCGGGATGCGCTTCCGGATGGAACTGGACGGTCTCAATTGGCAGCCGGCAATGTTTCAATCCTTCAATCGAACCGTCATTGACATTGCGATAAGTTACCTGAAAGACCTGCGGATCGATGCTGTCTTTTAAAACGACATAGCTGTGATTCTGCGAAGTCATCCAAACTTTTCCAGTTCCTGTTTCCTTAACTGGGTGGTTGGCGCCGCGATGGCCAAAAAGCAATTTGCCGGTTTTAGCGCCATAGCTCAGCGCAATCAGCTGATGGCCAAGGCAGATACCCAATGTTGGATAAGCGGTTGTGATTTTTTTCAGTTCATCGAATTGACTACTTAATTCCATCGGATCACCCGGTCCGTTACTCAGCATCACACCATCCGGCTTCAGAGTCGCAAGTGTTTCAAAGGAGGTATCAAACGGCACAATGGTTACCTTGCAGTTCAAATCAAGCAAGGCAAGTAGCATTGATTTCTTATAGCCAAAGTCGATCAGCACGATGTGGCTTCCTGAGCCTTCATAGGTCTTCATTTTTTTAACGGAAACTTTCTTCACCAAACCGGCTGCAGGTGAAAAATTCCAATCAATAGCCGATGCATCCGGTGATTCACTGATGACTGCTTTCATCGTTCCGCTTCTGCGAATCAGGCGGACAACAGTCCGAGTATCCACCCCGGCCAGACCAGTTATTCCGCGCTCAGCTAGCCAATCGTTCACATTGGCCATTGACTGGAAATGGCTGGGCCGATCACAGAGATTGCCGAATACAGTGGCACGCAAAGCCACCGTTTCATGTTCATTGTCGAGATCATTTGTCCCGTAATTGCCAATCAGTGGATAACAGAAGACCATGATTTGTCCGGCATAGGAAGGATCGGTCATGATTTCCTGGTAACCGGTCATGCTTGTGTTAAAAACGACCTCACCTGTCACCGCAGCCTCCTTGCCGACAAAGCAGCCGGAAAAGACATCGCCTGTCTCTAGAATCAGATAGCCCTTTTTCACAGAAGCCCCTCCTTCTTCTTATAAACTCTGCAGAACCCGATCCAGAGCCGTGATAAATTGATTGATTTCTTCCTGATTCGTAACGAGCGGCGGCAAAATGCGTAATACATTTTTCCCAGCGGTTAAAAGAAGAACCTGCTCGGTTTCACGCATCTGAGTGACAATATCAATCGCCGGGGCAAATGTCTCCACCCCGATCAAAAGTCCCTTACCGCGCACTTCTTTAATATTTTGCGGATACTTGTTTTTCAATTGATCCAGTTTGTCTGTTAAATAAACGGCGTTCACCTGACACTGACTCAGAACATTCAGTTTCTTGAACGTTTCAAGAGTCGCGATTCCCGCAGTTGTTGCGATCGGATTACCGCCAAATGTCGATCCGTGCGTTCCCGGTGTTAAAACACGGGAGACTTCTTTTTTAGCCATGAACACGCCGATCGGAATCCCAGAGCCCAGTGCTTTGGCGACGGTCACGATATCCGGATCGATGTCGTATTGTTCATAGGAAAAAAGTGTCCCGGTACGACCCATTCCCGTCTGCACTTCATCAATAATAATGAGTAAGTCCTTCTCTTTGCATACCGCATTAAGCTTTGCTATCCACTCGGGATCAGCCGGCAGCACACCGCCCTCTCCCTGAACCATCTCCAGCATCACGGCGATACAGTTTTCATCTGCTGCGATGGCAGCGAGGGAGGCAGGATCATTATAAGGAAGATACTCGAAACCGGGAACGAGAGGGCCGAAACCGTGTTGAATTTTTTCTTGAGCCGTCGCTGCTAAGGTAGCAAGCGTCCGTCCATGAAACGAATGATTAAAGGTAATGATATGGCCATTCTCTTTCTTTTTCACCAGATTGTTGTATAGCCGGGCTAGCTTAATCGCTCCCTCATTAGCTTCTGCCCCGCTATTGCCGAAGAAAGCCTGATCCATCCCGGCCGCCTCGGTGAGCATCGACGCCAGTTTTTCTTGCGGCGCGATGTGAAAGAGGTTTGAACAATGCCAGAGTGTATCCAATTGCGCTTTTAGCGCTTCTTTAACCGTGTCCGGTGCATGGCCAAGCGCACAGACCGCAATTCCTGCTGTAAAATCCAGATATTTTGTCCCCGCGTCGTCCCAGACGTAGGATCCTTTTCCCTTAACGACAGTAATCGGAAACCGTCCATAAGCGGACATAATGGGTGATAGAGCTGCTGCTGATTCAGGCATGAAGTGCCTCCTCTTCAAGAAATATTTTGGTACCGACTTGCCGGCCTTTTGTATAATCAATCAGACATTCAGGTGCCATTCCGCTGACAATGACGACTTCAGACACCTGCTGCCTCAGACTGTCGACCGCTGCCATCACTTTGGGAATCATCCCGCCGCTGATTTTCTTCGATTCAATTAACCGTCCAATTTCCAGATCCGAAACTTGTTCGAGCCGGATAAGTTCACCGTTCTTTTCAATGAGAATACCCGGAACATCGCTGATGAAACAGAGTCTCGCTTTCAGTGCCCCGGCAATCGCGCTTGCCGCCTGATCGGCGTTGATATTGTAATGCTGCCCAGCCTGGTCCGCTGAAATAGGCGAGATGACCGGGATAAACCCCTGGGCACAGAGAGTTTCGATCAGCGAGAGATCGACGGAGACGATTTCGCCGACAAATCCCAATTTTTCCAGATTAATCGGTTTTGCCTTAAAAAGCTGTCCATCTATCCCGCTGAGGCCGACCGCCTTACTGCCGCTACTCTGCAAATTTGCCACCAGTTTTTTATTCACTGAACCGCTCAGAACCATTTCGGCGACATCCAGAACCTCCTGAGTCGTCATGCGCAAGCCATCATGAAAAACTGTCGGAATATCCAGTTTGGTCAGCAGCTTTGAAATCGCTGGACCGCCGCCATGCACGATAATCGGAGAATAAATTCCTTCCTCCTGTATCTTCTGAATACTTTTGAAAAAAGCCGGCTTGAGTTTGTTAAAAACACTGCCACCACACTTAATCACCAGATAACGATTCATGATGGACCTCCTGTCTGTTTCCGGATTTTTCTGCCGAACCAGCCTTTTGCCTTAAGAACGATAAGATGCATTGATTTTCACGTAATTATAAGTCAGGTCGCATCCCCAGGCGACTGCCTGACCGCTGCCCTCCCCGAACAGGGCATGAATGATAATCGTATCTTCCTCCAGATAGTGTTTGGCACGATCCTCATCGAAGGGAATTGGCATGCCATCTTGAAAAAGCATCTGTTCCCCGAGTTCCAATGACACTTTATCCGGGTTAAACGCCGCTCCGCTATAGCCGATCGCGCAAATGATCCGGCCCCAATTGGCATCCGTTCCGAAAATTGCTGTTTTCACAAGACTGGAACCGACAATCGATTTACTGATGATTTCAGCTGCCTGATCGTCTTCTGCTCCGCTCACCCGAACTTCAATGAGCTTCGTTGCGCCTTCTCCGTCTGCGGCAATTTTTTTCGCCAGTCCCTGACAGACTCGTTCAAGAGCCGCCAAAAAATTCGGCCAGCCAGAGTGTGCAGCGGTTAGTGCCCTATTGCCGGCCATTCCATTGGCCAGAGCCAGAACCATATCATTCGTACTCGTATCGCCGTCCACTGTTATCCGGTTAAATGTTTTATCGGTCACTTCTTTAAGGGCTTCCTGCAGAGACGTTGCTTCAATTGCTGCATCCGTTGTGACAAAGCCAAGCATCGTTGCCATATTGGGGTGAATCATACCGGAGCCCTTGCAGGCGCCACCTATCGTGACCGTTTTCCCATCGATCGTGACCTGAACGGCCAGATGCTTTTCTCTCGTGTCGGTGGTCATGATCGCCTGCTCAAAGGAAGACTCTGGTGCGCTGGGGTCAAAACTTTTAATGCCCACTTTGAAGAGCGGCATTGGCAGCTGAGCACCAATCACACCGGTAGAAGCGACACCAACCAAGGCTTGCGGGATGCCCAGCTTCTCAGCCGTCCAAGCTTGATTCTGAAGGGCGTTCTCGATTCCTTGCTTGCCTGTGCAGGAATTCGCGTTGACTGAATTAACAAGAAGCGCCTGAAGACTGTGATTCTTTTTAATTGTCGATTGAGTAACTTTTAGCGGCGCTGCTTGAAAAGCATTGGTCGTATAGACTCCCGCTGCTGCTGCTGGTACTTTGGAAATAATCCAGCCGAGATCCGGACGTCCTTCGCGGAGACCAATATTACATCCACCGCTGATAAATCCTTGCGGGGAGGCAATACTTCCATCACTTATCTCTATCTTACAAGATGCTGCTGTGGCACTTTCCATTGAACTTCTTCCTCTCATGGATAGACAGGGGTGAAGGCAAGACCGGCCTTTTCATCCCAGCCCTTGATAATATTCAGATTCTGGATAGCCTGACCGGCCGCTCCTTTAACGACATTGTCAATCACTGAAACAATCGTCAGCCGCCTCGTCCGTCCATCCATATACAGACCAATATCGCAAAAATTCGATCCGATGACTTCCTTCGTTGCTGGCCATGAACCGAGCGGCCGGATTCGGACGAACGGTGATTTTTCATAATAAGACTGATAGAGTTCAATCCATTCTTTCGTCGAATAGCCCTTGGTCACCGAAGCATAGGTCGTACACATTAAACCGCGGGTCATCGGGATGAGGTGCGTTGTAAAAGTTACGGCTTGCTTCTGCCCGCTGAGTGCTTCGAGTCCCTGCTCGATTTCCGGGGTATGCTGGTGAGCGCCAAGCTTATAGGCGCGGACGCTCTCATTCACTTCAGCGAATAGATTTCCGGTAATTGCCTTTTTCCCGGATCCTGATACACCCGATTTGCCGTCAATCACAATCGACGAGAGATCAATGCCGCCTTCTTTTACAGCAGGCGCGAGCCCGAGAAGCGTGGCTGTCGGATAACAGCCCGGATTAGCAATGAACTTGGCGCCTTCAATCTGTTTCCTATTAATCTCAGGTAACCCATAAACCGAATCGGCAAGCAGCGAAGCCTCTGCCGGTGCCCGATGATACCATCGCTCATAGTCCTGAGGATCTTTCAGCCTGAAATCGCCGGACAAGTCGATGCAAATCAATCCTTTTTCCAGACATTCTGGGAGAAGCGTTTGGCTAACGCCGGCCGGAGTCGCGAAAAACACAATCTCGACACGCCTAGCCAATTCCTCTGCATCGAATGGTTCAAGCTGCCTATCCAGAAGCCCGCTGAGATGCGGATAGAGTTCCTGAATCTTTTGATCCTGAGTGGTATGAGAAACGAGCATTTCCAATTCGAGCAGCGGATGTCCCAGCAAGAGCCGAATCAATTCAACTCCGCTATAGCCATTGGCGCCAACAATACCTGCTTTCACGAATAAAGCCTCCTGAGCGAACATTTTCTTTTTCTAATTTGGTTTCGTGTGCTAATACTTCAGAGAATTAAATTATCAGGTTAAGAGAGTCCCCGTTATGCGAAGAATGCCACGCTAAAAAACGAGAAAATAGAAAACGCCCGCCTCTTTTACTGTATAAAAGAGACGAGCGTTGAACACTTTGCCCGCGGTACCACTCTGGTTATTCTCTAAAAAATGAGAATCTGCTTGAGACTCTGTAACGGGAGTTCCCGGGACGTCCTAATCACTGGTTCAGACATCCGCCTCAGAAGTGCGGTTCACAAAAAACGTCATGCCGGTTCCCACTCTCCCGGTTCACTTAAATGACTCTTTCTTTGCTACTCTCTTCCTCATTAGCTTTCTCTAATAAATCAATCATTTCTGACTTGGTGATATCTATTATACAATCCTTGCTCCATATGTCAATGCCTTTTTCAATCCTTTTAAACTTTTTAGAAAATAGCAGGGAAAAAACCGATCCTTTCAGACTTTTTGAGGCCCATTTCTTCTGCAAATAAAGATAAAGATTAATCTTTTTTGAAAATAACAGGTTGACGGATCGAATATGCTATAATGGATGAGCTTGTTTTTACAATACGATCCTGTCAAAAAACATTTGTAAGGTTGGTGGAATTCTTGATGCACATAATTATAGCGATCATAATGGGAGCAGTCGAAGGTTTAACGGAATTTGCCCCTGTCTCTTCAACCGGACATCTCATTCTTGTTGGTAACTTACTTCACTTTCGCGGTGAAACGGCCTCGACATTCGAGGTTATTATTCAGCTCGGTTCAATTATGGCTGTTGTGGTCCTCTATTGGAAGCGTCTCTGGAGTCTGTTCGGTTTTTATCGGAATCAGAACGAAAGCTATACATCGCATCTGAATTTGGTACATATTATTCTGGCCATTTTGCCAGGTAGTATATTGGGATTATTATTGCATGACTTTATTAAAAAATATCTTTTTGCACCAAAAACCGTCCTGATTGCACTTGTTGCCGGGGGTGTTCTGATGATTATCGCCGACCAAATTGCCAAACGCAGAGAGCGTCATTCGATTGAGAGCCATTCTCTCGATCAATTAAGCTATGGTCAAGCCACAATTATCGGACTTTTTCAATGTCTATCCTTATGGTCGGGATTTTCCCGCTCTGGTTCAACCATTGCCGGCGGTCTCATTTGCGGCGTCGATCGCAAAACATCCGCTGAATTCTCATTTATCGTCGCTGTTCCAATGATGATCGGTGCCAGCGGACTTGATTTTGTAAAAAGCCTGCATTTTCTGACGCTTTCCGATTTGCCGATGTTTGCGATTGGTTTCCTGACGGCTTTCGTTGTCGCGATGTTTGCCATCGTTTTTTTCTTAAGACTGCTGCGTCGTTATACGCTCACGCCATTTGCAATCTATCGGTTTGTCATTGCCGTTCTATTTGCCTTCATCCTGTTCCATTGATCAGAACTCAAGATAAAAAAAATAAAGATAATTCGAGATTTCAGGGTCCATGGGTTCAATCGCCCAGGGTCCTTTTTTGCTTTTCATTTTCCTGAAGAGCAAATTTAGGTCAGACGCGAGTTCTCTCAGAGTGCTTTGAGCGATAAGATAAGAAAAGAAGGTATTATAAGTGTTTTAGCGAAGCTCAGGGGGAGGCTGACTACATGAAAAAAACATTATGTGTCTATGCTGGTGCCAATCTAGGGATCGATCTGAACTATGCGCGGATGGCAAGACAGCTGGGCACGCAGATGGTGCAAAAGGAGTATCGGCTGGTTTACGGAGGCTCCTCGATTGGTTTAATGGGTGAACTCGCAAACAGCATGTTGAAAAATGACGGAGAGGTCATCGGCGTCATGCCGCAGAATCTCATTCTTGGGGAGATGGTACATCCGCACTTAACTCAACTGATTCAGGTACAGGATATGCATGCACGCAAGGAAGAGATGAACAAGCTTGCCGATGGCTTTCTTGCCTTGCCCGGCGGTATCGGCACATTCGATGAACTGTTCGAAACGCTTTGCTGGGCCCAGATTGGTATTCACCGCAAGCCGATCGGATTGTTGAATGTAGACGGCTATTTTAATCCGCTGATTCAACTGATCGAGCATAGTATTCGCCACGAATTCACCCATGAATCCAATATGAAACTGCTCTGCTCCGCCGCTGATCCTGCCGATTTGCTGACGCAGATCGAAAACTACACCCCACCGATCTTAGGAAATAAGTGGAAAAACTATCCGAACGATCCTCAGCATTAATGGAGTGACCCCCAGAGAATATGGAGATAAAAAAGAGCACGGCTTTTCAATACCGCGCTCTTTTTTACGAATAAAATTAAGAATTAATTAGCATAACTTGGTACATCGAAAACAAGATTTGCACCGCTGACCATTCCGTAGATAGAACTGATCATATTAGTCTGGCTAATCGCCCAAGCGACGTCTGTTGCATATTGATGGGCGGCATTTCCCGCCACAAGCGCCTGCGGATTCCAGCGCATTTTATATAACGTATCTTGATTATAAGCCGAATTATAGACATAGTGATTAGCAATCCACTCCGCCCCACCCTTAATTGCCGCAGCAGGGGTCGTCCATCCATTATCGTATGCCGTTTGCGAGCCTCCTCCGAGAGGATTATTATCGACAGCGCCGATACCAAACATATTATAGACTTTCTCGCCTTTCACCGTTACACCCTTAGCCAATGTTGATGTGCCATTGCCCGTTTCCAAAAGAGCATGGGCGACAAGGTAGACCTCATTGACGCCTGTTGCCTTGGCTGCATCGATGAATGCCTGACCATATCCGGACAAAATACCGCGCCCTTGGAGGGATTTATTAATATCACTGGCGCTGACGTTGGCGAGCGAGGATAGCTGCAAAAACTGATAGTAGGCCGCTGTTCCTGGGGTAAAATTATTCGGGTTCATATATTGGGCAATCGACGAACTGCTATTGACTTTCTGCTCCTTGGCAACAGCCGCAGCAAAAGAAATGCCATATTGCGTCGTCGTTGTTGCGGTATTGCCAGAGGAAATAGTCGTCTGCGTTTCTTTATCAACATATTCATCATAGACATAGCCATCTTGCCCGTTATAGCTGACCTTCACCCAACCGTCCGGTCCGTCAGCCAACCAATCAACAATTGTGCCCGCATTTAATGTTTGATACACTTTTGAAGATGTATCCGGGCTTTGTCGAAAGTGGCAAGCAGTCGTGATGATTCCCTGAATCTTTTCTGAGGTTGACGTTTCACCACTGCCAGCATTGCTATTGCTTGTCCCGGTGCTTGGCGCAGCGGTCTGAACATAATCCTTTGAGACGTAGGCTGTTCCGCTTTTATATTTAATTTTCAGCCAATTGCCGCTCGTACCCATAACATCTACTGGACTGCCTTCTTTCAGTGTGGTTAGAATGCTGCTTGATGTTGAAGCACTTTTTCGCACATTCAGATTAGCTGTAGTCGTTCCCTGATAAAGTACGGTAGCAGAGCCGGAGCCGTTTGAATCGTTGGAGCCGCTTGACGCGGGTTGTGAATCTTTCGGCTTATCCACATACTGCTTAGAGACCCATGCTGAGCCGTTATTATACTTTATCTTCAGCCAATCGCCACTACTGCCCACAACATAAACCGCACTACCTTTTTTGAGTGTGGTCAAAATGCTGCTTGATGCCGAGGCGCTTTTCCGCACATTCAGATTAGCTGTAGTCGCGCCGGTGTACAGAGTAGTCAATGTTTCTTGATTGCCTGTTGATGGTGACGCTGTTTCCGCCTTTTTGCTGACGTATTGCGCGGATACCCAGCCGTAGCTTCCGCCTATTTTAATTTTGAGCCAGCTTCCACTTGTACCGACGACAGAAACGGCGCTCCCCTTCTTAAGGGTTGTTATAATCGAGTTTGACGTCGAGGCACCTTTACGCACATTCAAATTCACCGTGGTTGTCCCGCCGTAGTTGACTGTTTTTGTTGCTGCCGCAGTAACATCCGCAGAAACCTTGGTCTGTGAAGCTGTCTGGATGTATTTCTCTGAAACGTAGGCCGAACCGCTTTTATAATTAATCTGCAGCCATCCGTCTGCTGTTTTCCCTGTCACCGTGACGGTCGATCCTTTTTTGAGTGTGGTCAGAATGGTGCCTTTCGGTGTCGGGAGAAAGCGTACATTCAGATTTTCCTTCGTCGCGCCTTGATAGGCAGAGACTTTCTGCACAGCTTGAGTCGTTTCTGTTGCAGCAGCTTTCTTTTCTACATAATAGCCGTCTACGTAGGCGGTCTTATTTTGGTAGTTGATTTTCAGCCAATTCCCCTTCGCGCTTCTTCCCTCAACACCAACCACCTGAAAGGAATCGCCTTTTTTTAGTGTCGCTATTCTTGCGGAGGATGTATCCGGTTGCTCTCGAACATTAAGATTTGCTGTTGCTTGACCTGTATACGGAGCAAAGGTTTCAGCAGACGCATGCGATGGTGTTGCAGCCGCAACTGCGGTCACTGCTGCGGCAGTTGCCACTGTACCTAGGACTGAAGTAAGACCCCTATTAAGATTCAATACATTCCGCCTCCCTGATCTGATCAAAAGAGCTCATGCGTGACGCTTCAAACGCCTGACGAGCCTATAGCCAATAAAAATGATTCATATTATAAGCTTGACAAAGTGAGATTTAAGACAAACTGGAGGACACTGACAAATTACGGAAGCCGTTTTTTTAAGATACGCAGCGAGTTGAAGAGGAGTAACGGATTGTCAAACACGCAATGCGTTTAAAAAACAAAAAACTCCTGTCCATCTACGTTTCATCCTTTATTAGAAGGTTTACAGAAATACGGCAGTCCGGCTGCCCTAGCGTCTTTCACGCTTTAGACCCGTGACTTTGCGTCACTGTTTTTCAACAGTTTTGCCCTTTAGAAAAGAGTTCTCCATTCGTCCTATGAAACTATTAATTGTATACAATCAATATAGTCATTATGACCCAGTTTTTTATTCTATTCAAGCCAATTTTTTCTAAATATCCAGGATTATATACCCTGCTAATCTTATTATCGGACATTTTATATCATTCTTTAGTAGGATTATCGAAATTTTTCTATAAAGGTATGGAGCGATCAGATGATCAATAGATTCTATTATTTTTTCGCATAGGAAATCGCCTGATTGCCAAATTGTTTCCATGCAGTCTCAAACGAATGCTTATTCGCTTTGCTGCCAGGAGCGGAGGCCAACGGATCATTGAAGTAGACATATTTCTGATCATACCCCGTCACAAGAACTGAATGCTCCATGAAGGAAATACGGAGCGTACCTTGACGCGTTTTCCAGGATTGCCAGTTGCCTTCAGGGATTGGCTGAAAATTAATGCTAGTAATCACCCATACGGGATGGTTTGATGCAATCTGCTCTTCCACGCGCTCCCATGGCTTGCCGCTGAGGTCAAGAATACGGCGGCCAAGATACAGGCGGGCCAAGCTAGCGACAGGTTCATGATAGACCGCATATCCAGGATGGTTGCGGTCCCCATGATACATATTGCCAACAAATCCTTCATGAGGATTGCCCATATATTCGCCTGATTGGAAAGGCACTTTTTTCATCTCCGCAGCTAATCTCAACTTAGTGACCTCCACATTTGCCGAATTGAGCAGCATCGTCAAGCTGGTGACTTCACACCCATTCGGCAATTCCGGTTTCTGGCTGACAAACGGCGCCTTTAACTTCTTTTCTTCCGGAAGCGGTGCTGATACATTTTTTTTAAGCACGGCGGCCTTTTTTTCGGGTCTCCCTGCAGGTTTCGATTTTTCTCTATGAGACGACTGTGCGGAAGGCGCAGCCTCAGAGCGTTGATTCGTCTCACCATCCAGCTGTCGCTCATGGAAATGCAGGATCAATAGCACACTGCCAATTAGAATCAAGCCACTGAATAAAATAACTTTCATTTTGGCAAACATGATTAAGCTCCTCAGAATTAATAAATAGGCTGTGTTTAAAACTAATGCTTTTTAGCAAAAAGCGTTAGACAGGATGTCTGCGGAAACAGCGTGCGGATGATGAAAAAACGAATCAGAAATTCGATCAAAGCCTAATGAATCGCCGGAGAGTGCTCAAGCGCCGATTTTCTTTGCGCAAACGTCAGCAAATGGTACAAGGTTTTGATTGTTGGCACAGGAACCTGCCGATGCTCCGCTGTCTCGACGACAAACCCAAGAATCGCCTCAAGTTCCATTTCTCTCCCCGCTTCAAAGTCCTGAAGCATTGATGTTTTGTGATTCTGGACTTCTTTATTCGGGAGCAGCAGCGCATCGATATAGTCTGAGCCGATCACGATCCCTGCGGATTGGGCGACCTGCAAATATTCCTTTTTTACCGTTTCCAGGATTTCTCTAAGATTGGGATCCGTCAATACCTCTCCGACCCGCGTACCCGTGAGCGCAGTGAGCGGATTATAAGTTATATTCCAAAGCAGCTTTTCCCACTTAATCTGGCGAATATTGGGGTTGATCTGTATGCGGATTCCCGCGGCCTTAAATTTCGCCGCCAAATCATTCAGGAGCTCAGAGTCTGCCTCGTGCTGCCATTCACCAAGTATGAGTGTCCCTTCGCCAACATGGTTGACAATGCCCGGTGCTTCACGGATCACTGAAATAAAGGCCGAACCGCCGACAATTCGCTTGCTGCCGAAGATTTCAGTCAATCGTTCCTCATTACCGATTCCATTAAGGAGACAGATGATTTTTGTATCTTCATCGGCCAATTGCTGGATTTGCGGAATGACTTCCTCGAGCGCTGTCGATTTGACAGCGAGTACAATCAGATCAAAATCAAAAGGTCCTTCCAGTTTTGCGGCGTCTAGAACCGGAACCGGCAATGCGAAGTCCCCACGAATACTTTTAACGATCAAATCATGCTGTTCTAAACGTTTTAAGGTGCGTTTTTTGGCAATAAATGTAACATCGCAATTTTCTTTCGCTAGGAGGCCGCCAAAAAAACAACCGATGGCTCCAGCACCCAGTATTGCTATTTTCAAAAAAACACCCCGCATTCACTGATAATTTTAAAAAAGATCGGCTGGATTTCGCCAATCATTGATCTGCTCCCCATCCTCTGTTCTATCTCTTAATGTTTATTTTACAGCAATCATTGATTTTTATCTTCCCTAAAATGTTTGTCAATTTTCTTTCTAGCTGTCAAAATCGAGCATAAACCTGCAATTTCCGCCACTCTATGCAAAAATAATAGTATTTGTGAAATTTTTTGGCGAAAAATCATTCCTTTGGATGGAAGCGCAAACTGCTGCGGCTTGCTATACTATTGAGAGGAGAGTTGTCCATTAAATCATTGATAAAAAACTTATGGGGCTTCAAGTAGCAAAAAATAGCCGGAAGAGGTGGTACTTATGGAGCGAATCATCATCTATTGCGACGGCGGTTGCCGCGGCAACCAAAGCGACAATAACATCGGCGGCTGGGGCGCCGTGCTAAAATTTAACGATCAAACAAAGGAGCTATGCGGGGGTGCCGTAAACACAACCAATAATATTATGGAATTAACGGCCGCGATCCGGGCTCTCGAATCTTTGAAAACGACTGATATTCCGGTTGATTTCTTCATTGACAGCGCCTATGTAGTCAATGGAATGAACAGCTGGGTGCAAGGATGGTCGAAAAAAGGCTGGCGAACATCCGCCGGTGCCCCCGTAAAAAACAAAGCGCTGTGGATCCAATTGAATCAGCTGGCACAAAAACAAGAAAAGATCACTTTTAATAAGGTCAAAGGCCATCATGGAGTGGCTTTAAATGAACTGGCCGATCAGCTGGCTAACCGCGCCATGGACGAAACAGCATTAAAATCCGCTTCTGATTAAATAGGTGCAAGTGTTCAAGCTCGACATCCATTATAATCCATGGCCGCAGCGCAAAACCGGCTGACCGCAATCTGATGGGATTGCGGTCAGCCGGTTTATGCATTAGGAAATACTTTTTTCAAGCCAGCTAGCGAACGAGCCGCTCCCAAATCACGATCTGTCCGCTTGCCAAGGATTTTTGGACATCAATAATCCGCTGATTACTGCTGCCACGAAATTGCAGGGTTAAGTTTTTCTTTGCCAATTCAAAACGACCATCGACCAGAATATCGATATTGGCAAGCAACTTCTTTTTATCTGCGGAATCCTGCTGCAGTTCTTCCCACGTATAACCCGTCCACGACCAAATATCTTTGCTGTGACCAAATGTCTTTCGGAACTGATTTACCAGTGAGAGGCAAACCTCTGTATTCAAAAAAGGTTCACCGCCCAGAAGTGTCAGCCCTTGAACAAAGGGCTGACCAATATCTTTGATGATTTGATCTTCTAGCTCCTGCGTGTACGGCTGACCGTAACGAAAGCTCTGCGCAGCCTTGTTATAACAGCCGGGGCAGTCGAAAGGGCAGCCGCTGACATACAAACTGCATCGCACACCTTCACCATCCACAAAATTGAAGGGTTTATAGCTGGCGATATAACGCTGACTGAGCTTCTCAGCAAGCCAGGTTCTGGGATTCGGATCTCGCGGCCGACGTATTTTTTCCACCCCGTAAACCATTAGAAAACCTCCTGCTTATTGTCTAGCGATCGCACTTTGATCATTACCGTTCGTTAAATGTTTGACGCGTGATGCGATTTCGACGTGGCGACCGTGGATCATCGGCCGCTGCTGCGGGTTCCCCAGATAACCGCACGTGCGTTTAACAACATCACAAGATTGTGGATCGGTATTGCCGCATTCTGGACATTCAAAGCCGCGTTCAGTCGGTGTAAATTCTCCTTTGAATCCACATTTAAAACATTGGTCGATCGGCGTGTTCGTCCCTAAATAGCCGACGCGGTCGTAAGCATAGTCCCATACGGCTTCAAGCGCTTTGGGATTTTGCTTGAGATTCGGATATTCGCAGTAGTGAATGAATCCTCCTGAACAGTAAGGAGGGAAATCTTTTTCAAAGTCCAGTTTTTCAAACGGTGTCGGTGCCTTGCGGACATCGTAGTGGAAACTATTCGTATAATATTCCTTGTCGGTGATGTCCTTCACTTTGCCGAACTTCTCCGTATCGATCCGGCAGAACGTATCGGTCAGACTTTCGCTTGGTGTACTGTACACACTGAAGTGGTAACCGTATTCCTTTTCCCAGTCCCGGCAGTGTTCCCAGAGCTCTTTCACGACGCTTATCGCGAAATCTTTTGCTTCTTTGTTCGTTTCCCACGCACTGTCATAGAAGACGGTGCCGACTTCGTAAAGACCAATATAGCCCAGCGAAACTGTCGCACGAGAATTTTTAAACAGTTCATCGACACTGTCGGTGCGTTTCAGCCGCTTACCAAAGGCGCCGTATTGATAGAGGATCGGTGCATTTTCCGGTGTCGCCTGCTTGGCGCGCTCAACCTTAAAAACCAGAGCTTCCTTGCAAATCTCTAAACGTTCTTCGAGGATTTTCCAAAACCTGTCTTTATCCCCTTTGGACTCCATGGCAATCCTTGGTAAATTGATGGTGACCACGCCGAGATTCATACGTCCGGAATTGACTTCTTTACCGTCCTCATCTCTCCAGCCTTGTAAAAAGGAGCGGCAGCCCATTGGTGCTTTAAAGCTTCCGGTGAGCTCAATCAGCTTGTCATACATCAAGATATCCGGATACATGCGCTTGGTGGCGCATTCGACAGCAAGCTGTTTGATATCGTAATTTGGATCTTCGGCATTCAGGTTCAACCCGCGCTTTAAGGTGAACACTAATTTAGGAAAAATTGCTGTCCGATGTTCTTTGCCCAATCCTTCGATACGGATGCGCAGAATTGCCGTTTGGATGGCGCGTTCGATCCAATTGGTCCCAAGACCGAATCCCAAAGTCGTAAAAGGAGTCTGTCCCTGAGAAGAGTATAAAGTATTGATTTCATATTCTAAGGCCTGCATGGCATCATAGATGTCTTTTCTGGTCTTCTTCTGGGCAAATGCTTGCTGCCTCCCTTCACCTTCAACCCATTCCCGGGCATCATCCAAATGTTTCGCATAATTTTTTTCCGCGAACGGAGCAAGCAGCTCGTCCACGCGGTCAGCCGAACATCCACCGTATTGGCTGGAGGCTACGTTGGCAATGATCTGCGCCATTTGGGCCGTTGCCGTTTGGATAGAGTGCGGCGGTTCAACATCAGCATTACCGATTTTAAAACCATGATTGAGCATTTCGTTAAAATCAATCAAGCAGCAATTAGTCATCGGGCTATATGGTTGGTAATCCAAATCATGCCAATGGATTTCGCCTTTCAAGTGCGCGTTAGCCACTTTCGGCGGAAGCATTTTCAGCCCAATCGCCTTGGCCACGGTACCGGCGGTCAGATCCCGCTGAGTATTAAACACCTGGCTGTCTTTGTTCGCATTTTCGTTCACAATTGTTTTATCTTTATGAAGTAATTTTCGAATGGTGAAATTGATGTCTGAAGCCTGATTACGTGCGAAATCACGCTTCGTCCGATAATTTATGTACTCTTGAGCAATATCATATTGATGATGGGTCAGAAGCGTTTGCTCGACAATATTTTGAATCTCGTAAATTTTTACGTTTTCATGAAACCGTGTTTCGATTTCAGCGACGGCATCATCGGTCATATCATGGATTAATTGATGCGTTAGCGGATCGAGTTCTCCAAGGATATGTCTTGCAGCCTTTTGCAAAGCCGTTGTAATTTTTTCAGCGTTAAAATCGATAATACGGCCATCACGCTTCAATACCTTGATAGCCAGCCGATTTGCAGTAGATTTCTGTTGTGTCTCTAACATGATAAGCAGCCCCCTTGAATCAGTACTCAACTATCATAGGATATTGTCGAAGAAGTTTCAATCAATATCTTGATCACATTTGCGAATATCTTTGAAAGAAGATACTATATATTGAAATATTTGTGATTAAAATAAGCAATTTCTAATTTGTGACAAACGTTTGAAAAATAGGGACGTGAGCATATCCTTCAGATTCATACATTTCGCTGCAAAACTGACTCACCGATTTTTCATGTGAAAATTGGGCGGTCTTTCAACTTTATCTCTTTCAACAGTAATCGTCGTCAGAGGTAAAAGAACTCTCATTGAAAAAATCGTTCCATTTTGTCTGTTTCCAGATAATAATCCGTGCTCAGCCAAATTTTTTCTTTAGAAATTTAAAGACGCCATTTTCACTATTCGGATACTCTGTCACTTCATCAGCCTGCGTCTGTATCGCTTCCGGCGCATTTTTCATTGCAACCGCATGTCCGGCAATCCGAAACATCGGCAAATCATTTTCACCATCGCCAATTACAAGTATTTTTTCGGCTGAAAGTCTGAACTGTTTGAGTAGAATGTGAATGCCGCTTGCTTTAGAAATACCTTTGGTGTTAACCTCCACGTTATTCGGCGAGGATGAAAAGAAATCAAAAGGGGTCTCCTGGCTCAGTGCAGTCAATTCCTCTTTCCATTCCTTCATATAATCGACAGATGAACGATAAAAATAAATTTTAATGAATTCGCTCCAAGCTTCATTTGAGATTTGTTTCTTCCAAGTCATTGTTTTCCGAATCACTTCCTTGCGTGACAGCCATTCGTTAATATGGACCTGCTCCGGTTTCTCGCCGCTTATCTGTGCTTCCATATAATCCTTGTCTTTATTAAAAGCATAGCGGCCGCCACCAATCGGGTGGATTTCATAGAAAAGTTGTCGATCTCTGGCGCGCTGAATCAGATCATGAGCCAGTCTAGGATCCAGTGCACTCTGAAAAATCTTTTCTCTTCCCGCAAAGACCGCCATGCCATTCGCCGTCACCATGCCTTCAATTGGAAAATCCTCCGGAAACACTTCGCTTACTTCGCTGAAACTGCGCCCAGTCACCGCAAAAATTCGGATTCCTCGTTCACGCAATTCTTTCAGATAACTGGTCAGTTCTTTAGGTACTGTATTGACCGGTGTAAGCACCGTTCCATCCAAATCGAACATGATTGTATTCACAGCTGTCAAATCGATCACTCTCCGCTAATCATCTGCAGGGCAGATGGGATATTAAAAAAATTTCATTACTTTTACATTGTAACGTAATCATTTTTCTTTTTCTTCTCATTTGCTAGAATTAAACAGTCTTTCATCGATATCCTACAGCCTCCCAATGAAAAATGTTTCTTCTTCCTGCCTATGAGTATAGAAAAAAGGGCATTCTGAAATGGATAGCCCATTTTTCTCTCATTCCGCTTTACATCTGTCCATCGAACAATTTGACGAAAAGAAGTGATGCGCTTGCCACTGATCCTCGTTAGCATCAGCGTGGCTATCCTACTGCTGCTTATTATGAAATTCAATAGGAATACTTTTATTTCATTGCTTATCGTCTCGATATTATTAGGCCTCGCGCTGAATATTCCTCTGCCCAAACTGATTCCGGTAATTGAAAAAGGAATCGGTGATCAGCTTGGTGAACTGGTATTGATTTTTGGACTTGGGGCAATACTTGGGAGACTAGTAGCCGATGCGGGCGGTGCGCACTAGATTGCCGGATCGCTTGCCCGACGGTTCGGTCGCAAACGCATTCAGATTGCAGTCGTGCTCGCCTCCTTCATCGTTGGTATCGCTTTATTTTTCGAGGTCGGTCTCGTCCTGCTTCTGCCGATTATCGCTGAGATCGGGCTCGCACTCAATGTCCCGCTCCTCTATGTCGGTATGTATGCCAATGGTTGCGGCCCTGATGACGACTCATGGATTTCTGCCGCCGCATCCTGCTCCGACAGCCCTTGTGCAGAGCCACCAATTGCAATGATTATCAGTGTCCTATTTGCTATCTATTCGATGGGCATCCGCCAACACCGCTCAACAGACGAAATAGAAAAGACGGTTGCCCGCGCCATTCGGCAGATTGCCATGCTGCTCCTGATCATCGGGGCCGGCGGTGCTTTGAAGCAGGCATCAATCCGACCTTTATCGTGCTGGCTAAGGGACGGGCAGTGTGTTCTGCGGCCATGTCAATGATCCGGACTTCTGGCTCTTCAAGGAATATTTTGATGTCAGCCTCAAAGAAACCTTTAAAACCTATACATTGTTGGGCTGCACCATTTCAGTTATCGGTATTATTTGTATTTATCTGCTCTCACTTGCCTTCTGAGTGATAAAAAGAAAAAGGAGGTGTGCTCATGCTCGGTTTGATATGGTCAATCATTGTTGTCCTTTTCATTATTTGGCTCGTCCTTCTGCTACTCAAGATCGGTGGCGCGCTTATCTATCTTCTGCTAATCGCAGCGGTTATTTTATTCGTGATCCAGTTTTTTTTGCACCATAACCGTTGATATCGTCAAACAACAAACACGTCTACCCAGGTTTTTCGAAGAATAAAGTTAAAACAATATGAAAAGACGACTCGATCATTTGAAAAATGATTTTGAGCCGTCTTTTTTAGGAAGGGTTTGATTAAGCATCCTTTTTAGTCCATAATCTTTATTCTTTTCCAATTCACCGTAGATACTGCCATTATCCCTCGTATTTACGGACCAATCAAACCCCGAGAATAGGGCATCATCATCGAATGAAAAGATTTTTTCCCACAGCATATTTCTTCTGATCAAAATCACCGGACAACAAGAACGGAGATGGTTGCATTTTTGGCCATGTGAGCAGCTTGACTGCCAAAATGTTTGGCAATACCCCGTTTGTCTTCGGAGCCAATAATTAAAAGGTCAGCATTCGTGTGTGGAATAATCTCCTTCACGATCACGTCACCAGGTTCTCCTTCGGCAACAATTGTATCCACTTGTTCAACGCCGAAATCTAAAGCTATTTTCTTGTAGTCCTGAATATGTGCTTCCAGATCTTCACGTTTACCGTGAATATAATCTTTGCTCATCGCCTGGTAAACGTTCATGTCACCTTTTTCCAGTATAGATACAATGGTCATTTTGGATTTATCCTTCTTCGCGCGATGCATGGCATAACGAAAGGCTAATTGTGCATCGGCTGAATCATCAACACCGACAAGAATGTGTGAAAATTCTTCTTCCATAGCGTGTCCCCCCATACAGACATAATATTATATAGATGTAATGATTTGCCAGACAAGCTGTATATTCAGAATGGTCAAGACAATCGTACATAACCAGCCGAGAATGGTCACCCATAATTTATTGGCGTAACGTTCACCCATGATTTTTTTTGAACCCGTGAAATAAACAAGTGGAATCATGGAAATCGGTAATGCAATACATAAGAAAACCTGTGAATTAGTTAAGAGATTATCCATCGCACCTTCCTGACCCTTATAGATAATCGCGCTTATTAGAACAGGAATCACGGAAATGAGACGCGTAATTAAGCGCCGTGCCCATAACGGCATTGTCATGTGAATGAAACCTTCCATGACAATCTGACCAGTCAGTGTACCAGTTATTGTCGAATTTTGTCCGGAGGCAAGGAGAGCAACAGCAAATAAAATACTTAGAACAGGGCTGGCAACTGCACCGGCTAAATGATTATCCTGCAGCGCGTTAAACAGAGAAGTGAACGTACCCAGGCTTTCCCCATGACCAAAGAATAAGGCAGCGCCCAATAAGAGTAGAAGGCAATTGACAACAAAGGCCACAGAGAGCTGAATATTCGAATCCCAAGTTGAGAATTTAACAGCCTTTGCGACATCCTCATCTTTATTATGATCAATATTGCGGGACTGCGAAATTGATGAATGCAAATACAGATTGTGAGGCATGACCGTTGCGCCGACAATGCCTAAAGCCATTGTTAATTGTCCGGGATGTAAAATTTGTGCTTTGGGAATGAAGCCGGCAAACATAGCCGCAATATTAGGATTAGAAATAGCAACTTCATAAAGGAAAACAACCAAGATAACAGCAATCAGCGTGACAACAATCGCTTCAATTTTTCTAAATCCCAGTTTCGTCAATAAAAGCAAAAGCAGTACATCGAAAACGGTTAGAATGACACCGACCACAAGCGGAATATGAAATAATAGTTCAAGAGCAATTGCACCACCGATAACTTCGGCGATATCGGTGGCACATATAGCGGCTTCAGTGGTCAACCAAAGGATAACACCAAGCACTTTTCCTGTATGCGCGCGTGTTGCTTGTGCAAGATCCATTTGCGTAACAATTCCTAGCTTTGCTGCCATATATTGCAGGAGCATCGCTATCAAACTCGATAATAGAATAACGGAGATCAAAAGATAACCATATTGGGCACCGCCGCCAATCGATGTTACCCAGTTGCCCGGATCCATATAACCGACTGCGACTAAAGCACCTGGGCCGGAGAAGGCCGCCAATGTTTTCCAAAAGCTTCCATTCTTCGGAATCTTTACGGTACTATTAATTTCCTCAAGACTCGGACCGTTAGCATACTTAATTAATTTACGCCGCTGCGGTTGTTTTTCTGCATTTACCAGTTCAGTCATCCTCTCACACCTTTCATGTCTTTTGATCAATGCCCTTGCTTACAACACAGAAACGAATCTCTCGAAAATCCTGGTCACAATAAAAAACAAATCAACCGCTGCCGTTTATTACCCTGACCAACATTTCCTCATTTTCCTGACCTCTCGTCAAGCGTCCGCATTCCTTTTTGCCCAGCAATCACCACCTTTAATCTTATCCTGTGTCTGTTTCTATCTGTTGGAATAGACCATATCATTTGTATGTTGGAACCAATGTTTACCTAGAGAAACATTGGTTTCCGCGTCTAATATATTACATCTCTTTGAAGCGATTAGCAACTGTTTTTCGAAATATTTTTCTTAATAATATAGTTAGTACAATTTGTATTTTCAGCAGCGATACACATCAGGTTACAGGTTTTTCCGTGAAGAAAGTCAATTACTTTTAGGCTGACTGATGTAAGGAAGAACCGCTGGATTGCTGAGACTTTACGCGAAAATCCGACCTTAAAAATATCGAACGGATCAAAAAAGCACCCCAACTACAAATATCGGGATGCTCTTTCGATTACATTTACACTTCTTGCTGCAGAGATTCTTCAACACTTTCACTGAAAATAACAAAGGCTTGATCGATCTGTTTCTCAGTCACAATCAGTGGTGGAATAAAACGAATCACATTTTTACTGACCCCGCAGGACAGTAGGATCAAGCCTTTTTCTAGTGCCTTGGCTCTGATCGATTCAACCAATTCGGCATCAGGCTTGCCTTTACTATCGACAAACTCCATGCCAATCATTAGGCCGAGACCCCGCACTTCCAGGATTTGCTGATGTTTTTCGGCCAATGCCGCCAGTTTCCCCTTGAAATAACGGCCCATTTCTGCGGCATGATCGGCAAGTCCGCCTTCAAGCAGTTCAAAAACGGCGACGCCCGCCGCACAAGCAACAGGATTGCCACCGAATGTGCCGCCGTGTGTACCAGCGGGCCACCGATCCATGAATGAACGCTTGGCAACCATTGCGCTCAACGGGAATCCATTGGCAATTGCTTTTGCCAAAGTCATGATATCCGGCTTAACACCAAAGTTTTCATAGGCAAATATTTTCCCTGTACGGCCGAACCCCGTTTGGACTTCATCAAAGGCCAGAAGAATCCCATGTTCATCGCAGATTTTTCGTATCGCCTGAAGAAAGCTTTTCGGTGGAACAATATAGCCGCCCTCGCCTTGAATCGGCTCAAGAATCATACAGGCCACCTGCTCCGGCTCAATCAAATCATGAAAAATTTCTTCCAACTGCGCAAGACATCGCGCCACTTCCTGATCTTCGGTCAGGCCGGTTCGCGCGGCATAAGGGTATTCCGCATAATAGACACTGGGCAGAAGGCCTTCATAATTGCGCCGATATTTCGCATTGGAAGCCGTCAGCGTCGTTGTCGCCAATGTTCTGCCATGGAAGCTTCGTTTAAACGAAATAATGCCTGGACGATGCGTGACTTGTTTGGCAAGCTTGATCGCCGCCTCATTCGCTTCTGCACCGCTGTTCGAAAAATAAATCTTATAATCATGACCGACATGGCCAAGAATTTTCTCTGCAAGCTCGATATAGGACTCATAATAGACAACGTTATGACCACCGTGAACCAGCTTATCCAGCTGCTCCTTCGCTTTTTCGACGACATAGGGATGATTGTGTCCGCAATTGACAACAGCGACGCCACTTGCAAAATCAATATATTTTCTTCCCGTTTCATCCCACACGTGGATGCCTTCCCCACGTACGATACCCAGATGTGTGGCACGATTCGCAACGGGAGGGAATAAATCCAGTGATCGTTCATACATACTTTTTTCCGTCATGATTTTCAAACCCTCTCCCTAATAACCGTTCTCTGGTTTTATCCATAGAGCAAGACGTACAAGTTTCTGCTGCGCTTAAACAAACGTTTAATTAACGATCACATTCTTCGAACTCAAAGAATTTTTTCCAGAAAATCTTTAGCTCGTTCCGTCTGAGGATGACTGAAGAATTCTGCCGGATCGGCTTCCTCCATAATCTGTCCATCATCCATGAAAACGACCTTATCGGCAACCGAGCGGGCGAAACCCATCTCGTGCGTGACAATTATCATCGTCATTCCCGATTCTGCCAGCGATTGAATGACATCAAGCACTTCTTTAACCATTTCCGGATCGAGCGCCGAAGTCGGTTCGTCAAATAACATATATTCCGGTTCCATAGCAAGTGCGCGAGCTATAGCCACCCGCTGCTGCTGGCCGCCTGAAAGCTTATTTGGATATTGATCGGCTTTTTCCGATAATCCGACTTGTCCCAAAAGCTCAGTTGCCCGCCGCACAGCATCTTCCCGTGCCAATTGTTTGACCTTCATCGGTGCGTAGATCAGATTTTCCAGCACTGTTTTATGCGGAAACAAGTAAAAATGCTGGAAAACCATGCCAACTTTTTCACGAACCTTGACAATCTCTCTTGGACGCAGACGTGTCATCTCTTGGTCATCAATCATCACTTTACCCTCATTCGGCCGTTCAAGAAGATTGATACAGCGCAAAAAAGTCGATTTGCCTGAACCGGACGGCCCGATAACCACGATGACCTGTCCCTTCTTAACATCCAATGATACATCCTTCAGAACGTTCAGTTCGCCAAAACTTTTAAACAAATGTTCTGTCTTAATCACCGCGGCTCATCCTCCTCTCCAGTCGATCGCCGAGATAGGTCAGGAACATAACAATGACATAATAGACGATCAAAATGACAAACATCGGCTGAAAATAGACATAATACTGAGCGCCGACAATCTGCGCCCGGCGCATCATATCGGTAACCGTAATCGTCGAAACAAGGGCCGAGTCTTTAGTCAGGGTGATAAATTCATTCATCATGGCCGGCAAAATATTTTTAATGGCCTGCGGCAAAATAATATCCTTCATCGCCATCCAATAGGAAACGCCAAGTGCTTCTGAGGCCTCAAATTGTCCCTTATCGACCGCATTGATGCCGGAGCGAATGATTTCCGACATATAGGCCGATGAATTGAGGCCAAATGTCAGAATCGCACAAGTCGTCGGGCTGACGTTGCCTAAATGGAACACCTGAGGAATCCCGAAATAGGCAATACTTAGCTGCAAGATCATCGGCGTTCCACGGAAAACAGAGGTATAGGCTCTGGCCAGCCATGAAATGACACCGAAACGGCCGAGTTTACATAAAGCCAAAATAATTCCGCCGAAAAAGCCAAGTACGGAACCACCGATAGCGATCAGCAGCGCCACCCAAACACCGTTCAATATATAGGGGATGGAAGGCGAAATTAGCTTGAATCCGTCAAAAAAAGTGTGCATTATTCCCTCCTCCAGGATATGAATCAATTATTTTTGATTCTTAATCCACTTCGTAACCAGCTGATCGGTTTTACCGCTTTTCTGCATCTGTGTCAGAACCTTGTTGAATTTTGCCGGCAGCTTGCTGCCTTTCGGGAAAGCTGCGCTGATCGGATCAGATTGCGGTTTTCCATTCACAAGAGCTCTGAACTGATGAAGAGTTTTCAATTTATTCGTATATCCGTAAGCGACCGAGCCGACCGTGATCACGGCATCAACCTTGCCGGCATTCATTGCCTCGACCATTTCATTGAGCTTATCCCAGGTCTGGATATGCATAGGGATCGTTTTGTTCAGTTTTTTCGCCAACGCTTGCTGAGTCGATCCAAGCTGAACACCAACCGTTTTGCCCTTCAAATCTTTAACGCTATTAATCCCACTGCTTTTTTTTGTCAGAATGACCTGATATTCATGATAATAGACATTTGAGAAATCGACCTGTTTTTCACGCGCTGGCGTATCGACCATGCCGGCCATAACAAAATCGACTTTATTGCTGTTTAGGGCAGCGATCAAACCGTTGAAATCCTGATTCTTAATGACGAGTTTATAGCCAAGCTTATGAGTAATATATTTCGCCATATCAATGTCAAAGCCGATAATTTTATTGGCGTGGACGGTATCAACACTTTCAAACGGCGGGTAATCCGCACTTGTCCCCATCACAATCGTTTTCTGCTTCGCTGAAGATCCGCTTGAACTGCTTCCTGAACCGCTGCATCCTGTCAGTACAACCAGAAGCACAGCCATCAGCAATAAACTTACTTTTTTAATCATTGTTCTTCGCCCCTTTATTTTTTTATAGAACCGCAATGCCAAATTTGGGTCACTGCGCGTGCCATACTCGTTAATTTGTTAATTTTCCGCCGAATCATTCATCACCGCTTCAGTCATTCGGCGAATCAACTGCGGAACTTTTTCAAAGGAATAGGGCTTGTAGACCCGCTCCATCCATGTATGTGCCCGCTTGCCATAGACGCCGATATCGAGAACCGGAATATTCAGGCGACGGATAGCTGCAAGCGGAATCGTGTAGGTCTTGCCCCATCCCGGAAAATTATTCAGAATCGCCGCCGTTTCTTCCTGAGTCTCACTCATTGACAGATAACTGCTGTCCGCCAGATACGGGAAAAAGCGTTTCTTGGCAAATTGCTCATCCATCTCAGTAGCAGCTGAAGCGAGCACCTGATCTAAAATCTGATCACAACGTCGTTCCGAAGCAACATCTTTCCGCAGAAAATTATGCGGGCAATACGGTGGTGCAAAAAAGACAATCACTTTCTGGCGTTTATCGCCGATTTTCGTCTCGATTGCCTCAATAATTCGGAAGCTGAGCTGGCGATAGTCTTCGCCGGTATGATCCTTGATCACGTCTTCCGTCAACCGTTCTAAATCAACGCCCGCCTTCTCCGCCTGCTGCACAAACTCCGCAAACGTCAGAACTGGTGTCGTCCAGTCTGGTGCCTGGCCTTGGAGTCCGCCGTTCGCAGCAAACACCTGATACTGCTTCTTCAAATAGTCAGCCAATTCACTGCAGGCCTTCTCAGCGACCCCTTTAAGCTGTTCCAATACGCTCTCCGGTGCCCGCTCGTATAAAAAGTAATTAAAATAGAGATGAGCGGATCCAGCAGTCTGCACATTATAAAAGGCTTTACGATCCCGCTGGTAGAGGCAAGATGCTGGCAAAATAACTTCGCCGGGGATCTTTTCGGCGAGAGCCATATTATTATTCAGAGCTGTGTTAATCTTGCTGGCAATCAGTGTCGGATCGATCCCGTTCAATGTCTCACCGACATGGGTTTCACGGCCGCGGATGAAGAAGCAGCCGAGCAGCTTGCCGGCTGCTCCCGTATAGACATAACGATGCGGATCATCCTTGTAGAGCGGACTGACAAAATCGCCGTTAATTGCCAGCAGGTAGTCGAGGTGCTGCTCTTCTTTCAGGCGAATCAATTCATCCAGAGCATCAATGACGCCGCGGTGATCATTTTCTTCTACAGGATTAAACATGACCAGCAGATTGCCGTTCAGGAGTCCCGGGTTCGCGGAATAATGAAGCAGATTGGCCAAATGGATCGCATCGCCGCTTTTCATATCAAGTGCGCCGCGTCCGAATAGCCAGTCACCGGTTTGAGCATCCGCTCGCACCTCGTCGTCCTTCTCATAGTCTGCGAAAAAAGTCTGCAAATCATCCGGCTCCAGAGCCCGATCTTCCAATGAACCGAAGTCGTCAATTCCAACGGTATCCATATGTCCATGATAGATAATTGTTTTAGAAGAGGGCTTTACGCTTTTTAAAAAGGCAAAGACATTTTTGCGGCCAAGCGCGTCATGTGTTAATTTCTTTGTCCAAACCTGATCCGGATGTTCGCTGAAGTAAGGAAAGGATCGGATGATCGACACGAGACGATTGGCCATATCGACTTCGCCGCTCGTTCCATTAACACTTTTCACATGAACGAGGTCTCGGGTAATCGCCTCAACTTGATCGCTCAAAGACAAGTTTTTTAGTTCCTCATACATGACACTTTCCTCCTTTTTTTCTCATCAGTCACTCAAATTATCCCGCTGGAGCACAAGGGATGAACAGTGAATGCCGCCGCCCATCTTATTCAATTCATCGACCGGAATCGCCACAACCTCGATGCCAGCTCTTTGCAGCTCCTCAATTGTGCGCTCCCCCTTTTCGGTGAAAAGGACCTTCCCCGGTTCCAAACAGAGCAGATTGGTCGTCATCGGCGGATCCAGTGGGTCCGTGTAAATCAGCTGTACCCCGCGGCTTTGCAATTCCTCCAGAAACCAGTGGGGCAGATTCGTCGGATCAACCAACGCCTTATCGCGATCAACCATATTGAAAACTTCGTCCAAATGAATCATGCTTGAGGGAAGATCGACGACAATCAATTCCATCCCCTGCCAGGAAAGAATCGACCGCAACTGATCAATGCCGGCCTGATTCACGCGGATCGATCGGCCGACAATTGCTGTCCTTTCATCGAAAACCATAAAACTGCCGCCTTCAACAAAACCGTTGCCTTGAATAGACGCGAGAACAGGCATACCGATTTGCGCGGCTGTCCTCAACGTCCGGCTTGTCTCTCCATACCTGAATCTCAGCGCAAATCGTGCCAGAATCAAGCCGCCTGGAATGACCATACCGACATCGCGAGCAAACAGATTATTCGTCAAAAACTGATCATCCTCAATAATCGGAATGATTTCGGACCCTTCCTGCTTCAAAATTGCCGTCATTCGGTCATGCTGTTCCTGCATCTTTGCCAAATCAAGCGGAGCTTTGCTCAAGCAATAACTGACCACATTACCCTCTGCGTCACGTAAAATACGCGCATGGGCATCCGGTTCAAAGGGCGCTTTGTTCAATTCAAGTACTTCATTACCAGGCCGATGGACGAAGACTTTGCGGACCTTACCGACCGCATTACGATTTCCCCAGTCGCTGCCCCAATATTTTTTTAGCAGGGACGGATGCTCGAAAGACTGCCGAACCCTATTTTCATCCAGAAACTTATGTAACACGGACAAAACAATCACCTCTCAAATTTTCCGATAACCCTTCTTACACCATTTCCTGCTGATTTTCTGGAACTCACCTTTCTATAATAATATAAAACCTGCTACAGAAACATTTTAAATTTGCGAAACATGGTTTGCAACGATGAATTCATCTGAACGTGGGGGAGTAGTTGTCGGATATTACTGCATATAATGTGTTAAAAAAAGGATGAAATCAAACAATATTCGGACAAACTTAGTGGAAAATTTATATTTTCTTTTTATTGTAATAAATAATGACAGATAAATCAGCTTATCTAAGTTGTCGGTCAGATAATCTAACAATCATATTGACTGAAGACAAAATTGCGATTAAGATAAGTCTTGTAAACTTCATCCTTTCTGTTTTCGTATATCCTTAATGATACGGTTTAAGGGTCTCTACCGAAGAACCGTACTTTTCTGGTTGTGAAAAATATGCATGCATATTTTTCACAGCCCTTTTTTTAGCAGAAAAGTTTTTATAAGGAGGATTAATTTGGCAACGATAGGGATCAAAAATGCAGAAATCGTAACGATGAATCCCAGCGAAACGATCATTCAAGGTGATCTGCTGATTAAAGACGACCGCATTGTATCCGTCGGCCCGACGATTGATCATCCTGTCGATCAAATGATTGACGGCAGCGGGCGCATCGTCATTCCCGGCTTCATCCAGACACATATTCATCTCTGCCAAACCTTATTTCGCGGCAAAGCAGATGACCTCGAATTAATGGATTGGCTGCGCCAGAGAATTTGGCCGCTCGAAGCCGCACATGATCAAGAATCGATTTATATTTCAGCAATGCTCGGTATTGGTGAACTGATCGCCGGCGGATCAACGACGATTGTCGATATGGAAACCGTCCATCATACAAACGAGGCTTTTGAAGCAATCGCAGTGAGCGGAATCCGTACCCTGTCCGGAAAAGTAATGATGGATAAGGGAACAGATGTCCCGCCAGGTTTGCGGGAAGAAACAACGGCTTCGATTCAGGAGAGTGTCGATTTGCTTGAAAAATGGAACGGGCACGACAATGGGCGGATACGCTATGCCTTCGCGCCCCGTTTTGTCATTTCCTGCACCGAAGATCTGTTGACACAGGTCCGCGATCTGGCCGCTCACTATCATGTTTTTATTCATACCCATGCTTCAGAAAACCGCGGCGAAATCGCGATTGTTGAACGAGACACAGGGATGCGTAATATTGTCTATCTGGATCATCTCGGCCTTGCCGGCAAGCGCCTGATTCTCGCCCATTGCATCTGGCTATCTGAACAGGAAAAAGCGATCATTCAAAAGCGCGGTGTCCACGTCAGCCACTGCCCAGGCTCAAACTTAAAGCTGGCTTCCGGTATCGCCGATGTCCCGCAAATGGAGGCCTTGGGCATTAATATGGGTCTGGGTGCGGACGGAGCGCCTTGTAATAATAACCTGGACATGTTTCAGGAGATGCGGCTGGCTGCCTTAATCCATAAACCGGCAAATGGTCCGACCGCGATGAATGCCCGGCAGGTTTTCCGAATGGCAACCATCGATGGCGCCAAGGCGGTCGGCATGGAGCGGGAGATCGGCAGCCTTGAAGCTGGGAAGAAGGCTGATCTGTCGATTCTTAATCTGAATCATTTTCATAGTTCACCGTCATTCGGTGTCGATCCGATTTCACGGATTGTTTATTCGGCCATGAGCAGCGATGTGGAAACCACGATCATTAACGGCCGAATAGTCATGAAAGATCGGCAGATGTTGACCATTGATCAGTCTCTCGTGCTGCATGAAGCTAATCAGGCGATCAAACGCCTGTCAAAGCGAACCGGTCTCCTTGTATAGACCCCATGGACAGGTCTCATGAGCATTCTATTTGCAGCGTTTTCAATTTATTGATTTAATGAAGGTATGGTGAATCGCCATTCAATTGATCACACTGCCGGAAAGCGGTCCTGCCCCGTTCTTCCGCAAAATAAGGAGGCACTTGCTATGAGTCATTTTACATTGCCCGACCTTTCCTTCGCACCCGACGCCCTTGAACCTTATATCGATGAACAAACCATGATTATTCACCATGATCGCCATCATGCGACCTATGTGAAGAACTTGAACGATGTCCTCGGCGGTTATCCCGAATTAGCTGAACGATCACTGAACGACCTGCTCACTGGTCTGGATCAGCTGCCTGAGGATATCCGAAATACTGTCCGCAATAACGGCGGCGGTCATTACAATCACAGTCTGTTTTGGAAGATCCTGAACCCAGACCAGTCAGCGGCGCCTTCCGGGGAACTGAAGGAAGCCATTGACAGCCAGCTAGACGGATTCGAATCTTTTAAAACCAAGTTTTCATTAGCCGCAGCCGGACAATTCGGTTCTGGATGGGCTTGGCTCTCTTTAGACAAAAATAAGCAGCTGAAGATTTCCAGCACGCCAAATCAGGATAACCCACTGATGCAGGGCGAGGTTCCTCTGCTCGGCCTCGATGTTTGGGAGCATGCGTACTATCTCAAATACCAGAATAAGCGTCCAGAGTATATTAAAAATTTTTTCAACGTGATTAATTGGCAGTATGTTGTCAAAAAATATAATGACGCGCTAAACGCAGCAAATTCACCTATTACTGAATAAATTTTTCCTGAAGATGGCTCAGTCGCCTGTGAGTCATCTTTTTACATAGAAAATCCGTTCCCCACGGTTGTTAAGAAAGAGGTTGGGAGAGTATGTCTGACGGCATGGGTTTAATTCTGATTGAGCTCTGTGATTATAATCAATTGAGTGAAAAAGATCTCGCCTCTCTGGAAAAATACCCGGAAGTCGCGATAATGAGCTATGAATGCCTGAATATCTGCGGCATGTGCAGCCTGCGCCCGTTCGCCATGGTCAACGGTCAGCGGATTTTTGCCGATTCTGTTGACGCATGTGTACAGAAGATTGAGACAAGGGTCAGGCAGGAACTCGAAGAAATAAATGACTAGCGAAAAAGGACCCTTCCTGATTGAGAAAGGATCCTTTTTCGATGGTCTGCCTACCGGCTATGCTTACGCGGCTTATCGAAATTTGACACAGACAGGATTCGGCACAGCGAGCTCGGCAAGCGGTGCGGATAATTCTCCGGTTTCCTGGTTGCAGGCAAACAAAACCAGATTGCTCGAATTCTGATTCGCAGCAATCAAAAACTTGCCTGAAGGAGAGATCTCAAAGTCTCGCGGCCACGTTCCCGCAACGGGCACATGTTTGACCCGGCTGAGATGCCCAGATTCGGAATGGACCCGGAAAATTCCAATGCTGTCACTGCCTCGATTGGAGGCATAGAGGAACCGGCCATCAGCGGAAAACTTAATTGCCGCCCCTTGACTGTGACCATCAAAATCATCCGGCAGCGCACTCCGCGTTTCCAGATGCGTGAAACGTCCGTTCAGCGGATCAAAGCGGAGCGTAATAATTTCCGAACTCAGCTCTGACAAGACATAAGCAAAAGATGCCTTAGGATGAAAAATCAGATGACGTGGACCGGTGCCCGGTGCAAAATCGAAGACAGCCTTCTCAATCAGTTTTCCTTCATTCTCCTGATAGGATGTCAACTGATCGGTTCCTAAGTCAACTGCAACCAAAAATCGACCATCCGGTGAATAATCGGCATAGTGCACATGTGGACCTTCCTGCCGCTCCGGATCGCTGCCCGAACCGGAATGGCACACATTGTCGGTGAGCGTAAACGGTGCACCTTCTCCTCCAATTGAATAAATGGATACCGTGCCGCGATGGTAATTGGCCGCGGCCAGAACCGTGCCTTCGGGATTCAGATTCAGGTAGCAAGGAGGCGCGCCCGCATCAAGTTGTTCGCCGATCTTCTCTAGACTTCCCTGCTTGTCAATCGCAAACAAGGCGATACCGCCTTGATTTCCCTCTTTAATCACCGAATAAAGTTTCTGGTGATCGGGGCTGAAGGCCAGATAAGTTGGATTCGCCAGTTCAGCCACTAAGCGTAAACCGGTCAATGCTCCTTTTTCTTCGTCAAGATCGAAGGAATAAATCCCGCGACTCTCTCCCTTTGTATAAGTTCCAATGAACCCTTTAAATAGCGACATCGTTTGTCCTCCAATCATTTATTCGACTGTTGAAAACTTCAGCGGCCTACAAGCCGTATAGCACCGTATAGCGCAGCGGCCATTATCCAGTGGACGAATGAAAAAATGAGCGATACGGTTAGAAAAAGAAGCAGTGCATAATTAAATTTTCCAATTCCCCGCAAAATTGCTGTACCAAGAGAAGGGTCTAGCAGTGCGGCAAGCGTACTGGCCAGAAATGAAAGCAAAAAGATTGCACCGATGCCGCTCGCAGCACCGCGAACATCTTCCCGGCTAAGCGACATATGAGAGGCGATGCAGAGAGCAATCCACAGAAACAGCCAATACAGCGGATGTGCAAAATTTTCAGGAGCAAATAGCTCTCGAATCATTTCATCCAATGTCTGCAACCAGAGTGCCCATGATTGTGGATTCAAAAAAGAAAGGACGTGTCCTCCGTTAAAAAACAAAGGGAATAGCGTCCGTGATTCAAGCGGAAGCAGAACAAATGCGGAACCGATAATTGCCAGGCCACCACTTATCAGAGGAGCTAATCCGATAAATAAATTTCCGACCCGCTGATAAAAACTGTCCAGATTGTAGCTATGTGATACATAGCCGATCGTCCCCGCTGCGTCACGCATTTGAAACCATTTGATTTTGACGATTTTATGCCTAAAGATCAAGCACATCAACGCGTGTCCCAATTCATGAACAGGCGTGCCAATCCAGGCCGTCAGGTAGATACCCTTCATACCGAAAGCCTGTATTAAAAAACGATTGGCTCCGTTTTCAAGCCCGTTGAGTAGAAAACCAATGAAAACGAGACCGCCAAGAAGTGAGCAAATTTGCAACACACTGGTACTCAAAATGTTCAGAGCGATCGAAAAATACCCTGAAAAAGCCATCACTTAACGACGTCCCAGCTGCTGTTTATCAAGAAAGGGTTTTAATCGCATCCGTGCCGGTGCGTCGAGCCCGTTGGCTATTTCTGAGGACCAAGTATCGTCCCTCTGGTTTCCTGTCCGCGTCCGATAATAGGCGGAAACCGTTTGATCATAAGTCTTCAACGCATCATCCGCCAGTTTCCGCTGATAGTGATTTTTATGAAAAACAATATCAAAGGGAAGCCGCGGCTTTTTCTCTGGCTGATGGGCCGGATAACCCACTGCAAGTCCAAAGATTGGAAAAGTGCGTTCGGGAAGATCTAAAATTTTCGCCGTGCGTTCAATTTCATTTTGGATGCTTCCTATGTAACAAATGCCTAGCCCGAGCGATTCTGCCGCAATCGCCATATTTTGCGCGGCGAACGCCGCATCACCAAGCGCTACAATCAAGCGCTGCGTCGTATCCAGCACCTCTGCATCCTTACCTGCTTTATGAGCGATTTCCTGATTGCGGTATTGATCAGCGACAAAAACAAAAAAATAGCCATTGTGTTCGACATAGGGTGCATTATAGGCAATCGGACGCAGTTGTTTCTTAATCGCCGGATCGTCAATTCCGATAATTGAATAAGATTGTGTAAAACTGGACGTTGACGCTGCTTGCGCACATTCAACAAGCAGCCGAACTTGATCATCCGTCAGGGCCTGGTCGGTGAATCGACGGATCGATCGGTGCTCCAGAATGGTTTCTATGACTGAAGAATGGTCCATGATTCGCTCTCCTTTTTCCTCTTTCTTTCATTATAAATGGAGATGACCCAATTGGCACACGAGACGAGCTGAGCTGCCAGATTTTAGAAAAATCGGGCAAAGCACGCCCGGTCTTTTGACTTGCAAATACGCTCCAGAGACTCGCTTGCCGCGGGCAGTCTAGAGAGCCTCCTCGGACAAACATGAGTCTGCGGGGCTCTCTTAGCCTGCTCTACCCGCAGACGCCATCGTCCCTGCGCTTCTCTGCTCCAATTTTTCTATACTTTTTTATCCTGTAAAAAAACAGCGAGATCATGCCTCGCCGCCCGTATTTCCTATTCAGTCTAACTTTTTAGTCAGTCAGTTTCTCATTTAATACCGGTACCAGCTGCTTTTTCCTTGAAACGACACCCTTTAACGTTGCCGTGTTGTTATCGAGCGAAACATGAAAGGCGTCTGCCGCATCTGCAGCTAATTGACCAAGGAACAAGCCTTCAGAATCACTGGTTAAAATATTGGTTACTGCAAGGAGAAACAGGTCAAGATTCTTCGCCGCGATTTCTTTCGTGATCGCCTGCTCAAGTTCAGCTTGGCGCGATAGTGCATCCTGAATATCGACAACATTGATCTGGGCGATCTCGACTGCATGCTTGCCCATTTGAAACGGCTTCATATCCAGCGTAATCAGTTCTTCAACCGTCTTATCCGCAATATTTGTCCCAGCCTTGAGCATATCCAGCCCGTAAGACGAGGCATCAATTCCGGAAATCTTCTCCAGTTCCTTCGCCGCCGTGACGTCCTCTTCCGTGCAGGTCGGCGACTTGAATAGCAACGTATCGGAAATAATCGCCGACAGCATTAATCCGGCAGTTGTCTTCGATAGCTCCACATTATTTTCCTTATAAAGTTTATTAATAATTGTGCAGCTGCAGCCTACGGGTTCAGCCCGATAATAAAGTGGTGCATTGGTCTCAAAATTAGCAATTCGGTGATGATCGACAACGGAAAGCACATCAACCTTTTCAATATCATCGACGCTTTGCCCGCGTTCGTTATGATCGACCAAATAAACAGCCGGAACTTCATTGGCCACTGTTTTTACCAGACGCGGTGCATCGACGTGAAAATAATTCAATACATACTCGGTTTCGCCGCCAAGTTCACCCAGACGAACGGGTTCCACTTCTTCGCCCAATTTGTTTTTCAGTTCTGCGAACGCTATTGCAGAACAAATTGCATCGGTATCAGGACTCTTATGCCCGAAAACAAGCACTTTTCCCATTTTTCTACCCCTCGTCATTTGATAATAGTATCGGCTACTCACAGAAAACCGTTCATAGTCTTTTAACAAAACCATACATGAAGTGCTAGATAATTTCAATAGCTTGATCATTTTAATCAAAATATACAATAAATATTTGAATTAGTATTTATTTTGTCTAGTCCTTTTATAACTTTTTAGGCGATAAATCATTAATTATCCTTCGAATTCACATAATATTAATATTTGTAAGCGCTTTTACTTTAACTTAACCGCTTTCTTATCTATAATAAAGCTATTAAAAAGGAGTGGATCAAAATGGTTGAAGCTGTAGCACAAAAAATGAAAAGAGTCGCAAAATCGGTCACCTCGCCCAAAAAATTCATTGTTGGCAAGAACATTCTGGCAAATGTCAACGATTATATTAC
Source organism: Sporolactobacillus sp. (assembly GCA_048976585.1). GTDB lineage: Bacteria > Bacillota > Bacilli > Bacillales > Sporolactobacillaceae > Sporolactobacillus. The sequence goes on along the minus strand of JBHGUY010000046.1, from coordinate 78,317 downwards.
CTTACTGGGCGATAAGGCTTATTTCATTTGTGATGAATTTATCATCGATCGTGCAGCTAAGGAAGGCGGTGCTTCATTCAAGACAAAAGGAAATCAAGCGACTTTCGAAAAGTTCAATTATGAATGCAGTCAAGAAGAAATTGATCGCAATCGCAAACTTGTTCGTGAGGCAGGAGCAAATGTGGTCGTAGGGATTGGCGGCGGCAAAACACTCGACACGGCGAAGGCAACTGCCTATTATGAGCATCTTCCAGTTGTTGTCTATCCGACAATCGCATCCAGTGATGCGCCCTGCACAGCTTTGGCTGTCATTTATACAAGCGATCATCAATTTGATCATTATCTCTACCTGCCGAGTAACCCTGACATGGTGATCGCCGATACGGAAATCATCGCCGCCGCACCTGCCCGATTCTTCGCTGCCGGAATTGGCGATGGACTGACGACCTATTTTGAAGCACGTGCTTGTTTCCAGGCTAGCGGGCTGAATCTGGCAAATATGAAACCCTCGATCGTTGGTGTCGGGCTGGCCAAACTCTGCTACGAGACCATTCGGGATAACGCACTGCTGGCCATGCGTTCTGTTGAAAGAAAGCTCTCCACACCTGCCGTTGAAGCAACGATTGAAGCAACCATTTATCTCAGCGGAGTGGGAGCGGAATCCGGAGGCTTAGCTGCTGCCCACGCCATTCACAATGGCATGACCGCTGTCCCTTCATTGCACCAGGTGCAGCACGGAGAGAAAGTGACTTTCGCCCTTCTCGCCCAGCTCGTTCTTGAGAAAGCACCGCAGCACGAATTTGATGAAGTGATTCAGATCATTAAATCAGTTGGTTTGCCGCTGACTTTAAAAGATCTCGGTGTCGATGAATTTATTGAAGAAGAGTGGCGAAAAGTTGCTGAATTGTCCTGTGCAGAGGACGATACCATGTGTAATATGCCTTTTGAAGTCACACCGGACGATGTTTTTAATGCCATTGTCACTGCTGACTCAATCGCTGAATCTTATCATAATTAAGCGCTTCATGTCTTTTTCATGATCAAAAAGCTGCGATCCCACAACAGTGGGTGCCCGCAGCTTTTTTATTCTCTCTTTAGCAGTTTCGTGTTAGCAATGTACAAAGCACTGACCAGCACAAGGATCGCGATCGCGTAGAACAGTACCGAATGTGGATTATCATGGCTGACGATGATCAGTCGGACAATAGCCGTCACACCGATATAGATGAAATAGCGGAGTGGGAAATGATAATGGGCCTGAAAGTATTTAATGATCAACGCGATAAACTCAAAATAGAGAAAAAACACCAGAATTCCTTCAAGCAAAAAATAATATGAGGCATTCTCGCTCAGAAAAAGGTAGGTGAAAAATTGGTAGGTTTCTTTGATCAGTGAAACGCAGAGGATAATCGCGAGCGCAATCAGCACGATGTTCAATATCCACTGCAGGCTGCTCGTGATCAGCCAATCAATTTTATTTTTCTCCATGAGTGCGCTCCTTTATAAACGAATTTTCCTTTTTATTTAACCTTATTGTAGCATTTTATACAAGGATCTTTTAAGCCACCCATGATCGCCATGCTTTTTGCAGGTGGCATGTTCCTGCTGGCGTTACTCAACTATATCTCTAAAAACAAGAAATAATCCGCTCCCAAGTTTAGCAGCTTGAAGCGAATTATTTCTTGCCGTATTTAGGGGTGCGTTGCTCTTTAAGCAACTTTTTCCCAAGGGTTTTTACCCGACGGTTTCCCATGACGACACATGGGAAACCGTTATTAATTATAAGCGATTGCTAACGACTTTATTCTTCACTTATATTGTAGCGTATCGTCAGTATGAATTCAATAAATTAATGTTGCCATACCCCACACCTTAAAGTTAAGCTCTGTGGGAACTCTTGACGCGCTATCGAGAAATCTTTGGAAAAGCTGTGCCCAGCAGTTATCGTTAGCAGCTAACAAAAGCAGTCACATAGGCGAAATTATCCGGTAAAAAATAAGCTAAGAAAAGCATTGAAACGCTTTTTTAAGTTCCAGATATTAGTTAATTGCTAAACTACTACTTGCTTTAGCAGGTAGTAGTTTAGCAACGACTTGCTTGGCAAAGGTTAAATAGTCCGTAATGCCCGCTTGCTTCATTAGTGAAGGATTAGTTGTAAAGCCCCAAACAAAATGATTTTTTTTAACTTCGCGCATATCGGCAATATCAGAATAAAGTGATATGTCGAACAATGTCGCATATTGTAATTAATTATCTGAAAATAACATACAAATATATGATATGCTATATTAAGATAATTATTTATTTATCTAAAATTTCAATCCCAATAATAGTGTTTTCTCTCCATTCTTTGAGATATTCTAAATGCATTATGGGATAATATGGGAGGAAAGATGTATGTTAATCGGTTCTTTAAACATGAGAAAGTTGTGTGGTGTGTTCCTTTCTGTGATTGCTTTTATTATTGTATCTGCAACATTGATACCAACTAGTGCATCTGCAGCAACTCTCCCGGCAGGGGCTGGAGAATGGGATTATGTTGGAACTTCTACATTTAAGCATGAAAGTGTCACTGTACCTTCTGGTGGTGGTGATTTTAAGGCACACCTAGAAAGTGGGCAAAGTTGGACTGGCTATGTACAGTTATTTGTATATTATAATAATTCGCCAGACGTGAACATAGGAGATCCTATATATCTTTCATCAAGTCACGACGCTGTGTGGAGAGGTGTTAAAATATTTAGAGATGATCCCACTTATAAAGTCTATATTAAGAAAGCCGGTAATTCTAGCGACAATACGACAACGATTAGCGTCGATTTTTACGATTAATCAATTAGGAATAATAATTAAGCCGCCAACAATGACCCGTAGAGATGAACAAGCAACTCTTCTCTACGGGTCATTGCTCCCTCATAAATAGTAAAATCCAGATGTCTCTATACTTCTTTCTTATAAATAATCTAAAAAATGGTTTCTAAATTTAACGTGAACTGTTGAACCGAAAATAAAAAGTATGAGTATAATAACCCAAAAATAAATTGTGTATTTACCGTGTTCAACCGGATACCACGAAAAACCAAGCATTGCTTCACGATATCCCTCCACAATATAATACATGGGATTTAATTTGAGCAATGTTTGCAGTATTGGCATTTTACCAAGACGGTCTGGACTCCAAAGAAAAGGCGTTACATAAATCATCATGTGCATTACTGAAGTGACGATATATTGCAGATCTCGAATAAGAGTTGTAAGTGTTGATAGCGCAAGGGTCACTGATAGTAAAAAGGCAAAAGTACTAAACATAAAATAAGGGAGTTGGAAAATATACAGGCTCAATTTGCGATCAGAAAATTGTAGAATGATAATTATAATTCCTGTTAACATCAAATGTTGATAAAAATTTGCAAATATAACATAACTGGGGATTGTACTCATCGGAAACTTCATTTTTGCAATAAAGCGAATTCGCGAATAGATCGATTTCGATCCTCTCGTAATAGAAGGATTAATAAAAAACCATACAAAGATGCCCGAAATAAGCCACAAAATGTATGGGACCTTATGACCATCCATCATTACTGCTTTTTTTCCTATTATTTGACCAAAGACAAGCCAGTATATACCAATTTGAATCAATGGATTAATAATGACCCAAAGCCAACCTAAATAATTATTGTTATTTTCACTTTTTATTTCAAAAATTGATAACCGACGTATAAGGTAAAAATTTGAAATTTGCTCCCTCAACACAATCCATGCCGATTTCATTTCTTCTAATATCCTCCCAAATGATTCTAACCTTACAATTGTTTATCGATAATTCATGAAGTTTCTATCACCATGCAGCGCAGAGTCTACAATACTGAAGTGCTATAAATTCAAGTAATTCATAAAAATATTCCCTATTATTTTCACTTAAATTGCTTTTATAGCAAGTATTTCTTGTCACATTTTAAAGACTTTTCTAAACGTGTTATTAGACCCATTGACGTATTTTTCATATTCTTTTTTTCCCGCTCAGACACCTTTATCCTTTCCAATGAGACGCCTGATTGTACAGATAGTTCTTTTGCGTTAAAACGACTTCCAGCCTTTTTTCTTAGAGAAGTATTTTTCTTCTTCCTTGCAAGTGGATACTTTGTTCGTGCAACGGCACCTTCATGGCTATTTCTGTCCTACTAGGGGTAACTTCTGTTAAGGGCAAGCTCTTGTTCATCAGCCGTCCATCTTGTATATGATCTCCTTTTGAGTAAGGGAGATGAGTTAAAACAGCGGTTCGACTGATTTTTAAAATGTCTGCAATTTGACTGGTTGAGCATTCCTTATCTTTTAGCTTTTTGACTTTCTTTGTCATCGAGTTATTTAAGTCAATACCCTCAGTTAGGAGAATCCGGCTAACTTTTTTTGGACTCATGTTCAATTTCCTAGAAACTGCCCTTAAACTATTCATCTTTTTATAAATTTGAAATATCTTATTAATATCGCTACCAGTGATTCCCTGTATTTAGACATAGTGTCCCTCACTCTCATTATTTATTGTACCATAAAGCGCCATCAAGTCCTGAAAGGATCTACTGGGGTATGTGTCAAGTTTTACTCGGTAGGCTTTGAGGGACAAGAAAAGAAGATGCCTGAATTTGCACACCTGAAAGTAAAATTATGGAATAAATTATGCCTTGTGATCGACGGGTCGCTTAATCGTCCCGACAGCACTTGATGAAGACACGTAATCTCCGATGTTCCCATGCTGGACACCGATGGAAGGCCATGTTTTCTGGTTAAGCAGCATATGATGGCATTTTCTTATACCTGAGAAACAATTAAGCTGTCCCTTTCCATCAATCACAAGATGGTCGCAGAAAATATATCGGTCATTGCTGCAAATTTATCGACCATAACTGCGACTTTATCGATCATCGGCATCGTTCGGGAAAAAACACGAGAAAGATGCGTTCAGACAGAACCCACTTTATCACCATTTTCGTCACTTCAATGGATTGCGTCTGTTCATATGGCACGTTAATCATCTCTTTACTACTCTCCTATCTCCTAAGCCTATCAAATTTCATTTTTCTATTCGAACTGTAAGAGCATAGCAAAACCCTTACCTTAATACCTGGATTCCTGGATTCCTGGATTCCTGGAAAATTATACCATGGTGTCTGTAAACCCGCATCAGCAAAGGATTCCTAATATGACATTCATTTCTTCATTCAATCCTACAGTACTCACATAGTAGCCTTCTGCCCAAAAATGTCGGTGCCAAATTATGCTTTAAGTTGGCATGCTTATCAAACATCATCAACGCACTCTTGCTTTTTAGATAGCCCATAAAACTCGCCACGCTCATCTTAGGTGGAATGCTGAGCAGAAGATGCACATGATCAGGCATCATAATGACCTTCCAAAATTTCTACACCTTTATACCGACAGAGCTTCCTGATAATTTCCTGCAAATCTTTTCGATATTGATTGTAGATAATATTCCGTCTATACTTTGGAGAGAAAACAATGTGTTATTTGCACAACCATTTGGTATGGGCTAAACTATTCGCTTGATTAGCCATTTCCAGTTCTTCCTTTCTTGAATAGCAATATAGTCTGAACACCTATATTCTATCGAAAGGAAGGGCTTTTTTGTATAACAAATCGGGTGCTAAAGTCCATGAAATAAAAAAGCACCCTCGCTTCGGATGAACGAGGATGCTTCGATTGAGCGTACTTTTAATTTTTCTTCAGTTTGCGGGCAACGCCTGTCCCGATTGACTGAAGAATCTGGACGATGACAATTAAGATGATAATGACAGCGTACATGACGTTGGGCTGAAAACGGACATAACCGAATTGATAAGCCAGGTCGCCAAGCCCGCCGGCACCGACAAAGCCAGCCATCGCTGTCTCGCCAATTAAACTGATCGTCGCGATCGTCAGACCAAGAATAATCGAAGAACGCGCTTCGCGAACAACAACGAACCAAATAATCCTCGGCGTTGAAATACCCATCGATTGATAGGCTTCGATAATTCCTTGATCGACCTCCAGCATCGCCGATTCAAGCAATCGGGCAATATAAGGCGCACAAGCCACAACAAGCGGCACAATCACACCGCGCACGCCAATCGTTGTGCCGGCAACAGCCTGTGTAAAAGGCAGAATAAAGAAGAGCAAAATAATAAAAGGAATTGAACGAATGACATTGATCAATACATTCAAGAACGAATACACATAGGGATTTTCCGTTTGACCACCCTTACGCGTCAAAACGAGCAGAATGGCCAGCAAAACACCGATAATCAGTGAAATGACAAGCGAGATTATCGTCATTTCCACTGTTTCAATAAAGCCCTGGCCGATGGCGCTTCCCCACTGATTGATAAAATCACCCATTTCAGTAGTCCGCCTCCTCGACTATAATATTTTGCTGTTTCAAATACTGGATCGCCGCATCTGTCTCCGCCCGATCACCCTTCAGATGAACGAGCAGATTGCCGATCGATTGATCCTTGAGTTGGTCAATGCCGCCGGCAATAATACTTGGAAGAACATTAAATTTCTTGGCAACAGTTGCCAGAAACGGATCTTTGGCTGATTCGCCCAGAAAGGTCAGATTGACCAACCGGCCGCTTTTCAATAATTCCTGATAAAAAGCTTCAGGAACACTGAAACGTGATTCTCTGCGGATGAACTGCCGAGTCATCGCTTCTTTTGGCTTGGCAAAAATATCGACAACCGAACCTTGTTCGACGATTCTGCCTTTTTCCATGACTGCGACCCGATCGCACACACGCTGGATAACATTCAATTCATGCGTAATCAGAAAAATCGTGATCCCGAGGTCCTTATTCACTTTCAGGAGCAGCTCGAGAATCGATTCCGTGGTATTCGGATCGAGGGCGCTGGTCGCCTCATCGCTCAGCAAAATTTCCGGTTCATGAGCAAGTGCACGGGCGATAGCGACCCGCTGCTTCTGGCCTCCGGAAAGCTGGCTCGGATAAGCGTCGCGGCGCTCGGCAAGGCCGACAATGTCGAGATATTTTTCAGCCCGGCTGACAATTTCCTTTTTCGGCACGCCCTCAAGCTTCAAGGGAATCGCCACATTATCATAAACCGTTGCCGTTTCCAGCAGATTATAACCCTGAAAAATCATGCCTATTTTTCGGCGCATTCTCAGCAGTTGATTCTTATTCAGCTTCAGAATATTCTTGCCATCGACAAGAACGGTGCCTTTCGTTGGACGTTCCAACAGGTTGATGCAGCGAATCAGCGTACTTTTTCCCGCACCGCTGAAGCCGATCACACCGAAGACTTCTCCCTTGTTAATACGCAATGAGACATCTTTCAGTGCTTCAATTTTATTTTTGCCAACCTGAAACGTTTTTGACACGTGTTGCAACTCAATCAAGATAAGTCCTCCTTACCATGCAGCAACTACAGAACCGCCGAACTTCTTGCTAATGTAATTTTTTATCGTTTTAGAATGATAATATTTTTCGAGCTGCTTAACGACTTTATCATTTTTATTATTGGTGCGGATAACAAAATAATTGGGATAAGGATTGTTTTTAAGTGGTTCATGGAAAATAGAATCCTTCAATACAGTCAGACCCGCGCTCATTGCGAAATTCGTATTGATCGCTGAGGCAGATACCTGACTCAACTGCGCCGGAAGCTGCGCGGCATCAAGCTCAATAATTTTCAAGTGTTTCGGATTGCTGGTGACATCGCGTTTGGTCGCTGTCACACCGGAACCCTTTTTCAACTTAATCACGCCCGCTTTTTCAAAAAGCTGCAGACCGCGCAGTTCGTTAGCCGGATCGTTCGGTACAGCGATCTTATCGCCGTCTTTCAATTCACTCAGCTTTTTAATACTCTTGGAGTAAATACCCATCGGGAAAGCAACCGTTTTGAATGCTGCGGTCAGCTTATATCCTTTATTTTTCACCTGATCCTTCAGAAAAGGCAAGGTCTGATAGCTATTCGCATCCAAATTTTTGTCGCTTAAAGCGGTATTCGGCTGATTATAATCGTTAAATACCTTCAAATGAATCGTCAGGCCATCCTTCTTTGCCAGCTTGGCCACCTGTTCCATGACTTCCTGATGCGGGCCTCCGGTGACACCAACGGTAATTTCCTTATCACTTAATCCATTAGACGATCCACTGCAAGCTGCCAGAACAAAAATTAATGAAACGGCAAGTAGTACCGATAGAGCCTTAATTATTTTTTTCATCTTTTTCCCCCCGTTTTCTCTGAATCCTGATCAATGATTGGCCGTTCGAATTCAATTTCTTGCCAGAGCCATCGGTCCCATGTAAACTTGATCATTTGGCTTTTGATGAAATAAAAAAGCTTCCCTGCAAGAGAGAAGCTTAAACGTCATTTTCTCTCTTATCTTTCAAAGCCGCAAATCGGGCTTTGCAGGAATTAGCACCAAAATCAGAATTTCAATTCGGTTGCCGGGTTTCATCGGGCCAGTCCCTCCACCACTCTGGATAAGAATATATTCGATTGGTTAGTGACTTGATTGTACAATGAATCGAGAATATTGTCAAAATGTTTTATTGGACAAATTCTTCAGCCCTCGACCGGCTGAGCATAACCCTTCGAATGGCTGCTGTGCCAAGACCAGGCATCCGCCAGAATTTCTGGAATATTGGTATGCTCCGGTTGCCAGCCGAGCACTCGTTTAGCTTTTTCGGAAGACGCAATCAGCGTGCTCGGATCACCGGCACGGCGTGCGGCTATTTCAGCCGGAATCGCTTTGCCGGTAACTTGGCGGGCAGCTTCAATAATCGCTTTGACCGAAAACCCTTCGCTTGATCCGAGATTGAAAACATCACTTTTCCCGCCGTGAAGCAAATAGCGGAGTGCCAGGCGATGTGCGGCAATTAAATCCTCAATATGTACATAGTCGCGGACACAGGTGCCGTCCTGGGTCGGATAGTCATCTCCGTAAATCAACAGATGATCGCGCTCGCCGGCTGCCACCTGCAGAACAATCGGTATCAGATGGGTTTCCGGGTGATGATCCTCACCAATCTTCCCCGTCTTGCTGGCACCGGCAACATTGAAATAACGAAGCGCGACATAGTGCATCCCATAGGCACGATCACACCACTTCATCATTTTTTCCATCGTCAGCTTCGTTTCGCCATAAGGGTTAGTGGGTTGAGTGGGCATTTCTTCCGTAATCGGCACCTGTTCTGGTTCGCCGTATGTCGCCGCTGTCGAAGAGAAAACAATATGTTTGACGTTATTCTCCTGCATCACTTCAAGCAGGATCTGCATCCCGTAAACATTATTATTAAAATATTTCAACGGCTTTTCAACAGATTCACCAACCAGTGAATTGGCGGCAAAATGAATCACTCCGTCAATCTTTTCTTTCTTGAAGACCGAATCGAGGAAAGTTTTATCACGAATATCGCCTTGATAAAACGTTGCCTGCGGATGAAGTGCCTCTTTGTGTCCCGTTTGCAGATTATCGACAACCACGACTTCTTCTCCGGCATCGATTAATTGATAGACCGCATGCGATCCGATATAACCCGCACCGCCAAGTACTAGAATAGCCATTAACTGAAGCACCTCTCTTTCGAATAACTGTATTTCTTTAAGTATTGTCTACCAATACCCTTGATTTGACAAGACGCTTTTTGAGATTCTCATCTGAAGCGTGCTATCTCAATCCTTATTTTTGATAAATTGTATCGTAAGAGGAAGCTGCAATGCGCGTTCCAGATGCTTTTTATGTTTCTGAGCGGCTTGTTCCTCAAAATAAGCATCGTCCTGGTAAAACGCTTGAAGCTGAGTTCCCTTTTTCTTCGTTGATTTAACTTTCACTTCACTGACCACATGCTGACCCGTTCGATCAAAATCATGAGCCAGACGCAGAATTGCTCCTAATAACTCACACATTTTCAATTCACTTTTACTTAAAAATTTTTCAAAAGATCCTCCCACAAAGTCAAGCAATTTCACACGACTCTTAAATGAAGCAACGAGGGCCACGGCCAGCCGATTGTGATGACTGATGCCATTAATATTGATATTCGTCAGCAGATAGAAAGTATGCGCGCTGCTTGATTCATTATTAACATACTCGCCAATATAGGCAAGATCGGCGCTATGTGAGAGCAGCCACGCCGTCTCCGCCTCCGGATAACCGGGAATCAGAGGACTAATCCCGTCAAATATCTGAAAGGCCAGCGCCTTAACATAATTAGTATGCGTGCTCTCCAAATTAAAATTGCGGCGCAAATGACGAATGCTTTCTTTTAGGACATAGGGAATGCGTACCTCGCCTCTTTCGCGTAGCATCCACTCATAAAAAACACCTTCGCGCAGCCCTTCACCACTGAGCATGAATGTCTTCCCATGATTGAGCTTCACCAGCATATTGATAACAATCGCTGCCGGCAGAATAATGTCCGCGCGATCCTTGGAAAGCCCATCCATTGTTTCACGAGCATCCTCAGACATTGAAGCCAGTCTTCCGGTCAATTCATTTAGACGGCTCCGGGGCATCGTGTATTGGTGCAGGCCAACCATCGGATAATGCTGCTCTGCCTGATCAATTTTACACAGATTTCTTGCCGCGCCGCCAATCCCGATAACGGGGAGATCCTGATCGGTCAGCCAGTCGAAAGCAGAAAAGGTTTCCCGGAGATAGGACTCCAAGTGAGCAAGCGCGCCCGGATCCTTTCGAGAAAAATAAGTCTGATAGAGTGTCACTGCCCCAAACGAAAAGGAATGGGCGTGAACCATCTCTCTGTTACGGAACATCGTGACTTCTGTACTGCCGCCACCGATATCAATGGAGATACCGTTTTCCATGAATGTCGAATTCGTAATGGCATAGAATCCATAATAGGCTTCCTGGAGACCAGAAAGCAGACGAATTTTCAACCCGGTATGTCGATACACATAATCCATGACATCCTCACGGTTCTTCGCCTTACGCATCGCGGCTGTAGCCACTGCATCGATAATCGTTATCCCAGATTCTCTATGAATAATCGAAAGAAACCTTCTTAATACTTGAAGCAGGGTGATTTGGCCTTCATCGTTTAAATTCTGATTGGCATCGATATAATTGCTGAGCCGGGCAACAACCTTGAAATTCAGCAACTCTTCAAAAAAATAATCTTTATCAATACCAATAACAACGAGCCGAATCGAATTCGATCCTATATCAATCATGGCGTGCTTCTGCACGATTTCCAATTCCTTCCACCTCCATGACCGCTAACGACATTGCCGGATAAGCGGATAATTCCGTCTCTATAAAATTAAATAAATAAAAACCAATGCGAATTCATTTTGAACGAAGGTCCAACTCCAAGTATAACCTTTTTTTCGCTCGCATTGGCTGAATCTGTTTTAATTTTCATTGTGCCGAAAAAGGCCTTATACTTTGCTCTCTTCCGATTTATTCTCGCTACTCGCCTGATCTTCATCTGACTTGTTGTCCTTTTTATCAAGCATATCTGCATAGGTAGGAAGAGGTATCCCAGCTTTATTCAAATGATTTTCGATCGCCTGAACCATTTCTTTAACAATGAGCACGCGTGCATAGAGTTTACTATTTGCTGGAATAACTGCCCACGGCGCATAAGGCTGATCCGTTTTCGCAAACATCTCTTCTGCGGCGACCGCATATTCATCCCACTTCGATCGATTGCGCCAATCCTCGTCTGTAATTTTCCAGCGTTTCAGTGGATTCTCTTCACGCTCCTTGAAACGCTTGTATTGTTCCTCTTTGGAAATATGCAGCCAGAATTTCTCAATTATATAATGATCATCAGTTAGCATTTTTTCGAACTGATTAATTTCGTCGTAGGCCCGTTTCCACTCCTCTTTTTCAGCAAAGCCCTCCACCCGCTCGACGAGTACGCGACCATACCACGATCGATCAAAAATAGCGATTTGACCATATTGCGGAATTTTTCGCCAGAATCGCTGCATATAGTGATAACGCTTTTCATGCGGTGCCGGGGCAGCGATTGACATCACCCGATAACCGCGGGGATCGAGATTGGTAATCGCCCGCTTTATCGCACCGCCTTTTCCGGCTGCATCCCAGCCCTCGAAGGCAAAGATCACCGCAATGTTTTTCGCGCGGATTACCTGCTGCAGCGACAAAAGACGCAGTTGATACTTCTCCAGTTTCTTCTCATACTTTTTTCTATCCTTAATTTTTTTACCCAGATCAACCGTATCCAGTCGATGTTCACTCAATTTCTCCAACCTCCATCCATTATCTCAAAATTTTTTCTTGACACTCATGTATCAGAGGCAATACGAGTTGGCCTTTGAAGATTTCTCGGGGGCAGCAAATCAAGCATTGCTTTTAATATACCCGATAGCGAGGCATTGTAGACTGGCGAGGCAACAATCATCCCGTCCGCTCTCTCCTTTTTCGAATGAGGGCAATGCGGAGGCTTGATTACTTAAGAAATTAACTTGTTTTTTATCGTTCAGAATATTTCCAGGCAAAAAGATCACAATAATGAACGGCGGTCATTCAGCCAAAATCCAAAGGAAAGCTGTGACAAAGGATGCCAAAGGATCAAAAAAACAAGTTCAACAAAAAAGAGGATGACTTTCAGCAAGTGGAAAATCTTAATCTGGATGAAGAATTTTCCGAACCGCTGGACGAACATTCCGTTGAAGAACGTGAACGTGCGCAGCGCACCGGAGACAACCAGGACACCAAGCACGATGAAAAGAAGGATAAAAATTATAAGTAAGTAAAAAAGGGATTTGCGGCTAAATGTCGCGAATCCCTTTTTTTCGATTTTCAATTTTTGAACGAGTGAATCGGCGCTGGAATCCTGCCGCCGCGGGCGATAAAATCAGCCGCGGATTCTTTGCTGACGGCCATGACCGGTGCGTGACCGAGCAGACCGCCGAACTCGACCGAATCGCCGACTTTGGCGCCGGGTGCCGGAATCACGCGCACCGCCGTTGTCTTATTATTAATCACACCAATCGCCGCTTCATCAGCAATCATCGCGGAAATTGTTTCTGCACTCGTATCGCCGGGAACGGCAATCATATCCAGGCCCACCGAGCAGACGGCAGTCATCGCTTCGAGCTTCTGCAGGTTCAGTGCGCCTTTTTCGACGGCCTCGATCATTCCGGCATCCTCCGAGACTGGAATAAAGGCACCACTTAAGCCACCAACATGACTGCAGGCCATGACACCGCCTTTTTTGACCGCATCATTCAACAGCGCAAGCGCCGCCGTTGTCCCATGAGTACCGGCACTTTCAAGACCCATTTCTTCGAGGATCCGGGCAACAGAGTCGCCAACAGCCGGTGTCGGTGCCAGCGAAAGATCGACAATGCCGAAAGGAACACCGAGACGTTTTGAAGCCTCATGACCGACCAGTTGCCCCATTCGCGTAATTTTAAAGGCAATTTTCTTGATCGTTTCCGATACAGCATCAAAAGGTTGGCCTTTTACCTTTTCCAAGGCTCGTTTGACGACACCGGGACCGCTGACCCCGACATGAATAATGCTGTCTGCCTCACCGACCCCGTGAAAAGCACCGGCCATAAATGGATTATCCTCGACAGCATTTGCAAAGATGACCAGCTTCGCACAGCCGAGTCCCTGATCGTCTGCCGTCCGTTCAGCCGTTTGCTTGACGACTTGTCCCATTTCACGCACCGCATCCATATTAATGCCCGCCCGTGTCGAACCGACGTTCACAGATGAGCAGACGCGCTCAGTCACCGCCAAGGCTTCAGGAATGGACTGAATCAGGCGCTCATCTCCGCTAGTATAGCCTTTTTGCACAAGAGCACTGAATCCACCGATAAAATTCACTCCGGTCTCTTTGGCAGCTCGATCAAGTGTTTCGGCAAATGCGGTGTAATTATTATCCGCAGACGCTCCGGCAACCAGTGCGATCGGCGTCACCGAGATCCGTTTGTGGATAATCGGGATACCGAATTCAGTCTCAATGTCCACACCGGTTTGCACCAGATGTGCGGCAAGCCGCGTAATTTTGTCATAGATTTTCTGCCGAGCCCGCACCCCATCACTGTCGATACAGTCCAGCAAAGATATTCCCATCGTAATCGTGCGGATATCCAATTTTTCTTCTTCAATCATCCGAATCGTTTCGAGAATTTGCGTGGTTTCCATTGGTGCCAAGTCTCCCCTTCTCACAAACTATGCATCGACGTGAAAATTTCTTCACGCTGAATTTTGATTTGAACATTCAGCATTTCGCCTTTTTCTGCTAAAGCCTGTTTCATCTCACCGAAGCTCCGATTGGCGTGGGACAAATCGAGAATCATCATCATCGTAAAATAGCCGTTCATGATCGTTTGGGAGACATCCAGTATATTGACATCAAGTTCCGCCAATTGATGGCTGACACCAGCAATGATGCCGACATTGTCCTTGCCAATTACAGTTAAAATCGCCTTCATCGTCCGACACACTCCAAATCTTTTTATGTTTGCTCTAAGTAAAATTCTATTGACAAAAGGGAAACGTTCTTATACGATAGATACTGTCTTTAACAGCATGCGGGTGTAGTTTAATGGTAAAATTAGAGCTTCCCAAGCTCTCGTCGTGGGTTCGATTCCCATCACCCGCTTACAGGAAGAGCGATGCTGTCGCTCTTTTTTTGTTGTCCTAATCACAGGAATAGCGCAACACCTGCTGGGCATGAATCAGATACTTGTCACTTTTCCGAAAGCGTTCAAGTGATCAATACAATTAAAATCAATGATTTCCCATGAATTACCATTTGAACGAATATGGCTGATACAGGTGTTGAAGAGCTTCGTCTTTCCGGTCCCGTATTTCCCATGGGAGAACACAGACAGAATGACATTAATCAGTCCGCCATGCGCCACAAGAAGAACTTGGTCCGCCGGATGAGCCTGTTCAATTTCGCCCAATCCGTGCCGCACGCGCTGTTCAATCTGATTAAAAAATTCCATTCCCGGAATCTTCCCATCCGAAAAATGGGCATCGCGCTCCGCAACGGTCATCCCTGAAGCTTCACCGTAATCTTTCTCAATAAAATCACTATTGACATTCAGCGGCAGACCGCCCAGATAGCGATTGATGGTCTCCGCAGTCTGCTTTGCCCGAAGCAGCGGACTCGTATAAATTGCTGTAAACGGCTCCTTTTCCAAAAAGCGTCCGACTAAATCGGCCTGCTCGCGTCCTCGTTCATTGAGCGGAATATCTTCACGCCCCTGCAGTTTCCCCAGCGAATTCCAGTCGGTTTCACCATGCCTAACCAGGCATATTGTTGTCATGATTCATCCTCCAATAAATCTTTTGCCATGTATCGCGTCGCCCGCGATCCAGCTTATTTTCTCTGGCTTTCGTTAATAGGAAAAAGTCTTTCTTCTAGTATAGCGAAAAAAAGACAGCTGTGCCTCGGGAAAGTATCACCAATTTCATGAAAATTGTCGTTTTTTGCAGAATAAAAGCTGATATTCCTTTGAAAACAGCGATTTTTCATCATTTTACCAAATTTGGTCGAAATTTTTTCGATTTTATTTATAAAAATTTATTCTGCCCTTACGCCTCATTTCTGCTAAGCTTAAAACAATGACTTCTATATAAAGGCAGGGAAATCAAATGAATCCAGAACAGAATGAGAAGGAAAAAATGATAAATGGCGAACCCTATTTTGCCGGAGATCCGGAACTGAGGAATGATCGGCTGCACGCAAGAAAACTCGTTCGCCGTCTTAATGAATCCGCGGGCGACGAACGCGACGAACGGACACGAATCCTGCAAGAACTTTTCGGTTCATCCGGTGCGCACCTCTATATTGAGCCCGAATTTCACTGCGACTATGGCTACAATATTCATGTTGGTGATTGGTTTTTCGCCAATTTCGGTTGTGTCATCCTCGACGGCGCCCCGGTCGTGATCGGCAAGCATTGTATGCTCGCACCGGGTGTCCATATTTATACCGCCACGCACCCTCTTGATCCAGCCGAGCGCATCGCCGGCATTGAATTCAGCAAACCGGTGACGATTGGCGATAATGTCTGGATCGGTGGACGAGCAGTCATCAATCCCGGTATCACAATCGGCAATAATGTCGTTGTCGGATCCGGTTCCGTCGTGACTCGCGATGTGCCCGATAATGTCGTTGTCGCCGGCAATCCAGCACGGGTCATCCGGACGCTACCGATGAGCGATAAATGAACAATCATGGTCGATAGATCAAAGGAACCGCTGAATTTTTCCAGCGATTCCTTTTTTGTAATTGTTCAGCGATGCCCTTTGATATACGGAACCCCATCAGCCTTAGGTGCTTCGGCCCGGCCGACAAAGCCGGTCAGAACAATAAGCGTCAGAACATAGGGAGCAATCAAGAGATAAACGGAAGGCAAGTGATTGAGATAAGGGATCTGTTCGCTTGTAATGCTCAACGCCTGGGCGAATCCAAAAAACAGTGATGCACCCAGCGCCCCAATCGGATGCCATTTCCCGAAAACGAGTGCTGCCAGAGCAAGAAAACCTTGGCCGGCGATCGTCGATACATTGTAGTTGGACGTAATGGTGACCAGATAAATGGCCCCGCCTATACCGCCGCAGACACCACTGAGGAGAACGCCGATATAGCGCATCTTCGTGACGTTAATGCCCAGTGTATCCGCGGCCGCCGGATGTTCCCCCACCGAGCGAAGTCTGAGTCCGAACGGTGTTTTAAAAATAATATACCAGACGACGAATGCGGCAAGAATGGCCAGATAGGACGTATAGGTCGCTTGCTGGAAAAAGATTGGACCGATGATCGGAATTTTTGAGAGCAGCGGAATATTAATTTGGTTGATATTATTCTGTATATATGGCGTCTGACCACCGCCATTATATATCATTTTCACAAGAAAGATTGTTAGTCCGGCTGCCAAAAAGTTAAGTGCAACACCACTGACGGTTTGATCCGCTCGGAAGGAGATCGTTGCGATTGCATGAATCAGTGAAAAAATACCGCCAGCGACTCCGGCAATCACAATGGCTAGCCATGGAGAGGCCGCACCAAGGCCAGCGTGTTCAAGTGTAAGCGTCGAGATGGCCGCAGTAAAAGCGCCGACTGACATCAGCCCTTCCAACCCGATATTGATAACACCGGATCGTTCGGTGAAGACGCCGCCTAATGACGTGAAAATCAATGGTGCTGCAGTCAGAAGGGTCGAGGGTACAATAATGCAAAGCACTTCAAAGAAACTCAAAGCTTTTGCCTCCTTCCGTTAAAACGGGCCCAGAGCCACTGAATCACATAACCCGATCCAACAAAGAAAATAATTAAGGCAATAATAATTTGAATGAGTTCAATCGGAACACCGGCAACTGACTGCATCGTCAAACCGCCTGTCTGCAGTCCGGCAAAAAGCGCGCCGGACAATACAACGCCGATAGGAGTATTCAGTCCGAGCAAAGCAACCGCAATCCCGTTAAAACCGATACCGGTAAAGGTGGAATTAATCATCATATATTGATAAGTTCCCAGACCCTCCATTGTCCCCGCCAACCCGGCAAAAATACCGGAGATAGTCATCGATAGAATAATATTGCGGCTGACATTCATCCCGGCGTAACGTGAGGCTTCCTGGCTGAAACCGACCGAACGCAGCTCAAAGCCCATCGTCGTCTTCCAGAGAATGAACCACATGGCGACTACCGCTAAGATAGCTACAATGAATCCCCAGTGCAGGCGGGAACCTTGAGTCAGATTAGCCAGAAAAGGTGAAGCAAGTGAAGCATTCGCAGGAATCGTGGGTGTGCGTTCGCCTTGAGTGTAGAGATACGTTTTAATTAAATAGCTTGTAGTATAAAGGCTGATGTAATTCATCATAATCGTTGAAATCACTTCATGGACTCTAAACCGGGCTTTCAAAATACCGGGAATGAATCCCCATAGTCCCCCGGCTGCTCCGCCGACAATAATGCAAAGCGGAAGCAGAATAAACTTGGGCAGTCCGGGCAGTTCTACCGCACAAGCCACAGAGGCCAACCATCCAGCCATCAATTGCCCCTCAACACCGATATTGAAGAGACCCGTGCGAAAGGCAAAGGCGACAGCCAGTCCGGAAAGCACCAGCGGGATCATGGCCCGGATCGTCTCCCCGCCGTAATACGGCTGCAGGAAGATAGACTGAACGATCGAACCGTAAGCAAGCAGCGGATTATATCCTGTTGCCAGCATAATGATTGCCCCGCAGAGCAAACCGAGTACAACTGAAATAATCGGGATAAGCAGGGTCATCCAGCTGACTCTTTTCATAAAATTGCTCATGCCTGATCAGCCTCCTTTTTATGGCCGGCCATCAGGAGACCAAGCTCATGTTCGTCAGTTTGTTTCGGATCGACAACATCAATGATCTGCCCTTCATAGATCACAGCAATCCGGTCGCTGAGATGAAGAATTTCATCAAGTTCGAAGGAAACCAGCAGAATCGCTTTGCCCTTTTTCTTTTCCTCCAGCAGCTTGCCGTGAATAAATTCAATCGCACCAAGATCCAGTCCGCGTGTTGGCTGTGCCGCAATCAAAAGTTTAGGACTGCGGTCCACTTCACGCGCAACAATCACTTTCTGCTGATTGCCTCCGGAAAGCGAACGCGCCAGTGTTTTTTCAGAAGGCGTACGCACATCAAATTCCTGAATTAATTGATTCGCTTTTTTAGAGATCACTGAGTTATTGAGTATACCGGAATGAGCATAAGGCTTCTGATAATAGGTTTGCAAGACCATATTTTCACCGACCGTAAAATCCATGACCAGTCCGTGCTTCTGCCGATCTTCAGGGATATAACCAAGCCCCGCCTCAACGATTTTGCGGGTCCGCTGATTAGTCACGCCCTTGCCATTAAGCCGCACCGATCCGTTCTTCGCTTTACGCAGACCGGCGATCGCCTCGACTAATTCCTCCTGACCATTGCCATCCACGCCGGCTATTCCCAGAATCTCACCGCCATGTACCGTTAAATTCAAACCGTTGACCGCATTCACCTTCCGAGAATCCTGAACAACCAGATTGTCGACCTCAAGCACACGTTCCTGCGGATTATACGGCATGTCATTGATCTGAATATTGACCTTTCGTCCGACCATCATATTGGCTAACTGATCAGGGGTCGTTTCAGAAATACTGACCCGGTCAATCATTTTTCCAAGCCGGATCACCGTACAATTGTCACAAACCTCAAAGATTTCCTTCAGTTTGTGTGTAATCAGAATGATTGATTTGCCTTCTTTGACAAGCCGCTTCATGATCTCAATCAATTCCTCAATTTCAATCGGCGTCAGAACGGCTGTCGGTTCATCAAATATCAGGATATTCGAGCCGCGATACAGCGTTTTGAGAATTTCCACACGCTGCTGCATGCCTACTGTGATGTTTTCCACTTTTTGGAGCGGATCGACTTCAAGTCCATACTTTTTAGACAAATCACGGACAATTTGCACAGCCTTTTTCATATCCAGACGGCCATGTTTTTTCGGTTCACGGCCTAATATAATATTTTCTGCGACCGTAAATTTATCAATGAGCATAAAGTGCTGATGAACCATACCGATACCCAGTTGATTGGCATCATTCGGGTCATGAATTTCTACCTTTTTGCCGTGAACGTATATCTCACCCTGATCCGGTTGATACAGACCGAAGAGAATGTTCATCAATGTCGATTTTCCAGCACCGTTTTCGCCAAATAGAGCATGGATCTCGCCCTCTTCGACCTGTAGCGTAATGTCATCATTCGCCACAATACCGGGAAACTCTTTTCGGATATGTCTCATTTCGATTGCATAGGACATGCCTCTTGTCTCCTATCCCAGAGTATGTATTAAAAAATAAGTTCGTTTTCTGCATTTTAAAAGCTTGAACTCGGTCTCTTATAAAGTGTATCGCAATAAAATAGCAAAGAACAGCGTACATGATCCCATGCCGCCGTTTTGCCTGTTTATGGAAAACATTTGATAAATATAGTGAAGGATGGGGCGCCCATAACTATCGCCTCATCCCTCCTGAATGCGTTTTATTATTTTAAGTTTGCAAGATATGCTTTGTAGGCTTTATCTGTTGCCGGAACCTTGATGCTTCCGTCAATAATCTTCTTTTTATAGGAATTAACCGCATCGAGTGCTTTCTTGGAAACGTTCTTCGTTGTTGGCGCAATGCCTACACCATTTTGTTTCAAACCATATTCAAGCACTTGTCCGCCAGGGAATTTGCCGTTCATCGCTTTGGTTGAAACATCATTGATTGCCTTGTCCACACGTTTTACCATCGAAGTCAGTGTCACATCCTGCGGAAGGCCTTGTGCATATTGATCCTTATCGACACCAATCACCCAAACCTTCTTGCCGTTCTTTTTACGGTTCTTCGCTTCTGTAAACACGCCGTTCCCCGTATCGCCGGCTGCGGCATAGATGATATCTGCGCCTTCGGTGTACATTGTTGAAGCGATGCTGCGTCCTTTATCCGGAGCGTTGAATGCGCCGGCATACTGAACATAAATCGTCGCATTCGGTTTAACAGCCTTTACGCCGGCTTTAAAACCATTTTCAAACGACTTAATCAGAGCGGAATTAATACCGCCGACAAAGCCAATTTTATTCGTTTTCGTTGTCAGGCCAGCAACAACGCCGACAAGGAAGGAACCCTGTTCAGATTTGAAATTCATACTGGCTACGTTCTTCAGCGGCTTGTTGTTCTTATCCACCGCAACAGCGTCCACAATGCCGAGGTGCGCTTTCGGATTTTGTTCCGCGATCTTCTGGATATCACTTTGCATCAAATAACCAATTCCGAAAACAACATTATAATTCTGGTGAACCAATTGATTCAAATTCGGTGAATAATCTGAAGGCTGAGTAGACTGAAGATATTTAACCTGAGAGCCCTGTTTGAGATTATTTTCCTTGCCAAATGCCTTCAGCCCTTCCCAAGCTGACTGGTTGAAGGACTTATCGTTAACGCCGCCTGTATCGGTAACCATGCCCGCCTTGAAAGTAGTCTTGGTGGCCTTACCTGAACCGCTGCTACTATTGCCACAGCCTGCAAGTACAGTTGCCAGAACAACGACACAAGCAAGAATAACTGCTAGTCTCTTTTTAAACACGAAAAACCCCCCCGTTATTGTTTTCCAAACTGCAACCTTAATTACTATAGCCTATCCCATCAAAAAAAGAAACAAAAAATCGGCAAAAAGCGTAAATTACGGATATTTTTTAAAAAAGTGTTCGTCTTTCGTTCTCCTGTAAGCAAAATCTGCTATTTTTTTCAATGATCATTCTCTTTTTCACTTTATCAGGTTGATCCTAATCTGCCATGGAAGAAGTAGCAGAACAAGCAAAAATCGATAAAATCTCTCTTTATTTTAGCTCAATTTGTGCAGATTATGTGTACCCTTGTCGCTTTTTCTGACATATCATTTGCCATCTGTCAGGCAATATTTTATAACTCTGACCGTAATTTGTTATAATTAAAGAGAAGAATGTGATCGGGGGAGTGCATAAGATGGATCATCTCTTATTTATTGAAACAGGTGTGGGTATCGATGTCCATGGTCAGAATATCACAAAAGCAGCGGTGCGTGCTGTCATTGAGGCTATTCACAAGAATTCGATGCCGGGATTGACCGAAATACTGCCCGGCGGTGACCTGAACGCAATGAAGGTGACGATTAGACTGGCTGTACCCTGCGGAAAAGATACACTTGACTATGAGCGGGTCAAAGCGGAGATCCCCTACGGCACCGTTGACATTGCTGTAACTGACGGCGGCATGGCAACGCCAAGCGGCATTGTCCTGAAGGATAAAGAAGACAAAAACGATCTGATGTATATTGTCAATGCTTCAGTCGAAGTCGGGTACTGAGCCTTCATGTAACGCTTCTGAGGAAGCAGTGGTTGTGATACGCGAATTTCGACGGTTGCAGAAAAAATAAACACAGGCAAAGCCGTTTTATTTGGCTTTGCCTGTGCTATCTCAAGTTTTCTAATTCGTTTGGGATAATTTATATTCTGCTGCCGGTGCTTAAAGCCTTAGCATTGGAACGATGGGGAAATGCTGAGCCGTTCATGTGCAGAATTTTAGAATATGAACCTATGCTTCTGCACTTCTCACTCGGCGTTCTGCAGTTGATCGACTAGCTTCTACGTTTTTTGACTGAATGATATTTCCCTCTGAGTCGCCTCTATAATCACTGCACTCTTTTTGCCAGTTCCTCAATTTTCTCAAAAAATGCAGCCGCATTCACATCGTAAACAAGTTCAATAGGGCGTCCTTTTGCCGATTCTTCTATTTTGCCCTGAGAAGGCTCGTCCGTCCGAACGACTGTCCGAATCTGGCGTGACTGAACCAAATCTGGATATCCGGCCGAGATTGCCGTCAGCACATCCCATAGAAAATAGGTTGAATTTGTTTCTTGATGAACAAGCGGCGGGACAGCTGCATAGCATTGTCCGAGAAAATCGAGCCCTGTGTACCGTCTTCGCTCAGCCCAATGTTGGCGGATCACCGGAGTCAATGGCACCTGATTCGTGCTTTCCAGCGCAACCATTCGAACGGGCACCGAGCTGTGCCAGACACGAGCGACCGCTTCTGGATCCCAGAAAGCATTCCATTCTGCCGAACCGTCATGCTCCGGCTCCTGTACATTGCCAATCGGGAGAAGCGTTCCACCCATCCAGATTAATTGATCGATTCTTTCCTCGATATCCGGTGCTGCGTCCAGCGCCCGCGCAAAATCGGTCAGTGGGCCGGTGCAGACAATCGTCGTCTGCCCACTCGCCTCGCGGACTGTTTTTACGAGATGTTGATGGGCAGGTAGCGGACTTTCCACCGTTTCTACGAGTCCTGATTCATTGAGCAGCGGCAAGGCATCGACAAAGAACGGATGCATTCGCCATTCTTTGGGAAAGGGGTTGAGTCCGCGCGAATTCGAACGGGCCACTTCGATCTTCGCCCCTCTTCCGAAACGATCGATAATCTTCCGACTTGCCTGAACGCCTGGAGTCAGGTAACCGTCCGCCGGGATAACTGAAACACCGTTTAGCGCAACATGCTCCATTTGCAAGAGCAGGAACAGTGAAACCAAATCGTCTATGCCTGCGTCGTGGTTAAAATAAACATTTTTCTGATTCATGGATGATTCTGATCCTCCTCGTATTATAATAGTGTACTTCGGCTTAGATACTTTGTGAAATCCTCAACTTGTTCACTCAATTTGTTCATTAGAAGGACCCCAAACGGTTTATCCGTTTTTCTCTTTTTCCCCAGAGTAGCGGTCACCAAGCTTTTGACGATGCGCCTGAACCAAATCTTCGAGTGTCAGATCGTATAAGGCGGCAAGAATAGAGAGATTGGAAAGGACGTCTCCCATTTCTTCCGCCAAATTTTCTTTAATCGCTTGTTTCGGCAATTTATTCTCCCCCGGATGATCGCGACCGATTTCATAGGCACGGACAGCCCGGGAGACTTCTCCAACTTCTTCCATGAGGAATCCGATCCGGATATAAGGCGGTAATTTCATCCAGCCGCGCTTTTGATAAAATATTTTTTCTGATTCTTGGAATTCATTTAAATTCAAAGCTCTCCCTCCAATTTCCTGTAAGTCCCTCTCCAGTGTAGCATGACAGCGAGCCAGAGTTGAGCAAACTTTTTATCCACCAATTGGCAGCGATAAGCCAAAAAATGCTTCTACTGTCTTTACACATGTAAACAAACTATTTATAATGAAGGTCAAGTTGTTCTCTTTTTTCTAAGCTTCTCTATACGCATTGCACTCATCTCTATTTCAGGGGGAAATCATGTCAAAAATTCAGACAGAAAGAAAATTACTCGGTGTCGCAGGCTTTGCTTGGCTTTTCGACGCATTGGATGTTGGGATGCTTTCTTTTATCATCGCTGCTCTAGCTGGAGAATGGAAGCTTAACGAAGCGCAGATGGGCTGGATCGGCAGCGTCAGCTCGATTGGTATGGCTGTTGGGGCACTGCTCTTCGGGATAATGGCTGATCGCATCGGCCGTAAAAATGTTTTAATTGTCACGGTCCTGCTCTTTACTATTTGCTCCGGAATCTCTGCATTGTCGACGGGGCTCAGCCTCTTTCTCTTACTCCGCTTTTTTGTCGGTATGGGGCTTGGCGGCGAGCTGCCTGTTGCCTCAACACTCGTATCTGAAAGTGTCCCGGCAGTGCGGCGCGGACGTACTGTCGTGCTCCTTGAAAGCTTCTGGGCAGGTGGCTGGATTCTCGCCGCCATTATTTCCTATTTCATCATTCCTTCATATGGCTGGCGCATCGCTTTACTAATCGGCGCGCTTCCAGCCTTTTATGTGCTTTATCTGCGCTGGAATATTCATGATTCTACAAAGTTTATGGCCCAGACACGTGAACAAAACTCTGGCTTTATAAAAAATATGGCAACCATCTGGTCGAAAAAATATATCAGCCGCACCATCATGCTCTGGGTGCTCTGGTTCTGTGTCGTTTTCTCTTATTACGGCATGTTCCTCTGGCTGCCGAGCGTCGTTGCCTTAAAAGGGTATGATATGGTGCATAGCTTTCAGTATGTGCTAATTATGACACTCGCTCAGTTGCCGGGCTATTTTACTGCGGCCTGGCTGATTGAAAAATGGGGCAGAAAATGGGTATTGATTGTCTACCTGCTGGGAACAGCGGTGTCGGCTTTCTTCTTCGGAAATGCATCATCGCTTGCCATGCTGATGACGTTCGGGATTCTGCTCTCCTTCTTCAACCTCGGAGCATGGGGAGCGCTTTATGCTTATTCACCGGAACAATATCCGACAATCGTCCGCGCCACCGGTACTGGCATGGCAACCGGATTTGGCCGGATTGGCGGTGTCTTTGGTCCGCTGCTTGTTGGCTATCTACTCGTTCAGCACGTGACGATCACTGTGATTTTTACGATTTTCTGTGTTGCGATTGTTGTCGGCGTTCTTGCTGTCCTCTTTCTCGGCAAGGAGACCAAAAATCAGGAAATTGCTTAATTCATTTCGAAAAAAAGGAGCTCCTCCGGCACTTACGCGGGAGGAGCTCCTTTTAGGGCTCAATCGATCGCTACTGCCAGACGGTCGACGCGTTTCAGAAATTTTCTTCTTTTTTTCTCGTCACTCGTCCTTACACTATAAAATACGAGCCTTTTAACCGGCTTGACCCCGCAGAAATGAAAGACGGGCCCTTTGACCGACTTCCATTCAATATTTCTGCGAAACAAACGAGCGTAGAGGGAGGGTGTGTCCATTGTATAGATCAGCGTTGCCGCTTTCTTTTTCAGCAATCCGTGCGGATAAAGCCCTTGATAGGTGTACGCAAAACCAGATACCAGCACGCGATCAAGGAATCCTTTTAGGATGGCTGGCATCGCGCTCCACCAAATCGGATAGATAAAAATCAGATGATCGGCTTGCTCTACCCATTGGCGGTACTCTGCTGTTGACGGATCTGTTTTCATATCGGACCGTCTTTTCTGACGATTGAATATTAAGACTGGATCAAACTTTTCCGAATAAAGATCAATCAAATGATAGGCTGTACCGCTTTGTTCAAAGTGCTGAATAATTCGCTGGCAAATGGCTTCATTAAAACTTTCATGATTCGGATGGGCATAGACGACTAGTACCTGCATAATCTCCGTTCCTTTCTCCACTCATTCTTAAAGTATAAATTTGGAGGGATGATCATTCATGGGACCTGAGACGTAATTTTAAAAACATCAAGAGCCTGTTCTTTCTTCCCCAGCCTCTTCAGGCGCGGCCGTTTTTCTGAGTAAGAGCGATAAAATAAGGGCGACAAACGTCAGGACCAGGGCACAAAGAAACGCTATACTCATCCCATGTGTCAAGGCCAGCATTTGCGCCGCCTTTGTACTGGGATACGTCGCCTGCTGAAGATAAGCCTTTTGGCCACCAGCCATAATGCCGATAAAGACGGCTGTTCCGATTCCTCCCGAAACCTGCTGCAACGTGTTCATGATCGCCGTTCCATGAGGATAGAGCGCCTTTGGCAGCTGATTAAGACCGGTCGTTGTTACTGGCATCATCACCATCGCCAGACCAACCATCATCACCGTATAAAGTGCGGCGACATAGACGACATTCGCTGAGGGGGTCAGCCCGGCAAACAGCCCAATCACGGCGGTCACGAGAATCAATCCCGGCGTGACTAACCAGACAGGTCCCCATTTATCAAATAATCTTCCCATGACGGGAGAAAGCAACCCGTTAATCAATCCTCCCGGAAGCAGAAGCATTCCTGCTCCGAATGAACTGAGGAGAAGCACACGCTGCAGATAGAGCGGCAGGAGAATCATGGTCGAAAAAAGTACCATCATCACCAAAATGAGAAGGATTGTCGACAACGCAAACATCCGATAGCGAAAAGCGCGGAGATTCAGTATGGGTTGCTTCAGGACTAATTGAAGCCAGACAAATCCGATTAGAGAGAGCACGCCAATGACTAAAATCACCAGACTGATCCAGCCTCCGGTCGTGCCGGAGCCCATTCCATAGACGATTCCGCCGAAACCGATGCTAGAAAGCAAAATCGAACGAATCTCGACTTTCGGTTTGGTCAGTTCAGAAACATTCTGCAAATAGTGGGCACCGATAACGATTGAGAAAATGGCCAAAGGAATGATCAGATAAAACAACCAGCGCCAGCTCAGAGCCGACAGGACTAACCCGGAGAGTGTCGGCCCTAGTGCCGGTGCGAACATGATGACCAGCCCGATCAGGCCCATGGCGGCACCGCGCTTTTCCGGCGGATAGATCAGTAGGATCGTATTCATCATCACAGGCATTAAGAGACCCGCACCAATCGCCTGAATGATTCGGCCAATGAGCAGAAAGCTGAAATTCGGCGAAAATCCACAAAGGATGGTACCGGCTAAGAAAAGGCCCATCGCCCCGAGAAACATTTGCCGCGTGGTAAACCATCCGGTAATTAATGCGGTAATTGGCATCAGAATACCGATGACGAGCAAATACGCAGTGGTCAGCCACTGAACGGTCGTGGCCGGAACATGAAAATACTGAATCAGGCCAGACAAAGCAATGTTCAAGAAAGTCTCGTTCAGGATTGCAACAAAGGCTCCGATAATCAGTGTCGCCGTAATCGGCCCCCGTTTAATTTCAGCCATTATCTTCGTATCAGACATCTTGAATAAGCTCCTTCATTTTAAAATATGACTGTCCTGCAGCTAATAAAAGAGCCCGACAGATGTTTCTTGAACAGGTGAAAGATCCTTTTGTTTTAAAAGCATTCAGTTCTCAGGGAAGATCATTTCCCTGCGATCAAAAATCGAACTGATCCGGGTTCGCTCCAAAACGCTTGTTTTCGTTTAGCCCATCAATTTTATCAATATCTTGGGGGGACAATTCAAAATCAAAGATATCTGCATTGCTCAAGATATGTGCTTCTTGGGTTGAACGCGGAATCGTAATCACATCATTCTGCAGATCCCAGCGAAGAATAATTTGTGCTGCCGTCTTACCATATTTTTCAGCAAGCGCGGTAAGGGTCGGATGATCAAGCACACCTCCGCTGCCAAGCGGTGAATAAGCTTCAACCTTAATATCTTTCTCGTAGCAATAATTTCTGAGCGGGATCTGTGCGAGAAGCGGATGCATTTCAATCTGATTCACTGCTGGCATGATCTCGCTGTCATTCAGCAATTCTTCCAGATGGTGCTGATGGAAATTGCAGACACCAATCGCCCGTACTCTTCCTTCTTTGTATAATCTTTCCATTGCCTTCCAGGTCTCTTTGTATTTGCCAGCAACCGGCCAGTGAATCAAATATAAATCAACCGTTTCAAGGCCGAGCTTCTTGAGGCTCGTCTCAAATGCTTTCAGCGTGGTATCATATCCTTGATCGGCATTCCAGACTTTCGTCGTCAAAAAAAGAGAATCCCTCGAAATTTCAGACTGGCGGATCGCTTCGCCGACCCCCTTCTCGTTTCCATAGATGGCTGCGGTATCAATCAAATTATAGCCTGCTTGAATGGCCCACTTGACCGAATGAATAACCGCTTCGCCATCAGGAACTCTCCAGACACCCAACCCGAATCCAGGCATCGTCACACCGTTATTTAAAGTCATGGTATCTTTTAATGAATGAATCACACTGAATCACTCCTCATAATGACCATTATAAAATTTATTTTCTCATAAAACTGCGTATTAATAAAAGAAATAGCATTCCGGTTGCCCTAATAAAATGATTCAGGCAATCCGTCTGGATTTTTAGACCACACAGCGCCCTGCGCATAGGCTTCTTAGTGGATAAAAACACTGCTTAACCGCGTCACCGCTTAAAAGTGTATGCATTTACAGGTTTAGGACTCTGTGTTAATTTTTAAATCATCCATTATCGTTATTACAAGAAGGAGATCCCTGATTTGGAATTTGCCGTTGTACTTCATCAGGTCATAGTCATGTTTTTACTGATGGCTGTCGGTTTTTGGGCTCACAAATGGCATCTGATTCACGATACGGGCGCCAGGGACATGACTCAAATCCTACTCTATATCGTTTCTCCGTGTGTGATTCTGGAAGCCTTCCAGCAAAAATTTTCAGCTGCCCGACTCCATGATTTGCTCATTGCCTTTATCTTTATTATTTTCGTCTTTTTAATGGCTATTCTGAGCGCGCATTTTCTATTTTCTAATCGGTTCATTGCGAGTGTCACCAATCGAAAAACGCTGAAATTCGCGGCAACTTATTCGAATTCCGGATTCATGGGCATCCCGCTCGTCAGCGCGATTCTGGGCCCTTCCGGTGTCTTCTATGCCACGCCATACCTTGCCGCCTTCAATATTTTCTGCTGGACGCACGGCATCAGCCTGTACCGAAAAAATCAGGATCTGAAAACTCAAGTCAAAAACATTTTCAATCCGAATATTGTGGCGATTCTTGTTGGACTTATTTTTTTCATCTGCTCATTTCGACTGCCGGCACTTCTGAATACATTCGTCGGTGACATCAGTAGTCTGAATACACCGCTCAGCATGATTGTTATCGGTGACAGCATTGCCGCAATGCCCCTGCTCAGTCTGTTCTCCAGTCGTCTAATCTGGCCGGGCGTGCTGATGCGTAATTTAATTATCCCGCTGGAAACCCTTGTCCTCTTTCATTTTTCGGGTTTGGGGCAGGTCAGTGCTTTATCCGCCGTATTGCTTTCGTCCTGCCCAATTGCTGGTGTCATCGTTCTGTTTGCCTTGCTGAATGACAGCAGTACGGAGTTGCCGACTCAGTTGATGACCGTGTCGACCTTACTTTCGATTATAACGATCCCGCTCATTGCCTCTCTTGCCTTGATGTGGTAGTCCTTTCACGTCTGCAAATAAAGGTGAAAAATAAAGACGCAGACAAACGGCTCACTGCCGCCTGTCTGCGCTTCTATTTTTAAGTTGGAAAGCAATTATTCGATTTAGCGCTTAGCGCTGAGCCGACCAGTACCAAGAATTCTCCTGTAACTCAGAGCGATTCTGCGTATTCTCTTCCGTTCGCGCAATTTGCGACGAAAGATCCATGAACCAATCACGGTCTGACGTAATGAGTGCCAGATCGGTTATACTACGCAATTGTGTATTACTGAGGGGCAGAATCGGAAAAGGCTTGATCAGATAGCTTAGCGTCTCAATCGTTCGGCCGACAGTTGACTCGCGATCGCAGGCTACGACATGAACTTTGACCGTCCCATCTTCATCGTTGAACGTCTCAACATAACCATGCATCAATTCACCGTTCACCGTTCTTCCCTTGACCCAATCGCCTTTCTTCCACTTTGATTGCTGCTGCATCATCATTCACCACCATTCCGAAAAATTGAATCGCTGTGCAGGCCTCCGGCAGAAATCGCAAGCCCGGCTTTTTTTGAAGAATCTGGCATTCTCTTAACCTGTTTGACTAGTGTATCGATTGTCCATTGCTGAAGATAGTCTGCCAGTAAATGCTCGGCATTCGAGAAAACCCGATTCATCAATTGCTGAACTTCCTCCCCGCCTTCACGTTCTTCGCAGTCTCCCGAGCACCAGTTAAGCTTCAATGCTTCACAGGAAGTTGCTTGATACACCATTGCCAGCGAACATCGGGATGGGTCGCAATCTAAACGGTAACCACCACCGATCCCTTCTTTTGTTGTGACCAGGCAAGATTTTCGGAGCGTGCTCATAATTTTTCTTACTCTCGCAGGATGCGTATGCACCTTCTGGGAAAGAGATTCACTATTCCATAGCCGATTCGGCGCCTCTGCCATAATCACTAGACAATGAACCGCTATTGTAAACTCACTATTCATTTCTATGCCTCTTCTAAAAGATTAATGTAATTATAATAGACACAGTTTAGAAAATCAATGGATCAGCTTAAAATAAATGTTTCCAATATCTTGAGAAGAGGAATCGACTCATCCTACTCTTTTTAGTATACCCAAATAAACGATTAAGTTTTCAGATTAGCAGTTTCAGAGGTGCAGCCCCTGCTTTCATTGAAGGAAAATCATCTGATACGGACAAATCTTTGGATAGTCACTCATATTCTCATGTAGAGTGAGTGCCTCGGTTTAATTTTTTTGAACTCATTTCAACTTTTGCTGCGTTACATCTCATTTTTGTTCGACTAATCCTCAATCCAATTTAACTTTCCTCAGAGGATTTATTGATGGATTCCGCTGCATCTTCTTGCCATCCTTTGCAGACATCGACCCAAGCCTTGCCTTTACCTAGTCTATAGATATCATCCACAGTCAATTCAATCGCTGAATTAGGGCTACCGCAAGCTGGAAAAACAGTTTCAAAACGTTTCAGCGATTCGTCCATAAAGACCGGCCAGTCACTTTTCAATGCGAATGGGCAGACACCGCCAATGGCATGGCCCACAAGTTCCAATGTTTCTTCCGCACTCAGCATCCGTGCTTTAAAACCAAATGTGCCGCGAAATTTCTTATTATCAATTTTCGCATCGCCCGCCATGACCACCAGCATTGCGCCTTCTTTACCTTCTCCGCGAAAGGCAAGTGTTTTGGCAATTCGTTCCGGTTCGACATGCAAGTGCTCAGCCGCCAGATCGACGGTCGCACTGGATAATTGAAGTTCAATAACATCCTTTTCCCGGTTGAATTGTCGGAAATAGGCTTTGACATCCTCCACAGACATGATTGATTCCCTCCATCTTTTTCTAATCTTTATAAAATTCAGTTTAGCAAACTGACTGTTATTGTCAATAAATCATCGATCAATCTTTTTTTGCACGCTGAACCGGGGTATACTAAATTAAGAAATACGCCTTTTAAGAAGGGATGGCTTATGACCGAAACGTTAACAGGAAAAGAAATATGCAGCAGATATAGCGATATTGAAAATGATTCATTTGGAACCGATCAGCACCATTTCATACTTACGAAAATTGCTAAGGAAGAATTGTATGAGGCCGCTTGTTCGTTCAGCAGTAATAGTAAGAACCTCTTAACTTATCAGGAATGGGAAAAAGATCCGGAGAACTATGATGACTATCATACCGATAATATTAACCAGATGGTCGAGTATCTCCGGGACGGCAACAAATTGCCGCCGCTGATTGTTAACCAGAAACTTGGCCTCTACGATGGGCAGCACCGGCTAACCGCTTACAGTATGATTCCGGAAATCCATGAAATCGATGTCTATAAAGAAATCTAATCTATAGCCCCGAAAAAAGGAGCGATCCAACAGGATCACTCCTTTTTTCGACTTACCAGCATGCCAGATGCCCGGGAAACTACCTTTATTTCTCCCTTTTGGCATAAAATAATGTTTAATAAAAAGTAAACCCCCCGTTTCGGATAGTCGAAAAGGGGGGCTTGAGTTACAGTACTTTGCTTAAGAAGGAGATCGTCCGTGATTCGCGCGGATGACTGAAGAGCTCATTCGGTTCGTTCTCTTCAACGATATAGCCGCCATCCATGAAGATAACGCGGTCGCCAACTTCGCGGGCAAATCCCATTTCGTGGGTGACAACGACCATCGTCATCCCATCTTTGGCAAGCTGCTTCATGACATCAAGCACCTCGCCGACCATTTCCGGATCGAGCGCGGAAGTCGGTTCATCGAACAGCATCATCTTCGGCTCCATCGCGAGCGCGCGGGCAATCGCGATTCGCTGCTTCTGTCCGCCGGATAGAGAATCGGGGTAAGTATCCGCCTTGTCCTCA
Source organism: Sporolactobacillus sp. (assembly GCA_048976585.1). Classification (GTDB taxonomy): domain Bacteria; phylum Bacillota; class Bacilli; order Bacillales; family Sporolactobacillaceae; genus Sporolactobacillus. The sequence continues at coordinate 46,098 of JBHGUY010000046.1, read as the reverse complement.
AGCCCGACCTTTCCCAGCAATTCACGAGCCTTCTCCTCGGCCTGCATCTTCGCCATCTTCTTTACTTTGATTGGTGCAAGCATAATATTATTCAGAACCGTCATATGGGGAAAGAGATTAAACTGCTGAAAGACCATGCCGACGTCCTGGCGAATTTTATTGATATCCGCTTTTCTACCGGCAATATCTGCGCCTTCAATTCGTACGTGGCCCGATGTAATCGGTTCGAGCAGATTAATGCAGCGCAGCAAGGTCGACTTACCAGAACCGGACGGACCGATCACTACCACAACTTCTTGTTTTTCCACATTCAGATTAATATTTTTCAACACTTCATTTTCTCCGAAGCTTTTCTTCAGATTGTCCACTTCAATCATCATTTCGTCGCCATTCTCCTTTCCAAGAAACTGACAAAGAAACTCACGGTCAGTGTCAAAATAAGATAAATAAAGGATATGGTCAGATATGGGGTCCAGACAATTGAATATTGCGCACCCATCGCCTGTGCCCAGTACGTCAATTCTGGAGCAGCAATTGCTGAAACGAGCGAGGAATCCTTTATCAAACTAATGAATTCATTGCCCATCGGTGGCAGTACACGACGAATGGCCTGCGGTAGGATGATATAGCGCATTGCCTGACGATGGCTCATGCCCAGCGATCGTGCGGCTTCTGTCTGCCCTTCATCAACCGACTGTATGCCCGCACGGAAAACTTCAGCAATATAGGCTGCTTCATTCAGTGACAGCGCGACAATACCTGCAATAATCCCGTTGGACTGCCCAAGAATTGCCGGTACGAGGCCAAAATGAACCAGCAAGATCTGGACAAATAGCGGTGTGCCCCGAAAAAAAGTGATATAGCCAATAAAGGGGGCAGCCAATAATTTGTTAGGCAACATTTTTCCAAAACAAATGCATAAACCGAGAAGCGTTCCGAAAACAATTCCTGATAATGAGAAAATAATGGTCAATAGGGTACCGCTCCAAAAGAAAGGCAGATAACTAATAATTAAATGGACGACTGATTGCACATAAATCTCCCCTAACCTCAAAAAGTTGCTTTACGAATTCGTTAAGCAACTTTCAGATGTCACTCAAATTCTAGACTTTATGTCCTTATTTCTGCTGTGCGAGAAGTGTTTTTACATCTGGCTTGATTTTGAACCATTTTTGATAGAGCTTTGTATAAGTGCCATCTTCAAGAATTTTTTTGATTGCTTTATTGAATACCGGAACATCTTTGCTGTTTTTCGGATACATCAATCCATAATACTCGTTAGCGAATGCTTTTTTATCCGGAATCACTTTCAGATTTTTACCTGGATTGTTTTTGGCATATTGCTGAATGACCGTATCATCGGCAACGACTGCGTCCGCCCCATGATTAAGCATTTCCATAATGGCCAGCGTAATCGTTTTAAACTTTTTGATATTCGGACTATTTTTACCGTCGATTTTTTCCATAGCTACCTGGCCTGTTGTTCCCGTCTGGACGGCAATCGTTTTACCCTTCAAATCCTGAGCGGTTTTAACATTGCTGCTTTTTGGAACCAGAATCATATTGGTTGAAAGAAAGTAGGGTTTAGAAAAATCATACGTCTTCGCCCGATCACTTGTAATTGAAATCGCCGAAATACCCATATCGGCTGTTTTGTTTTTCAGTTCAGCGAAGACGGGATCCCAACCGACATTGACCAGATTGTATTTGTATCCAGAGGCTTTCCCGAGAGCTTTCATGACATCAACATCAAAACCGACCATCTTACCATTCTTCAAATATTCGAAGGGTGCATAAGTGGCATCATTGACCACACGAAGCACTTTTTTTTGCGCTGCCTTCTTTTCACCGCTTGATCCACTGCTCGCCGATCCACAGGCTGATAATGCTAGAATCAATGCAAGAATCAGAGAAAATAGAGAAATCTTCTTCATTATTAAGTTTGCCCCCTGTTTCTAACTCTATAATATGTACTCTCATGTCAAATAAGTTAACATTATTATACGCTTATTAATTATTCAATATCAAGATAATTTCATAAATTTAAAATATGATAGAATTGCACCGCTTTAGTATATCACCAAACTAAATGATCGTGAATAAAAAATCTTCAAATCAACGCATAAAAAAAAAAACACCCCAGAAAAGAAGGTGTTCGCATTTCTTATCAAAAAATGTTTTATCCAAAAACCTTGACTCTTTCTTTGATCGGTACAAAAGTTTTATCGCCTGCCGGCGCAACAATGTTTCCAAATGGCTGTTGTGCTCTCAGAACCCAGCTTTCCGGAATATCGAATACTTGATGAACAGTCTCATCAATTAACGGGTTATAGTGCTGCAGGGAGCCTCCAATTCCAATTTCTGACAGAGCTGTCCAGACAGCAAACTGCGTGATGCCTGTGCCTTGCTCTGACCAAACTGGAAAATTATCGGCATAGAGCGGAAACTGATCCTGCAGATTCTTAACGATCGAGGTATCTTCGAAATGAAGTATCGTACCCACACCCTGATTGAAGGATGCCAGTTTCTCCGCGGTTGAGTCAAACGACTGACCCTCGGGCAATACTTTGCGAATGGCCTTTTCGACAATCCCACCGGTACCCCAGAGTTTATCCTGCTCAGATTCAAAGAGAACGACGACCCGTGCCGTTTGCGAATTGAATGCGGATGGTGCATATTTTACAGCTTCCTCTATCGTCTTTACGACTTCTTCTTTGCTCACCTTGATCTTTTTATCAAGCGCATAGATTGACCGGCGATTCTTCGCCGCTTCCAAAAATTGATTGGTCATAAAGTAAAATTCCCTCCAGCTAACATTTTATCCTTTAATTACATTAGTATAGTTACTTTGTAAAAAAAAGTAAATCAATTTGTCTTTTCGGCTTCTGTAACGGATGCTTCATACCATTTGTCCGCCCAACGATGCACTTCGTCCAATATCGGACTGATTTCCTTCCCCTTTTCGGTCAGCTTATAATTGACACGAACAGGGTAGCCAGTATCCACCCGCCGCTCGACAATCTTCAATTTTTCTAATTCACGCAATCGGGCAGCTAGCATGCGATCACTCATCTCAGGAATTGCTGCAGAAATATGGCTGAAGTGAGTTTCTCCGCCGATTAAAACATCTATGATAAGTCCATTCCATTTTTTCCCAATTACTTGAAAAGCCTTTTCAAATTTTGGACAGACTGACAGATCTTTAACCATGCTGATCCCTCCTGCCTCTATTGTACTATAGATGAAGGAATTAACATAGATACCAAAAAAGTAGTCATTCCTTCATTTCCTTTTTCTCCCTTTAAATTAGAATGATCCATTTCATGCAAATTAACTGCCATGAAAGGATAAACTATACGAGACTAAGCATCACCGTCTTTCTTTAAAGGCTGAGTTCTTCCATGAGAATGATTTCTGAGGAATACTGTATAATAGTAGCAAACACCTAAAGAGCGGAAAATTATTCCATAAATGACGGATCTGCTCCTGTTTCATTCGGGCTTTGAATAATCGAGGAGGTCGAGACGATTGGCATCATTTATTCCGGACAAGCTTTATCACGGATTTAAGTTTTTACGGAACGAGGAGGTTGCAGATATTCATTCTGAGGCTTTCTTATTCGAACACGTTAAAAGCGGCGCACGTCTCTTATTTTTAAAAAACGACGACGATAATAAAGTTTTTTCCATTAGTTTTCGTACGCCGCCTGAAGATGATACCGGCGTGTTCCATATATTGGAACATTCCGTCCTTTGCGGCTCAGACAAATATCCGGTCAAAGAACCCTTTGTTGAATTGCTTAAGGGATCGCTTAATACTTTTCTCAATGCCTTCACATTCAGCGATAAAACGATGTATCCTGTCGCCAGCCGCAATGACAAGGATTTTCTCAATTTAATGGACGTCTATATGGACGCTGTTCTCCATCCGAACATCTACAAGTATAAAGAAATTCTCCAGCAGGAGGGCTGGCATTATGAATTGGACAGCCCGGAGGAACCGCTGCATTACAAAGGGGTCGTCTTCAATGAAATGAAAGGCGCCCTTTCTTCACCGGAAAGCCTGCTGATGCGCATGAATCAAAGCTCTTTATTTCCGGACACATCTTATAGCTACGAATCAGGCGGTGATCCGGACTTTATTCCCGATCTAACCTATAGTCACTTTATTGAATCCCATCGCAAATATTATAGCCCGGCAAATAGCTATATCTATCTTTACGGGGACATGGACATTGAAGAGAAATTAGCCTATCTCGATCAGAACTATCTGTCTGATTATGACCGGATTGACATGGATTCACGAATTGGTTTACAGAAACCGATTGGCAAAGACAAAGAAATCGTGAACGAGTACCCGATTCTCCCAGACGCAGGTGCAGATGATAAGACCTATCTCAGCCTTAATTTTGCCGTCGGATCAGCAAGCGATCCGGAGGCTTATTTGGCTTTCGACGTGCTGAATTATCTCTTGCTCGATTCTCCAGCGGCTCCACTGAAGAAAGCACTACTCGACGCCGAAATTGGTCAGGACGTTTTTGGCATCTTTGATAATAGTATCCAGCAGCCTTATTTCTCCGTTAATGTGAAGAATTCAAATGAGTCGCAGAAAGCGGATTTCCAAAAAGTGGTCTTTGACACGCTGAGCGATCTCGTTAAAAATGGCATTGATAAAAAACTAATTGAGGCAGCGATCAACATCAAAGAGTTTCAGCTCCGCGAGGCGGATTACGGTTCGATGCCAAAGGGCTTGATCTACAGCATGACAGTGATGGACAGCTGGCTCTATGATGGCGATCCGCTGGTTCACCTGAAATTCGAGAAAACATTGGAGACCATCAAGCAAGGACTGACCACGAATTATTTTGAACAGTTGATCGACCACTATTTGCTGAAGAGCAATCATCAAACACTGGTGATTATTAAACCTTCAAAAACAATGGCCGTTCAAGAGGAAAAAGCACAGGCAGAAAAATTGGCTGCTTACAAAAAAGGCTTAAGCACGGACGCACTGAATCAGATTGTTGACGCCACCAAAAAATTAAAGATCCGCCAAGAGAGCGAAGACAAGCCCGAGGATCTGCGCAAAATCCCGCTGCTTGCCCTCAGTGACATCGACAAGAGCTCGGAAGAACTGCCGCTGATGGAAACAGAGCTTTCTGGAGTCAAAACGCTGTATCATGAGCTGCCGACAAATAAGATTGTCTATCTTAGTCTGTACTTTAACACAAAGCAAATTGTTCCTGACCAAGTGCCCTATCTGGGGCTGCTTCAGGAATTATTGGGTCGGATCGATACTGAAAAATATAGTTATGAGGCATTGGCCAATGAAATCAATATTCAGACCGGTGACATTCATTTTGAAAATAATCTGATGGCTGACAAAGATAATGACGACCAATACCAGACTAAGTTCTCAGTCAAGGCAAAAATTCTTCAGAATAAGTTGCCGGAAGCGTTCAGTTTAATTCACGAAATGATCTATCACAGCAAATTCAGTGACAAGAACCGGCTCAAAGCCGTTATCAAAGAAACGAAATCAAGACTCGAAATGATTTTCAATCAAAACGGACAATCCGTTGCTCTCAGGAGACTCAGCGCCTACTACTCCCAGGCAGCCGCTTATAAAGAAAAATTGAATGGACTCAGTTTCTACCAATTCATCTGCGACCTCGACAGTCATCTGGAAGAAAATTTTGCAACGATTGCTTCGACACTTCAATCGATTACCGAAAAATTATTTAACAAAGATCAACTGATTATCGGTCTGACTGGTGATCAATCCCTATTTAAAGAGACCTCGCAGCAATTCAGTGCGCTCGCCCTAGAATCGAAGAACGTGATTGCTGCTGCGTCTGAGCCGGTGGCTGTTCTTCCCACGCATAATGAGGGCCTGATGACTTCCAGCAAAGTTCAGTATGCGGCCAAGGGTGGCAATTTTAAAAAGTTCGGGTTTGCATATACAGGAAAAATTCTTGTACTTAAGCAAATTTTAACGCTCGATTACCTATGGAATCGAGTTCGTGTCATGGGCGGGGCCTATGGAACAGGCGTTTCAGTCTCTTCTACCGGAAATTTTGTTTTCTGGTCTTATCGTGATCCGAATCTGCGCGAAACACTACAGGTTTATGATGGAGCCGCCGCATTCGTCAAGGACTATACAGCGGATGAATTCGCGATGACGAAGTTTGTTATCGGAACAATATCCAATCTCGACAGCCCGCTCACTGTCAGCGCGAAAGGCGAACTAGCTGACGAGCGCTATTTCAGCCATGTCGCACAGGCAGATATTCAGCGGATACGTGAAGAAGTTTTAGCTACCCACATTGAGGACATTCACCAGCTTGCCCCACTTCTCGAGAAGATCAGCGGAGAAAATTTGATTTGCGTTCTGGGTAATGAAACGAAAATCAAAGAAAATCAAGAACTTTTCGATCAAGTCATCAATATTTTTTCGTGATTGTAGGATAAAAACAGCTGCTCCTTAACGGGCAGTTTTTTTTATTGTCATAAATTGTGACAGGAATCGTACAGTTTATCAATCAAATTGTGTCAGTTTTTCTTGTGTGCTACGATCAGTAAGGTTCTAATCTAACAGCAATTATGTATTGGTTTGATAAATTCGGAAGACTTTGCCACATGTGCAGAAGGCAGCGGAAAAAAGAGACTTTCTTTGTCATGCAGCATGGGACCACTCAGCTTTTTGCTGAAAATGTGCGCGAAGAAATCCGAATGAGTCTTAAAAATCGGTCAGATGAACCTGATCGGATTCTGCAGAACTATCATCTGGACCATCTGGAAACGGTCCATCCATTCGTCCTTTCTGGCGGTCAAAAACAGCGGCTCGTTGCCAAACAACTGCATCATCTGACCATGCAAAAGAAGACCATTCTTGTGATTACGCACGATCTGGAATTTATCCAACACGCCTGTTCACGAGTCATCCGTCTGGATAAAGGATGCATCACTTGCGATCAGCCGGTGATGCTCCCTCTGGACGACGTCCGAAATGGGTAAAACTGGTGGCCGTTTCGAGTTAATCTAACGCTTCTCTTTCTTTTTTTAGGCGGTGATACGTTATATTGGGATTAGAAGATTAATAGGAGGTTTTCAGATGGCAAACAGTGAAAAGTTCACTGGCAAGGCGGCATTATACGCTCAATATCGTCCGGATTATCCCCAGCAGCTGATTGACGATTTGATTCATGAAAACCATCTCTCTCCAGAATCACGCGTGGCCGATATCGGTGCGGGCACCGGTATTCTGACAAGGCAATTACTTGAACGTGGCCTTCATCTACTAGCCATTGAACCCAATAATGAGATGCGAGCCAGCGCTGAGCAGACGCTTGCCACCTATTCGCAGGTTGAATTCTTTGCGAAGCCAGCCGAGGCGACAACTTTGCCGCCGGTTTCGGTCGATCTGATTACGGTGGCCCAGGCCTTTCACTGGTTTCAGCCGGAGCAGTTCAAAAATGAATGCCGAAGAATCTTGAAACCCGGTGCTCGGGTCGCATTAATCTGGAACAGCCGTGACTCACAGAGTCCACTGATCCAGCAGACGGAACAGATCTGCCGCAAATTTTGCCCGGATTTCTCTGGCTTCTCAGGTGGAATGGAGACAATCGATCTGCGGATCCCTGCCTTCTTTCAGCAGGATGCCTACCGCGAAGAAACATATCAGCATCCTTTACACTATTCTCTGGAACAATTTGTCGGACGACATCTGTCCGCCTCTTATGCACCAAAACCAGAGCAGCCGAACTATACGCCGTTTATTGAGGCGCTCAAGAACCTATTCGAGAAATTCAAGAAGAAAGAAACGGTTTCCTTTCCTAATCTGACAAAACTCTATTTTGGAAAGGTCGGCTAAACTCCCGCTAGAGTTCAGAGCTTGAGTGAAATTCTCCCACGCTTAGGTGAAATTTTTCCCTCCTTGGATCGAATTTTTGCTTCGTTAGGCAGAATCATGCTTTCTCTCAATTGATTTGATCCAGGTGGGTCCGTCAATTTAGAAAAACCGGGCAAAAGACGCCCGGTCCTTTGACTTGCAAGTACGCTCCGGGAACTCGCTTGCCGCGGGCAGTCTGAGAGCCTCCTCGATCAGGCACGAGTCTGCGGGGTCTCTCTTAGCCTGCTCTTCCCGCAGACGCCCTCGTCCCCGCGCTTCCCTGCTCTATTTTTTATACTTTCTTATCTTTCAAAAAAACACTACGAGCGGGCTGTTACCGCTCGTAGTGCTTTTTTACATCGTTTCAAGAATCCTGCGTCGTTCCTCTGCAGTGGTATCTTTTTCATAGATCAAATGTTCAAGCTGGGTCTCTAGAGCCTGTAGAATGGTTGTGAGCTTCTTCAATGCCTGAGACACTTGCTCTGCGGACTCCTTAATCTGGCGGTGAACCATCCAATCCGTAAGAATACCATCAAAGAAATAGTCGGCAAAACTTAGAAAATCATCTGTTGCCGGCAGAGCCAGCTCACTGCTAACGTCGCTCAGCTCATGATTAAAGCGCCGCAGAGCCTTTTGCGCCTGATGAATTTCATCATTGGCATCCTGCATTTTATCTCGTTTCATCATCGTCGTTATTGTACCACCGCCGAACATGTCCCAAACCGAAAGATCCTCTGCTCCACTAAGAGCAGCCCGAGCCTGGACTAGTGCTTTCTCCGCATCTTTACCGGCTGCGACCGCTTCTTCATACTCCTGAATCTGTGCTTCCTGTTCGGCCACCTGATTCATTAAGCTGCTCAGATAGTCCGCCTGTTCCGGCTTCTCTCGGTTCATCCATCGCAATTTTCGGGCAAGCCATTCCTCATAGTCTTGATCCGCACCAGCCACATCCGCGAATTTCATGCGCAGCTCCGGCAATTCTGCTTCGAGGTCCCGCACCGTTCGGCTGGATTCCTCATACTCCAGTTCAGCTGCTAGTGCCTCGCGTTTTTCTTTATCTATTTTTTCAAGCTTGCGTCCGGACAGCGTCAAGAGAATGGATAGTACACTCAAAGATTCAACTCGGACAACATCTTTCTCCTCTTTATCCAACTTTTTTTTGAGTTCGAGGCACCTTTGTCTTGCCCCATTTAATTCATCATCCAGCTGTGCAATCTGCTTCTCCCATTTCTGCTTATGACTTTGCCTTTTCTTTATTTCCTGAAGCTCATCCTGAAGTAAATCGTTCATGTGTTTCCCCTCACCTTCATTAAAAGTGGGAAATCTATCTTCCGCCATTTAGAAATAAGAATTATTCATTTCCTGAAAGAAAGCAAATGCGCCGACAATCGCTAGAATAATTCCCAGAGCAAGAAGTGCCAGGCCAATGATCAAAATGATCCCAAACATTTTCAAAAACTTTGCATAATAGTCGAGAACAAGTTCCTGGCCGTTTGGGTCGCGCCCGGATTTCAGATCAGCGGCAGCTTCTGAAGAACGCAGCAGATAGACGCCAAGAAAAACTTCAAGTACGCCCGGTGCGGCCCCGACAATAAAAGCGAAGAGGCCGGTCACCGCACTAATTGCGCCAAAGATAATCATCATGATTCCGGAAAATTTTCCCCACGAAGCAATCGTGCTGAAAGTCGCTAAAAGCCGCTCATTTTCCGAAACCACCGGAGTAGACTCTTCGGCTGCAGGGGTTTCTGGATTGATCACTCCTTTATCCTGAGTATCAAGGGCTTCATTCAGTTGATTATTTAATTCCTGAATCGGTTGACCATTCAAAGAGGCATTTAATTTGCCTTCTGATGGATTCGGTTGATTATTCTGTTCTTCATCGTTTGCCATGACTTCTCACTCCCCACGATTTCATTTTTTCAATTCAGCAAGGTCAGCGTTGATTCTTTGGCTGAACGATTGAATATCTTCCATTTTTTACTTATTGTACCATGAAATGCTATCAAATTATGGTCGCTTGCTGAAAAATCTGTTTTTGGCAGCTGAGACCGCGTGATGAGCCTCTTCTTCTATTTCCACTTTCAAAAAAGGCCATTCCAGCACGGGACGGAATGACCTTTTTTCTCTTTCATTTACATATTTTCCAGGCGTTCAATTCTGCTCTCAATCGGCGGGTGGGTGGCAAACAGGTTCACCGATTTTCTTTTGTTGCCGAAGGGATTGGCAATGTACATCGCGGCGGTCGCATCTTTCGCCGCCCGGACGGTGTGGGTATCCTCACTGATTTTTGACAGTGCGCCAATCAGTCCCTGCGGATCACGAGTTAATTCGACTGCTGAAGCATCGGCTAAATATTCACGATTACGGGAGACAGCCAGATGAACAACTTGCGCGGCAAGTGGAGCAAGAATGATCACGACGAGCGCAAAAATCATCAGCACCGGATTTTGCTTTTGATTATCTTTGCGGCTATTTCTCCCACCGCCGAAGAAAAGCAGCCGCTGCCCCAGATCCGCCACAATGACGATGATACTGACCAAAGCAATGCAGAGCGTCATTAAGCGAATATCATAATTGCGGATATGTGAAAACTCGTGGGCAGCCACGCCGGCCAGTTCCTCCCGATTCAAGCGATCCAATAGACCAGACGTAAATGAGATGGCACTCTTTCCGGGGCTCAGTCCGCTGGCAAAAGCGTTCGGAGCCGGATCATCGACAATATAGATTTCCGGCATCGGTACCGCAGCTGCAAGAGCCAGTTCTTCAACGAGATTATAGAGCATCGGATTATCGCTCTTCTGAATCTTTTTCGCACCCGACATACTCAGCACCTGCGTTTTTGCACTGGCAAAGGTAATTGGCAGATAAATCGCCAGCACAATGACCGCTAGAATCACTCCGGATAGCTCGCCAATATTCAGAAAGTAACCAACCGCCCAGCCTATTGCAATGACAAGCAGAGAGAATAGGACCAGAAGAAGCCAAGTTTTTCTTTTATTTTGCTGAATCTGCTGATAGAGCATCTGCTCACCTCCCTAAGCTGCCGCCTGCCACTGCGATCAAAAAGTGACTTTCGGTGCTTCGCGGTTTCCTTCCGGAATGGTCAGCATTTCTTCACGTTTGAACCCGAACAGGCCGGCAATAATATTCGACGGGAAGGATTCGCGCTTGATATTGTAGTCTTTTACTGTTTTATTATAAAGCTGGCGAGAATAAGCCACTTTATTTTCTGTCGTTGTCAGTTCTTCCTGCAGACTGAGAAAGTTCTGATTGGCTTTCAGATCCGGATAGGATTCTGCCAGCGCAAAAATAGAACGGAGCGCTCCCTCAATTTGGTTGTCAGCGTCGATTCGCTGCTGCGGTGAACCGCTCACCAGCTGATTTCTTTTTTCGATGACCTGTGCGAGCGTCTCTTTTTCATGTTTCGCATAACCCTTGACCGTTTCGACCAGATTCGGAATCAAATCATGACGTCTTTGAAGTTGGACATCGATTTGGCTGAAGGATTCCTGTACCCAGTTCCGAAATTTCACGAGACTGTTATACGAGAAGATGAAAAGCAGGACAATCAGCACAATCACGGCAATGATAATAATTGTAATCATTATTGGCACATCCCTTCATGTTTCAATGCTTTCCTTAGCTTTAGTATATCATCTACAGCTGATGCATGCGATTGCAATACAAAGAGTCCAATAATGATAAATTGCTGATTAATAAAAATATGATTAATGAAGCCCAAGACCCTTGCTATGCACATATTGGGTATAAAATTCCAGCGGCAGATCAAGCGTGAGTATTTTTTTATTTTTTTCCGTCCAGCTAATCTTACGGCTGTCACCCAAGCGTTTCGCATAGTAAACCTCAATTTCCTGATCATATTCCTCGATCTGCTTGGACGCATCCTGATACCGATCTTCAAAAAAGACAGCAGCTTGCGGCAGACGCGGCTTCCGTCCTGGATCTTCGGCAGGAACTCCCACGGCAAGACCAACAAGCGGAATAACCAGTTGCGGCAATTCGAGCCATTGTTCCAGTTCGGGAATCGTCCGATTAATACCGGCCATAATCACGCTGCCCAGTCCAAGTGATTCCGCAGCCAGACTGGCATTCTGCAAAGCGAGTGACGCGCTGATGACTGCTGCTTGGTAAAAGAAATGAAAACTAAGATTTTTCGCTATCTTCTTCTGCTCCTCTTCAGTCGCTCCGCTCAGCAGACGATGCAAATCCAAACAGAAGATAAAACAGTAGCCGCTTTCGGCAATGGCTGGATTCTCCGATTTCACTGCCAGCTGTTTTTTACGCTCCGGATCCGTCAATCCAATAATTGAATAGGGCTGGATATTGGACGAACTCGGTGCCATCTGAGCAGCATGGATAATTATATCTTTTTGTTGATCAGTCAGAGTCTCCTTTTTAAAATGCCGGATGGAGCGGTGAGCATTCATGGTTTCTATTGTTTGATTCATTTCTATCGTCTCCTTTTTGTTTCCGCGGATACCATATTACCCTGCTCTTCTCCTCTTGCCAATTAGTTTCCGCAGAAACTATATGATATAATGGTGCTATACCAAAGGAGGTTTCTTTATGCCGTCCGAACGTGAGATCTCGATCTATTCCAGCCGAATTTATAAAGCGATGATGCAATTGTTGGTCCGTGAAGCCAATGATGATGCCGAGAAAACATGGTTGATCGCTCATTCCGACAACGAACAAGTCAGGCATGCCGTGTCCAAGCTTTCCGTATTAGCTCTGCATACAATCGATGTGATTGGAAAATCCGAACCGATTAAAGGTGTCGATATTGCTGACCGGCTCAAAGTCACCAAAGGAGCGATCTCCAAGGTTACGCGTCGACTTTTGAGCGAAAGGTTGATTATCCGGGAAAAAAAGCCTGAAAATCTAAAAGAAATCTATTTCTTATTGACCGAAACCGGGAGACAGCTTTTTTCCATACATCGAGAAATGCATCAACGTCTTGATGCAGAGGGTCGGGAAGTATTTAAAGCCTATACTGCCGATGATATGGAAATTATTTGTGATTTTCTTGAAAAATTATCGCAAATTACACTTGATTAACTTTCTTCAGGAAGTGTGATTTCTCAACCCAATTTTCGACAGAGCGCAAAACGAACAATCTATAAAAAAAGCAAGACCGAACTGAGCCATGCAAAAGCAGCAGAAGAGTTTGCCTCTCGCCTCTCTATTGTATTCAATGATAGTCTTATGTCATAATTAATCGTAGACGTTTTCATGTCAACAGAATCGTATGAAGAAAAAGTGCAGCTTTTGATTAGATATGTCCTTCACTTTCTGCACTTCGATACCAGACCAGACATTATTAGGAAAAGAAGGTGTCTCTTATGAAAAAATTCAACTTTGTTTTATCGATAGTGTTAATGATTCTCCTGGTCACGGGCTGTTCTCAAATTTCATCCAAGCAAGATCAAGGTTCATCCTCCACACCTAAACAATCAGCTTCAAAGTCTGTCAATCATTCCGATAAAAGTTCAAAGACAACCCCATCCAGTGGATCGAGTGTTCGTTCAACTCCTTCCAGCAGTGAATCATCCACGCAAACAAATAGTACCGCCAGCGTTCAGACCTCAAGCAGCAGCCAAGCAAGTCGTTCCAGTTCTTCATCAAGAGAGACAGGAACACTGACGCAGGTACGCAAAGAAGTGAGGGCCGCTCTAAAGACAAACACCGCTCTCCCGCAAAACCTGACGGTAGCGAGCGGTAAATATATCTCAGCGACGACACAAAGACTTTCTTCCGGCTACAGAGTAATCTTCAAGCAAACCAATTATCCGGTCAAGGTTAATGATCCTTCGCTGAAAAATTCAGTAACCTTAATCACACTCACAGTAAGCGGCTATTCGAATCCTTCAGACGCGGCAAATCAAATTACTTTTCATAAATATGGCAAAACAGACGGCCAATCCGTAGACTTAGGTGCTAAGATTACAGGATATCAGGATGCAGGAGCCGGTACAGCAGGAGTGTCCTGGAACGAGGGACGTTGGACACTTATGTCCTTATCTGCCACCACAGACGCGGCAAAAGGCGTGGCGCTGGCAAAGAATGTCGTCTCATTCCTGCAGACGCATTCACTTCCCGTTCCGCATCAATATGGCATGATTCAGGTACACAGCGACAGTCGTCAGAACTTTGTTATATGGCAAGAAAGCAGAACCATTTACCAATTATCCAGTACTTCCGATCCGATGAAACTCTTAGCCGCAGCTGTTTCTATGAAGTAAGATTTATCGGTTTCTATGCTAAAGCATGAAAGAAGCGCCATTTCGTAAGTGGCGCTTCTTCATTTTCACTGATCAGCGTTGACAATGGAACATCAGTTCTCCCTTTTTCAATATATCTTCTTTACGCACTGATTATTATTCTACTCGAAAACTTTGCCTAGGCATGATATAGTTGGAAAAATAGCTTTTGGGCTAATATCTCAAGATTGGATGAAAGCTGGTGCGCAGTTGTATACACCTGAATCTTTTAAACTAACTGACAAAAACAGAATTTTCAATCTAATTGATCGATTTCCTTTTGCGACTATTTTTTCACAGCATAAGGGAAAGGCTTGTGCCACTCATCTACCGCTTGTCCTGGATCGAAAAAAAGAACTGTTGATTGGACATTTTGCCCGTCTGAACAATCAATGGAACGATCTCGCGCAGCAGGAGTCGCTGATTGTTTTTCAAGGGCCGCATTGCTACATTTCACCGACCTGGTATGAAACAAAAATGGCTGTACCGACCTGGAATTATGTTGCTGTTCATCTCTATTGCCAAGCGGAGATTATTGATGATCCCGAAGAACTGCGCGACAGCCTAGACAGATTGGTACGAAAATTCGAAAACGGTGAGAATAACTATCAGATGAATCACGTTGATTCCGATTTTATCCAGAAAATGTTCAAGGGTATTGCCGGTGTCCGATTCAAGATCAATCGCATCGAAGCGAAGCAGAAACTCAGCCAGAATCATCCGGAAAAACGGAAAAAGCGAGTGATTGATCACTTGCGAGCGTTGGGCGATGAAAATTCGTGCACCATTGCTCAGCTTATGGAAGAAAATCTGAAGTAATTTAAGGAAGACAGAAAGATGAAGAGAGAAGCGCTGCTGTAGCATATCTTTCAAATCGTGCGTTCTTTTGAGATCGACGTACATCCTTAATGGGTTTGCTTCTCCGCCGCGTTTATTAATGCGAACTCTTTTTTGAAAGAAACCATTCGGCAGCTTCTGCATTCTGTTCCGCCTGTTTTTTTATTTTTTGACACCGGAATTGGAGAGAATACGATTCTTTTTTATATTTTTCTTCCTCCTCAAACGATTTTTTTCAGTATACCAAATTCTAGGCAAAAAAATAATCCTCTGGGAAGTCCCCTGAGGAAGAATTCATTCAAGACAAAAATCCATAATTTTTTCCCGGATCGCTTCATTAATACCGAATTCACGTTCCAAATAATGATCAAAGCTGCCATAATGTTCTTCGATCGAAAGCGCAGCGGCATTCAGATAGGGCTCTTGAACGAGAAAATCATGTTCGAATTTTTTGAGGGCCTGCCCGTTCAAAAACTGCCCTGCTTCCTGAAACGTCGCCTGATGGAATTTTTTCAGCATCCGGTTGGAAAGCAGATAATCCTCCATGATCGTGTCAAAAGAGACATCAAGCGTCATCAGAATCAGCATCGCCCCGACGCCCGTTCGATCCCGTCCGCCTGCGCAATGATGCAGCAGCGGCAGGTTCTGTTCCGGGTGCGATAGATGCATCATCAATTGATGATAAGAGGCATTCTGAATCGGCATTTGTGCATAGACCTGCGTAAAAGTCGCCATCGAAAAATTATGATAAAAAGTGCCCGGATCCCATTCCGCCTGAGCGGTCGTTTTATCTTCGCCATTTACAGCAATTCGTTCATGGCGTTCCTCTGCAATCTGCGGATCGGGTCTCTGAACGGCTTCCGCCTTATCACGATAATCAAAGATTAGGTGGAAATCCAGATTCTGTAAAAAGTTAATATCTTCATTGGTCAGATCAGTTAAGTCAGCCGATCGGTAGAGCAGTCCCTTCTTCACCTTTCGGCCATCCTTCGTCTTCAAGCCGCCCATATCACGAAAATTATAGGCTCCTTGAACCGGAAGCACACGTTCCATCAATTCATTCTCCATTCACAGCCCCGCTTTCTGTTTTTCTGCTTGCTTCCTTATCGTACCACAGCAAATTGGATTTCAGGTGATTCATACGATGAAGAATCCGTAAACTGCAAATATTATATTTTTATATCATATTCCATTTCCCGTGCCGTTTGTCTGGCTACCTCATTCCCCGCAAATCGCTGAACCAGACTGAAGGCCATATTTATCCCCGCTGAAATACCGGCAGACGTCAGCACCTGGCCTTGATCCACGAATTTCACACCACGGACGACCGTGACATTGGGAAATTGCCGCTCCATTTGATCCAAACTTGCCCAATGCGTCGTCGCGCTTCGGCCATCAAGTAATCCAGCCTGAGCGAGGAGCAGACCGCCCGTGCAGACGGACGCAAGTACCTGCACATCTTCGGCTTGCGCAGCGATCCATTGAATAATAGGCTTATTATTTATCTGCTCTGTCCGTGCGCCGAACCCACCGGGAATAATCAGAATATCTAGTCTCGGAGCCGTATGAATACTGTAATCTGGCTCAACCTTCAGACCACCAACCGCCTGAACACCCAATCCATCCTCTGAAAGCGTCACAACAGAAAAAGGACTGGTTCCGTCCAATCGTTTAGTCACCGATAATACTTCATAAGGACCGGCGAAGTCCAAAACCTCCACCTGATTAAATAACAATATACCGACCTGAAGCTGCCCCATATCCATTCCCCCATTTTGATTGACTCGATCATCACAGCATAAAGACATGAGCGGAAACATTACCTTGCTAAGATTAAATTTAACAAACCAAGAACATTCATTTGGAGATCCGCCAATTATTCAGAAGTTCAAGAAATTCATGCCTTGCCCGCCTAGCGCTACCGGTGAACGTTGCGCGAACGGAACAAGCAATATCATGTTTTGTCAGCACTGCCCAATATTCCATTTGCGCTGTTTTTGAATGAGCAGCCGCGGATTGAGTTCTTTTGTTGAGCACAATCACTGCCTCGCCGGCTGGAATCCTGATCTTATCATGACGCAGCACATGCGAATGATTGCCGATTACGCTCAAATAAGCCTCGCTACTCGCGCCGGTTTCCACATCCTCGGGCATTGAGCGATACCCTCAGATGTTCCCAGCCGGTAACTTTGGGGGTTGGGGTTACCCTGATGATCTTTCCATCAGGTAGTTTGATCATCATTTTAGGAGCATGATGAATGTCCTTCTTGAATGAATGATTGCTTTTATCCATATGTGATCGATGTCTTTTTATCACCTGTTTATTGGACATGATTTCTTGGCTGCTGATTTGGCTGCCTAAATGAGAAGCCTAGCTTGAGCTCTGATGAATCCACATGCCTATCAGCAGAGTCAAAAGAAAAGAGCAGGCGGCTCCAAAGATAACTAGCTTTTTGCTCAAGTTTTTGTGCCTCGTCATGCGTCAGCCTCCAAGCCCTATTAATATCCATTTTATCAGGCGTGGATTAAAATAGACAGAGAAGATAATTGAGGGAGAAAAGAAAATGAGTACTGAACAAATCTACGGCCGATTTGCCTATCGCTTCGGTCGATCCTTCCGGACGTCAGCCTATATTCAGTGGGGCAGCAGCGCACGATCGCTCGGAGCAGTATTGATGCTCAATCCCGGATCGGCAAGTCAGCCAGCACTGGAAAACCGTCTGAAAAAATATGGTGCGGCAATGGGTACGATCGAGCCCGATCTGACCTTAAAACATCTTTCAAATCTCGTCGATCAATTTTACGATCATCAGCCATCGGGCAGGCTACATATCTACAATCTTTTTCAATTGCAGGCAACAAAATCCGGTAAAGCAGTCTCTGACTTTGAGCATCTGGTTAATGAGGAGAAATTAGCTCCCAGTGAATCGTTGATCAGTACGGATGAACTAAAGCTGCATCCTTGGCTGCTGATTGGATGGGGAGTGGGACATTCATCGCCAAATTTACAAAAGGCAAAAACATTATGGATGCGACAAATTGACAACGCCGGTATTCCGGTTTTCGGAAAAAAGCGAAAAGGCGGAGATTATTCGCATTTATGCCCGCTCTTGACTGCAGACAGACAAGCATTAGCAGCAGAATTATACGACCAATTCCGTACAAAAATCAAACCGTTAATCCCGTTTGCCGCACTGACCTGCCGCCGCTACTCGCTTCTGAGGTGGAATCAAAAATTGGGCACTGACGCCCAATATATACTGAAGAATAACGAGGACGGGAGTCAATGTCTCTGCAGTCAGGGCCAGAAATTAGTCTGGTTTCACCTTGACTTAGCTCAGGACTCAGCTGTTCATGACTGGCAATCAATTGATAATTTAAGTGCCGATGATCGAGATGAACTGATCTGTACTTTTACAAAACAACAACCCTCTAGATGAAAAATCAGTGCACTTTGTGAGAGATTTGGCGTGCAGGCGGAATATATCAGGGGTTTGAGGCCAGCTCTTGATTCAACAATCAATTGAGCTATTAATCAACTTTCTGTCATTCAACAACATTTTCGCAGGGAATAAATTCCACTGTTATCTTAGGAGATTCAGTGCCTGCTCAGCAGCCCATCTTTGATGATCATGGAAAAAGTGAGGCCATTCTTTTTCAGTATCAAACCATTGGAGTGCGTGATCGCTTTCCACCGGCGCTTTCACTTTTTTCTCCAATTTTGCCAGATAAAAAGTAGCTTCATTCTGTTGAGGGTTCCCTTTTCTCGTCAAGAAGTATTGCCGAGCCTGACCCAGATAAACGATTTGTCTCAAAGAATAACCGATTTCTTCAAGCGATTCCCGGCGCAGGCACTCCACCTCGGTCTCTCCTCTTTCGATTCCACCACCCAGCAAAAAATAGTTTTGGCCAACTCTGATGATGCCGAGCAAACCTTTTTTATCAAAAATGACTGCGTACGCAGTCTTCCTGATTTCATACTCTAGCTTCTCATCTTTGTAGCCAAAGGTTAACACGAGCAGCCCCTCCTTATTCTGACTAAGCCATTCACTTTATCCATACATCTGTTAAATAAACGATTGATTAAGCCCAATGCTCGCAAAAACCTTGCGCAGAACCCTCACTGTTCGAGACTTTTTCTTAAATAAACGTTTAATTAAGCGGACTCTCATGCCAGAAAGAGATAGCGAGCAGCGAGACCAAGCACAATGCCGATAATAATCGATGGCAGAAATACTTTTATCACGCGCATGGAAATTGCCGTAAAAAGGCAGGCAATCAGAACCGGAAAAGAGACCGAAAGTTCACCATGTACCGGAACAAAAATTTGTTTAACAAGTAGGGCGGCAATAATCGCTATCGGAACATAAGTGAAATAGCGTTTCAATGTCGGTCCCATTGTGCGACCCGCCATGAATTCGAGACCGGCTAACCGCGACAGATAAGTTGCAGCGGCCAGCACACCAATTAGAATCCAATTTTTAAGCATGCTGCACCCTCTTTGCAAGGAAAAGTCCAACAAAAGGCGCAGTTATCCCCGTAAGGATAATCGTAAAATTGTTGCCTGGAAACGAGAGTTCAAGACCCAGGGCGATGACCACTGCAGCGAGTGCCGTCGAAAGCGCCGGACGTCCTTTCAGACTGGGCATCAGCAGCGCGATAAAAGTGACGGGAAATGCCAGATCGAGTCCCCATTTCTGCGGATCAATCTGATTCCCGGCAAGCGCACCAGCAAGCGAGGCCAGCACCCAGGCAGTATAAAACATGACTGTGATGATGCCATAATAAAGCGGGCTTGGCCCATTCCTTTTAAAATAGGAGATGCCAAGGACAAATGGCTCATCTGAAATACCCGGTGCCAGCAGATAGTGCCATTTCCTTTGCACGCCGAGTCCATCAGAAAGCGCAGCACCATAAAGCAGGTTGCGCAAATTAAGCAGGAGCGACGTCACAAGAATGCTCGTAATGCCCGCCCCAGTCATCACCATTGCAACAGTAACCATCTGAACCGTCCCTGAAAATACCAAAAGCGACATCCCCAGCGTTTCAGGCAGACTAAATCCCGCCTGCCCAGCCAGCACACCATAGGATAAGCCGTATGTTGCCACGGCCAGCGCCAGGGGCGTTGCCTCAGTTATTGCCGCTTGAATCGTTTTCCTTCGTCCATCCCGAGCCATTGCTTTTCCCTCTTTTCTATGTATGCTATAATGCATATATGTATGTTATATAATACAGTGTTTGAATTTGTCAATCCAGATTGGAGAAAAACTCAATGGATGAGCTGCAGCATGTTATTGCCAGTAATCTGAAGAAAATCCGTTTGCAAAAGAACCTGAGCTTTGATCAGACAGCAGAACGAACCGGTGTGAGTAAATCGATGCTCTCGCAAATCGAAAAGGAAAAGTCCAACCCAACGATTAGCACCCTATGGAAGATTGCCACCGGTCTGCAGATTTCTTTCTCTTCCTTTATGAAAAAGGAATACACAGAGATTCAGAAGGTGGAAATTCAGCGGCTTAACCCGGCTGTTGATGATCAAAATCGCTATTTGGTTTACTCACTTTTTTCTTTCCATCCTGAAAAAAAGTTTGAAATCTATCTCGTTCATCTCAAACCAAATAGTGTCCACCATGCGGAAGCTCATGCCGGTGAAGAATATTTATTGATGTCCGCCGGTGAAATGGATCTGTCGATTCTTGATCACTCTTATCATCTGCAGTCTGGCGATGCGCTTCATTTCACTTCGAACGCTGCGCATATCTACCAGAATGCGGCCAATACCGAAGCAGTTTTCTTTGATTTGATCTATTATCCGGATTGAAGGCGTTAGCAAATAAAGATCGTGCATCAGAGGCCTGTCTTGATTTAAGTTTAACTACTGAATCAAGTTAAACGACCGTGTCGAAAGGCATGATTGATTTTCTGCGACTTGTGCGTTTTTACACTGACAATTTCTCTGTTTTTGGTAAGCTTAGGTTATCTTATGGAGAATGGGGGGGCACGGATCTCATGGAGAAAACGGTTGCATTACTTGTCAATCTGGGAACGCCGGATGAACCGACAACCGCTGCAGTGCGACGTTATCTTGCTGAGTTTTTAGCGGATCCCCGTGTTATCGATCTGCCGCACTGGAAATGGCTGCCGATTCTGCATGGGATTATCCTGCGCGTCCGCCCCAAAAAATCCGCCGCGCTGTATCAGACAATCTGGACTCCGGAAGGCTCTCCTTTACTCGTGAACTGTCAGGCACAGCAGGCCGCCCTCGAGGAACGTCTGGCCCCGGATGACATCCGGGTCGCTTTTGCGATGAGCTATGGATCGCCTTCTGTTCGTTCCGAGCTTGAACGACTGCATCAATGGGGCGTGCGCCGAATCATCATCCTCCCGCTTTATCCGCAGTATTCTTCAACGACTGTTGCCTCAATTTGGGACAGTGTCACCCGCGTGCTCGCCAATTGGCGCGATATTCCTGAACTGACGTTCATCCGTGACTATTCGGATCATCCGCTCTATATCAAGGCCCTGCTCGGCCGGATAAAGGATCATCTGAAGCAAAGCGGCAGCCCCGAGCAGCTGCTTCTGAGCTATCACGGCATTCCCCTGCGTTATGCACAGACCGGTGATGATTATCCGGAAAACTGCCGAAAAACAACCGCAGCGCTGCAAAAAGCTTTACCCGATATTGAAATCACGCAAAGTTTTCAATCCAAATTTGGCAACGAAGAATGGCTTGCTCCGGCGACCATTGATACCGTCCGTTCACTCGCCCGGCAAGGCGTTCATCATCTGGCCGTTGCCGCTCCGGCGTTCACGTCCGATTGCTTGGAAACGCTTCATGAATTAGCCATTGAAAATGCCGAAGTCTTTCATCAGGCAGGAGGCGAGGTATTCGACTATATTCCGGCCGTCAACGCTCATAGCAGTTTTATCGATTGTCTTGAGGAACTCGTCCGTGAGCGATTAGATTTGAAAAAATCAGTGCAGCCGATTGCCCGCGCTTAAATTCCATTCTTAGATTTAAAAAAAGTCGTTCATTCTGGAGACTGAGCAAGCCATCAATTGCTGGGGCCGGCTCCTTGTTTTGAGCCACTATTAATAGTCCGGTATCGACGTTCTGAAAATGGAATCAATGGCCAGCGACCAGTCCTTTTTCGCAAGATGCTTCAGTATTTACTATCTCGATTAAAGAGAAAATAAAATAGCTTTTTTTACTAAAATCATTTGTCCCTTTTATCTGCCTGTTTGATTAAAATCACATACTGATCATAGCGTTTCTTCCAATTTTCCTTTGAAAATTCCGGGTGAATCTTACCATTTAATAAATCGATTAACATGTCGAGACAGATATGCCATCCTGCCAGATCTTTTGACGTATGTTCATTCATTGTATTTATCAACTCTTTAACCACTAATAGACATCCGCTTGTGTTGGGATACAACTCGAAACGTATCCATCCATTACCCCACTCATAATCTAGAATGGAGTTTTCGCGGCATTTTCTGATCTTAATGTCAAAAGCAGATCCAGTTCCGTTATTCATATTAAATTTTATTGTTCCCCCGCTACGCAGGTCTTCGACTTGAAGATTGGGCATCCACATTTGTAACTGATCATTTTGTGTTAAAACAGCCCATACCGTTTCGATTGGCTGTTTGAATTGGCGTCTGAAACAGGCGATGTTCCTGCCCTCAATTTTTTCTATGGATGCTAACATGCTTATCATTCCTCCTCATTCAGAATTTGTTCGAGAACCGTTAAGCAGTTCAACGAATAAACACAGTGGAAAGATTCATTCCAACAACTAATCGCTCTTCTTTGTTTTGTACGCAAATCGCAACTCTGTTTCTGATCTTTCTTACTAATAATACTATCATTACTGCTATAGTTAATCTTATGTATGACGCACGACCAAGGAGAAATTATGACTCTGTTCAAGTCTTTATTCAATACTTATCGAGGATTGCCCCGGGAGATTTATGTTCTTTTTATTGCCCATATCATCACGAATATCGGCAACTTCGTTCAACCCTTGCTTGTCTTAATCCTGATCCAAAAAATCGGCCTAGCTAGCGGTGAAGCTGGTTTTTATATCACGATGTTGAGCGTACTCTTCGCACCCGGGATGATCATCGGCGGCAAACTGGTGGATACGATCGGCCGCCGAAAAATCCTGCTGTTTTCACAAGGAACTGGAGCTTTAGCAACAATTATCTGCGGATTCATGAACCCGACCATGAATATGGTTTACGTCCTGATGGCCTCCTCCGTTCTCTTTTCAATGGGCCAACCCGCTTTTGATGCCTTGATTGCTGACATCACCACACCGGGCAATCGCAAAGCCTCCTATTCGCTGACCTATATGGGCTGGAATCTCGGACTTGCGATTGGGCCGATTATCGGGGGCCTTTTTTTCAAAGACGCCCTCCCGCTTGTGTTTATTGGTGACGGTCTGACAACCCTCCTCTCGATGCTGCTCATAGCACGATTTATTCCCGAAACAAAAGGACAGGCTGAGCAAACGGAAATCGGTGATGACCGGGCAATGGAGAAAAAAATCGAGGGATCCGTTTTCCGCCTGCTTCTTCATCGGCGTATTCTGCTCTACTTTGCCTTGATCCTATTTTGCTACGAGTTTGTCTACAGCCAATGGGATTTCACACTGCCGCTGCAAATGACTGAACTCTTTCACAGTAATGGTGCTGCGTTTTATGGTCTCCTGGCCAGCTTCAACGGCCTAACCGTCCTTGTCATGACGCCAATCCTGTCCAAACTGACTCAGCAGCATCAGCCGATTGCTGTGATCAGCGCCGGTGGTTTCTGCTATGCCCTATCTTTCGGCCTATTTGGTTTCGTTCATTTTCTAGCGCTTTTTTACCTGGGTATTTTCATTATGACCATCGGCGAGATTCTGATCTCAATCAATTCATCAACTTTCATTGCCAATTACACCCCAGCTTCGCACCGCGGTCGCGTCAGCTCGATTCTACCAATCATTACCGGTGCTGGCTACACCATCGGACCAGTTATCGCAGGCAATGTAATGGAATCCTTCTCTATTTCCCGGACCTGGATCTTGATTGCCTGCATTGCCCTCGTGTCCTCCGGTATGATGAGACTGTTGAAGAAAAAAGCGCAACCCGCTTCTGCTGCGGAAGAATAAAAAAGTCGAGACATACACCCGACTTTTTTATTCTTGCTGTTCAATTGTGCGGATATCAATAGAACTGAACTGTGCCGTTCCGCCCTCGGCATACAGACTGATTTGGTCATCCGATAAGTGCGGGAAAACCTGATCAGAAATCACTGTTTTCCCATCGCCAGTAAAGACCTCGATACTTGTCGCGTCAACCAGAATCTTCAAATGGATTTTCTTTTGACTCTCAAAGAGCGGCACCTGATTCTCCACATCTTTTCCGCTCAAATCCGGTTGCCCGGTAGTCTTTCGGTTCACATAAAGATAATGCCCCTTGGCAAAAACACCGACGTCGATATGCCGCTTCTGATTTTTTGATTCACGAAGCTGCAAACCGACATTCTGGGCCTTCCCCCAGGTCAGATCAAGATCGAGCTGATAGGCTGTCCCTTTAAAAGCCAAAGTCTTTTTACCGGACAAGTCGATCCGATCAATCTTCTTAACGACATGCATCTTCTTTTCCAGCGAAGCCGCTGGCCTGGAAAGAAGGGTATAGCCCCCAGCACGCTTCGCGAGGCGAATCTGTCGCACTACGGATTCCAGTCCATTAAATCCGTCTTTCATCGTCGGCGTCTGATTCGGATAATCCCAATTATTCATCCAGGCCATGGCATAACGATGCTTCAGCTTGTCTGCTGCCTTGCCGTCTTCAAAAGTAACTGCGGCATACCAGTCGAATCCGTGATCGAGCCATTGCGGCTCCATTTTATCGGCATGGAAAGCTGTGCCGTCAAACGATCCTGTCCAGTAAGCATACGTATTCGGCAGGCCGGAAGCTTTGCCATTAGCACTGGCACCAAGAACCCATTTGACAGTTCCATCATCCGCACGCATCGGGTAAAGATCAGGGCATTCCAACGTGCCAATGCCCGTGGTTTCAAAGCCGCTCATATAGTGCCAGCTTTTCAGATCGGCCGATTCGTAAAAACCGATTTTTGCCCCTTCCGCCAGCACCATCACCCACTTCCCGCGGACATTATCCCAGATGATCTTAGGATCCCTGAAATTCTTTGTGCCGGGATTAGGCAGAACAGGCGCTTCGCCGTAGGGTTTGAATGACCTGCCTTGGTTTTTGCTGTACCAGAGATATTGCTGCTGGTTTTGCCCCTTCGGCTGCTGCGTCAGAACGGCGATCAGTGAATTCTTGCCTAGCCCTGCCGTGTTTTTTGTATCACGGACGACGGAACCCGACCAGGGATCACTGTTCTTATTCGTATACTTTGGAATCGCCACCCCTTGATCCCGCCAGTGGAACAAATCTTTTGAAGTTGCATGCCGCCATTCGGTGCCGTTGCCCTTCGGATAATCCTTATTATAGAGATAGAAAAAATGATACGATCCCTCAAAATAAATTGGACGTTGCGGATCGTTCATCCAGTGATCGGGAACAGTAAAATGATATGACGCGCGGTAGGATGCCTTCTGTTTGACGGGGTCATGTCTCTCTCCAGAAGGGTGTTGAATTCTGAAAATCATGAAACCCAGTAGTAGAATGAGCAGCACAACTCCCAGATCCAAAAGCCTTTTCTTTTTATTCTTATGCATTTGCATCACGCCCTCCTGCATCCTCCTCATTACTCTCAATCTTTTTAGAAAAGCCGGGCAAAAGACGGCCCGGTCCTTTGACTTGCAAGTACGCTCCGGGAACTCGCTTGCCGCGGGCAGTCCGGGAGCCTCCTCGGTCAGGCACGAGTCTGCAGGGTCTCTCTTAGCCTGCTCTTCCCGCAGACGCCCTCGTCCCTGCGCGTTTGGTCCACGACCCTTTGCTTTGGCGAAAATTATACACTTTCTTTACTTGTCAAAAAAAGATACCGGAATAATTAGCTCCGGTATCTCTTTATTCTATCCAATTCATCCTCAGTCATCAATCGTTAATTGGCCTTGCTCGAGCGTGCTGTTCGGCACGACCGATGTGTGAATGCCCTTCAGTTTGACAAGGAAGCTTGGTGCGAAGGTTGACTGATGATCGGCGAACTGGCCTCTATTCGTCATATAGCTTGTAATGACCACGTCATTCCCTTTTTTCTGTGGAATGGCAAAATGGGAGTAGGTCCATGTCAAGTCATTCGGCTCAAGATCCATATTCAGTACCAGCCCACTGCCGTTCAGCGGATGGTAAGGACCGGTCAGCGAATTCGAAACAAACCCAAGCATATAGACGTCCTTATCGCCAATCCCATCAATGGTCATTTTTGCACCGCGGGAATCGGTGAACAAATACCATTTCCCGTTCACCTTAAAGATATTTGCTCGTTCAATCTCATCCGTTACCGTATTTGCGGCTATTAATGGTTTCATCACTTTTTTCAGAGTGTAATCGTTATTCAGCTCAATAATTCCAAGCGCACCGTTCGCGAGTGTTGCTAGGTTCTTTTTCGGGCTATTCAAGAGTGCATTCCGTTCCTTTTGGAAAAAGCGATAATCGCCGCCATAATAGGCCCGATTGTTCAACTGATCCTCTCCTTGATAACCGTCCTTTTCCCCAGTGTTCGCTTCAAAAACCAGATATTTATGTCCGTTATCTTCGACATAATGCGGATCGCGCAGCGTATGATTATCCTGATCCTGCTCAATCCCCTGCTTGATCGTTTGATAGTATTTCCCATCTCCATCAAAAATAGATTTTAAATCTTCTGTTCCATCTATTTTAAGAGAATCTGGATCCGGCTGACTGACATTGACCTGTGCAGTCGTTAAAGTTTGTTTTCCGTATAGCTGCTTATCTGTATCCCATGGCTGCCGATCCGTATAGAAAAGGCGCATCTTTCCGTCAGAGGTTAAAGTTGCTGAACCTGACCATTCTTCAGATTGCTGTTTCAAAATCGGATCATTTGTTTTCAAATGAGCATCTGGATCAAAGACCCGTCCGGCATTCTTCCAACTGTCTATGGATGTATCACCAATCTTTTGATAGAACATGTAGATGAATGTATCACTTCCGTTATTCGGCTTGCCTGCCAAGGCAAAGACAATATGATAACCATGATAATCAGCAACCGTACCGTCCGCATTCTGCAACGGCCAGCTGTCCCAGACATCCAAATCAACCATTTTTCCGGAATCATCCTTTACCTGTGCGGAGGGGAGATTCTCAATCGATGACTCGTCGAAATCTGGCACTTGGAAACGTTCGTCTTCCTGCTGATCCGCTATCTTATTCATCTCACTGCGAGTCAAATGAGAAATGCCATAGTTTTCGCCCTCGAAATTCGATTTCGGACTCGCCGATACATGCTGAACCCCACCTAGCAATAATCCGGCCACGACCAATGGCATAGCCATTTTTCTGACCATTCTGTTAACTTCCATTCGTTGATCTCCCCTTTGATAAATGATAAGAAAGGTGTTGCTTCAGCGGATGAGCGCAGAATACCTCATAGTGTTCAAGACTTAGAAACTTACAACCAATTGGAGACACCCACTCATTTCATCACGCTATCAATTGTCCTGAACTGATCGTTCCCCTAGAATATAGGTTGAACGGAGATCCGTCAATCGGAGCCGTCCATGCCAAATGACCTAACTCACTAATGAATGCCCGGCCATTTAATAGGTCTTGAGAAAGGCCTCAGATGACAGAGATGACAAATGAAGATATTCATACAGAAATGAGGAAGCGGTTTATCGATTGCTGCCTCTTGGTCAAATGCTCTCTGATGATTCAATAGATTCAAACAGACCGTGTCATCGAATTGTTACAATAACCCAACTAAAGGCGGAGAGACTCGTCTCATAAATTGGCAATATTTACTAGACTATTTTAATGGATTAATCGTTTTCATAAAAAAGCAGACCCTGTTTGGCCTGCTTTTTTGGATCAAGATTTCATTTTATTGCCGAATGGCAGCCATACCTTCATATGTATATCCGAGATTAAATACACGCCCCCTAAAATGATGATAAGGCCAATAAACGTTCCGATAGCCAACCTTTCACCCAGAAAAATCACGCTCCAAAGAATACCAAATATCGGGATGAGAAAGGTGACACTCAATGTTTTTGTTGGACCAACGTTCTCAATGAGATAAAAATATAAAAGATAGGCAAAGCTTGTACAAAATAGTGCAAGTCCAATAACGGATAAAATGGCCAGCATTGAGAAGTCAGTTGCTGAGGCAGGCAAATTCGCCAATGTAAAAGGGATTAATAGAATCGACGCCCCGGCTTGCTGGCCAGTCGCCAGTGACAGCGGCGAAACACCCGCAAAAACCTTTTTTGCATAGACGCCTGCAAAACTATAAGAAATGGTCGATAAAACTGAAAAGATGATCGCCATCACTGTCTCCATATTTAAAGGCAGTACACTCCAGCCTACCAGAATACCGACGCCGATGACACCGATGAAAAGGCCGAGCCATTTTCGCACGCTGAGTCTCTCTTTCATCCAGCCCCAGACAACTAGAGCGGTAAATAAAGGCGTCAGAGAATTGAGAATGGACGACATAGAGGCAGGTAAGTAAAGTTCAGCGACGGCTATGCATGTAAACGGCAAGGCCGCATTCAGTGCACCTATAATTAAATATTGCTTCCATCTCTGTTGAAAGGTCGCAAATTGCCCGGTTGCGGCCAAATAAATAAATAACGCAATCGCTGCAATGGTCACTCTTCCTTGAATCGTAAGGAGAGGGCCAAATACAGGCGAAGCAATTCGGATAAAAATAAAAGATGCACCCCAGAGCCCGGCAAGCCCGATTAAGGCCATTGCCTCCTTGAATTTCATGATATTCCTCCTCATTTGGGGTTCAGCCCAAAGCTTATCTTTTTATTGTATCAGGGAAAGCAATATTTCTCATGCAAATTCTCCTTTTTTATTCTTAGATGACTCCATAAGAAAAGAGGACAAATGACTGAATTGAGCCAGCCATTTATCCTCTTATTTTTGTAAATTATAATCCGAACCGCGAAAGAATGCTCCGTTTCTCTTGCTCCATTTCTCGAACAACCTGGTGCATTCGGTGAATGATTTCCGGTGCAACATCTTCGTATTAAAGATAGTTTGACCAGATGGAAGGGCACTATGCAGCAGAAGGGAAGGCGGATTTTGAAATCAACTACTTGTGCAACAACAAATTGTAAATTTTGATCGGATTTACTGCCAAGCATCTTCCCTTTATAAATTAAACCCCTGCTCTCCAGGCAAACATAATAAATTAACATTTTAAAGAAAAATAATATATTTTATTTATTTAGTTAATATTTTTATGATTTTCATTTTTATTTTTTATGTAATTGATATAATATACCTAAATTTAATAATTGGCGAAGGTGATAAAATGGATCAATTAGATGCAGAAATTATAACCATTTTACAGAAAAATGCGCGGATACCACTCTCCGAAATCAGTAAACACATTCATCTAACAATACCGGCAGTTTCAGAGCGAATGAAGAAGCTGGCAGTTCAAGGGATTATTGAAAAGTACACCATTAAATTAAATCACGAAAAAATGAATGATAAGTTATTGGTTTTTATTTTTGTTAACATCGAAAAAGCAGAGGATATTGACGGCTTTAGAAAGGCAGTCAAGTCCTTTGATAAGGTTTTAACTTGTCATCATCTAGCAGGTGAATATGACTATCTCATAAAAGTTATTTGTAAGGACACCAAGGACTTGGAATGCTTCATCTCGTCTCAGTTAAAAAAGATTAGGGGAGTCCAGAAAACAAACACGATTATATCTCTTTCAAGCATTAAAGAAGAAATGTAGGAGGAAGCATCAGGATGGCATACCTATCAGGAGTAATGTTGGGGTTGATGCTTCAATTGTCTGTGGGACCTGTATTTTTTGCAATATTGCATTTATCAATCAAAAAGGGATTCTTGGAAGGAATTAAAATGACTTGTGCTGTCGCATTAGTTGATGCTTTTTATATTGGCTTATCCTTCACGTCAATGGCCGCTTTGCTTCACATCCCTAATATAGAAACCTTTATCAGTTTCTTCGGGATGATCGTCCTTATTTATTTTGGGATAACTTTTATAAAAAATGCTCGAAGTAAGTCTAACAGGGCAATAGCATTTGAAGGGAATAGTTTCAGCTATGGGATTAAAATAACGCTCATTAACCCATTAACCCTCGTGTTTTGGTCAGGAACATTGGGCTCATTAATAGCGGCACATAAACTTGTTGGCTTTGTTTCGACTGTTAGTTATGCCTTGGGATGCGTAACGGCAACCTTTTTATTTTTAGGCTTAACAAGTTTATCGGGTAAATATCTGAATCAGCGAATTGATGGCAACAAATTAAGATTTATCGATTATGCAATAGGTATGATTCTAATCTTGTTTGGGATAAAAATGTTTTTAGCAAGTTTGAGTTAAAATATTGCGCCATACATGTTTTACTGTGTAACAAATTGAAAGTTAGATCATCAAAGGATAATCCGCCCAGCTGCCGAGCTCAAGAGCGGATTATTTCTTGTCCTTTGAGATATGATCAAGCAAAAGCAGCAGGAATGAACCGCCCATAAAAAGTAATCCAACCCTACTGATTACAATTGCAATCACAGTCAAGGAAAGAAGCACCTCCTCCCCCGCTCTGCCGTTTATACAGACAGGATACAAGTGATAGAGTATGCGCCGCTCTTAAGCATTCTTATCATGTTTCCATTCTAGCCTACTTCTTCATTCGGGCTCTATTTCTCTTTGAACCTTTTCTTCTAGCCCTGGCCAGTTTACTCATACTCATCGCGGGAATGGCTGATGAAATTTAAAAATAAAGCAGCGCTCCTCGAGAGAAACACTGCCGTTTAATAATCCTTTTAGTTGATTTCCATACTTCCTTGGTCTGTAATTGACAGAGCCGTATAGCCGGCTTTTAAAATAGTCGAACGTAAAACACGATCCGGAGCATTTTCTTTTAAATAAACCTTTGCTTCTTCTTTGCTTAAATCCACTTTTGCAAAGGCGCCATCCAGTTGATTCAGGGCATTCTGAACACGAACGGTGCAGTTTTTGCAATGCATGCCGTCAATCCGGATCGTTTTTTGAATTGGATAATGACGAAAGTCTTTGTCGGGAACCCTCACCCGTTTTATTTTCTCCGTATCGCGATCACTACAGCATCCGGAATTAAATTTTTTTAAAGCACTGCGCACCGCATAGGCCATGAATAAGACGAGCAGAACGACAATCACAAGAGTTGACATGCTTTCAAGCCGCCCTTTCTCTAGAATTTTAATTTGAATTCGTACCTTATTTCTCTTTCACCGAGACAATTAATGGCGGCTGATCCGAACCCGCTGCGAGCCGCCGCGCCTGAGCCAGTTCAGCAGCATTCGGACGCTTGATTTTATCCTTGCCCAGCGTATGCACCGGACAGATGCCACGGACGCCGCAGTCTGCGCATGGGCCTTGCTTACAGATGGAGCGGATAGCCAGCCCGTACAGAGCAAGCAGGCCGAGCAATACAAGCACTGTCGGCAAATTCATCGCCATTCCTCCCGAAAAAATTTTCTACACTCTAAAAATCGCATCTGATCAATTCCTAATTAGGCATCCAAATTAGCCTGACGAACCCTGGCCCGGCTGCCGTAAGCTGGACGAACAAGCAGGAAGACAACGACTGCCAGCAAAAGAACGGCAAGGATCGGGCCCGCGCCAAAGCTTGCTCCCATGAAAATGACACTCCCAAGTTGATTGAAAACAAAGGCGATACCATAGCCCAGAGCCATCTGATAGCCAATCGCGATCATTGTCCACTTCGCGGAATTCATTTCGCGGGCTGTTGTGCTCATCGCAACGATGCATGGTGGGTTGAACAAATTAAACAGCATGAAAGAGAATGCGCCAACTGAGGTGAACATCGAACCAATGCCGGTTACCAGCGCATGAGTATTACTGTCAGTAGCCACACCATTCAGTACAGCCAGCGTGCCAATTGCGTTTTCTTTCGCCACGAGTGCACTAATTGAAGCAACCGCACCCTTCCAGGTACCGAAACCGAGCGGCGCGAAGAACCAACTAATCAGGTGACCAACAACGGCAAGCATGCTTTGGCCAACATCGACCATTTGCATCCGCCAATTGAAGGTTGACAAGAACCAAATCAGGCTGCAAGCCAGAAAAATGATTGTTCCGGCCTTGGTAATAAAATGCTTACTGCGATCCCACATATGGATTAGAACACCCTTCAGGGAAGGCAGATGATAAGCAGGCAATTCCATCACGAAAGGCGCCGGATCACCGGCAAAAAGCCGCGTTTTCTTCAAAATAATGCCAGACATGGCAATCATCGCGATGCCCAGCAAATACATTGCCGGAGCGATCCAGGTTGAACCCGGGAAAAAAGTCAGAACCATCATCGTAATGATCGTCAGTTTTGCGCCGCAAGGGATGAATGTGGTCAGCATAATCGTCATACGCCGATCCTTTTCATTTTCAATCGTTCGCGTCGCCATAATCCCCGGAACGCCACATCCGGAGCTGATTAAAATCGGAATAAATGACTTGCCGGTAAGGCCGAATCGACGAAACAGCCGATCCATAATAAAAGCGACACGCGCCATATAACCGGAATCCTCCAGAATAGACAGGAAGAAAAACAGGATCATCATCTGCGGTATGAAACCGAGTACGGTTCCGACGCCTCCGATGATGCCATTGACAATCAAGCTAACCAGCCACTTAGCCGTACCCATATCAGTGAGAAACTGCGTGGCACCATTCGTTATCCAGCTGCCAAATAATGTGTCATTTGTCCAACCTGTAACAAAGGTTCCGACCGAGGTCACTGAAATATAATAGATGAGCCAAATGATCGCAACGAAAATCGGCAAGGATAAGAAGCGGTTCGTGACAATTCGATCGATTTTATCGGAAGTCGTCATCGACTGTGCCGCTTTATGCTGGCATTTGCCGACGAGTTCTGTAATGTAGTCATATCGCTCATTGGTGATGATCGTCTCGCTATCGTCTCCTGTATCTTTTTCAACGGCTGAAGTCAGATTTTCGAGCTGCGTGCGTGCGCCTTCAGGCAATGCAAGCTCAGCCAGCACTCGTTCATCACGTTCAAAAAGTTTAACAGCATACCAACGGAGATGTTCGGGATCAACACTGTCTTTTATTTGATCAGCTATTTTATCGAGCACACTTTCAACCTGGGCACTGTATAGATGGATAGATGCGGATGTACCAGTCTCCCGAGCCCGCTCAATGGCCTTTTCAACCATTTCAGGCGCACCCGTTCCCTTCAAAGCGGAAATCGCAATCACCGGACAGCCGAGACTGTGGCTTAGTTTTTTTTCATCAATTGTCGTACCTGATTTTTTGACAATATCAATCATATTAAGCGCCACGATGACCGGAAGACCGAGTTCCAGAATCTGAGTCGTCAAGTACAGATTGCGTTCCAAATTGGTTCCGTCCACAAGATTAATAATCGCACCCGGAGATTCATTCATTAAATAATTGCGACTGACAACCTCTTCAAGCGTATAAGGAGAAAGTGAATAAATACCTGGAAGATCCGTAATCGTGACCGCTTTATTTCCCTTCAGTTTTCCTTCTTTTTTTTCAACCGTCACACCCGGCCAATTACCCACATATTGGCTGCTGCCTGTCAGATTATTGAATAATGTCGTCTTGCCGCAGTTCGGATTACCTGCCAATGCAATTCTCATTTTTTCGCTTCCTCCGTATCGCTCATTCCAGGCGATTTTTTCAGACTAGTTCGATATTTTCTGCTTCATTCTTGCGAATGGAAAGTTCATATCCGCGGACAGTGACTTCGATTGGATCACCGAGCGGAGCAATTTTACGTACAGCGATCGCTGTTCCGCGAGTAATACCCATATCCATCATCCGGCGTCTCAAAGGCCCGCTACCACGGAGCCCTGAGACAACGACTGTTTCACCCGGTCGAACTTCTTTTAGTGTTTTCACTCCTTGGACCCTCCAAATCTGTTAAACGGTCATCACACGTCTAGCCATGACCTTACTGATGGCCATTCTAGAACCTTTTACATTGACAATCACGTTTCCGCCTGTCTCCGAGACGACATAGACCTTCTCATTCTCAACAAATCCTAAATTTCGGAGCTGACGCCTCGATTCATCTTTCCCTGAAATGGAAACAATCCGCACCCAGTTTCCCGCTCGTGCGAGACTCAGCGGCAAGCCAGGAATAGGTCTGTTTCGGGGAGGCAATATTTCGCCGGTCTGACGTTCAATTTCCTTTTGGTTTCCGCCTTTTTCAACCATGACGTTCCTCCTCAAAATTGAAGATTGATAGATTTTTCGAATAGATAAAGCACGTATTATTTATCTCTAATTAAATTCTATTGATAATGATTCTCATTGTCAACGATTCTTTGAACGGTTTTTTTAGAATTGCCGCTGAATTCACAAAGATGACACAACAAAGATCATTATCGTTCAATGAATTCAGCTAGTCTACAGAAAATCAATGGGAAACTGCTGAAAAAATTGTTTTACTCTGCAATATCAATAATGCTTTCCCCTTCTTATATGAAGATATTTTGCAGCAAAAAAGGCAAGATCGCAGTACAAGCGTTCGAAGAAAAAAACCATTCAATCATCCTCCAGTACATATAAAATACGTTCGAGCTCACCGAGCGGATCATTGGCATCCGCCCACTGAAAATCATAGCCAAGAGAAACATTTTCGTAGTGAATGCCGCCCGCATCGCATTGAATCGGCATATGTGAATGACCGCTGATACTGACAGCCACCTGATGCGTCTCAAAAAACTGCTGATAACGTGTGCTGCCTAATTGGACAATAAAGTGACGATACATAAGATAATGCTTGCGTTCAATTAATCGTCTTGTCGGCAAAAAATGCATCGCTACCAACCGCTTTCGATTCTGAGTCTCCGGACGGCTAAACAATTCAGTCAGTCGTTCGAGATCATTATCGACCCATTGTCTGTCCCGCGCAGCGTCAATCTGCCGGCGATTGATCATCATCTGATCCGGCCAAATATATTTTGAGACCAGATGTCGTGCCAGCTTATTGGGGTCGCCGGCAACAAAGCTGTAATCGTACCAGCCGCTGATGCCAACAATCAGCCAATGAGGCGTCACAATCGGATTCAGATAAAGCGAGAGGGTCGGATGATGCAGCAGCTTAAAATAAGCCTCGGTTGATTTATGCTGTACCTCTTCTACTGTTTTCCATGCGGCATGACGGACAAAAATATCATGATTGCCCGGAAGAATGCGGAGCGGAATGGCAATTTGCCGCTGCAGAGCCTGATAGAATGCAAGCGAATCTTCCGCTCCGGTAGCCGTATCCCCAAGGATGCAAAGCACATCTAACCGCCTAAGCTGAATGAGTCGTGGAATGATCGTCTCAAAATGATGGAGATGGTTATAATCCGTATGTAAATCTGATAGAAATCCAACGCGCATAATGAGTTCCTTCTTTAAAGATATGTATGAGATAAACGTTGATTCGGACTAGATTCAAAAATTGAATTTTTGCGGACGATTTCCCATGAACCTAGTTTTATTATAACAAAAGCAACCGAGCAGTTGATCAGTCGATCGAGAAAAGAAGCCGCAGTTATCACGCTGCGGCTTCTTTCTGAATCCGGATTACTCGCCAGATGCTTTTATATTTATTCAGGAAACCATCTTTCTCTCTCTATCAGTCCTTGCGAACAAGTTCCCGGTTGACCTGATGTTCGCTCGTCCCCGTATTCAGGATAGACAAGACGTCATTCAGACTGATTTCTACCATATTTTTCACTGCTAAATTGGTGTAAAATCCAATATGCGGTGTAATCAACACATTTGTCATCGCTCGCAATGTTTTTAAGTGTTCACTTGGGATGTCCTTGCCGCGCAAGTCCAGATTAAAAAATTTTTCCTCACCGACCAACGTATCAAGCGCAGCACCGGCAATGCCTTTGTTTTTCAGAGTAGCGATCAATGCGGCGGTATCGACAACCGGACCGCGCGACGCGTTAATCAGGCAGGCGTCCGATTTCATTAACGCTAGGGCTGCCTTGTCAATCAATTTTATGGTCGATTCGAGAAGCGGTACATGAAGCGTGACGACGTCTGCCCTCCGCAGAAGCTCTTCTTTGGTCACATAGGTCAGCACATCACGCAAATCGTTTCTCTCTACAATATCACTCGCAATGACTGTCGCCCCTAGTCCTTTGAATAAGTGAGCGACCGTGCCCCCAATCCGTCCGGCACCAATCACACCGACAGTTAGCGAGCGAATTTCACGAGCCATCAATCCGGACCAGCGAAAATCCTGCTCAGCTTCGCGCGCTTCAAACTGTGGTAGATTGCGGATCAAACGCATCGTCTGAGTGACTGCAAGTTCAGCTACAGAGTTGGGCGAGTATGCCGGTACATTCGTAACAGCAAGACCATTTGCTGAAGCTTTTCCCAGATGAATCATGTCGTAACCCGCTGTACGCGAGGTGAGCTGCCTGATACCATAATCATGCAGCGTCTCATAAACAGTGTCGTCATCAATTTTACCCCGTTGCTGGATCACGATTCCATCATATCCTTTGGCCAGACGAACTGTTTCAGCATCCAATTCGAACCGATTGGTATCTACCTGAATGTCATGTGCTTCTGCCCATTGCTGAGCAGCTGTTTCTTCATCATCACGTACACTGTACATTACTATCTTCATCACTATTCCTCCATTTATTTAGGTTCTGGCCGTTTGATTGTTATTTCACCGAAGAAGCAACGCTTGCCTGACTCCGTTCATGGGTCGCATACTCACCAATCCGCCGCATCGCCTCTTCAAGGTTTTCCATACTCGCCGCATAGCTGATCCGGATATGGCTCTCACTTCCCGGCCCGAATGAATCACCGGGGATAACCGCAACTTTTGCCTTCCGCGCCAGATCCAAACAGAAATCGAGACTATTTTGCTTCAGGTCTGACGGGATACCGGCAAATAGGTAGAAAGTTCCTTCCGGTTTCAGGCAGTCGAAGCCGAGCGCACACATTCGCTGATAAACAAAATCACGCCGCCGGTCGTATTCCACTTTCATCTTAGCACCGTCATCTAGGCCATTTTTGAACGCTTCTTCAGCAGCATCCTGAGCGATTGTCGTTGCCGAGGTAATCGCGAATTGGTGGACTTTGCCGATCTCGCGGATAACATCCGTCGGTCCGCAGAGAAAACCGATTCGCCAGCCGGTCATCGCATGCGATTTGGAAGCACCGTTAATCACAATCGTTTGATCAGGAAGATATTCTGCCATCGATACATGTGGTTCGCCGTAAGTCAGTTCACTGTAGATCTCATCGCAAATAACGAAAATTTCATGTTGTTTCAACACCTCGCTGAGTGCCTCAAGTGCCGGGCGACGGTAAGTGACACCGGTTGGATTAGTCGGAAAGTTGAAGATGATCGCCTTAACCGCCTCACCGTGTTTCGCCAGAGCCGCCTCGAGCATCTGCGGCGAGAGCACAAATCCATTGGCCGATGTATCAAGAAAAATGGGTTTGGCGCCATTCAGCATCGTGATCGGAATATAAAGCGGAAAAATAGGTGTTGGGATCAGTACCTTGTCGCCAGGATTCAGGATGGCAGTCAATGAGGAAAAGATGGCCTCTGTCGCTCCGGCTGTTACCAAGATCTGACTTTCTGGCAGATAATTCAACTGGTATTTTTCAGCCATAAACTGACTGATCGCCCGGCGCAGGCCAAGCGTCCCGGCGGACGGTGCATAATGACTGTGATCCGCTGAAATACTGCGCCTACCTGCCTCCTTTACGTGTTCAGGCGTATTGAAATCCGGTTCCCCAAGGGTCAGTTTGATAATTCCCGGTATCTTGGAAGTCTCCTGATCGAATTTCAGAATGTCTGACGGTTCGAGTAAACTCAATTCCTTCTTCATCTTACCTGCAAGACCCTTCATCATCCATCGTCTCCTGTTCTTTTTTGAATTAAAAAATCACCCATGGCATCAATAGCCGTGGGTGATTCATTCTTTGAAGAAATGAAAAACCACATGGACTATTGACTGATCCATGTGGCCATTTTTCGCGTTGAAAAATACTACTGCCGGTTTTCCGCATGGATGCAAATACATCTGATGACGTGTTTGCATCCAATTGCGGCGAATGCAAACACTAACGAAAAAAACCAAAGTAGTAATAAAAGTTATTTAATTGGAGTTTACGAAACACTTGATTTTTGACCATCGTCAAAACTCCTTAGGGTTGGTGACTCTATTTATAACAAATTATAAAATATCTGTCAATACAAATTATCTAATCTTTTAAAAATATGATTATATTTTGTCAAAAGCGTGGGATCGGTTACTTCAACACCGGAACGATAGAAGACGATCCGCCCACCGCCACTACTACCGATCTGATGGTGTTGATCCAATTTTCGCTTCAGATTCTTCGACGTTCCAATACTCCCATCAATGATGTCTGTATTAGCAGGAAATATTTTCTCAATACTGTCTTTAAACAGCGGAAAATGGGTGCAACCGAGAACGACCGTGCCATATTCTGACAGATCCAGTGCAGCCATCGCTGCCTTCAGATAGGGAATCACCTTTTCCGCGCTGAATTCAAAGTTTTCAGCAAAACGAACCAAGCGGGGCAGAGGCAAGCTGTCAACGATATCCTCTTTATCAATCTGTTCGACCAGATGATGAAATTTTGCTTCTTTGAGTGTCAATTCCGTTGCCAGAACCAATACTTTCTTTCTTTTCTTCTTGCTGACCTGTACAGCCGGTTTCACGGCAGGTTCAATACCAATCACAGGAAAAGTATATTTTTCGCGCAGATCTTCAATGGCAATACTGGTCGCCGTATTGCAGGCAACAACCAGCGCCTTGACGCCCTGGGCCGCGATGAACTCGGCCGCCTCAAGAACATAACTTCTGACCTCTTCTTTCGATTTCTCGCCATAAGGAACATGCGCTGTATCTGCGTAAAAAATATAATCTTCGTCCGGTAATAGTTTTATCGCTTGATGCAGGACGGTCAGTCCGCCAATACCGGAATCAAAAACAGCAATCTTCAATACGTCCACTCTCCATGCTTGTTTGTCCATTTCATCTCTCATTATAGCCTCTGATTCCGATCGCTTGTATGTAAAATAATCCATTTGTGCAGAAAAAGGGGAGCATTGACCGATCTTCAGTCATTCATCGATCATTTCGTCTTATCACCCTTTTACTTTACCCATTTTTTTCAGAACTTGTAATAGCCCAAGAAAAATATTTTAGAAATACTTGTCGACTTTTAGCAAGCATTTTTGAAAAATCATTTCACCTTCGTAGCGTTAAATTTTCCTAAGTCAGTTTTTCCCATAAGTATTTATGTTTCCTATTGACAAATATGTTTCCTTGACGCAATATAAAATTGAACTCAGAAAAAAAGGATGTGGATAGTAGAAAACGGTGCCCTCTCAGAAGTTCACGAATGTTTTTCGATGAAGAGAATGTGAAGACTATCGATTCAGTTTCGTACATTAGCTTTTTATCCAAGGAGGATTCTCATGATAGATGAAATGGAAGTCCTAAAAAGCAAAACCTTATTGGCATTTAATGATCATCGGTTCCCTATCGACCCCTTCGTTATTGCGACAAAAGAGAAAATAAATGTATTTCACGCAGATTTTAGCTTTACAGATATATTCGGTATTATTAGAAAAAAGCAATCAGGCACCTTCATCTATCTCTCTCGTTACCATCAGTATCCTATACAGCGTTTTATGCTGGCTCATCTTCTGGGCCACTATTTTCTTCACCAAGATCGGAAAAAGCCGATTTGTGCCTATTGTACCAATCCATTTCTAGATTTTCAGCAGAGCGAAGAAGAAAGAGAGGCGGATCAATTTGCCATGCAAATGCTTCTACCAGCAGATAAAATCAGGAAGGAATTGAAAATTCCGATTCAAACTGACAGAATAGCCGATTTATTCGGTGTCCCTTTGACCATCCTTCGTCAGAGAATAGAACAAGTGAAGAGGGACGGCAAATGAACAGTCCGCAGAAAACTTATGATTATAAGGGAGCCGCGGCCTATGTCTTATAGGGATGATGAGTCTTCCATTATTGCTGCAGTAGACAGCCATTTTGCTAAAAAAACACGGGTTACAAAAAAATCGCTGTCTTTTAAAAAGAAAAGTCATTGGCAGAAATGGTTCGCGTTGATCAAATACCGGATCGTCTTTTTTAAGGATGGCCGCCCGCATCGATCAAATACATCCTGTCAGGAGGAAGCAAATGGAGCAAAGGAAGATAGAAGCACCGCCAGTACCGAAAGCAAAAAAAATTCAGGAAAAATATTTACATGAAAATTCTGACTTGCTAAAGCATCAGACACCAATCTGTTCTCCTGAAGAAAAAATTATCGATAATTTCACGCATGATTTCATTCAATTGCGTAAACAGCATCTCTTGAATCAGGAGGAAATGGCTCACCTGCTTTCCGAAAATCGGAGCAAGATCTCTCGGATAGAAAGTGGCAATACTCAGGCAACTCTAGCAATTCTGGCCAAGTTGGCCATAAAAATGAATTTGGCAATCATCGTTACACCGAATAACTGTTTATTCAAGACGCTTGATGAGTCCTACAGAAGATGAATTTCCAATAATCACGGAAATAAATGGTCATTTCGATCGATCAAGCAAAAAAGGCCACGCTGGGTAGCCTTTTTTGTCCTGTCTATGCGACAAGTCCGTCCCCAGAGCATCAACTCGGGGGACGGATTTTAAATATTCAACGGATACGGATATTTTACCCTCTCAACATACGAAGTCCGTTAAAAATTACAAGAATTGTACTTCCCTCATGGCCAACTACGGCAAGCGGCATCGAGATAAACTGAAGAAGATTGACGCACATCAGAAAAGCGATCATTGCGAGTGCAAAAATGATATTTGTTTTTACAATTCGATTCATCCGTTTAGACAGACGGACCGAATCAGCAATCCGCTGCAAATCATTTTTCATCAGGATAATATCCGCCGTCTCTAGCGCGGCATCATTACCGCCGCCCATTGCAATGCCGACAGATGCCTGGGCCAGGGCCGGTGTATCGTTAATACCATCGCCAACCATGCCGACTGCACCATATTTTTCGCTGAGCTTCTTAATTTCGACTACTTTATTTTCCGGCAGGCAATTGGCGATAAATGAATGAACGCCCGTTTCTTTCTGAATGGCCGCAGCAGTTTTTTCATTGTCTCCGGTCAGCATAATGGTCGCAATCCCATAATGATGCAGCGTCCGAATTGCCTTGGCAGCAGATGCCCGAATCTGATCTTTCAAGGCAAAGACACCGACTATCTGGTCATCCGATGCCGCATAGACCATTGTCTGATTCTCCGGCAATTCGGACTGATGAGCGGATAAGAAGACCTGAACAGCTGCCTCGTCGAGCATTTCTGCCTTGCCGATGGTGTAGAAATGTCCACCAACTTCTCCGGTAACGCCAAATCCGGGTTTGATTCTAACATGATTAGCCTCCGGTAGATCTGACTGCTGATATTGGACTTTCGCATAGGTAATGATTGCCTTTCCAAGTGGATGCGAAGCCTTATTTTCAATAGCGGCAAGTGCCGAATAGAAATCCTGATCGGCCAGGCCGCTCAGATTCAGCGCCTCTGTCACTTCAGGCTTTCCTCTCGTCAATGTACCGGTCTTATCAAAGGCCAACGCTTTAATGCCAGCCAATTGTTCCAAATACACGCCGCCTTTTATCAAGATCCCTCTTCGGGCGCCGTTTGCCACAGCGGACAGTACCGCTGGCATGGTCGAGGCAACCAACGCACAAGGCGAAGCGACAACCAGCATGACCATCGCCCGGTAAATCGTATCGCTCCACGTCCAGCCAAACAAGAAATGCGGAGCGAACAACATAAACACCGTTACAACGATCACAATATTCACATATTTTTTTTCAAAACGCTCAATGAAGAGTTGAGATGGCGCTTTTTCATTTTGTGCCGTCTGAACGAGCTCAATGATCTTGCTGAACAGCGAATCCTCATTTTTTTTACTAACTTCTGCAAGTAAATTTCCGTCCAAATTGACTGTGCCAGCCATCACTGCGTCTCGAACTCTTTTCAATACCGGTATCGACTCACCGGTCATTGATGATTCATCAACAGTGGTTTCTCCCTCAGCAATGATTCCGTCAGCCGGAATTCTTTCCCCAGGCTTAATCTGAATAGTATCGCCCGGCTTTAGTTGAGCGACAGAAACCATTTGTTCCTGGCCATTAATAACCAGCCGTGCGGTCTCCGGCTGTAAATCCATTAGCGAGGAGATCGCACGCGAGCTTTTTGCCATCGAATACGTTTCAAGCGCGCCGCTGAGCG
Source organism: Sporolactobacillus sp. (assembly GCA_048976585.1). Classification (GTDB taxonomy): domain Bacteria; phylum Bacillota; class Bacilli; order Bacillales; family Sporolactobacillaceae; genus Sporolactobacillus. Next base: position 3,599 of record JBHGUY010000046.1, on the reverse strand, counting down.
CAAAAATAAAAATGAGGGTGGCACCCTCCAGCCAGTGGCCGATGCTCGCCGCGCCAATGGCTGCAAGGCCCATCAAAAGCTCCACATTTAATTGTTTCTTAACCATCGTGTCCCGAATGCCCGCACTGATTTGATAGTATCCTCCGATGAGGTAAGCCAGAAGATAGAGATACCAACAATTCGTATTTGCCGCCCGGCTCACAATATAGCCGAGCAGCGTCAATGCGCCGCCGGTCAGAGCCGCAATAATCTCACCATGTTTTGTCCAGAGACCTTTCATTCTTTGAATAAACGGACCACGACCCGGCATCCATTTTAAATCGGCTTCACGAAGCATGCCGAACACCCCTTTTCATCTTTCCAACCATTTGACAGGTGCACCTATTCTTTACTAAGTGATTCCTACATTAGAATTCTACCATCATTCTACGCCGTTTAAAAGGATTTGTTCTCAATTATTTTTTGTAATTGAGAATGATAATTGTCCTCAGTAAAAAAAGCAATTAATAACGATTATAATTATTAATTGCCCATAATTAAGGATTTATGCTGTATTATTTAGTTTTTTATCGGTCATTCTATCTGCTATATCTTTTTAGTGCTCTGCATACATTATGAATATTAATTATTTTTTTATAATTATATTCAAATAATTATACATATCGTTTATTCTTTTATAAAGAGACGTAACCAATGTTTTTCACGTGCACAATGCATAGCTATTGAGCAGCATATGCTGAACTGCTTCACATGTGTGTGAACAGCATCCGCTTCAGGGCATAATCTAGAGCACGTGTCCAAGTTTCATACCGACAAAAACAGCGGCAATGCCAAAAAGAAAGGTACCTGCGAGATAGCTCCAGAAAATCATCGAATGCCTGCGGCGCTGTAATTCAAAGGCTTCGATCATCCATGTGGAAAAAGTCGTATAGGTACCGACAAATCCGGTGCCAGTAAGTAAGGCTAATCGATCCGGAAGACCTGTACCCGTGATAAACCCCAAGATGAATGCTCCCGACAGATTAATCAGGAAAGTGGCCAGTGGAAAATATCCTTTCCATTTCTCTTTTATCCACTTTGTCAAAAAAACGCGGGCAAAGACGCCAAAGATTGCACCAAATGCGACCATCAAATAATTAATCAGCATGATTCGGCCGCCTTTTTCTATGAATGAGCAGCATTTTGCTGAGACGGTACCCCAGCGCGCATGCGGCAAGTCCCCCGCCAATACTGAAAATTAGATAACTAGCCGCCGCAATATAAGCGCCGCGATTCAACAATTGCGCGTTCTCAAGTGTAAAGGTTGAAAAGGTAGTAAATGAACCAACAAAACCCGTCCCAATTGCGGAAACCATTTGCTGCGACAACCGAGGAATCCAAATCAGAAAACGTGTCACAAAGGCTAGCAAAAAGCAGCCCAGTATATTAATAACTAGCGTTGCGACAGGGTAAGAGTGAAAAGGCATCAGAATTTCCAAGGAATAGCGAAACCAAGCCCCGATAATACCAAAAAGGGCAAAAAGCACGTAGTACATGAACAAATCCTCCTCAATAGTTATTAAAAAACGCCTGCCCCAAAAAGCTTCCAAGAAAGGAAGTATCAAGGCAGACGTCATCAGCTGACTTAAGCAGCATTTAGCGGCGAACGTCATCGCCTATTTAATTCGATGTAGCTAGTATAGCATGGATGCTCAGCATTCGAAAACTGAACAGAATTTTGATCTATTCAGCAGAGCTCCAGTCCTTACGCATTTTTCTCCAAGTGTTGATGTTTCAGTGAAGGAAGAATCATTTTATCAAAAACACCAACCAACGTTCCTTGGAACAACAATGCAAATATGGTTCCAATATTTATCGCATAAAGATGACCGCTTTTAATCCAGCAAATAAGCACGATAACAATTGGTGGTAAAAAGGTGACTAACTGAGCAATTGTCGCACTGCCTCTGAAAAATTTGAAGCGGATAATCTGCATAAAATCATCACAGGGATGAAGCATCAAATTTACTCGCTGATAGATCGAAATCGCCATGGAAATCAAGCAGACTCCAACGATATCGAGAATAATTCGGATAAAAAGTGGCAGTTGATTGATACCATCGCCAATCAGCAGAATATTCGTCCAACCAATCAAATAGCTGAACGGAACCATGAACACAAGATTTCCCAGAATCCGGTGCCATTCCAGCTTGCGCAGAATAATTGAATTGATCAGAATAACGGCCAGCCCAAATAAAAAAAGCGAAAGATTGAGCGGAACGCCAGTAAATCGTGTGAAATTCACAGAGGAAGCGGTCCAGAGCGCACTCCCCAAATTCAAAGAGACCGTCAAAGCATTTCCAAACGCGTTTATCATGATTGATAAAAGAAAAAAAGCAACATTTTCGTACATCGTAACATGTCTTACATGTACAGCTAACACCGGTTTAAATCCCCTTCTCATTCCCTTTTCAAAACACTAACCTTACTTTAATACTTTTGGTTTCTATCAATCAAGAACTATTTTAAAAAAGAGCAGGGAGATGCGCTTGTACCCGCTTTGTTTGATATATTGACATGTTTAAAAATACAGGAAAGAGTTAATAAAATAAAAAACAAGAGAAAAGTAGACGGAATGAAAATTGCCTTGGACGCAAAAAATTATCCACCGTCTTTTATAAATTTTGATCCGCTTTTAAGGAAAAAGCAATCGATATCGCCAATGCCCTGCTCGACGACAGTTATTCAGACGATCGGACGGTCCCTATCGCAGTCAGTAAATCAAAAAAGTGGAAAGCCAATGCTTCGGTTAAGGAAAATTAGGGATCATAAAAAACAGTTGATCCGCAAAAAGAGGATAATCACGATTCTGATCACTTGGCACGTCTTGCTTAAAACCTGCATTCCCGTGCTTTTATACCAAGGCCATGAAAATCCTTAATGTTAAGGGATTTCTCGACCAAAAGTAACTAGTATAATTATACCAATGCAGAAACGACATTAGGCTATAAATCCTTTACTGATGCGGATTTCGGGACACCTTGGTATAATTTTCCGGGAATCTAGGTTAAAAGATGAATGTATCATCCCACAGGATAATGGCTGGGCTGTGAAATCGAGGAGCGCCAAGCAGCCGAGCGATGTTTTTCAAACAAAGAAGGAAGCGGTTGACCGAGCCAGCAAGATTACTAAGAATAAAGGTTCAAATGTCATTATCCATAGAAAGATGGCAGTAAGCAGAAAGATATCAAATCCGAAGGCTAGGCCGTTGAGAATTTATCAAAGCTGGCAATGTCCTCAATCGCGGCACTGCCCAAATAGTTAGTCCCAATACCGGAAGTTAGACCTAACTCTCAAATAGTTAGACCCAATTCAGGAAAAGTTGGACCCAATATCGGAAGTTAGGCCTAAACCGCGAAAAGTTAGACCTAACTCTCAAATAGTTAGACCCAATTCAGGAAAAGTTGGACCCAATACCAGAAGTTAGGCCTAAACCGCGAAAAGTTAGACCTAACCCACTAATAGTTAATCCCAACTCCGGAAAAGTTAGACCCAATATCGGAAGTTAGGCCTAAACCGCGAAAAGTTAGACCTAATCCGCTAATAGTTAGTCCCAACTC
>JBHGUY010000045.1:0-12760 GCA_048976585.1 Sporolactobacillus sp. | reverse complement strand
CAGAGCCTGTTTCTGGTTTATATCTTCAGAATCAAAGTTTGTTTTTAGCGAGTAACTGCCGCCGAGTGCCTGAAACCAGTTTCCAGTAATCTGCCATCGCTGATCATTATCGTCATCTGCATTGTCCATTAGTCCATAAATGACAAGCGTGTTGCCCATTGCTTGCAATCCATTACCATAAATATCGGGAGCATCCTCTGAAATATCGGCCTGAAGGCCACTGCCAGCAGCCTGCAATGCGTTGCCGATTATGCCTAAATCTTTTTTTGTAGGTTCCATCAATACGATGGTTGGTGTTGAGCCGATGGCCGCAGTCGTAGTTCCTAACGCATTTAGAAACGCATAAAAAGCAATTGATTCATTTTCGTTCATTGGGTAGCCTCAGTTCAGATGGCTATTTCAATATCATATTCGTTCAATGTATGAACGACACTGCTACGAAACCGTGGTGAGACGGGCAGAATCCTTATGGACACACGGTGGCAGCAAGGATGGGTTGTTTGGGTTGTTATCAGGAATCTTCGTTTTGATGCATATTATCTAGACCTATAGTAATAAGGAGCATGGATAAGTTCCTTATTTACCTAACTTAAAGATGTAGTTAAAAAACCAAACCGAATGGCATGTTTGATTTCATCGGAGAATGCCCGAAAAAAAATATCTCTTATTGCTTGATCCTGAGTCATCAGATAATAGTTTCGATACTTCTCGTAATCTTCTAATTCATCACGATATGCGATCCTTAGACCCATCATATAGGTATTGAATTGAACCGGAGTAATCTGATAAGAAGGTTGAGTTCCGGTTAATTGAACGTATAATTGGCTAAATGCACGAAAGTGATCCTGCTCGTCTTGAATGATATGAAGAATATCTTCTCTTGCTGTGCTATTTGGAGCAGTTTGTGCTAAACGCGTGTAAAAATCAACGGCTGCTGCTTCACCTTTGACGGAATCAAGAAGAGCAGCAGTGAATGTGGATAAAGAAGTGTCTTGACTCATTTGACGGTATTGTTGATCATCATAATACACATGAACACCACCTAACTTTTATATTCACTTTAGCCTATGATGCAAAGCAAATTAGGTGAATGAACAAATAAATGAATCATTCATCAGTTCAATTAGCGGGAAATTATGTGTGGCTAGATCTCGTGGCCTGTACAGTAGTCGCTCAGAGCCTGAAGTGCTGAGGCAATATCTAGCCAGCAAGTATCATGGCCTGTGCGTAGTCACTTACGTTCAGGACCAGATCGTGCCATTCTATACGATGCAACATTCCGGTGAGCGAGTCAATGCATCAGAAGATACAATCGGCTGTATCAAACGTCACACAAGCAAAAGACACAAGAAATGTTGTTCAAAATACTGGAAAAGTTTAACAAACCGAAGAGGAGGATTGATTCAAATAGCAGCTATTGAAGTTAGCGAGACAACATCAATCAATTGCGTTCGTTCATGACAACGCGTGTGCCGAATGATGTGAGCATTGATTATGCACCTGAGTGTGACTGTGTAATGGGTGTCAACGTTGGTCGCGAGTATGTGGAAACAGATGGATTAAATTCAAAAGATAAAGGTGAAAATTTTTATGTTGGATTTGTTCCGTGCTGATGCAGACCCCCAGGGGGATGTCAAAAAGTTTGCAAGCGCGGCGGGAGTCGTGCGAGTCGAGCCTATTGCGCGCAAAAACTCCCTTTTTGAAAATTTAAGGGCCGGAGCCGCCGGCGGATTCCGTCAAGGCACCTTCTTATCTGACTAAAAAGCAATCCCGGGAATTTGACGAGCTGGCCGATCATCTTATTAAGGCTAAAATAATGACCAATTTAGACTGTGATTCGCTCGCAAGTTTCATTTTGTCGCGTGAAATGTATGTAAAAATAACTGCTAGATTGCAATAATAAATTAGCCATCTGGACAATTGGCGGTACCACTGGGTTTGTTCCTCCGCCTAGGCGGCAGGAACAAAAGGCAATTCATCTCGCCAGTTTCTGTAGTTCCCTTTTGAATGCCTCAGCAGGCGTCCGGTAGTTCAGAATTTTCCTGGGGAGATGGTCAATGGCTCGAATCATTTGGCCGATGAACGTCCGAGAGTAATTCGCAATCGGCTGTCCCTTTGGAAGTAAGGGTTGCTAGTTTGTATATAACAGCAATCTAGGCATTATCAGTATTACGGTGATGCTGTCTAATAGAAAAAGTGATCCGCTTCATATGCCATTGCACTGGTTGACACGGATCGGGTAGAAACTATTCGACTGTGATGCACTGTACTGTTCTGTGTGGATATTGCCATCAATTTAGAAAGGCCAGCAGATGGATTCCTATGGAAAAAGAACAGAAGATGAAGATAATAAAGCAAATAAAAAGCACTATTCTCAATGTATATTGTTTTTGATTGCCCAGAAGTTTGAAAGTGCTGATTCCTAAAGATGTTAGGCCGATAAGCGAAAACACCAGGATTAGAGGAGATGACAGAATAAAAATAGTGGCTATCCATCTAGGCAGGGTGATAATCTCTACGCTCAACAAATCTAGATATAGGAGCAGGGTGATTGTTCCCACTGACAATAGTGATATTAGAGAAAAATTTTGCTTTATCCATTTATTTTTCAATTAAATCGCCGCTTTAAAAGGGAACATGGTTCTTTTATTCTACCGCATGATCGCAAGTGTTTGAGAAAAGTAGAGAGGAGTATACACGCGGTATCGGAGCTGAACAGCGACCTACTTTTAAGATCAAAATTTATTATACGAGAGTGAACGGAATGAAAAAGCTAGACTGAGTTCAAAATGAACAGTTTTGGATGAACATCGTCTCTCAGGACGTAGACAGAAAATGCTGATAAAATAGAAGTAGCAATAAATCGGAGGTCCCTTTGGAGAGTGAGAAGATCGAGATATCAATCACAAATGGATGACCAAAATTAAAGAATGGATTGGGCTTACATAGTTAGCGATGAAAAAATCATCATGTTTATGCTGCTAGAATAACGTCGGAATTAAGGCCATTCAACTTAATGAGTAGGTGATAAGATGCTGCCAACTGATTCGATGTCTCTGAAAATATTGAGATATCTATCAAAAAAAAGGAAAGACTTAATTATCAACCGTAGGTATGCGGATAAAGATAATGAATATCCCGATGAATATTATCTAACGTCAATCAATGATTTAAAGAAATTATTAACATTCTATTCAAAGGGTAGCGTGATATCAGGTCTCAGATATTTATTAAAGAATGGGTATATTGAACAGAATTATGAAGAGAACAGCGATTTAGAAATACTTCTGAGGACACCTGATGAAAAGGTTTTAGAGATAACTAACATTGGGCTTTCATTATTACGATTTTTTTATTTTTTGATTGTAGGTTTGGCTTCACTTCTCCTGTTTTCTCTTTTTTTTATTATTTTAGTAATCATTATTTTGTTTTGACACAATAATTAGATATTAACAGAATGCAATATATTGCTAGATCGAAGAAAAAAAGAAGCATCTTAAAGAAAGTGCTTTTGTTTATGCTATAGATTTATGAATGGCAATAGTGGAAAGGGAGGCATGCAACGCCTAGCGAGCGGCATTAAGTGTTCCAAGGTTCCGACCATTTCAGTGATCAGATTCACCTGCTAATTGCCCTTCCACTTAGGGGATTCCTGACCCTATAATATTCGGTTCTGATCTGACAATCAGCCCAATGATCAGTCCCAATGCAATCGCAATTAGGATTGCTGGTATGATAAATAAGGGCTGACCGGGTATAAATTGATAAAGATCATTCCATATATGCAGAGATAATTCAATGAATATTCGAAACAAGCTGACCATAACTCCGGTCAGGATGACAAACAGTCCCTTTAATATAAATAATAACCGTGTGAAGTTAAATGATGATTTAGCTTGTTTTAACAATAGTCCTACTGAAGGGCTTGCTGAACATAAAAAAAGTGCTGATACAGCAGGTTTTTTAAACACTTTTGTCGAATAAATATGCAGGGTAATAAACCGTCGTTCGGGCAATTCCGGACAAAAAACCTTGCAGATGGGGCGACTCAATTGTACAAATATCAGGAACATCAAATGATTTTGCCTGAAGACTTTTTCCTTCCTTTCGGAGGAACTCTCAATAAAGAGGATCGCTGGGTCAAATTGGCCCAGATCATCCCCTGGTGGAAAGTGGAAGAGCACTATGCCGCCACCTTTAAAAAAGCGACAGCGAAGGGAACCCAACCTTTTTCCGCACATCTTGCGCTGGGCGCTCTAATTATCCAGCAGCGCCAGGGAATTTCGGACCGGGAAACGGTGCTACAGATTACGGAAAACCCGTACATGCAGTACTTTCTTGGCCTTCCGGCCTTTCAGCAGCGACCACCTTTTCACTATTCCATGATGGCCCGGTTCCGTAAACGTCTCAAGAAACGTGACATCAATCAGATCAACAAATGGCTGGTTCAGCAGTCGGCTAAAGAGGCGGACAAGGAGAAGGAACACCCGGATCATCAGGATCCGAAGCCCCCTTCCAGTTCATCCGGGAAATCTGATTCCTCGGATCCGTCCGATCCCAAATCCGAAGAATCGGAAAACAAGGGCAAGCTGCTTCTGGATGCCACCTGCACCCCAGCGGATATCGCTTATCCCACAGATGTTTCTCTGCTGGATCAGGTGCGTCAAAAACTGGAAAAAATCATTGATTTACTCTATCACCCGATCCAGGAACGCTTTGGAGTCAAACCAAGAACGTACCGGAGAAAGGCCCATCGCGCCTATCTGGCTATTGCCAAACAGCGTCGTCCTAGTCCGGCAAAACGCCGCAAGGCGGTGAAGGAACAACTGGATTTTGTGAAACGAGATCTCAAAACCATTCACAAGTTGGCGGCACAATCTTCATTGGCGCCGCTTCCAGCCCCGCTTTATCGCAATCTGCTTGTGGCTCATGAACTGTACCGTCAGCAGAATTGGATGTACCAGCATCATCAGGATCGGATTAACGACCGGATTGTCAGCCTGTCTCAGCCTCATGTCCGGCCGATTGTCCGGGGCAAAGCCCGGGCCCGTGTGGAATTCGGCGCTAAAGTGGCCATCAGTCTGGTCAACGGAGACGCACTGATTGAAAAACTGAACTGGAATAACTTTAATGAAGGCACGACCCTTCAGACTTCTGTTGAGACTTACCGGCGACGTTACGGCTTTTATCCCGAAGCCGTTCTGGCAGATACTCTCTATCGGAATCGGGATAATCTGGACTACTGCAAGCTACATCACATTCGGCTCAGCGGACCGAGACTGGGTCGGAAACCCAAAGACGTACAGCTTCAAAAAACAAATCGGGAAACTGATCGACGTGACTTCAAGGGACGCATCCCAGTAGAAGAGAAGTTTGGCGAAGGCAAACGTCGTTTCGGTTTGAATCGTATCTACACGATGTTACGAGAAACCAGTGAAACAGTGATCGCCCTCAAATTCTTGGTCATGAACCTGGAGAGACGCCTTAGGGCTTCTCTGCGCTTTTTTACTTATTTGCGAACGAGTGTTCCTCTCAAACTAAATTTCCTACACTTTTCGACCAGATAGTCCTGTAAGAATCAGGAAATGGCCGATTTGGCTATTGGTGCAACAAACCCTAGGTTAACGGAAAAGTCATTTTTGCAAACGGCGAACTGGTATAAGTCCGGTTTACTGACTGTGATCACGCCGAAGGAAAAAGAAGAGGATGACTCAGCCTTGTTTCTGATACAATATGAATGTACGAATACGTTGAAGAGAGTAGTGGTCCGATGGTTTTCTGGTTCATGGTGGCTGATGAAACTGGGTTCTGGTTTTTCATTTTGCTTGGGTTAGTCATCCGGTATATTTTAAAAAAAGAGAGACTCAGTTTATTCTTTTTTGCCTGCACACCGGTTCTGGATCTCATTTTGCTCATGGTTACTTTTGTTGACTTGCGAAACGGTGGCACGGCCAGCTTTGCCCATGTTCTGGCAACCGTGTATCTCGGAGTCAGTGTGGCGTTCGGCTCGCAAATCATCAAATGGGCTGACGGGCAATTTGTCTATCACTTCGCAGGAGGGGCGAAACCGGGGAAAAAGAAAAAGTTTGGAAAAGAACGGGCAGAACAGGAGCGCCAGGGCTGGTACCGTCATTTATTTGCTTGGGTAATCGGTTCAGGACTCATGCTCATGATGCATTATTTCGCCGGTCATCCGCATAACACAGAAATGTTTCTGTGGCGCTCCCTACAGTGGCTCTTCATTCTAGCCGTCGATTTTATTTACAGTTTCAGCTATACACTGTTTCCTAAAAAAGAACACCGAAGCTAAGCGTCTTGAGATAGATAAAAACGAAGCATCACAAGGATGCCTCGTTTTTATCTTCAGTATTCAATGAATCCGTGATCCTTATAAATTCGTGAAATTTCGGTCGATCCGGTCATATTCATCTTTTGAAAGGCTGACATCAAGCGATTTCACAATGCCCGGAACCTGTGCAGCATTGCGGGCACCAGGGATCACTGCCGTCAAGTCAGGGTTGGCCAGATACCATGCGAGCACAATCTGGAGCACATCAACATGGTGCTGACGTGCGAACGGACGGAGCGTGTCGACAGCCGCCATCGTACGCTGGAACGGCTCGCCTGTAAACTTCTCGTTTTTGCTGTGCGGATCATTTTCAGCAAACGTCGAATTTTTTGTGTACTCGCCGGTTAGCAGTCCCGATTCAAGCGGGAAATAGGGAACAAATGAAATACGCGCGTCTTTCAGATACGGAATCAGCCTCGCTTTTCGGCGTTTTTTCATCAGGAAAATGGATATAGAATATATCGATATAATCTGTTTTCAGCCGCAGGAGTGCATCATTCACTGATTTTTTCAAAAAATCCGGATCATTATTCAATACCATTTCGCCTCTGGAGAAATCATGTGCCGCTTTATCGGCGATAATAACCTGATCTCTTGGAAAATTAGCAATCACTTCACCGATCAGTTCCTAAGAACGCCCTTTGCCGTACATGAAAGCTGTATCGAGCAGCTGAATACCCGATTCCAGTGCGGCACGAACAGCTTCCCGACCGTCTGATTCCGATAAACCGGCAAACAGGTTGTGACCGCCGACTTTATTCGTCCCAAGACCCAGGCGAGCGGTTTCGACCTGACTCTTTCCGATTTTCCGTACCGCGTCCTCGTTTACCGCCTCCGTAGGGGCACCGAAAAAAGCATTATCCATTTCAACCAGACCGGCCAGACGGTACCGAGCATCTCGTTGGGCCATAGCCTGACGAATTTTGTGCAGCATCAGCCAGACCGTCTTATACGTGACACCGATTTGGAGGGCCAGCATCACCGCGGAAAGACCACGTTTGACTTCAGCAATCATATAGATGGCCCAGAACCACTTTCTCAGATCGGTGCGCGTCTTCTCCATGACGGTCCCGACCGTAACGGTGGTCTGATGGCCGCACTGGCGGCAGGCATAGAGCGGCAGATTTCTGATCCTCGTGGTATAAAACGCTGTGCCTCCACATTTGGGGCATACAAAATTATCCGGCCACTTCATGGAAAATAAATAGCTTTCGCAAGCTTGTTTACTGGCAAAACGCAGCTGAAATTTGAAGAAACTGAGTTTATTCTGTTTGCCAATCAAATCATCACCGAACATATATTCTATAATTCGATTATACCAAATATATGTTCGTATATAAAGGGTAATATGAGCAAAGGGTATAATCAGATAAATTATTTATGCAAAGGGTAACCATTTTGAAGCGCAACAGCCATTTCATTATCTTTAAGAGACGGATTACGAACGCTTATTCCTATATCGTCTCGATTTGCGAACGGATGTTCGATATAATTATGGAATGTTGAATAGGGATTTACGATTAAGTTCAAAACTTATAATACGAGGAGTGACTCTTATGCAAAAGGGAGACATCGTCGATATGATTTACCAGGACAGACATGGAAAATTTACGCGGAGACGGGTTCGGATCATTACCGTCAGGAAGAAGTCTATTTGCGCATACTGCTTCACTCGGCATCAAGTGCGTACATTTGCAACTGAATGCATCCTCTCAAGTCAGAAAGTATTGAGGAGTGCCTAATTTTGGGACCCTTTATACGTACTCGAGCGAAAACTGCAAAGCCATTCGGCAATGCGGCTTTTAAAAGAACTTCCAGTAGGGAGAGATTGTTTGGCACGTTACATTTAAATTAAGCAAAAATTAAGTTTCCGCAGACATAATGAGAATTGAAGCTGCAGTAACAGCTTCCTCCTTAGATGCCCCTTAAATGGGGCCATTTTAATTTCTTGAGTAAAGGATGAAGAATCCAGTCTCTTTTCGATACAAGCCTTGATACAGAGACGATTTTTGCTTATGGAAAAACCTGTTACGGTTGAACGCGCCTTATTTGAAAAACATAAGGGTGAAGGAGGCGCAGCGAATGGCGATCATTATGGACTTTCAGGAAAAAAAATATCACAAACAAATGGATTTTGAACGTCAGGCTTTGCGTGAGCTTTCTTTTGAGAAGATCGAGGCTTCGATACACAGCAGTTTCGACAGTTATCTGGCGTTGATTCCTTCATCCGGCAGTACCGGAATGGATATGTCAGCCGAATATGCGCTAGAGGCTTTTCTGCTTGGATCGTCAATGGCCAAGTTCGGCTTCTATGGGGAAGATAAAGAAACAGTCTATAAAAGAAGCGAGAAGACACTGGAGCTGCTTCAGCATGACTTTTATGAATTTTGGCTGTTCTGGTCAGCGGATGATCCGGCACTTGAGGGATTAGAAGAGACTTGCCGGAATTTTCTTCATCAATGGTGGGAAGAAGGATACGAAAGTGCCTTAAAACGCTGGCGGCTGAAATTGCAAAAGAGATAGACAGCAGTCATGAAATGGTTAATGAATCCATATACATGGTCAAGAGACAAGCTTGATCATGGAGGGATTCTTATGAAACGGAAATGGCTGGGAGGGCTTCTGTTGATTCTTGCCATATGTTTGACAATCGCCGGTGCACGTTGGCTGATTGTCAGCAGACATACTGGACAGAATTGGAATATGCCGCTCGCCGGCCGGGTGGTTGTTGTCGATGCGGGGCATGGCGGAATTGATGGCGGGGCGGTGGGCGGAAATACAGTGGAAAAAGAAATTACATTGCAGATTGCCAGAGACCTGCGGGATTATCTTCAGGAAATAGGGGCGGTAGTTATCATGACACGTGATAAGGACGATGATTTGGCGGATGAAGATTTTACAGGCCGCCATAAAACGCAGGATTTGCTGAGGCGTGCAGCGATCATCAAAAGCAATCATCCCGATGCATTCATCAGTATTCATCTTAATGCCATTCCGAATGAGCGCTGGCGCGGCGCACAGACCTTTTACTATCCTAACTCAGGCAAAAACGAACGGCTTGCTCTGCTGATTCAAGATTCTCTGAAACAAAACCTTGGCAATACCGATCGCCGGGCGAAAGCGATTAGTCATGTCTATTTACTGAAAAAATCCGTACCTCCAGCTGCCTTGGTAGAGGTAGGCTTCCTTTCCAATCCAGCGGAGCGCGGTCTTCTTGTGCGTAAGGACTATCAAAGCTCGGCAGCTGCATCAATCAGCCAGGGTATCATGCGCTATTTCAGTAAGGAAAAAATTGAACAAAGGCCATAAGCCCTAATCATTTTTCAACTGTTTCCGGTCAAGTTTTGCTATACTAAACGTATAAAAGGCTGTGACTATATCGTGTCAGTTTGGGCGGGACTCTACCGGTTCGTCTTGGCTGGCCGGAAATCTGTTAATGAGAGGGCGGCTCTTCAGATGCTTGAGAGACAAAAAGTAATTGATGTTTTGAAAACGGTTCAAGATCCCTTTTTACATAAAAATCTGGTAGATACGGGTGCGCTACGCGACTTATCAATTAAAGAGGATTTCGTTAGTGTAAAAATTGCGTTGTCTAAAGCGGACAGCGTCAAACAGATGCAAATTCAGGTCGAAATTTCGACAAAGCTGAAAGAAGAAGGAGCAAAATCGGTCGGCATGCGTTTTGTGCAGCTGACCGATCAGGAAATTGAGGCGCTTGGTGGTTTCCCTGCTCCGGGAAAGACGCTCTTATCACCAGAGACGACCACGAATTTTCTGGCGATTGCCAGTGGGAAAGGCGGCGTCGGCAAATCAACGGTTTCAGTCAATTTGGCATTGGCATTGGCACGCAAGGGGAAAAAAGTTGGCTTATTAGACGCGGATATCTACGGATTCAGTGTCCCGGATATGATGGGAATTGAAAAACGTCCCGAAGTCAAAGATAAAAAAATACTCCCTGTTGAACGGCTGGGTATCCAAGTGATCTCGATGGGCTTTTTTGTCGAGGACAATAATCCGGTGATCTGGCGCGGACCAATGCTTGGGAAAATGCTGAATAATTTCTTCAATGATGTTTCTTGGGGCGAACTGGATTATCTGCTGCTTGACTTGCCTCCCGGTACCGGTGACATTGCGATGGACGTGCACAGCAAATTGCCGCATTCAAAAGAAATTATTGTCACGACCCCTCATCCGACTGCTGCTTTCGTTGCTGCTCGAGCCGGTGCGATGGCTGTGAAAACGGAACACGAGATTGTCGGAGTTATTGAGAATATGGCTTATTTTGAAAGCCGGAAAACCGGCGAGAAAGAATATGTTTTTGGCCAAGGCGGCGGGGATAAACTGAGCGAATTGCTCGGCACTGATCTTCTTGGGCGCGTGCCTTTGCGCCAGCCGGACAATCATCCGGAAGATTTTGCTCCTGGCGTCTATTTCCCAGGAGACAAGGTTGCTGGCATTTACGATGATATTGCTGAACAAGTGATTCACAAGCTTTCATAAAAAAGGATGGCATGAAAGGATTCCCGCAAGCGGAGGGGAATCTTTTTTTCTGATTCAACGGACGGTGGAATTCGAATAGGCGCATAAAATTGTTGGAATCCGGCATATTAACGGATAAAATGCCAAATTAAGGAGGAAGACGCCTTGCGAAGAATTACGCTCCTCATTTTGCTGTTTCCGATCCTGCTTATAATCGCGGGCTGCGGCGGCAACGATTCCGCTCATCCGTCCTATCAGGAAAATAAAAAAATGGTCCTAGACATGCTGAAGACTGACGATGGAAAGAAAACGATTAAAGAATTGCTGGAAGACAAAGAAATGAAGACAGCGATTATCTTTGATGAACCGGCAATCAAAAACACAATCTTTGAAACCTTTAAGTCTGAACAGGGGAAAAAGCTTTGGACGGACTTGTTTAAGGATCCTGACTTTTCCGAGAAACTCGCTCAATCAATGCAGAAGGAAAATGAAAATCTGCTGAAAAGAATGATGAAGGATCCCGGCTACCAGGGGATGATGATGGATGTCCTGAAAGCACCCGAGCTTCAGCAGCAATATTTGACACTGTTGCGTACCAAGCCTTTCCGAGAACAGGTTCAAAAGGATATGCAGGAGATGGTCGCTTCGCCTCTTTTCAAGAAAGAACTGATGGACACTATTTCGACAACACTGAAAAAGCAATCGGAAAAACCATAAATGGCTACTCACTTTATTGGAGAAGATGATGCTTGGACTGCGAATCAGCGATGAGACTTTTCAGAGAGACGAAACGATACCCTCTGTTTTCCATCTCTCGGATAATAAGTGGGAGTGCGCGATAGGTTTGTTTCGCAGAGTCCGAAGCGTGCAGACGAATAATGTCGCCTTTTCCCGCGTCTTCGAGTACCCGTTGAACGATTATCTTATAACCGGGATTTGTTTCATCCTGGGGATTAACACTCCAGAGTACGACTTGTAAATGAAGCGCACTCGCTGTCCTCAGAACAGATTCGTTTATCCGGGCATAAGGTGGGCGGATCATTTGCGGATGGGATCCCCCTGCTTTATAGAGTCCCTCTGTGGCAAAAAGCATGTCCCGGCGCACATCGGCATCACTCAGCTGCGTATAGTCTTCATGACGCATGCCATGCGATTCGACCTCGTTTCCATCTTTAATAGCACGTTGAACGATATCTGGATGGCGCTCAGCCCATTCCCCCGAAAAAAAGAATGTCGCGGAGACGTGTTCCTTCTTTAATACGCTGAGGATTAAATTAATTTGCTGCTCCCCCCAGTTGCTGTCGAAAGTTAGAGCCAACTGTTTTTGATTGGTTTCGACCCGGGACAATGCCCCGGGTTCCTTTATTGGTGTAAAAACACTGGTATCCTGTCGCTGGACAAAAAGGATTAGTGCGGCGAAGAATGCAGCGAGAAGAATAAACAGGATGTTTTTTAGGCGTTTCCCATTGATGATCCAGAGCATATGCGTCCCCCTCGTTCTGATGTTTGTACCATTCTATGGGCAAGTTATCCGGTTTATGCGATCTGTAAGAGATACGGGTTGCGGGGAGTCTTGCCGAACCAACTTACGGTCCTACTAAGCAATGACTTCCTTTTATAAAAAAAGGATTGACAAAATCCTCAGAGCTGGTAAAATAAATAACGTTGTCGCCGCAATTAGTGAATCCGAATGAAGAAAAAAAGGATTGACAAAAGTGCCCCAACAGAGTAAAATAATTTAAGTCGTCTGATAGATGATGAAAAAAAGATGTTGACATTCTGAAGACAGCATGGTAAGATATAAAAGTTGCTGTTAAGGAATTGACAGCACGGAATGCTCCTTGAAAACTAAACAAAAGCCAAGCGTATTTTTAAAGGGCTAGCCCCCTTTAATTAAGAATTTGCTAGGGATCAATAAGTAACGAATGTTTG
>JBHGUY010000044.1:0-180915 GCA_048976585.1 Sporolactobacillus sp. | reverse complement strand
CCCACGTGTTACTCACCCATCCGCCGCTCACTTCAGGGAGCAAGCTCCCTTCTGTGCGCTCGACTTGCATGTATTAGGCACGCCGCCAGCGTTCGTCCTGAGCCAGGATCAAACTCTCCAAAAAGTATTACTTTATCGTACCCACAAGAGCGGAACTTCTGCTAAACCCGTGCACGTCCTGTGCACAACGTAGAAGCCACCACATCCTGTGGAAGTTCGTTTTAAATATTTATTACGTGATGATCCCTAGCAAATTCTTAATTAAAGGGGGCTAGCCCTTTAAAAATACGCTTGGCTTTTGTTTAGTTTTCAAGGAGCATTTCGTGCTGTCAATTCCTTAACAGCAACTTTTATATCTTACCACTGAGAGTTAACTTTGTCAATAACTTTTTTTGAATCATATGTCATGAACGGTTAAAACTCAAAAGGCTTTTTAAAAAGACAAGTAATATTATATAACGTGAAAGTAATCAAGTCAATAACTTATTTGTGGAGCCAACATTCAAAAGCTGAATCCTGTCGTTCCTTGTCAAAAACAACGTTATTAAATTTACCATGGATTAAGAGCGACGTCAATAGACTTCATCAAATCTGTGAAAGAATTTTGCAGATCAGATCGGATCCAGCAAATGGAAAGATAAAAAAGAGGAAGTCAATAAAGAGCGATTGACTTCCTCATCAAGACAGATTTTTAAGTGATAGGAACAGAACCGTTAGACGTGTTCCTCTTTCTTACCCGGTTGATCGTTTCCCGACTGTTCCTTCTTCTTCTGACATTCCGGACAAAGTCCATAGACCTCAAGGCGGTGAGAAGTCACGCTGAATCCAGTCACCTGAGCAGCCAAATCCTCAACCTCATCCAATCCAGGATAAAAGAAGTCGACAATTTTCCCACATTCATTGCAAATGATGTGATAGTGCTGCTTCGTCGAAAAATCAAATCGGCTTGATGAATCACCGTATGTCAATTCTTTAACCATGCCCGTTTTTTTAAAAACGCGTAAATTATTATAAACAGTCGCTACACTCATATTTGGAAACTGATGTTCCAAAGCTTTATATATTTCATCTGCAGTCGGATGTGAGTCAGACATAATCAGGTACTCAAGAATCGCATGACGTTGCGGAGTGATTCGCACTCCTGAATCTTTAAGTACTTCAATCGCCTTATCGATTTTTGCAATTCCTTCTGTCATCGTCATGCACCCCGCTTTCTGCGTTAATGGTAATCAAAATCAATTATTACCTTACAATCGTTATAATTACATTTTCAGTGTACATTGATCACACTCGTCCTGTCAATGTTTACGTTTACGTAGATTCTATATGATCCTTATTAAACTCTTTTTATCGTTGTTAAACACGATCGATGGATGCTCTTCTTTTTTTCTCAATTATGGCGTAGAGATGGGTTACAGTTGATTTTCACCAATTCGTGCTTACCCGCTCGTAAGAAAGCAAAAAACCGGAGATGCTCCCGGCTTTTTGCTTATATCTTAATGTGAGGGAATCAGGCAAGATTCTCTTTTATATAGGAATAAACTTCTTCGACATGTCCTTTGACCTTGACCTTCGGATACGTTTTGGCTATTCTTCCTGCTTCATCAAGAATAAATGTTGAACGAACGATTCCGTAGTATTCTTTACCAAAATTCTTTTTTAATTGCCAGGCGCCATAGGCCTCCGCCACTTTGTGATCTTCGTCAGAGAGAAGCGTAAAGGGAAGCGAATGCTTTTCAATAAACTTCTGATGCTTCTCTAAGGGATCCGCACTGATTCCGAGAACAACGGTGTTTAATTGGCGGAAAAGTTCATTCTGATCCCTAAAGTCGCAGGCTTCCGTCGTGCATCCTGGAGTCATATCCTTAGGATAGAAATAAAGAACGACTGTTTTTCCATTAAAATCAGCCAATGATAACGAATGTCCTTCCGTCGATTCCAGTGTGAAGTCAGGCGCTTTTGTTCCAGGTTCAAGCATAATCGATACGCTCCTTTATTTTGCCGCTGCTTCCCCATCCAAATCAATCTTCCACTGGGCATGAACGGCAAGCTGTCTTTCCCAAGCTTTCCATACAGATCACTCATTGCTATTTTCTCAGAAGAGCAGTAATTAGACAAGCTTAAAGCTCGGGTTTCAAGCGTAAAATGTGTTAAAATAAGGAAAGAGTCAAGGATGTAGGTGATCATATGGATCTGAATAGTATTAAGAGACGTATCGAAAACGATGAAATGATTATTGGGGAACAATTGGCCAGAAAATCTTCTGTTTTAGTACCGCTCATCTCCGAAAAGGACACCTGGGCGGTACTTCTTGAAGTCCGCGCAGCAACTTTGAGGCGACAACCTAGTGATATTTGCTTTCCAGGCGGCCGCAGCGAGAAAATTGACGCGACCCTCGAAGAAACTGCCGTACGTGAAACATGCGAAGAACTTGGTGTCCCAAAGGAAGCGATACAAGTTATCGGTCAGATGGGCACCTGTATTTCTGATCATGATCACTATATTTATCCCTTTGTCGGTGTAATGGATCCCTCCTTTCCCTACCGGATCAATTCCGCGGAGGTTGCTGAGACTTTTACAATCCCGGTTCCTTGGCTGATGAAGCAGATTCCCGAGAAACGGACACTTTCTTTTTCCGTGACTGCCGATCAGGATTTTCCTTTTAACCGAATTGCTGCCGGTATCAATTATCCTTTCCACAATCTTACAACGACTGAAGTTTTCTATAATTATAAGGGGCGGACAATTTGGGGTCTGACTGCCCGGATTCTTGAGCATTTCGAATTTCTGATGAATCACAGAATGTTTGAATAAAATTTTCTGCGCATCCCTTTCTGCGTCGGGCGATTCACGATTCATCTGATCATTTGCTCACTGACCGTTACTACATATTAAGGAGAGATAGTAATCAATGAATATCCAGACTTCTGAAAAGCTCTATAAGGAAGCTTTAGAAAATATAGTTGGCGGCGTCAACAGCCCCTCGCGTTCCTATTCTGCGGTAGGCGGCGGTGCTCCTGTCTTCATGAAGAAGGGAAAGGGTGCTTATTTCTGGGATGAGGATGGCAACCGTTATATTGATTATCTTGCCGCATATGGACCAATTATTACCGGCTTCGCCCATCCGCATATCACGGAGGCTATCAAGCGTCAGGCTGAACGCGGTGTGCTTTACGGAACACCGACTGAGTTGGAAACTGATCTCGCCGTCCTGTTGAAAAAAGCCATTCCTTCAATGGACAAGGTTCGTTTCACGAATTCAGGAACTGAATCGGTGATGTCAACGGTGCGGGTGGCGCGCGCCTATACCGGGAGAAGTAAAATTCTTAAATTTGCCGGATGCTATCACGGGCATTTTGATTTGGTTCTAGTCGCCGCAGGTTCCGGTCCTTCCACTCTCGGTACTCCGGATTCAGCCGGTGTAACCGAAAATACGGCGCAGGAAGTGATCACCGTTCCCTATAATAATGTTGAAACGCTGCAGCAAGCTTTCGATAAATGGGGCAATGAGATCGCCGGTGTGCTCGTCGAACCGATTGTCGGCAACTTCGGCATGGTCATGCCGAAACCAGGCTTTCTCGAAGCGATTAATCGGATCGCCCATCAAGCAGGCGCGGTGGTCATCTATGATGAAGTGATTACCGGCTTCCGCTTTATGTACGGCGGTGCTCAGAATTATCTCGGCGTTATTCCGGATCTGACGGCAATGGGTAAAATCATCGGCGGCGGTCTGCCGATTGGCGCTTACGGCGGCCGAAAAGAAATTATAAGTCAGGTTGCTCCGGAAGGTCCGGCCTACCAGGCAGGAACAATGGCCGGCAACCCGCTCTCAATGGCTAGCGGTATCGCTTGTCTTGAAGTGCTTCAAACACCAGGTATTTATGAGGAAATGGATCGTCTCGGCGCAAAACTGGAAGACGGTATTCATACGCTTAATCATAAATACCAATTGCCAATCGCCATTAATCGGATTGTCGGTGCTATGACTGTCTATTTCTCCGATCATGAGGTGACTAATTATGATCAAGCCAGGGATACCGATAGCGAAATGTTCGGCCGTTTCTTTAAATTGATGCTGGAAAAAGGAATCAATCTTGCCCCATCCAAATATGAGGCCTGGTTCCTGACCACCGAACATACAGAAAAGGATATTGATGAAACGCTTGATGCTGTCGATTTCGCTCTGTCAGAGCTTTCTAAATAATAATTGGATATTTCTTGAGACTGCTTGATAAGCGGTCTCCGATTCGGGACGGCGGATAGCCGTCCTTTTTTCTACTCATCCTGATCTTTACGGATAAAGGCTGAACTCCGTCCGCCAATTGTCCCTTTATAAGGGAAGGGGTACAAGGCCTTGGAAAGATGCTTGACATGGAGTAAGAAAGGATATTATTAATAGGAGAGAAAAAATAGGGAATGCTGACGACGGAGAATCTCGCCCGAGCATGCATCACCCTGAAATGAGGAGAATGATTATGCGCATTGGAGCACGGAGCCTGAAAACGGGAGTTGCCGTAACTCTGGCCCTTCTTATTGCGGCCGCTCTGCATATGACACCGCCAATCATGGCCGGCATTGCAGCAGCCGTCACGACACAGCCCTCCGTCCGCCGTTCTCTGCAAACCCTGATTCAAAATATCTATGGGAATTGTATCGGAGCGGTGATCGGGATTCTGCTTGTTTTCTCAGTCGGAGACAATCCGATCGTTGTCGGTCTAGCCGTCGTTCTTGTAATCGCAATTCACCTGAAGCTCAAAATGAAGGATACATTAACGCTGACGATGGTCACCGTCATTTTCATCATGACCAGTGGCATGGGCGGCACTCACCAATTTATTATGGCGGCCCTTTGGCGCCTGTCCCTCGTCTGCATCGGTGTCCTATCGGCCACAGCCGTTAATCTTCTACTTTTTCCACCCAAATATGAGGACATATTGTATGAGACAATTTTAACCCAGACGACTGATCTACTGAAATGGGTCCGGCTGCTGAATGAAGGCGCCTCTGATAATACAAAAATCAAAAGCGACCGAGCGGAATTTGACATTCGCAAGCTGAGAATTGAAAATTTCTATCACTGGTACCGTGAAGAACGCGTGTATTCAAGAAAATTGCATTATATAAAACTGCGGCGAATCGTTATTTTTCGTAAGATGATCCATACGACTGGACTTCTGCATCATATTCTTGATGAATTGGACCGTAATGAGAATGCCTGGCGGGTGCTTCCCCATGAATTCAGACATGTCTTGCGGGAACAAATGGACGGAATGATGGCTTATCATGAAAGAGTTCTGTTAAAATTTGACGGCAAAATCCGACGCAAGCGCCATGAGGAACAAACACGCAGAGATGAACGATTGCAAAAAGATCTGATCCAGTCTTTTTCCGTTCATTTCTCTAACCGTTCTTCCGAGGAGTGGCTCGACCTTTTTCCGTTGATCGCCACAATCATTGACTATAGCAAGCATGTTAAACAATTGGACCTCTTGGTCGGCAGTTTTCAGGGACATCATAAGAAAGAAAGCCATGTCGCAATTAAGAAAAACATCGGCACGTTTTAAGACCTCACTTCTTTTCAATCTCCAGCTTGTCCGGCAGTAGTGCCGGATTTATTTTTATACTCTCGGATTGGTAAAATATACGATATTCATTCTCTTTTTTTTGGACGAGACGAAGTCCGGTTTTCTCCTGCCCGAAACCGACTGATCCTCCCTACGTCTGAAGGCTTAGGCAAAGATACACCGGTGGCACATTATCGTCCGTCCGAATCTCCATTATGATGGAAATATAGAAAGGAGGACAAAAGTGATGAAAAAAGTGCTTCTCTTCATTCTCGGAACCGTCTCTCTCATTGTCCTGCTCGTTCATATCGGACCGATGATTGGACTTCTCATCAGTCTGGCGATTCTCTATTTTGCCTTTAAGAAATTCACACGCGCAGCAACGGCCGGATCCAAATTTTTATGGGCATTGATCGGATTGATTGCTGCCGGCTTCTCGATCGGCAATATTCCGTCGCTGATCGGACTTATCGCATTGGCCGGGCTATACTATGCCGTGCACACATGGAAAAATTCAACAAACGATACGGCTGGACCATCTGACGATCCCTTCGACCATTTTGAAAAAGAGTGGAAAGAATTACATTAAAAAAAACCTATAACAGAGGAGCGATAAAGATGAGCAATTTATTGACACGAATCAAAGACTCAATTAGTTCGGATATTCATGAACTGCTTGATGAAAAGGAGCAAAAAAATCCCATTGCACTGCTGAATCAGCACTTGCGCCGCTGCGAGAAGGAAGTCCAGCGGGTACGCACACTTATTGACCGGCAGTATATTCTGAAAGATACATTCATCAGGGAATACCATCAAGCCAGTGAGATGGCTGAAAAACGTGAGCATCAGGCAAAGATCGCTTTACAGGCCTCTGAAACCGAGCTACATGAGTTCGCCTCACGTGAACAGGCGGACTATCAGGAAAAAGCTCAACGTCTGAAAACAAGCTATCAGCAAACCGTCGGGCAGCTTGATAAATTAGAACAAAAATATGGAGAAATGAAGCGTAAATTAAAGGATATGTATCTTAAGCGGATGGAATTAATGAGCCGGGAAAATATCGCAAATGCGGAGCACCGGATGAATCACGTTCTGCATCCGGAAGAAGCATTCGGCCAGTCATTCTCCAAGTTTGAAGAAAGCGAATTATATCTGCAGAGATTGGAACAGAAAATTAATCAGGATTACCAGCACCACACCATTGACGCTCGCATTCAGAAGCTGGAAAGGGAGCAGACGGGAAGAACAGATTCTGCTGATTATCAGTAACCGGCTTACATTTTAGGACTCAATTATAGTAAAATAAAGGAAGCTCGGCCAGAAAGGCGCGGGCTTCGCTTTATTTTCATCGTATTCTAAAGGAATGAATTTTCCAGTCGTTTTTTCCGATTGAACTTTTTCTGTGGAAGTTGCTAGAAAGGCAGGTGTCCCCGATGTTCCGTTCATTAAAAAAAGATAAATTCAGCTGGATTTTGATAGGTGTATTGCTTGCCCTCGTTGTCCAGTCAGTTTTCGGGGATTGGGGATTCCTTTTTCCTGCTGTTCTTTTCGCGGCCCTCTTGTATTACGGACGGAAAAATCTAGCCAGCCGCAAGGGAAAAATTCTCTTTTGGATCGGATTAATTGGTCTCGTCATTATTATTATGAGTACTTTTCTGTTCAAAATTGCGATCATTTTTCTTTTCGTCCTGTTCCTCGTTGATTTTATTCAGTCCAAAAAGAATCCGCTAGTCATTCGTCCGGAACGTTTTTCCGCGGAGACGGAGAAAACAGTCGAATCGGATACCCTGTTACAAAACAGATGGTTCGGTCATCAAGCAACACCCAGACAAGATTATGAATGGCATGATATTAATATTCAAGTCGGCGCCGGTGACACGCTGATTGACTTAAGTCGAACGATTCTCCCCAGAAAAGAAGCGGTGATCCTGATTCGCCAATTGGCTGGGCGCGTCAGGATTCTCATACCATTTGGCGTAGAGACATCGGTCCGTTACTCTGTCGGTCTGGGTCAGCTCGATTTTTTTGATCATAAGGAAACCCGCTTGATCAATGAATCGGCCGCGTTTCAGACCGAACATTATCTTGAGGGAGAGCAGAAGATAGCGATTATTGTCTCCGCAGTTGCCGGAAGTCTGGAGGTGCGGCGGACATGAATCTTTTTAAGCGAGAATGTCTAACAGCTGTCTTCTTCTCTCTCGCCCTGCTTATCCTGTTCACACTCTTTTATTTTATCGCTTTTCCGCCGAATCATTGGGAGCTGCTTTGGGAAAAAGAAATCTGGCATCTGCCGTTTCTATTTATCGTTCCTGCGGTCTGCCTGTTCTGCGGACTCGCCGTCGGGA
The DNA here is from genome assembly GCA_048976585.1 of Sporolactobacillus sp. GTDB lineage: Bacteria > Bacillota > Bacilli > Bacillales > Sporolactobacillaceae > Sporolactobacillus. The sequence continues at coordinate 173,006 of JBHGUY010000044.1, read as the reverse complement.
TATTTTCCGGATTCTATTGGCGAAACGTTTTCATGAATCTGGAGGATGCTGTCACGGAAATGGCTCAAGGAAAACCGATCACGGCGGATCATTTGGCAAACGGCGGTGCAACACCGACATTGGTTCGTCGAATGGAGCAATTGGCGGAGCAAGTGAGTAAGCAGACGCAGATGACTCAGAGAATGGCCAACGAAACCGCTGAACTCGAGGAACAGGCAATACGCAAAGTGGTCTCAGAAGAACGAAATCGTCTGGCAAGAGAGCTCCATGATTCGGTCAGTCAGCAATTATTCGCCGCATCCATGCTACTGTCAACCATTAACGAGAATCGGACGACTGCCCCTAATGCGGAAACCCGCCAGCTGATCCTCGTCGAGCAGGCGATTCATCAATCTCAGCTGGAAATGCGTGCCTTATTTCTTCATCTTCGCCCGGTACAATTACATGGGAAAGCGCTGAAAAAAGGAATGGAAGAATTATTGAATGAACTGCGGATGAAGGTCCCAATGGATATCCGCTGGACCATTGAACCGCTCAGTCTGGAAAAAGGGATTGAAGATCAGCTCTTTCGCATTCTGCAGGAATCCGTTTCCAACGTGCTCCGCCATGCCAAGGCTCGTACGCTGACTGTCCTGCTCATTGCCCGCGACAACCTAACGATTCTCCGGATAACTGATGACGGTATCGGCTTTCAGACAAAGGAAAACAAACCCGGATCCTACGGTCTGAACAATATGAGAGAGCGATCTGCTCAAATCGGTGGTCAATTCAAGCTCGTCAGTGTGCCGGGAAAAGGGACGAGCCTGGAAGTCAAAGTCCCAATTATTAGGGGGGAAGAAAAATGATTCGAGTTGTATTCGTTGACGATCACGAAATGGTACGAATTGGTGTATCCGCTTATTTGTCGGCACAAACTGATATCGAAGTGATTGGCGAAGCATCAAACGGAATAGAAGGCGTAAAAAAGGTATTAGCTTTGCGCCCGGATATCGTGTTGATGGACCTAGTAATGGAACAAATGGATGGAATTGAGGCAACTCAGAGAATCATCACGGCCTGGCCGCAAGCTAAAATTATCATTGTCACCAGTTTTCTTGATGACGACAAGGTCTACCCGGCTATCGAAGCAGGTGCTGTCAGTTATTTATTGAAAACATCAAAAGCCAGTGAAATTGCCGACGCCATCCGCCGCACCTATCAAGGCCAGTCCGTCCTTGAACCCGAAGTGACTGAAAAAGTAATGTCGCGGATGAAGAATCCTCATACAAAAGTCCTGCATGATGAACTAACGCCCCGGGAAATGGAAGTTCTGCTTCAGATGGCGCGTGGTAAAAGTAATCAGGAAATTGCCAATGACTTGTTCATCTCGTTAAAAACGGTCAAGGTCCATGTCAGCAATATTCTAAGCAAACTCGAAGTCCAAGATAGGACTCAAGCCGTTATCTACGCTTTTCAACATGATCTGTGCCAGTAGCGACTGCGGCGACTGCAGTTAGGCGGAACTTTTCTTCAATTGGGTGATATCAATCACTCATTTTTCTTCACTCGACTGTTTTCAAAAATTGATTGCGTTTTTAACGTGCTCCAGCCTCAGTGCCTCAGTCTGCCGGGCGCACCAAAAAAATCCCGCCGGATGTAAGATCGGACGGGATTCGTTGATTTAAATATCTTATTTAATATTGACTGTATCAAGTGGTTCTGTACCAGTTGGGCTTGGAGTGTAGCCTGTAACTGTGTTCTTGCCAACAAGAACTGGTTTCCCATAAACAAGCGGTACCCAAGGTGCATCGCTATGAAGAATAACCTGTGCCTTGTCATAGAGAGCGACACGCTTTGCATCATTGGTCTCTGTCTGAGCATCAATCAGAATCTTATGCAGCTGAGCATTCTGATAGAATGAGAAGTTGTTCGCGCCGATGCTGTCTTTATCAAGCAAGGTGTACAGGAAGTTGTCCGGATCGCCATTGTCGCCGGTCCAGCCCATCATGTACATCGGTGCGCCGCCCTTTGTCAGTTTCGCGATATAGGAAGACCATTCAACCGTAACAATCTTAACTTTTACACCAATCTTACCAAAGGTCGACTGAACGGATTGAGCAACGTTCTGCGGTTCAGGCATATAATCACGCGGGTTTGACATCGTGTATAATGTCGTCGAGAACCCATTCGGATAACCTGCTTCGGCCAGAAGTTTTTTCGCTGCCTTCAGATTGTAGGCGTAAGGTTTGATATTTTTGTCGAACCCAAGTAGACTTGGCGGCATCGGGTTCGTTGCTGCCTGAGCCTGTCCATTGTAGAACGCTTTGATAATCGCGCTCTTATCAACTGCCATATTCAATGCTTGACGAACTTTTTTGTTATTGAAAGGCTTCATCGTTACGTTAAAGCCCATATAGGCAATGTTCATCGGTGGACGATAATAGACATGATATTGCTTATTGCCAGAAACACCGCTGACGTCGCTCGGATTCACGCCGTCCATCAAATCAATTTCGCCGTTCTTCAAGGCATTCAGACGAGAACTATTGTCCGGAATAACCTTAAAGATCAACTTGCTGATTTTCGGAAGACCTTTCTTCCAATAGTTCTTGCTCTTAACCAGGGTAATCGTGTCATTTCTTTTCCATGATTTGAAAGAATAAGCACCGGTACCGACTGCTGCTGTTGAGCCGTATTTCGAACCGTATTTCTTAACTGCAGCTGGGCTCGAAATAGCGAACGGCGACATAGCCAGGTTCTTCAGGAAAGGTGCCGAAGGACGTTTCAGACTGAAGACCACAGTGCTTGCATTAGGAGCTGTCACACTCTTAATCACAAGGCCTGCATCACCCTTATAACCGCCGAACATCGATGGAAAATAAGCAAATTTACCTGATTTCTTTCCATTCATCCAACGATTAAAGTTGAAAACAACAGCTTGTGCGTTAAATGCCGTTCCGTCCTGGAATTTAACACCCTTTTTCAAATTAAAGGTATAAGTTTTCCCGCCATTTGTAATCTTCCAGCTGGTTGCCAGACTCGGAATAACGTCCGTACTCTGTTTGCTGTAATTATAAGAAACCAGAGTATCGAAAACATTCTGTGTGACACGGAAAGATTCACCATCTGTAACCACTGCCGGATCAAGTGATGTTGTATCGGCTCCACGGCCGAATACAAGTGTCTTTCCCGCACTGTTGCTGGATTTGCTAGATGAACCGCCGGAGCAGCCGCTCAAGGCAAGCGCCAGAACAACAATCAGGGAAAGAACCAAGCTTAAGTATTTTTTCTTCATGCTTATCCCCCTAAAAGCTCTCTAAGTTATATGAATCTTTAATATTGTAACTCAATTAAGGTCATAGAACAAATAAAATTTTGACTAAAATTTCCCTTTTTCGTGTTCATTTGCGAATTGCGTCATTTTTTTAATTTTTCATTCTTGGATCGAGGGCATCGCGAAGGCCATCGCCCATCAGATTGAACCCGACAACAACAAGAATGATCGCAAGACCCGGAAAAAGAACCGTCCATGGAGCATTAGTTATATATTGCCGCGATTCAGACAGCATCGTTCCCCATTCCGGCTGAGGCGGCTGAGCGCCCATCCCGAGAAAGCCGAGACCGGCTGCATCAAGAATCGCCGTCGCAATATTCAGTGTCCCCTGCACAATAATCGGCGCAAAGCTGTTCGGCAAAATATGCTTCATGATAATTCGCGTATTTCCCATGCCGACTGATCGGGCAGCCATGATATACTCTTCCTCTTTCACGGTCAAAACCCGTGAACGAACCAGACGACCGAATACCGGTACATTGACAATGGCAATGGCGATAAGTGCATTATTTAGTGACGGACCAAGAATTGTCACAATAGCAATCGATAACAAGATGCTTGGAAAGGCAAGCAGAATATCGAAAAAGCGTGAAATAACAGTATCCAGCAATTTACCAAAATATCCGGCAACCACGCCGAAAAAAGTACCGACAATAATCGAACCGATAACAGCAAAAAAGCCAACACGTAGAGAAAGCCGAGCGCCGAAAACAATACGGCTTAGAATATCTCTGCCGAAGTCATCTGTTCCCAGCCAGTGCTGGGCCGACGGGGGCTGAAGACGAATACTGATATTCTGATCATTAATACCCTGAGGCGCAAACAACGGAGCAAAAATGGCAAGGACAATAAAAAATAGAACAAGCAGCGAGCCAACGATTGCCGGTTTGTTTTTGCGGTAGGATTTCCAGAAATCAATCAGTCCCTGGACAAACAGACTTCGTTCTTTTTCAAACGGCTGCACTGCAGAACTCTCCCCAGATTGAGACATCCTTCTTCCCTCCTTTTCAGCGATATTTAATACGCGGATCAATCAGACCGTATAACAGATCGACGATAAAATTGACCATGACAAACATAAAAGCAATAATCAGAATGCCCGATTGGATGACCGGATAATCTCTGGCCTGAATCGCGTTGTAGACATACAATCCAATTCCAGGCCAGCCGAAAATCGTTTCAGTCAAAATAGCACCACCCAGCATCAGCCCGGTCTGCAAGCCAATTACTGTTAAAATCGGAATAAAAGCATTTTTCAGGGCATATTTGTAAACAATTAGGCCCATCCGCTGTCCCTTAGCCTTTGCCGTCCGGATATAATCCGAATGCAGGACCTCCAGCATACTCGAACGGGTCATTCGGGCAATGATCGCCATCGGGATCGTCGCAAGAGCGACCGCTGGAAGAATCAGATGACGGACGACCATCCAGAACTGGCTCAATTGCCCTTCAAGCAGTGTGTCGACCAGATAAAGATTGGTAATCGGCCGCACTGTACTCGTGATATCGGTCTGACCGATGGACGGCAGCCAGTTCAGTTTTACAGAAAAGACCCATTGTTCCAACAGACCTAGCCAGAAAATCGGCATCGACACGCCAATAAGGGCGATAATCATTGCCAAATAATCAAATACAGAATTTTGTCTCCAGGCACTGATAATTCCGGCATTGACACCGACAAAAACCGCTATCAGCATCGCCGCAAACGACAATTCAATCGTTGCGGCCAAATGAGGCCAGATTTCACTAGCAATCGGCGTATTATCCTGAATAGATGTGCCGAGATTCCCGCTCAGAATATCTTTCAAATACGTAAAATATTGAACATACAAGGGTTTATCGAGACCAAGTGACTGATCCAAATTATGAATAGCTTCGGGCGTCGCTTTGGTTCCAAGAATCGTTTGCGCTGGATTACCCGGAATCGCATGAATAATCGCGAAGACGATAATCGTCATCCCGAGAAGAACTGGGATGAGCATGAATACACGCTTAATTGAATAGGAAAACAATGAGTTCACCTCTTTCTTTCAGTAAGATTGCCGGAATAGGCATCGTTCGTCTCAGTCTGCTCAATACAGATGACAGGAAACGAGCCGCCCGTCCTCCATCTTTTTCAGATGAGGCACCTCTTTCGAACAGATATCCATTGCCGAAGGGCAGCGATCATGAAATGGACAGCCGGACGGCGGATGGGCCGGACTAGGGACATCTCCGGACAAAATAATCCGTTCGGTTTTATTTTCCGGATCTGGAATGGGCACCGCCGAAAGCAGCGCCTTCGTATACGGATGCATCGGGCGTTCATAGAGCTGTTCACTCTCTGACAATTCAACAAGTTTCCCCAGATACATCACACCGACCCGGTCACTAATATGACGGACAACGCTCAGATCATGGGCGATAAAAATATAAGTCAAATTAAACTTTTCCTGCAGCTCCTGAAGCAAATTCAACACTTGGGACTGAACAGAAACATCAAGAGCCGATACAGGCTCATCGGCAATAATTAATTTGGGGTTGACAGCAAGCGCACGGGCAATCCCGATTCGCTGACGCTGACCGCCGCTGAACTGGTGCGGAAACCGTTTAGCATGATAGCTGCTCAGCCCGACAAGCTCGAGCAACTCGTTGACACGCTTCCGGCGTGCCTGTCTGTTTCCGATTTTATGAACGATCATCGGCTCTTCAATAATATCGCCGATCGTCTGACGAGGATTTAACGAAGCAAAAGGATCTTGAAAGATCATCTGAACGTCTCTCCGCATCCTTCGCATCTCCCGCTTAGAAATGGTCAAGATGTTCTTGTCTTCAAAAACCACACTCCCCTCCGTCGGCTCAATCAGACGCATAATCATTCGTCCGGTTGTCGATTTACCACAACCGGATTCGCCGACAATCCCCAGCGTCTCACCCTGAGCAAGAGTGAAGCTCACACCGTCAACCGCTCGAACGGTTTCCGTCGTCTTATCAAAAATACCGGATTTAATTGGATAATACTTTTTAAGATTCTCAACCTTCAAGAGTGTTTCACGCATTAGTGGCCTCCTTTCTGCGCCTTTTACTGATGCAAAAAGCAGCGTGTTTTATGGGCTTCTCCAAGAAGTTCAGGGGTCTGTTCCAGACATTTATCCATGACAAACTCGCAGCGCGGTGCAAACAGACAACCTTTTTTGATTGAACCCGGTTTCGGCACACTGCCCTTTATCGTATAGAGCTTGTCTTTTTTGGAGTAAAGATCTGGAATCGACTGAATCAGCCCTTCTGTGTACGGATGTTTCGGATGATTGAAGATATCTTTCACATCACCCTGTTCGACAACCTTTCCTGCATACATAACGACAACACGTTTGCAAACCTGTGCAACAACACCCAAATCATGAGTTATCAGCATAATAGCGGTATGTGTTTCCTGGTTCAGCTTCTGCATCAAATCAAGTATCTGAGCCTGTATCGTGACATCCAAGGCGGTTGTCGGTTCATCGGCGATCAATACTTTCGGATTGCAGGACATAGCAATTGCGATCATAACCCTCTGCCGCATGCCGCCGGACAGTTCATGCGGGTATTCCTTTAATAATTCCTTCGCCCGGGGCAGTCCAACCATTTTCAACAGCTCAATCGCCCGTTCACTAAGTGCCTTCTTGGACAAATGATTATGTAAGCGAATGGCTTCCATCACCTGATCACCAATCGTGAATACCGGATTCAATGAAGTCATTGGCTCCTGAAAGATCATCGCGATTTCATCACCGCGCAATTTGCGCATCTTGGCTTCCTTCAAATGGCTGATATCTTTCCCCTTGTAGTTAATCTGTCCGCCGACAATCTTCCCTGGCGGGTTGGGTAAGAGTCCCATGATCGATAAAGATGTCACACTCTTGCCGCAGCCGGACTCACCGACGACGCCTAGAATTTCGCCTTCATTTACTGAAAAACTGACGCCGTCGACTGCCGGAACCTCGCCATCATCCGTAAAAAACGACGTCCTGAGATCATTAATTTCTAAAATTGCGTCACTCAATTACATTCACCTCCCTTTATAAACAAATATTATAACATTTTTTTCACAAAACTTTGTTAAAATTTATATCATGGCATGTAATGTTCTTCCCAGCCTTTTTTGCTGTCTTCTCCAAACTGCTGATAAACACCGAAATATCGGGATTTTTGACTCATGCAGCAGGACTCATAACTCGGCAACGATACTGTTTCCTTTAATTGGCAGATGAAAAGGCATCCCGTCCGGAGTTCCGGTCGGGATGCCTTTTTTTAACGATCATAGGTGATTACTGTTTATTTTGCTGTGATTTCTTATTCTGCTGGCGAACCTCCTGAGCGTTCGTCTCGTTTCCGAATTCACCGCTGAATTGTCCGTTTTGGGACTGGGCATTCTGCTTTTTCACTTGCTCCGCATCAGTACCCGCATTCATTTTCTTAGCCATAGTATCACCTCCACGGTCTTTAACTTTGCCAACTTATCCTTTTTTTATGTGCTCATTTCTATTTTTTTTTAGCCAGCTGATCACTTTTTGATGAGAGACAGGAAAAGGATAGCGTTCAAAATCGGCGGATTTTACCCGGAGCAGCCGTTTATTTTCCGGTAAATCACCGGTATACGTTCCAGAATAGAGCGATAAATTCCAGGTCAAATGCGAAAAATGATGGATATACTTAAAATCCTGACGTTGGATTTCGACACCCAGCCCAAACTTTGCCTTAATCTCCCGGGCGAGTGATGGTACTGTCTGAGCGGAAGCGATCTCAATCATTGGAAATTGCCAAAGATTTGCCAGAAGACCCGTTTCCGCTCGCTGCTGAATCAGGAAGCTGCCCGATTGATCCTGAATCAACAGAATAGCATAAGAATGACTGACCGCTTTGGCCTTCCTGCTTTTCACCGGATACTCCAATGTCACTCCCTCTTCATAGGCCTTGCAATAGGTTTGCACCGGACATATCCCGCAATCTGCTTTTTTCGGCCGGCAGACCATTGCTCCAAGATCCATCAATGCCTGATTGAAGGCTGACGGAACGGTTTCCGCAATCAGCTCACTGACGACTTGTTCAAAGATCTTTTTCGACTTTGCTTTCGCAATATCGGCATCAATTAAAAAGATGCGCGACATAACACGCATGACATTTCCGTCAATCGCCGGTTCAGGCTTATTAAAAGCGATGCTCAGCAACGCTCCCGCCGTATAAGGACCAATACCGTGTATCGATAATAATTGTTCTTTTTCTTCCGGAAGCTGTCCCGCATACTGTTCAACGACCTCCCGGACGCCCCTTTGCAGGTTGCGGGCTCTTGAATAATATCCCAGTCCCTCCCATTCCTTTAAAACGCTTTGTTCCGGAGCCTCTGCCAAATCTTCAGGTATTGAAAACCGTTCAATAAACCTATAATAATAAGGGATGACCGTATCGACTTGTGTCTGCTGCAGCATCACTTCTGAGATCCAAATATAGTAAGGATTATTAGTCCTGCGCCAAGGCAAGTCACGTCCATTTAGATGAAACCAGGAGAGCAGATCACGATTAAAATCCCGGATTTGCCACTTATTCACGTATGTTCACCCCATATTTTTTAGATAAAACCGTTTCTCATCTGCGCGGGCAAATGCCTGTTTTTCAATTTGCCTTAATTTACACTTTCATTATGAATGAGTTTGTGTGACAATGAAAGATAGTTGTTAGTGTGTCATGACCAATACGAGGAGGAATCACGTCCTTTATGGATACAGCGACTCACATCGTGATGGGCATCGGTCTTGCTGGATTTGCCACATTAGATCCGGTGATCGCCAGCGATCCGATGACTTTTCACGCAGTAGCTTTTGGTGCAGTGATTGGTTCAGTCATTCCTGACATTGATACCGTTTTAAAATTTAAAAATAATGCAACCTATATACGCCATCATCGTGGAGTGACCCATTCACTCCCCTTTACAGCGCTTTGGCCATTTATTTTGACACTTGTGATTTCGTCTTTTTATCCGCAAATCAATGCCGCTCATCTCTTTTATTGGACATTACTGGCGGTTGGTCTGCATGTATTTGTGGATATTTTTAATGCCTACGGAACGCAAGCTGTTCGGCCGTTGAGCAGTCGTTGGCTCGCGCTAGGGATTATTAATATCTTTGATCCCTTTATTTTCAGTGTCCATGTGATGGGATTTATTATCTGGCTGTCATTCGGTCATCCAGGTGTCACTTTTGCCACCATCTATGCCGTTCTCGGTATTTACTATCTGCTGCGCACGTGGCAGCATCATCGCACACTGAGCGAAGTGAGAAAGCAATTGCCGGGTCTCGTCAAAGTCTATCTTTCGCCGACCATGCGTTGGTCGCATTACCATATCGCCGCGGAGAGCCCGAATCGGTTTTACGTGGGTAAGATGGACGGCCGCAAGCTTCATCTGATTGATTCTTTTAAACGGTCGCCGATCGAGCAAGATAACGCTCTGCTGAAGATGGCGATGAAGGATAAGAATGTTCGTGCTTTCCTCTCTTTCTCGCCGATCTATCATTGGAGCATTTCTCAACGAAAGGGAATGTACGTGATTCAGTTTACAGATTTGCGCTATTTTTCCAAGGGAATATATACCTTCACGGCGACGGTCTGGACGGGCGGCGAATCCGTGATGAGTTCCTACACCGGCTGGGTTTTCAGTGAACAAAAATTAAGAAAAAAGCTTGTGCTTGCTCAATCCAAATAAAAAAGCAATTGAAAAAGGAGTTTCGATCATCCAAAAATGGTGATCGGAGCTCCTTTTTATCCAGCAGGTTTCATGCCTGGTGACTGCCAGTTTGCTTTTTCATTCGTTTCAGCAGTGAAATCGGATAAGCATGCTGCTGATCATCGCCGTTCAGAAATTTTCCCCAGGCAAAGTTTCCTTTCATATAATCAATGGTAAACGGTTGATCGTCGACAAGATACGTTTCTCCGGGATGAAAGCTCGCCGGATCCATCAAATAGGCTTTCGCCATATCAATTTTCCGCTCATAAACCAAGAACTCATTGATCATGCCCATTTGTTCCGCCTTTCTGGCATGATCCGTAAATCTACCGATTTGGGTCGCCAACTCAGAGGGCGTCATTTCGCTGAATCGCTTCTCCAACTGCCCCATCTCCATTCTGGTTTATTGATTGCTGCTGAGACGTTCCTCCAGCAGCCCCGTTATCTCATCAATGGGAAATCCTTTCCGGAATAAGTACGCTTTGACTTTCCGGCTAAACTCACTCCCGCTGAATTTTTTATATTTCTGCATGGCCTTTTCTGCCTGGTAAGCCAAGGCATTCTTCTCATTTTCTTTGAGAAAATCGGACAATTCATCAAGTACCTGGCGGGAAATATCGTGAGCGTAGCCTCTCTGCATTAAAAGACGGGCGAGCACTTGCCTAGACTCCACCATCGATTTTTTATTTTTTACCGAGGCTGTCTGTTTCGCCAGATATTTGCGCGCATGCACCAGCTGCAGTTCGAACGGAAAAAGAGATTCCGTCTCCGCCGCAATATCCTGAGCAACGCCTGCCTGAAGCAGTTCACGATAAATCATTTGTGGGCCCTTTGTCGACAATTCAATTCGTGTGCGTGTAAAAGAAGCCGCAAACGCCTTGTCATCAAGCAGTTTTTCTTTTTTAAACCTGTTGATGGCATAAATAATTTGATTTTCCTCATATTCTTTTCTTTGCAGATACACACGCATTTCGTGAATACTGCGCATCCGATAGGACAGATAACGAATGCCTGCATGATACGCCCTAATGCCCTGCGCTTCTTTTTCCAGTTTGGCGTATTGCGCGTCAGACAATTCCTTGCCCTTGTGCAATTCATCCTGCACCAGTAAATCTTCATGCACCATCAGCGTCTGCTCTGCTCCATTCTGCAGGGTAACACTGACTTCATAAAACCCTCTTGCTTTCTCATTCGTCCTGATTCGGGCGATCACCGGCATGCCTCTCATCCTTTCGCTTTTATATGTATCATATCATAATCCCCAAGAAATAGAGTGAATAGTCACTGCTCGCTTTGGTCATATTGCCGAAATCATTAATATTTTTACTCATTCTATTCAATGCCAGAGAAATGCATGCTTTTATCGTCGATTCAAATTGAATACAAGTAGAGATATGCAGCAGCCTGCGGGCGAGAACTTCTCTCCGTTCAATGAAAAAAGCGGAGATGACGCCCCTGCCGATCATCCGCTTTATTGATGCATCTTGAATTCAAGAAAAAGTTCATTAAAATAAGCGGTCATCGGTTTGCTGAAATTTGTATAAACCTCCAACCGATCAGTCACTTTTTTATCTGGATAAAAGCGGCGATCATCCTTAATACTTTTCGGCAAATAGGCCAGGGCGGCTTGGTTGGGTGTCGAGTAGCCGACATATTTCGCGTTCTGCGCAGCATTCCTCGGGCGCAGCATGAAATTGATGAATTCATCAGCACCCTTTACATTCTTAGCACCTTTCGGGATGACCATATTGTCAAACCAGACATTGGATCCTTCCTTGGGAATGACATAAGTGAGAGCAGGGTTTTCATCGATGATCTCGACAGCATCGCCGGACCAGAGCACACCGATTGCCGCCTCGCGGCCAGCCAGCATCATCTTATCCTCATCACCGACAATTGCCTTAACATTCGGAGTCAACCGTGACAGCTTGTTCATTGCTTGCTGCAAGTGATTCGGATTCGTATCATTGACGGAATAATGCAAGCTGTCCAGTCCCATCCCGATGATTTCCCGGGCACTGTCCACGAGTAGGATCTGTTTAAGGTCGTGTTTATTCCATAAGTCGTTCCAACTGCTGATTTTCCGTCCACCAAGCATTTTCGGATTGTAGACGATGCCGACCGTCCCCCAAAAATAGGGAACAGAATAACGATTACTTCGATCAAAGGAAAGATTCAAAAATCGTCGATCAATATATTTCAGGTTAGGAATCCGTTTGTGATTCAACGGAAGCAGCAGATGTTCGTCTTTCATCTTGCTGATCATGTAGTCAGAGGGCACTGCGATATCAAAGGATGTACCGCCCTGCTCAATTTTGGTCAGCATCGCTTCATTAGAATCAAAGGTCTGATAAACAACACGGTAACCATATTCCTTTTCAAATTTGCTAATCAATTGCGGATCAATATAATCGCCCCAATTATAGATCGTCAGCGTCCCCTTCCCGCCGCTGACGTCGGCAGCCGATAAACGTGCAGCAAGGCCGGAAAGAATAAGAACGACCACAAGAACGGAAAGTAGCATCAGCATCAGCTTTTTCATGGGCGCTCACCCTCCATGACTGAAATAGCTTTATGGCGTCCGGAGCGAATAAAGTAATAAGCCAGCACGATCACCAGAGTCAGGAGAAATATCAAGGTCGAGAGTGCATTAATCGACATGGAGATACCTTGACGCGCCCGTGAATAAATCTCAACCGATAACGTGGAAAATCCGTTACCAGTGACGAAAAAAGTAACCGCAAAATCATCCAGAGAATAGGTAAGTGCCATAAAGAAACCCGCGAAGATGCCCGGCGTGATGAAAGGCAGAACAACCTTACTCAGCACATCCCACTGCCTTGCACCCAGATCTCGTGCTGCATCAATTAAGGTCGGGCTCATTTCCTGCAGTTTGGGCAGCACCATCAATACAACAATCGGCACACTGAAGGCAATATGCGCCAACAGCACAGAAATAAAACCCAGCTTAATGCCAACGAGTGTGAACAGGATCAGAAAGGACGCACCAATGATCACATCCGGGCTGACCATCAGAACATTATTCAGGGACAGAAGAATCGTTTTTGTCCGCCGATGTGCAGTTCCATAGATAGCCAGCCCTCCAAGTACACCCAGAAAGGTGGAGAGCGTGGAGGAAAGCAGGGCAATAATTACCGTATCAATGACGATGACGATTAAATGCTTATCCGCAAAAACTTCACTATACCAGCGCAGCGTGAAGCCAGTAAAATGAGTCATATCACCGGCTTTATTAAACGAATAATAGATCAGGAAAAAGATCGGCAGATACAAGATGAAGAAAACAATACCCAGATAAACTTTCGCGCCCAGATGATTTCTTTTCAACTTTTCCGCTCCCCTCTCCCCATCAGAAACATGACCAAAACCATCGCCAAAATCAAAAAGACAGCAATCGTCGCCCCCATCCCCCAGTCCTGAGTGACGAGAAAATGCTCTTCAATCGCCGTACCAAGAGTAATCACACGATTTCCAGCGATCAGACGTGTCAGCATGAATAAAGATAAGGCTGGGATAAAAACCGCCTGTGTGCCGGACTTGATTCCGTCCAGAGTTAGCGGAAAGACGATCCGACGGAAGGTCGCCCAGGTCGAAGCTCCAAGATCATGGGCCGCATCAATCAGTGAATGATCCAGCTTCTCCAGACTATTAAAAATAGGCAGAACCATGAACGGAATGAACAGATAGACGGAGACGAAAACAAAGCTGCCACCATTAAAAAGGATCGGCTGTCTGCCTAATCCTATCCCATTCAAGAAATCATTTACTGGCCCAAATGTCCCAAACAAGCCAATAAACGCATAGGCTTTCAGCAGCACATTGATCCAGGTCGGCAGAATCAATAAAAGCAACCAGAGTTGGCTATTCCTGAGTAAGGTCAGCACATACGCGGCCGGATAGGAAATGAGCAGGGTAAAAAAGGTGATTAAGAAAGCATACCAAATCGAATTCAGTGCCATCTCTAAATAAATCGGCTTGAAAAAATTAATATAATTGCTCAGCGTCCACTGGCCTTCCAAATTAAAAAAGGAATAATAGAGTATCATGGCAATAGGAACAATGACGAAAAGCACAATCCACAGAATGTATGGAATCATATAAAAGGCACGATTATTTCTATTCAGCATGTGACTTATCCTCATAGCTCTCTAGCCGCCGGTCAAATTCTTCTTCTGTTTCGCCGTGGCGCATGACGTGAATCGCCTCAGGTTCAATGGACAGCTCAATCTCTTCCCCTAGTGCCGTCCGTTTTGTCGAATGGATCAGCCATTGATTTCCAGCATCATCCTTGCCGATAATTTCGTAATGCACACCGCGAAAAAGCTGCGAATCGACCGTCACACGCAGCGAACCATCGCCTTTGCTCTTCAGTTCAAGATCTTCTGGCCTTATCACGATGTCAACCGCTTCATTCGGGTTGAAACCCTGATCGACACATGTGAAACGCTGTCCATTAATCTCAACCAGCCGATCTTCAACCATCCGGCCAGTAATAATATTTGATTCGCCAATGAAATCGGCGACAAAACGGTTAATAGGCTCATCATAGATATCACGCGGGGAACCGCTTTGCTGAATCTTCCCTTGATTGAGGACGAAAATCTCATCAGACATCGCCAGTGCTTCTTCCTGATCATGCGTCACAAAGATGAAGGTAATCCCAAGCCGCCGCTGCAAATCCCGTAATTCAACTTGCATGGCCGTGCGCAGCTTCAAGTCCAGGGCAGAGAGCGGCTCGTCCAGCAAAATAACCTGGGGTTCATTGACAATCGCGCGGGCAATTGCCACACGCTGCTTCTGGCCACCGGAAAGCTCCGTAATCTCTCGCGTCTCATAACCGTCCAGATTGACAAAATGAAGAGCATCCTTTACTTTCACCTGAATTTGTTTCTCTTTTAGTTTTCTAATCCGTAAACCAAAAGCAATATTTTCAAAAAGATTGAGATGCGGAAAAAGAGCATAGTCCTGAAAGACAGTGTTCACCTGCCTCTTATTGGCCGGAACGTGATTAATCGGATGGCCATCAAAAATAACAGCCCCTTCAGTAGGTTCCAAAAATCCGGCAATCAAACGGAGAATCGTCGTCTTACCGCATCCGGACGGGCCAAGCAGCGTATAAAATTTACCTTTTTCAATCTCAAAACTGATGTCCTTGAGGATCGTTTGTTCATCGAATCTTTTTGTAACATGATCGAATTGAATGATTGTATGCTCTCCCATATCTCTATCATCGGTGCTAAGGAGCTGCAGCGCCGATTACCCACTTCCTTTCCTTCTATAGATAAGACTCGGTCGCGACCAAAAGCAGTTCTGCCTGAGTACCCGTTTCATTGATTATATGACGCTCATCCAAAGCGTGATAAGAAATGGCATCACCAGCTTGAGCAGCGTATTGCTGAGTCCCCCATTCAGACAATCAGCTTCAGCAAGCACATAAGCAAAGGTGTCGACGATCGAAGTTTCAAAGTCTTTAAAACAACAATGTACTTCCATGATCAGCCGTATCAGCTTCCTCGCTTTATTATTCGACTCGGAAACCAGCCAGTAGATCTGAAAGTTGCGCCCCAAATCCTGAAAATCCATTTGATTTGCAGTGCAGACAGATTAATTTTTTATAGGCATGTTCAGCACTATGATCACTTATAAACGATAAAAAATAGCGAACATATGTAATCATTATAAAGCTGTAATATAAAGGTTGGCGGTCGAAATACGGCCGGATAATGGTATAATAAAGTCAAAATTGAGGTGAACATTATGCCTTTTCAATATCGCAGACGGATTAAAATATTGCCCGGCATCCATTTGAACATTGGCAAAAAATCGCATAGCTGGTCTTTCGGCGGACGGGGAGCGCATACGACCTACAGCCCCACGACTAAAAAAGTGACACAATCGATGGATCTTCCGGGCGGCCTTAGCTGGCGGAAACAATACAGCACTAAGAAAACGCAGGCCGAAGCTCAATCAGCAAAGAGCCCAGAAAGCCAATCGGGAATCGTTACTTTTTTTGAAGGAATTCAGGCCCTTTTTAGTTTGGCTTGGGCACTGATCAAATTGGCTTTCTTTGGATTTATCGCCTATGAAATCATTCGTTTTGTGATCCTTTTGCTTAGATAAGTGAACTACATCGGCATTAATATGCCAAGTTTCTAGAAATACTGCAAACCTATTCTCGGCATTTCAGCTTCGAACAGAGATCACAACTCTTTTACTAAGGCTTGTCCCAAGCCAGTGGGTCATTTTGGGGGCAACTTAGTTGTCGGCGTAATGAATAGAGTATAGAACGTGTGATCGTTTATTCCAATGAGGTCGCCTGGAGCTTCGATTCAACTCGGCATTCAGGTCACTTTATTTATAATGCGTTGTCTGGTTACATATGTAAATAGATATTTTAATGTTTTTTACATCCATCATATCTTCTGCGCTCTGCACATGGGGATTTTTTTAGGATTGATCGGTATCGGAATTTGGCTTGTCCTATGAATAATAATTATTAGGTTAAAAAAGGTAGTAAACAAGGCTGAGAAGAAGACCAGTGTAGTTCAGATACTGCGTCACGCAAATGGAAGGCAAAGATCGTGAGCACAAACGATATATGCCGAAAAAATCAACGGCAATTTTTTATCAGGATCGATACTGCCGCTGATGATCTGGAAAAGTTAATCACTGAGCGAGGGCAGACACTAATAAACAGATGATTGCATCATTCTGCAAATTTTGTGTATAATGAGCGTAGGAAGAAAACAAATCCGCCAGTGCTTCTACACTGGCGGTATGGGCAATATCCGCGCATAAGCGGAACAGTGCGTTACAACTGAATCGTCAATCTCTGATCCGTCTAGCTACTGTGAATAGCATATGACGGATTATTTCTTTTTGTCTGACAGCATCAGCACCAGCACTGCGAAACTAATCATCAATGTTAATGTCTGGAATACCGTCACTCGCGACACCCCCTTTCTCAGGAGTGTCACTGTCCGCTCATATGCTTCATCTATTGCTTGTTTTAAATTATAGCACGACTCTATGAATCTATGTGTCCCTGGTCAATCCCGGGATACTGTGTTGAGCAGCCTCCTTATGCGTGAAATCGCTGAAATCTATCTTTGAGACGTCCTTTCACTCGCTAGAACAAACAAAGTCAAGAAAATGATGGTGCCTACAACATGATGATCAAATTACGTTGGATAGTGAATAAATCAGCTTATTATAAAATTTCTGTAAAAAAAAGAACGAAGCCTTTTGTCGAATTTCACTGGATATGCTTGATCTGAAATTCTATTTTTCTGAATTTATGAGGTCAACTCTTTTGAAATTGTCAATAACTTTGTGGATAAGTGGATAACTTCTCTGATCCTTGACCCATCAAGGGTCGCTTAGTGCATGATTTTGTAGATAACTTTCCGCAAATCTGTGGATTATGGGGATAACTTCGGTGAATCCTTCATTTTATCATCGATTAATTTGTCAACCCTGTGCATAACTCTGTGGATTGTGTGTTTAACTTTTTTCAACAAAAAAATACAATTTTTTAATGAAAAATACCTCCGGACTTAGAATATACCAAGCCGGAGGTCCAATTACCAGATATTAGGGGGAAGCATTTTATTTACCATTAAGTCATCAAGGCTTTTAAAACGATACCCTTTTTGTTTCAGATCACCAATGATTCTTGGCAGAGCCTCGGCATTATCTCTGGACACGGTGTGCAGGAGAACGACGGCACCAGGATGAATTCTCCTCATCACTTGCTTATACGCATAATTTGCGCCATGCTGCTCATCGCGAACCCAGTCTTTATACGCCGCAGACCAGAAAACACTGACATAACCTTCCTGTTTGGCAAGCTTCATCGACCGTTCATTAAATGTGCCCCTTGGCGGCCTCAGATAGGTCATCGTTTTCTTTCCCGTCAATTTCGTATAGCTGCTTTTCAACTTCTGCAATTCCTGTTCATATTTCGCATCACTGATTTTTGATAAATCCGGATGGCTCCACGAATGATTGCCGACGATATGCCCTTCCCGCACCATCCGCCGGACCAGATCAGGCTTGCTGCGGATATAATGACCGGTAATAAAAAACGTCGCCGGTACCTTTTCCTTTTTTAACGTATCCAAGATGGACGGCGTATACCCAGCCTCGTACCCATTATCAAAGGTCAGATAAATCTCCTTTTTATTTGTATCGCCGATGAAAATGCCATCATACTTATTCAATAAAGCCAGATATTCAGGTTCCGTTGTCGCTGGTTGATTATTCTTCGCCGGTTTAAAATACCAGTCTGCCGCATCCCCAAAAGTGGGCGTGCCGAAGGAAATACCCAAGGACAACAAGATAATCACGATAGTTTTCTTCAAGTGTCGATCACCCCTTGTTTCAGACAAATATTGTTACGTCCCCACTTAGAGTGACCAAAATACTTTTTTTTATGAACCTAATCATTCTGACAAATGATTTTCCCAATCTTCCCGAAACCGCCTAATTTTAATTTCTAGGCCCTCCATCATTTGCAAAAGGCGCGTTAAAGCTTCAGCATCCGCCGTCTGTTCATCCAGCGAAGCCGCTACTTCTGCAAGCAGCTTTAGCCGATTTTTTAGATAAATGATCTGTTCTCGTTTCAATTTTGTCGCTCGTCCCATTTATATCCCCTCAGGCAATTTTAGTTCTAAATACCACTTTAGCACATCATTGCACCTGAGGGGAGAGATCAGTTTGCTATATAGCGCAGGAAGAGATGGTCCTGAATCGGCATGCAGGCACCGATATTCTGCTGGACGATATTTTTCACTTCAAGCTCCGCTGCCCCGCCCCTGAGAATGAGGAAAACTTCGCCATAGGTGATCCGCCCCTTTTCACAGACTGCCGGAACATAGCCAGAAAGATGACCAATCTGCTTCGGCTGAACCGAAAAAGGACGGTCAATCTTTGTACCGGTACCGATAATCGTTGAAAAAGAGATTGGCCATTGCGTTTTCTGAATCGTCTTAGCAATCATTAATTGACGAACCTCATCGGATCGCGGCACCTTGGAGGTCAGACCACCGAGAATTTTTATCTGATTTTTTTGCAAGTACCCGACTTTCTGGATGGTTTTGCTTCCCCTTGCATCCATAGCATTATCATTGACTTTCTTATATTCCCAGTTGACTGAGGTATCTTGGGATGAATAATTGAGCGGCCATGCGCCGAGATAAATTCTCGCTGAATAGCCGATCGACCACTTGGATGGATGAATGGTCGATTCATTCAGCAATTTAATTAACCGGGCATTTTCGATCGGAGTTTTCGCCGTTTTCAGCAAAACCTTTGTATGACTGCCAGGCACGAGTTCGGATACGTCATGAGACGGATTGGAGAATGTGTTCGCTTTCGATATATCAATGACGGAAGCGGGCATTTTAGCTGAAATGGCTGTCGATTGCGCTCCTGCTGGCAAAAGACCGCAGAGAAGAACAGCCAGACAGATGCTCACCGATACTAATTTTTTCAAATCGGATCGCTCCTTTTTTCCCTTAGTCTCCTCCTTGAGCTGAGATTCTATCCAAACAGCTATGGACAGAAAAACAAAATCATTTGGTCCGAGATCCGCTCTTGTGGCAAGAGCTTCTGCAGTTCTCGCTTGTCGTTCTGCAGTTCAGGTGCGAGGTTCTCCTGTTGAGCCCCGTCGTTCTGCAGTTCTCGCCGCGGTTGCAGTTGGGCACCCTTGACACAAAAAAGGAGCCCAACTCAGCTAGTCATGCCGAGGGGCCCTTTTTCGCCAATCTTTTTAATTGAATAAGTGAAGCTGACCGATCCGTTCTACGGCCTCAGTCAACCGTTCGGGCTCAGTCAACAGGCCAATGCGGATAAATCCATCGCCACTGGGGCCAAACCCAACGCCAGGGGCAACCACGACATGGGCTTCTTGAAGAACGCGTTCAAAAAACGAGACCGAGGTGAACTTCTCTGGAACGGGCAGCCAACCGAAGAATGAACCCTTGGACGGTTGCGCCTTCCAGCCGATTTTTTCTGCGGCGCTAAAGAAGGCATTGCGACGACTTTCATAGCGTGCAACCAGTTCCTGAACACATTCCTGAGGACCGAGCAGAGCTTTGGCCGCTGCTTCTTGAATCCCGCCGAATAGGCTGACATAATAATGATCCTGAATCAGTTCAATCGCTTCAATCACACTTTTATTACCGAGAGCGAAGCCAACGCGCCAACCCGCCATATTATAGGTCTTGGACATCGTGTACATCTCGATGCCAATATTTTTCGCGCCTGGTGTCTGCAGAAAACTACGCGGCTTCTCACCATCAAATCCAAGCGCTCCATAGGCGAAATCGTGAACCACACAGATATTGTTTTGCTCGGCGACCTTAACCGTTTCTTCAAAGAAGTCCGCCGGGGCCGTCACTGCGGTCGGATTATTCGGGTAGTTTAGGAACATCAGTTTCGCTTTGTCAAGCGCAGCCGGAGACAAGGAGCTATAATCCGGCAAAAAGGCATTTTCACGACGCAGCGGCATCAATTCCATTTTCAGATTAGCCAGAGCAAATCCTGACAAATAATCCGGATAGCCGGGATCTGGCATCAGCACCGTATCCCCGCTGTTCAGCAGGCATTCACCAATTTCAACCAAACCGGTTTTTGATCCGAAGAGAATCGCCACTTCAGTTTTTGGATCCAAATCCACGTCATATTCTCTTTTATAGAAAGACGCAATGGCTTCTTTCAGAAAATCGTAGCCGCGAAAAGGTGAATATTTATGATAAAGCGGATTGCTGGCCGCCTGCTCTAATGCACGGACGATGTGCGGCGGAGTCGGTCGATCGGGGTTGCCCTGTCCCAGATTGATAACGTCATAGCCCTTGGCAATTTCTGCGTTTGTCTTAACGACCAGATCGGCAAAGAATTGCTTAGGGAGGCGTTGTAATGCTTCGGATTTCGGATAATTAACCATAATTTCCACTTCCCATTTCACAAAATTGAACAACTGTCGTTTTCAAAACCGTCGTGAAGCCGATATAATAGAGTTGCTTGTCTTATATTTTCGGAGAAAAAATCCAGTTTGTAAAGACTAAATCAGGAATTCCGGCAATTATTGAAACATTCCCAAATGCGTGAACGATGCAAAATGGCTATTCTGTTGCCACTTTTCAAGAAATGATCATGATAAAAAGTTATCGGAGGCGGTCCTATGAAAGTTGCTTTAATTCAGCTTGACATCGCTTTTGGCGATCCTGAAAAGAACATGCAGCATGCAGAAAAATTGATCGATCGCGCACGGATTGGAAAACCCGATGTTCTGATGCTCCCCGAACTCTGGACAACCGGCTACGATTTGACACGACTGGATCAGATTGCAGACGACGAGGCGCATGCTCTGTCCGCGTTCGCCAGCAGATTGGCAGCTGCCCATAAAATAAATTTCATCGCCGGTTCAGTAGCGAAACGCTCGGGCAGGACGGTGACCAACACATTAACAGTCTTTAACCGAGAGGGAGAGTGTATCAAATCATACAACAAAACACATCTCTTTCGACTGATGAACGAAGAACGCTATTTGAGTGCAGGCAACGATGACGGACTATTCACGATTGACGGAATACCCGCCGCCGGATTTATCTGCTACGACATTCGTTTCCCAGAATGGCTGCGCAAGCATGTGCTTGCCGGAGCCAAATTGCTCTTTATTCCGGCCGAATGGCCTAAACCGCGGCTTGATCACTGGCGGACACTGCTTAGCTGCCGGGCTATTGAAAATCAATCCTTTGTGATTGCCTGCAATCGTGCCGGGAGTGATCCAGATAATCAATTTGCTGGTCACTCGATCATCATCGATCCTTGGGGAAAAGTTCTTGCCGAGGCTGGTGAAAACGAAGAGATACTGACCGCCGATCTGGATCTGAATTCGCTTGAATCGATTCGCGCGCGAATTCCTGTATTTGAGGATCGCCGTCCAGAACTGTACTAAGCGGATCCGCCAGTCACCCATGACTTGTTTCATTAGAAAGGAAAAATTTATGCAAACGCGTTATTATCAATCATTTCGTTTTACTTTGCTCCTTGGAACGGTTTTTATCTGCGGCCTTGCCGAAGGAATGCTGCTGCCGCTCATATCTTCTATCCTTGAGGAACAGGGAGTTCCAGCATTCGTCAACGGGATCGGAACTTCAGCCCTTTATATCGGTATGCTGGTCTGTTCCTTATTCATGGAGAGACCGATGCAGAAATTCGGTTATCGCCCTTTTCTTTTTTATGGACTGCTCTTGATAACCATTTCCTTATTTCTTTTCCCGATAGCGATCAATATCTGGTATTGGTTTGTCCTTCGCCTCGCGATCGGAGTTGGCGACAGTATGCTACATTTTGCCGCCCAGACTTGGATTACTGTCAGAAGCCCCGTGCAACGGCGCGGGCGGAATATTGCTTTTTATGGATTGAGCTTCGGAATCGGCTTTGCCGTCGGTCCTGTCCTCGTCCGTTTGCTTGCTTTCGGACTCTGGATGCCGTTTCTTGCTGCCGGATTTTGCTGCCTGCTGTTCGCTATTCCGTTATTGCGGCTCCGTAATGAATACCCAGATGCGCCCGTCAAATCGGCTGATCAGAGCAATCGATGGACGACGCGTTATAAAATCGTTATTTTCGCGGCATGGTCAGGGCTTGTCTCAACTTTTTGCTACGGCTTTCTGGATGCTTCGCTCAATAATAGTTTTCCGATCTTCGCCCTCCGCAGCGGTTATCACTTGAATGATATTTCCATCCTTCTCCCCGCTTTTTGGGTTGGTGGACTGCTGACTCAGCTGCCTATTGGCATGCTCGGTGATCGAATCGGTCGCAAAATTATTCTGCCACTGCTGACACTCTCTGGTGGTTGCATCTTTATTATTGCCGGTTTCGTTTATCATTCTTTCTATGGCCTTTTCTTCACTTTCCTGATCTGCGGGATGCTGATCGGCTCTCTCTATTCGATGAGCATGAGTTACGTCAGCGATATGCTCGACCGTCCGCTGCTCCCGCTCGGTAATATTCTGCTCAGTATTTTTTACAGCATCGGCTGCATGACTGGCCCTGTCGCAGGAAACCTGCTTATCGGACAAAAACCGGACGGCCGCCTCTTTTTCGGCTTCTCATTCATGCTGCTGCTGATTTCTTTCAGTACTGCCCTGCATCAAATGCTGCGAACGAAACACCTGCGGACCGCGCAGCAAGGATTGTCCGGAAAAAAAGATTGGTCGCTGCGGGAGAGATAATGATTTATTCTAGCGCCCTTCAAAAAAATACAGAAGCGAAACAATTGTTTCGCTTCTGCTTTTTGATCTGGCGTTCTTTCATGTTCTGTTCACATTTTCTCATGTTTATCCGTTAACCGTTGATTCTTGCGAGGCATAGACTAACTCGTGAGCATTAATCTTTTGCGCAAATTGGAGGAATGCGCCATGAAAAAAATTCTAGCTTTGCCAAATCTGGACACAGCAACTCATTGGATCAATAAAAAGTTGACAGCTGAATATCTTTCCGGGAAACCGCTGCTTGTTCATTTCTGGTCAGTCAGTTGCAGCCATTGTAAAGAAGCAATGCCCGCTCTTCAAGCCCTTCGCGATTCTTATACCGACAAGATCCGCGTGATCGCCGTCCACATGCCGCTATCTGAAGTTGATCTGGATGTCAATCAGGTGGCTGCGGCCTGTAAGACTTACCATATCATCGAGCCTGTGCTTATCGATAATCAGCATCATCTCGCTGATGCATTCAGTAATCGCTACGTACCCGCCTACTATTTGTTTAACCAGCATCATATGCTTGAGGAATATCACATGGGCCAGCGCGGTGTGGACCGTATCGGCCGGGCTCTTGAGCGGCTTCTGCAGCAAACATAAAGTCCGCTTCTAACGATGCCGTGTATAAAAAATGATGCAATGGCCAAAGAAAAATCGGATCACTGTGAGAAGTAGACGCCCAAATAGGGTTCCGAGAACGTTCAAGAACACGTCATCAATATCAAAAATTCGGGCGGCAAAACGGTATTGGCAAATTTCAATCAGAAAACTGAAACTAAAGCCAAAAAGGAGCGTTAACCCATAATAATCCTTACGCTTTAAGACTAGAGGGAACAATAGGCCAATCGGCAGAAAGAGCGCCACATTGCCAAACACATTTTTACTTATCAGAAACCAGTTGCCGCTTCGGAGCATCAGTCGGATACTGCTGAATAGCAACAGGTTGCTCGAACGTCCATAGGTATAGTAATTATGAATAAATAAAGTGAGTGTGAGAACAAATCCGAGATAAATCAATATAAAAAAGAGTGCAGCTATCTGCCGACTGTTGACTTTTTGCATTGGTACAGGCCCCCCGCTTTATTTCTATGTACTCAGCAAGGGCTTCATGCATGGGCTGAGAAACCTGAGAGGCAAGCGAAAAATGATCCCTGTCAGCATTCAAATTTTTAATCACAGTGTGGAAGTCACCGCCGATTTCATTTATCTTGGCATCGGCGGTGTCTGTGCGTCTTCATCCGGCTGCTGATCGTGCACGCGAAAATGATGCAGTAGGGCGTTAATTTGGCCGCCGATAAGAATCATAATTGCGCTGAGATAAAACCAGAGCATAAGAATGATGATCGCGCCTAATGTCCCATAGGTTGCCGAATAATTGCCAAAGTAGCGAACATAGAAGGAAAAAGCATAAGAAGTGATTTGCCAGCCGGCGCCGGCGATGACCGCACCAATCAAGACATGACGCCATGACAGATCCATGTTTGGGGCATATTTATACAAGCAGGCAAAGATAATGATGATCAATACAAAGCTGATCAGCAGACTGGTTGAGGACCAGAGCCAGCTGAATCCGTCTGAGAGTCCCAGATGATTAAAAAGCTGACGCGTGACCCCTGCGGAGACAACGTTAATCGCCAGAGTCATGACAATGGCAAAGACCATCAGCAGTGTCAAAATGATGGACAGAAAACGTGTCACTAAAAAGGAGCGGGTTTCTTTGACCCGATAAGCCAGATTCAGCGTCCGAATCACAGCATTCAAGGCGTTCGATGCGGACCAGATGGTTGCGAGAATGCCGATAGACAATAATGAGCCACTTTTTTTCAGGATCCCAGTCATATTTTCTCTCAGAAGCGCCGTCACCTCTTCAGGGACGTATTGACTGATAAAAGAAATCAGCTGTTTCTCTGTTAGATCCAAATAAGGAAGCAATGAGAACATAAAAATAGTCAGCGGAAAAAGCGACAACAGGAAATAATATGCCAGTGTTGCCGCTAAATCCGTTGTATGATCTGCTGAAAAGCGTTTAAAAAACAGTTTGACAACTGCCACAGAGTTCTTAAATTTCGCTTTTTTCCCCAATTTCTCCATCTCCGGTCCATTCAATTCTTAGTTTTTATTTTGAATGGTTGCCGCTGTTCATCGCGGATCCATCCCGGTGGTTCGAGTGGATCGGTGCTTTTGCAGTCGGTGCTTTAACCGGCTTCGTCAAAGTTGCTGTCTGTGACGGATTCGACGCGGCATGACTTCGCGGCATCGTTCCAGGATTCGGCACCGATGTCTCATTCTCCAGGCGCTGCAGAGCATCCTGTTCAGAATCGATAAGCACCGGCTGATCGAATCGGGACATATTCTGCCCATAACGTTTGATTTTGGTCGCGATTTCCCCAAGCTCGCTTCCGGCCTCCATCACATACTGATAAGTGCTGCCTGTGCTGGTCCGCGCTTTCTCAGCATTCTCAACCATTTGTTGAAAGTCATCAGATACCTCACGCGCCAGTCCTTTCAGACGGGTTCCGGTTACAGACATATAGCGTCCGACCTGGCTGGGATTCTGATACATGGTCTGGATGAATCTCCCACTACCCTTCACTGCCTGACTCATATGACGGCCCCACACGGAACGCGTCTCGCGGCTAAGCATTGACAGAGCGCCGCCAATCATACCACCGATTAGCATGTACTTACCCATCTTGCTCTTGCCATAAACACTCATTGGCCTTTGCCTCCTCCATGAAGTCGCAATCCTTGCTGGATCACAATCTTAGTCTGTACGTCAATGGACATACTATGAGAGAGAAACATTGGCATTCGTGTTTGAGAGCAGTCTTATTCAGATAAGCGCTTTACCAGTCGCTCCGTTCCCTTCTCAATCAGTTGAAAAACGCGATCAAAATTCCCGTCATAAAAAGGATCGGGGACATCCTGTGTATGCACGCCGTCTAATAAGTCCATGAACAGCTGAACTTTCTTCTGTTTTCTGGTATCGCCTGCAACCATTTGCAGCAAATCCCTTTCATTTTGGCGGTCCATGGCGATCAACCAGTCAAAGTGTTCAAAGTCCTCTGATTTAACCTGCCGGGCGTGAATCCCTGAAAATGGGATATTCTTCCGTTTTAGCAGCTCACGTGTCCCCTGATGAGGCGGATCTCCCAGATGCCAATCTCCCGTTCCGGCCGAGTCCACCTGAACTTGTTCTTCCAGTCCCGCCTGAACCAGCTTCACCCGTAAAACCGCCTCCGCCATTGGGGAGCGGCAAATATTTCCTAAGCAAACAAAAAGAATACGACGCATAAAATTACCTCTGTGATCTGTCTTCTTTTAATCAGAATAGACGAAAAATGTAACGATGTATACTAAAGGGATTGCCCGCAGCAAAAATCAAAGCACTTTTTTAGCAGATAGGAGATCTGGCGGACGGCCTATTCAGTCAATGAATTTCCAATAAATGTGCTAAAATAAGTGCATCTATAGAAATGAGGGACGGCCATGAAAAACGTTTTGAATCAAAGATGGAATCTCGACTCGCTCTTTCAAGGCGAGAGCGATTCTGCAGAATTTAAAGATTTTATTGATCAGTTGGAAACGGCTATTGAGACTTTTCAGTCAAAGCTTCGTGCGCAGAAAAGTCCATTTACAAACGAAACCAGCCAGTCATTCGCTGATTGTATTCATCTGTATGAGGATCTGACCCAAAGAATGACTGAAGCGATGGCGTTCGCTGAATGTCTGACTGCGCAAAACATCAAAGATGAAAAAGCTCTGGCTCTAAGCGGCCGCCTGCAGAAGCTAGCTGCCCGCGCGGATTCCTGTGATGTTCTGCTTGAAAGCCAGTTGCGAGACATTTCTGAAACAGACTGGCATTCGTTAATGGAAAACAATCTGAAGGATATTGCTTTTAATCTTCAGGAAAAACGTGATCTTTCGAAGAAGAAGCTTCCGTCGCAAGAAGAACGGCTGATCAGCAATTTATCAGTCGACGGTTATCATGCCTGGGGAAATCTTTACTACTCCCTTGTCGGCAAAATTCAAATTCCTTTTACTCGTCCCGGAGAAGAAAAAGCTTGGTTTTCCGTCAGCCAAGCCAATAATCTAGTGGACGATGCGAATCCGAGCGTGCGCAAAAAAGCTTTTACATCTCTGGAGCGGTCCTGGTCTGATAACGCGGACCTCTTTGCTTCTGTGCTCAACCATATCAGCGGTTATCGGCTGTCGGTTTACGAAGCAAGGGGCTGGTCAGACGTTCTCGAGGAACCGCTCGATTATAACCGGATGTCGCGAAAAACACTGGATAAAATGTGGCAGACGATTAATGAATATAAGCCAAAATTTGTTGCCTTTCTTAATCGCAAGGCCCGCCTGATCGGTAAAAATCAATTGTCCTGGTATGATGTCGATGCCCCGCTGACTGCCAATAGCGAAAAGCTCAGTTATGAAGAAGCTGGCCGTTTTGTCGTGTCTCATTTTCGCAGTTTCAATCCAAAAATGGCCGACTTCGCCGAATCTGCATTGAAAAATCGCTGGATCGAAGCAGAAAATCGGCAAAATAAACGTCCTGGCGGTTTCTGCACAAGCTTCCCGCTGGCCAAGCAATCCCGCATCTTCATGACCTTCAGCGGGACAATGGGAAACGCATCGACCTTGGCACATGAACTCGGCCATGCCTATCACCAATCGGTCATGAATCAGCAGCCTTATCTCTCCCAACACTATGCGATGAATGTCGCTGAAACGGCATCGACCTTCTCGGAGCTGATCGTCAGCGATGCGGCTGAAGCAGCGGCAAAAACCAAGGAAGAAAAGCTCACCTTTCTCAGCAATAAATTGGAGCGTTCCGTTGCCCTGCTGATGAATATTCATGCACGATACCTCTTTGAAACCCGTTTTTATACGGAAAGAAAGAAGGGGATCGTTCCCGTTGAACGGCTCAATGATTTGATGCTTAATGCTCAGAAAGAAGCCTATGTCGATGCTCTTGATGTCTATCACCCACTATTCTGGGCGTCCAAGCTGCATTTCTATATCACCGACTGGCCATTCTACAACTTTCCGTATACATTCGGCTTTCTTTTCAGTACTGGAATTTACGTTCAGGCCCGGAAGGAAGGATCTGCCTATGCCGCCAAATATGACGCCCTCCTGCGCGATACTGGCCGCATGACAACTGAACAATTGGCTGAAAAACATTTGCATGCCGATCTGACTGCGCCGGATTTCTGGCGCACTGCCCTTGACTATTGCGCAAAGGATGTCGATGAATTTCTCCGTCTGACTGACGAGAAATGAGGAGCGACTTTCCTCATCAGTCAGGCGTACTAACGGGCAACGGATTATTTTCTGTGCAGAACCTTTTCGTCGTTTTAAGCGCGATCATTTATAATATTCCTAAGCATATTTGCTGGTTAAGCTAACCGAATGCAGATGGGGGTCTACTATTGACTAATGATCATGAGTTTTTATTAAAACAGATTCAGGCAGCATCAGGAGAAATTAAAGCTGATCTTGTCATAAAAAACGGGCAGGTAATTGATGTATTCAGCGGAAGTCTGCTTCATACCGATGTGGCAATTAAAGACGGTAAAATCGTCGGACTGGGCAGCTATCACGGTAAAAAAGAACTGGATGCGGAAGGCCGTTTTGTCAGCCCGGCGCTGATTGATGGGCATGTCCATATTGAATCTTCGCTCCTGACTCCAGCTGCTTTTGCCGATGTTCTGGCAGCCCGCGGTGTAACGACCGCCATCACTGATCCGCACGAGATTGCCAATGTACTCGGTACAGACGGCATTCGCTTCATGATTCAGCGGGCACGTGAAGCGGCAATTGACATTTATGTCATGTTGCCCTCTTCAGTCCCGGCAACCTCATTCGAGCATAATGGAGCAACTCTGCATGCCGAGCAGCTCGAACCGCTGTTTCGCGAAGCCAGTGTTCTTGGTCTCGCTGAAGTTATGGATTTCCCGGCTGTCCTCCATGCAGAGTCGTCCATGATCGATAAGTTGCTCATGACGAAAAGGCATTCCTGGCGGATTGACGGGCATGCGGCTGGTCTGGACGCCACTGGCATCAATGTCTATAAAGCGGCCGGAATTCGCACTGATCATGAATGTGTTTCTGCTGACGAGGCAAGAGAGCGTTTATCACGGGGGATGTATGTCATGATCCGCCAAGGCACTGTGGCAAAGGACCTCGCGCAATTAATCGGGCTGGTCACTCCGTCGAACAGTCGCCGCTTCCTATTCTGCACCGATGACAAGTATCCGGATGATCTGCTCACTGAAGGAAGTGTCGATGCCAATGTGCGCCTCGCCGTCGAAAGTGGCGTTTCACCAATCACAGCGATTCAGATGGCTTCATTGAATGCTGCGGAATGTTACGGTCTTCTTGAAAAGGGGGCAATTGCACCCGGATATGAGGCGAATTTTCTGCTTCTTGATGATTTAAAGACCTTCAAAGTAAATCAGGTCTATGTAAAAGGGAAGCTGGTTGCGGCGGAGGGCCAGGCAGTCAAGAATAGCACTGGAACGGCTGTTCAAGCGGTCGAGCACCCATTAATTATTCCTAATCTGACACCGGATCGATTCACAATCGATATTAGCCCGTCCGACAAAGCCCATGTCATTGGCATTATTGCGAACAGTCTAGTGACTCATGATCTGATTCTGCCCGTACCGACGAAGAACGGCCATTTCCAATTCGATGAACAATCAGCAATCCAGAAAATGGCGGTCATTGAACGCCATAAAGGACTGGGTACCATTGGTTTGGGTCTGGTGAAAGGATTTGAGATGAAAAGTGGAGCGATCGCCACAACGATTGCTCACGACTCGCATAATCTTGTTGTGACCGGCTGCAGCGATGCCGATATGATTTTCGCAGCTGAGCGACTGAAAACCCTTGGCGGCGGAATGCTCGTGGTGAACCAAGGCCAGGTGCTTGCTGAACTAGCCCTGCCAATCGCCGGTCTGATGACCGATGAGCCCGCACCAGCCGTCGCCGCAGCACTGAAACATCTGCGGGCAGCGGCAGCCGAACTTGGTACTCCCGCCACCTTTAATCCTTTTTTAACGCTGTCTTTTTTGAGTTTGCCGGTCATTCCTGATTTGAAATTGACCGACAGCGGATTATTTGACGTTCGCCAGTTTAAACATGTACCGGTAGCCATTCGCTAATCTGAAGGAGTGTTTTCTTTGGTATTGCCAGAAGATTTTATTCATAAAATGGACAACCTGCTCGGTGCGAATGAAGCCGAGTCTTTTTTTGCCAGCTTCGAAAAAGAGCGGGCCTGGGGGTTGCGCACCAACCCTTTAAAAATCAGTCCACAGGATTTTGCACATCTCTCCGAATTCCATTTGAAACCCATTCCTTTTTGCCCGACCGGTTATTATTTTCATCCGGCTGATCACCCCGGCAGACATCCCTTCCATCAGGCCGGCCTTTATTATATTCAGGAGCCAAGCGCGATGTTTGTCGCTGAAAGCCTTGACGCTCGTCCCGGTGAGAAGGTATTGGACTTATGCGCGGCTCCCGGCGGGAAATCAACACAAATTGCTGGAGCAATGGCAAACACAGGACTGCTCGTCTCTAACGAAATTTTTCCGAAGAGAGCCAGGATCCTGTCTGAAAATATTGAAAGAATGGGTATCCGCAATGCGCTCGTGACGAATGAGACACCCGAGCGGCTGGCTGATTATTTCCCGGGCTATTTTGACAAAATTCTTGTTGATGCACCGTGTTCGGGCGAGGGCATGTTCCGCAAAGATCCCGATGCAGCCTCTTATTGGAGCCCCGATCACGTGAACGAATGTGCCGCCCTGCAGGCACGGATACTGGATAAGGCCTATCAGATGCTCAGGATCGGCGGAATTCTCGTTTATTCCACCTGCACCTTTTCACCTGAAGAGAATGAGCAGGTGATCGACAAATTCCTGTCCGTCCATCCAGATCTGTGCTTACTCCCGCTCCAAAAGTTAGATAATATCGCGGACGGACGGCCGGAGTGGTCGTTAACCAGAAATAGTGACCTAAAACAGGCTGCCCGTCTCTGGCCGCATCGTCTCACCGGAGAAGGCCATTTTGTCGCGAAACTTCAAAAACACGGGGAATCCCTACCGTCTCGGCAGCGAAAAACCGTCACCGCAAAGGCGCCGTTTCTGACGGATTATCGAGAATTTGAACAGGCGGCATTGGCGAATTATCTGCAGGGATCTTTTTATCTGTCTGGCAGTCAGCTCTACCTTCTTCCCGAAGACTGCCCGGAATTTCGCAGCTTGCATGTCATCCGGGCAGGCGTCCATTTGGGCGAGCTGAAAAAAAATCGATTCGAGCCGAATCATGCGCTGGCACTCGCCTTCCCGGCAAGCCAGTTCCGCTCGCTAATCGAACTTGAAATTGCCAATGGCTCCTGCGCACAATATCTGCGCGGAGAGACACTGCCCGTCCCAGACTCTCGAAAAGGATGGACAATCGTTACAATCAGTGGCTATCCACTTGGATGGGGCAAAGCATCCGCTGCTGTTTTAAAAAACTTCTATCCGAAGGGTCTAAGGCGCCGAGCGAACAACCACACTGAATAATTTGAAAAATGATTGGAGTCTGGAATCAATGCAGTTGCTTAAAAAAGGTGACACAATTGGATTAATCGCCTGTTCCGACGGATTGCGACCTGACAAGGACACGCAAACCCTGACTACTGTTGAACAGGTCCTTCATTCACTGCAGCTCCATACGATGCGAGCGAATACGCTGTTCCATGGAGATAGCACACCGTTCAGCGGTTCAGCAAAGGAACGGGCATCGGCTTTGATGGCTTTGTTTAACAACCCGCATGTTCGAGCGATATTCGACGTTTCCGGCGGTGACAGTGCCAATCAAATTCTTCCCATTCTTGACTTTGAGGCCATTCGCCGCTCACACGCCTTCTATTCAGGTATCAGTGATCTCTCCGTGATTAACAATGCCCTGATTCATTACAAGGCGGCAAAGGTTTTTCATTATCGAATAAATAATCTGGCCGGCTCAGACGTCAAACAGCAAACGCGCTGGTTTCAGGACGCATTTATGGAACCGCAGTCCATTCCCGCTATTCACTATGACTGGCTCAGAGGCTCACAAATGCATGGAAAAATCATCGGTGGCAATCTCCGCTGCTTTTTAAAGTTGGCTGGAACCTCTTTTTTTCCCGATCCCGCCGGCAAAATTATCTTTTTGGAGTCTCTTGGCGGTGGACCTGCCCGCATCGCTTCATTACTTGCTCAATTGGATCAGATCGGTGTATTTTCCGCTTGCCAAGGTATACTTCTCGGAACTTTTTCTGAAATGGAAAGGAAAAAGTCAAAACCCACAGCAGCTCAACTTGTTCTGGAAATCACTGATCGAAACCAGCTTCCCGTTGCCCGCACCACGCAGCTCGGGCACGGCGAAGATGCGATCGGCGTTCAGCTGGGAACCGAACAAAATTTCTGCTAAAAAAATCATGTGAACGGCCGAGTAGAGAGAAAAAACGGGCATTGAAGAAAGTACTGAATGAATTAGGAACTGAAAACAAGCATAAAAAGCCGCAAAAACAGATTTTTGATCTGCCTTTGCGGCTTTTTAAAACACTATCTATGGTTTGTAAAATGTGTTTAAACGTCTACCTTTGCCTTTTTTTGTTGGATACACCGGACAATAGCTTCATAAAGAGCCTGCACTCCCTCGTCCGTCTCAGCAGAAGTGTGATAGATTTCCGCATTCGGATTCAGTTCGCGGGCATCCGCTCCCGCCTGCTTAAGATCAAAATCGAAAAAGCGGAGCATATCGACTTTATTAAAGACCACCCAATTGGCTTTTGAAAAGAGCAGCGGATATTTAACAACTTTGTCGTCGCCTTCGGGAATGCTGACAATCCCCACTTTTATATCCTCGCCGACTTCAAATTCAGCAGGACAAACCAGATTGCCCACATTCTCTATAAAAAGGATATCGATGTCATCCAAATCAAAATAACCGAGCATCTTTTTCATCGACATCGCTTCGATATGGCAAGCGCCATTCGTATTCAATTGAACGACAGGAATTCCAAGGACATCCAGCTTTTCTGCATCCAGCTGGCCGGCAATATCGCCTTCGATGACTGCGGCGTGATAGGCAGGCTGAAGTTTTTCAATCAGCTTAAGAATCAGGCTTGTCTTTCCCGCGCCTGGAGCTGCCATGATGTTAATAGCCAGAACTTTTTTAGCCTTCAGTATTTCTTTTACATCATTGCTGCAATCCTCGTTCCATTCGAGTAATTGTTTAACAACTTTGATCGTGTTCATTGCTTGCAACCCCCAAACTTTTTCTAACTTTTAAGGAAATCAGCCTTGTTCTATTATATAATATTTTTGAAGGACATCGACACATTTTTTACTAAGTCAGGAATGATATCCCATGAGAATAGCTGTTTTTGATGGTCAAGGTGCAGGAATCGGACAAGAGATTATTAAAGAAATTCGCCAATTTCTGCCCGGTCATCAAACCATTATCGCGCTCGGCGCCAATACCTATGCGACATCGAAAATGGTCCGCGCTGGGGCAAGTATCGGTATCAGCGGAGAAAAGGGATTCTGTTCCTTTTGCAGACGTGAATCCATCGACTGTATTATCGCGCCAATCAGCATCTTTCAACCCGGCAGTCTTCAAGGAGAAATGACTGCGCTGATGGTACATGCCTTTGTTGATTTAAGCTGCAAAAAATTTCTGCTCCCCATACGCCTAGAATCGATATGTCTCCCCGGGCTTTGCCAGATGCCCATTAAAGACGGCATTAAAGAGATTATTCAGATGATCCGCGCGATCGACACAAGGGAATGACAGGCAGAATCCATCCTACTACACCATTGATTGATTGCGTTTATTGACCAATACCCATATCTTTATAACGCATCGCTTGCTGACGATAGTGCTCGGCGTCATATTTCAAATACTCTTTATTTTTATCGGAGAGCAGCCTTTTTTCCTTTGCCGGGACGCCTGCAACCAGTGTTCCAGCTTTAACTACCTGCCCTTCTAGCACAAGTGAACCTGCGGCGACCAAAGCTCCTTTTTCAACGACTGCGTGGTTGAGTATCGTCGCCCCCATGCCAATCATCGCTCCATCCTCGACCGAGCAGCCATGGAGCAGCGCCTGATGACCGACCGTGACATTTTTCCCGACACGAACCGGCGTGTTCGTGTCGACGTGGACAATCGTCCCATCCTGTATGTTTGATCCCTCACCGATAAATATTCCCGCCTCGTCACCGCGAAGAACGGCGTTAAACCAGACTGAAGCTAATTTATCCAATTTAACTTGTCCAATAATCTGAGCACCCGGAGCTATAAATGCGCTGGGATCAATTTTTGGTTCGTAACGGCCGTATCTGAGCATTACGATTCCCCCCGCATAATCTTTGTTATCGTTTTCATCATAACTGATTGTCACGCAAGATACCAATGGAAAATTTCCTTTTGTCAATAAAAAATAAAAATTGTGATTTGAAACGCATTCACGCTCCCTGTTTGGCGTTAGAATGAAGTTATATTGAAGTAATCCTGATAGGAAGGTGTCTGTCATGACTCTGCCAACCGGTACAGTGACCTTTTTAAATTTTGACGGATGTTATACTTACCAAAATAGGCTGCGAAAGCTGCACCATAAATGGATCGATCTGACAACGCTGCGCGGAACCAGCCTGTATTGTTCGGATCAGGCCATGTCAGCAATTCTGGGAAAACTGCGTCCGATATCTCATCCGGCACTGACATTTCTCGGCAGCGGCAATTACCATTATGCGGCCTTGGCATTAATGAGCTCAATCAAGCATCCCTTCACGCTGATATTAATTGATCACCATACCGATCTGAATGAAGGACGGTTGGGTTCCCTTCTCTCCTGTGGATCTTGGGTCCATCAGGCCATTAAGAGACTATCGAATCTGAAAAAAGTAATCATAATCGGGCCTGAGCCGCAATCAGTGCTCGCCGTACCTCCAACTATTCGTCGCGAAGTCGTCGTTCTGCCTGAAGAACAGCTGCCGGATCAGAAGACATTGCTTGCGCTGATTCCGACGGTAGATGTCTACATTAGCATCGATAAAGACGTTTTGGACAATTCAGATGCTGTCACCAATTGGGATCAGGGAAACCTCAAACTCAGCGATTTATGCCACCTCCTACGAATGATTCTGACGGATAAAACGACTGCCGGATTAGATATTTGCGGTGAAATGCCAATCCGACCGCATCAGCATTTTAATAACCAGATCCGTAATGCCCTCGCGATCAATGAATCCAGCAATCTGCAATTGGCTAATTTATATTTAAGCACAGAAAAAAGCAGCCACGCGCTGAAACTCCCTTCTACTTAAAGTCTATAAAAAAAAACAACCGGAGCATTCAAATGCAGCAGCTGTCTTTTTATCTTTTCAGTTAGAATTTAGGCGAGCAGTTTCAGACTTTCACGGTTAAATGCCGGAATATCCGATGGCATACGGCTCGTGACCAAGTTATGGCAGACAACGACCTCTTGATCTTTATACTTGCCGCCAGCATTGACCAGGTCAACCGCAATCGACTTATAGCCGGTCACATTGCGATCCTTCAGCACACCTGCTGAAATCAACAGCTGCGGGCCGTGGCAGATGGCGAAAACATTTTTATCTTCATCCATAAAAGCCTTACAGAATTCGATAAAGCGATTATCGTCGCGCAGATTATCCGGTGAATATCCGCCGGGGATGAGCAGTGCATCGAAATCCGCTGGCTTGACTTCATCGATTGTTTTATCAACCGGGACTTCCGCACCATGTTTGCCGGTCACTTTGCCTTTTTCCGAACTAATAACAATCACTTCGTTACCGGCCTCTTGATAAGCCTTGGCTGGTTCAATAAATTCGACGTCCTCAAAATCATTAGCGAGAACACATGCAATTTTTTTTGCCATAATTTAAAGCCCCTTTCTGTATGTTCCTACTCTACCCTTTTTCGCTACAAGTCATGCAAGAGTAGTGATTGCTCATGTTCCATGTTAAGAAAACAGTCGAGCTTTTTCAACGATTTTGCTTGATTCCCACTAAATCGAGTTAATTTTTTAAGTCTAGCTTTTGCTTAATTCGTTCTCATTGGTATAATTTTTTTCAAATCAAGCTTGCGGTTCACGTTACGTCAGGGTTTAGACTATGTAAATCAAGGGGGGGTAATAGCTATGGCTATGGATTATACAGTCAAACAACTGGGTGAATTGGCAGGAGTCAGTGCGCGCACTCTGCGTTACTATGATCAGATAGGGCTGCTCAAGCCCGAACAAATTAATCCGTCCGGTTACCGAATTTATCGTTCACGTCAGGTCAATGATCTGCAACAAATCCTTTTTTATCGAGAACTTGACTTCCCTTTAAAAGAAATTAAACGTATTCTCAGATCCGAACAATTTACGATTCAAGCCGCCCTGACCGAGCATCACCAGCAATTGATTCAGCAACGGAATCGCCTAAACCGGCTTATAGCCACAGTGGAGAAGACGATTGCTTATCAAAAAGGAGAGCGAACAATGACCGATCATGAAAAATTCGAAGGATTCAAGCAGGAAAAGATCACTGAAAACGAGCGGCAGTATGGTAAAGAACTCCGTGAAAAATACGGTGAAGAAATGGTTAACCTATCCAATCAGAAATTCTTAAAAATGAGCCGCGAAGATATGGAAAAAATCAAGACCATCGAAATCGCTTTATTCCGCGAACTGGAACGAGGCCTTAAATCCGGTGCAACTGATGGCAAGTCCGCTCAGAAAGCAGCCGATTTGCATAAACAATGGCTCTCCTATTACTGGCCATCCTATTCTTCTGAGGCGCATGTCGGACTCGCACAAATGTATACAGAGGATTCGAGATTCACAGAATACTACGATTCGCGTGCGGGAAAAGGTGCGGCTCAGTTTCTTCGTGATGCCATTCTAATCTATACTGGACATTCCGCTTCTGAATAATTGCGTCCAACAAAAAAGCGTGTCAGCCAGCAGGAACGGGTTGATACGCTTTTTGATTGTTTTCTTGTCAGTTCGAGAAATCCTGAGTGAAAAAGACCCAGCCATCTGTGCTGCCAGGGCTTGGCTCCCCATAGACTACGCCGACACCAATGTATTTATATTGCCGATTCAGAATATTCGCCCGGTGTTCAGGAGAATTCATCCAACTGTCCATCGTCGCCTGTGCACTCCAAATCTGTTCCCATCCGAAATAATTCACATCGCCTTCCGCGTAGGCTACATTCTGACCAGCTATCGATTTTCGCGAAAAAGTAAGCATCCCGTGACTCATTCCGCCGTTATCATATTGCTGAAGACTCCACTGTCTAGCGAAGTTTTGCAAGTCGCTTCGAATCTTCAACGAACTCAGGCCGTTTTGAATACGTACGGTATTGACTTGATCCACAATCTGCTGTTCGACAGAGCCATTAAACTGCGCCGTTGCATTTGCTGCGGCTGTGGGCAGAACGATCTTCACCGTGTTCTTTTTGACAGTCTTCTTTTTTACAACTTTCTTTTTGGGGCTCTTTTTAGTTTTTTTGATTGCTCGACGGCTGAACAAAACCTTCTTTCGTTTTGAAGCCGCCGATTTCTTCAACTTTTTCTTTTTGATAACTTTAGCTTCAACGCCCGTTTTTATCTCTTTATGAATATAAGCGGGGTGAGAAGATGGAGCAGCCGGTTGAGACGGCTGATCAGTCGTCTCGCCGAGAGCTGCCGAGGCGAATAAAAAGACAGCCAGTAAAAAGGCGGAAAACATTCTTTTAAAAAAGTGCATCAAAAAATCTCCTCTCGTGTACGTTCTTTAATGCCTGAATACGGCAACCCAGCCATCCTAGCATTCATGCCTTAGACCTGTGGCTTTGCGTCACTGCCTTTCAGCAGTTTTGCCCTTTAGAAAAAGAGATTTCCAAAGTTAATCCTATTTAATTAGACTTGTTCAAGCGGTAGAGAAAAAAGTCAAACGAAAAATCACTTTGTCTACTTACTTTAATGTTCGGCTATATTATGATGAATTTCAAGATAATTCTTCTTTTTTTATCAAATTCTTCTCGAAAATGGCGCATAAAAAATGAGAGAAAATTATTTTTTCCTCCCGGTCTTTCTATTGGTTTAAAGGTGCAGCCGATCAAGCATACGATTACGGTAATGGCGAAATGCCCCCGTTTTTCTGAAAGAGCGTTGTTCCATTAACCTACTAAATTCAAGCCGCTTTGCCTTCAGCTCGCCAGTCAATTTCTCCTTTTCCGCGTGATCGGTGCAACAATTAATCAAATCT
Source organism: Sporolactobacillus sp. (assembly GCA_048976585.1). Taxonomy (GTDB): domain Bacteria; phylum Bacillota; class Bacilli; order Bacillales; family Sporolactobacillaceae; genus Sporolactobacillus. Next base: position 134,363 of record JBHGUY010000044.1, on the reverse strand, counting down.
GTCAAAGTGACCAGGTCTTTGCGGAGCTGGAGTTCTTCCGGAAGGTAGCCGGCATTTTTAAGGATTTTATAAGCCACGCGCAAATCCGCAGGTACGCCTGAATCATCCTCGAATTTTTGTGGTTTCCCTTTTCCTGGCAAATTTTCAAAGGAGCCCTCGCGAAGGCCCTTCTGAATTTTTTCTTCGGCAAGTCGTTCTATCAGACTCAAGGTCAACAGCTCCTCTCTCAATTGTTGTCCGTATTTTTGGATTCCTCATAGAGTTTTTTCAGCGGCTGAAGAGCCGGCCCGTCAATCACTGCTCCGCTGGTGCTGAATCGGGAGCCATGACATGGACAATCCCAAGTTTTTTCGGCTTGATTCCAGTTTAATTCGCAACCCAGATGCGTGCAAGTCGTATCAATAAGAAGAAGGTGCCCGCTGTCCTCGCGATAAGCACCTGCGCGCTTGCCATTAATAGAAACAATCGCACCCTGACCCTTCTCCAAGAGTTTCAGCGAATCTTTTCCCTTGTCAAGTTTTCCTTTGATAAATTCCGTACCAACCTTCACATTTTCAATCAAAAAGTTTTTGATCATCGGATCCGTTTCAAATCGCGAAGGACTAAATAGGTCGCTGTAGGGATTGCCCTGTCCAAGAATCTCATCGGTAAATAATTGCGCAGCAAATGTGCTGGTGGTCATTCCCCATTTATGAAATCCGGCGGCAACAAATACATGAGCTTCATTTTTGGTAATCCGGCCAATATAAGGGACTTTATCCAGCGTGGTAAAGTCCTGCGCCGACCAATGGGCGAACGGACGGTTTTCACCAAGTAATTGATTGGCAAAACCGGCTAGCCGCTGATAGTGATCAGTCGTGTCATCACCTTGACCGGTTTTATGATTCTCGCCGCCTAGCAAAATAATATTCTGACCGGAATCTGTATAGCTGCGAATCGAGCGTTTAGGATCGCCGGCGCTCAAATACATTCCCTCCGGTGCGCGACTTGGCGCGGTGCACGCGATCAGATAGGAGCGTTCGGGAAACATCCGAGCAAAATAGAAACGATTCGCGTCGTAGTATGGGAAATGAGAAGCAATCACAAGATCGTGGCAATGAATCCGGCAGCCATCTGAGGTGACAACAGCAAGATCGGGCTCTTTTTCCAGCTCAAGCGCTAGGGTTTGCTCATAGATCGGCACCTTCATTCGTACTAATTCTGAAATCAGGAAGTGAAGATACATCAGTGGATGAAATTGCGCCTGATTTTCAAGCAACAGACCTCCTTTCACTTGGAAAGGCAGATCGAGCGTCTCGCTTAGTTCTGAGGGAATGCCCAATTGATCGTAAGCCGCTTTTTCCTGTTCAATTGCTCGCCGCTCTTGATCCGTCGTCGCGTAGAGAATGGCTTTTTGCTTCTCATAAGCGCAGGAAATAGAATGACCCCGAATCGTCTGTTCAATCCATCGCAGAGCATCGTGATTGGCCTGATAGTAGTTCCGTGCCTTTTCTTTACCAAAGTGCGCGAACAACTGATCATAAATCAAGCCGTGCTGCACGGATATCTTTGCTGTTGTATTGCCCGTTGTTCCGCTCGCCAGTCGCTTAGCTTCGATCAGGGCGACTTTCACCCCTTTTTGGGCAAGCATATAGGCTGTCGTTATCCCCGTGATTCCTCCACCAATTATCGCAGTCTCTGTCTTAATTTCCTGATCCAGCTTTCTAAAAGCGGGCAGATGCGTCGTCTGATGCCAAAGAGACTCGCTCGGTGCTGAAAAGTTATCTTTTGTTGTTATCTGCTGATCCATCGCTTTCACCCTTTGTCGTTTCTATACAAAGAGTATGCCCTTTTTTCAGAAGAAACTTTACGCAAACGGAAGCGACCACCGCCTTTCAAAAATGGTTCTCAGTTCACTGTAAAATCTCCTGAACCTGTGCGCGCCTGAATTTTAATCACTCCGTCTCCCTGTTTGGCAGCCAATGCATGCTCCGTTTTAATGGAATATAAAAGACCTGGAATCCGCACATCTGCATCGCCGGAACCACCTTGATAATGGAGGGTAAAATCGTGCGGCTTATTGGTAAATGATAAGCGAATATCGCCGCTGGAGGTCTGGAGATTAAGATTGCCGGATAATTGCCTGTTGCTCAGATCGCAGTCACCAGATCCAGTTTGAGCGCTAAGCGCACCGGTAAATGCTTTGACCCGGATATCTCCGGAGGATGTCGACAGAGCGGCCTGCTGATCTGACAATTGCCGCACATTAATATCACCGCTTCCGGCATGGGTAACGAAACGACTGCCTACATGCAGATGGTCTGCCTGAACATCCCCAGAACCTGTTTCAACCCGGATGTTCTCCATCTGAATCCCGCTGAGTTTAATATCGCCGGAATTTGTAGAAACCGAAAGCGACGAGGAGACCTGTTTCGGGACAAGAATAAGCAATTCTGACCAGCCAAAATCTATGTTAAAAAAATGCAGCGGATTTTTTTCATTAATTTGCAATTCCGACCCATGCCGTTCGATTTTGAAGCGCGCATTCTTTTTCACGGAATGATTGCCCCAGCCGTGAACCTCTGCAGTTAATTTGTTCTGATCCGCAGGCCTAATTTTCACATCCATCGACCGTCCATTAACTTTCACATGCCTAATGCCTTCCAAAGATACCGCCTGTCTCTGACCGTGATACGTACTTGTTTGAAAAATTTTTCCTGTTTTAAATGTCGCACCTGCTCCTATCAGACCAATTATGATTAACGCCAGAGCGGCATAGAACCATTTTTTCATGATGCTTTCCTCCCGGTAACAACCTCAAGATTAAAACGCGCATAGATTAAGAAGAGCTTCCAAAGAAGTTTCCCGATAATAATAAGTGCGATGCTGAGCAGAATGCCGATACCCAGCAAGATCAGAGAGCAGAAAAAGGTAAAAAAGAACGACGACCAGCCAGCCTGGAGCAGAGCAAATGCCAGAAGTGGACTGACAACGAAGGTAAAAACGATTGCCCAGATTGAAAAATAAGTGGAAACAATGGCGATAAAAGGTCCGAAAACAATGATCAGATTAAAAAACACCAGGACTGTTCCGGCTAAAATGCAACGTGTCAGATTAATTGTTGGCTGCCGCGCTCGGTCTTTATCCGCAAAATAGTCTGCCTGGATAGCCTCCGCGATGACTTTGGGATCGCCTAGCTCTGCCGCGATTTCTGCCTCTGTCTTCCCTTCACTCAGACCGGAAACAAAATGTTCCTCATAATCGGTGAGAATCTCCTGGCGATCATGCGCTGGAATATGGTGTAATAAGGCGTTTAATTCCTGCAAAAATTCATTTCTCATGTTTCCGTTCTCCTTCCGCAATGAATTGATCAACTGCTTTTGAAAATTGCCGCCATTCACTAATCAAATTTGCCAGATAATCTTTTCCCAACTCTGTAATCGCATAATATTTTCGCGATGGACCCTCAGTGGATTCTCCCAAATAAGTTCTTAAATAGCTTTCTTTTGTCAACCGACGCAGCAAAGGATAAAGCGTACCCTCAGCAACTTCTATTTTTTCAGAAATACTCTGTGCTAATTCATAGCCATAGCGATCCTTGCCGGAAATCAGAACAAGTGCGCAGAGCTCGAGTACCCCTTTTTTAAACTGTATATTCACTGGGATTCTCCTCCTGTCTTTTCGTTGGAATAACCAGAATAATGGGGCTAAACGATAGTTATTTTTTCTACCAAACATTATCTAGTAGCTGATCGCATCCTTATACAATAGGCCTTTTACTAAAGTATAATGAATACTACTGATTAATGCAATATAGTGAATTCTATTTTTCATGGCCGAAGCAGATGAATTTGGGGATTCTGCTGGCCTTCTGCGGATAACGCTTCCTCTTATGTTGAACCTTGAGCCTGTACTGTTGAACCTCAGGCCTGTACTGTTGAACCTCAGCGCTCTACTCTTGAACCTCGAGCCTCTTCTGCGGATTCATTGCCTATTGGGCTAAAAGTCAGCCCTCAGGTAACGAATCCCTTCTCACTGCTTATCTGCGCAGAATCCCGCCAATATCTCTCAGAAAAGCGAAAGAAGCCGGGGCTATCCGGCTTCTCGTCTCAATTGTTTATTTTCTTCTAACTGTCTTGACGACAGCTTCATTTATTAACTCATCATGAAGTCACCGGAACTGGTCCGCACGTCAATTTGATATTGAGGTACGCCCTTCTGTCCGATAATCCGATGCTCGCTTTTTTCTTCGTAGGTTAGACCTTTCATATTCACATGGCCGTCTCCTGAGGAGCCCTTATAATCGATCGAATAATTGTCTGGCGCTTCATTAAAAATTACCGTCACATCACCGCTTGACGCCTGAGCAGACAAATTACCGGAAAGCTGATCATTCTCAAGCACCACATCTCCGGAACTCGCCACGGCTTGCAGATGCCCTCGGTAATTGGAAACATGAATATCCCCGGAATGGGTGCGCAATAAAATTGTCTCGGCCTGCAAATTTTTCAGGACAACATCACCGCTCGACGCCTGAGCAGAAACTCTTCCTTGCGCGAGAATTCGTGTCAGCATGATATCGCCGCTGGAGGTATCCGCACTTAACGAATCCTTAGCGACACAATCTTCAACAGTCAAATTTCCGGAACGGCTCGAAAATTCAAAATGGCGGGCGAGCAACTGGCGGATCTCTAAATCTCCGGATTGGCTGGAGGCTAACAATTCGCTATAAACCTGCGAAGGAATATAAAGAAAAAGTGAAAGGGATCGCTCACCATTTAAAAGCAGACGCAGTGAAAAATGAAAAGCTGTTTTCCGGCGAGCTTCAACAATTAATTGATTTTCTTGATGACTAATCGTCAGCTCAAGCTGTTCAACCTCTGCCTCATCCCAACCGTTGCCGCATAATTCTGCGCGGAGTTCCGCTTTCTCGGTCTGAATGATCTGGATATCGATCAAGGTTGTCCGGACACTGATTTTTTCAATGGCGTTGACAGAAGACTCTTTCCTTAAATAGACAGTCATTGTGATCGCTCCTCGGGATTAACTGTTTTCAGTATACATGAAACACTGATGCAATTTATCGGTCTGGAGGTTGAAATTTCTCCCTTTTTAAAAAGAAAATCTGATCCATTAAGCCCAAGTGATAAATCAACTGCATTCCGTGCAGCCTGCCTTACGCCTTATCATTTGGGAAAAGTATTCCATTCTTCTTGCGTACATTTTCCATGATGGTCACTACCTCACGACTCAGCCCTTTGAGATAGAGATAACCCTCATGATCCTGTTGCTCGATAATTTCGGCAAAACGGGCAATCTCGTATATTTTATCGTTTTCCGTCTCACAAGACTTCACGAGCTGGCTTTCTTTTGTGTGTGCATCGATCCATTCAAGCCGGTAGATGTCGGAGGGGTTATTAATCCGCCATGTTCCTTTTTCACCGTGGATTTCTGAAGGAGCATCCGAGTAAGCGATTTTCGAGCAAAGCAGCGTGCAAACGAACTGATCGTATTGCAGCACAATCGTCCCGCTGCCGTCGATCCCGTTCGACAGCTTCACCGGATAATAGACAGCGTTAAGTGGGGCGCCGAACAGCGCAATGATCGGATACAGCGTGTACACGCCCAGATCTTCGAGCGCACCACCTGCAAAATCCGGTGAAAAGACATTAGTGATATGGCCATCTAGAAATTGATCGTAGCGTGACGAATACTGAACCAGTTGAAAAACAACGGAGCGAACCTGCCCGGCTTGTGCAAGATTAGCCTGAAGCATTTTAAAGGCTGGAGTTTGAATATTTCGAATTGCTTCAAAGAGAAACACATGATTCTCCTCCGCCAACTGGAAAGCTTGATCAAATTCTTTGCGCGTCGCAAAGATCGGCTTCTCACAAATAACATGTTTTCCGCCTCTCAAAAGGATGGCCACTTGTTTAAAATGCAACATATTCGGTGAAGCGACATAGACAACATCCACATCGCTGGATTCTGCTAGCTTTTCAATAGAAGTGAACCCTTTTTCTGCCTGATGTTCGTGCGCGAAAGCCTTCGCTTTCTCTTCGGAACGAGAATAAGCAGCCGTATAAGTCATTTTTCCTGTCGCACGCACTGCCTGAAGAAAAGAATCTGTTATCTTGCCTGTTCCAATCGTTGCCAATTTCATAGAAATTCCTCCAATTAATTAGAACATGTCTGATCTTTGCATTACGTTTTCATTATAGCAACTTTTTATCGATAAAACGATTGACGGATCTCCCCTCGTGCTAACAATCACCGGTGCCATCGATCCCTGTGCCAAAGCAAATTGGTCTTCCAATTGCTTTTTCTGCTGCCGATCTCGGGGGACAGCTGCTCAAAGTAAAGCGTTTCTAAAAACTATGTAAACGCTGCGTAAAATAATATAGAAATTTACCCATAACTTTGCCCACAGCTGCCAATTCATATAGAATATAAAAGCAGTCATAAATTGTATCCTTATTTTCGCTCGGAGGAGTGAACGGAATGCAGACGATTTATAGCAAACTATTGATGAATATAAAAAAACAGCCGCTGATTTGGGGATTTGCGCTGCTCTATGTCCTCCCCCCTATCGGTATGGCTTGGTTACTTTTCTTTGGGATCAGCCAGGCCATTCAGATGATCCGGCAAAGGAAAAGGCAGGCTCTGGATCCGATCAGTCTGCTGTTTCTGGTCGCAGTGATTACTTCAGTCGGTGCGACGATTGTTAACAGACAACTAATGGATTTGCTGTCCGTCTTAATGATAGCTGCCTTCTACGGCATTTATCTGTATCTCTATCATCACCCGGAAAAGCTTTTCTTTCGCCAGTATATCTGGCTGGTCATCTGGGGCGGTATCTATCTTTTTGTCTCAGATAAAATCTTTTCACTGATCAATGATTGGGTGTCCATTCCCGCCGCTGTTTCAATCATGACCGGCCATCTTCTGCTTGGTTATAATAACTTCACACGACTTTATGGATCAGCTTATAACCCCAATTATGCCTGTTATTTACTGATTCTCTCATTGTCCTTTTTACTTGTTGAAATTCTGCGAGCCTTAAAACTAAGAAACTATCATTCAATAAGTCTGATGCTGCTGCTCGTCGCGGCTCTCGATCTGGGAATCTACGAAACCGGTTCCCGTGCCGGATTCATAATTATGATCGGTCTGCATCTCATGTTCTTCTTGCTGTATAACAAATGGGCATTCGGCGGAGTCACCGCGCTGATGGTCATCCTGGCTCCAATTTTTTACCACTGGATGCCGCGCGCCGGATCGACCGAGATGTCTCTGTCGACACGGCTCGTCATCTGGAAAAACAGCTTCTTCATTTTTCTTCAGCATCCTATTTTTGGAACAACATCGCTGGGGTTCCCTGACGCATATGTGAGTGCCACCGGCCGCAATCTATTCCATCCGCATAACCTTTTCCTTGCTGTATTTGCCTCCTCCGGAATTGTTTGCGGTCTTCTTTTCACGGCTATTGTTACAATCAGTGCCTATTTTCTCATCCGGGCATTCTGCCAAGATAAGCGCAATCGTCATAAAACCACCTTGTTCCTGTTTGCATTGCCGACTATTCTCGAATACGGAATTATGGATTTCACACTCTCATCACCTCAAGTCATGCTGGTTGTGTTGGCGTTGGCTGCATTCTGGATTCGCTATTTGCGCCAGAAAGGTTGGCTGCGTAATTTTCATTCGATACTTCTGCCGCACGGGCGAGCCCGAAGGGTTAAATCGATTCCAAGTGCAAAACGGCGTTCAGCCCTTGCGCTGGCAGCAGATTCTTTAAGCAGAAAAGGATGAATTGCTATTAATCATCATTCAGCTCAAAAATTCCTTCTCAGACTTCTTCTGCTGGTGCAACCCCAGCACAAGCAGGGTATAATGGAAACACTGAACGTATGAGGAGGCGTGGAAAATGAATAAAATTGCTTTTATCGGAGCCGGGGAACTGGCGGAATCACTGGTTAAAGGTTTTCTCAGTAAACGAATCTGCGCACCCGAGTGTATTTGGATGACCAATCACTCCAATCATTTGAGGCTTGCATCTCTTGAAAAAAACTATCAGATACGGACGACAACCAGCAAAGAGGAAGCATTAGAACAAGCCGATGTTGTGGTTCTTGCTTTCCGGCCGGCGGACACGCGCGAAGCCTTAGCTTCTGTGAAGGAGTGGCTGACACCTCAACAGCTGATTATTTCTCTGATGGTCGGCGTTCCTTCTTCATTTATTGAGTCGGTGACCGGCAAGGTGCTTCAGATTGTTCGCGTCATGCCCAATACATCGGCATCGATTGGTCTTTCAGCAACCGGTCTCGCTGCCGGTCGCAATGTTTCGAAGCCGTCGCGTGATCTGGCCTGTCATTTATTTGAAGCGGTGGGCACAGTGACAATTGTTGATGAAGAAGAAATTGACAGTATCGCCGGAGTAGCTGGAAGCGGTCCAGCTTATCTCTATTATCTAGCCGATGCCATGCAGGCTGCAGGAATGAAAGAAGGACTGTCTGGCGAAGCGGCAGCAAAACTTGTCCGCCAAACCCTTCTAGGAGCCGCGCAGCTTTTGAGCGTCTCAGGAAAGCCTGCCCGAGAACTTCTCGAAGCCGTAGCCACACCCGGTGGCACCACACAAGCCGGGATCGACGCTCTGGACAGACATCACACCCGCGATGCCGTTGCCGACTGTGTCCACCAAGCAATCACGCGAGCTCATGAGATGAGTGCTCCTTTTTCCAAATAACGATTCCTGTTGCCATGATTCAATAAATGTCAGAAAAGCGGCCCCATTCCCGTATTTCAGTCCTTTTTCAATGGACGCATAAAAAATAATGTAAGATTATATGACACATCCATTGAATGCAGCACCTATCATGCTAAGATAAGTGAGTAAGCTTTAACACACCTTCTGTTGCAGTTAACCTTAAGTTGAGATGTTCGATCTTAATTTAGGAAACCATCATTTACTCGTATGTGATAGAGTGCTCACCCGCATTCTTATCGCATATTTTTTTGCACTGAAAAAAAGATCATTCATTCATAATTTTTGCTGAAACGGACGATTTCTAAGAGCTTCTTTCATGCGGACAAGCAATTCGCTATAATGAGAAATAGAGTGCTGAGTGAAAAAGCGCGGCCTTTTGAACAAGTGACTATTCATCATGAATGACATCATTCTGAGCCTTGAAAGGGTGCCCGATCCCATGCCAAATCATTTTTATAAAAGAACCATTTTCTGCCTGCTTTACCTGCTGCTTATTTTCCTTCTTGTGCCGGGACCCGGCCCGGCGATTATCCAGGCACGGACACCCTTCCCCTCTTTTTCAACCTCCTTCGAAAAAGGGGAACTGTTGCCGAATTGGGAAGATCGTGCGGAACAAAATCAAAATGGAAGTCTCATGGCCTCAGGAATTACAACCCTCGTCAATAAAAAGACGAAGCATGCAATGAAAACTAGGGTCTCCGGCGGCCCAGCGACTGTTTATACCTCCTCAAGATCGTTCGGATGGACAGGAAAACGGGTGCTCTATTATTCCGGCAAGATAACGGGCGGGAAAAAAAGTTATGCAACAAATAGACTCTTTCGCGTACATATTCCTGTTCAAAAAAATACACAGCTTTCTTATTACATAGCCCCACTTCTGACGAATCAGAATATTTATAAGGATACGGCTGCCTATGCGTCGATTGATCTGGCCTTCTCAGATGGCACTTTCCTGCATCAACTGAAAACCGCAAAGGACCAGGACGAGTTCCGAATGACACCATCCAGTCAAGGGAAATCAGGCACCTTACTCGTCAATCAGTGGAATCATAAATCGGTGAATCTTGGCCGAGTTGCCGCAGGAAAAACAATTACCCGAATTCTGATTGCTTATCAGGCACCCACAGCTTCCGGTTCCTTCAGAGGCGCAATCGATGATTTATCGATACAGCCTGCAAAAGAGCTGAATAAACAAAGCCCTGTGGACCAAGTCAACATTCTGAGAGGTACGAATTCAAATAAAAAGTTCTCAAGAGGCAGTACTGTTCCCGCTGTCGGTGTTCCAAATGGTTTTTCTTATTGGTCCCCGGCAACCAATAGCAGCTCGGCACGGCATTTTTATCCTTATCAGGAGAATAACGACCCTAAGAATCTGCCAACGATTCAATCCTTCTCACTCAGTCATTCCGCTAATGTTCAGGATGGCGATCGGCAATCTTTTCAAGTCATGCCTTCTGATTTTTCAGGAACCCCGAGTGCGAGCCGGATAAATCGTGGGCTCACTTTTAACCGAACAAATGAAATTGCCCGTCCTGATTTGTATCAAGTGACGTTCAATAACGGGATCAAAGTTCAGATGACCGCACTCAGCCATACTGCTATGCTTCGGTTTACATTTAAAGGTAATACCGGAAATCTGATTTTTGATAATATCGATAAGAACGGTTCGCTTAGACTTTCTTCGGATAGAAAAAGCCTTTATGGTTACTCGGATGTGCTGAATTCAAAAACCGGCAACAAAAACCGGCTATATCTCTATGGCAGGGTCGATCAACCGGTCACAGCCAATGGTTCTCTTTATGGACAAGGCCGGGATCAGGTCACCGGTTATTATAAATTTAATACGTCAATCCATAAGACCGTTACCCTGCGGATGGCCAGTTCGTTGATCAGCTTGACTCAGGCACGCAAAAATCTGAATTTAGAGCTGGGTTCCAAAATTTCATTTAACAAGGCGAGAAGCGAAGCGGCAAAGGACTGGAATAAACGTTTGAACCGTGTCACTGTGAAGGGAGCAACAGCCAGTCAGCGGACGACCCTCTATTCCAACCTGTACAGACTCTATCTCTCACCGAATAGCACTTCCGAAAATACGGGTACGACAAGAAAGCCTGTAAACCGTTATGCGGATTTGAATGCTTCTGCAGTCAGAAGCAACCGTCAAGGAATGACAGGCAGCTTGATTCGCAAGGGGAATAACTATACGATTGGTAATTTTGCCTACACTGCTCAAACCGTTTGGCCGGCGTATGCCCTTCTGGAGCCTGCCTTGACCGGAAGAATTGTTAACAGTTATTTGCATGCTATGCAGCAGGATGACGCGTTGATTTCCGAATCCGATCAGGCCTATGCCGATCAAGCCTTTTCGGATGTTCAGCAGAAGAATGTTCCAGGGATCTCATCAAAATTACTCTATCAAACACTACTAAAAGACGCCTCAGTTAATCGCATTGCTGCGTCCGGCAATCCCAAACGCAGTACCAATCAAAAGCCATTTGTCAGTGAGTTTGCACCAGAGGGAGAAAAATCGCTGACCGGTCTGCTGGCACTCTGCCAGAGGGATTATGCACTCGGCAGCCTTGCTGCCTCGCTCGCCTCCGCTAGATCAAGCGGCAGCAGTTACGCTGATGACAGCAGCTATTATTTGCATCATGCTCAGGATTATATGAACCTTTTTGCCTCATCTTACAATCTGAATCAGGAAAAATTGCCGGTGAACATGGTTCAACCAAAAAGTTTGACCCGCTTGATCGGAGCGGCGAATCCGCAGAGTTCTCCAGAAATCTGGCGCCAAGCTTTTAATGTCCCTCAAGACGGTCAGGGACTGGCAAATATCTTTGGTGGGCAGCAGCAGCTGGCAGAGCGCCTGGATCAGTGGATGCGGGCAAAACCATCGGCCGGTCAAATCAAATCAAGTCCATCTGCGAAAGAGGCTGCGGCAGGAAAACTCGGTTCCTTCAATTTATCTAATCCTGTCGCGCCGGCACAGCCTTATATGTACCTATTTGCGGGGGAGCCGTGGAAAACACAGTCGCTCATGCGTGATCTAGTGAATCACTTTTACACGGGTCCAGACAGCGGTCAAGGTTATCTCGGCAGCGATACGGATTCGATGCTCTCTGCTTTCTATCTGTTTGCGGCTGCCGGTTTTTATCCGCTTCAAAAGGGAAGCAGTGACTATGTATTAGCCGCACCCTATTTTAAACAGATGACGATCCACCTTCAAAATGACCGGGTGCTGAATATTAACGCACCTGAAGTCAGCAACAAGAACCGTTATGTCCAGTCAGTGACTTATAATGGACAGAATTATACAAGTACTGTCCTTCCTCAGCGTCTGCTCAGGCAAGGGGGAACGCTCGACTTCGCGATGGGAGCAAAGCCTTCGAAGTGGGGAACAGGCAGTAATGATCTTCCTGATTCTCTGACACCCGTTTCGACAAACGGATCCAGCTTTTATCCCCAACCGTTGACGGATCTTCTTACCACAGATAAGGCCAATCTGTCGCTAAAGGGGCTTGTTCAGGCGAATAATTTTCAAAAAAAGCCGATCAACATTACTCAGGCTGCCGGTTCGGAGCAGCCGTCTATTCAGGCAGTATTTAAGAAGAAAGCGCCGGTTATCCGAATGTATACGCTGACCTCAGCTGAAGGCAATAACCTGAGTGATCCAAAAAGCTGGATACTTTATGGATCGATGAACGGCAAAGAGTGGCATCCAATCGACCGTCGGCGTCATCAAAGCTTTGCATGGCGCTCAATGACGCGGAGTTTTCTTATTGAAAATCCCCAGCCTTTTCGCTATTATCGATTGTCGATCACGACTCGATCTGGAAAATATCCGCTCGCGATAGATAATTTCCAACTGCTCGGATATTCAGGGATTGGAGCCGGGTTTAACCGAGTCGAGCGTAATCTCATTCATCAGTTTGAAAAAAACAACCTGTCCGAGAGTCAGACGGCGTCCTTATCTTCTGTGATCAATAAAGCAGAGTCTGCTTATCGCGCGAATAACATCGCATCGTCCATTGATTATTTGCAAACCTTTGTCCAGCTTGTTCATTCATTCGCCTATGAAGTCAGCACTCCGGAAGCGGTGCGCAATCACCTGTCCGCCGATGGACATGCCCTGATCGACTTACTGACTGAGTAGAAGGCCGCGCGCCTCTCACGGGTTGCGGCTAATAAAATTTTACAAGGAGGAAGCCCGTAATGACCACCCAAATCTTACTGCGCGATGCAACAGCATCCGACTTATCTGCCATTGTTGCTATTTATAATTCAACCATTCCTGGGCGGATGGTCACAGCGGATACGACCGAGGTAACTGTGGAGGAACGCAGGCCCTGGTTCAATGATCATTTGGCCGATCCAAAGCGTCCGCTTTGGGTCGCGGTCTCAGGGAGCGAGGTATGCGGCTGGCTCAGCCTGAGCAGCTTCTATGGTCGTCCTGCCTACCTGAATACGGTTGAATTGAGTGTCTATATCGATGCCCGCTACAGACGTCAAGGGGTGGCTTCCCTGCTGATTCGTGAAGCACTCACCCGCTCGGCTTCCTACTCCATTTCAACCATTCTCACCTTCATCTTCGGACATAACAAACCGAGTCTGGGTCTATTTGAACATTTTAAATTTGAGAAATGGGGACTTCTTCCGGGGGTCGCCTCATTAGACGGGGTCCAGCGCGATCTCGTTATCATGGGTAAAACACTAGGCTAAAACCGGAAAAAAAAGCCACAGTTGTCTCCCTTCCAAAATGAATGAGTGATGACAGAAAAAACATTCCACCAGAATCTTGCGGAGGAATGTTTTCTTAATTTTCACCAATTATTCGTACTTCAGTTTCTAAAGTGACATCAAAATTTTTTTTGACCGTTTGCTGCACGTAATGAATCAGTTTGAGATAATCTGTGGCTGTACCGTGATCAACGTTGACCATGAATCCGGCATGCTTTTTCGATATTTCGACTCCGCCAATCCGTGTTCCCTGAAGACCGCTGTCCTGAATTAGCTTCCCAGCAAAGTGACCGACCGGTCGTTTAAAGACACTGCCACAAGAAGGATATTCGAGCGGTTGTTTCAGTTCGCGCAAGGCTGTCAGTCGATTCATCTCCGCCTTTATAACTGCCGCATCTCCGGGTGCGAGAGAAAATGTGCCTTCCAGAGCAATATAATTATTTTGCGAAATGGCACTGCTGCGATAACCCATTTTTAAATCTTCACGGGTAAGCTGCAAGAGATTCCCGGACTGATCAAGAACGCTCACATGACTGAGTACATGAGCCGTTTCACCACCATAAGCCCCCGCATTCATATAAAGAGCACCGCCGACTGATCCGGGAATGCCACAAGCAAACTCTAAACCCGTCAGGCAATTGGCCAAGGCAAACTGGGATACGTCAATGATCGCCGCACCACATTCGGCAACAATCCGGCTGTCTTCCAGGCGAATATGATTCAGGCGTGTCAAGATAAGCACAATCCCCCGAATCCCACCATCACGGATAATGACGTTGGAACCCCTTCCGAGCGTTGTCACCGGAATGCCCTCTTTTGCGGCATAGGCAGCAATCTTTCGGACCTCTTCATAACGCTCAGGCATCACAAGAATGTCTGCTCTCCCGCCAGTATGTGTAAATGTATAGGCACTCAGCGGTTCATTTTTTCTGATTTGATCTGATCTTTGAACTGTTTTTAATAGGTCCTGATAAATTTTTTCGTTAACCATAGCTCATCCTCGATAATCGTTTCTTGTATGCTCTCTATCCTATGAATTATCTGATGTCTTCGATCAATAACCCGCATTAATAATTTATGCCATTCAATGAGGAGGATGTCAAGACGGATTCTGATTCATTTTCAACAGACGAACAAAAGCAATGAGCAGAGCTACGAAGAACGTGCACAATCAAGAACAGGTGGAATTGAACGAACGGCAAAGGATAAATAAGCCGTTACCCAAGCTGCTTCCTACATGAACCTACGGTGAGCTGCGAAAAACAGGAAGCCATGTGATTTTTTAATGCTGGATTGCGGGGGTTAATAAACGAATACGGTGAATTTTATCGATAAACCAGATATGTCGTTATCATAGAGAGAATCGCCGATGCATCTGCTGGCCCATACGCAAGCGGCTTTTATCGTTGGCGAAAATTGCTTTTATTGGCATACATAAACTGATCAGCCTTAGCCACCAATTCTTCAATCGTCTCCCCATCATCTGGGAAGAAGCTAACGCCAATACTTAATGACAAACTGATTTCAAAACCATCCTGAACAATCTGCCTGTTGCCCTTTTCTTTCAGCTGACGGCTGATTGCATAATAATTATCATAATCCTGAATATCCGGCATGAGCACGAGAAACTCATCTCCGCCATAACGGCAGACGATGTCGTCTTTTCTGGTCGATTCAGTGAGAAGACTGGCTACTCGGGTCATCACTTTATCACCGGTATTATGTCCATATGTATCATTTATTGATTTAAACTCATTCACGTCAATAAACATCAAGCCGAGCATCTGCTGATTCAGCTTTGCCATTTTCAAATATTTATCGGCGAATTTGTCAAAAAGAGCGCGATTGGCTACACCAGTCAACTGATCATAATAGGCCAGTTTTTCAATTACTTTTTCCTTCTGCTTTAATTCTTTATTCAGATTGGAAAGTTGTCTAACATAATCGCGCAACTGATTAATCCGCAGAAATTGATTCGTCACATCGATGAATTCCAGAAGAATAGCCTGATCATTCCGGCTCCCTACCCTGTTCATCTTCAGATTGACCTTTTGATCGGAATCAATCATCTTGCGATGCATGGCAGCGGAGAAAAAAACGGGTGTACCATCTGCGATCAGGCGCTCCACTGCACGGACAAAGAAATGATGACTCAAATAAGGAATAATTTCTTTAATATTCCTTTTTAGCACCATATCCTGCTTCTTACCCGTCAATTTTTCCATATAGAGATTCCAATAAGTTATTTGCAAATCGCCTGTGACGATGACAATTCCCTCATTTATGTAATTGAGTACGCTAGGTAAAATCGAGTCCATTTCACTCATCCTCGATCACAGCCATTTCTCAAGGCTGTTCATTATATCATCCAAGGATTTCAGGGTCATATTAATCACGATAGCACCTTCAATTTCTGTACCCTCGATATCAAATGAGATATACATCAGTACAACCAAATGAAAGAGCTGATCATTCACAAATGCATCCGCTCGAACACTTTTCAAAATGCCAACTTCCGGCAGCGTATATTCAACAGGAATCTGAATCGTATTACTCAATTCGCCAATAATCGCATTCAGAATGATGTTCCCGATTTCCTTAATTGTATCAAAATCGATGTCTGTGAAGTCCATGAGTTCCATGTCGTCACGTTCCTCATGAAGACAGAGATCAATGAAGCGATGCATCTTTTCTGCGGGAAAGATTAGGCTGACGCTTCCCTCAAGCTGATGATCGAATGAAATGGAGGATACCATCACCGCTCCGGAAGCCACCTGTTTCATAAAGGCTTCCAGTTCAATTTTACCTTCCCGCGTATTTAAAATTTTAACATCCGGAACCTTGAGTACGATTTTCTTATCAATGATTTCAGATAAAGTACTGGCAGCCTGACCGACACCGATATTGAATAATTCTCTCAGCACATCCTCTTTGTTCAATCCTGCGCTCACTGGGCATCATTCCTTATAATGTTGGCGATTGTCTTCGCTTTTTCTTCATTAAGCGGTTTATTAACAAATGCCAGAACACCCATTTTCTCAATCACTTCCCGAACCCTTCTCTGGACATCTGCAGAAACGACAATGATCTTTGCGCCAAAATCGACCTTTCTCACTTCTTCAATCAAATCCTGACCGCGAAGCTTAGGCATCAGTAAATCGATTATCAGGTAATCGGGCCTGTCCTTCTTGAATTTCTCAAGGCCCTCCCATCCATCATTCGCAAAAGTATACTCAGCCTCTGGTAATTGTTGCTTAATTAAGGAAGAGGTGATCTTTTGAGAAAACTTTGAATCATCCACGATGAGTATTTTTATCATCCGTTTGTTCATCCCTTCCCAAACCATTCCGCTTCTCCGTAGTATTGACAAATAATTTTATCACAAAAAGACAAAACCAGCGAAATACAACCATTTTGGCACAGGTCTATAGTCTTAATGTTTTACTATATTATACAATATTTGTGGAGAGTTGGGTAGATTTAGCAGAAGGTGCCACAGAATTAAAGCATCTTTTCATTGGTTTTATTCAATTGCAGGAGAAAATCAAACATTTTATCCATGGTCGAGGAAAAGAGACGGTTAATTAGTCGCGGCTCCCGGTTATCCTAATCATTAAATCTTCTTATAAGTTTTCCCAGGGTTCGCTTTATCTTCAGCCGGCTTTTTGAGAATGACTGAAACACCCCGCTTCTGTATTGTCTCACGAATAATTTGAAGTTCTTGATTCATGGCACTTGATAGGAGACCTTGCTTTATATTTCTTTTGAGATAAAAATATAAACTGATCAGGTATCTTGTTGAGTAGTCATCATAAGCTGTCATCCCTGAGATCCTCCTAAGTTCAAGATTTTAAAATAAAATAGGCTGGCATAATCCTATATTCATTTGTAGTATAGAAGAATTATCCAATCTTTTGATCCGTAAAAACCGCAATTCGTATAAGATCACAAGGAAAAAACAAAACCGCGTGTCCAGATCAATGATTCTCGTTAATCACACTTTGCCTAGATTGCTGATACTCGGCCCCTTTTCAAATGATCGATATTCAGGCATAATCGGGAAAGTGATGCAATTTTGCTATCAGTTTAATAATAAACGAAGAAACAGATGATTTAAGCATCACTCGAGTTGAAAAAGCAACCACAAAAATAATAATAATTGTCCACGGATTGGAGCAACAAGAAATGACAAATATTCTGATTGTCGATGACCATCTCATGATGCTTTTGGGACTCAAAGAATTACTTGAAAAGGTAACCGAATTCCATATTGTCGCAACACTTTCAAATACTAAAGAAATTGAACAATATATCAGAAGTCAGCAAATCGATGTCCTGATTCTCGATGTCCGTCTGAAAAATCAGAGTGGAATTTCAGTAGCTAAGCAGATGCGGAAGCTTTTCCCACAGCTAAAAATTATTATTCTGTCAGGATATGATTATAATGAATATTCCGAAGCCGCCGAAACCGCTGGGGCAGATGCGTTTGTCTCTAAAGAGGAATCCAATGAGGAGCTTGCTTCAATTATTAAAGACGTCGTTAAGGGAAGAAAAATTTTTTTAAAACACACCGTTCCAAAATCTAATCAGAATTTGACCGCTAGGGAATTAGAGGTTTTGAAGCTTATTTCAAAAGATATGACAACCGCCGAGATCAGTGCGTCCTTATTAATTAGCAAGCGAACTGTTGAATATCATATAGCAACTATCCTGCAAAAGCTGGATGCGGATTCTCGTGTCGGTGCCGTCGTCACAGGGATCCGGTTAGGGCTGCTGGATATTTGAAAGCTGTGCCGGCAAGTGAGCTCAATTATCACTGTCAAATAAATAGCGGAGCATCTTATCTGGATTTTCCAGAAAATGACGCATAATTGTATAGTGCTCCGTCTCCTCGAAAGCGGTTTTGACCGCTCCTTTTTCGGACAAAACAAATATATCTGCCTCTGGATAAGCCATCAGGAGCGGCGAATGGGTGGCAATGATCAACTGAGCATTCGCTTGAACGAGTTCGCGGATACGGACAAGCATTGTCAACTGCCGCTGAGGAGACAAAGCGGCCTCCGGTTCATCAAGAATATAAAGGCCATTCCCGCGAAAACGGTTCAGCATCAGCGAAAGAAAGCTTTCTCCATGACTCTGCGCGTGAAGTGATTTACCGCCGTAATTATTCAGAAAAACGGCACCTCCTCTCTCTCTCGCGAGTTCATCAATATTGGAGGCCAGATTATAGAAGCTCTCCGCACGCATGAAAAAACCGTCCTGAGGCCGTTCCACTCCTCGAACCAGTCTCATAAATTGATAGAGTTCAGAATGAGTTTCACGGGTGGAAAAATTAAAATTTAATGAACCGCCTTCAGGATTGAATCCCAAGGTTACCGCCAGTGCCTCAAGCAGAGTGGATTTACCTGAACCGTTTTCGCCGACAAAAAAAGTCACTGGATGATTAAATTCAAAGCGTTCCATTCCTTTTAATGCGGGGATATCCGAATAATAGGATCTTGTAAAAGATGCTTTTGCCTGATCTATCTGGAAAGCGCGGAGAAACAATCTGTTCAGCATAGTGATTCATCTCCTATTTTTTCAATGGAGTCGCTTCGTGAGCGGGGTTCGCCCGTCAGATGAGGCGAGAATTCCGTATAAATCTGGACGGCGATCGCGAAAGATCCCCCACTCCAGTCGCTGCAGACTCAGTGCATCCAGATCAAATTCCTCGAGAAGCACTGTCTCATCGGTCCGATTCGCTTCTTTGAGAATATTGCCCTGCGGCCCCGCAATGAACGACGAGCCATAGAAGGTAATACTGGATTCCTGATCAGTCTCGGTCCCGATTCGATTAGCGGCAATAACCGGAATCAGATTTGCAGCTGCATGTCCGAGCATACAGGCCTGCCAGTGGCTCTTGGAATCAATCGACGAATCATAGGGTTCTGAACCAATGGCTGTCGGAAAAAAAAGCAGTTCCGCACCCATTAGGGCCATGCATCGGGCCGATTCTGGAAACCATTGGTCCCAGCAGATACCTATCCCAATCTTTCCATAACGGGTCTCCCAGACCTTAAATCCTGTATCGCCGGGATTAAAATAAAATTTTTCCTCGTAACCCGGTCCGTCGGGAATATGGCTTTTCCGATAAGTGCCAAGCAGTTGTCCATCAGCATCAATCACCGAAATCGAATTGTACAGCGCGTTATTTGCCTTCTCATAGAAACTTATTGGAAGCACGGTTCCAAGTTCTTTGGCGAGCGGCTGAAAACGATTAACGACCCGGCTTGTCTGCAGTTCTTCAGCAAGCTTGTAGTAGTCCGCATTTTCTTTCTGGCAGAAATAAGGGGTGGCAAATAATTCCTGCAGGAGAATCATCTGCGCCCCCTGTGCTGCCGCTTCTCTGATCAAACGTTCTGCCTTAGCCAAATTTTCTTCCATTATTCGCGAACAGCTCATCTGCACAGCTGCGACTTTTACCCTTCTCAAATTGACTGCCTCCTCTGCCCGAGCGGCATTTGCTGCGTTGAGCAATGCACATTACCGCCTTCTTGAATAATCGCCATCCCGTCAATGGTGCGAATGCGCCGATCCGGGAAGACGTGCTGCAAAACTTCTTGAGCTTCTTGGTCGGTAGCTGCGGCATCCCCGCCAAAGATTGGCAGGATCACGCCACCGTTCACCAAATAAAAATTCAGATAGCTCAATGTCAATCGCCCGTCTCCATTTTCTCGCCTGGGTGGTTGTTTTACCGGAATCACTTCAATTTCTCTTCCTGCGGCATCGCGCGACCGGCTCAGAATCTTAAGATTTTCCTCCGTAATCGCAGCATTTTCATCTAGCGGATCCGCACAGACCTGCATGAGTATCTTGCCTGGGGCCGCAAAACAGGCAAGATTGTCTACATGCCCGTCAGTTTCGTCTCCGTCAAGCCCCTTTTTCAGCCAAATAATCTGATGGATGTTCAGATATTTCTGCAACAATTTCTCGATATCCTCGCGCGAGCTTTGCGGATTGCGATTGCGATTCAGCAAACATTGCTCCGTTGTCAGCAGTGTTCCTTCACCATCGACGTGAATAGACCCGCCCTCTAGAACAAGCGGTGCATCAAAACACCTCACCCCCATATGGTCCAGAAGCGTTGCCGCCAACCGATCATCTTGATCATAGGGTGTGTATTTTTCACCCCATGCATTAAAATTCCAATTAATCCCAGCTAGCGAATTTTCGTTCAGAATGAAAGTTGGACCGTTATCCCGTACCCAGGAATCATCATGCCTGATCGGCAGCAAATCGGCTACTCCCGAGAGCTCCTGGCTAAGCGCCTCCTCTTCACCCGGATTCACAATAATCGTGACAGGTTCAAATTCGGCAATCGCTTCAGCGAATTGCCGATAGCCGTCGCGCACTGCCTGATAATGATCGGGATAGCACATTGACTTTTTGACCGGCCATGAGATAAACGTTCGTTCATGCGGCTCCCATTCTGCAGGCATTCGATAATTTATATTTGCTGGATACATCCTGTTTCAGCTCCGATCTGCGAAATCACCCATTCCGCGAAGTTACTCTTTTATTAGAATACTTGATTCCTGACAATAAGCAAGAATCCCGAATCATCACTCTATCAGTAGAATTCTCTCCTGCTCATTAAATATTTCTCTTTCATGACAAAATATTTCATTATTTTAATCTTTCAGTCATTATTCGGTAATCTTTTCGAAAAATAAAACATGTAGACTTAAAATGTGAAAAAAAATACAAATCAGTTGCCTATTACCCGGCTGACTCAGATCATTTGCTTCTCGCTTTTTTAACTCTATAAATAAAAGCTGTCAAGCAGCAACAACAGGAGGAGGAGGATTTTATGAAAGTAAGAAAATGGTTGTTTTCTGCCGCAATGGCCGGACTTTTATTCACGTCTACTGTGAATACCGGGCAGGCTTATCCGATATCTGGGCAAGCCATTGTGAACCTCGCGTTGACGCACCATGAGCCCTATATTTATGGGACAACGGACTGCTCCGCGCTCACACAGAAGGTCTATCATCGCTTCGGCATTCCACTGCCGCGGACCTCGCGCAGCCAATCAGCGACTGGCCGGCCAGTCAGCAAAAGCCATCTTAAAAAAGGCGATCTCGTCTTCTTCGCAACCAGCAAAAAAGGAAAAATTAACCATGTCGGCATCTATGCAGGCAGTGGAAAAATGGTTGACGCCGAGTATAGTGGTATCCGTAAAACCGGCATTTTTGTCGGCGCATCCTCCCATTACTGGAAATCAAAATTTGTTAAAGCGAGACGTGTCATTTAATGATTACTCCTTGATTTCCTGTACTCGCTTTTTCCCTGAATCAAATACCGTCCTTGAACAGACAAATCCGACTCTTTCGCTTTCATTTATAGTCATTTGCTAATTTCCATGGCGATTCCCATGAAACAGTAAAGGTTAATCACGAGCAGAAAAAAGCATTCAGGTGGTCATGTTCAAAGAACAGCATCGTCCAAGAAAGGGCGAGCAGACATAAAAAAAAGAAGAAAACACCGAGCGTGCGATCCTCCCGGTGCTCCGACCAATAGGCACAGATTAACAATGCAGTTAAGAAATCGCTGCATCCCAAAAAGTAATCGAAAGGTCTGTAAATCCGTCATCCCCCTGATTCCACCCTTATTCCTCTTTTTAGTGATAATTCGTCAACTTTTGACGAATAGCGTGGCTATTTTACCATAAACGACAATGTAAGAGCTTCTTTCATCAATTATCTTCAAAATCCTTTACTTTAACGCACAAACATAAAATCCATTTTCACCTATGCTGCTGGGCGAGCTAAACCTTTTCAAAAAGAACCCGCAATCCGCCCAATTGGGCGTAAAAAAGATGCCGCGCGAGGCAGCATCTTTTAATGAAATAAGCTATTAACTGAATTATTTTTGCAAACTTTTAAGAGAATCCTTTGCCGCAGCTACTTCCTGATCCGCCTTTTGACTTTCCCTAATCTGAAGGGGATAACCGGCGCGTCCAGCAATCTCGACAATCTGATTGATCCAGACCTCAGATTCATCCGGCAGCAAGCCTTCCGCGAAAAGTTTGCCAACTTTCTGGCAGGCGGGCCCATATTCCTGCTCGGCTGACAGGAGAAGCCAGTGCAAAGCTTGATTCTCATTTTTCTCAACCTCAACGCCGCCGAATTCACCGTTTAATCGGATTTCCGATAGAGTGAACATCGCCTCCGGATTATGCAGAGCAACAGCTTCTTCAATTAAACTGATGCCGCGATCCGTGTTTTTCCCTACTTCCACTCCATGGCCAAATGCCATGCCGACCTGATAAAGCGCTGGACTATATTTTTGCGCCGCACTGCGGAACAAAAAGTCCGTGGCTTCCTGAGTGTTTAGATCTAAATCTGCATAATGACGATCTTTGCTCAGAATCCAGACCTCATATTGAGCAGCGGAAAGTGTCTCTGCGGCCTTAAGCAGCCATTTATAGGCACGTTCTCGATTAACATGGTTGTTTTTCAGTGTTTTATAGCCATAGCAATAGTATTGATAAAGTGCAAACTGCGCCTCCGGATAGCCGCTTGCCGCCGCCTCTTCTAGCAATTTTCTGGCACTGTCCAGATCCTGCGGCAGATACAGACCGTCTAGCAGCAGATTAGCGAGCTGGTACATAGCTGGTGAATAGCCGCTGATTGCTGCTTTTTTGAGATAACGCACGGCTTCACGATGCTCGAGCATCATTTCATTACCATGCAGATAGTTCTCCATGATCAGCATGCTTGCCTTGGCGTTGCCACCACTGGCGAATTGTTCCAGAAAATTAAAGGCTTTCTGCTTGTCTTGGGTGAAGAGAATATCCTTATAGCGGCCATCGTAATAACTGCGGTAAAGAATCAACTGCGCCTCCCAGTTTTTCTTCTCAGCAGCTTTCTGCAGGTAGGACAGACCCTTTTCATTATCCTTGCTGACAATTTGTCCATCAATATACAGATCACCGAGACGGGCTTCTGCAGCAGCAAATCCTTTTTCAGCAGCGGTCTTCAGCCATTTCAGCGCATCGGACTCTTCCATTAAAAATTCATTGCCATCCTCAAAGAAATTCCAAAGCCTGAAAGCGGCATCAATATTTCCGCCTTCAGCCGATGAACAAAGCATATAGTAGGCTGTTTTTTTATCGACCGGCAAAGATTCGCCAAGACACCAGCCATCATAATAGATTTGAAAAAGCAAATACTGTGCGAGCGGTTCTTTTTTGTCTGCAGCGATTTTAAGAACAGACAGATAATCCCTTACCTGATCCCGCGAGACAAAAACATAATTCCGCGTATAGGCACCAGACAGAGCCGCTATCGCTTCCGCATAACCTGTCTGTGCAGCTGATTTGACGAAGCGGAAAGCTTTTGCTTTGTCGTAGGTACTCCCCTCCGTAGTCAAGCTGTACTGATAAATCAGCCATTCAGCAACAGCGTTTCCCTTATCTGCCAAGCTTTCACATTTTTCCAGAGTAGCATCATCCGTGATCTTCTCCGGCAATTGCTCCGCTTCCTTCTTCTCGGCTGCAACCGATGCCGCATGGTCGACTTCGCCAATACGGGATAACCATTTTTCTGCAGCTTCCTGATCGGTGATAGCGAAACGTTCCTCGCTGTATACCTCATGGATCTTCTTCGCAGCCTCCGGTACACCGGAATCTGCCAACTCCTTTAGCATCGCGAGGCTTTTAGTGATAATCGAATGATTAACCGAATTTTGCTCCAGCCAATAGCCAATCTTGCCAAGCATCTCTTCAGCCGGAATCCCGCTTTTCAAATAAACTTCCATTCCGTGGTTCGATAAAATTTCAAGGTTGCCGTTTTTCGTGCCGACAAGTGTCAGTGTCTCATGCTTCATTACTTCACCGGTCGACCGATTTTCGAGATTGACGTCCGCAGAGACCAGATCACCATAATGCAAGAGCGGGAACACCGTATAGGGAATCGTTATTTGCAGCCGATCTTGGCGCATAGAAAGAGTAAAGTCCAGTTCGCCATCCTCATTTATATATGTATTCTGCTGCGGTATTTCTTCCGCGCGGATCAGCTGATGCTCCGGTTCATTAAAGAATTGAACAGAAACCGCGCGATGCCTTTTAAGCTTACGACCCGCTAGTTCGCCTAACGCTTGAAAAGTCAGCGTCAATTCGGATTGATCGTCCGTATTTTCCAGATCGATATCAAACAATTGACTCATTGATAAATTGTCCATGGCTTCTTCTCCCCTATTTCCTTTGATCTGATGTTGTACAGCTGAAATACTCGTAGATTTGCTGATGATAATTCCAATAGTTGACCTCTATTTACTATTTTATTTGATGAAAAAAGATTTAGCATCCGCCTAATCACATGCACCAATCGCCATTTTTTTGCTTAATTCAGCCAAATTCGGAAAATGACTCTTATTTAATGCAACAAAGTGACATTGGACTCGGTTCATAAGTTGTACTTGTTTCATTTTTTAATCTTATCGTAACTTATTTGTATCAGAGTAGATAAATAAAAGAGCGTGAGAAAGATTTGCAATCTAGAGTTTTACTGACACCATTTTCACTTTTCTGTAATAATTTATTTTTTGTTTGCTGCAAAAAAGGCGGATTTCTTTAATTCTTGCGACTTTCGTTCTATTATTGGTAATGGAAGCGTTGCTAAAAATGGAGGGATTGCATTTGAAACAAGTTAACATTGGCGAAAAACAGGCATCCGCAGTCGTTCAAGGCTGCATGCGGATCACCGAAAAATCGCCCGATCAAGTCGAACAGCTGATTCAAACGGATTTAGAAAATGGAATTAATTTCTTTGATCATGCGGATTGTTACAGTCAGGGAGCATGTGAAGAATTATTTGGACAAGTTCTGGGGAAGCGCAAGGATTTACGCAATAAGATCACTTTGCAGACAAAATGCGGCATTGTGCATGGTGCGGACTACACCTATTATGATTTTTCAAAAGATCACTTGCTGGAGACCGTGAATGCCAGTTTGAAACGGCTTCAGACTGATCATATCGATTACCTGTTGCTGCACCGCCCAGACGCATTAATGGAACCGGAAGAGGTCGCTGAAGCTTTTGATCGACTGCACCGGGAAGGCAAAGTGCTCCATTTCGGTGTCAGTAACCAGAACCCGGCGCAAATCGAATTGCTGAAGAAGTCGGTCAAGCAGCCTCTCGAAGTGAACCAACTGCAGTTCAGCATCATGTTCACCGGTATGGTTGATCAGGGGATTAACGTCAATATGACAGCGGAGGCTTCCTCTGATCGCGACGGCAGCATTCTCGACTATAGCCGTCTACACGGAATGAAGATTCAGGCCTGGTCGCCTTTCCAATATGGTTTCTTTGAAGGAGTCTTCCTCGATAATCCGAAATTTCCGAAACTGAATAAAAAGGTTAATGAACTCGCTGCCAAATATGAGGTTTCAAATAATGCGATCGCTGTCGCCTGGATCCTGCGTCATCCGGCAGAAATGCAGGTGATCCTCGGCACAACTAATCTGAAAAGGATCGCCGAATCCGCAAAGGGTGCAGATATTACCTTGACGCATCAAGAATGGTATGAAATCTATCTAGCAGCAGGAAATAAACTGCCGTGAAAAAAATAGAGTAACGAAATGCCTAGCGAATTTCAAATTCGCTAGGCATTTTTTAAACCCATTGCCACTCATCGCATCGTTCTACGCTAAATAAAGATTTTACTAAAGAAAGCAGATTTCAAACATAAATATTTTCATTTTTTCCTTTTGACTTCAGCGTTCCAATTTCAATTGTGGTTCCAATATCAATTACGGGTAATTCTTTTTCTTCCAAATATAAGGTTCCAGGCAATTCCGGCACCGTACTCCCATCGAATTTCATAGTGATGTGTCCTAGATCAACAAGGTTTTTCTGGACAAGATTACCAATGGCAGTGATCGTATAGCGCTTATCATTAAATAGGACACAGTCGCCAACTCGGATAGCTCCGTCGATCGGTTTTACACCAATCCCGTAACAATAATCTTTTAAACCGCTAGGTGCCTGTTCGCCAAAAAGGATGACCATTTTCTCGTTTAGAAATTCTTTAGCAAGGGAACCAATCGATTGGACTTGATTTTCATAAATTTTTATCATTTTTCACGGGTCACCTCATTCAGTTCCCCTTCTCTCCTTTTTTAACGAATTTTCGATCAGCGCGCATAGAGCCCGAAGCTGCAAGCCCATGCCAATAATACACGAGGTACACCTGTTAAAAATCGAGAGTACAGAACTGCCGGAACGCCGACCTCTACAGTTTCCGGCTTAGCTTCTGCTAAACCTAACCCGACAGGCACGAAATCACAGGCATTCTGAGTATTAATCGCAAAGAGCGCGGGAAGGGCAAGCTGTGGCGGAACATTCCCTTTCCCAATCTCGACACCAATAAGCGTTCCGATAATTTGCCCCATAACTCCACCTGGTCCTAGAAGAGGGGACAGGAACGGGAGGGAGCAGATAAAACCAATCAACATTAAGCCCCAAATATTTCCTGCCAAAGGGGTCAAAATCTTGGCAAAGAGATTGCCGAATCCTGAACCTTGAATGATGCCCACGATCATCGCGACGAAGGCCATGAACGGAAGGATCGTATTCAGCATCGTCTGAATGGTATCACGTCCGGCCTGATACAAGGTATTGATGACCCGACCTGCTCCCAGGCCTATTTTAGTCATTATTCCTTGGTTATTGCTTTCAGCCAAAGTTTCTGATATTTTTTTATCAGAGCTATATTTATAGTGTTTTGGGATTTCTGATTCATTACTCGTCTGATCGTTTTTATGTTTCTCAAGCGCCTCGGAAGAATCCGCTGCCGTAATTTGAGCAACACCGACATTGGATACATAAATATTCTCATGGATATATTGCGCCAGAGGCCCGCTTTTGCCAGTCGGCATCACATTAATGGTTAGAATACCCTTCTTCGGATAAATGCCGCATCTAAGCGTTCCGCCGCAATCAATAATCACCGCTGCCGTTTCTTCATCGGGAACACTCGTTTTAAATCCGTTAACAGGAATACATCCGGTTAGTTCGACTAATTTATCGACAATTGCCGGTTTATTCCCGCCACCGACAATATAGACCAGCTTATCTTTTCCTTCTTTTGGCGTAATGTATAATGGTCCTCCGAATCCACCGCTGCCTTTGACTACTTTCGCTGTTCCATAACTCATTTTTTTCACCCGCCTTTTATAGTTCTGTCTGTTTACTCAAAGTCACATTCTGCTGTTTCGACACCCAACCTGTGAGAAAATCGGTAATCCAACCACAGAAAAAATTGGCAACAAGTCCGACCAGTAAATATCTTATGGCCAGTGGCGTCGCGTCGAGTCCAAGCTTCTGAACACCTTGAGCGATCCCTAGCCAAATAAATAATTCAGCAGCATTGATATGGGGGAATATTCCATTACTGGTATGGCAAAAGAACGCGGCTGAGGCGAAATAACTCGGTTTATAATATTCCGGCATAAATCTTCCGAGCGAATGAACCATTGGATTTGCTAGCATAAATGCCCCAAGAAATGGAAGAACCATATAACGCAACAGTGGATTCTTTGCAGACTTGGCCGCTAATTTATTGATCCGGTCTGCCCCTATGAGCCCAATCAATGCGTTCATTGCAACAAGCAGCATCAAGACTAATGGAACAATACTCGTCATCCAACCCATAAACGTTTTTCCACCCATTTGAAAGAGGTAGATAAAACCTTTTGCCAAATTAACCAATATATCCACTTTTTTCACTCCTTTGTTTTAATCGCTCGATTTTATTAACTTTGGTCGCTAATCTATTTAGTTATTCCAATCTTGAGTTTGTGAAGTAAAGCCCGTAAATAGAGAGACAGGTCAACAACTGGTGTATGCACGTTGTCTGGTATCGCTTTTCCTTGAGCAAACATCGTATAATTATCAGCGGCATTCTGGACGGCAAACCGCAGCAGCTTATTATAATTTAGTAATTTCTCTGGAGCTAGGGATTGGATAGAGTCACCTATCAAATCAGGCAGGGAATGGAAATGAGCGAAAACAGTCACTCCCTGCATCTTTTGGGCTTCGATAATGGTCCCCTTCTCATCAATCACTAGAAAAACAAGAGTCCCCGATCTGAAATTTCCCTTCCGTTTTCCAATCGCTATTCTCCCTCTTCGGCGCATTTTTACAAATGTGGCAGTGAAATGCCGAATTTGAAAATATCCGAATAGATTCTGAAGGATGAAGGCCCCACCGATAAAAATCATTAGAATGATGAAGAACATAAAATCACCTCCGATCAAGTGTGGAAATCAATATTCAGAAAGCGCTGCAGTTCTGCATAATTGGTCATTCGAATTATCTTTTGAATATTATCCTTTTTTGATAGCGTTAACATTTCATCATAGACACTAATCAATAAACTCTCATCATTGTTTTTTTCAGGAACACCTAATAAAAAAATCAGATGAATTTCTTTTCCCATCAGTTCTATTCCATGCGGAATCAACGCTATTGAAAAAGTGATCGCCGCAGAATCTCGCTTATTAACCGCGTGCGGAAAGGCTATTTCATTTTCAAAAATGATCGGATTCTTTTTTTCTTTATCGATGATCCTTTGCTTGAATCTCGCATCAACTGCATTTTCCAAGATCAATTGATCAATCATTGAATCTAAAATTTGCTGATAGGTCTCTGACTGCTTCATGATTAAGAAGTGCTCAGGTTTCAGAAGACCTTTAATCAATGAAGAATGCTTATTGTCCATCGGAACATTCAATTTCTGAAGATGAAATAGCTGATTGAGCTTATTGCGCAAATGCTGTTCATCAAAAATATCGTTTAGCAAAATCATTGGTACAGAAAGCTCGAAATCCAATTCTGAGGTTGAAAATACGAGATCAAATTTCTCTAACTGATCCTTCGAAACCGCATTTGACGAAAATAAACATTTTTCAACTTCTTCGGGCAAGATCTTACTGAGCTGAACCTCAATAATTCGAGCTGTACTTCTGCCGGTATCACAAATGATTGCCACTTGCTTTAAACTTTTCAGTTGATCGTCTTGTTCCGTGACCATGATTCCAAAGTAGTAAGCCAGATAGCCAAGCTCCGATTCAGTAGTCTGAATACCAAATTTTTTATCAATCACATAGCGAGCAATTTCAGCCATTTCATAGGCCAGCGGATATTTTCTTTTGACCTCATCAATTAAGGTGTTATGCAGATGAACACCAAAAACTAGACGATTGATCATGAACATGAGATGATATCCGAGTTCTTTTCTGATTTTTTCAAAATCAAATGTGAGATTAAGTTCTATCTGCATTTGCTTCTCTATATCGTTGATTAATTGAAGAATACTGTTTGAAATTGGAACATTTTCTGAATCCAGGACATTGACTGGAGACCTTCTCCCCAGAAGTGGCAGAGAAATAAATAAACGTTCGGCATCGGCGCTAGGCCAAAAATAACGCTCTTGCATTTTTGAAATTATCCCGCTAATCTCTCTATATTCCTTTGTTTTTTTTAATTCTTGGAACTGCACGGGAATGTCATTCAGATTAAGATATTGGCCAAGATCAGTCCTTTGAATCATCACTTGAATGTACCGAATCCATTCCTCCTCTGTCTGTTTCTCAAAATTAGTGGATTGAGCCATTTTTTTAATGCCAAACAAGGTCCGATGATCCAAAGGTTTAATCCTGTATACGTTTTCATTCTGCAGAATGAACAACCGCTTCTTCCACTCATTCCCTTCTAGCCAAATTCCATTATTCGGCCTTCCCCTGATCGTCAAATCATAGGGCTCCAGTGTAAGCCGCAGCCTTTTTAAATCTTTAGTCATGGTGCTGCGTGCGACAATAAATGTATCTGCCAAATCATCGATAAGGACGGGCTTGGAAGCGTCCAACAGCCGGGTTAGAATAGCAGCGTCTCGTTGCTGAGGTGAATCCATGTTCAATGGCCCTGAAGCAAGGTTCAAATACTGCTGATACTTATCCTTATTTATAAGATGCAGCCAATAAACTCCTTTGTTCATTCGAAACTCAGCAATTCCTTTAAGTTCTTTATTCAATTGATCGATGTCTTTGCGGATCGTACGTGTGGATACATCAAGTGTTTGGGCTAAACAATCGAGGCCCCACTCATTACCTGAACGACTAAGCTTCAAAATTGAATGTAGACGATCCTGTTGAGTTAATTTGATCATGATATTCCCCGCAATCCACCTTCTGATCGAGCATCAATTAGCCACGAGATTTCCCGCCAGTTATATTGATTGTTGTTCCTGTGATATACGCAGCTCTATCCGAGAGCAAGTAGGTCACGAGGTTCCCTATGTCGTCTAGTTTTCCGGGGCGTCCTAGCGGAATCGTCTTGGAGTAATCCGTACCTAATTGATCAACCGTAACATTTCGTGTATAAGCGAGAGCTTCATTATAAGCATCTGTAGTCAGGCCGGTTTTTTCATTGATACCCGGGGCAACTCCGACTACCCGAATATGATGACTTCCTAATTCTTTGGCCCAGGAACGAGTAAAACCGTTGACTGCTCCTTTCGTCGCTGAATAAATACTTTGCCCGTTCGATCCCTCCATTCCGGCCTCTGAAGAGATATTCACAACGACGCCTTCCCCTTGCCTTAAGAATACGCGGACAACCGCCTGAGTAGTCAGAAAAATGCCTTTTTCATTCACGTTTATCATTAAATCAAAGTCTTTTTCCGATAATTCATATTCAGGTTTCATGCCTTTAAAATCCACAAGAAGCTTTGGAAGATTAATTCCGGCATTATTGACTAGTCCGTCAATTCGGCCAAATTTTTTCAAAACCAACTGGATCATTGCCTCAACACTCTCTTTACTCGTCACATTCATTTGAACAGAATAGGCACCATTTGGTTCAATTTCTCCGGTTTGCACATGAATATCGCAGATAACCGTCTGGGCTCCTGCCTCTGTTACTGCCTGCGTAATGTGCTTACCAATACCCGATGCTCCTCCTGTAATAAGAATCACTTTATTTTTCAAATGCAGCCATGATTGATCCATTGTTGAATGCCTCCTGTTTAATTAACTCAACTTTCATCTCCCTCATAATAGCAGCGCTTACATTATTAATTAAGACACTCTTTTTCATCTTTTTTTGAAAAAGGAAAGCCCTATCATCTCCGTGCATTAAAGCAGAGGCAGAAATTAACCTTGGAAGCGGAGCGATTTATGAATTTGGTCATTAATAAAATGACCGGTCATCACGTCATAGAGTCGACGGATGAACCGGTCATTTTTTCAATATAGCACTCAGTCTTTTTGCAATAGGCTCTTTTCGCTGGGCAGAAACAAGCTGAGTGCGGGGATTACGTCCACTTTTTTCATAGGTCACACCGATATTTTCTAAAAGGCCGGAGCTAGTTATCTATAAACTCACGGATATATAAAACAACTTCTTGATGTTTCCAATAATCTGCATGGTTAATCCCCTTAAATTCTTTTAATATTGCATTTTTGAAATATTTCGAAAGTTCTTGTGGGATTTTCTTATTTATTGTTTTGTCTCCATCCGATGTAATAAGTAAAGTTTCTGTTTGGATGTGAGTAGCATATGTTTTTGCATCAATATTATCTGTAACAAATATTCTCACTGGCCCATGGAAAACAGGTATAATTCTATTGTATAAATCACAAATATCACGATAGCCAGCTATCAGTACAATTTTTGCACATGTTCTTTTTGAAGCAAGATAGGTCGCAATTCCCGTTCCATAACTATATCCCATAATAACAAGATGTGAAGTATCCACGTAATCCTGCTTGATTATGTAATCATATAACAGCAATGCAGATTCTTGCATTGTCTTTAAATTCATTCTTCCTTTACTTTCTTGCGTTCCCTTATAGTCTACACAAGCAAAAACGTAATCATTAAACAGTTTTGCATAACTAAACACAGCATTATATGCAATTTCGCCAGAGCCGCCAAAATAAAGTATAGCTTTCTTTTTCTCATGAAAATTAATACCACTTACATATCCTATAAGCCCATTGTCGATCTCAATTTTTTGAACAGTTTCTTCCATCTCACCATTTTGTTTTGCCCGCTTATAAAAAGAATAACTTATAAACCGCATTATATAATTGAAACCCATACCACCGACAAAAACCCAAAACAATACCCTCAGAATTATTTTTATCCAGATTGACATTTTTATCACCTCGATAAATTCAAATTTATTCGGTTATTATATTATAGCTTGAATGATTCATAAAGCGTCATTGTCTCGTTGATTAGGTAGTGTTTTCTTAAAAAAATTAAATGGTTTTCGATTCGACTACATCCCAAATAGATTCACTGATCAATGGTTCTATCATCGAGATGAATTTCTGACCGTTTCTGCATCGAATGCCGTTATGAATTTGGTCATTAATAAAATGACCGGTCATCACGTCATAGAGTCGACGGATGAACCGGTCATTTTTTCAATATAGCACTCAGTCTTTTTGCAATAGGCTTCTTTCGCTGGGCAGAAACAAGCTGAGCACGGCACCGAGCAGCGGCAGCAATGCCAGAAGATTAAAAATCGCATAGACACCGTACATATCGGACAACCAGCCGATCATCGTCGCACCGATTCCGCCGGCGCCTACACCGAAACCAACCATCAGGCCGGAAACGAGGCCGATATTCTTCGGAAACATCATCTGCCCGTAGACAACCGTGACAGCGAATGACGAAAGCACGAAGAAGCCAAACAGGAACAGCACAATGATCGAGGCAATGCCATGGACATGCGGCAATACCCAGGCAAAGGGAACCGTGACCACCATCGAGACGAGCAGCAGCCATTTTCTGCTGATCCGATCAGAAAAACGACCACCAATGAACGTACCGATAGCGCCCGCTCCAAGGAATAGAAAGGTCAGCAGGTCGCCATATTTCAGCGGAATGCCTTGGTGCATGTAGAGAAACGGAAGAAAACCGGCTACACCAATCTGGGTCCATGAGCGCAAAATCACGACTCCTGTCAGTATACAGAGGCCAGCCAGATGATTGCGCCCTTCAATCATTTTCCGGCGGGCATTGTTTTGAGCCAGGCTGTCCTTATACCAAGGCAGAATCGACAGAACAAGAGCCAGGCCGCAAATAGTTGCAAGCGCAAACCAGCCGAGTCCGCGCAATCCGGTAGCAATCAAAAATAATGGAAGCAGCAGCGGTCCGACCGCTTGACCAAAGTTGCCGCCGACCTGAAAGATAGCTTGCGCGGTTCCGCGAGCGTTACCGGCTGCCATATAAGCACCGCGCATCGCCTCCGGATGAAAGATTCCGGAACCAAACCCGGACAGGCCAACCAAAATCAACAGAATCCAGTAAGTGGAAGCAAATCCTGAAGCAGTCAATCCAAAACCGGTCAGACAGATACCAATCGGTAAAAACCAGGATCTCGGTTTTTTATCGGTCAATACACCGAAGAGCGGCTGCGATACTGAAGAAGTTATCATGGATACAAATAAAATGATCCCTGCCTGTAAATAATTGAGATGAAAAGCAACCTTATAAAGCGGCAGAAGCGCCGGTACGATTCCGGTTGTCATCACATCATTCAGAAAATGGGTCAAACTGAGGCTGACTAATTCTCTTTTGGCTGCCAGTTTGCGTTTGGGCTCAGCAGGTGACTTGGTTAAAGCAAGATTCATGGATAGAAGCCCCCGATTCAAAGATTGTGTGTTGTAATCGCAAGCGAATAATTTTATACTAGCACCAGAACCATTCCAAGGCATGGAGTATACTGCTTTTCACCCGCACAATTTTGATTGGAAGGGATCACATGAAAAAGAATGCAGCCAATCATTATCTGAAGCCTCGTCCTCCTTTCCACGCTTATCTTGATATCGTGAAGAAATTCCAACGGAAAAAAGGGATCCTTTTTAAAGAAAACTGGCATGAAGAGATGCAATTTTACTATATTACGGAAGGCGTCGCCCTACTGCGCTGCGAAGCGGATACCATCGAAATGAGGGCCGGGGACATTGCGATCATTAACAGCAATGAACTACATTCTTTAGAAAACCAATCGACGCAGCTTTCCTGCTATGTTCTCCGCCTGGATACTACTCTGCTCTTTGATGAAAAAAAAGCAGAACGCGCGGACGACTATGCCGCACTTCTCGCTCAGCAACTGATTGTTTTCCGCCATCTCGTCCGCGATGATCAGCAGTTGCTCAGCATCCTGCAAACTCTGCTCAAAGAGGAGGAGAACCAAAAAGCAGGCTTCGAACTGGCGATTGAGTCTGCCATTCTCTGCCTGCTGACGTTTCTTGTCCGCCATTATATTGCCGCCATTTATACGAAAGAACGTTTTGAATCGCGCAGAAATAGTTTGAATCAGTTTAAAGGGGTGATTAATTGGCTCCATGATCACTATCAGGAAACCATCTCCGTAAGCAGCCTTGCTCGTCAGGCCCTGATGAGCGAGGCGCATTTCTGCCGTGTGTTTAAAAAGATCTATGGAAAAACCTTGATTCAATATGTCCATACCCTGCGCATCGATAAAGCAAATGAACTGTTGATCCACACCCCAGCTACAATTACTGAAATTGCCCTTGAGGTCGGTTTTAATGATCCCAATTACTTTAGCCGGGTTTTTAAGCATTTGAAAGGGATTCCGCCGCAGATCGCCCGGACAAATCGCGCGCGGAAAGTTCAAGAAGAGCGGTAATCACTCCATTGATCATCGATCATGAACCAACTTCTTGTGGAAGCGTGCATCAGGCCCATTTTATAATCTCATCTGGTTGGAGACGAATGGTATCGAACCCCTTTTCCATGGGTTTACCAATGGCCAGCAGAATAAAAGGAATATAACGGTCTTCACTGAAACCGAAAACTTCTCCGAATTGATCCTTCTTGAAGCCGCCAAGCGGGCAAGTCTCATAGCCATGTGCCCGGGCAATCAGCATCAGTTGCATAGCGGCCAGAGCGCTATTGAATGAAACATCAGTTAACCGATTGTCGTGCGGCATGTTGGCGTACATTGTTGTAATCATTTGGATTTCCCTGATCCGTTCCTCTTCCGGCATCTTACCCTCAGCGACTGCTCGATCGTAAATACTGTCCTTATAATCAGACGCCTGAAGATCTCCCATTACTGCGATCATCGCGGCACTATCATCAATGATCGTCGGGCTATTAAAAAACAAAGGCTTCAGTTTTTCCTTGCCTGCAGCACTCTCTATGACGAGAAAACGCCAAGGTTGCAGATTTAATGCTGAGGGAGCGCGACTTGCTTCACCAATCATTTGCTGCAGCTCATTTCTGCTGATTTTCTGGTTCGGATCAAATTTACGAATCGATTTTCTGCCAATGATCAAATCAATCAGTTCTTGATTCATTCTTGATCACTCCCTTTTATGTGATTTTATTCACAAATTTTACATTCTTAGTATACAACTTGGGCACATTCAATGATTTATTAATCTTCTACAGCTTTGTGAATGTTTTCATCCAGATTTTAGCAAAATAAGGTGTACCTGTTTGAAATGAATAGACCGTCTGATGTCCATACTAGATAGCGGAGGTGTAAGCAGTGATCGCACAGTTATATCTGGCCCTATTCATTTCCTTCAGTCAGCACCAGTCTGCAGAAATAAAAAATGCAGAGAATAGCATTGAAATGGTGCACCGAGATAAAATTGTGGACATGCCCTATCGCAGCCAGTTTATCCTGCTGACACCGGGACCGCCGCTTATTAATCCAGACAAACTCGAAGGATATATGGATCATTTGGATAAATGCGTGACTGTGGCGCCAATCAATGCCCAAATTAATGCCAACAACGAGATTAAACCTGGACGCAGTGGTTACCGGCTCTATCGGAAGAAGTTCATTGAGAGATTTTACGCAGCCTTTTATTCGAAACAAAAAAATCCGATTCAAATTCCGCTGATTGCTGTCCAGCCAAAAGTGAACAGTGAGGTACTCTCAGAAATCCGCGTTCGCCCGATCGGCCAGTACACCACCCATTTTAATGCTGCGAATACCAGCCGTTCTCATAATATTTCGCTAGCCGCTCAGGCGCTTAATAATCATGTTGTTTTCCCTGGTGAAATTTTTTCATTCAATCAAGTTGTCGGCCCCCGGACAAAGGAAAAGGGCTATGAACGTGCCAAAATAATTGTGCGTGGTGAATACTCCGAAGGCATCGGGGGAGGAATTTGCCAAGTTTCCTCGACTCTATTCAATGCCGTCGATCGTGCCGGTCTGCGCATCATGCAGCGTTTTTCACACAGCAAACATGTTTCCTACGTACCACCAGGACGTGACGCGACGGTCAGCTGGTACGGCCCGGACTTTCAATTTCAGAACAATTATAATCAACCGGTGTTGCTGCGGGCACGGAGCTATGGCAGCAGCATCAGCTTTAATTTATATTCTTCAGAAGTAATCAATATCAGCCCCAAGCAAATTCCTTCACCATCCAAAATATTGCCAAAAGAAAGCCGACCATCCAACCCGCCTTCTGAGAACAAGCGCAGGCCCTGAACGGTGCGTTCATAATCCGCCTGTTCTTTTCACGGAGGAACAGGTACAATTAAAATGGAACATTCTGCTCATTCAGACGAATTTCGGCAGAACCATTGACAGCTGCTTCTGGAAATCCCCCGATCTATTTTTCCGGATGAGCCTTTCCAGATCTTTGACGCATGCTCTATGATGAAAGATGACCCTGAATTGCGAAGTCAGACAGGAGGTCTTTGAATGAAATCGTTTCGAATCGTTCTTGGAGATATCACGACGATGGAGGTAGATGTGATTGTCAATGCTGCCAATACATCGCTACTCGGTGGCGCCGGAGTGGATGGTGCGATTCACCACGCAGCAGGCCCAAACTTATTGAAGGAATGCCGAACATTGAACGGATGCGAGACAGGTCAGGCAAAAATAACCCGGGGCTACCGGTTACCAGCAAAATATGTGATTCACACACCCGGTCCGATCTGGCAGGGCGGCGGGCATCATGAATCGGAGCTGCTCAGAGACTGCTATCGAAACAGCCTGCAGCTAGCTGAGGATCATACATGCTGGACTGTTGCTTTCCCGTCAATCAGTACTGGAGTCTATCATTATCCACTGGAGCAGGGAGCAGCCATCGCCGTCCGTGCAATCCATGAATTTCTTGCGACATCGAAGTATGTGGAACAGGTTTATATGGTCTGCTTCGATCCAAGCACTGAAGAAATCTATGAAAAAGCCGAGACACAATATCCAACCCTTTGATACTCTCGATCATCCGATGATTATAAGCGTAATCAAAAAGAGGCCGCTTTGAATTTAAATGGCCTCCTTTGATCTATCTATTTTAGTGAGCGAGCAATAAGATTGAGCATTGAAAAATGCTGGATCAAATTTCTCCTATTGTTTCGACAAATTGAACAGATTCGATGACTTCAATTGAGGGATCCAGGGACTGGGCCACCGGGCAATTTCTACTAATGAGACCAAGATCTTTTTTTGCCTTGACCTGATCATTCTCATCAACCCGAATTTCAAATCGAATCTCTATTTTCGAAAGCGGATGGCTCCTTTTTTGCGTGGAACGTTCATAATCCGCATGAATAGAAATAATCGTGAACTTAATTTTTTGCTTCTCAAGAATTTCCTGATACACATAACCGCTGCAGGCAGCAACCGCAGCGACAACTGTCTGTATTGGCGAAAAGCCCAGATCTCTGAGTAAGATCCAATTTCCTTTTTCATGGACTAATTCTAAGTGATCATTTTCTTTAATCAGTTTCACAATTAACTGCTCCTTATCGAGTGATTTCTTGATAAAGTGACTGATACCGTGGGAATTCTT
This sequence comes from Sporolactobacillus sp., assembly GCA_048976585.1. GTDB lineage: Bacteria > Bacillota > Bacilli > Bacillales > Sporolactobacillaceae > Sporolactobacillus. The sequence goes on along the minus strand of JBHGUY010000044.1, from coordinate 96,027 downwards.
GATCGGAACATAAGATAGAATGACCTGAACTTATTTCGCGTAGCGCTTGATCAGCCACTTCTTCCTCAGCTCTAAAATCGATGCGTTCTCTGCCTCTTTCGCGAATCGGATCGGGCTCGGGAATCGCCGATAACAAAGAACGCGTATAAGGATGCAGCGGCCTGCGGTATAATTCTTCAGCGTCCGCCAATTCGACAATCCTTCCGCCATGCATCACGCCGATCCGATCACTGATATATTTGATCATGGACAGGTCATGGGCAATGAAGAGATAGGTCAGACCCTTCTCCCGCTGAATTTTTTTTAGCAGATTGACCACCTGTGCCTGGATGGAGACATCAAGCGCTGAAATCGGCTCATCCGCAATGATTAACTTGGGATCCATAGCCAGCGCCCGGGCAATACCGATTCGCTGCCTTTGACCGCCCGAAAATTCATGCGGATAGCGATCGGCATATTCCGGCCCGAGCCCAACCTCTTCCAATAAGCGATGGACTTTTTCCTTACGTTGGCGTGACGAACCCGACAGATGATGCACATCCATCCCTTCAGCAATTAAATCGCGAGCAATCATATGCGGATCCAAAGACGCTGAGGGATCCTGAAAAATCATTTGGATCTCACGCCGTAGACGATTTTTTTCTTTGCGTCCCTTGATTTTAAAAACATTTTGGTCATTAAAATGAATCTCTCCGCTTGTCGGCTGATATAATTGTACGATAAGCCGTCCGGTTGTGGATTTGCCGCAACCCGATTCTCCGACAAGGCCAAAAATTTCCCCTTCGTAGATGTCAAAGGATAAATCGTTAACAGCTCGAACCTCTTGTCTCGTCCCCGTCTTAAAGTATTTTTTCAAGTGTCTCACTTCAAGCAATTTTTTCCGTTTATCAGACATGCCGCGAATCATCCTCTCTGATCTTTCGAAAGGTCGTAAACCTTTGCATGATTTCTGGTGGCGGAGTCATCTTTGGCGCTCTGGGATCGAGGCGCCAGGCTGCCGCAGCGTGCGTCGGTGAAATCTGAAAGAAAGGCGGTTGTTCTTCGAAATCAATTGCCATTGCATCAGGGTTTCGGGAAGCAAAGGCATCACCTGCAGGAGGATGGCTCAGATCGGGTGGTGATCCTGGAATGGCATAAAGCTCCTGATCTTTTAGATCTAAGGTGGGCATGGAACGAAGCAAACCCCATGTATAGGGATGCTGTGGATAATAAAAAATTTCATCAACAGTCCCCACTTCTGCAACTCTCCCCGCATACATCACCGCAATACGATCAGCCATATTGGCAACAACCCCCAGGTCATGTGTGATGAAGAGAATCGCCGTTCCCATCTGCTTCTGCAAATTTTTCAATAGCTCAAGGATCTTCGCTTGAACCGTGACATCAAGCGCCGTTGTCGGCTCATCCGCAATCAAAATTTTCGGATTGCAGGCGATGGCGATGGCAATGACAACACGCTGGCGCATGCCTCCTGAAAATTGATGCGGGTATTGCTTCATGCGTTGTTCCGGATTGGGGATGCCTACCTTTCTCAGCAGCTCAATGGATCGCTGCTTTGCCTGCTTTTTGCTCAATTTTTGATGCATACGCAGAGGTTCCATGAGTTGATGCCCAATGGTCAGGGTGGGGTTGAGCGAAGTCATTGGATCCTGGAAAATCATCGCAATCTCTTTTCCTCTTAACTCTCTCTTTGCCTTCTCGGGGATTTTTGTCAAATCTTTCCCCTCAAATAGAATAGAGCCTCGTTGGATGGTCGACTGCTTCTCAGGCAGCAAACCCATAATGGACCGCGCCGTCACCGATTTGCCCGAACCCGATTCACCAACTATGGCCAGTGTTTCTCCCGGTTTCAGGAACAAATTTATCCCACGGACGGCTTGAACATCCCCGACGTGTGTATGAAAGGATACAGCCAAATTATTAATTTCTAATACATGTTCGTCCAAAATCAATCACCTCTCTTAGTCCGCACCCCTTAATCTTTAGGTTCAAGCGCATCCCTGAGCGTGTCCCCGAGAATATTAAAGGAAAGAATGACAATCAGTATTAGAATACCGGGAAAAACAGCTAAATAGTCGGCCGTTCCGATGTATCCCTGGGCATTATTCAGCATACTGCCCCATGACGAAGCGGGCGGCTGAACACCAAGCCCAAGAAAACTAAGTGCAGACTCTGTTAAAATAGCATTTGCCACATTCAGCGACGCAGCGACAACGATTGATGGCATCGCGCCTGGAACAACATGCCGGATAATTGTCCGACCCATCGACTCGCCAATGGTCCGCGAATAGAGCATAAATTCTTGTTCTTTCAGACTCATTGTCTGTGACCGGACAATACGGGCAACGTCCATCCAGGATAGTAGACCAATAATAATGATGATATTACGGACGCTAGGTTTCAGATAGGCATTTAGGATCATTAAGAGAAAGAAGGATGGCAGAGACATAAAAAGATCGAGAAATCTCATAAAGAGACTGTCGACAATGCCCCCTAAATACCCCGAAATCGTTCCGATCGATGTTCCGACAAGAACCGCAATCAGCATGGAGAGAAATCCTACAGACAATGAAACTCTCCCGCCATAGAGTACGCGCGTCAAATAGTCGCGGCCATGGTCATCCGTACCGAACCAATGAGCTGCAGAAGGTGGACTTAATCGCTCCTGCAGTGACAAATGATTGGGATCATAGGGGGAGAGAAACGCAAAGAGGCAAAGAAGAACAAGCAGTAAAAGTATTGCCATGCAGAAGACAGCACGCCGATCATGTAGCAATCGAGAAACTGTGGATCGATTACGAACCGAATAAATCACTTGTTTAGGAAGTGCCCGCGTTCCTGTAGAACGAGCAAAACGTTTATTCGTCATTCTTTAATCCCCTCACTTTCTTAACCTGGGATCAATCAGCTGATACATCATATCAGCCAGCAGATTGCCAATAATTAATAAAAGTCCTGAAAACAAGGTCATCGCCATAATGATTGGATAATCCAGACTGAAAATCGCATTAATACTGAGCAAACCCAATCCCGGCCAGGAAAAGACACTTTCTGTAATATACGCGCCTGATATGAGCGTCGGTAAGGACATCCCTAAGAGCGTAACGACCGGCAGCATCACATTTTTTAAAATGTGCAACCAGAGCACCTTCCCGAGCGATAAGCCTTTGGAATAGGCAAAATCTACATAACTTTTTTTCAACTCGGACAGTGTGTTGGATCGAACATAGCGGTAATAAGCCCCGCATCCCTGAAAGGTCAGCGTTAGTACCGGGAGAAGGGCATGACGAAACAGATCCCCAAAATCAGAATTTCCAATTGTTCGCATACCCATGGATGGCAGTAGATTCCATTTGACAGAAAAAAAGTCAATCAACAGGATACCGAACCAGAAAACGGGTATCGAAATACTGATATATGAAATCATGTTTAATAAATGATCAATCCAAGTGTTTTCATATTTTGCGGCAATTAATCCAAGGGGAACAGCAATAAGAATGGTCAAGATCAGTGATGTCCCCATCAAACCAATCGTTGCCGGTAATCGCTGCAGAATTTGTGCCAACACAGGATGGCTATTTTGAAGAGAATAGCCTAAATTGCCATGAAAAATTTGACCGATCCAATGCAGATATTGCAAATAAAGCGGCTGATCCAACCCCAGACTTCTGCGAATACGAGCGACATCTTCCGGATGCATATTAGGCGTGACAAACATTTTCACCGGATCACCCGGTGCGAGTTTGACTAACGCAAAGGAGATGATCGAAAGAATAAAAAGCATCGGGATCATTTGTAAAATACGTCGAATCATCATTCTTGCCAATCATCTTCACCTCCAAAAAACAGACTTGGTGTCTCCACCAAGTCTTCGGTATTTTCTCAGATCACTTCACTAAAAAATTCCCATTTATTTCTGATAGAGTTTTGATAAATCTCTGAAGATGGTAACTGGCTGCGGCTTCGCCTCTTTGATGCCGCCGTAATTCTTGCTGATGGCAAGCAACGCATCATCATAGGAGATTGGATAAAGAACCGCGTCGTCCGCAATCTGTTTCTGTATTTTATTATAGTCGTCTGCCCGCTTCGACTCACTGGTTTCAACAGCCGCTTCATTCCAAATCTTATCCAGAGCAGCATTATGATAGTTGGCATAGTTATAAGGCGACGTTGTTTGGTAGAGAACCTTATAGACATCTGCCTCCGGTCCCATGATATAGCCGTTTAATAAAATACCATACGCTTTGCTTTTCCGATCCAGCTCAATATTTCCGATTGCCGCAATATCTGTCGGTTTGAGCTGCAGATTTAAGCCGATTTTTTTAAACTGTTGCTGAAAGTAGAGTGCGATACTTTCCTGTGCGGCATTATTGTTCAGATAATAAATCGTTAAAGGCTGCTTGGTATCTACTTTGCTCTTTTTCAGTAATTGTTTCGCCTTCGTTAAGCTGTAAGGATAGTTCTGAACGGATTTATTCTGGAATTTAACATCCGCTGTAAAAATAGAGGACGCAGGCTGGGCATATTCTTCAGATCCGTAGGCAGACTTAATGATGTCTTTCCGATTGAGTGCATAAGAGATCGCCTGACGGAAGGTTTTATTCTTAAATATCGGAACGTTCTCATTAAATGTAGCATAGTTTAATCGATATTCCGGATAAGCAATGACATCAATATTTCCCTTGCTTTTCACTTTCTGGACATCTTCCGGCTGAATCGCCTTTAACTGAATACTGTTATTCTGTAAGCCTAAATTCGCCGCATTCTGATCTTTGGCTACACGAAAAATGACTTTATTCAGATGTGGTTTTCCGCCAAAAAAGTGATCGAATTTTTTCAGTTCTACATATTGACCAGATTTATAGGCAACAAATTGATAAGGTCCAGAGCCAATTGGATGATTATTCTTTGCACTTTTCTGGATGTTTGTCACGCCATGAAAGACATGTTCCGGAATTGGAAACAATTGCTCCAGACTCAGTCTGAACGCCGGAGCAACCTGCGGCAAGGTGAAGACAACCGTTGTATTATCTTTTGCCACAGCTTTTACGGGTTTGTTATCAAAAATAAAGTTGCCTCGCAAATCACTATTTTGCTTTTTATCCAATATTGTATTTAATGTGAAGACAACATCCTTTGCTGTCAGCGGTTTTCCATCATGCCAGGTCAAATTTTTCTTCAGAATTAATGTATATTGCCGTTGATCCTTGGATGCAGTCAGTTTGTTACCCAAAGCAGGAGTGACCTTCCTGCCATTTATGTAAAACAGCGGAGCATACAATGCTTGTTGGATGGTCAAAGTCACGCGATCACTTGCATAGTTTGGATTTAATACCAATGGATCACCTGCAACTGCAATGGTGAGCGATCCACCCGTTTTATTCTTTGATGATTTTGACGCCTGATTAGCGTTTCCGCAAGCAGTTACTGTAATTGCAAGAATAACAGCTAACAGAATCGATAGTAGCCTTTTCAAGATTATCCCCCCATTTTATCCTTTGAACTTATGCCTTCCTTTTTGGCAAAAAAATAGCAGCCAAGAAGAACAGGCGGCTTGTCGCTGCTCTTCTCATCTTTAGAACACGGCCGTGTTCCTGGAATTAACACCATGCATCACATAGACGCTGGTTGTTGGGTTTCATTGGGCCAGTCCCTCCGCCACTCTAGATAAGAAAATGGTTTTTTATTAAGTTCGTTTATTATGATACGAACTCTGCTGCCCAAAGTCAATCATTATTTCATAGTAATCCGATATTCTTTATATATTAAAATTCAAAAAATAGAATTCAGAGAAAATCCTTTCTGAATTCGCAAAAATACTTTAGCGATGAGGTTCAAAATGACTCTTATTTTGCTATCGTTGATGCGTCTTTTTTTACTGCTTCAATAAACGCGTCAACCTGATCTTCCTTCGTCGCCCAAGAAGTGACTAGCCTTACAGCGGAATGCTTCGAGTCGATTTTCTCCCAAATCATAAACAAATACTGTTTTTGCAACTGATCAATCAGAGAATCAGGAAAAATGGGGAAAATCTGATTGGATGGAGAATCCGTGACAAAATCAAAACCAGAATTCCGAATAGCTTTGGTCAGTTTTGCCGCCATTTGATTGGCATGTGCCGCGAGATCGTAAAAAAGATTATCTTTAAAAAGTTCAAGAAACTGAATGCCAATGACACGGCCTTTTGCCAGCATGGCCCCTTTTTGCTTGATCATATAACGAAAATCCTCTTTAAGCGAGTCATTGCAGATGACAAGAGCCTCACCAAGGAGTGCTCCATTCTTCGTCCCGCCGATATAAAAAGCGTCGACCAAATTGGGTAAATCACTGAGCTGAAGATCGTTTTCCGCTGAAGTCAGTGCTGAACCGAGACGTGCACCATCCAGATACAGAATTAACTGATGGGATTTACAAAAGCTGCTGATTGCTTCGAGCTCACTTTTTGTATAAACCCCGCCGATTTCAGTCGTATCGGAAATATAAACCAGTTTCGGTTTAACCATATGTTCATCCGTGTGAGCATCAAGAATCGCCTGAATGCTCTCAGGAGCCAATTTGCCTCCGGCTATTCCCGGCGCGGTGAGCACCTTATGTCCCGTTGCTTCAATTGCCCCGGTTTCATGAACATTGATATGACCGGTGACAGCGGCAATCGCTGCTTCGTGCGGGCGGAGAAAAGAAGAGATGGCCACTAAATTCGTTTGTGTGCCGCCGACAAGCAGATGAATATCCACATTTTCGCAACCCACTAGTTGTTTAAGTTGATCAATCGCGGCTTCAGAATAGCGATCTTCACCATAACCAATATCCTGTTCTAGATTAGCGGCTGCCAGTGCATCCATAATGCTCGGATGCGCACCCTCGCTGTAATCATTCGTAAAACTATACATGTCTGCCCCGCACCTCGTTTTCGTTTGAAAAATCACATATGAAGAATTTTTCAATCATAAATTGACTATAGCATATAAGAATAATTCATGAAACAGATGAATCCCTGTAAAAAATGCTCTCTTGGCGCCATTCAAAGGAATCGATTTCAAATCGAGAGATCAAACGGAATTTTGGCACGCATGGACTTAATCGTCTTATTTTGATAGATCTTAAAAAATCTTTTTAATTCGTGAATAATAATTATGGTAATACTTCTGTGACGGACGGATATAAAATAATCCTTTTCCAGTCCCGCTTCCTTGAGGCCTCATTTCCATTTTTCTTAACCAATATCTGATTTGTTCGCGATTCTCAATATTTAAAAAAGTGCGGCATTGTTCATTTGTCATCGTCCTGCCCAGCAACAGAAAATAGTCAAGAATCATAAGCTCATGAGCATTCTTACTGCGTGCACCACAAAAGCGACAAATCCATGAATAATGAACCCGCTCAAGGCTATACCTATTGCAGTGATCACATCGAACGCCCGTGAGCAAATCGGACGGGTTTAATTGATATTTTTCCAAAATATTGAATATAGGACTCCTGTGAGCATGGATCAATTTTTGTTCAAGAAGGATCAGACTATTATCGATTAATGTTCTGGGATGCTGATTAACGAACAGGGAAACTCGGTTGGGAATTTGCTCAGCATGAGTCACGATCCGTTTTACGGATTGCATATTCGCAGGGTTGTCGATAATTGTGGAGGGATTTGCGATGACGACCTGAGGCTCAATCATAAGCCTTGGGCAATGATTATTGGCAAGCCATTTACCTAATAAATCACGGTGACGTCTGACTTGATAGATCGGATTGGGAAATCCCTCACAGCTTTCTCCCCGTGAACGAATGAACTAACCGTCTGGTAAAAAATGCAATGTTCCAGAATAGTTTTTTGCTTCCATAATCGACATAAATCCATTGGTAAGAAGCAGTGAATCCATCTGAAAGGATTGCTGCACAGCATTAAGCTGTAAGTCGTAAATAACACGGATCGTCTCATCATCCTGAAATCTGCTCAGATGATATGCCAGCTCTTGTTCACCGTACCATCCAGCCTTGAGTTTAGCCAAATCATCCTCAATAGTCTTGCGCTGCTGATATCCAGGGGGAAGATGGTTCAGCAATGCCTGAGTCGCTAGCAGCTTCATTGGAATATATTGCGGTTTGATAATCAATAGGCATAACTCCTTTAACAAGATAGTTCCTATTTTAACAGCGCTTTCATGATTTCCTGCACTACTCGATAAAAATTTTTCAGATATGAGTTTTTTCGTGCTTAGGCGGAATTTTTACCTCGTTAGGCGGAATTTTTGCCACCTTAGGCGGAATTTTTGCCACCTTAGGCGGAATTTTTGCCACCTTAGGCGGAATTTTTGCCACCTTAGGCGGAATTCTGCTGCGAAACAGGGTGGAAACGCACTTGTGTCTTTCATCAAAATTACGTCCTCCTCAGTATTCGCATACATCTGCATAATTTGCGATCGTTTATCAAAACATTATTTCTCGTTTTATCGTCTGATTTCCTTTTTTATTGAAGATTTTAGGTAGGACTTCACCCTTTATAAAAACAATTGCTTTTGTTCTATCTGTTATATATAATATATAACAGATAGAACGGAAGGAGTTGATCAGATGCAGCTTTCCATTGATTTTTCCTCTGATAAGCCGATTTATTTGCAGATTCGCGACGGTATTGTTATCGGTATCGCCTCCGAGCAGTTGAAAGATGGGGAGTCGCTTCCCTCTGTCCGATCGCTTGGTATGGAACTCGGCGTTAATCTGCACACAGTCAATAAGGCGTATCGGTTGCTGCAATCCGAAGGTTTTATTGAAATTCAGCGCAGCCGCGGCACATTAGTTAAGGCAGGCAATGCCGCAAAAGATGCTGCGGAATTTTTGCAGACAACCGGAAGAGCAATGCGCGCCTTGATCTCTGAAGCAATGACGCGACATGTGGATCGAGCCGTACTGCATCGAATGATTGACAATCTATACGACGATATAGAAGGTGAAAAAAAATGAATGCATCCGATCATTTTTCAATCATAATTTTTATGCTAATTGCCGCAGTTTTTATCATCCAGCCCTGGTTATCGCGAAAAAATATCGTATTTGGTGCCATTTTCCCGGATGAGTCCATTTGGCATCAGAAAGAAACAAAGCGTATCACCCGCCGCTATCTGCGCCATTCCGTATTTATTGTACTGATTCTTTTGCTGGCCTGGTTTGGCGCCAGACAGATCATGCCGTCAATCCTGGCATTCAATCTCGTTATAATCATTCTACTCACCGCTGAATCTCTGATTTTCATTTTTGCCAACCATCAGATTCGCCGCTTCAAACAACATTTGAACACAGAAGCACGCCTCACGGACAAAATTATTGTTGAAACCGGAAAAAAGGAAGTCTTGGTCCCGCTCAGTTGGCTAATCGCATTGCTACCGCTCCCGATCATAACGCTGTTCATCGCTTTTTGGGGTTATCCGTCTATGCCTAAAATGATTCCGACTCATTTTGGAATAACCGGCCCGGATACCTGGGCTCCCAAGTCGCCGGCAGCTGTTCTTCAGCCCATTATTTCTGAAATTGTTATTTCGGTCCTGGTTCTATTCACACGTCAAGCGCCGGCTGCCATCAAAGGCAGTCCCAACGCTGCACCCGGCTATGGAGCCTATCGCAAGGGTTTGAATGGTTTACTCATTTTATTTGCCCTAGTCATCGAGATATTTACACTTTTCGTTGAATTCAGCTTTGTCGCACCGCACAGCCTTTCACCTGCAGCCATTTCCAGATGGGGGGCTCCCTTACTTACTGCTTTGCTGCTGGCAATCACGGTCATGATGTTCTTACTTTTTATCCAACGCGTCCGCCGGCAGAGAAGTTCTGGACCCGTCCTTAACGACGATTCTCATTGGATCTGGGGGATGCTGTATTTCAATTCGTCTGATCCGTCCCTGTTCGTTGAGAAACGTGTCGGTATCGGCTTTACGATCAATATGGCACGACCGGCCGCATGGCTGATTCTGATCGCGATCATTGCTGTATCCGTCCTATTCTCGGTGTTTAATCACTAAAAAGAGGAGCAAATGAAAATGAAAATCGCCTCCAATTATCTTCCATTTTTGATCCCTTACCTTGTACTGGAATTATTACTTGCGATCATCGCACTTGTTCATATCTTTCGTCATTCAAATTATCGTTTTGGTAACCGCTGGCTTTGGGTCATTATTGTTCTTTTTTTCCAAATTATCGGACCCATTTTATATTTAACAATCGGGCGGAGTGAAGACTAATGGATGCATTGCACATTCAGCATATTTGCAAAGGGTTCGACAAGCAGACAATTTTAGATGATCTGAATCTTACCGTCCCTGAACATAGCGTTTTTGGATTTATAGGCAAAAACGGTGCAGGAAAAACGACACTGATGAAATTGATTCTAGGTTTTTTAAAAGCGGATTCCGGCACTATCACTGTCTGCGGAGAAAGAGCCGGATATGGATACACCAGAACTAACCGATTGATTGGCTATTTACCGGATGTCCCGCATTTTTACGGTTACATGAGTGCAGCCGAATATTTGACATTATGCAGCAAAATTTCTCATTTAAAACCCATGGAAATGAAGAAGAGAAGCAGCGAGTTATTAACACTCGTTGGTCTCGAAAATGTGAAGAAAAGCATCCGCGGATTCTCACGTGGCACGAAGCAGCGACTGGGCATTGCAACGGCACTTCTCAATCGTCCAAAACTGCTGATCTGTGATGAAGCAACCTCGGCTCTCGATCCGCAAGGGCGCAAAGAAATCCTCGACCTGCTTGCCTTAGCTGGCCAGCAGGCTACGGTTCTTTTTTCAACGCATATACTGACCGATGTTGAACGAATCTGCGATCAGCTTGGGCTGCTGAACGATGGAAAAATTGTTCTGCAAGGAGGAACGGATAAGATCAAACAACAGTATGGTAGTGAATCGCTGCAAATCAGCATGTATAACCCTGAAGATGCCACTCGTATTGCCAAAAAACTGGAAAATCTGCCGTTCATTCATGGAATATCTATCAGCGCAGCAACATGCACGGTCAAGGTGACAGACGCGCGTCGCAATTCTGCAAGAGTTGTGTCTGCACTTGCTGGAGAGAAGCTTGCACTGAAAAGCTACCAGCAGCTTGAGTCAACACTTGAAAGCATCTATCTGGAGATGGTCAAATGATTGCCTTTCTGGCTTTCTACCGCAAAGAATGGATGGAATCGCTGCGCCGCTACCGAGCGCTTATCCTGTTTATCGTCTGCACTATTTTTGGTATCGGCAGCCCGCTGCTCGCCAAGTTGTTACCAAACCTATTGTCTGGCTACAAAATAAACGGTTTGGCTGTAAAAATTCCAAAACCGACAACAATTGATGCATTCAGCCAATTTTATAAAAATTTTGCACAAATGGGAATGATCGTCCTATTACTCACTTTTGCCGGCCTGCTGGCGCAGGAACTGACCAAGGGAACCTTAATCATCCCTCTTTCAAAAGGCCTACCGCGAATAACCATCATTCTGGCTAAGTATGCACACGCGCTTAGTCTTTGGACACTGTGCTATGTCACAGCCGCTGTTGTCCAGTGTATCTATACGCAATATCTTTTTTTTAAACTGCCCGCGCGTCACTTGCTTTTTTCGCTATTTTGTCTTTGGCTCTTCGGTGCTTTCCTGCTCGCCCTCCTGCTCTTCTCAAGTGTATGGGTCAAAGGATCCTTCGGCGGACTTGCAATGACAGGCGGCTGCGTCGCATTCCTATTTATCGGTCAGACGGTCGGCCGATGGAGAAACGGAAACCCGCTGAGTCTCGTCAGTGAACCGGTCAGGATCATTAGCGGGCAGACGACGATTAATCAAATGAGCAGCGCTATTTGGTGGGCATTAATTGTCATTTTCTTCGCGCTCTCAGGGTCTATCTTTTTGTTCGTCCACAAGCAATTGCCCGAACAGTAAAACATACGATGAAGTGCACGGCTCTATTTTTTCGCTAATCGATTGAAAAAAAATGAAGCAAGTGCCCGAAACGGCTCTTGCTTCATCCTTATCTTTTAAATCAGCGTCCGATAGTCAATTGTCCCTGGTTCAGCGTACTGCCGGGCACAACGGAGGTGCGATCACCTTTTATATTCAGTAGAAAACTTGGCGCGAATGTGGCCTGATGGTCATCAAAGAATCCTCTGTTTGTCATGTAGCTTGTGATGACAACCTTGCTGCCTCTTTGCTGCGGAACGGCAAAGTGCGAGTAAGTGAAGGTAAGATCGGATGGATCCAGATCCATACGGAGAACGAGTCCGCTATGATTGAGCGGTTTGAATGGCCCGGTTATTGAGTTGGAAACAAAACCCAGCATATAAACATCCTTATCGCCAATCCCGTCAATCGTCATTTTAGCACCGCGAGAATCAGTGAAGAGGTACCATTTGCCATTCATTTGGAAAATATTCGCTCGTTCAATTTCATCCGTTATCGTATTTGAAGTAATCAGCGGCTTCATTACTTTCTTGAGCGTATAATCATTATTTAATTCGATGATCCCCAATGCCCCGTTGGCAAATGTGGCTAACTGTTTCTTCGGGCTTTGCAGAAGATCGCTTCTGTTCTTTTGGAAGAATCGGTAGCCGCCGCCATAGTACGCCCGGTTATTCAGCTGATCGTCACCCTGATAACCATCATCCGTTCCAGTATTTCCCTCAAAAACAAGATATTTATGTCCATGCTCTTCTACAAAATGCGGATCGCGCAAGGTTGAGTTATCCGCAGAAGAATATCCACCCTCATCGATGAACTGTTGAATATTTTGATACAGTTTCCCATCTCCATCAAAAATTGATTTATGATCCGATACCCCGTCCACTTTAATAGAGTCGGAATCCGGCTGGGAAAGATTCACTTGTGCCGTTGTAATCGTCTGCTTCCCCCATCCAGTTCCTCCATCCTCAGGAGCTCCCGAGAAATCAGTGTAGAACAGGCGAACATGTCCGTCATTAGTCAGCGTTGCCGAACCGGACCATTCCTGAGTTTGATATTTGAGATAAGGATCGCCAGGAACATCCTTGTCGCTGTCTTTAAAAACTCTTCCGGCATTCTTCCAACTGTCAAGGGATGTATCGCCGACTTTTTGATAAAAAAGATAAATGGATGTATCATTGCCGTTCTTCGGATCACCAGCCAGAGCAAAAACGATATGATAGCCGTGATAGTTTGCTGCCGTTCCATCTGCATTCTGAAGCGGCCAGCTGTCCCACACATCCAAATTAATCAAATTGCCGTTTTTGTCATAGCCCTTGGCAGAAGGGATGTTTTTAATCGATGATGCATCAAAAGAAGGGACTTGAAATTGACTGCTGTTCTCCTGTCCCGGAATTTTCAGCATATCCTTACGAGTCAGATGAGAAATTCCGTAGCTGCGATCATAGCCCCGATCACTTGTGTCTTTCGCAAATGACATGGAACTTGTTCCGAAAAATACGGCGGTGACCGTTGCTGTGATTAAAACTTTTTTGAGTAAGCTTTTTAAAAACATGAATTTCCCTCCATTTTTTTCATTTTTCTGACATTTGCGTCTGGATGGATGATAGCCTAAATATTTTCTTTTTTGTTACATTTTTACATTAATTATTAAAAAATAGATTGAGAATCATGTAATGCCAACAGCCATCACATATTTCTCAACTCATGCCGGTCAAATAACCGGGCAGGCTGCAAAGCAGCACAATAAGAATGGGGAGTAAAAAATTTTACAGGAACAGTTTTCCGAAGACTAAGCACCAGATATCATTTGCACCGATCATGGCATTCACCTCCTCGATAGATTTATACTAGCATGAGTCGACATAAATCTAGTAAAATGTATCCTATATTCACTTAAACAGGAGGTTAGTCATATGGCCTATCAATTGGGAGAAGTCATCCGGCAAATTAGACATTCAAAAAAGTATACTCAGAAGTACATATCCGGCAATGAAATGTCGCGCACAACCTACGCAAAAATAGAAGCCGGGCGGATGCAACCGACAGTCGGGAAGTTCATGCATATTCTGGAAATGCTCGACATGAGTTATGACGAATTCAGATTTATTCAGAACATGTACGTACTCAGCGGTAAAGAAGAAATTATCCATGATTTTTTTCAAATATCGACCAATGTTGAATGCTCTTCATTAACTAATCTCAAGAGTAAATGTCAAAAGTACCTATCGATCTACGGAGACAATATTGTTGAAGATATTCTCTCTGTGGCCTGTGCGCTGATTCTGATCCAAACAGAAAACAACTATGAAAAAGCTTATCCCTACGCAGAAAAAATATGGGAACGCCTATCGAAGCTCGATAACTGGTATTCGACTGAATTAAAGCTGATCAATAACATCTTCTTCTTCTTTCCACTCGATACCGGGATCTCCATCGTCAAACGAGCGTTGCGCGAGACTGAACATTTTGCTTATATTAAGGGGAATAAAAGTCTGAGACCGGCTTATTTGATTAATCTGACACTGTTACTATTGAACAACAAGCAATTTGACGAGGCAGAAATCTATGCGAATCAGGCGATTGACGAATGTACTTCTGAAAAAAGATATGATCTCATTTCTATCGCTTATGCGAGGAAAGGTATCGCTTTGGTGAATAGTGGGAAGAAAAAGCAGGGAATGCTGGCTTTGAAAAAGTCTCTCGAAATTTGCAACGCTCTAGATCAAGAACAAATAGCTCAGGCGATCCGTAAAGAAGCCATGGAGAAAACGGGAACCCTTATGGTATGAATAAAATTTTTGAGTGTCTTTCCTCTTTCAAAATAGATACTTTTTAACTTCTTCGCGGTTTATCTGCTGATTCAAGAAGCAGAAGCTTTTAGTAAAATAATTAACCTTGGCCAAAATAATCCTGTTATGCGCGTCGTCTTTCAGTTACAATGAAAACAAAAAGAAACAGTACATATGGGCGGTGAATTCTATGGCGACTATCCAGGACATAGCAAATAAAGCAGGTGTTTCATTGGCAACCGTTTCTCGCGTACTGAACCATGATGAAACGCTATCAGTCAGTGACAGCACCCGCAAGCGGATTTTTGAAACCGCTGAATTGTTGAATTATCATAAGCATCGGGCAAAGAAAAAGAAAACTCTTCATTTAGCCATCGTTCAATGGTACAGCGAGCAAGAAGAGATAAATGATATGTATTATTTATCGATACGAATGGCCTGTGAGAAATACATCGAAGAGAACGGATTTAACTATACCAGGGTCTACCATTTTCTTGATCAGAAAAATAAAATACCCGTTGACGGAATTATCGCCGTCGGAAAATTTTCACCGGAACAGGTGCAGGAGCTGACTATATGGAGCCCTAACCTCTGCTTTGTCGATTCCGACCAAAGCAGCTTAAAACATGATTCCGTCATTTGTGATTTTTACCAGGCCACTGAGTCAGTTATCGATTATTTTATCCGGCAGGGGCACGAACGTATTGGCATGCTGGCGGGTGCAGAAACATTTTCGGATCAAGAAACGTTCATCTCCGATCCGCGCGAACAAGCATTTAAAACGATTCTTAGTCAAAAAAAGCTTTATAATCCAGCCTTCTGCTATCAGGGACGTTTTACTGCAGAATCCGGACATGAACTGATGAATCGTGCGCTGACTGAGTGGGGCGACAATATGCCAACCGCCTTTTTTGCCGCCAATGACTCGATGGCCATCGGTGCCATTAAAGCGCTAAACGAGCATCAGATCGCTGTGCCTGATCAGGTCAGTATCGTCGGTTTCAACGATATCATTTTGGCGAAATATGTTTCTCCGTCATTGAGCACCGTTAAGATTCATACGGACCTGATGGGCGAACACGCTGTCCGGCTGTTGAAGGACCAAATTACAAATAGCAGACAAACATCGATTAAACTAGTGGTCTCCACCGATCTCATACTTCGGGAAAGCAGTAAATAAGGGACGTCCACTGAAACAAAGTGACCCGTATAAATTTCCATTAAGACACAAGTTCACTGAATGACAAGTCAACTTGTGTTTTTCTATAGGCAGGTAAAATGTTAAGTAAATGTTATTGACATTTTACTAAAATAGATTAAAATATTTATTGTAATCGTTTTTTGTAAACGGATACAATCTTTTAAAAATAAATTCAAATTTATCAAACAGGACTAATCAGACAGCGGTATATTAACAAAAACAAGCAGATATTTTTCTCACCCATAAGATTCCTGAAGGAGATGTTCACATGCCAATCTTTATTAATGAAAAAGCGAAGGAATTTCACTTACAAACGAAAAATTCCAGTTATCTATTCGGAGTTTTGAAGAATCAGCAGCTGGGTCAATTCTATTATGGAAAGAAAATTAGAAATCGCGATTCGTTTGCCCATTTAGCTAAAATGGAACGTCGAGAAAATATTGTGAATACCTACGCAGAAGATCCAATTTTTGCCCCAGGACTCACCCGCCAAGAATATCCTGCGTTCGGAACCGGAGATTTCCGTTATCCTGCATTCATGACGGAACAGAAGAACGGGAGCCGAATCACAAATTTTCAATATAAAAGCTATACTCTAATAAAAGGAAAACCGAAACTGGAAGGACTGCCGGCAACCTATGCTGAATCCGGGGACGACGTCGAAACACTTGATATTCTGCTCACAGACGAGTTAATCGGTGTAGATCTTCATCTCGTCTATACCGTTTTTGAAAAATATGATGCCGTGACTCGGAATGCCCGATTTGAGAATCATGGTTCAGAATCAATCAAGCTGAATGGTGCGATGAGTGCCTCTGTGGACTTGCCGGATCAGAACTATGTCATGATGCAATTTTCTGGATCCTGGGCACGCGAGCGGCACCTCTATGAACGCGCCTTGAAGCCCGGTGTTCAAAGTATATCCAGTACTCGTCAGGCCAGTAGCGCCCAGCAGAATCCGCTGCTGATCCTGCGCCGGCCGGATGCGACCGAGGATCACGGCAGTGTCTATGGCTTCAGCCTTGTCTATAGCGGCAGTTTTCTTGCCCAAGCAGAAGTCGATGACTATAGCGTTACCCGCGTGACGCTTGGGATTAATCCCTTTGAGTTCAGCTGGAAGCTCGATAGCGGAAAAAGTTTTCAGACACCTGAAGCGGTCATGGTTTATTCTGCCGATGGGCTGACCGGCATGAGCCATTCTTTCCAGACTCTTTACCGCGAACGGCTCGCTAGAGGCAAGTGGCGCGATCAGGAACGTCCGATTCTGATTAACAATTGGGAAGCCACCTATTTTAATTTTAATGAAGATAAAATTGTTTCAATTGCCGAGCAGGCGAAGCATCTGGGCATCGAATTATTTGTCCTGGATGATGGTTGGTTCGGCCATCGTGACGACGATACGACATCGCTTGGCGATTGGTTTGCCGACCAAAAGAAACTCCCCAATGGCGTGCGCGGACTTTCTGAACGAATCCGTTCACTTGGCCTCAAATTCGGTTTGTGGTTCGAACCGGAGATGATCTCCAAGGACAGCGAATTATACAAGAACCATTCCGATTGGATGATTCATACACCCGGGCGTTCCGATTCGCCTGCCCGCAACCAATTCGTCCTCGACTTTTCCAGAGAAGAAGTCGTTGATTATCTTTACGAGCGAATGGCCTCGGCTATCCGGGAGGCGAAACTAACTTATATTAAATGGGATATGAATCGACATATTTCAGAGCTGTATTCCGCTGCACTCCCGCCAGAACAGCAGGCAGAACTCGGACACCGTTATATTCTCGGCGTCTATCGCCTGTATGACCGGCTGACGACCCAGTTCCCGGATGTCCTGTTCGAATCCTGTGCAAGTGGCGGCGGGCGTTTCGATCCAGCGCTTCTCTATTATGCTCCGCAGGCCTGGACCAGCGACGATACCGATGCGATTGAGCGACTGAAAATACAATATGGGACCTCTTTTGTCTATCCGATTAGTTCGATGGGCGCGCATGTTTCAGCTATTCCAAATGAACAGATCCACCGAATCACCCCCTTGAAAACGCGCGCGGCAGTCGCTTTCTTTGGGGCCTTCGGTTACGAGCTAGATGTCACCCGGATGTCTGAAAAGGAAAAAGAAGAGGTCAAGGCGCAGATTCGCTTTTTCAAAGAAAATCGAAAATTGATCCAGTTCGGCGATTTCTACCGGATGGAAAGTCCTTATGAAGAAGACGGAAATTTAACCAGCTGGATTGTGGTCTCTCCGGACAAAAAAGAAGCCTTAGCCGCCCGTTTTCAGATACTCAATCAACCGAATCCGAAATTCGACCGTATCTATTTTAAAGGACTGGCTCCGGAAAAGCGCTATGCGCTGGAAGGTAGCGACCAGACTTTCTATGGTGATGAGCTAATGAATGCCGGTTTGTTCCTTAAGCAGTTGGAGGCGAAACAACCGGGTGAATCGCTGGATTTCTCATCAAGATTATTCAAGTTCATAGCTGTAGATTAACCACTTCCATTCAAAGAACGTCTCAACCCGTGAATACAGATAGAATCATTTAAGGCCGTGCCACGGCAGAGAAGATTTTTGTGGTTTATTGTTCAGCTGAACTGACAAACAGTTCATACCTAGAAATCCGATTTCTGAATAAATAAGAAGCAGGTATTCGCCTTATATCGGCGGGAACCTGCTTCTTTTATTTGTGCTCCTTTTCGGTGAGCGCTTTTTCGAACCCTTGCGGATACATTTCCGCCCACTCTTCCCGCAACACGCCGTAGCCGATGGAGTCATAATACTGACCCTCGACAATTCTCGCCTTGCGAAAGCGGGCCTCTTGCGTGTACCCTAGCTTTTCGGCAAGCTTCATCATGCCCTGATTGCCGGACCAGGTCCGCAAATCGACGCGGACAATCCTTGGCATCGTCTGAAACAGATAGTCGGTCCATAAGCCGAACGCTTCATAGCCCTTGCCAGTCCGCCAATTATCCGGATCAAAAATGGCGATTCCGGCAGACAGCCAGTTTGTCTCCTGGCTTTCCCAATACCAGCCGACATGGCCAAGCAATTGATTGGTCGCTTTGTCAACAATCGCTAGATTCTTTCGGGGCGACTCAAGCGTCTGCGCCTTGATCTTTCTTGATAAATTCTGAAACTGCTGCACGACTCTGGCCTTGGACATTCTCGGATAATACGGGCCGTCAAAGTTTTGCCAGAACTGTCCCGGTTGCAGCCAATAAACATAATCTTTAGCATCATCCAGTTTCCAGTCTCTCAATCGGACCTGATTGCCATGAAGTTGTATCATAATCCTATCTCTTTTCACGTTTTTCGACCTTTATTATTATAGTCCTTTAAACTGTTTACGTATGAAATTATTTTCTAAATGGACTCTTACCGAGAAATCCTCGATATAATGATTGAGTCAGAGATTTTTATGCACGGGGAGATGAAAAGTTTGGATACGCAATGGTATTATGCGGAAGGCCAGGAAATTAAGGGACCATTTACCGAAAAACAAATGGTCGCGCTAGCTGAGCAGAAAACGCTTCATGAGGCAACGCTTGTCATGTCTCAGGGAATGACAGAATGGTGCCTATTCAATCAGACCGATCTATATAGGCGCCTGCAATCCGGAAATTCCGGTGATTCGCGCAGTACCAGAAGTTTCATCAGTAGCGCCGCTGAAAAAATCAGTGAAATGACTGGCGAAGAGGGGCCATTCTCTCTGAGCATGAAGGATATGTTCGCCGATGTGTTCAAGAAACATACGCGAGCAGAAAGCGAACGGCTGTTCATTGCCGGAACACAGTATACGACCCCGGAGATCGACGAAATATCAACGGATTCGCCGAGACCCTGGTTGTTCTCCCGAGTCTTTTTATCCTTTTTATTCGTCTATATATTGCTCTTTTTCTGTCTGGTTATCTTTGGAAATGCGAATGCCCTGCCCGGTCTTGTTCTGATCGGTTCCTTCGCAGTGCCCTTTTCACTCGTTATCTTTTTTTTCGAAACGAATGTCCCGCGCAACATCAGCCTCTTCAGTGTCGTGGAAATGTTTTTTATCGGCGGTGTCGCCGCCTTGTTTGTCACGCTGCTCCTTTATAGCTTCGTTCATATCAACAATCTGACGATTTTCAGCGCGATTATAATCGGCATCATTGAAGAATCGGGAAAATTGCTCATTGCTGCCTGGTTTATTCGGCAGATGAATACCCGCTATATCTTGAACGGGTTGCTGATTGGTGCTGTGATTGGGGCCGGATTTGCTTCCTTCGAATCCGCTGGCTACGCACTCTCGACCTTTTTGACAAATCACAGCGACATGTTTTTCAGCGTCATCGATAACCGCGCCTGGTCGAGTATCGGCAGCCATACCATTTGGACGGCAATCGCGACAGCAGGACTCACCATCGTAAAAAAACAGCAACCGTTTCACTTTGAACTTTTTAAACAGCGTCAATTTCTGCAGTTTTTTGCGGTCGCGGTTATTCTGCACGTCCTCTGGGATATGCCTGTTTTTGCCGGTTCCTCTTTTAAACTGTTGCTGCTTATCGGCAGCGGCTGGCTCGTTGTCTTTGTGCTAATGAGCAGTGGCTTGCGGCAAATCACCAGAATCATTCGAAAAAAACAAGGCTTTCGATAAAAATCATTGAGCGCCGTTTTTCGGCGTTCTTTTTTGACTTTTATATCTGATTTCATTATTATCTAATTAGATGATTATAAAAGGAGATCGATCTTATGCAAATCAACCGGATGGTCGCTTTCCATAAAGCACTGGGTGATTTCAATCGGCTGCGGATCATCATTCTGCTGCAGCACGGCCCGCTGCATGGGCAGGCCATAGCGGAGAAACTCGGTCTGACAGCGCCGACGATCACCCACCACATGGCCAAACTACGCGAAGTCGGGCTAATCAAAGAAAGGCGCAATAAAAACACTATCTATTTTTCTCTGGACACCAAGATTCTGGAAAATCAGGCTGACGCACTATTAACACTTGGAAAGGGTGATGACATGATGGAAATGCATGTCACAGAAACGGAACGCGCGGAAATTCTGAAAAATTTCTTTACAGCTGACGGCAGATTAAAAACAATCCCGGCGCAGCGCAAAAAACGGCTCGTCGTTCTCGAAAAAATGGCTTCTGGTTTTGAGCTGAACAAAGTGTACTCCGAAAAAGAAGTGAGCACGTACTTGCGCCGGTTTCACGAGGACTATGCCACATTGCGCCGTGAATTAATCGATTGCCGGTTCATGTACCGCAACAACGGGGAATACAAACTCAATCCGCCGGAACTTTGGTGGCTAAACTAAAATCGCAACCCCTGTGAGAGCCGGCCTAATTCACTTACACTTACAGTACGCCAAAGAAAGATTCGCTTTTGTAAGCCATCAAGGGGAATTATTTGTCGTCTGATCATGGATAACATTTTTGCATCCATCTAATTAGATAATCATGAAATTAGGTGATATAATGTTTGATTTATTGAAGCAAAATGATTCATACCGTAAATTATTTTTTTCAGGATTGATTAATGGTGTTGGCGATCGTTTTAGTCAAGTAGCGATGCTGACGATGCTGCTCACATTAACCGGCTCAGGATTTTCAGTTGGTATGGTCATGATTATGGAACACAATAGTTTCACAGCAACATCTGCGAGGGTGCAGGGCTTCCAGAACAAATTCTAGACAGATGACATAGAATACAGGTGATCAGCCAAAGAAAGGAATGAATCCCATGCATGGCTTTTATCAGCAGTACCCTTCACCTTATCGTATTAATCCGATGGCCTATCCACAGGAACAGATGAATCGAAACTGGAATATGTATCCCAATCCTTATAATGGCGGTGTCCCTTTTTATAGTCCAGGTGCTGCCGTAGAATCATCCTTCAATTATCCGCAGCCCCCTGTGACCCGCGATCCAGCGCTTGTCCTGCGCGATTACGGACCTCATCCTTTTGCTGTTAACATAGAGGACGCGACGACACAAAACACAACTTATCGAACGGCTCTATGGACAGGAAGACATCTACAGGTGACCTTGATGAGCATCAACCCTGGAGAAGATATCGGTCTCGAAATTCACCCTGTTACCGATCAGTTTCTGAGAATCGAAGAGGGCCAGGGTCTCGTTCAGATGGGTGATAGAGAAAATCATTTGACCTATCAGAAAGCAGTCTCTGATAACTTCGCAATTATGGTACCCGCAGGAACCTGGCATAATGTCATCAATACCGGTCAGGGCCCTCTTAAACTCTATTCTATCTATGCGCCGCCGCACCATCCGCATGGAACTGTTCAGCAGACGAAAGCAATCGCACAGGCTGAAGAAGGAACCCATCACCGCTAAAGTCATTCTCATTCATTGACAGGAACGTCGCGATTTTTCAGCGGCGTTTTTAATTGATCCTTGTTTCAGGGGGAAGTCCTGGATTATCTCCGGCAATCGTTTTACGTTCCTTAATCGATCGGCTGAAGTCGCGTATCATAATAAGTCGTTCTCGGTTCTCCTCGAAACATCGTGAATGCCTCCTCTACCTAAGTGTGCGTTTGTAAGCATAACCCAATTTCGTTTGTTCTGCTCTTTCGAATCCGCATTTCAGAAATAATTTTTGTGAGGCTAAATTATAATCATAGATTTCCCGTACATTGAGTTCGGACAGACCGAGTTTGAGCGCCCGTCCAATCAGTGTCTGTATCACCGTATAGCCAATGCCTCGCCCGCGCAATTCGGAACGCCCAATCACGATCGGCAAATCATGGGGAGCGAGCGTGACGTCCCCAACCGGAATAAAAGCCTGATGAAACTTATACTCAATATAATAGAGTTCGCCTTTTTGCTCAAGGTAATGATACATGTGTTCAAGAATTTCAGCCGTACAAGGCGCTCGCCCCGGACCGTCAACAAGGCGTAGAGTCTCCCGATCCTGATACCAGATTAACGCCTCCGGATAAATCCCGCTGAATTTCTTTAAGCACAGCTTTGCAGAAATAGGCAAACTATCCGGCTGCGGTTCACCAAAAACATCCATCGGTGCATCACCTTTTTTCTATTAATCTCTCAATGCGTTTCAGCATGTATCGGCAGAAAGGCACATTTTGCTCGAAATAGGTTTCAGACAATCGGCTATGCCCCTCATAATCAACCAGTGCATGTCGTATTATCGGATGAAAATCGGACTCAACCTGCTCAAGTGCCTCAATACCGCCCTGCTTTTTGGATAAAATTTTACCCGTCTGCAAATAGGCCAGCACACGGCAGAGATTTAGCACAGTCGATACCGGCTGATCGCACACATTCTGCTCCGAATCACCGACATCATAAAGCAGACTATCAAGATAGTTTGCCGCCGGAACAGGACCAAAAACCTGAGTAATCGGCTTACCGCAAAAAACGATCCCGCAATAGCGGATCACTGAGAAATGAGCAGCGAGATCTTTGTCTGTTTTTAACTCATCTGAACACATAACCATCGGATTTGTGATCGAAATTTCGCGCCACATCGGCGAATAATGCAGTTGGTAGGGTGTCGGATAGCGAAAATGAAGGCAATCATCTAACAAAACGAAGCTTATCTCAATCCCTTTTTCTGGTGCAGCTTTTTCGGCATCCCGAATACTATTCAACAAACGAAGCTTGTCAGCCGTTGAAATTGCCGCATGTACCACAGTAATGATATCAAGATCGCTTCGTTCGGAATTGAAACAGCCGAAAGCGATTGACCCGTGAATGTAAATTCCGACAAGATTTCCTCCCAAGATGGTGCTAAAATCCGCGTGCAATTTTGTGAATGCTTCCGGACAAATAGCCATCGACTCACTGCTTTTCCGGGCGAAAGACGACACGGAACTTTTCGCAGACAATCAGCATGCTGGGATTAAAGGTCAACCCCGTTTCTATCAATTCTTTCGTAAAAAATGCCTCGTGAACCTTACTCCAATAATTGAGCGAACGATCGCCCTCGCCTTCGCGCCAGGCTTGATCACTGTCCACCTGGTCAAACGGAACAAGTGACACATCCGTTGTTTCCGTGATGCAGAGCGCTTGTTCATCACCGTCCAGGATGATATTATAATCCCCCTCTTTTGGAAGAGGATCCCCTTCCCATTCATAGAGTGCATGGCAAGAGGCTGTCGCTGTTTTGATCCCTTCGAGAACCAATTTTCCCAATTGATTGGCCATTTCTGCTGAATCACCGAATCCCCAGGCTTCATAGTGTCTGTTTTTCTGCGAATGCAGTCTGCAAAATTGTTTCCAGCAGTCTTCCGCGTTCATTTTTTTCACTAACGATACGCCCCCTAAACATTTAGCGATGAATGATTTTTTCCATTGTGACAACCGGGATATTCTGCCCGGTTGCTTTATGTACACTTTCTTCTTTGACCAGCCGATAGCCGATTGATTGATAGAGATGCATATTTCGCGCTATATTTTTACGAACGCGGCAGACAAGCACTGGCACTCTTTCGGATCTTGCGATGTCTTCCAATGCCTTAAGCAATCTTTTGGCAATTCCTTGCCCCTGCCGCCCCGGGATAACAGACAGACGATAAAAATAGACTTCGTTTTGCCGGAAAATATAACGGATCATCCCGACCGGCTGTTCGCCGTCGATAGCGATCAGCGCCTGCTCCCCGGCATCCATCGCTTCAGCAATCGATGCTGCTGTTTCTTCCATCGCGCTTGATGGGGCGGAAGTTTTTTGATACTCTTGAAAGGCCGTGTGCATCAGTTGATCAATCAATTCTGCATCACCCCGTTGCGCCGATTGAAATGAAATCATCTGCAAAACCTCCGTCGTTTAAAATAAATGAAAATGAAGTTTCATTTTATCAAAAGAGCTGTCGATCATTGCGCCATTATAGCAAATCTGGATGGCGCCTCTAAGAATTTCATCCGGTACCATCCCATTAATAAAACACCTTTGCGAATGATTTTCCCCGTATCCTTAATCAATTGATAAGGATCTTCAACAAACATCATCGCGTCCCTGCTGACTAGATAATCAACACTTTTTTCTGAAAAAAGTTGGCCCAGTTGAGCGATATCCGATTGAATAAAAGAGAAGCACCTAGAATTGACGCTTATGTCCTGCGTCTCTTGTCTGCATTCCGGGTCAAGATCAATTCCATAAATCCTTTCAATCTGCGGTTGATCGACGATATTCCTGCTTAAAAAGCCGCCACCACAGCCGAGATCAATAACTGAGCCATGGAGCCCATTGAAATAGTCGATAATTTTATCCTCGTAAAATGCTCTCGCTATCTTCTGATCAATAATGACGGGACAAGCGCAGGACGGACAACGCATCTTAACTTTGAACGATGTCCTGCTGTCCCATGGATGATGTTCATTTTGTAAAATGCTACATTCACTGCCGCAATTTGGACAATGCCAGCCCCAGATTGTAAAATCATGTTCTGGAAACATGTAGTGCCTCCATGATTGACTGTATTTAGGACCGGATTCACGTACATTTACCGGCCGATCTGAATTAACTTATTTGGGATTCGGCTCAACTCTACTTTCGGTTCAACTTTTCGAGTTCGGTTCGTCAGATCTAAGCGGAGCGAAACGCCCTTCCTTCGTGTTGTTCTTGAATTCATCTCATGAATCGATGTTGGTCCTGCTCCTGTTTTGGCAATATACAGCTTTATGTCAGAGTGAGTCTGCTGTTTTTTTGTTCAGCACCTGTTTTTCATATGAAGCAATTTTTTGATTCAAATGTTCCATATTTTCATGCAGATGTTTTTCTTCTTCTCTCATAAACGCGCGGTGGGCATACAGAATGTCCAGCCGCTCCTGCGTCGTTCCATCACCCAGATATCGGAGCCGCGCATATTCCTTTATCTTTTTAATCGGCATCGCTGTTGCTTTCAGTCTTAGAATGAAGTTCATCCATGTTTCATCAATTTCAGAATAAATTCTCCGATTATTAGCACTGCGCTGCGGATGAATTAGGCCTTCTTTTTCATAATAACGCAGTGTATCAATGCTCAATCCGGTTCTCTTAGCAAATTCGCCGATTGAAAGATTCATCCCGCTCACCTCTTTTATTGACATGGAGCGTGCTCCAGCATATATACTTCATTATATCAGAACAGGAGATGATTTTAGTGAAAAAAGTATGGTTAATAACCGGAACATCCACCGGTTTTGGGCGCGCTTTGAGCAAGGAATTGATTAACAACGGTTATCCTGTTGCTCTCACCGCCCGCCATGTTGAACAGATCGCTGGACTCGTTGAAGGCCATGATCAAGCCTTGGCATTGACGCTCGATGTCACGAAGAGGGAACAGGTACAGGATGCAGTCCGACATACTCTGGAAAAATTCGGACGAATCGATGTGCTTGTGAACAATGCCGGCTACGGCTATTTCGGCGCGATTGAAGAAGCTGATGAAGAAGCCGTGCGTCAATTGTTTGAGACCAATTTCTGGGGACTCAGCGATATGACGCGCGCTGTACTGCCCACCTTGCGCAAACAGCGCAATGGTCATATTGTCAATGTCTCATCAATCGGCGGATTAACTGCCTTTCCGGCCTTTGGCTACTATCATGCGACGAAATTTGCAGTCGAAGGCTTTTCCCAGTCTTTGGCGAAAGAGGTTAATCCATTAGGCATTAAAATCACTCTAGTCGAACCAGGTGCATTCCGCACCGACTGGGCCGGGCGTTCCGCTGACCAGCGCGAGACCGTTATTGAGGATTACGCAGAAACAGCCGGTAAACGCCTGCAGCAGAGCCGCGAACATTCGGGGAAACAAGCCGGCAGTCCGGAACTTGCAGCAAAAGCAATCATTCAAGCGGTCGAATCTGAGAACAGTCCAGTTCACCTGTTACTCGGAAAAGATGCCGTGCAAAATGCCCGAATTCAGCTTGATAATCTAAAAAAGGATCTGGAGACCTGGGAAGAGGTTTCGTCGCATGTTGATTT
The DNA here is from genome assembly GCA_048976585.1 of Sporolactobacillus sp. GTDB lineage: Bacteria > Bacillota > Bacilli > Bacillales > Sporolactobacillaceae > Sporolactobacillus. The sequence goes on along the minus strand of JBHGUY010000044.1, from coordinate 69,182 downwards.
TGGCGACGAAGAGTATTGGAAATAGTTGGAAAACAGACAGTAATAAAGAACTTCTCTCAGCAATGAGGGAAGTTCTTTATTCATACGATGTCCAAAATAACAAGAAGTCTTTTACTAGGAAGTTTCCTTTTTTAGCAATTAATGCTGCATTTGTTTAAATTTTTCCTCAACGCGCCTGCAGACTTCCTCAGCTGTTAAACCACTGACCTCAATCACTGAGCCTTTGATAGTCGTATCCTTGATGCCAAAGACATTTGTGTCCAGCCCGGAAACGACGCAGACATCACAGCCTTTGGCATCCGTTATTTCTTTCAATGGAACAATTCGATAGCCCTTGCCCTTTAATTCGTCGACCACATCTGTGATCGATTCTTCTACACCAATTGTTGGCATCCAAACACCTCCTTTTAGTAAAATCCCCGATGTTTGAACTTTTACTCATCAGAAAATGCCTACGACAAGAAATCTATAGCAAAATGTGCCATAATAGGAAAAATGTAAGAGTGATGAAAAGGAGCGATCCCGCTTGAGGTGTAAAATCAATCGCAATGCTGCGAAAGTAATGAAGGAAATGTTGGAAAACGAAGAGGCAAAGGGTGAAATGCTGCGCGTGATTGTCAGTGAACGACACGGGAGCCATGCGCACTATGCTCTGACTTACAGCGCACCGACGGAATACGATGAAATTGTCCATTCAGACAAAGGGATTGATGTTCTGCTGGATACCCGTGAAGAACTGCTCGACGGGGTCTGGATTCAGTTTTTTTATGTTCCTGAGGAAGGGTTCGAAATCACTAATCCGTCAAGGGAAAATCATGGTCACCACTAATTCCAGCAATTGAATCCTTTCACTAATTTACAGGAGGCCCTGCACTCACCGTGCAAGAACCTCCTGTTTTTTGTGATACGCAAATTTCTCCGAGCAGTCTAGACCGTCCATTTCCCTCGTTTCAGAATCACTTCTCCAGTCCATTTCTTGAACCCTATCATTTGACAGTAAATGATTTAGTCGCAAATTAGAACGTTTATTCCCGAATAGGCGATGACCTAAAATCTGCTTCTCGCCCCACTCGCATGCACTTCTCTATCTGACTCTGACTTATTTTTTAATTTCCCAATAGCAGCGTTTCGGCGAAACAATTTTTTCTTCTTTTTTCAGCTTGGTCATCACTTTGTTTACTTCTTTTTTATCTAAGCCGGTAGCTTCAGCGACCGCTCCGGCATTGGCCGGGGCCTCCGTCTTTTCGAAAAAACTGAGAACCATTGCATAACTCTCCATAACCCATCGCTCCTTTTTTCAGGCATCTCTTGACAGACAGCCATTGCACTTTCCATTATAAATCAATCCCAGAAAGGAGGGTTCAATTTATATGATTTTTTAACGAAGCATTTCCGCTGACGAACGGATGTCCAAGCCCTATTATTAAAAAAGATCATTCATTCGTTCTCAGGATGATCGGCGATGAATTTCGCTCGAACATCAATTGTGGTCAGACTGCCGCTCATCAGCACCGGCTCTTGATCTCACTCATTTTTTGTTATGTATCACGAGCAGCGGCACGGTTACGCATGATCTAGTCTCATTTTAAGATGAGGAATATTGTCGAGCAGAAAAACTTTCGAAAGGGGTCGAAATCCAAAAGAAGTATAGAATGATTGAACGTATTCCTGGGCTTCAATCTCGACAGGACGGTTGGGATAATGCTCGTTTATCGACTCTAGAACGCGCGAGACAAGAATCCGTCCCAATCCCTGCCCACGATTTTTGCGATTTACCAGCACACGGCCGAAGCTAACCTGCTCCTTCTCAAGGAAGATCCGGGAATAAGCAACCACGTTATGCATCTGATCCTCAGCAAAAAGATGGAGGCTGTCTAAGTCATGAGCATCAACCTCCTCATACGGACAGTCCTGTTCCACAACAAATACTGCTTCGCGCGCCTTGTAGATCGCATACAATTCTCTCGTAGTGAGTTGATCAAACCTTTTTACCGCCCATTGAAGCTCCATATTCTTTCCTCCTGATTCTGCTATTTCTTTTCATTTATTATCTTGCTTTTGAATCGAATTGGGAATAGATTTTGGGGATAGGGGTATAGAAAAATAATCGAGCTTCAGAATCGATTCGGCCACCTATGAAAATTGATCAGTAATCAGCGCCATCTGTCAGTAACTATTTGGTTTTCTCGCGCAGTCCAGATGTCTTGAGTTGTCCAAGCGTTTCAAGAACGTGCACAATCACACGGTTTATGAACTTAAAAACTCCCCGCAAGCATTTTGCAGAGAGTCGTATAAACCTTATTATTTATTTTTGCGGCAGCGATAATTGATGCTCTGGGAAAATTAAATCCGATGACAGATGATTCGATTCCATTAATTGTTTGACAGTCGTATTATGTTCCTTAGCGATTTTCCAAAGAGTGTCACCAGACTTAACCGTATACTTTTCCAGCGAGGTCTGCAGAAGCAGTTTTTGTCCAGGCTGGATCACCGTGCTGCTTAGATGATTCAAACTTTTTATCTTGGCAACTGTAATCCCGTTATGATTAGCAATTACCCAGAGTGAGTCGCCGGATGTAACGACATAGACGCCTGATTTCGGGTGAACCTTTGCCGTCTGGGCAGGAGATGCGACCGGATTGCTGGCAGTGGACGGCTTCGAGGCCGGTTTATTGGAAGTTGTACTCTGATTATCGGCCGGTTTCGTTTGCACCGTTGTATTTGAACTGCTCTGACTATCAGCGGAAACCGTCTGCTGAGCCTTCGATTCTGTGGATTGTTGGGTCGTCGGTTGCGCGGGTTGCTGACTTGCAGCCTGCTGGCTGTCTGACCCATTATTAGTCTGAACCGTTGCCGCTGGCTGACTGCTCGATCCCGTATTAGCCGGGTTAGATGATGTCTTCGATGACTTTGTTTGTACAGAATTAGACGATTGCCTGTCCTCCTGTACCGGTTGACTCGTTTGCGCCTGACCTCTTGTCATTATCCGCCGAGCTGTCACAAAGCGCGGCTGCCAATAACTGGATGCACCGCCACCAAAAATTTGTGTTTCACGGACACCGGTTTGTTCATTTTCAGCACTGATCATCCGATTGTTCCCGACGTAGATACCGACGTGAGAAATACCGCTGCCGGAAGTCCGAAAGAAGACCAAATCACCCGGCTGCAGATCAGCTTGGCTGACAGGCGTGCCGTAGCCCGCCTGTGCTGCTGAATTATGCGGCAACTGGACGCCAAAATGTGAAAAAACACGCATTGTAAATCCGGAGCAATCATTTGCACCCCAAGAATAAGCCTGACCGATACTTTGTTCCGCTAAGTCAACAGGCGTTGCTGCTGAAGCCGCCTTTGCTGGATGTGTGCCAATCCCAGTAACAACCAAACCGCCTACTAATGCAACGGATAACATCTTCGTTTTCATTTACACTTACCTCCTAAAATGACTTTCTCTGAAACACTCATCTCTATGTACCCTGCATTTATCTATCAACATGCTTAATCATAGTCTTCGTAAATTGCATTGGTATAACATGCCAATAACAGAACGGATACAACTCTTTGACAAAAAGAACACATTGGGTCATTTTTCCGTAATCTGCTTCCTAATATGGAATTTTAATCAATTAATGGGAATGTTTAATAAGATCAAAAAGCATTTTATATTTAAAAGATATATTTTTATGATATAATGCTCTAAGCAAGGAGGGAAATAAGAGTGAATGAACTCTACGAACTGTTCATTTTGGGGGAGTTAATGGATCAAAAGAAACATGGTTATTTGCTTTTTACGATCCTAAATAAGGTTATCGGTCCGATTCGGACAATCAGTTGGGGCGTACTGTATCCGCTCATTCATCGTCTGGAAAAAGAAAAATTGATAGAGCCCGCTTCCAATGGGGAAAAAGAAGGAGGACATAAAAAGAAGTCCTATCAAATAACTGTGCATGGAAAAAAACAATTCTTTCAATTAATGAATGAACCCATTCCTTACAAGGCGGAGTACGAACTCCATATTTGGATTAAATTCTCCAATTTCGACCAGATTGATCGTTCACTTCAGATTACCATTATCCGTCAGTATCAAGAATTTCTTGAAATGAATGAAAGCTTTATCCGGCAGAATTATGAGAGTGTTCATGGCAATCCTGGCATACCACAGCAGGAAATTGAACATGTCGAAAACCTGATTGATCTGCGTTTACGTGAAATAGAGACGAAAAAAACGTGGCTGGATGAAATCTTAACTCGTATTACGGAAAGTGAGGCAAATCATTAATGAACCAAGCAAATTCTCAAGCTTCAAAACAACCGGAAAGCAAACATAAATGGTGGGTGCTTGTTGCCGTCTGTTTCGGACTATTCATGGCCCTGCTCGACGTCACCATCGTCAATGTTGCCTTACCAGTGATTCAGCATGATTTAGATGCCAGTTTTACAAGTATCGAATGGGTGATCAGTGCCTATACACTCGTTTTCGCCGTCGTCCTTGTAACGGTATCGAGACTCGGCGATATTTTCGGGAGGAAAACGGTATTTATCGCTGGACTGGCTGTTTTTACCTTAGGTTCACTATTCTGCGGACTTTCGAGCCATTTTACACTCTTTAACTTTTCCCACATTCAAACGCTAAATGTTTTTCGCGGCGTACAGGGTCTCGGTGCTTCAGCAATGATGCCGCTGTCGCTTGCAATTATCAGTTCCACTTTCTCTGGCAAAGAGCGCGGCATTGCAATCGGCATCTGGGGCGGTATCAGCGGTCTTGCTACAGCAATCGGGCCGCTTGTCGGCGGTTTCCTGGTCGATACGATTAACTGGCAGTCGATATTCTTTTTAAATGTTCCGATTGGCATTCTCGGTATTCTTTTATCGTTATGGGCCATTCAGCAGTCGCGTGACGAACAAGCGTCCCATCAGATTGACTGGTTTGGTTTTGTTACCTTTACTATCTTTATGTTCTGCGCGATTTATGGATTAATCCGTGTGAATGATGCCAATATGGGCTGGAGCTCGCCAACGATTCTCTGGCTGTGGGCGATTGGCCTCATTTCCTTAATTGTTTTCATTATCGGTGAGTGGCGGGTCAAAAGCCCAATGATTGATCCGCGCCTTTTCAAAATTCCGAGTTTCACAGGATCCGGAATCGCCGGATTTTGCCTGAGCGCTGGGATGTATGCTTTATTTCTCTATATCTCGCTTTATTTTCAGAATATCCTCGGCTACGATGCCCTTCAGGCCGGCCTGCGCCTACTTCCTTTCTGCATCCTTTCACTGATTTTAGGGCCGGTATCCGGTGCGCTGATGGGAAAAATTCAGTCGAAATGGCTGACGGTCGGCGGTCTTGCGCTGCTTGCTATTGGCGTCTGGATGATGGGCGGCATTTCAGCAAGCGACAAAGCCGCTGATTGGGTGATCCTGATCCCCGGCCTAATGATCGCTGGTTTTGGTAATGGTCTGGTCAATCCACCGATATCGAATCTGGCGGTCGGGACAGTTGAGCGCCATCGTAGTGGTATGGCTTCCGGTGCCAGCAATGTCATGCGGCAGATGGGTATTTCGTTTGGCACCGCCCTGTTTGGTGCGATTTTATCCAATCGTTATACCGCTGTGCTCAAGGATAAAATCAATGATTTGAATGCCCCACACCTGACCGCGGCGATCAAGCATTCCATTCGTTCAGGCCTTGTCAAAGCCGGACCGATGGCTGGGAGTACCGGATTTAAAGGGCCGCAAGCTGCTGCTTATCAGCACAATCCCTTATTTGGGACGCTGCAGGACATCGGCCGCACTGCATTTATGAGTGGCACGGTAACGGTCATTCATCTTGCATCGATCATTCTTTTGATCGGCGCGGTCTGCTCCCTGTTTCTGATTCGCCAGAAAGACATGAAACACTAATTTCCCCCAAAAATAGGCTAGACTCCGTGTCAATCGGAATCCAGCCCATTTTTATTTTATTCATTTTTATAATAATCCACATTGTCTGACGTCATGAAAAAGGTGTTCGGCTTTCCATCGATCAGTAAGCCGACTTTCTTGGAGTGAGAATAGAAAGCAACATCAACCGCCGATACGGTGTCACAATCAAGATAGATTAAAGGTGCTGTCGTCGATGTATTCCAGATTTTATGTGATCCGCTTTCTCCGCTTGGAAAGACGAGCACATCACCGGCCTTAACCTTTCTCTCTCCTTCTGCTGTTTCCAATCTGCCTGTGCCGCTGATCATATAAAATACTTCAGTAATCGCCGAGTGATAGTGGTACGGATAAGCCGCTTTCCCCGGGGGGATTTCCATGAACGCCACTGTACATTGATTGTCTTCCTTCTTGGGAACAATCAGATACTTATTATATTCGTATGCGTCATGAGAAACATGTTTCGCAGGGGTATTATCCTTGTTTGCGAGAATCATTTTCTTTTCTTCCATTTTACATTCCTCCCAGGTTTTTCTGAGCCAGAGAGCTCGTCACGCGCATTGCGGAATCCGATAAGGCAGCAATTTCTACTCTAAGTATTCAGCGTTAATCCAGCTTTTTCCTTTCTCCGCGGCCGCCAAATAATAAAATAAGGAGAGAAGAGGAATTTCAAGCAGGCACATACGTTCAAGTGCGAGGGTTCAACCTAGAGCGGAATAATTTAACCTAACGCTCGAAAAATTCAATCCAAACCTGGCATATCAACCGAATCAAAGCAAAATTCCGCCTTACGAAGCAAAAATTCTGCTTAACTCACAAGTAGCTGGTAAATTCGCTAAAGTAACCGGGATTCCTGCTAAAATCCGCTTGAGGTTCAACAGTTGAGCGCGTAGGTTCAACAGTACAGGTCCGAGGTTCAACAGTACAGGCGCGAGGTTCAAACAAGATATTGAATATTTTAATAAAATCAGTTGACAGCATAATCTAAGTTGACTAAGATGAAACTACCGTTAAGAAATTCGGTGTGCCGGATGACGCCATAGGGCGCCATCGGCAAAGCAGAGTGAGAATGAGCAGAGTTGAGATAAGCTGAGGGTACCTACACAAACAACCACCCACAGGAATCTCCCTGGGGGTTTTCTATTATTCGCACCATTCTTTTTTCATACCCCTCTTAACTTCAGGCTCATTCCTCAAAAAAGAGGAGTGATGTTCATGTTTCAAGAAATCTTGTCCCATCTCGTTAACCAGCAAACACTAACCGAATCAGAAGCAGCCCACGCCATGGATGAAATCATGGAAGGAAAAGCAGCACCCGGCCAAATCTCTGCTTTTTTGTCAATGCTCAGCATGAGAGGCGAAACCGTTGAAGAATTAAGTGGCTGCGCGAGGAGCATGAAAGCACATGCGCTTCAGCTCAACTGTCCGAAACCTCTGCTTGACATTGTCGGTACAGGCGGAGACGGCACCGGCACCTTTAATATTTCTACCGCATCTGCCCTTGTTATTTCGTCACTAGGCGTTGACGTCGCTAAACATGGCAATCGCTCGGTATCATCGACGAGTGGTGCTGCCGACGTCCTCGAAGCTCTGTCAATCCGGATTCAATCCACTCCTGAGAGTGCTATGGCTCTTCTCGAACAAACCCATATGTGCTTTTTATTTGCTCCCCTCTATCATTCCTCAATGAAATATGCGATTGGGCCGCGCAAAGAACTCGGATTCCGCACTATTTTCAATATGCTCGGTCCCTTAACCAATCCGGCCGGTACAAAGAGACAATTGCTCGGTGTCTACAGTCCGGAAGTCGCCCGGATGTATGCAGAGACACTTGTCCGCATGGGCACAGAACGCTCGCTTGTCGTTACCGGTGAAGACGGCATGGATGAACTAACTATTACTGGACGCACCGATGCCTTCCTGATTGAGAACGGAGAAATCAAATCCTTTTCCATCACCCCGCAGGAAGTCGGACTGTCCGGCGGCAAAGTCGAGCAGATTCAGGTCAGCAATCCTGAAGAAAGTGCCGCACTGATTCAATCGATCTTCTCTGGCAGCAAAACGCATCCGGCAGCGATGAATGCGATTCTTCTGAATGCCGGTGCCGGACTTTTTGTCGCCGGCTATGCCGCTTCAATTGGTGAAGGCGTGCATGAGGCGCATGAGGCAATCACTGATGGTCATGCATTGCAGCAACTCAGCCGGCTGCGCCAGGCAACAAAGGAAGCTGCCCATGCCTGAATCCTTTCTGAAACAGATTATCCAAACGAAAAAAGAAGAATTGGCTCATTTTCAAATGCCAGCCTTTGATCGGAAGCAAAAAAAAATTCGTTCATTGATAAAAGCATTAAGCACGCCGAGACATCCTTTTGGGTTGATTGCCGAAATCAAACAAGCGTCGCCATCCAAGGGACTTTTCCGTAAAGATTTTAACGCAGCGAACCTAGCAAACATTTACGAGCACGCCGGAGCTGATGCGATCAGCGTCTTGACCGACCGAACTTATTTTCACGGGTCACTTGAGCGGTTGCGTGCTGTGCGCGAGGCCGTCAATCTGCCCATTCTGCGTAAAGATTTCATCCTCGACGAACGGCAGATCGAGGAGGCTTACCTGGCAGGCGCCGATGCCATCCTGTTAATCGCTGCGGCTATGGAGCCAAAACGGCTTCGCAATCTCTATCTTGCTGCCGAATCCATCGGGCTAGAGTCCTTGGTCGAGGTGCATAGCATCCGGGAAGCTGATGCGGTATTCAACCTCTTCTCACCACAGCTTGTCGGAATCAATAACCGCAATCTGACGACTTTTCAAACCGATCTCAGTGTGACCCGGGCGGTGCGACCGAGCATTCCGGATCAGGTGCTCGTTGTCAGTGAATCCGGCGTGCACGAGGCCAGAGATATTGACTCTCTGCGCCGCTACAACGCACGTGCTGCTTTGATTGGCGAAGCGCTGATTTGTGCCAATTATCCAGAAAAGAAAATCAATGAATTATTCGGCAAGGTGACTGCCCATGCGGCCGATGCTTAAGTTTTGCGGCAATCATTCCTTTGAGGACTTGAAAAAGGCTATCGCTAGCCGCGCCAATTATATTGGAATAATTTTCACAGAGAAAAGTCGGCGCACGGTTACAGGTGAACAGGCAGCAGATTGGTTGAAACGGCTCGCTCCGCATCAGAAAAAACTTGTCGGTGTGTTCGCCGATGATACGCTGGATCAAATTCAAAAGGTATTAAGGCATGTGCCGCTCGATGTTCTGCAATTTCATGGCAGCGAATCGCCTCAATTTCTGAGCCGTGTCAAAGCAATAACTAGGCGATCGGTCTGGAAAGCGATTCACCATCGGCCGGACGCGTGTGAAGAAATGCGTGCTTTTACCGGGATAGCGGACGGATTTGTTATCGATACGAAAGTAAGCGGCCAGCTCGGGGGAACCGGCATTTCCTTTGACTGGACCGCCATCCCTGACTATCAGGCTGAAGCGACGCAGCAAAAAGCGCTTTGCTTTATCGCCGGCGGAGTGACGCCAGAAAATATCGGTAACCTGCTCCGCTATCAACCGGCAGGAATCGATATTTCTTCAGGGATTGAACGGAATTTTCACAAAGATGGGACTCTTATTTTAAAAATAGAAGAAAAGGTGTTGAAGCAGGATGATCAAGCAACCCCAGCTGGAGAAAAAATTCAGAACGGATGAAAACGGGCGATATGGCGCTTTTGGTGGGCGATATGTACCGGAAACCATGATGCATGCCCTGCTCGAACTCGAACAAGGATTTAAGGAGAATATTACAGATTCTTCCTTCTTAGACAGCTATTATAAAATTCTTCATAACTATTCCGGACGACCAACTCCGGTCACTCACTGCCAGCGGCTGAGTGACGCGAACCATGGTGCGCAAATCTATCTGAAACGAGAAGATCTGAACCATACCGGCGCGCACAAAATCAATAACGCCGTCGGCCAGGCCTTGCTTGCACGAAAAATGGGCAAGAAAAAACTGATTGCCGAAACCGGAGCGGGTCAGCACGGCGTCGCGACGGCAACGATTGCTGCCTATTTTGGCATGCCCTGCAAGATTTTTATGGGTGCCGTTGACGTGAAACGCCAGGCGCTCAATGTCTTCCGAATGGAGCTTCTCGGCGCGGAAGTCGTTCCGGTTCATTCCGGTAATGAAACACTGAAGGATGCCGTTAATGAAGTGCTGCGCTACTGGGCGGCCCATATCGAAGACACCGCGTATATTGACGGATCGGTCGTCGGACCGCATCCCTATCCGATGATTGTCCGCGACTTTCAGCGAATTATTGGCGATGAAGCACGTGAACAAATGCTGGCGCAAACGGGCAAGCTCCCGGACGCGGCGGTGGCCTGCGTCGGCGGCGGCAGCAATGCCATGGGTCTTTTTACTGCCTTTCTTGAGGATCCAGTTCAGCTTTACGGTGCTGAAGCCGGTGGCAAAGGAACGGAGACGAATGAGCATGCGGCGACGTTGACCAAGGGCTCTGTCGGCATTGTCCACGGGATGAAAACCTATCTTCTGCAGGATGAATCCGGACAAATCACCGAACCGTATTCGATTTCTGCGGGCCTCGACTATCCAGGCATCGGTCCCGAACATGCCTATCTGCGCGATTCCGGACGAGCCACTTACCAGCCGATTAATGACGATGAAGCGGTCGATGCACTGATTCGTTTATCAAAAATGGAAGGCATCCTGCCGGCACTCGAAAGTGCTCACGGACTGGCGCTTGCTTTGAAAATTGCCGCTGACATGCGGCCGGATCAATCGGTGCTTGTCTGCCTCTCCGGACGCGGCGATAAAGATGTACAGACGGTGCTGCACACGTTGAAAAAGAATCAAGGAGGCGAGGCGCAATGAATCGAATGGGTCGCTATCTGACTAAAGACAACGCTATGCAGTTCATTCCTTTTATCGTTGCCGGTGATCCCTGTGAAGACGCGACCATTGATTTGGCTTTGATGCTGCAAACGGTCGGCGCACACACCATTGAACTCGGCATTCCCTATTCCGATCCGCTTGCCGATGGCCCTGTAATTCAGAAAGCGTCAAAGCGCGCATTGAAACATAAGATGACATTGCTGCGTGCGATGAAACTGGTTGGACGAATGCGCAGGAGCGGTCTTGAAGTCCCGGTTGTCATTTTCACCTATGCCAATCCGCTGTTTCAACTCGGACAAGATACCTTTTTTAAAGAAGCCTCCGAAAACGGTATCGATGCCCTGCTCGTCCCTGACCTGCCCTTCGAGGAAAGCGGGACGCTCGCCAGGCGCTGCAGCGAAGAGGAGATTCGGCTAATTTCACTGGTTGCACCGACCACATCTAATGAGCGCCTGAAAAAAATTGGTGCCGCCGCGCAAGGGTTCATTTATTGCGTTTCCTCGCTCGGCGTCACCGGTGTACGCAAACAATTCCATCCGGCAATTTTCCCTTTTCTGAAGCGGGTTCGCCAGGCAACCGATGTACCGGTCGCCGTTGGATTCGGTATCTCCAGCCGAGAACAAGTTGCTGAGTTAACCGGCTATGCTGACGATTTTATCGTCGGCAGCGCTATCGTCCGCGAAATAGAGCAGCGGGCCGAACGCCTCGAACAAGTTGCTGCGCGGCCGCAAGCATTGACTGAAATCAACGATCTGCTGGAGGAAAAACTGCTGACTGCGGGGCAGAAAACAGTCTGACAGTCAATTTTTTAAAAAGAAGGCCCATTCATTGCTCCTAGCAATGGATGAGCCTTCTTTCATTATGCCTAAAAAGCTGAGAGAAATTTGACGATAATAACCGTGGCCATTCACCGACTTCTAGATTCAGTGCCATCTAAAAATAAGTAGTCATCATTTTCAAAATTTGTTATATTAACTAATAATTCATCCTATTCCGAATCAATAATGATTTTCTGTATTTTTACTGTCAGCGAACTAAAAATCTCTGAAGGAAGTATGCATGTGGATAGGAATACAAAATTTGTTCACGAGGCCACGAAAATTGAGACCGGTTATTTTTTGGTTGCAGCATACACTTTTTCGGTCATCATTACCGGAATCGTTTATCTTACAGGAGGAACAAGCAATGTCTATTCGAATATGATGTATTTGCCTATTGCAGTTGCTGCAGCAACAAAGGGTAAAAAGCAGGGTGTCATTCATGCCATAATCAGTGCCTTGCTGATCGGGCCATTTATGCCCATGAATGTTTCCTTCAATCAGAGCCAGCCGCTTGGAAACTGGCTTATCCGATTACTTTTATATGCAATCATTGCCTTGATCATCGGATTTTTCGCCGATTATCAGCAACAAGACTTTGAGCGGAATCTTAGAAAAGATAGAGAACTTTTTGATGCACAAATGGCAACCATTTATTCCTTGGTCAAGTTATCTGAATCCAGAGATATCAAAACAGCGTTCCATGTCGAAAGAGTTTCGGCGTTATGCAAGTTATTAGCTGAGCAGTTACAAACGATACCGAACTATCAAGAAGCTATCAGTGATGATTATATTGAGAATATCTCTATGGCCAGTGCCCTGCATGACATTGGCAAGGTCGGCATATCGGATCAGATTCTTCTAAAACCTGGCAAGCTCACGCCTGAAGAATTTGAAATCATGAAGACACATACAACGCTTGGAACCAATACATTAACAGAAGTACATCGCCGATTCCCGGGGAACGATTTCTTGGAACTCGGCATTTCGATTACGCACTACCATCATGAAAAATGGGATGGTAGCGGCTATCCGGAGGGCTTAGCTGGAACAAAGATCCCGCTTGCCGCAAGAATAGTGGCTGTCGCAGATGTCTATGATGCCTTGCGATCGGAAAGAGTGTACAAAACAGCCTATTCGCATGAAAAAGCACTGGCTATTATTAGAGAAGGAAGGGGTGGCCATTTTGATCCGAATATCGCCAATGTTTTCCTGGAAAATGGCAATGCATTTAAAACGGTCTTTGAAAGTTTCAAAAATTGATTAAGTTATCAGCCGGATAGGTCACCTGAATGCAAGGAAAAATAGAGAAACCACCCCTGTTTCGTTCTTAACGCTTTCTATCTTTCACCTCGTACATTCTTGCGTCAATGGTTCTGATGAAATCATTGGCTTCGGTCATTATTTCATGATCGTAAAGCGCATAGCCAATGCTGAATTTTAATGAAAAAGGATAGTCTGAGCGTTTATTGAAGTGGTCTAGGTTGTCTTCGATGCGCTGTTTCGTTTTTTCCAGGACTGCCGCCGAATCTTTTTCGATAATGATGACAAATTCGTCCCCGCCGATGCGTGCAACAAGATCCTCACGGCGGACACTCCTGCGCAAGATCGCTCCCGCCGCTTCTAAAGCCCGATCGCCAGATTCATGACCATAAGTATCATTCAATTTTTTAAAATTATCCAAATCGATCAGCAGACCGCCAAAGCGTCGCCTCTGATCTCCGGAAATCAGATTATTTATATGAACATCGAATCTACGCTTGTTGGAGAGACCAGTCAAATAATCCGTGTGAATCTGCACACGCTGAATCTGCACATCAATCATTAATAACGACAATGCCATCGCCATCCAAACGAGGCTGATACCAAAGAAAAAGCTTTGGAGAATACCCGCCAGAACTGGCGGAAGGATTGCAATAAAAAGGTCCCGAACCTCACTTCGCGGAATCTTTTTCCTGTTCTTCACAGTCAAAACAACAGAGTCAATCAGGAAACTATAGCAAATAACTGGCAGGAGTAGGAAGTAAACAGCCCGGTGATAGACATTATTCCCGCTAAGATAAAATGAAAAAGGAACAAACAGGTTGAGCAAGGTCAGCACACCGTTCACCAGCAGGGGCAAACTAACAATGAAACACAGCCTTCGCGGCAAGTGATTGTCTTTTTTGATCAGACTGTCCAGATAGAGCACCCACAAGGCTCCCGGCACCGGATTCAACAGATAGAACAGAACCACAACGCCCATTAAAACGAGCCTTGTCCCACTACTACCCTCATGTCCATTCAGCAGATGAAGCTTTAATTCAAGAATCAACAGCAACGCATTGACAATCAATGCGCTTAGATAAATTTTCTGACTCGTCTGCCCCTCATTCTTCGGCAGTTTCCAAAGAATCAGCCCAAGGATGAATAAACCAATTGCTGTATTTTGTACGTAATAAATCAAACAAATAGCGCTCCCGGAATGCATCGATTTTCATCTATTATGCCCGGATTGGCTATTTGAAAACCGATTACTCCTTGCTTTGTTTTGATGGAAGTACTGGTACAAAACAAGCATCATGATTAGCATTGCACAGCACTTATTTGCTTCGAAGTAAAGATGAATTGCGTAGTGGCATTAATGAATTAAACAAACTATCTGTGTTCAAGTGACATCATTGAAAATCTCAGGTAAACTTTTTTCTGAAACAACCCTTATCTCATTTCTTTCTAAACAATGCTGTAGTAACGCCTCTTCCCTCTATTTTCTTCCCACTAAATTCACCATTATATATTTTATTGCTTCCGCATGACGGGCTGAATTCCTTAAAAATAACTATATTCGCATGAACTTATTCCACTATTTTCCAGATCAAATATGTTCCTTTGATATACTGTTTAACAGCCTTACCATATTTCGTATCTACTTTCGCTGTTCCATCTAGGACGTCATTTTACTAAAAGAGCTTTTTGCATAACGTTTTGTTGCTCCCACATAGCGGAGGGTTTTATGTTTCGCACGCTGCGCGTGCTCAACGGACTAAAGCCCATGAATTAAAAGAAACCATCTCCTTCTATATATTACTTAGAAGGAGATAGTTTCTCATCAGTAGGCTTAATCTTTCCAACATCGGCTAGTCAGCTTACCTAGAATACCATTTTAATGACATGAAACCATTGGAAAAAGGTTACCCGGGTGAAATTCATAGCTCGTATTCGATCTTACTCTTATAAAGAGCCTTATACTGTTTTTCGTAAACGTATAACAATCTTTCAACTAGAGGATTATCCTCTTGTGGAGTATACTCATCGCTGGGTGCCCTATCAAGGTTTTTATATTTTTTTGCTACGGCCTCCGCAACAATATTTGCTCCTCGAGATACTGCCTCTGGTGTATCCATTGCATAGATCTTAGCATTCAATAGGTCAGCGCGTAACTGAATCCATAATGGATCTTTAGTTGCGGGCCCGATCAGCTTTACTTTCCGAATTGGGCTATCAGTAAGGGTCTCAACCGCATGTTTAAGTTCAAATGTCAGGCCCAAGAATAGACCAAACACCAGATTCTTTAAGCTGGTCTGATTAGTCAGGCCATACCACAAACCTCTTGTCTCAGTAGACTTAACGGGGCTCCCGCTACCACTAAAGTGCGGAATAACGAAGTTGATCTCTTCAGATGAGATTTTCCCAACCAAATAGTCATCATATACTTCATTCATTAAGTTCATGAATACCTCATCCGTTAAATGATAAGATTCAATGAACCACTGAATCACCGAACCTGCAGAAGGAAGTGCAGTGAACGTTGTATACAAAGCGGGATTAGTATATATCCCATAGGCAATTCCCTCCTGTTCGCCATGTGGATTCTTTTTTAACTGGTTGGATAGAAGAAGAATCCCTTCAGTTGTACCCGTTGAGTCAAGTAACTCATTACTACGCTGACCACTTGAGAATGACCCGACCATGTGATCATGACCAGCGATTGTAACATAAGTGTCACCAGGCAAGCCTAGACCATTGGCAATTTCTTGCTTTAGCGTTGCAATCTTCTCGCCGGATACAAGCGCTTCTGGAAAATCAACATTCTCAATTCCAAAAATCTTCTTGATTCGGCTAGACCAGCGTTTGTGTTCCAGATCAAAGACCATTGTGCGACTGGCGATAGAGTACTCGGTTCGCATCATACCGGTAAACTTATATGCAAGAAAGTCTGGAATGCAAAGCCACGTATACCTCTTGGTCGAATCAAGGCCGTTATCAAACAACCACCGAATCTTGCTTGCCGAATAATGTGCATGAGGTGGTAATCCAGCTACATTGTATATTGTTTGACGGTCTTCAGGAGTTAGGCAATCAATGACACTCTGTGAGCGATTATCATACCAAGCGATCATTTCGGAAGCACGATTACCTTTTTCATCGACAAGAGCACCCGATTCGCCAACACTTGCAATCGAAATTTTCTGTACTTTTGAACGATCGCAAAGTTTGAATTGCAAGATTGCATCTAGAATGTCATCGAAGAGCTTATCTGCATCAAAATCGATGTTGTCTCCATTTTCAATCTTGGGGGTTTTAAACTTCAACTGCTCAGTAGGTTGCGTGATCGACTCGTTTGCCCACAGCGAAACCTTTGTGTTAGTCGTTCCAATATCAATCGTTAGATTCATTCGTATCACTCAGTCCGTAAACTGATTTCTTCGTCACTCGATACAGCCACCAGATAATCACCCCGATCACTGGAATCAGTACAAGTGCGATAGGATTCAGTTCAAATACTTTAACGATCCAGTAACGCAATGGGTTACCACCATCAAGGAAGCTAGTTACTGATGCACTCTTGGCACCAGAGTAGTTGACATTACGTGCCATTCGAGTAACCGTACCGGCCAGGGCAGAAGAAATGTAAAGATCGCCGATAATGCATGGGATACCGATAAGGAGGGAACGGAATACATCGCCATGAGTTGCAAGAACGATCATGGAGGCAAAAACGGCTAAGTTTGCCAAGTCAGCTAACGGCATCGTGCCATTACCTGGCAACAAGAAGGCTAGGCCAACAGCGATCGGAGTCAGAATCAAGCCGGTGGAAATAACGGCAGGATTACCAATCGCAACCGCGATATCAAGACCAATGTATAGTTCACCGCTGTTCTTAACGTGCTTGTTCAGAAAATCCTTGACGGCTTCAGAAATCGGCATTAATCCTTCCATCAAAATACGAACCATTCGTGGCAAGATGAACATAACTGCCCCTAAGTTGACACCGATGTTCAAGATGCCCTTAACATCATAACCCGCAAGGATACCCAGAAGTACACCGAGAATCGTACCAATCATCAGCGGTTCACCCATGATCCCAAAGCGCTTTTGAATGGTTTGTGGGTTAATGTGAATCTTGTTCAAACCAGGAATGTGATCAATGATCCAGTTACCAAGTAATCCGATTGGCCAGAAAGTAATTGAAGAAACCGTTGGTAACGAGATGCCTTGTAATCCAAAGTATTTCTCACCCAAAGGCGCAGCCCAGTCGGCCATTTTGAAGACAATAACCGTGATCAAAGCAGCCGCGAGGATTCCAAGCCAGAAGTTGCCGGTGACGTAGTAAACAAGCGTACCAGCTAAAGCAAAATGCCAATAATTCCAAAGGTCTACGTCAACCGTTTTAGTCAATTTGAATGCAAGCATAACGATGTTAATCACGATCGTCATAATGATAACAAACGGTGCAATTGGTAATCCCCAAGTGATCGCAGCCAACGCCGGCCAACCTAAGTCAGCATGAGGAAGACTAAGGCCGATGTGCTGAACCATAACCTTGGCTGCGGGACCAACGTTATCAGAGAGAATAGTCATAACGGCATTGATACCAACGAACCCAACACCTACTGTCAGAGCAGAACGTAAAGCTTTCGCAAACTTAACACGGAAACATAGGGCAAGAATAAACAGAAACAACGGAAGCATAACAGTAGCGCCCAAGCCTAAAACGTACTGGACGACAGTGTTAAGTTGATTTGCCAAATTGGACATTTAATTCACCTCTTATTCCTCAATGTGTTTCTTGATATCCTTAAAAACGGCGTCAGCGCCGATACCGGTGATAATCGGGAGTGCCCTAATCACTGGGATTTCAAGATCATATGGCACATTCGTTGTCGCAACAATTAAGTCCGCATCTTTCAAGTCATATTCAGGTAAAGAGGCGACATTTGTTTGGGTATAGTTGACATCAATACCGTTTTCATGCAGATATTCTAGTGTCTTTTCGGCAACAACCGTTGACGTGGCAACACCCGTCGCGCAAACGAACAAAATAGTCTTCTTACCAATGGTGCTCATGATAATCCCTCCAATATTGCCTTTTGTACTTCTTCAGCAACTTCTTCATCATTTGCAGTTTGGAACTTCTTCAATAGTTCTTGGTTCTGAACAACACCCATGATTCGCTGTAAGATATTCAACTGTTTGTACGACTGGGCCAACGAGAGCAGGAAGATGATTGAAACTTGAACTTTATCCCTTTCTGTTCCCATCACTGTCATCTCAATTGGTTCCTTGAGGATGCCAACCGAAACGGCGTTTGTCTTGACATATTGTGGATCAGTGTGTGGAATTGCAACACCGATTGGTTCAGTTGGAAGCCCAGTCGGAAACCTCACTTCACGATCCTTTACGGCCTGCGGATAGTCGGGTGTAACCAAGTCCTTGTCTAGCAGATTGGTTGACAACCGATCAACCGCCGTTGAAAAAGGAACCGTTTTCAAAAAATGTTTAACAAAAGATGCATCGAATGCAATCTTTTGTGAATCCGTTTTGTTCATTTCTTAGCCTCCTGGTGTACAGGTGTAGGCGAATTTTGGTTCATAACTTGAATCTTGTGATAGACAACATCTTCAACAACTTTTTCAGCTGCTAAGGACACGTTCGCTAGATCAAATCGTTTAGGATCTTCTTCGTAGCTTTTTCCTACCGACTGAATGTAGGCATGCCGCAAATCACTGGCAACATTGATCTTCACAACCCCGTTATCGACCATCTGTGCGATCTGTTCGTCAGGAATGCCTGAAGCGCCGTGTAGTACCAGTGGTACAGGACAAATCTCATGGATCTTCTTCAGCAAAGGGAAATCGATATTAGGATTCAGCTCCAAGCCGTGCACGTTACCAACTGCAACCGCAAGAAGGTTAACGCCCGTCCGTTCAACAAAATCGATTACTTGATCTGGATTCGTCTTATTGTTGCCTTTAGTTACATCATCATCTTCCTTACCAGCAATCGCTCCGAGTTCAGCTTCAACTGGAATGCCATAGCCTTTTGCAAATTGAACCACTTCATAGGTGTGTTGGACATTCTCTTCGTAATCGTATTTAGCATTGTCAGTCATCACAGAGGTAAAGCCCGCACGAGCAGCTTGTCGAACAGAATCAAAACTCTTGCCGTGATCCAAGTGCAATGCAACCGGGGTGTCCATTTCTTTGGCATACCGATTGACCATATCGGTAATATACCCATAGCCAGAAACTGGAATATTGGTTGGGGCGATCTGGATGAATGCTGGAATACCACTTTTTTCAACAGCGTTCAGAATTCCAATCGTTGTTTCGACGTTAGTCGTGTTGAAAGCACCTGCGACCACGCGACGTTCCTTAATAATATCGATCAAATCAAATCCGTTAACTAATGGCATAATTCAAATTCCTCCTATCGTCTCTGCAATGTAGTCGTTAAGAAGTACTTATTCGCCTTTAGCCAGACGGAACCATATTCAATTGGTTCTGTCTGTGAAATAAACACCGTTTGCTGCATCTTCAAAATTGGTGCAGAGGGCGATAAACCTAGGATATTACCGCGCTCCTTACCCACCGCAAGGGCTTCATAAGTGCTACTTGCAAATTTAATGCGTCTTTTTCCAAGTTCTTCAATCTTTGAAAATAAACTGATGTTGTTGAAATTAACTTTTTCTATCCCTGGACAGATATCGATGTTAATACGATTCTCGATCAACATAATCACTTCATTGTTAACAGATCGAATCCGTTCTAGATAGAGATAGTCACTTCCAACAGGGATATCTAGGCTTTTGGCAATCTCTCGATTGGCCGACAACAGTTCTTGACGAATGACCTGAGTACTGTAGTTGATGTGCTGCATATCAAGAGTCTCAGCAAAAGAGAACAGTTGGTTGTTCAAAGGATAAGCAACGTCTGGATTAGTAACGAATGTACCCTTTCCATGAATCTTTTTTAACCGTCCCTCTTCGATCAACACTTCAATTGCTTTTCTAACAGTTCCTCGACTGACCCCAAGTTCCATGCACATTTTTGGCTCAGAATCAATTCGGTCACCATCTTGTAAATTGCCACTATACATTAAATCTCTTAACCCGTTGGCAATTTGCTCATAGACGGGAATCATAGAAAGTTTGTCGATACTGAACTTCATCTTCCTCATCCTTTCTAATTACATCTATGAACATTATAGTACAACGGTGAACCACAGGGTACCTCTGTGAACAAGTTAAATATAAAACGATTTCATTCTTATGGCAAGCGATTTCATACTTATTTCCAATAAAACTTGTCTGTAAATTCATAAATTTATGTACACGTACATACTGGTTCATACACTTTGAGACAATTTTCATATTTTTTTATATATTCTGAAATATAATTAGACGTTTAGGATTAAAAATGACATTTTAAATCAAACCGCACGAGTCTCGGGAAGAAAATAGTTGTGATTCCCCCTAGAATGCCAACTCTCAAAGATCATCTGCTAATCCCCTGCAACTTAAGAATGGTTGAATCAAAATTCTTTCCCTATCCCTTTCGATAGAACCAGCTGCTCGCCATGAATGCCGATGACTCTGCTTCCGGTGTCCTCAAATCCGTGATGCAGATAGAGGTTCTGAGCTGTAATATTTGCATGATTGACGCCGAGCACAATCTCGTTCGTACCCGGAAAATGAGTCTTGACGAAACCATCTAACTGCTCAATGGTCCTTCTCCCGTATCCCCGGCCTTGATAACGGCTGTCGATGGAGAACGTGCGCAGAAGAAGGGCATGGCGATTTTTCGTATATTTCTTCGCACCCGTCCAGTCGTGCAGGACAAAAAAGCCGACCAGGGTTTGGCCGGAAAAAACTAAAATTGCGTGCCTTCCCGCTTCCTGCGCGCATAGCTTAATCGCTTCAAGAGGCGAGCCTGTGAACTCCAACTCATTAATCGTATAATTTTGAACAATTTGCTTGTACTGATCTGTGAAAGCTATCAGTTGAACAGCTGTTTCTTGCATCATTTTTCGAGGATTCCTTTACCTATTTTTCTCTTATTGTATCAAAGTTAGCTTAGGGATTCTGCTCAACTTAGCGTGCCAATGCTCAAAGATCATCTGCTGATCGCCCACAGGACAAGATTGGTAAATTCAGCACCTGATTCTGAGAAAGTGTCTTTTCCCAATCTGGATAATCATGCCATCTTCAATCTTCACTTCTAAACGCACATTTTCTACTTTTTGCTGGTTAATTTTGATACCACCGGATAAGATCATTCTTCTTTCCTCCCCATTCGTGTGAAAGAGCTGCAGCTTTCCGACTAACAAATCAATGATCCATATCTTCCCGGGGCTTTCTATTAATGAAAAACATGCCTCTCTTATTCGTTAGAATATTTATTCCAATCGATCACAAACCTTACATTCAAAAATAGCATTTCGAAAAATAAAAATGAAAAGATTGAGTTTAGGATAACTACCCTGCTCAAATCTAGGATAATGAGAATGAATAATAAAGGGAGCAATAAGAATATGAAATAAGTATAATACGTATACCCGCTAGCATACGTTTTTAAAGCCATCATAAGCTCTCGTTCATCCTTTACCCAAAATAAGATCGAATTTTTCATCCTATTATTGTTTGTTCGTTTATAGGGGTTGATCCCTTTTTGTCTAGGGATATAGTAAATGAAGAAGATTACAAGGAAAATCAAAGCAAGTAGTACTAATTTTACTAACCAGATCATACTTGTTTTCTCAAAGTTCAATCTGATGACACACCATAAACAGGCGAGTCCAAAAAGCATTGAGTTCATGATCGCCAAGAATTTAAGATACTTTTCAGAAGTCATTTAAATCTCCTCCATCTTCTTCAAACTCAAATAATTCATCAACTGTGGTATTTAATTTTTTTGCAAGGATAAAAGCTAGACTTAGAGAAGGATCATATTTGTTGTTTTCAATCGCAAGAATGGTCTGCCTTGTAACCTTTGAAAGGTTGGCAAGTTCTTCTTGTGATAGCTTTAGCTTCTTTCTTCTTATCTTTATCGAGTTTTTCATTAATAACGCCTCTTTGTCAAACATGTTTAACAAATTAAGTAAAACATATTTCACATTATAAGTCAAAGATGTTTTACAAAAGTATAGAAGTATCAGGTATTTTATGTAAATGGGTGCTTCCAAATCAAGTCGCCATTCGTGAAAAAGTAATGTCGAATTGTCACTGCATTGTTTAAATTCTCTGTGCATGATTATAAAAATATTTCGCGTTATAATCTAGTATTTGCTTTATGAGGGACCGACAATGAGTTAACCGTCTACCATGATGGCCACTTTTATATCGGGCTTATAGAAATTGTTTCTAAAAGAAAACTTAAAGCCTACCGTCACACTTTTGAGAAAGAACCCAAGGATCAAGAAGTCTTAGACTTTGTGCTTAAGCATTTAATGAATTTTATCGAGGCACATGATCAAAAAGGGATATCTGTCGTACACCCAATTTGTTCAAGAGAGTGAATCCCCAAAAGACTTCAAAGACGAGCAGCAAGAGAAATGAGTCAACCACGGATTTCCTCAAAAGCTCAAGAAGCCCTTAAAGCTGAACATGAACACCGTAAAAAGGAAAAACAAGTTACGAGCAAACGATTAAAGGAAGAGAAAAAAGCGTATATAAGGAAGATCAAGGTTCAAAAAGCAAAGAGTAAACATAGGGATAGGTAACTTCTTTTTAACTGACACACTGGCTGTCAGTTTTTCCCTTTACATAAAACTTACGCATTATCCGTCAACTTTTCATTATAAGCCAATTCATTAGTGACAGTTTTAAACAACTTTATTGTCACTGCGCATGTCCTGCGAAACTTGATTATTATAAAGAGTTACATTTTGAGAAAAGGAACGGCTGTATTAATGGATAAGTTAAACTATCGGGAAGTTTGCTAAATTGTGCAACTGTCCCAATCTCTGATTTGGGTAATTCACCTAAAACAGAGATATTTGAAATAAAAAGCTGACCGAAAGATTCATTATTTTCTCTTAGTACAGAATAAATACAGACGGGTGCTAGGGAAAATTCTTTGGCACCAGTTTCTTCCCACAGTTCTCTCCTAGCAGCAGTCTCTGCTGATTCGCCTTTTTCTATTTTTCCACCTGGAATCTCCCAAGTTTCTCTTTCTCTATGCTTAACAAATATCCATTTATCATCTATTTTTGCAACAATAACAACGTACTTCAACTTTTCACTTGGAATAGTCTCTAAATCATAGAATTTAACCTTCATGAAAATTGTCCCCCAAATATAAAAAATTTATTTTTCCTTTCCCGTCTACTTTCCAGTAAAGACAAACTGCGAAACTCAGCAGAAAAACTTTGAGAAAAGGGAAAGTATATTATTGTTGAGCAATTTATAACTCCTTTGTCATGAACACACTTTTCGAGTTCTCCGTATAATCCGCAAACGGCTGGCAAGAGTGAAACCCGAAGCTCGCATATAATCTTCTGGCAGGTTCGAATGCTGATCCTGATCCCGTTTCTAAACTTAACCGGTGATAACCGCGTTGGCGGGCTTCTTCAATTATTTCCTGAAAAATTCGGCTGGCTACTCCTTTCCTCAGATGTGCTGATGCTGTCCGCATTGATTTGATTTCTCCATGTTGGCTTTCAAGTTCTTTGAGTGCCCCACAACCGAGTAACTCGTCCTCTTCCCACGCACTCCAAAGGGTTATTTCCGGCTTCTTTAATGCTTCAAGGGCCAACGCATGTATGTTTTCAGGCTGGGAAACCTGCGCCATACCCTGAAGGTGCTCCTGAATCAAGTTAATAACTTTGTCATTGGTTAAGTCATCTGTCCTGATATACATTATTCTGACCTCTCTTTCAAACTTTCTTGATGATGATGTTGCAAAATTTTCGTCAACCACGCAACAGACCGTTTATCTCATTATAAAGTAGTAAAGAGCCTTTTTGCCATGAAATCTGTGGGCGGCTAATGACAGAATTGCATGGATAAACAACTATTCTTTTTGCTTGTGTGTATGTGTTGTTCCAACTTCGCAATTTTGGAACAGTGGCTTTCTAAAGGCTCTGTTATACTAACTTTATCGTACGGTTGGGGGGAACGTTTGATGGACACGATAGCAATTTTGCAGGATATTCTGGAATATGTTGACGAGCATATCACAGATAATATCAGCCCGGATAGTTTAGCGGCACGCGCCGGATTTTCAACCTGGCATTTCTGCCGGGTATTCCAATGGGGCATCGGCTATTCGGTGATGGCTTACGTGCGGAACCGCCGTCTTGCTTTTGCCGCACATGAACTCATTTCCGGCCGGCGAATTCTCGATATTTCACTGGATTATGGTTTTGAAACTCACTCAGGCTTTAGTAAAGCTTTTCGCCGTTACTTCGGCTGCTCACCGGGAATCTACCGTTTGCACGCGCATTGTGATCGCCCTTTCCCGCCATGTCTTCCCAAAACGAACAAATATTTGATTGGAGGAATTATTTTGGAACCAAAATTTGTGACGCTCCACGCATTAAAACTTGCGGGCTATGCACTCAAAACAAGCTCATCTGGCGGAGAAAATAGTACAGCAATCCCGACCTTTTGGAGCAATTATATGAGTGACGGACGGATGGAAAAACTTCATGCTGAAAACTTTGTCAAAAAACACGATGAGTATGGAGCATGTTTTCCAGAAGACCCCGAGACCGGAGAATTTGAGTATGTTATCGGCGTTGAGCCAAAGGACGACGTAGCCATTCCAAATGGCTATCACGTTTGCGAATGGCCACCTGCAACCTATGCCGTCTTTTCGACACCGCCCTGCAATGCCGAAAATTTTGCACCTACCATTCAGGGCACATGGAACTACATTTTTAATGAATGGCTTCCAAAATCCGGATATGAATATGCGCCGAATCGTGCCGACTTTGAACTCTACGATGATCGCTGCATGTCAGACACAGGAAAAGTATGCGACATCCATATTCCGGTGGTAAAAAAGCAAAAATAAAAGCTTGAATGATGTAAAAACGGATGGCTCAATTTATGAGTATCCGTTTTTTCTAAATAATAGTTATTGCAGTAACTTCGCGATGAACCTGATTTTGTTTGAAAGCAAGTCCATCAAGCAAACAGTGTCGAGTTGACACCGATTAACTTAGAGCGCTTCCGCATTTCAATAGGTCTGAGTTAAACCCCAGTTAAATATCAAGGCATTGCTTAGGTGGCGGTTTCCGACGTTCCGGCTTTTGTGAAGGTCCAATTTGTGCGTTGAAGAGTCGCAGTCTACCGGCCCCCTTCTTGTAGCAAAAGATTCGTTCCCAAGGGTGTAAATTAGCCATTAAATGGCCAATATGGTGGTAAAACCTTTAAAGAGAGGATACCATGAAAAGGAATAGAAAAAAGGGAGATGAAAAAGTGGAACGCAAAGCAATGAAATGCTGGCCGAGGACTTTGTGCTTGATGAACAAGCATTGAGGCGCATGGAGAGGGTGAAAACCTTACCCGCAAATTTGGAGTCCCCTTTCATCAATTATGAAATCACGATTTCCGAAGTCCAAAAAATGCTCGATGAAAAACTGCGGGCGGCATGGAGGTATAAGAAATAATGCTCCAGTCTAGGACACTGAAAAGTTTAGATGATGATTCACAGCTCGTTGGTCTTTACACACTCATGTCAAAAAGTTTTGAGGTTGTTGTAGCGTCTGATTATTTGACAGTTTTAAGCGCCTCTAAGCGGAAAAAGCTAGGCCTTCGCGGCAATCACGTCAATTGCTTTCTCATTGCACAGTTAGCTAAAGATGTCTCTGTTCAAACGAATGTAACGGGTCATGATATTTTAACAGATGCTTGTTCAAAATTAAGAACAGCTTATTCTATTCTCGGCGGCGTTCGTTCCATTGCTGTCGAATATATGGCTAATATTAACCCTCTTTTACGAGAACTTCGGATTTATCCCAATTCAAAAAAATGGTGAAACGGATAATACACTGGCATTAATTAATTTTGAAGATTTTTAAAAAATCCGACAATTATCAGGTTACATTTAGTTGGACAGGAAAATTAAATTAAGGCCATGTACACTTGTTTCAAATAGGCCCAAGAGGCAATAAGAGCTCTTCCCCAACATAATCACTAATCATGGCAGACCGCTTCAATGTTATAGCCATCGGGATCGTAAATATACGCTGCATAATAATTTGAATGGTATTTTTTACGGTAATCCGGAGCACCATTACTGCGTCCGCCACATTTTATGCCTAATTCAAAAAAATTCTGAACCTTTTTATGATCGGTCGCTTGAAAAGCAAAGTGGCCTGGAACAGGATCTCCTGACGTCAACCATAAATCGCCGCCTGGATCACTTGAAATATCATCACTGAAGCTAACTGCATTATCTGTTACTATTTGTTTATGATAGCCTAAGGGTGCCAGTACCTTTTCATAAAAGGCAACACTTTGCTCTAAGTTATGTACCGTTATGTTAATGTGGTTAATCATCACTAGACCTCTCTCATCTATATTTTTCATATTGAAAAAGCCAGGGTTTCTGTATGCCATGGTAGTTATATCGCAGCAAAAAACTTACAACAAATTCAAGCATAATTACAAAAGGTATCTGCAAGAGACCATGTATGCTAGGTAGACTCCAACCGAAATAAAGGCGGCGTTGACTGGCTTAATCCAATGGGTTAATAAGAACACGCAAAAAATTAGAACCACGGCTCCAAGCGCTCCGAATATCCCATTAAATTCTGTTGTCCTAAATTCTTGTACATTCATGTATTTGATTTGCATGCCCATGTTAATTAGCGTCATGATCGGGATAAAAGTGATGATGCCGGATAGAAACAGAATTTTTGACCTGCTAAAATAGGACATGAGCACGAAAATCGTTCCACCAATAAGAAATCTTATCACGTAATTCCAAGCCATAGAATTGACGCCCTCTTCATTAACTAAGTTAAATATCATATTAGCACAAGAACGTGCATTCCTATATATAAATCCATGACTTTTATGTCACATTCAATGGTCATTTTTTCTTATACTCTTGCTGCGCGAAATTTGACAACTGCACATCACATAGCTCAAACAATTGACACATTCAGCAATTCGAGTAGATACAGTGGGATGACTATCTCTTTTACTATCCGCTTTTTTTCTCCTCCCCCCATTGACTGAATCACGAGTCTTCTTCCGTTATCCTCAGATGTTTTTGTGAACATTAGAGACACTTCCTAGATCGCTTGATGATGCTATAATGAAAGAATCAAGTAATAGATGAAGCATATGAGAGCGGACGCGGCGACTCCCTTGTGAAAGGGGGCGATGCCATGACAGTATTTCAAACACTTAGCCTAATGATTTCTTTCGGCGTTTTGATGTTGATGCTGTCAAACAAAAAGAAATGATCCGCTTCATATGCCATTAACGGTGGCAATGATTGAAGGGATCATTCGTTGTAATATACTCTTTGATTTTGCGCTGTATCCGCTCACTGCGGATATTACTTGATTGCTAGTCAACCATATGGATGATCAGATCCATATGGTCTTTATTATGCATCCATACACGCTCTTTATACGTTTATTATATAGTTAAGCGAACAATTTGACAACAAAACCTCTCACCACGCCTAAAGTTTTATTAAAAGGGAATTATTTATAATGGTCAAGAACTTTGACGCACGTTCACCACGTTGACTTCACTCCTTCAAAGAAGGTCCTCGAAGAAGAAATTGCATCCCTTGCAGCGCACAAATGATCTTTTTTTACGCGTTGGCAAATGGTCAAGCTGATAAACATCGACAGAATGGCGCCCTGAGAGGCATTCCAACACTACAAACTGACTGGCAATTCCCAATATATTCCAAAAAGAGAATTGGCCGCACGGTAGACGTCCATATCATGGTTAGTCGAAATGGAAGCTTTTGCTGCCGAGTTTAACTCAAATTTTATCTGGTAAATGATGTAGATACATATCTAGAGCATCATCATAGGTACGTAATGTCGCAGCGGTTTTGGGATGGGGCTGACAGTAAATCAGCGGATAATCCACTTCTCCTCGAGATCGCTGAACAGAAAAAGCCATGATTTCACGTTCAGTAGAAAATTGGGCATTTATTCCCTTTTTATTTCCCCGGGCATCTAACCGAATCCATTTATGCACCTGTTCAACAAAAACGGCGTTCAGGGCATGAATGCAATAGCCTTTTTCAGGGGTATCAAAAAGCATCAGTCTCTGATAGCAAAAACCTGTTGGCATGTCTTGGCTCCTTAATAATGCAGCCAGCAAATGGGATTTTGCATAGCAGATCCCTTCCTGTCCTTTTAGAACATCTGATGCCACACACGTTACACGCGTATGCTGCACATCCCAAGAATGATGAATGTTGTCGCGGACAAATTCAAATGCCGTCTTTATTTTCTTTGCGTCGGATTGTTCCGATTTGAAGAATAACCGCGACACCTCGATGATTGAAGGATGAGAATAATTAATTAGGCTGCTTTCTTTCAAATAGTCCTTTATATCGTGCGACTCCAGACTAAATGGCAAGAATAAGTACCCCCTGTGACAGCAGATTCACGCAGTTTCCGTCTTCTATATAACAGAACAAACACCGTACAAAAGGAAATCTTGATCCAACCCGATTAGCTTAAAGACTTCATCATCGTCCAAGAAGTCTGACACCAGCCCACTTGTGCGTACCCCAGTTTTTCATAAAGGCAACGAGCAGGATTGTTTGGATCGACACTTAAAGAAATATTATTATATCCAAAACTTTTAGCTACAATTTCAATCTCTCTGAGTAGAACACTTCCAATACCCTGCCCTATTCTGAGATTTCGAGTATCTGCAGGATTTCTTTGGGGAATGGCTTCTCTCCTTCCCGGACATATAAACGCTGGTATAACATTTTCCAAAGAAACGAGATATCTTGTTGTCTAATCTCCCTAATTAAAAAATTCATGTTAAGCGACCTTTCATTGCACCGTTTCCATCGACCACGTTCTAATACGTACTATGAAATTTCGAAGTTAGATTAAGAATTAGAATACAATAGTTTTTCAGCTGATTTACCCCTCACTCATCTCGTTCGGGAGAAAATCTCCGAAAAGCTTCGCTCAGCGCTTTATTCTTCCACGGTCAGATTGGACCCTTTTTCGAATTTTTGAATCTGCTTCTCTCCTTGATCCGCTAATTGCCGGAATTGATCGATTGTTGCGTGCATCTTCGGCAACGCCTGACGCTTATAGTCGCTGATTGAATCAAAGGCCGAGAGCACATCTGCAAAGGCTGTTTTCAGCGTGTCAACAGATACTCCGGTCTGCATCGCTTGTTCTTGAATTGCTACGCCTTGTTCCTTCAGCATTTTGGAAGTTCCGGCAATGAAGGTATTTGTGGTCTTATTGAGAGCATCAATCTTATTCAAGACAATTTTCTGATCGTAGAGTGCACTGGCCACGACAACCGCGTTGCGCAGAGCTGAGACGGTCACGGTCTTTGCCCGCTCCACCCCGCGAATCAACTCTTTATTATTCCGGATCACGACCTCGTAGGCCATGATTCCCTGCTGATTGACTACGAGCATTTGCTGCAGATCCATCAAACGCTGCCGCAATGGGAAAAGAATTTCCTCTTGCACAAATTTAATTTTTTCAGGTCGATCATTGCGCGCCTCTGCTGCTTGAATTTGGTGATCAATCGTCTCATCCATCGCGGAACCTAAGTCGATGTCTTCCTGAACTTTTTTTGTCAACTCCCTTAAACTTTGTTGTTCCATTTCCAAAGTGGTATTATCGTTTTTCAGAATCGTTTTTCCTTTGTCCAGAGACTCAATAATGTCGCCAATAACGGCGTCTGCCTTTTGGTATCGTCTAAAATAGGAACGAATCGGATTGAATAGTTTTCCTAACACGCCAGATTTAGTGAAGTCAATCAGGCTGGGATCAAGATCTTTAAGCTGCGTCTGCAGCTCCGTAAGTCCCTCAGCTACCTGACCGCCTTCGTCTCCGGACTTCGAGAGCTTGCCGACCGATACTTTAAGCAACGAATTTTTGCTTGAAGAGTTTTTCATGACATCCAGGCCAAAGCCATCTACCGAATTTAAAATTTCTTTTCTTTCCCCAAAGGATGCTGTATCGCCTGCGCTTAGCGCCATGATTTGCTCGACATTTTTCTCAGCCAGCGCTTTGATTTTCGCTTCTTTTTCCGGCAGCGGCTTCACTTGTTCCTGAACTTCTGCTTTGACTTGATCCGCATCGGGTATTTCCATTGAAAATGCCATTTGAAGGCCCCTTTTCATTTTTGGATTCTGTTAATGGTCACATTTGTGAATTAAAGAGACTCTTAATCTGGTAAATGACATCGCTCGAATCTGCATTAATACTCGCCGCTTCATTCAGACCAGAAACACGTTTTAGCGTACTGATGTCTGCTTGATAGCCAATGGTGTAGACGGGGATCTTATAGATCTTCAGCAAGTCACGGATGCTTGAGAAAGAATGGCCCTCATTCTCATACCCATCGGTTAGAAGAAAGATCATCGGACGGTTGTTAGGATGAGCTTTGTCATAACTGTGCAGCATTTTAACGGCTTGCAAGGTTGCATCATAGGTTGCCGTTCCCCCGTTCGCCTGCAGGCTCTGAACAGCACCATCAAATTTGGATTGCTGATCCAGAGTAAACTTTTGGATCGGCAGATTTACAGTGACGTCATCCGAGAAGGAAATGAGCCCGATACTGTTATTTCTACCGAGATATTTTTGCGACTCCAGCAGAGATTCCTTTAATCGCGACAGCTTGATTCCATTCATGCTCCCCGATACATCGGCAATGAACACTGCGGAAACCGGATTACTTAAATTTTTATTTTCTTTCCACAGATTCTGTGCATCGGTCAATGTGTTTCCGTCTGGTGCCTCATAACTGGATTTATAACCGCTCAAATGATTAAAACCGTCTTTATGAGCGAGATCCTGAGACTGCTTTTGAGCCGCAAACTGGGCAAATTTCTGCAGGATTTGCTGTTTCTCGGGTGAGAGCTTTCCCAAACCATACAGCGGGTTGTCATGACGAATACCAAAGGGTGTAAATGTATATTGATCCTTAATAAAGGAATCCTGACTATACGTTTGATACTCCATAATGAAGCCATCGAGTTGTCCTGACTTTGCGGCGTCCGTCATCTGCAGCGTCGTCACCGCAGTGAAAGGCACACTTTTTTGAAATTGGTTAAAGCCATTTACCGCTTTTTGGCTCAACATATTCTTATTGTCAAAAGTCTTCAGAACATCGACCAGAAAGTTAAGGCCTGTCGAGCTCTGGAACGGATCGGTATATCCCATCGTTAGCTCATTCTTAGCCATCGCTTGAATGATTGTTTTAGCCGTAATACTCCCGTATTCTTTTTTCAATTCTGCGTACTTCTGTTTGTTTAACACAATACCGGGAACATTGCCGACAAGGCTATTGGACAATTTTTCAATTGGCATCCCACTCGAATGGACCATTTGTCCCCACAGCACATTGGACGGTGCAAAGCCGTCAGGCACATATTTCTTCGTCCGAATATAATCCAGTGCCTCGCCTGAATTGACATTGCGAATTTTGATCGAGACTTTTTTCCCATCAATCGCAAATCCCTGCTTATTAAAAGCATTCGCTGTATCATTAATCCACCCGTTCGCTCCGGTACCGGCTTTTTCCGGTGATGAAAAAATTTCAGCATAATTATCAGTTGTATTTTTTACAGTGACTGGCGACTTGGAGATCGGCGGCAGCTCAGCCGCAACATTTGCCTTAGTCAAGTCCACATTGCTCTTCACTGGTCTCGAGTGATGAACCGTGACGTCAGAAAGCATTTTGCTCAGAATTTCCGATCGATTGGCATGGGTTACTTTTTGTTCTGCCGTGAAATGATTAGCCAGAGTCACCCCCATAAAAACGACAACAAATACGGCGACAATGACAGAAATGGATAGCGTCCAAAATTTGGCTGTTCTGCTCATGCCTCAATCACTCCCTGATCTATTTGTAATACTTCGTCTGCTGAATTAAATCGTTCATTTCCTGCATTGAGGTTAATTGAGTCATATCATCCATTTCCGCAATACTCAATTTCGAAATTTCTGATAACAGCTTATCCAAACTTATAAGGATAGCTTCATTGAGATTCATTGATTTTTTAATCGTCCCAAGATAGTCCCTATACACGTCTCTCTTTTTTTCTTGCAAATCCCTGCTTATATTCTGATCGCCAATTGTTTGATACTCAGACTCGTCAAACACCCGCAACACACTCAGAACATTTCGAATATTGATGAAAAAGGTCTTTTCCACCTCGCTGACGACTGAGAGAAACTTGCCATAGCTTAATTCATTCGGATCAAATTTCTCCAGCAGAGAAGTGCCAATGACTGACTTTTTTCGATTGAAACGCTCGATTTGCCGCTTCATCGTTTCAATGTCCGAATGAAAGAGCTCACTGTCCTCATACTCTTTTAAGGATTGAGTAAAATCCTCTTCGGTTTGCAATTTTGACACCGGTTTCTTGTCTCCCGTCGGAAAATAGAACCGATAAAAGATGTAGAGGACAATCACCGCAACAAACACCAGCCATGAAACGCCGCAAGCCGTTTGAAGAACCGAATTCCCGATTTTAAAAAGGGTTGTCAAAAGAGCAACACTGATAATTGTTAGTCCCAAGAATATTCCCATTAATCTTACTATTTTTATTTGACTCATCCCCTCTATGGTGGTGACCCAGCCATCGATCAAGACGATAAACCTGCTCATCCGATCATTTTTCAATGATTGCTATTCTTATAATTTTAATGTAAAAATGGCTTTTGTGAAAGATCGAAATCAATTTTTTCTGTTGCAAATTCGGCGGAATAGGGCTTTATTTTGTAATTCCTGTACAAATATTTAAAAAGCGCCTCGAAGTTCGCTCCGAGGTGCTGCAGTTGTCGCCTGAGGTTCAACAGTACAGGCTTGAGGTTCAACAGTTCCGCACCTTAATCGGACAGTTCGTTCACGAGTTCAAGGTTTATGACTAGAGGAACCACCCAATTTGTCAACCAGCCACATAGCAGCTACAGCATATAAGCTATCTCCCATATTGGTAATGATTCTGCCGACAAAAAGCTTCATATAATTTGCATTCTTAAACAGTTTCACCATTTACCTGTCCCCACAAAAGCACAAACTTTTGCGAATCTAATATCCTTCACAGATAAAATCGATCACTTTCTACTTTAATCGGTTTAGCGAAACATTTATCTTATATCGTCCATAGGTTAGTAGTTCCGTCAAAAAATCATTCATTTCATCCGGTAAAAAATGTGTGATTAGTAAATAGCACCCATCACCGGAAATTTTGTGTACTGATTCAACATCTGGATTCGAAACCATCCTATTTTCGAAAGTCCTGTACTCCTGTGTGTTCATGTACACCGTAACAAATTCGGTGTATTTGTCCGCCACATCCACCGTAAATCGCTTAATATATTTATCTTCAATGAGCCGCTCAACACGTGCGCCGATTGCCTGACCAGTCATATGTATTTCTTTTCCAAGATTTTTCCAAGTTACACGGCCATTTCCCTTTAATTTGTTAATTATTTTCCTATCGATTTCATCCAAAGCCATGCATCCTTTCATAATGAAAATGATTCATCAATATTCTTTTCACCAGCGTCTTCATTTTTCATCAATTAATCCTTATCATAATTAATATCAATTATACGAGGAGGTCAATCATGCGCAAAGCATTAATCGTCATCGATGTCCAAAATGATTATTTTGAAAGAGGAGCCTTCCCCCTTTATCAACCGGAAAAGGCCTTAGCGAATATTCTTCTGTTAGTGGAAAAATATGTTCAGGAAGGTCGGCCAATATATTTCATTCAACATATCAACAAATCTAAAGGATCTACCTTTTTTCTTCCGGATACGCTTGGCGTCCAGCTGCATTCATCACTTGAACCTTTTTTATCGTCTCAGAGGATCTATACGATTGAAAAAGCCTATCCGAACAGCTTTTTGCAAACCGATCTTCAAGATAAATTACGAGGACAGAAAATCAATAATCTGACCATTTGCGGTATGATGACTCATATGTGTGTGGACTCGACAACGAGACAGGCAAGCGACCTAGGCTATCCTGTTCAATTGATTTCCGACGCTTGCACCACGAGGGACCTCTCATTCGGCAAAACGGCAATTTCTGCGATTAATGTTCAAAATGCCTTTCTTTCCGCTTTATCCAGTTTTGCAAAGGTCGAATCAACATCCGCTTTTTTATCGTAAAATTTGTTGTTTAGTGAAAGCATGCTGCGCAGTATCGTATTTTACTTAAAAATTAATTTTTATAGGAGAATAATAGACATGAAAAATATCGCATTATTAATTATTGACCTGCAAATAGGTGTTCAATCTGAAACTCTCCCCCTCTATAATTTAGTTAATGTCCTAGACGGGGTCAATCAAAGAATGGATTGGTTTCGGAAAGAAGATCATCCAATCATTTTTGTTCAGCATAATGATAGTGAGCTGATTCTCAATTCTCCAAAATGGCAGCTTTTTCCGGAGCTCGATTATAAAGATACAGATATCTTTATCAATAAAACACATGCAAACTCATTTTACAAGACCGATTTAAAAGACCAACTCATAAAATTAGATATTAATCAACTTGAAATTTGTGGTGCACAAACCGAATATTGTGTCGATACGACGATTCGAATGGCTCATGGATTAGGCTATAAATTATTCATGAAAAAAGGCCTGACCACAACAGTTAATAATGATCTCTTAGGTGCGAGAACGATCATTGAACACCATGAAAACATTTGGAATCATCGATTTTTAACTTTTTTTTAAAATTTCTGGTCATCACTGTTCTACTAAAAACGTGCACGTCCATGTGGACAATGCAGAAATCACCACATCCTGTGGAAGTCATTTCTTAATTACTTGCTCAATTCCTGTGATTAAAATGGTCACGTCCGTATTGAACATTCGATCAGAACCGAGTTCGTTGAGCAAATTTTTCTGGTAAATACGCTCCAACTTGGACTCATTGCTCTGCTTCTCGTACTCAAATATGTCCCGGGCCGCGAGCGGCAACAAACGGCCGGCAGACCATCCCTCAAGCTATCATGTCATTTATTGGGATGATCATTGGCGGCAAGCTGTTCGATCGGTACGGCGCGCGTCCCGTCATCTTTACAGGGATGGGTATCTATTCCGTTGGTATGTTCCTAATGTCCAGCACCACACACGCCAATACCAATATTTATCAGATGCTTGGTTATTTTATGATTCTAGGACTTTGCCAGGGACTAACGACTATGCAGATTGGGACACATGTGCTCAAATTGGCACCTGAGCATCTGATTAGCCGGGTGACTTCGATGACGAATTCGGGGCAGTAAGCCTTCGGATTATTTGCGATAGCAATTATGTCCGGCGTGCTTTCCTCGCGAATCACCTACCACATGCATCACGCGAATCCTCAGCATGCGCACGCCATGCTGCCACGATGGCTTACGGATTCGACAACACCTTTTTCTTTGCCTTTTGCCTGACCCTTGTCAGTGTCCTGCACAGTCTGACACTGCATACAATAAAGAAAATGCTTGCGGTCGTGAGGGCAGGCAAATAAGCCTAACCGAAACAGAATAGTGAAATAGCTGCATAATCATCCTTTGCGCGCAGCCAATTTAAAAAGGATACTGATCGAAGAATTCAAGATCAGCATCCTTTTTTGTGATGATTTCACGCTGCACTGCCCCAATCGCCTGCGGATATATCGCTCAATCACAAATTCCTGCCTTAATTAGAATTAGCTGAAAGCGTCCGGAAGGGATTATCGACGAGCAAAATGGAATAAAAAGCAATTTCATGGACAGTCATTCCAAGTACGTTTTATAATAAGCCGTTGACGGAGCAGTCTCCTGAAATTTTCCTTCTTCAGTGAAATTGGTGTCTATTTTGCTGATAAGCGTCAATGCGGGCAAGACGATAAAACCGAGCTGGCTTAAAATCGGAACTATTTTCGCCGCCGCAAATTGACCCACACGCATATTATCTGAATAGAAAATAACCTTGACCGGTTTCCGATCGCTCTGATTGTCCAAATAGTCAATCGCATTCTTCAGAGCTGTAGCGTTTCCGGCAATTTCTTCAACAAATAATCAGCCTTTTGTTGCCCCATTAGCTAAAGCGAATGATGTCACATTCAGTAATCCCTATGCCTTAAATGAGGAAAGCAGATCAAAAAAATATGCAGTGTCTAATCCGTTATCTGTTTTTGAATTTTCTTCGGTAATGAATTAAAAACAACTTCATACGACCTGTCGATCATGAACCGTACAATATTATCCGGCACATCGCCTTCTAAGTACAGCGAGTTCCAATGCGTTTTATTCATATAATAACCTGGCACTATATCGGAATACTCCCTCCGTAAGGAGTCACCCAGCTCTGGAGCCAGTTTTAAAGTAAAAATGGGCTTCCCTATTTTATCACCGCCCTGCATGGCAAACATTTTCCCACCAATAGAATATCTTAAAGCATTCCATTCGGTTTTAAAATCCTTGTTTACTCCTTTTTTGAGCAAACAATAGTCATTAATCCATTCATATGCCATTTTCAATCCTCCATTTTCAATTCTTAGGGTTGAAATCGTTGGATAAAGTTAAACTTTCAGGTAAATAGGATAAAAGAGCTAGCGAAAAGACTCAAAAAAATAATAAAAAACAATTAACCCAGTTGTAAAATCAAATTAGACAGTCAGGTTGAGTAATAAAACACCATCATAAAATCCGGTGTTATCATTAAAGCGACGAAACCATAATGAAAGAGGCGAATTTTATAATGGCTTACTCCAAGTCTAGCACAAAGCATCGAACCTTTACACATTTGAATGCCTACCAGCGCGGACAGATTCAAGTCCTTCATCAGGAGCAACGCTCTTCACGTGAGATTGACCGTGAAGTCGGCTGTTCCCATCAGACGGTACTGGACGAACTACATCGGGAGGACAACCACCCCCGATCGGCGTCAATCATCGACGCTTTCAGGTTTATTCTCCGGAGACCGTTCAAGCCAACTATGAACGCAACCGCAGTCATTGTAGGCGGAGATACAAACCGGAAGCTGCTTCAGATTTCATCGTTTACGCCGAAAATAAGATCCTGTCCGCAGACAGGGTCTCCTGATGCGGTCTGTGGCGCCACCAATTGAGATCCGAAGTGGGAAAACAAGGTCAGGGTCTGCATGCGGACATTATACCATTTTATTGATCGCGGATTCTTAAAAGTAAAGAACGCGGATCTGCTCAACATGCTCCGTTACCGTTCCAAAAAATCCAGACACCGCCCCAACATCAAGCATCTTGGCGAGAGCATCGATAATCAGCCCGCGGAGGTTCAGCAGAAGCGAAAACAATTTGGTCACTAGGAGTCGATACCGTGGAAGGTAAAAAATCCGGTGAGGATGATGTGCTCCTGACCCTAGTGGAACGCAAGACCCGTGACACGATCTCTCAAAAGATTAACGGCAAAGATCCGGATTCAGTAGACAGTGCTATCAAACGGTTAATCGATCAATTTGGTCCGTTGTTCGGTTGCGTCTTCCGGACGATCACGGCCGACAATGGCAGCGAATTCTCCAGCTTGACGAACAGCCTGAAGGATCAGGAAGCGCAGGTCTATTACACACATCCGTACACCGCTTAGGCAGCAGGAACAAACCCAGTGGTACCGCCGAATGTCCAGATCACTAATTTATTCTTGCAATTTGGGATTTATTTTTTAACAAAATAGTGGCAAATTATTTGGCAGATATAGAATAGAATACCAAAATGCACATATTTGGGAGGAAATATAATTGAATCGTATGAGTTCAAATTGTTCAGACAAAGATATTTTTTAAAGTAATAGTTCATTTGCGACAAGTAGTAACTGCTCATCATACTTATCCGTATCGTTCGCTAAACGCGCCATGGCCTCCTCGATAGAATAGGCATTTTTATAGGGGCGGTAGGAAGTCATGGCATCAATCGAGTCGGATATCATGACAATTTTTGCACCATAAGCGATTTGTTCACCTGTTAAGCCATCTGGATAACCACTTCCATCGAGACGTTCATGATGCTGCTTAACAATCTCTAAGCACATCGGATCTAAATCATAATTTGCTAATGCACTTTCTCCAAGCTCACAGTGTTGTTTTATTATTTGAAATTCATGTTCATTGAGAGCTCCATGCCTGTTAATGAGAGATTTAGGAATAAGTAATTTCCCCACATCATGAAGAAGAGCACCTAATCCAATATTCCAAAGTTCTGTATCACTGTTATTTATTTTTATGGCAATCATTAATGAAAGCAGAGAGACATTAATGGAGTGAGTGTAGAGCCAATCATTGTAATTTGCGAGAACACTGCAGTACATCCCCCATGGTTTTTCCCGTGATTCAATAAGTATCCGGTTAAGCACATCTGTTGCTGTTGATAAAACATCACTATTCTGCTGATTGACACGCTTCTTTAATCGCTTGAGCGCCTTAAGTATCTTCTCGTCTGGCTGTAGAAAACCATTTATTTCAGAAGAAGTAAAACCATGCTTCGCTAAAAGCGAACTCGCTTGAGATGTTAATTTCGTGTTTTTTGATAATAAAAGACGACCTTCATCATCAAATAAATCTCTACTCAATACACCCATTTTTGATAAACCTCCCTTAAGAAACAATATATCTATTTTGTTACATAGAAAATCAGGATAAGGCCAGTAATGAAAGGAATCTGTATAATAGTTGTAGGATTGATTTCTATTTAGGGTAAGTCTTAATTTGTTAATATCAAACAAATAAATACATGAGGAAGGTTAAATAATAATGAAGGTTGAACCCATTCGGGACAAGAAAAAGATTAAGCAAATGTACCAGTTGTTAAAAGGCATGGATACTAAATACTCAGTACTATTTAAGCTAGGAATTAATACAGGATTACGTATTGGTGACATCATCAAACTCAAAGTATGTGACATTTACACCCGAAAAATGGAATTTAGAGAACATCTTATTCTTGTTGAGCAAAAAACAAAAAAGAATAGAATGATTCTACTCAATAAGACGTCTAGAGAGTGCTTAGACCAGTATATTGGGGAAAGTCATCGATTGTATGATGATTACTTATTTTACAGTCGAAAGGGAGGTCACATTGGGCGCGTACAAGTTTATAGAGTATTGCGAGAAGCTGCGAATGTATTAGGAATTGAACACTTCGGAACTCATAGCATGCGTAAAACATGGGGGTATTGGACCTACAAAATGTCTAAATATAATATTGGGCTGATTATGGACACGTTGAACCACAGTTCACCGTCAGTGACTTTAAGGTATATAGGAATTAATCAGGATGAAAAAGATAATCTGTATTCGATGGTTCAATTATAAAATATGTTATAATAAAATAGGTTTTAATGCATAGTCAATAAGTAACAAAATAGATATATTGTTATATAGTTTTGTGATTAGAGGAATAAAGCAATGCAAGAAATCATTTTTTGTATAGGCTAACTACGGGTATCCTTCCGTAATATTTCCTTTTTATCAAATTAGTAAACCGAGATTTTTTAGCCTTTCATTTTAAAAAGGGCATTCCTGTTGTTATAGCCATTCGTTTAGCATAACGGTTGGACGCCTAAAAGGGGAACTTTGGGAGAGAACGCTTAATCAGCGAGCTCTCTTTTTTATTGTTTTCAGAGGGGTATTAAATTATCTACTTATTTGAGGGAATTCCGATGCAGTTTGGGTTCTAAACATTGAATGCCGAACGGAGTGATGAAATGACAAGAAACTAAAATCATTATTTGGGTCACTGGATCGATCCGCCAATTGTTTGGCTTCTATAACGCCGATTCATTCGCGACCCCTATCTTTTTCATAAATAGTGGTTTACACATTCAACTATTTTGAAAAGTATTCTGACTTTAATAGAGAATGATAACACAAATCGATATACTTGCCGTTCAGCCGCTTCTCATGCCGCAAAACGCCTTCTTTTTTCATATGTGCTCGAAGCATCACAGCTTCTGATTTTCTATTTTCAACGTCATGAATAGCGTAGAGCCGCTCAAAGCCAACCGTATTGAACCCGAGATTTAACATCATTTTGAGACTTTCCGTCATATAGCCATGCCCTTCATATTTTTTATTTAGGACATAACCGATGCTTGCGTTGTTATCATTAAAATTAATGTGAAGGAAATATATCGTTCCAATCAGTTTTCGTTGACTTTTCAATTCAATGCCATATTTTCCAAATGGATGAGCCAGAAAGATAGTAAGAATATTTTTTTGCATATCTTCAATTGTTTGATTCACAGGAAAGACATAATAGGCAGTTGCCGGATCACTGGCGTACTCATACATGTCCTGCGCATCATCATATTTTACAGGGCGTAGCAAAATTCGGTCACCATCGATGATTGAGTTAGCCGACAAAAGTTCTTTTTGAGTAAAAATACGAATTGGCCTCCTTTTTGGAACAGCTATCGTTCTTAGTCAACAGTGCCGCTTGGACTGACGTGGTCAATAATTCGATCAGCCGCCTCGGCAGCGGATAGATGGCTCACATCGATCTTCTGCGTATTTAATTCTTGATAAAGCTCCATTCTTGAAAAGCTGGACTCGACTTCATCCAGAGTTCTGATACCTTTTTGAACATCCTTTACGAAATGTGATTGCAACGCCTCTTTTGAACAAATCAAAGAAATTTTATGAAGTTCAAATTCACCCTTCAATCGCGAGAGTATTTGTTCAAAAATGGATTCACGATGGAGAACCCAACAGAAAATGATATAGTGAAAGGCAGAGTTCGCTAAATAATTATTTAATAGATAAGTGATATTATCAATAACCATCTTTTTATTTTCTTCTGAAAAGACCCATGGGTTCATCTTCCAACACCAGTCACCGTCTAAAAACACACTTGGCGCTAGCTTGTCTCCCACTTTTTCAGAAACCGCTGTTTTCCCGACACCCATTGTGCCATTAATGATGATAAGTTTTTTCATCCTGTTCACCCTGCGACCCTCATCGGATCACTTCATCCTATTTTTATTCTAGTATATAAAAATAGCCATTAAGTGGAAATGCGGCAAGATAACTAGAACTAGAATAATATGGAAGAGAAGTTTGTTTTTGTTTGGATTAAAACATTAACCTCTTTTTAGTTTTTCAACCGATCTTTAGCGATTTCAAATGCTTTTCCGTCTTCACGCCTATTAATTGCAACAATTTGAACAATCTGTGCTTGACCATGAACGATGCGAAAAATAATTCTTATTCCAATTCTACGAAACTTAATTTCTTTACATTTGCTTAAATGACCCGATAACTGCTTGCCTATTTCATCTGCTCGATATTCTAACTTACGATAAGCTTTTTCGACAAGTGATCTAACTGAACCCTCTAATTGTTTAAATTCCTTTTCAGCGTCTTTATTAATATACTCAAGTGTAAATTTAGCCATCAGTTTTCAAACAACTCTTCATCGGAAATCTCATCAGGATCAGAACGTTCAAAATCTTCATACTCTTTTGCACTCATGGTCTCCTTTAATGAAATAGGCTTCGTATTTCCACTATCTGAATCCTTAATACGCCGTGCGGCTTCTTCATACATTTGCTCATCTTCTAAACGATCAAGTTTCATAATTAATTTTTCATATTGAACATAGTCTAAAATAACTGTATCAATTTTGTTATTATCCGAAATAAACTGAGGAGCAACTTTCGCCCTCTTACGAATTGTTCCAAGTGTTCTAGAAGCTACAGAAGCAGGAACAATTTGATCCTCACTAAATTTTGGCTTAGCCACTGTTGAACCCCCAATAAAATTATTTTCTTTCACATATTGTATTCTAATTACATTTTTATTATACAGCCAGATACACAATATGTTAATTAATATTATGAGTGATATTGTAAGCAATATCGTGAGCAAGATGAAAAAGTTAAACTCTCGTGACCAATTGTTTTTTATTAGCACTGGGAAAAATGCGGTTTCAGCGGCTTTGTCCTTACACCCTAACCGAGTTAATTTAGAAAAGTATAACGCATTAAAAACACCCCATCGTTGGTCACGATGGGGTGAACGTGTGTTAGTCTTCGAAACCGTTCGGATGCTTATTCATCCAGTTCCAGGCCGAACCAATGATCGTATCCATATCTCCGTACTTCCTTTTCCAATTAAGGACGCTTTCAATTTTGCTGCTATCCGCAACTAAGGAGTCCGGATCTCCGCCTCGACGCGGAGCATCAACAGCCACAATTTTTTTGTGTGTCACTCGCCTTGCAGCATCAATAATTTCTTTCACGGTAAACCCGTGCGAAGATCCGACATTGAATTGAATACTTTGGCCTCCATCATTTAAATAATGTAAAGCCAGTACGTGGGCGTTCGTCAGATCAAGAACATGGACGTAATCTCGCACATTGTAACCATCTCTCGTCTGATAATCATTCCCACACCTATCGACATGATCCCGAATCCCAAGAGCGGCTTGTAAAACAATCGGAATAAGATGGGACTCCGGCCGGTGATCCTCACCGATCGATCCATCCAGTTTTGCCCCTGCGACATTAAAATAACGTAAAGCTACCCATTTGATCCCATACGCCTTATCTGCCCATTTCATGATTTTTTCCATCATCAGTTTGGTTTGCCCATAGGGATTGATTGGGTTTTTATCCTCATTCTCAGATATAGAATTTTCATGTGGTACCCCATAGACAGCTGCAGAAGAAGAAAAGACTAATTTCTTTACTGAGAATTGATTCATGACCTCGAGTAAGGTGATTAAACCGCTAACGTTATTATCGAAATATTTTAGAGGTTCTTTTAGCGACTCCGGTATAATCGAATACGCACAAAAATGAATGACAGCGTCAATCTTTTCCTTTGAAAAAACATTGCCCATAA
This sequence comes from Sporolactobacillus sp., assembly GCA_048976585.1. Lineage (GTDB taxonomy): Bacteria > Bacillota > Bacilli > Bacillales > Sporolactobacillaceae > Sporolactobacillus. Next base: position 26,283 of record JBHGUY010000044.1, on the reverse strand, counting down.
ACGCCTTGTCGCGCACATCCCCCTGATAAAACCGTGCACACCTATTAACTGCTGATTGATGTCCTCGACCCAAATTGTCCACGGCAACGACATCTTGATCATCATTTACCAGTGTGTCGACCATATGTGAACCAATATACCCTGCGGCTCCTAAAACCAGTATAGCCATTGTTATGCTTCCTCCCGTCATAGCCAAAATTTTTTTCGAACATGAATGTTGTTCGCGCAATCAATAGATTTTCTCAAACTCTATTGTTAACAGTATAGAAGTAACCGATAATTGAGTTTAAAAGGTGTCACTTATTTCGACATGCTTAAGGAGGTGCATTCCATGCCAGCTATCGGCGAGCTAATCAGAAAAATACGGACGGATAAAGGCATGACACAGCGTGAAGCTTCGCGGGGCATTCTGTCTCGTTCTCATCTCTCGGAATTGGAGCATAATGACTACTACCCCCACCTATGACAAAATGATTTTGCTTATTCATCGACTGGGTTTATCCTTAGCGGAATTTGAGAACGAACTTCATCAGAATCAAAGGTATGTTGAGGATTATTATGTGGATAAAGCAAACGATCTTTCGACCCGAAGTAAAATTGATGAATTGGCTGTTTTTCTGGAGAGCGAGTTTACAGAAGAAGTTGCTAGTCAATCCCCCCGTTTAACTCACAAACGACTAAATATGGCCGGATTGGTCGATTATGTTCAGCATAAAGGACAAATTGTGCATGACAAATACCTGCCAATTTTCACTTATTTATTGAAGTGCCGGAATTGGCACAGCTATGAGGTCACTTTACTGAGCAATGCCATTTTTCTTGCCGACTACGCTGTCGCAAAGGTTCTGGCCAAGCAATTTATCATCAAATTCCGTGAAGAGCAGTTCTCTCCTGTTGCCCATAAAATACCGGTGTTTTTTAATAACCTCGCTGAAATGGCTCTGATGAATCAGGAACCGGAAAACGCACGCCAATATTGTGCCCTTTCACGCAGCTACACGATTAAACACCATGACTTATTTAATCAGCTTCTCGGTCAAGTGACAGCACACATCGCTGACCACGTGCTCCAGAAAAAATCAGAAGAAATGATTATCAAAGACTTGCAATTATTTGTCGCGCTCGGCTATAAAGAAACGGCTGACTATTATATCGACTTATGCAAGAAATTAAAACTAACACTAAGCAACACACCAGATTTTAAAATTCGATGACTCCCCAAGTTCTCCCTTGTATCGGTAAAACACATACTCATTTATTCACATGATTCGACGGATCAGGTAGCCGCGGTTTACTCATTTTCTCGATCGCCAGGATGTGCCGGTCATATGAGGAGTGAGTAGCAGCATATATAAAGTGCTCCTTCATTTGTCAAGATAGAGTGGACGGTATTTGTGCTTCATGTGCCTAAAAAAACATATAAGCCTAATGCCATTTAACCAAACCATTTGAAAATCCGCCAAGTTCAACGGCATGAACATCCACTTATCCGGACATAATTAATAGGTAAACAACTTGAACGGAGGTTAATCCATTTGAATAAAGAAGAGACACAGGTGGGGGATCATGTCTATGTTATCTGCCGAAATCCGCATACAGCAACCGCCACGATGATTCAAGAAGCAGAAGTAGTCGAAAATCCGAATAAAAAAGAGGACAAGGTTCTATCCTTAAATGATATGTACTATGAGTTCGCTGAAGACGACGCGGTGTTCCGAACGATCGACGAGGCGAAACGCATTTATAAACAAATCTACGATGAAAACTAAGGAGAGGTACGGCACTCATGGTTAAACCCTTTGTTCCCCAGCTTGTCTATATTGAACCTCGCGCGTTAGACTACCCTTTAGGTCAAACGCTTAAGGATAAATTTGAAAACATGGGAATTGAGCTCCGCGAGACCACCTCTCATAATCAGATCCGCAACCTTCCTGGGGCTAACGATTTTCAAAAATACCGCAACGCCAAATCAACTTTGGTTGTCGGCGTGCGAAAAACACTGGACTTCCAAAGTTCCAAACCCTCCGCAGAATACGCCTTGCCACTTGCGACCGGATGTATGGGGCATTGTCATTACTGCTATCTGCAGACCACAATGGGATCGAAGCCATATATCCGAACCTATGTCAACGTCGATGAAATTCTCGAACGCGCCGATCAATACATGGCCGAACGGGCACCCGAAATTACCCGGTTCGAAGCCGCCTGCACCTCGGACATTGTCGGCATCGATCATCTGACGCACTCGTTAAAGAAGGCGATCGAATTCTTTGGCTCACGTGATCTTGGCGAACTGCGCTTTGTCACAAAATTCGCCCATGTGGATCATTTATTAGATGCCAAACATAATGGACACACACGATTTCGTTTCAGCCTCAATGATGAGTACGTCATCAAATTTTTCGAAGCAGGAACATCTCGTCTTGTTGAGCGGATTGAAGCGGCAAAGAAGGTGGCCAATGCGGGGTATCCACTCGGCTTTATTATTGCGCCGATCTATATTCACGACGGCTGGCAGGAGGGCTATCGTCAGCTCTTTGAAACGCTGCATAACAATCTGCCGGGACCCATGGAAGTTCCGATGACGTTTGAATTAATCCAGCATCGCTTCACAGGTCCGGCCAAACTCGTGATTGAAAAAAATTATCCCCATTCAAAACTCGTCATGAATAAAGAAGAACGCCGCTACAAATGGGGCCGCTATGGAATCGGAAAATATATTTATAAAAAAGAAGATGAACAGCTGCTTCAAGAGACGATGGAAGGCTACATCCATCACTATTTTCCAGACGCTGAGGTTGCGTATTTCACGTGAAAAAAAGTTAGCTAGACTGAGTGTGCTGCGCACTTGACTCTTAGTATGTAAGGATACGTGTAAAAGCAGACTTAAGCTGAAAAATATTCAGGAACTGCGCCTGCTGGAGTAACTTGATTGAGCGATCAGAAGCACCTATTTTCATAAACGGTTCCACAGCCTGACTGGATAAGTCTGTCCAATAAGGGGTATATGTACTTCCCTTCTCCCCATTTAATTCAAGAAATACTTTTCTAATAGAGAACTTCCGTACCTTGTTGCTACTTTCTTAGATAAGTTGCAAAAATGGCTTAGTTTATATGCAGAGTCGCTAGGATTGACAATTATAATTTCGAAAATTAGATGATGAATAAGGAGCATTTAAGATGATCAGGAATAAGCTGCTTACCAACTTTGAGATTATGGGTAGGTCAAAACATTAACCTCTTTGTGTTTTAACCGATCTTCAGTAATTTCAAATGCTTTTCCCCTTCGCGGCCTATTAATTGCAACAATTTGAACAATCTGCGCTTGAAATTTATCTGCCTTTACATATTTCATTCTAATTATAAGCTATGTACACAGTAGGCTAATTAATATCGTGCGCAAAATGATAAATAATTTCCCCTGCAACTTAAGAAATTATTTCAGCGTTCTCTAAATTTTACAGTGTTTACGATTATTGACTCAGGGTGGGTGAAAACCTTTTTCTATGTTCGAATCAGGGCCTAGTCCATTCGGCAAGGCGTGTTTTGTCAGAAAAAGTCGAATGGGTCTGAATTGGTGCTTTTTTATGGGTAATTTAGTTATTTTGCCGCATTTTTCCACTCGGAAAATTTAATATAATAGACACAAATGACGGGAACGGGCTTGTGAAAGGAGCGGTTGTCGATAGGATTTTCGGAAGCACTGGATTCCGTTTTTCGTTCGATCGCGGGTAAAGCAACTGCGGTTGAAGAGAAGATCACCCGGCTGAGGCGAGCGAAAAGCAAATTGCACAGCGAACAAGCAACGGCGATGAATCAGCTCAAATTGCTTGCGGAACCCGATTTGGGTGCGGACTGGCAAGGGACACGTGCTCATCAATTTGACGCGGAACGGCAGAAGGCCAAGGATCGGATGAAATTTCACCTGACTGAGGATGTGGACCTCATTTTTCAGCAGATCGAGGCGAAAATCGGGCAGTTGAAAACGGAGCACGACACGCTGCAGGCGATCGGGTCCGCGGCCCGGGGAATCGAAGCGCTGGCGAAAGCGAGCACACACGAGACGAAGACACTTGAGCATCAATTAACGGCACTGAAGGGGAGGCTGTTCTGATGGTTGAAATCGAGTTGCAGCACGCCAATGTCAGCGGCCGACTGGAGCAGGCCACTCAGGCAGTGGAACGCGTGACTCTGCCAGGAGTGCCGCATTCCGGCAATAATCAGCTGGCGTTTTCTGCCTCCTGGAGCGAAAACGAGGGGATTCTGCAGCAGCTTTTGTCAGCCTACCAGTCGGCGGTCTGCAAGAACATCGCCGATACGCAGGCCAATGTCGATCTGCTCAAACGGCAGGACGAGGTGATCCGATGAAGGTGGTCATGGGCAGTTCCGGCACAGCAGCCGATACGATCCGCTATGACGCAAAGACGCTGATCCAAGCAACGAAAGCTCGTGCCCAGCAGTATCAGACGCTTGGCGAAGCGATGCGGCAGCTGAAACAAAGTTTTGCGCAGATAACCGCGCTCGGCCCTTCTTTTAAAGGGCGCGGCGCGGAAAAAATCAAGGCCTTTTATCAGGCTCAGGAAACGGTGGTGGACGCCTGGTTGCGGCTGATTGAGAAACAGGTCGCCTTCCTGAGCGGGATATCGCCGGTGAAATCGATGATCGCAATCTGGGCGGGGCGACGCGCGTCCAGATTCCCTTTTTGGAGAGCGATTTATCGATCGCTTACTGGCGCTCGCGCGATGTCGTCAATGATCAGAAGGAGTCGATCAGTAAAGTTCTCCACAGCATTTCTGATCTGGTGCCTGTTCGCACGTTTACTACGGAGGACGTGGAGCGACAGCTGGATCAAGCGAACAGAGCACAGACCAAAATGAGCGAGGAGGTTCGCGATTTGGATCGGACGCTGCTGAATGAGTATCAGCAGGTAATTAGCGACGTGCCTCAGATCGTCTCACTTTATTCAGCACTGGAAGACGCGACGCGTCAGGGTGCCGACGTGGAACCGCTCCATTTTAATGCCGAAGCCTTCTACCATAGCGAGACATACAAGATTCAAGGCGATCTTGAGAAACAAACGGCTGCCTATCTGAGTTTCAAGAAGCAGCAGGAACAAGCGCGCCAGGTGTCGAAAAAGGAAGAAAAGGCCGCTAATCGGCCCAGGTACGAGAAAACGGGATCGGAACTCGAGAAAACGGCCCATATTTATGATGAAGTGAATGACGGTATTGATGATGGGGTATTCGACACGGTCAAAGATACGGTCGTTGGTCTGTGGGATATGGCCAAATCTCCCCAAGAGACTGCTGAAAATATAGTTCATGCAGTCAGGCACCCTGTGAAAACCACTGAATTATTGGCAAATGCGCTGAGCAATTCTTTCGAAAAGAACATGGTACATGGAAATGCCTACACGCGTACGCATTGGATCACCTATGCGATTGCGACAATTGCCCTCTCCTTACTTGGAACGAAGGGCATTGACAAAGTGGGAAAGATGGTAGACGTTGGGAAATTAGCAGAAAAAGCAAGCCAAGCGGGAACGGTCACAAAAAGCATGTTCGCTGAAAAAACGAGCGCTGTTGCCGGCAAAATAAACGGCTTTCAGAATCCTTTTACTCCTAAATATCAGTTTGCCGGTGGTAATGTGCCATACAACACCATTGATTCATCCGGTCTAAGAGATAAGCTTTTAAAAATCACCAATGGTATTGGAAAGAATAATTTTAACGATTATATAAACAATACCAACCACTTGCAACAAGTATCTGCTATACGGGTCGATGGTTTTTCCAATAGAATAAACACTAGCAATATCTATTGGAATAGAACTAGCCTATTTAAAAAGGTAAAAGTTTATCAAAGAGATGATATCATAAATCCGAACTTGAAAGATGCACGCGGAAGAACCAATATCGAGAGAATGAAACGGGGATTGGCTCCAATAGGGACAGATGGAAAATCTATAAATCTTCATCACACAACACAGCAAAATGAGAGCTCGATAGCAGAAGTTACACAAACATTTCATAAAGAAAATAGTTATGTAATTCATATTAATCCAAACACTATGCCCTCTGGTATAAATAGGATCGAATTTAATAAGTGGAGATCGGATTATTGGAAAAATAGAGCTAATGATTTCGATGAAAAAAAGGATGATGAAAATGGGCATTGAAAGTTATCGAAAAGCAAAAGAAATAATCTTGGATCATGAAGAAATTGCAGATTTTATTGGAAATCGTTCAAATCAATTAATAAAAAGTGCTGAAAATAAATTAAAATTAAAATTTACTGGTTTATATTTAGATTATTTACAGTCATTTGGGGCTGGAAATTTTGGAGCTCAAGAGATTTACGGAATTATTAATGATGATTTTGAGAACTCTTCTATTCCAGACGCGATTTGGTATACCTTAACTGAACGAAAGGAAATTAATTTACCACTAAATTTGCTTATTATTTATGACACGGGAAGTGATGAGCTTTTTTGTTTAGATTTTAATCAACGAGATACTAAAGAAGAACCAAAAATAGTGTCATTTGTACCAGGAGCTAATTTAGAAAGCCAAACTTATGAAATAATTGCTGACGATTTTGGTGATTTTTTATTAAATATAGTTAGACAGGAAATATAATATAGCCTTAAGTATGGAAAATAAACTCTACGTCTAGTCATGCAAATTTTATATATACCGGGTAATTACTTTGCACTGGAAAACACGAAGCGTCATGGTGCTGACTGATGTGGATCTCCCCCATATTAATGCAGAAGCCCTTGTTCAACCCTATGATAAAAACATGGTACATGGAAATACCTATACGCGCACTCAATGGATCACCTATGCCGTCGCGACGATTGCCCTCTCTTTACTTGGAACGAAGGGCATTGACAAAATGGGAAAGATGGTAGACGTTGGGAAATTAGCCGAAAAATCTGGAGTTGTCACAAGAAATACAGCTAGTGCTGTTGCCGACAAAATGGATGGCTTTCATGATCTTTTCGCTCCTAAATATCAGTTTGCCGGTGGTAATGTGCCATACAACACCCTTGATGCAAAGGGAATAAAAGATAAACTGTTGAGAATTATGGGCAATGACAGAGAAGCAGGAAATATCAGCAAAAAGATAAATAAAAATAGTATAAGCTTAAATGATACTATAGGAGACGTTAAGGAAGCTTCATTTGGTTCTGTACAGGAGGTTCACCAGAAGGCGAAATCCGATAGAGTCAGTATATTGGAAGATAAACAGGTAGAAGAATAAACTAAAACAACTAAGGATATGCGTGAAGCTAGTAAGAAAGCTAGTGGAGCTAAAAATGTTACGGAATATTATCCAGGAAAACCTGGGCCTCTGGATGTTGATGTCGCGGAGACATTTACTGGTGGGACATATAAGGAAATTATTCTACAAGAGGATACTGAAATGTTTAGAGTATCAGGCGGTGAAGCTGGAGAAGTGGGCAGATATTTATCAAAGACACCTCAAAATGGAGGTATGCAATCAGCTGGCATTCCTTTCTCCCCTCTCTTGTCGCACATCCAATAACACCGCCTATTCAGTGTTATCAGTATATACAATCCCTTAAAATAATTATACGTCATAGCAAAAAATGAGTAAATATATTCTTCTCATTATCTGCATCAAATCCCGTATAATTTCCATGATAATTTTCCCTTTTCCAACCTGATTTTAAATTCGCAGGATTTCATTGATTTCCCTCCAGAAAAATGATGGGCTGTCACTGGGCTGTTTAAAAATTACCTTTGCGGATAACCGGAACCAATTTCTCCAATTCATTAAACAATTCCACTTTCAATTGTCTCCGTTCTTCATCCGTAGGCTTAACATTTTCAGAGAACATCTTCGCTTGATCGGTCCACCAGACAGGTCCGTTGATTTCATCACTCGTTCTGCGCGGGAATAAATGCCAGTGCATATGTGAATCGCCGTTCCCAAGCAACTCATAATTTAATTTGTCCGGCTGAAAAGCCTTGTAGACTGCCTCCGCGACCTTGCTCATTTCGATCAGAAACTGATTTTTAAAATTCTCATTCAGGAAATGCAGTTCTGTCTGATGCTGCTTGCAGAGAAATAAGGTGTAGCCATGGAATAATTGATAGTCACCGATAACTACGTAACCCGTTTCTAATTCGGCAACAAAATAAGGATTGGTTCCTTCAAGAATCTGATCAATTCTTTTGCAAATAAAACAATTTTCACTTGTCATTCGTTCAACCTCTGATCTTTATAGGGTATTCAGTCAATCAATAATCCCATCGCAATCGAATCATAGAACACACCATCAATTAAAAAGTCCCTTCTTAGGACTCCCTCCTGGACGAACCCGAACTTTTTATATAAATGAAGCGCCTTTTCATTGTCACTACGTACACGTAAGTTTATTTTTCGGATGATTCGTGTGGCTTTGCTCCACTCGATCAAAGCTGCTAACATCTTCGTTCCGATACCTTTGCCACCATACGCCTGCAGAATGGATAGCCCGAACTCGCCGGTATGCTCGATTCTAGCCTTCGACCCACCTGATAATTTGAGGTTACCAATAATTTTCCCGTCTCTTTCGGCGATTAAATATAATGCATTCTTTCTATTTGCTGAAGTTTCAATGCTTTTCTCTAATTTTGAAACCGTAAGATGCAGCTCTTCTCCTGATTGAAAGGTTAAAAAATCGGATTCGGTTCCAATGCGATTGAGAAATTCCAGCATTCCCGGAGCATCGTTTTTAACTGCTTCTCTAATGACAATCGTTTCTTCATCCATCGTCAACCCGTCCTTTCGCTGATATTCTGCTCTATAGCGGACAATACTCATTAATAATTTTCAGCAATCGTTCAGGTTTCTCTGATGCGACGTTTTCGGCTAATCTTGCCGCAGCAACAATCGGTGCCCATTGAAGAATCTCATGTTTTGGCATTCCACTTTTCTCACAATAGAGTTTGAGATATCTATCGGCTAATTCTCTCGAGATCTGCGAAATAAGCAGGAAGGTTCGATAGACATCCGCTCGTCTATCTCCGGCACTCGAATCCACCCAATCAATAATGGTTACTTTGTTGCCCGACATTATCAAATTAAACGGGTGATAATCGCCGTGACAGAGGCTATTCGCGAATGGCATTGAATTCAATTGATGGATTAAAAAGGATTTTTGCTTTTTATCGAGATGAAGAGCGGACTCAATGTGGCGACGCAGCCTGTCAGCCAAAGGTTCGAGACCAATTGCAGTCACCTTATGAATGATTTGCTGAGTTTCGATGAAGATATTCAAGTACTTCTGGCTCTGTGTCCCATTTTCTTTTAAAAGAGCGCCCAGCGTCTTCCCCTCAATATATTCCATGATGATTGCTTGTTTTCCATCGATCCTCGTGACATCCAGCACCTTGGGAACGGGCAAGCCGCATGAATAGACGTATTTTAGCTTATCCGCTTCATATAACGATTCGGTATCCGGCAAATCGTCATTAAATTGTTTAATTATCCGACCATTCTCAAGATAGATTTTTGCGGTATTCCCCGTTGCTACGAGATCGTCTCGATTCATGCGCTTGTTCACCCGCCCTTAGGATAGTAAACCGTCATTGACTGCGTGTCATTAAGCGATTCATGCCGTACCCTTTGTTCTTCCTCCATGAAAAGGTCATTTTTCATTAAAAAGCGGATCAAAATTACAGCAGATTTAATACTTCATCTAATGTGTTCACCTCACCAAACGGCCCATATTCCTGAAGCCCCTTTTTAAACTTCCGATTCACCCAGATTCTTTCCCAGCTCATTTTCTGGGCAGGAACGATATCCCACCAGAAGCCCGCTGCTATATGTATGTGCTTATCGTTGCCTAGTTCCGTTTGCACCTTCTTAAAAAAAGTTATTTGCGGTTTATAGGCATGCAAATCTTCGGCAAGATACACAGCATCAAAGTCATGCTCTAATGAACGCAAGTTATCTTTCATAATTGTCCAATCCGAGTTCGACAAAATGGCTGTTCGATAACCCTTGGCTTTCAACGCATGAAGTACAGCGATCACTTCCGGGTACGGTGCGAGTACCTGATGGACTTTAATTAATCGCTCATAGTCGCTCGTCAATCGTTCAACCCCTAACTCCATTTCACAATATTGCAATGCCTTGTAAATAATTTCACGATATACCGTGAATATTCCTTCACCATACATCAATCGGTCCTCATAGTTTCCAAAAGCATTAACGAGCAGCGTCCCGTCAATTCCATGCTCAAAACCGATTTTCTCAATTTCTTGCCAGAAAGGCGCCGTATCAATTAATGTGCCATAACAATCAAAGGTTAATAGAGTAGCCACACGCATCATTCCTCTTTTCTTGCATTTTAGATTTGATAACGGCTATTGATCACCATAAAATAAAAATCCTGTTTCTTTTCATTCGGTTAATCAATCCCGCTTAAAAGAATACAGTAATGCTTTCCAAGTTGTTGAAAGCCCTCCTGAGTTCCCGTTCATTCGCGATACGATTCTGCTATTGCTTCTATTTTATCTTCTGTATGTTCAAATTCATAGAGATCGTCATCAATTGTTTAATCGAATTTATGGGAAGTTAGGTTCGAGATCATTTGATGTTGAATGGCCATTCAAAGATTTTAAGACAAAGCAAAAGATCCCCGATTTCTCAGGGATCTCATTTTCCTTATGGTCAAGCAATCCTTTTACGACTTGCTTGATACGCGCTCCACTTTCCCGACAAGGAAAATATAGGACAGAGCGCCAATCACGGTGATCGATGCGATGAAAATCAACGCTGGAGCGAAATTTCCTCCTTGAACCAGTAAACCAATCACGATCGGAATGATAATGGCCGGAAGACCGCCGATAAAATTAAATGTTCCACCAGCAAGCCCAAGAAGTTCCTTTGGCGCGAGTGCCGAGACAAAGACCCAGGTGATCGAGGCTACGCCATTTCCAAAGAAAGCAAGCGTCATAAAAAACATAATAAGTGCTGTATTATCTGTAAAATTTGCTCCGATAATCGTTGTAGAGAGAAGCAGGCCTAGGATAATCGGCATTTTTCTCGCAATGCTAGGATTGACTCCATGTTTCATCATTCGGTCAGACACTATTCCCGAGGCAATGACCCCCACAAAGGCTGCCAGGTAAGGAATCGATGCGAGAAATCCTGATTTGATAAAATCCAAGTGACGATAATCGACGAGATAGGTCGGGAACCAAGTCAGAAAAAACCATAGGGTTGTTCCAACGGCAAATTGTCCGATGTAGATGCCCCATAATTTCCGGCTGGTGAACACGACGCTTGCCTGTCTGAAAGTAATTTTCTTTTTCGGTCCAAGAATTGCTTTCGGATCATCGCTTGTTTTTTCAATGACCGCGCCATTCTCTCTGAGATAATTCAGTTCTTGCTGATTAATCCGCTTATGCTTTAGCGGATCGCGATAGATGAAAAACCAAATGATCCCCCAAACAATGCCGACTAAACCGGTTATAATAAAGAGTGTGCGCCAACCAAAATAATTCTGAATGGTTGTCAAGATAGGGGCAAGAAAGGCGAGCCCAACGAACTGTCCAGATGTGTAAAAACCGATTGCCGAGGCTCTTTCATTATCTGGGAACCAGCTGGTGATCACTCGGTTATTCGTCGGATAAGCAGGAGCTTCAAAAGCACCAACTGATAAACGCAGCCCGAACATCGAACCGAAACCGGTTGCAATACTTTGTAGCAGTGTCACAATCGACCATAAAATCAGACTCAGTGTATAAGTTAGTCTCGTACCCAATTTGTCAATCACTAATCCTCCAGGGATTTGCAGGATACAATAGGCCCAGCCAAAGGCCGAGAACACCAGACCAAGTTCGACTGAATTCAATCCTAAATCGGTGGCAAGATGGGGTCCAGCAATCGAAATATTGGCTCGATCCATATAGTTAATAATCACACAGATAAAAATCATCAGCAGAATACTCATCCGGACTTTCGTCGGCTTTTGGCTGGATAGCACCCTTTGCTCATCAAAAGATGTATTTGCCCTCATTTCAAGACCTCCTTATATTTACCATTCAGCAATACTTCCATCCTCGTGGCGCCAGACCGGATTATGCCAATCATGCCCGATTTCTGCCTGCTTTCTGACCAGTTCTTCATTCACTTCGATACCGAGTCCGGCACCTGTCGGAATCTTGATGTATCCGTTCTCATATTTAAAGACAGATTTGTCATTGATATAATCCATCAAATCGTTGCCCTGATTATAATGAATGCCCAGACTCTGTTCCTGAATAAAGGCATTATGGCAAGTGGCGTCCACCTGCATACACGCGGCCAATGCGATCGGTCCCAGCGGGCAATGCGGTGCCGCAGCGACATCATAGGCTTCGGCCATCGAAAGAATTTTTTTACACTCCGTAATACCACCAGCATGAGAGAGATCCGGCTGAACAATATCTGCATAACCATCCGCTAATAGGTTTTTAAAGTCCCATTTCGTGAACATTCTTTCTCCTGTTGCGATCGGTATCGATGTATGCTGAGCAATTTCCCTTAAATCTTCATTATTCTGAGGTAAGACTGGTTCTTCAATAAACATCGGACGGAACTGTTCCAGTTCATGAGCCAATACCTTGGCCATTGGTTTATGAACTCGTCCGTGGAAATCAACGGCAATCCCAAAATAATCTCCAACGGATTCGCGAATGGCAGCCACTCTTTCAAGAACAGCATCAATTTTTTCGTAGGAATCGAGATATTGCAATTCTTCAGTCGCATTCATTTTAATTGCTGTGGCACCGCTTTCTTGCAAGCGTTTCGCTGCCTCCCCGACATCGGTCGGTCGATCGCCACCAATCCAGGAATAGACGCGAATTTTGTCTCTGACTTTCCCGCCCATTAATTCATAAATCGGGGCATTATAATATTTTCCTTTAATATCCCATAATGCCTGATCAATCCCGGCGATGGCGCTCATCAATACCGGACCGCCTCGGTAAAAACCAGAGCGATACAATTCATTCCAATGGTCTTCGATAGCCATCGGATTCGTACCGACAAGCGTATCCATCATCTCTTCTACGGCACCTTTGACCGTCTTCGCCTTTCCCTCGATCACCGGCTCACCCCAACCCGAAATACCTTCATCAGTATTAATCTTCAAAAATAACCAGCGCGGCGGTACCTGAAATAATTCATAGGATGTAATCTTCATTTTCAATCTTCCTTCCTTTCGATAAGGCCCATAAAGGATTGAGCTCTTTTGACGATTTGATCGTAAGTCTGTGAATTCATTTTTTCTTTGCTATTCACGATGGCGCTGCCAATACCTAATCCAAAGGCACCGACCTTTAGAAATTCTGGAGCGTTGTCAATACTTACGCCGCCGGTCGGAAGAAGAGGGATCTGCGGCAGCGGCCCGCGAATATCTTTAATATAGCTTGGGCTCATCGCCGGAAAAACCTTGACGATATCAGCTCCGTGCTCAAAAGCCGTTAGGATTTCAGTGGCGGATAGTGCACCTGGGATACTGACTTTCCCATATTTCTTTGCCATTTCAATGGTCGCGAGATTCACTGATGGAGCCAGGATAAAATCTGCTCCAGCAAGGATGGCCTCCCTCGCTGTTGTCGCATCTAGGACTGTTCCGGCACCGATCGCAACCTGTCCCTCATATTGCTCACGAATCTTTTCAATGCTTTTGAGAGCTGAAGGCGAGTTCAGGGTCACTTCAATATTTTTCACTCCGCCTTCGATCAGTGCCTTAACCGCTTCCAAAACTGTGTTTTTATCTAGTCCTCTGATAATCGAGATGATTTTATACTTTTTTATGCTCGCTAATGCATCCATGAAAATTTATCCTCCCATTCCAATGTTTATCGTGTGACGTCTTCTGATTCTTTCTGATCCATAAACGCTTGTAATTCTTGTTTGTTTTCCGGAAGCCCCTCCGTATCACCGACCGCTGTTACAGCGAGAGCTCCCATGGCACAGCCTCTGCGCGTGGATTGTTCCCAGGACAAGCCATCAAGAATTCCCGAAATAACTCCTGCCGCAAATGCATCTCCTGCTCCAACCGGATCGACGAGTTCATTCACAGAGAATCCAGGCACAAAGCCCTGGCTGCCTCCAGATTTATAAAAAGCCCCTTTTGATCCGTCCTTTAGAATCACCGTCGCAGCACCTAAGCTGAGAAACTGATCCAGCCATCGCTCCGGCGTGTTCTTCCCCAGCAGAAACTCTGCTTCGCTTTTTCCAGGCAGAATGACATCCGATTCACCGGCAAGATATAATAGCTCCTTTCTTGCTTCCGACTCGCTCCATAAGGATCGGCGAATATTCGGATCAAAGATAATCAGCTGCTGCCGCTCTCTTGCCAAGCGAATGGCCGCATGAATAGCTTCTCGGCAAGTCCCGCTTAATGCCGGAGTAATTCCGGTAATATACACGCATTTTGCTTGCTTAGGCAGCGCTTTCATAATTAGCAATTCATTAATCTTGCTTGCGGCAGATCCTTTGCGATAATAGGAGACCTGTACCTGTGCTGAATTCAGCCGCTGTTTGAAGATCAACCCCGTCGTTTCTTTCGTCTTGATCACATCATTGACATCGACCCGTTCTCCTCTTAATTGGAAGAGAATCTTTTCCCCAAATTCATCATCCCCAACCTGACTGATCCATTTGGTAGCATAGCCCAGTCTGGAAAGAGCGATCATTGTATTAGATTCTGCACCGGCAACTTTTGCTGAAAAGGAATCCGCGCATCTCATTTTCCCTGGAAAGACGGGTGTAAACACAACCATGGTTTCCCCAATACTGACAACATCCATTTCATCACTTCCTCAATCCCATTTTCCCTGAAATTTGGCTCGCCGCGATGAGCAGCTTTTTTAAAATAAACGGTTTTTGCGCCAGCATCCTCTCTTTCGGTCCTGCCACGCTGATGGCGGCAACCATCTCATTGCTATAGTCATAAATCGGCGCCGCGAGACAATAGAGTCCTAATTCGCTTTCCTCATCATCGATTGCATAGCCTTGTTCATGAAACTTGACGATCTGCTGATTCAGCTGATTAATATCCGTAATCGTATGCTGATTAATTCTCTCCAGTTTCATTTTTTTCAAGAGTTCATTTTTCTCTTCCTGGTTCATGAAGGTTAAAAACGCCTTTCCTAATCCTGTGCAATACAAGGGTTTAGTTGAGCCCAAAAGAGCAGTCGTTCGAATTGACCGCGTACTGTCTTTTTTAGCGATATAGACTAAGTGATCCTCTGAACGCAAGGCCATAAATACAGTCTCGTTGACTTCATCTCTTAATCTTTCAATGCTTTCGCTTCCCAGCTTCGCTACATCGATCGATTCCAGAGCGGAGAAGCCCCACTTGACGGCTTTGCTCCCTAAAGCATACATTTTCCCCGCTCGTTCGTAGGTCAACGTATCCGATTCGAACAGTGTGTTAAGTAAATTGAAGGCACTACTCTGCGGAATAGCCAACGCATCGCTGATTTCCTGAACCGTCATTCCCTCCCTTCTTTCAGCAAGTAAATCTAATATTTGTATGACACGAAATGCCGATTTAACGATCATCGAAAGGTCTCCTTGAATCACATATGTGATTTTGCATTTTATATATGATTTATGCTATTATAATAGCATCCGTTGGAAACGCTGTCAACACACTTTGATTGAGTTATTCCTTTTTAAAAAATTAATAAAGGAAAGGTGATTTTGATGGGGAAAAATTTTAAAGTCGTCGTTACGGATTTTGAGTATCATGATTTGCATTTCGAGGAAGAAGTTTTCAAAGGTTACCCGATTGATCTCATTCCCGCACAATGCCGTTCAGAAAAAGAAGTCATCCGCATCTGTCAGGATGCCGATGGGATAATCAATCAATATGCACCAATAAATGAAGAAGTCATCGCGTCGCTAAACAAGTGCCAAATTATTGCTCGCTACGGCATCGGCGTCAATACCATCGATATCAAAGCAGCCACCGAGAAGCTGATTTGTGTCGCTAATGTACCGGATTATTGCATCGATGAGGTCTCAAATCATGCACTTACGCTGCTCCTGGCCGGCACACGAAAGATAACAGCGGCGAACCAATCCACGAAAGCAGGCCATTGGGATTTTAAAAATGTACAGCCCATTCATCGACTGAACGGCCAGGTTCTCGGGCTCATCGGTTTTGGAAGGATTCCGCAGCTACTGGCGGAAAAGGCTAAACCGCTTGGCCTTCATATCCTCGCCTACGATCCCTTTGTTTCCAAAGAAGCGGCGCAAAGTAAGGGGGTACAGCTCGTCTCCTTGGAAGAATTATGCGAACGATCTGATTTTATTTCCGTCCATGCCCCATTGAACAGCAGCACTCAGGGAATGATCGCTGAAAAAGAATTTGCTCTAATGAAAAGGGACACACTTATCATCAATACGTCACGTGGTCCGCTCATTAATGAAAACGCTTTAATAAAAGTGCTCCAAACTGGCAAAATTGCCGGCGCTTGTCTTGACGTGACTGAAGAAGAACCGATTAACTCAAATAACCCCTTATTAACAATGGAGCAGGTTATCCTTACACCCCATATGGCTTGGTATTCTGAAGAAGCCGAACGAGAGCTGCGAATGAAAGCGGCCATGAGTCTTATCGATGTCCTTGTCTATAAAGAATTTCCGAAATATCTTCTGAACAATGAATTAAAGGGCAAAATCGCTCTAGAGAATAACACGAACTCTGAAAGATACGCTTTGCTTTCAAAATAAAATGGTATCGTCTGAAAACAGGCTGCCTCATCACACATCGCGATGGGGCAGCCTGTTAAATTGTTCGAATTTCAATTTGCACTATATATCTTTGGTGACGACCGTGTTATTTTCCGATAGGGATCTCCGTCAATCGCCAATTTCTTGGAAGATAGATTTCATAATGCTTCTTGATGAGTTGATGATTATTGCCGGCCAGTCCAAACCAGAATTCACTGCTGCCGTTCTTATAGACATATTCTTTTCGCTGAACAATAATCTTTGCCTCTGGACTGTTTCTGAAAAGACGAACACAGGAGCTAGAGGGATCATTATGTCGCGGTTTTTTCTGTTCTTGTTTTGTCTTGAATAAATAGATCCATTGATTGCGCACCGTTCCGAATGGCATGTACCTTATACATCTGCCGCTCTACAGAGGACGGCGTATGAAGAATCATCTACACCATTAATCAAATGGTTTAATTTTTCTTTCTTTAAATACTTGGCCAACAATACTTAATGCGTTTAAGACTCTTGGAAGCCCACAAGGAAGTGAGCATTGCACCATAGCTTCAACAATCTCTTCTGGTTTTAAGCCTGCATTTAAACCTGCATTAATATGCAGATGCAGCCAAGAATCACAATCACCTTGAGTGACAAGTGATGCAATTAATACAAGCTCTCTTTGTTTTAAGTCAAGACCTTCTCGGCAAAAAATATCGCCGAAAGCATATTCTACGATGTGATTGCTAAAGCCATGTGCAATGCTTTCTAGTTGATTAATCACTTTTTCACTTTGCTCGCCGCCGATTTGCTGCATCTTTTCCCAACCCATTTTGAATCGCTGAGACATGAGAATACCTCCTGTTAAATGTGGAATGATTTGTTTAAGAACACATTAACAGAAAGTACATTTTATCGTCATTAACATAGGTTAAGAGGATTTCAATCCTGCTCGTATTCTACTCAATGAAACCGGTGAAATCCCTATGTAAGAAGCAATATAGAATTGTTTCAGTCGATTTTCTAATCCTGGAAAATTTTCTTTGAATCTCAAGTATCGAGTCGTCGCATCATCCAGCATTAAATGTTTAATTCTATCCTCCTCAATTCTATGCACCTGCTCAATAAATTTTGAAAACATTTCTACCCAGCAAATATATTTTAAAAGCTTTCTGGTCTCCACTTTATTAATTTGAAGAACAACGGAGTCCTCCAATGCCTGAAAATAATACGCTGAGGATTGGGAGACATAGTCAATATCAACTAATGAACGACTATTAGCCGTCATAAAATCATTTTCCCTAAAAAAATGTTTGATATATTCTTCACCTGATTCATTTATCTGAAAGCCGCGAAATAAACCTGAAACAATAAACCCTAACCAGGGTTCTGTTTCACCTGTTCTGATGAAATAGTCATCTTTTTTTATGAAAATTGGTTTCAACATTTCTGTGAAACTACTCATTTCTTTATCCGTGATTTTGCCGTAGGACTCAACTGCCTTAGATAATTGATTTTTGTATTCCTGATACATTCTTATAGCTCCCAAATTGAATTCTGATTGAACCTATTAAACACCAATAGACCTCACTCATTAAGCAAACACACCTAGTTTCTCTCAATCCTTTACGTGTCTTTGATTGACCTCTTCTATTGCCTGTAATAATAACTCCTTATTAAAGTCAGGAAAATAGACATCTGTGAATCACATCTCAGTATTTCCCAGTTGCCAGAGCAAGAAATTACTCAGACGTTTCTCTCCGCCTGTTCGAATAAAAATGTCCGGATTGGGAAGACCACTCGTTAATAAATGATTTTCGATTGTTTTCTCATTAATCTCGTTTAACGATAGCTTTGATTTTAAGACATCGTCTGCAATAGCCTGTGTTGCTTGAACAAGATCATATCTTCCCCCGTAATTAAAAGCAAAATTAACGATTAATTTCTTATTTTCTCTTGTTTTCGTCCTATGTTCTGATGGACAGCTGGTTTACCCAGCAACCTCTGATCAAAGCTTTGACGTGTCAAGGGATCGATGTCATTGGCATGGTGAAACCAACAAATCAGCGTTATCGAGTAAGGCTCTCGATGGGTTGGATTAAAAACGCTGTATCGACTTGCCAAGCCCGTAACCAGTCACAAAGAAGTTTTACGTTCTATTCGTACGACAATGGCTAATGAAGTCCCGGTTAAAGTGGTGTTCGTTCAGAACCGCAATAAACAAAGTGAATGGCTGGCCATTTTAAGCACCGACTGCACACTTACAGAACGGGAAATCATTCGTACGTACGGCATGAGATGGGACATTGAATTATTTTTTAAAGCAACGAAGTCTTTTCTTAAGCTTCAAAAAGAGTTCCAAGGCATATCGTACGATCTGCTGATTAGTCCATTGTCTTTTCAAGGTTTATTCTTCTGTCTTGGCAAAACCGTTGCAGTACAGACAATCGGACCCTTGGTGGTATGTTTTATGAACTCTGTGACGAAATGAATGAACTAGATTGGGCTTGTAGCACTTACGCAGCTCATGGACATTCTTCATGACGCCCTAACAAAAACAAAAAAGTCAATCAAAAAATGGGTGACTTGTCAACTAACACAATGGATTGAGAGCTTACCCAACTATATCAAGGCTTATCTGTCCAAATTAGGGTGCGAAAGTTAAGTTATATACAAGTAAAAAACTAATGACCGGTTCTTCATAGGAATGAATTTCTTTTATTATCTTTTTAACATTGGAAACGGCTTCAGCAGGACATTTAAATTCCATATTACATTCTTTTCCTGAAGATATTTTACCGTCTTCTCCATCGTACGGCTTCAGCACTGATTATTTCTTTAACGCCTGTTCGATCGCCCATGCCTGATGCTGATGATAGATTAATTCATGATAAGAACTGACACTTATCCATTCGAGGAAATTATCTTTCTCTGTTTGTTCTTGGACTTTCTCATTCAGCCATGCTGTATAAAAATGACCATCACTCAGCATGTAGCGAGCAATAGGGAGAGTCGATCGAAAATAACGAACGGCATGACCCAGATAGTGAATATCTCGGATTGAATACCCGGTTTCCTCCAAGAATTCACGTTTCAGACATTGCCGATCATTTTCTCCTGCTTCAATGCCTCCGCCAGGCAAAAAATATTGAGCACCATTTGCCCGGATGAGCCCGACTACCTTTTTGTCTG
Source organism: Sporolactobacillus sp. (assembly GCA_048976585.1). Lineage (GTDB taxonomy): Bacteria > Bacillota > Bacilli > Bacillales > Sporolactobacillaceae > Sporolactobacillus. The sequence goes on along the minus strand of JBHGUY010000044.1, from coordinate 6,354 downwards.
AATCCTTGAAAATGACCGCATAGGTTCCCACTCTGACAAAATAATCAATGCCCTCTTCTTTATGTCCAAAAATCTGCAACCAAGCCATCTCCTCCATCCACTTTAATACGTTCATTTTAAAATGAAAGGCCTATCGCCACTCCTTCAGTTCACTATTCACATTTTCAAGATCAAAGTCTTGATATAGCTGCATCTGGCTCCATTCGACCATCGATTTATGCTGTGGATGTTCTGGATTGGCCATTGCCTCTAGAAATTCATCGTATCCTCCCTCACCGCCAACATCCTCCGGCGGCGCTGTCCCCTCACCCTCCAGACAGATCGGGTAGTTATTCGGATAATTCTCATTGATACTTTCTATCTCGATGAAATGCTCCCAATCGTCACCAAAATCATAGGTGTATTTGAGCTTTGAATATTTGGGAACATAATCAGACAGCTGCTTATCCGTCTCCATGGTCATGGGGACATCATTCGGTTCATCAAAAGCATCCTCACTACATACGAGATTGACAACTGGCTTCTTGCCGTCATAAATATAAAAGTCATGCAAGTGATAGTTCTGCCAATCAAAGAGAGTTTGCAGAACCGCATGCAACTGCTTGAATGTTATCGAAAGAGGGAGAATGACTCTGCGCCAAATCTTATGATGATCAAGCACAAGCGTTGCTTTAAAAGTCGCCGCTTGACAACTGAATAGCGGCTCTTTGGCAAAAGCCTCCAATTCCTGATACATCAGCTCATGAGGAAGGATATAGTCTCCATTGCCATAGCCGACCAGAGAAGCGTTTCCCCTCTTGCTTACAGCCGTTTGAATCATTGTCTCAGGATTCAATTCATCACTATAAACCCAAACGCTCTCGCAGGACTTATTCAGCCGCGCAACCATTGTTCGATTTTTGGTTTTTGCATAGCCGATTTCTGATGAGTGCTTGAGAAATCGTTCGACGATTTCAGGCTTTATCAAATCAGCAAGCAGCGTCTCACGAATAGCATCAACAATGCGTGTATTCAAATTTTTGAAGTCCTTCGCCTTAAGTCCATGAAGCACGATGAGATAGCGACTGCTGTCATTCATCAGGACAAGCGTTTTCCGACGATTGATCGTCAGCAAATTTGCATGCCATGAAAACAAGGGCTCTTCATCAGGTGCTTGTACCGGTTTTATTTTAAGTGCATCGAGCAACTTTTTTGTGCATTGAATCAGCAAGACTCTCATTCCTCCCTTTTAAAACGAAGATGGGTATCAATCCAGATCAGTCACTTCTTACATTTTTGCTGCATACCCTTCTCTTTCTGCGGAGCCGGGCATATATAAAGATGCCGGAGCCAGTGCGGGCATGGCAGGGATTCTCGTGTATCAGCAGTCACACCTCATTTAAGCATTTCCATTTTGTTGAATTGACAGGCTTTTTCATCTACACTGAGCATGAGCAATATGCTTTTTTACGCCGTTTCCAAGCCATTCAATTCTATCAAGAATAGCACATCTTTAACAACAAGAAGTCATGTGCGGCCCTAATCGACTTTTGCTCTCTATTTGGAAAGAACCGGTCAATTGATGAAACTTCTCTTTGATTCTCTTCGTATCTTTCAAAGGTGATTCTCTTTTGATGATCCTGATCTTTTCTGCTCTTCGCACATTGATCTTGTCTCTAATACTATCAGTAAAAATAGAATTTTTTCTTTGGGAGTGAGTGCCTTGACACTGGAAATACCGAATGATGTGAATCTATTTGATGAAATGGTCAAACAAGTAAAGCTGCACCCCAAAAAGGTGATTATTGAAGATCCAAATAGTTCGTTTACCTACAAGAAATTTCTGATTGCCGTCAATATCATGAGCAAGAAAATTCATGAAGCGGTAAAAGATGAAGAGCGGATCGGTATCTTTTTACCTAATGTTGTACCGCAGGCGATTGTCCTGTTTGCGTTGTTTAAGAATGAACAGGAACCCTGTATTTTAAATTTTTCGATGGGATCGAAAAACATTATCGATTGTATTGAGACAGCTTCGCTCGGGATTGTCATTACTTCTCGTGAATTTATTAAAAAAGCAGATCTAGGCTTTGTCCTCGAAGAGATGGAGAAACAGGTGAAAATCATTTATCTAGAGGACTTAGCGGGCAATATTTCCACCCGTAATAAGGTATCCGGATTGGTCGAATCCAGATTTTCCCGCTTCAGAAAAAGAAATTCATCGCAAGTCATTTTATTCACTTCCGGCACGGAATCCAAGCCGAAAGGGGTTATTCTGACTCACCGAAACATTTACGCAAATATTAAGCAAGTCTTTGCCCATATAGAAATCAGTGAAGATGATCGAATCTTTAATCCGCTGCCGCTTTTCCATTCATTTGGCATGACGGTCGGATCCATACTGCCCTTTGTCACAAGCGTCAAAACGTTCCTGTATCCCTCTCCGCTGAATTATCGGGAGATTCCAAAGATGATTCAAAAGGATAAGAGTACAATTTTTGTCGCGACCAACACATTTTTTAACAATTATGCCAAATTCGCGACGAAGGAACAATTGCAAACGTTGCGAATCGTGGTCGCAGGCGCAGAGAAATTGCAGGATGACGTCCGGGAAATCTATAAAAATAAATTTGGTATCAGGATTTTGGAAGGATACGGAGCTACAGAAACATCACCGATTATTTCTCTGAATACGCCGAAGTCCTATAAAGAGGGAACGGTAGGCCGACTCATTCCTTTAATGGAAGCGAGAATCGCCAAGGTGGAAGGGGTCAAAAGAGGCGGAAACCTGCTGCTCAAAGGCCCGAATGTCATGAAAGGCTATCTGATTCACGGGAAAGGGTATGTCCCTTGCGGAGAATGGTACAATACCGGAGACATCGCTGAAATCGATAAAGATGGATTTATTCATATTATTTCCCGGCTCAAACGATTCGCAAAAATTGCCGGTGAAATGATCTCGTTGAACAAGGTTGAAGAACTCGCTTTAGAATGTTTCGGTACCTCTGATTTTTATGCCGTAAGCATTCCTGATAAGCGAAAGGGTGAGCAAATTATCCTGTTCAGCACAAAAGCAAACGTGGTTGCGCGAGAATTCAAAAAGTTTATCAAAGGTAAAAAAATGTCCATGCTGTATATGCCCACCAACATTGAATACGTCGCCGAAATCCCGCTTTTAGGCAGCGGAAAACCGAACTACTGGGCATTGGAAAACTTAGCAAAAAAGCAATAAACTACGGCGATGCTGCGCTTGATGGATAGAGCATAAGCCCATTTGTGAAAAGGACAAGCTTTTCATGAATGGGCTTATTTGCACTCCAATTTCCAGAAGCCATTGATATTTCCTAATTACTTTCAATTTTAGGGAAATTCATTTTATGCTTAATTTTATCATCAGGGCAGATGATCAAAAAGTCGCGTGGCGCTAAATATTTAAGCAGAAAAAAAGCGATACTCAGATCGCCTTTTTACTCATTTCCTAATGATTGGAATCCATATCTCTCCGTTGACTTGACTGGCTGTTGCACTCGTTTGCACCGCCGCGTTTGGACCCCCAACGTAAGCAAAATCAGTCGCGTTGGCCAAGATCTTGCCAAAGGCAGTGCCTTCTAATTGACCAAATAATTGTCCTGCACTGTCCGCTGAGCCGGCAACGATCAAATACTCACCGGCAGAAAATTGAATCGCACGGGAATCCTTTCCATCGGGCAATTCAACGCTAGCTTGAACGCCGGAATAATACCACATCTCATTATTAACGGCTTCATTGACCGCAAATTCTAGGTCATTATCAGCCAGACGCTTTAACTGCTCCCAGCGACCATCTTCCATTATCTTCTGCCACCAAGCTGCCTTAGCGGCAGGAATTTGTGCATAGTCATCGGGCATTTTTGTACCATAAGCGAGTACTGTAAAAGCTTTTTTTGTTTGAATTTCATAATCTGCCATATCTGTCTCTCCTTTAATTTGATATACTCAGTGTAAGACTTAATCATGCCAAAAATTGATACCTTTAAAAAAAGGAAATCCATAATATGAAAAAAACAGAACGTTTAAATACAATGATGCGTTATATGAATAACCGGCAATTTTTTACCCTTAGCGAATTAATGCGTGAGTTTGCCATTTCGCGCTCGACCGCGATTCGTGATGTGCACGAGATTGAAGAACTCGGCATGCCACTCGTGGCTGAGGTTGGTCGCGACGGGGGTTATTCAATCCTGTCTAACCAATTATTGCCGGCCGTGCAATTTACCAATGATGAGCTCAAAGCACTGTTCATTGCTTTCTTAGGAACAGCGAATCAGCAACTGCCCTATTTACAGAATCGTAAAACGTTAAGTGAAAAGCTACTGGCCATTGCTTCAACTGGTCAACAGGATGAGCTAATTGAGCTAAAACACTTGTTACAATTTGAGAATACCAATCCCAATAATCCTGACTTGCTGGAACTCAACGATTTTCCCACACCAATGCTTAAAACGGTAATCGAGCTGGCATTAAGAAGTCGTTATCTCTTATTTGACTACCAAAAGCCGCATGGTGAGCCGATGACACGGCGGGTGTACCTATTAAATTTTTTCCATCGTAATGCTAATTGGTACATCGCAACCTTTGATTTTTTGCGTCAAGAACAGCGGACGTTTCGAGTCGACCGTATTCAAGCCGCGCGTCTCGATAATCGAGTACCCATATCGCAAAAACAACTGACTGCATTATTAAAGGATAGTCGCCCTGAGCCTAATTTAATGATCAAGTTAAACAAGTCAGCAATTAATAAATTTAAACAATTACACTTGCCAACAATTAGTTTGCACTATTTAGACCCTTTTCAACAAACCGCAAGATTTTCAGATTTTGTTGAAGTACACAATACGGAACGCTTAATTTATTATGCTGAGTGGTTATTGTTTTTAGGTGATGATTTAGAAGTTATGAGGATGCCAAATGAGCTGCGAATCGTGATTCGAAAAAAAATCACCGCGTGGTGACTCAAAGCTAAACGAGCATGCCGTAAAAAATGATAAGAAACAGCAATCAACGTTAACAGAATCTTATATTGAAAGATGCCTTTTCAAAACTGAGCAATGGTGTATCGCCGCAAAGTATTCTATCCCCAATTTCTGATTTATAAGGCCACAAAAGATCCAAAAAACCCTGACAGATAACTGATCAGGGTTTTTCATGTTGGTGGTACGCCAACTCAACCTTTCTTGCTTTTTTGCCTGAATGGTTAAGCGGCCAAAAATCTTAATTCAAGTTTCATTTAAATCTTTTTTGATGCGATCAATAATTCATGTTCTTGAATTTTCTTCTTCAGTTGAGGATTATCTGCCAGCAGCAGCATAAAAATAGCTTCAATTGCCGTCACTGCGGACACTCGTGAGAAAAAATATTCGGACATGAAGATCGTTCCTCTGCTCGCCGTAACCACATTATAGTCAGATAATGTGGCAATAGGTGAACGATTATTATTCGTAAGAGCGACGATTGTGACGTGATTCTTTTTCGCGACTTCGATTAATTGAATTAACTGGCGTGATTCGCCTGAATTCGAGATGACGATGGACATATCGAACTCCGTTAAATTTAAGGTCTGCCCCATTGCCACTTCCCAGGAAGAGGCGGTAAACGCCAGCCTCCCAATTTGGTTCAGTTTAAAGCAAGCATCTAGAGCTACAGGAAATGTATTGCCTTCAGCCATAATTTGAATTAATCGCGCTTCTTTGATCGCCCGCAGAATTTTTTTCATAATCGGTTTGTCAAAGCCATCTAGGGTTGCCTGAATCTCATCCTCTTTGTCGTTCATGAATTTGTCTAATGTCTTGTTTTGATTCGTCTCGGACCTGCTCAGCTGAGAATCTCCATTATTTAATGAACTCTGTGCCAAGATCACCTTTAAATGATGAAAACCATCCAGATCAATTTTTTTACAAAATCGCGAGATCGATGCTTCGCTAACACCCGCACGATCAGCCAGTTGCGAAATCGTTGCATTAATCACAAATTGAGTGTCGTTAATCATTAAATCAACGATCTTTTTTTCGGACTTAGAAAAACGGCCCATATTTGAATAGATCGTATTCACAAATTCTTTGATATTAGATTCCATGCACAACTTCCTTTTTTATTTCCGTACTATCAAAGGGGTATTTCATTCCCCATTGGTTCCGGACATTGGTCAATATGTCCATGATGTCCACTGACAAGGCAAATTCGCCATCATCGTGTCCTTGTTCAATATATCTTTGCATATCTTGCACTTCATAGTGCAGAGCAAGATCGGCATCTCCCGCAGTGATAACCTCATGTGTTTCGGTATGTGCATCTTCGGTATGGGTGATCGCGGCTTCCGTCGCTCGCGGATAATTAGAA
>JBHGUY010000043.1:0-22140 GCA_048976585.1 Sporolactobacillus sp. | reverse complement strand
GATTAATAATAACGGATGTATTGATTGAGCAATTTAATTTTTCATATAAAAGTTTAGCAGAGTATGCTAATGTGCCCGTGAATGCACTTGAGCAATTTTTAGAGGGAAAGAATATAGAATTACAAGACATAAATAATATTTCTGTGAATCTTCTCATGCTAAATTTTGTTTTAAATTATAGACCTAGATAATGAAAGAATGATAATTTTTAGTTATGCTATATGCTGACTTTGATATACTTTAATCGTAATTAATCTGATTTCTAAGGATAGCGTTGGCTAATTTCTTAAGAATTTCAGGCTTTCTTTTTATCTATAGTCTTTTAATAAAAATTATGGGTAAATACCCTTATTTATTTCAATGAAACTTGTTAGAAATGTATAATGGTAAAGTTGTTTCTTCATTAAAAAATATCCCTTCTATGAAAAATATGAAGGGATATTCTTTACACAAATTTTACACATCACATTTGCAAAACCTTATTGAATCAGTACTTTGACCGTTATTTAGACCCCGACCACCGGTATCGCAAAAGGCTGAAAGAGCCTTGAAAACTAAGAAAAGTCAGTGCTTTGAGCAAATCAGAGTGTTGGCTTTTTTGTTATATTTGGGGTTTTAAATTTACCTAATCGTATACCCCAATGCTGCGATTATTGAACCCCTTTAAGATAATTTTTGTTAATGGCAAATTTACGAATCGTACAACATGGAACTAGTCCAATGTCAGTAAATATAATTTGATTAAAAATGATATTTTCAAGCAGGTCAACGATCTCCTAAAAAAACTGGGCGTCGATAACTCCACCTGATTAACAAGGAGAAGATGCAGGTGATTGATGCCCTTCGTGATAAATATCCGCTCAAGGTCTTGCTTCACGCACTTGAGATCTCAAAGAGCAGCTACTTCTACACAAGGTGCTTGAGGCTGGGGACAAGTACGAATACGTTCGTGAACGCTTGAAGGTGATCTTCCCTCAGAACTACTCCAACTATATGGGGCTAGATTAAAAAAGAAATACGACAACATCGGAGGATTCCTCCATATTCAACAAATTCAGTAACTTTTGCTTTTTCTTGGCAACCCATCATGAATTTCATTGTACGTGTTTAACTGCGCAGTAAACAGTGGTAAACCAGGATTTCTAAAAAAGATTTTTTATTAAGCGAGAAAATTATTTTGTTGTGAAGTTGAGGGTGTTTATTACCTTTTTTAACTAATTGATTTTTTCTTCCAGCCAACTGAGATAATCTAACCATAGAATGGGTAAATCAGTGGGAGAGGATAAAACCATGCCAACCAAACAGATAAAAGGCGCGACGGTTGATCGTTGTAACCGTCGACTAGACAAAGAGGAAGGAGGGTAGGATCTCCTTATTCATGAAAAAAGACAACCCAGAATTCAGAAAATGAATTTGGATTGTCTTTTTTCTATAACGTTGTTCAGCTCTTCTGAAGAAAAACGAGTTTTTTAGTAGCCCCACTGCAGTACTGCCTCTTTTTTGAAAAATTTTCATAAGTGCATTGCTTATGATATTTAACATAACATGGACTCTATTATTCCACATATATGTACTGTTGAACTTGAGCAATAGGGGTAACAGCGATAGCAGTATAAATCAAATATTTGCCGATTTACTGGAGACAACGGAACCGATTCCGATTGAATCCCGTTTATATTGATTGGGGCGTTCAATGAATTCATAAATCAATTTTGCAACCGTCTTGCGGCTGATCGCCTCGCCAGCAAATTCTTCATGCCTGCCGGAGAAAATAATTTCAGAGATGATATTCTCATCTGTCAGCATGCTGGGACGCAGAATTGTATAGTTCAGATCACTGGATTCTATAATTTTCGCGCCGTCTGCCTGATCACGCATATAGCCTGTTTTATCATAGGGACTCCCAAGTTCAGCATAAGCCTGTTTTCTATAACTTTTGGGTAATTCATCATAAATGCCTCCGGTAGCGATCCAAATCAATCGTTTCACAGCTGCCTTATCCATTGCGGAAACGACTGCCTTTGCCATATCTGGCATCAAATATGGACCCAGATTAGCATAAACCATATCAATATTTTGCAGAGCATTTTCCATATCTCTTTCATTTGTCGCATCACCGACAATTAGCCGCGTTGTTTCATTGGACAACTTTTCTGGATGACGTACAAATAATTTCAGCTTATGGTGTTGCTGTTGATCTAAGAAATGAATAACATGCTGGGCAATATTACCTGAAGCACCGAGGATTAAGACATTACTCAAAACGATCATCTCCCATATTTAAAAATCACTTCGAAGAATTCACTAGGAGGCAACGTTGTTTCATCAACTATCATCAACTTAATATAATTCATTCAGAACATCAAGAATAACGCAAGCCAGATCATTTTGCGAATGAACTGAACTTCGAGTTTAAGTTCCCATTGTTGTTTTCATGGCTTCTGCTTTGTCTGACGTAGTGACAGCAGAAACCAATACGGGTATTTGAAATCATGATTTATTGGCTACTCGATAATAAATAAATGTAGAGGCTATCTTAAAAGCCTCATTTGTGTATAGCCATCGCGTAAATGCGCAATTTTATCCGTTCTCTTGATTACTCTCGGGGTTCTGTTTGCTGTGCTTTATGAAAAACGAAAGGATAAAAACGATCACAGTCACAATTAATCCAAGCAGAAAAGCCTCGTGCAGGCCTTGCGTTAAAGCGGCGCTTATTTCCAATTGGCTTTTCGGATGGACGGAGTGTGCTAAATAATTCTTCTGCCCCGAGGACATAATGCTGATAAATAACGCCGTTCCGATCGCTCCTGACACTTGCTGCAGCGTACTGAAGATGGCCGATCCATGTGGATACAAATTCACTGGCAGTTGGTTTAAACCATGTGTTTGCGCAGGCATCATCACGAGCGACAGTCCAGTCAACAGGATGCAGTGAATAAAAATGAGCTCCCCTATCGAAGTGGAAGCATTAATTCCTATCAGGAACCACATGGCGATGACAATCAGGATCATACCTGGAATGATCAGGAGATATGGGCCATATTTGTCAAAGAGTTTTCCTGAAATCAAACCCATAATTCCGTTCAGTACACTGCCCGGTAGCATAATTAAACCAGACACGAATGCAGAGGCAAGCAGCACCCCTTGTAAAAACATCGGTAATAATGTCATTACTGAAAAGAGCGACATATTAACCATAAAAATCAATACAATCGTTATTGAAAACATCGGGTATTTAAATGTCCGCAAGTCGAGAATTGGATTATTGATCTTTAATTGCCTGAAAATGAATAAGACTAATCCAATAATGCCAATTATTAACGGCCAATAAACACTTCTACCGGACCAGCTAATATCGCCGGCCATACTGAAGCCATAAACAATCCCGCCGAAACCCAGCGTGGATAGAACAATGGATATTATATCAATTGTTGACCTTTTTAACTGCGTGACATTTCGTAAATATTTGGCGCCGATCAGAACGGAAATAAGAGCCAACGGGGCGATCAGGTAAAATAACCAGCGCCAGTTGAGTGAATCAATAATGATACCTGAGAGTGTCGGCCCAATGGCGGGGGCGAATGTAATAACCAAACCCACCAATCCCATTGCGCCGCCGCGCTTTTTAGGAGGATAGATGATTAAAATTGTAGTCGTCATGATCGGCATATTCAGTCCTGTGCCTAGTGCTTGGATCACACGTCCGGTGAGTAAAAAGCCGAACGTAGGTGAAAAGGCGGCGATCAGTGTGCCGATTAAAAATATCAGCATGGAGGACAAAAATAATTGCCGCGTCGTAAACCACTGCTGCAGCACGGCTGTGACAGGGATGGATATTCCGACGACAAGCATGAAACCGGTGCTTAGCCATTGAATGGTCGTGGCACTCACACTGAACTCTTTCATCAGATTCGGCAGAGCATTGTTTAACAAAGTTTCATTCAAAATTGAAACAAAGGCGCCGACAATCAATGAGATTACTATAGGCGTCCTGTTGATTGTCGACAAGTCGATCGAATTTTTCGTGAGGCCATTTTCTGTCATCATGTAGATCGATTCCTTTCTTTTTTTTTGTGCTACACTAGTAGAAAAAATAGAACTGTGTACTGATTACTATACGGGTGTAGATATGAAAAGGTAAGAATCAATTTTGGATGAATGTCTATATAAACTACAAAATCGGGTGATGTGTAGATGGAGTATCTTGATAAAAAGAGCGACCTAAGGATAAGGAGAACACATAAATTACTCTGGAATGCGCTTACAGATCTATTATCCATTCCAGGAAAGGAGTTTAATTCGATTACAGTCAATCAAATCTGTGAGAAAGCAATGGTGCACCGGACAACCTTTTATAAACATTTTAAGGATAAATATGATCTGCTTTTTTTCGGGTTTTCAAAGTTTAATGAGGAGTTTATACAGATCAGTTTAGAAGAACGTATTGAACAGCCGTTCCAAAGTATGGAGAAGATGCCCAGTCACGAATTATTTGACAAAATTATGCAGACTCAGAAAAATGACGCGATCTTCAGTCATTATATGGCACAACATAATAAGGAAGCGCTGAAACTCCTTCTCATAGAGCTGGCTCAGAGAGGGAAAAGATTCGCGGTACCGATTGAGATTATCACCGAGTTCTATTCGGGTGTTCTCTCTTCGCTCAGCGCGTGGTGGGCGCGGAATGGCCATAGCGTATCAGCGATGCAGATGGATCAATATTTTCACCAATTGGTCAATAGTGAATATTTTTCGCTATGAATAGCGGCCAGCCTTCCAGTTGGAAGAACGCTGCTATCTGAAAATGGATGATTACTAGGTTTATTCTGGTTGAGATTAATTTACACACAAAAAGGGGTTTGATACTGGGGTAAGAAAAGTTTTTAGTGTGGGATTGCCCATGATTGTGCCAGAGCTTAATAGGGCTGATCACATAGGTGACCAATTCAATTATTGAAAATAGAAACACCTGCGCTGCTCAGCATCTGAAGGAGGATCTATATGATTAAGTTGATTGCAACTGATATGGATGGCACATTCTTACGCGACGATATGAGTTATGATCGTCTCCATTTTTCGAAGCTGCATACGGAAATGCAACGACAAGGCGTTCACTTTGTTGTTGCGAGTGGGAACCAATACTTTCAATTGAAGTCTTTTTTTGAGGATTATCCCAATACAATTTATGTCGCTGAGAATGGTGCGTACATTCTCGATCAAAAGCAAATTTATGCGCTGCATGCCTTCAGTCCTCTAGCCGTCAAGCAAATTTTGCCGAAGTTGATTGAGATCCCAAAATTGAAGATACTTGTATGTGGGCAGAAGAGTGCCTATGTGCGCGCAAGTGAAGGTGAAGCGCATATTGAGTTTTATGCGTCACTATTACCATCAATTGACTGTCGTAGAAAGATTTTGACCATATTGACGATAATGTTTTGAAGTTCGCGATCACTTGCCCGCCTGAACTGACGGAGGATATTGTCGCACGTTTGCGAATCATGCTAATCGGATTAGCTGAACCGACGAGTAGCGGATATGGCGATATTGATGTCATTCAGTTAGGGATGAATAAAGCTGCTGGACTAAGGGAATTAGGAACAGTTCTCGGAATCGATCTGAGTGAAATGTGTGCATTTGGTGATGGTGGGAATGATCTTGAAATGATTAGGGAAGTTGGACTCGGCGTTTCGATGCAAAATGCCCAACCAGCTGTTACTGCTGTAGCGAAGGCACAGACGACCGATAATCAATCGCAAGGCGTTCTCAGTTTTATTGACCAACTGCTGGAAAAATAATTTTAAGTCAACCTCGGTTCACGACAACGGTCAACATTTTAAGCATTTCGATGGTTGGTGGAGTTTCAACGATTATCACCGGGATAATTTCTCAACTGGAACGGCATACCCGACTATAATAGAATTAAACGAACAGGAGTATTTTAGGGCTATATCGGCAGACTAAATATTGCTCAATCGATCATTGGGGTGAGAAAAATGAAACGAGAGGAATTTGCCGAAGCGTATGCCTTTTTCGTAGCCGCAAAAGATTTCTGTGACTTTATAGATAGGCATCAGGTGTTTGTTAATTTGGATGGATTTAAATCATTATTTGAGAGGCTATCAGCTCTTTACAGGGCGGGTTACTCGTTAGCACTTGTAGATGTTGATTTTGATTTTTCTACATGTAAGGCGATCACAAAGCCCGTTCTTGAAATTAAGCAATACGATGCTTATTGGGAAGTTTTTGATCCTTATCATCTGGATGAACCCTTAATAGGCGAGTTGAGTGATGATTTGTCCGATATTTACATCGAGCTGAAGAAGGGATTACAAATCTATCAAAAGGATAAGGCCGAAGCGCTCTGGTATTGGAAATTTGGTTTTGATAGTCACTGGGGGTTTCATGCCATCGATGCATTACGCGCACTGCATTATGTGATTTTCAGAGAACTGGATTCAGATGATGAATAAGACATGTGTTAGTCCTCATTTATTTTTTAACATATGACAATGGCACAATATCAAGTCAACCGATAAGCTATTGACCCGTTCTCTATGTAAAAAGCAGCGCAAATCAAAATCGAGGAAGTTAATCGTATGCCAAGCCAGGTTATTAACCGACTGTGCGTAAAAATGCAAATTTTAGATTCAACTTATATATTCTGCTGGGTTATGCGCAGCTCGATTTTATTGGCAATATTATCTGCATTTTATAAAAGAAGATCCTCTACCCATAAGCGATAGAGGATCTTCTTTTAATTATCGGAGAATGCGAATGCCTTAACTTTATCCGTATGATCATCAAAATAAATGATTTCCCGATGACCTTTTTCATTTTGTTGAGGTACCGTTTCGTGCAATTGATTTCTGTCTTGCCTCCTGACCATTAGCTCTCGAATAAAGATTCACCATTTGTTTCAATGACTTTCTTATACCAGTAAAAACTGTCTTTCTGATATCTGTTGGCTGTTCCCCGGCCATAATCATCTTCATCAACGTAAATGAAGCCGTAGCGTTTGTCCATTTGCGATGTGGAAGCACTGATAATATCTATACAGCCCCAGGAAGTGTAGCCAAGCATTTCAACTCCCTCCTTGCAGGCAATGTTCATTTCTTTGAGGTGTTCTTTGAAATAAGCAATGCGATAATCATCGTGAACGGTGTGATCCGCCTCAAGATGATCTTTAGCGCCGATCCCGTTTTCAACAACAAAGAGCGGGAGGTGATAGCGATCGTATAAGTCTATTAAACCGATTCTTAACCCCTTTGGATCAATCTGCCAGCCCCAATCACTTGTCTCTAAATAGGGATTTTTAGCACTTGTCGTTAAATTTCCTCCGACTTTTTCCATTGAGTCTTCATCGACACTTCTGATCATCGACATGTAGTAGCTGATTGACACAAAGTCGACCGTATGTTCTTTCAGTATTTCATCATCGCCTGTATTTTTCTTAATCTGTATGCCATTATCTTTAAAATAGCGCAGCATGAACCCTGGATATTCGCCAAACACTTGGACATCCGCATAGAAACTGTTCTCTCTGTTATGTCTTTGAGCCAAAATGACGTCATTCGGATTACAGCTGTTGGGATAAGCTAACGTTTTCGTTAACATACAGCCGACCTTTACTGCCGGGATCATTTGACGCGCTATTTTAGTCGCGAGAGCACTCGCAATAAATTGATGATGCAGCGCCTGGTAAATTGCCTTTTCTGCTTCCTTCTTATTTGGATATTTTTCCTCAACGACTCCGACTGTTGTAAAAGGATGACGGAAAACACTATCAATCTCGTTGAAGGTGAGCCAATATTTCACGTATTGTCCAAAATATTTAAAGCAGACCCGGCAAAACTTGACAAACATATCGACGACTTCTCTGGAGACCCAGCCGTCATAGTGGTTGACCAGATAGAGGGGCATCTCGTAATGCGACAAGGTCACTAAAGGTTCAATACGATTTTTCTTCAACGCTTTCAGGACATTTACGTAATAGTCGATTCCTCTTTGATTGGGTTCTTTTTCAGTGCCATTTGGAAAAAGCCGGGTCCAGGCGATTGAGATTCTTAAGGTTTTAAATCCCATCTCTTTAAATAAGGCAATATCTTCTTCATAGCGATGATAAAAGTCGATTCCTCTTCTCTTAGGATAATAAGTTGTATCGTCTGTTCTCATTGCCGTATCTATGTCGGCAGGGCTTACATGCCACTGACCCGTATAATCCTTAATGTCCAAATTAGTTTTTAGTTTGGCGACATCTGCGACCGACATCCCTTTTCCGTCCGCGTTCCATGCGCCTTCCGCTTGATTGGCAGCAATGGCTCCTCCCCAGAGAAAGTCTTTTGGAAAATAACTTTGATTTGTCATATACTAAACATTCCTTTTATTTTAATTTACCTGTTGTTTTAAATTTAATTCCAAAAGTTTGCTGTTCTTTTTCACGAGATCGTGGTTCAAGATGCGGAACTCACCCAACTCGGCGCTATTGGTGATGACCAACATTGTCGTTGGATCATAACCGGCTTCTTTAATCTTATTTAGATCAAAATCAATGAGTTTTTGTCCTCTTGTAACATGATCGCCCTTCTTAACGTAAGTCTTGAAATACTTCCCATTCAATGAGACCGTATCAATACCTATGTGAATGAGCACTTCAATACCATTCGGATTCTTTAAACCAATCGCATGACCTGTTGGAAAGAGTACTTCCACATCTCCGGAAGTTGGCGCATAGATCGTCCCTTTTGTAGGGATGACAGCAATTCCTTCCCCCATCGATTTCGATGAGAAAGCTCTATCATCAACATCGGCCAAGGGAATTACCTTCCCTTCAACAAACGTTGAAAGTGTGTTTTGTTCCTGAGTGGTTTCATCATTAAACCCAATCAGGAACGTTAGCAGCGCTGATAAAACAAAGGCCAAAGAAATGCCGATGCAATAGTAGATGAATGTATTGCCAAAGAATGCAGGCAAGGTGGTAATGGCCGGAAAAACGTAGACAATCGCTTTCGTCTTCAAAGCACCCATGAATGCACCGGCAATACCTCCGGCGATGGTCTGGGCAATTAAAGGTCTTTTATATTTAATCGACAACCCATAAACGATCGGTTCAGTAATACCTCCTAATAATGCAGGCAATATAGCGGAGAGAGCATAATTTTTTGTTGCTTTGTTTTTCGTTCTCAGGAATACGCCTAGAGCGGCTCCAGAGCTTGCAAAGGTTGCCGCTGCAACCATTGGGCGAATAACATCATAACCGCGTGTTGAAATATTGTTGATCATAATCGGAACGACACCCCAATGGATGCCCAGCATAACCAAATAGGTCCACCCTGCACCGATGACAAGACCTGTCAGCAGGCCACTTCGATTACTCAAAAAGTTGATTACATCGCCGACCCCGTTACCGAGATAAACACCCAAAGGCCCAATAACCATAACGGACAGGGGAACCATGATAAACAACGCGACCATCGAAAGTGCGAAAATTTCAATACTTTTGGGAATAAATTTTCTTAGTATTTTTTCTAGCTTTGAGTAGACGTAAATCGAAAGAATTGCTGGAACAACGGTTCCGGAATAGCCCATCAAAACAGTCGGTATGCCCATGAATGAAACGATATCACCGGTATTTTTCATCAGGCCGGTAAAGTTAGGTTCAAGCAAGGCAGCCACGATGGCCAATGAGATAAATTGATTCGCTTTAAAGGTCCGTGCCGCGCTGATTGCCAGAAATAATGGTAGAAAATAGAAGACACTATTTCCGGCCGCCGATAGAATTCTGTAGGTCGCGCTTGTGTCACTTAACCAATGAAACGTCGTGAAAATGACTAATACCGCTTTGAGCATGCCGGCACCGGCTAAGGCAATAATAATCGGGTTAAAAATTGAGGAAAGGACATTAAACAAGCGGATTAGCAGGTTTGGTTTATCACCTGCCGGTTCTGCGGTCGTTCCCCCATCCTGGTTGTCGTTTTGTGCATTTTTTATCGGATAAGCGTTCATAATAGCCTCGAAGACATCTGAAACCTGGTTGCCAATCACGATTTGATATTGCCCATTGGCCTCAACGACAGATAAGACCTGCGGTAATTGGTTAAGTGCAACTTTATTTGCTTTTGAAGCATCTTTGAGTCTGAATCTCAGTCTTGTGACGCAATGAAATAGATCGATGACATTATCCGTTCCGCCGACAGAAGTCACAATTTGTGACGCCAAAGCGTTATAATCCGTTCTACTCATCGTTAATCCCCCTCGTATGAGTCATTGAAATGCATAATAAAAGTTATCCACGTAATCGTTCGCGAGGCGATCACAGTAATGACTAGCCAAGCCCGGAATTGTATGCGCTATCATTTACTTGATTAATTGTAGGTGATTTTGCGAAACGGCCCCTGAAATTTCGCAAATTGAAAACTGATCCACCGATTTCATTTTTTTTAACACGAGTATATAATCATACTAGGATTAGAGGAGATTGAGCAAGGACAAGGGTAAAACATTGCTAATCGCACACTTGAGCAAAACCATGAGTTTTTTAGAGAGGATCGAAGACCAAATGGGATTATTAATTAACAGACTGTTAACCATCCTGAATGAAAAAGAAGTCAACTCGATTCATTACCATATTGCGCTGATTCTGCTCTTAAATTATGAACGGATTACCGATTGTTCCATCGATCAGATTGCAAAGTTATGTACCGTCTCCAAATCGACAATCTCCAAATTTGCGAGATTAATCGGTTTCGACGACTATTCAGCTTTGCGGGCAGCTGCACCCTTCAAAGAGAATAAATTTCATTTTGACTTAAATTACAATACGAATATCCTCTCTAATTTGCAGGAGAATGGCCACAACCAATATTTTAAAGCGATTATAGGCGATATGAACTGGCTGAAAGAGCATATTAATATGCAGGCCATCGATCATGTTGCCCGTTTACTTCATCGGTACCAAAGAGTTGCTGCTTTTGGTTTACTATTTTCTGAAACAGCTGCGATCGATTTACAATATAAACTGGCCTATAACAAGAAGTTCATTGTTACGTTTCAAAATGACGTCAAACAAGACAATTTTATTAAAAATGCGGATGAAAATACATTGATCATCCTTTTCTCAAATTCAGGAACGTATATTAACACGTACGCCCTGCAAAATAGAACGCTCAATAAAAATATTATTAAAAAAAGTCACGCGAAATTCGTATTGATCACCTCCAATGCTAAGGCCAATTCGTTCGAGTATATTGACCAATGCATTATCTTTAATCATCAAACGACGATGCAAACGCACGCTTGGATCTATCCGATCGTGACTGACTTAATTACTTTAAGGTATCGAGAAATGGCTGAGGAATAAGAAATAGTATGGATAAAGAGGGCACTACTGAATTTGAACCTCTGTTTCTCACGTTTATCTGTCACTTTTAATATGTGCCAGGGAATGCCTCGCCCGTCTGCATGTCGGATGAAAGTTATCATGACTTTGTTAGCTGTGTTGGGAAGGAAACTGTCATACTGATGGCCTGAGTTAGCGTAGGGAAAAATTGCTAAAATGAAAAATAGTGAAGGAGAGCTATGCGGAGAAGGGTGGAGACTCGAATTTGAACTCAAAGTATAATAATGTTAATCCCGTGAAAACGGGAATTCATATTGAAATTTTTTCCATTGTTTGGATGCTCACTGAATTTTCAATTGCGGTATATTCGGGAGTCTCTGCACATTCTTTATTGTTAGTTGCTTTTGGCGTAGATAGTCTCATTGAATTTATTTCGGGTTCTGTCCTTATCTGGCGGTTAAACGTGGAATATCAAAATTTCGGCAGAGAAAAAATTGAACATGCCGAACGTATTTCCTCTCTTGTTGTTGGTGTGGCTTTATTGCTGCTAGCTGCCTATGTGGTCATTACATCGATATTTAATTTGATTACACACCATAGTGCAGAAACGAGCATTCTTGGAATTGCACTTGCGATCGGTTCATGTGTCATTATGCCGCTATTGATGGCGGAAAAACGCCGAATTGCCAGGACAATGGGCAGTAAAGCATTGGCTGAAGACGGCATGTGCAATCTTGTGTGTGCATATATGGCCTTTACCGTTCTAATTGGAGCAGGACTGACAGCGTTATTTAACTGGTGGTGGGCTGATTCAGCAGCGGCATTAATTTTAGTGTACTTTATAGTGAGCGAAGGACTGGAAACTCTTCATTCAGAAGACGAGTGATCGGCAATGATGTTGTCACCATTCAGGATAGGAAAGACTGAGGACACTGATCGATCGACGCATGAGCGCCCGACGGTGTTTTTTACTTCATTGGAAGAATCTGTATGCTGACCTTTAAAGGAATATTCATGGAACCAGGACTTGATACCAGTCATTGAAGAATTTAGGATGAGCTTCCCGCAAAAGCTCTTCAGCAAATGGTTTATTCCTCAGAATATTTCTATTCTCGCATAATTTATAAGGCTATTTGGGGACTCGACAATCAGGCTGCAGGAATGCGAGGAATGAGAAGCTTCTCCTATTCTGACAAATCTGTAAGATTATGCGTCAGAAATGTCAGAGTACCCGCGCCTAAGACCATGTATACTAAACTCATCAAAGGCATGCTAAATGAGGAGCGAGCAATATGTTGTTACAGGTCAATCACTTGCAAAAAATATTTCAGACGAGATTCAGTAAGGAAAAAACCGTTGCCCTGCAGGATGTGAGTTTTAGCGTCGAGGACGGGGAGTATATCGCCATTATGGGTGAAAGTGGTTCGGGAAAGACGACTCTACTTAACACGCTGGCGACGCTTGAAAAACCGACGTCGGGATCAGTGATCCTTAACGGTCAGGATGTGACGAAAATTAAAGAGAGCAAGTTGGCAGAGTTTCGCCGCGAGCATCTGGGCTTTATCTTTCAGGACTTCAACCTTCTTGATACGTTGTCTGTTCGCGACAATATTTTCTTGCCATTAGTACTTGGCCGCCAGAAGGTTCGCGTGATGGAGCAGCGTTTAGAAAAACTGGCACCTAAATTAAATATTGCCGATTTGCTGAACAAACAGCCATTTGAATTGTCAGGCGGTCAGAAACAACGGGTCGCGATCGCTCGCGCCCTGATCACCCAACCGGAAATTGTTTTGGCTGATGAACCGACTGCTGCGCTTGACTTCAAGAACAGTGAAGGGCTTCTCGCTCTGCTTGAAGAGATTAATGAAACAGGGCAGACAATCCTGATGGTGACGCACTCCGCGATTGCGGCGAGTCACGCAAAACGCGTGTTGTTTATTAAAGACGGTCGTATTTTTCATCAGCTTTATCGCGCAAATCGAGAGGCAGCCGCGTTTCTGCAAGAGGTCAGCATGACGATGACGAATCTTCTTGGGACGGAGGTGAGATAATTTGTTTTACCTCAAATTAGCGAGTCGTAACATCCGTCAATCTATGAGCAATTTTCTTCCCTTTGGCCTCTCCAGTGTCGTGATGTTTCTCATGAATCTGATGATCGCAACGATTTTGTTCAGTCCAAGCTTGAAAAAATTGCCGAGTTGGGGAAATTTTGCGATGCTGCTGGGCTTAGGGCTGGTTGTTCTGATCCTCTTTGCGACCATCTTTATGATTTACAGCTACCGATTTTTGCTGAAACGGCGAACAAAAGAATTTGGGCTCTACAATATTTTGGGCTTGAAAAAGCGGCAGATTGTCCGAATCTCGATTCTGGAATTGCTGATGATCTTCGGAGCGACTGTAGTCGCAGGAACTGTTCTAGGCATTATTCTTGCCAAATTTTTATATCTCATTTTAATCCACCTGCTTGGCGAAAACTATTTTGTCTTACAGTGGAGTCCACGGGCGGTTATGATTGTTACCCTGGCTTTTGCTTGTATCTATCTGCTGCTGATGCTCATCGGCAGCATCTCCATCCATCGTCAGTCAAGTCTGGAATTGCTCAAAAATGCGAGCAGAGGAGAAAAAGAGCCAAAATCACGCAGTATCCTGGCGTTTCTTGGAATGATTTCCTTAGCCATCGGTTATTACCTTGCTGTAACGGTAACCTCTCCACTCGATGCCTTAACGAAATTCTTTATCGCTGTGTTGTTTGTCATCTTTGGTACACTTCTGTTCTACATGAGTTTTACCATCTGGTTATTAAAGCGGCAGAAAAAAATTAAAAACTATTATTATCAACCCAAACACTTTATCACCGTTTCCAGTATGCTTTACCGCATGAAACAGAATGCGGTCGGACTGGCAAATATAACGATTTTAGTGACAATGACGTTCGTTACCTTGGCAACAACAATCGGTCTATACTCCAGCATCAATGGATTTCTGAACGACTATTTCGTCCGAAATACAGTGATGAATGTCAACTCGACGCAGGAGCGGAGTATTGCACTCATTGATCGGGTGGCTGAAAAAAAAGGAGTACCGCTGAAGCATAAAATTGTCTATGAAATGTCGAGCACCATAGTCGGAGCGATGCACAATGGCAAATTCGAAAACAAACAAAATCTTTCTAGTCTAACGGCTGTCAACTTTATGACCGCAGACACTTATGAGAAGCTGATTGGGAAAAATATTCACTTGCAGAGAAATGAAGTGATCGCTTACCCGGCAGTGGGGAGTTTCAATGAAAACAAAGTGAAATTCTGGAATCATACCTTTGATATCAAACAAAAAATTAAGAGAATCAATCATTTCCCATCGACCAGTCGTATGGCATCAAACTGGTTGATACTGATAGTGAACACGAAAGAACAAATTCAACCGCTCTTGGACGATGCAGTTAGAGGGGCGGGCGGACAAAACAAGCTCGGGTTTGAGACAACCATCAGCGCCGATATGATGGCAAAGGATGCGAAGAAACTCCGAAATGCATTGTCTGACTACCGAGCAAACGGAGACCAACCGATTCAGCGCATGGATAAAGGCAAAGAACAGACGCTTGCCGGTATGCCGCCAACCTTTGAACGTTATGATGAAATGCACCAGCAACTCCTATCTTTTGCTGGCGGCTTCCTGTTCATTGGCCTAATCTTAGGTTTCACTTTTATTCTCGGTACAGCGTTAATCATTTACTATAAACAAATTTCTGAAGGGGAACAGGATAAACGCAGCTTCGAAATTTTGCAGGAAGTGGGGTTGAGCGGAGAAGAAGTGCGGCAAACGATTCGCTCGCAAGTGCTGCTGGTATTTTTCTTGCCGATTGCCGTGGCGATTGTGCACTTTGCTTTTGCCTTTATCATGATTCAGAAATTGATCAGTTTATTCGGTACGACAAGACTCAGCTTGTTGCTCATGACAAGTATTGGAACGATTGCCGTCGTTGCCATGATTTACTATATCATCTACAAACAAACGAGCCGAGCATATTATCGAATGGTTGAACGCTAACTGCCAAGAGCATCCCAGGGTTGGGATGCCCTTTTCGGGTTTGTCCCAAACTGTAAAAATCAGTAGAATGAAGATATTCGATCAGTGGGAGAGAAATTTCAATGGCAAAAGTGTTTGTTGTGGAGGACGACGCGGCAATGGTGAAGCAGCTGAAGGCGGGTCTGACTGAGTATGCGGTCGTTTCCGTACATAATTTTCGCAGTGTGCGGCAGGAAATTGAAGAAGCCTCACCGGATTTAATCCTCATGGACATTACTCTGCCCTATTTTAACGGTTTTTACTGGACAACGGAAATTCGGAAAGAGTCGACGACCCCAATCATCTTTCTCAGTTCAGCCGATGATGAAATGAATCAAGTGATGGCGATGAACATGGGAGCTGATGATTATATGACAAAACCGTTTTCGGTAGAATTGTTGAAGGCAAAAATCAATGCCTTGCTCCGCCGAACCTATCGCTTTTCTCAGGCACAATTGACCTTCAATGGGTTCATATTGGAAGGAACAGAGTTGAAAAAAGGTCCGGACAAGGTCGATTTGACAGTTACTGAGGCTAAATTGCTTCGCACATTATTCGAACAGCCGAATCAAACGGTGCCCAAAGATGTGTTGCTCGCAAAGCTCTGGGAATCGGATGACTATATGGATGCCAATGCCTTGCAGGTCAATATCGCGCGTATGCGTAGAAAGTTGGCTTCCATTGGTTTTGATTCGATCGAAACGGTACGGGGTGTCGGCTATGTATTGGCATGAGCGAAAGCCTTATATCTTAGCTGTCCTGATTATCGTTTTCGTCATGAGTCTTACCTTTTATCTGCGTGATTTGCCCATCGGCACCTTTTATTCGAGTTTGCTGTTTGGTATGACCGTCCTGATTATTTTCGGTGCTTATGATTATTACCGGCTTCAGCGCCGCCATAAGGAACGGATTGATCAAGTCGTTCCTAATATTGAATTAAAGCCAGAGTCCTCGGCAGAAAAAGATATGCTGAAATTGCTTGATGAACAAAAAGAATACTATGAAAAAAGGATTTCAAGGATTAAACAGTTTGACGAGGACTTAACCGATGTGGTGCGAATATGGAGTCATCAAATGAAGGTACCGCTCTCTGTGCTTGACTTGATGGGCCAGACGAGCGCGTTTACTGTTGATGAGTTGAACGAGCAAACCTTTCAGTTAGAGAATTATCTGGAGATGCTGCTGCATTATCTGCGATTGAACCATGAACAGACGGATTACCGCTTTACAAAAGTACAGGTGAAATCCGTCATCCAGGCACTCGTGCGTAAGTTTGCTCCGCTCTTTATTCGAAAAGGACTCAGTGTAACGGTCGAGGGCAATGCAACCTGGACGACAGACGAGAAGTGGCTTTCCTTTGCCCTTGAACAAATCATCGGCAATGCCGTCAAGTACACCGAAAAAGGCAGGGTCAGCATCCAGATTGCTCCAGACTCTATACAAATTAGCGACACAGGGATCGGCATTTTAAAAGAAGATCTGCCACGTCTCTTTGAGCACGGCTTTACCGGTTACAATGGCCGCCGTGACAAGAAAGCCACCGGACTCGGCTTTTTCTTAGTGAAAGAAGTAACGGATCGACTTTCTTTAAGCATTCATGTTGAATCTGAAATTGACATTGGAACAACCGTAACGATCAAGCGACCCGAAGAAAGCTTTTGAAGTAAAGGACTGAATCACCGATCAAGGAGCATTGACCGCGATAAGTTCAGTCGATTATTCCCATATGGATCAAGATTGTTGCTAGATTTACATGAACACAACGCCGACTCTTACTTTTTTTGTATACAATAAAAAATAGGAAGGCTATGATACCCACCTTGGAATTCTTTAAAAGAGAAGGTCATTTGAATTGAATTTAGTCCAATTAACCTACTTCGTTGACACAATTGATGAAAAAAGCTTCACTGCAGCAGCCCGCAAAAATTTTGTTTCTCAAACTGCGATCAGTCTGCAGATCGCAAAACTGGAAGAGACAATGGGAAGTCAATTGATTGATAGGGGGAAGACACCGCTTCAGATGACGCGTGCTGGTCGCGTGCTGTATGAGCAGGCAAAGATTATTTTGCAGCAGTATCATTATCTGCTTTCGAAAATGCAACAGGTTAAGCAGCAACAATCTACTCTAAGTGTCGCTTTTATGAAGGAGATTGGCAGTCATGTTTTGCTGAATCTGCTCGTCCCGTTTTACCAACAATATGCAGACATCAGTCTATCCCTACAGGCTAAGTCCTATACCGAAATTGATAAGGCGCTGCAGGATCGACATTGTGATGTGGCGATTGCTCATCAACAGGTTTTTAACAATCGGATGGGTTTGGATTTGCTAAAAATTGAACAGGAAACCTTTAGCGTGATGGTTAACAGGAATCATTTCTTGGCGAATAAAACGGTATTAGTCGGCTCTGATTTAGCCGAACAACCGCTAATTATTCAGGGACCGGAGCATCTTGGCGCTGCTTATTATCAATTGCTTGAACATTGCCGTCAAGATGGTTACACGCCGCGTATTGCAAAAACAGTTGATAGTATCGAAACGGCAGCATTGTTAGTCGAATTAAACCAAGGGATTGCGTTTGTACCGAAGAACTTTCAACTGTCGACTGAGTTCACACAAACCAAAATCCTTACGCTAACACGAACGCATCATCACTACGATGTCGTACTTGCTCGCCGGCGAGGTGATAATTCGCCAACATTAATGAACCTTTGGAATTCCGTTTCTCATATGAAGATCTGATCTGAATGAGGTATAAGTAAAACTTATTCACCATTATTAGATTATGTTAGACTTTTCACAAAGTCTTGGTAAACTGAAAATGTAGACTAGTGAAAGGGGTTACAAATATGAGCGAAATGATGACAGATGTCGTGGTAGTTGGCGCGGGTGCATCAGGAATCGGAGCGGCACTGACTGTTATTGAGGCTGGCCAAAGTGTTATCCTGCTCGAAAAGGGTGATAAGTACGGTGGAGCAGGCATGTTTGGTGCTCAGGGATTATTCGCAGTCGAGAGCAAGCAGCAGAAGGCGGAAAACATTCGTTATTCAGTGAAAGAGGCTTATGAGGAATTAATGAACTACACGCATTATCGATCAAATGCCAGGTTGACTAAAAAGATATTAGTCACGTCAGCTCAGACAATTGAATGGTTGGCCGCGCACGGTTTGGATACCGAATTGGTTAAGAACACACAGGAAGTTCATCAAGCGCGCCCAAAGGTCTATCATCAATATATTGATAAATTTGCCGGTTTTCAACGGTTAATGCATTCATTTATTAACAAAGGCGGGATCTTGCTCACAAAAACGGAGGCAACAGATCTGCTTACAGCCCATGATCGTATTAGTGGTGTTCAAGCAACGCAGGAGGGTAAAGCGTTAACCATTCACTGTCAAACTGTGATCATGGCAGACGGCGGGTTTGTGGGTAATTCTCAAATGGTTAAAAAATATCTAACCATCGATCCATCCGCCTTATATAGTATGGGCGAACGAAAAGCGACCGGTGATGGTATCCGGATGTTGGCAAAGCTCGGTGCTGACACCAGACATATGGGTGTCTTCGAGAATCATGCGGCCTCGGTTGTCTCTAAACAAAATTCCAAGTGGCATAACTCGACTATTTTTACGCTAACTAATTTACCATTTCTCTGGTTAAGCCCTCAGGGAGAGCGTTTTGTTGATGAAAGTGTTTGCTACGATTTTGCCCTTTGGGGAAATGCAACGTACACTGCTGGCGGTTTTTATTACTTTATTCTGGATCAGGCGCTAGTAGATTACTTAAAAGAGAATTCGCTAGACTGGACCGACTCCTTTGAACGGACCTTTAAAAGCTTATCGCATGAATCAATGACACATCGAGTAGGTCCATTCCCTAGTTTAGAATCCGATTTGAAGGAAGCAGTTGAAGAAGCAGCAGCTTGGAAGAGCGATAATTTGGCAAGTCTAGCGTCTCGGTTGGGCGTAAATAGTGAGACTTTAGAAATGACTATTGGGCGCTATAATGAATTAATTGATGGAAAAGTTGATAACGATTTCTACAAACCAAGTCAATTCATGCGTTTTAAAATAACGAAAGGGCCCTATTATGCAATTAAAGCTCAATCAACTACCTTAGGCACAATTGGTGGGATTGAAACGAATGATCACTTAGAAGCATTAAATCAAGAGGGGAATCCCATACTGGGGGCATACGTGACCGGCAATAATGCCAGCGGAATATACGATACTTCTTATCCGACGTTGGAAGGAATCAGTTGTGCGTTTGCCTGGAATTCAGGACGAATTGCTGGCGAGTCGGCAGCGAAGTATTGTCAAACAAAAACGGCTTCAGGAAAAAATATCTAAATGAATGATGGGATGATTTAATTACTCCATCTGGAAGGGATTGCGATTTATGAAATTCGTAAGTATTGTGGGCACGAATGCAGACTGGTCTTACAATCGAAAACTGCTACAGTATATGAAGGAACATTTCTCAAGCGAAGCTCAGATTGTTATCCAGGAAATAGTGGATATACCGTTATTTAATGAGAACTATGGAGAGCAGGTACCAAGTGAAGTCGCGAAAATTGTCAGAACCCTTGATACGGCGGATGGTGTAATCATTGCCTCGCCGGAATATGATCATTCAATCCCCGCAGCATTGAAAAGTGTATTAGAGTGGTTGTCTTTTAAAGAACATCCGCTTAAAAATAAGCCAGTAATGATTGTTGGTGCTTCTTATGGGCCTCAAGGGTCATCCCGGGCGCAAGCGCATCTGCGCCAAATTCTCGATTCACCAGGGCTAGGAGCTTATGTGTTACCAGGAAATGAATTCTTATTGAATGGTGTCAAAGACGCATTTGATGAAAATGATCAGCTGATCGATAAACAGACGATCAGTTTTCTAGAGGAATGTTTTAGCAATTATGTAAACTATGTTCAATTAATTGAACAGCAAAAATAACAAAATACAGATTGTTCACTGAGAGGCCCCGCAATTCGTTGCGGGATCTTTTTATATTTTCGATTTTTCACCACTTATGTCTTTACCAAGAGCGTGAGCAGAGAAAGCATCAAGTAAAAAAATGTTCTAACAATGGCTGCGGATATGCAAGAATTTTTGATCGAGAATAGACGGCGAGGACTTTTCTGCTTTAATATTAGAATGATTTAGTACATTGAAAGGCGGAATTAAGATGAAATAGATACGAGAAAATATTATACCGGCTGTTCTCTTTATTGCTGCTTTATTTTGTATATTTTCTAGAAATCCAATTGCTTATTGGAGTACCTTTGCATTGAACTTTTTAGTGTCGGTGATTAATATTTATTTCGATCGAAAGCGCGCACACATTGCTATCTATGTGGCTGGAAACGCGATCTTTCTCACCTTGTTAGTTCTTTACCTTTATTGATCCACTTTTCATACTCGGGGAACAAGGAGTGACTGCTTATAGGAACAGAAACCTGTTTTTGGGGTACTTCGAATACATCTGTCAATAATCTCCTAATCCTGTTTTTTTAATCCTCTGTATCTTCATCACTTCGGTATTGGAGAATGTCGCCAGGCTGGCAGTCTAACGCCTTACAGATGGCTTCCAATGTCGAGAAGCGAATCGCCTTTGCTTTTCCGTTTTTCAATATCGAAAGGTTGGCCATCGTTATGCCAACCCTGTGCGACAGTTCGGTCACACTCATTTTCTTTTTAGCCAGCATCACATCAATCGTGATTATAATAGCCATATTTCCACCTCAGACCGTTAAGTCATTTTCTGATTTTATATCGATAGCATTTTTTAATAGCTTCTGAAGAACGGCAGCGAAGACGGCGACCACCATGCAGAAAAAGAAGGCGGCGATTCCGAGGACGAGGATGCCGGGTGAATCATCGACATCTGCCATGAGATAGAGTAGCGGCATAAACAGCACATATAAAGCACCGATGCAGATGGCACAGTATTTAATTTTCTTTAAAGCGGTCACAGCCCGTTCAGAGAAGGCGAGGTTCCTGTCAATATAGTTGAGAAGCCGCAGAGCCTGGTACAAGGCAAAGAAGTATATGATCGCAGTCAGATACAGACCGATAAGAAAAGGGTACTGAAAAAAAGCGAAGTTCGGATTTAATTTCGCAAAGAAATGGCTAATATCAGGCAGGATAAATATACATAGGACAAGAACTGGGGCCCCAATCAGAAAAACAGCTATCTTTAAAAAGAGTGTTTCTCTTTTCATAAAAAATGCACCTCACTGAATGATTGTTAATTCGATTTTAACATGACATTTATTGATGAACAATAAATAAATACTAATAATCAATAAATGTTTTATCGAGTTGCTAAGATTGACTTGTATGAATCACATGCATAGTGCTGATAGAATTTCGCTAATGCCAGTTAATAGCGTGAACGGAAAGTTTGAATGAATAGAAATCCGGCTGCCCATGTTCATTCGTATTTTTCTTGGGCTATTCATTTGATTCAATAGCCATAGAGCATGCTGGCTATTGAATAGTTGAATCTCGGATGTCCATTTAAAATATCTGCCGATTTGTTCAGATGCGGCAGTCACTCCGGCATAAATTTCCGAAGAGTTTAAGAAAAATTTTTCTTATGCTATATAGGGCTTGCTGAACATAAAAAAAGTGCTGATACAGCAGGTTTTTTAAACACTTTTGTCGAATAAATATGCAGGGTAATAAACCGTCGTTCGGGCAATTCCGGACAAAAAACCTTGCAGATGGGGCGACTCAATTGTAC
>JBHGUY010000042.1:0-51572 GCA_048976585.1 Sporolactobacillus sp. | reverse complement strand
CTTGTCGTACTGAGATTCTAACCCGCACCCCTGATCGGGGTGGGAGACAGTGTCAGGTGGGCAGTTTGACTGGGGCGGTCGCCTCCCAAAGCGTAACGGAGGCGCCCAAAGGTTCCCTCAGAATGGTTGGAAATCATTCGCAGAGTGTAAAGGCATAAGGGAGCTTGACTGCGAGACTTACAAGTCGGGCAGGGACGAAAGTCGGGCTTAGTGATCCGGTGGTTCCGAATGGAAGGGCCATCGCTCAACGGATAAAAGCTACCCCGGGGATAACAGGCTTATCTCCCCCAAGAGTCCACATCGACGGGGAGGTTTGGCACATCGATGTCGGCTCATCGCATCCTGGGGCTGTAGTCGGTCCCAAGGGTTGGGCTGTTCGCCCATTAAAGCGGTACGCGAGCTGGGTTCAGAACGTCGTGAGACAGTTCGGTCCCTATCCGTCGCGGGCGTAGGAAATTTGAGAGGAGCTGTCCTTAGTACGAGAGGACCGGGATGGACGCACCGCTGGTGTACCAGTTGTCTTGCCAAAGGCATCGCTGGGTAGCTATGTGCGGAAGGGATAAGTGCTGAAAGCATCTAAGCATGAAGCCCCCTTCGAGATGAGATTTCCCATGATTTTAAATCAGTAAGACCCCTCAGAGATGATGAGGTTGATAGGTCTGGAGTGGAAGCATGGTGACGTGTGAAGCGGACAGATACTAATCGGTCGAGGGCTTAACCTCAAACAAGATTGACAAGGCTAGCAAGCATTGTGTTTCGTTACCAGTTTTGAAGGCTCGCAAGAGCCGGAGTTTTTCGTCTGGCGGTTATAGCGAAGAGGTCACACCCGTTCCCATCCCGAACACGGTCGTTTAGCTCTTCTGTGCCGATGGTAGTTGGGGGCTGTCCCCCTGCAAGAGTAGGTCACTGCCAGGCAATAGATATAAGGAACAGACACTTCTCAGTGATGAGCGGTGTCTGTTTCTTTTTATGAATGCGGGCAAGTTGGCCCTCGTCGATCGAAAGTTCCACCGAAACTCAGAGAACTAAACTACTGCGGCTGTTGCTTATCCGAAGAGTTCCCAGATACTTCTCGAAAATGCACAGATCCTGTTTGTTTTTGCGTTCACCCCAATTGAAGCTCTGTAAATTCTCTAAATGAATGAGACGAAGATAAGGATTCAATCCATGCTATTTTCCTATTTTATTGTACAATAAAATGAGGACGTTTTCAGAGCTTGGAATGGATCAATTTTCTAGTCTACTGTTCATTCCATGTTCATAATCAATGGGTAAACTCATTAAAGTAAGTTGTGGAACGGATCTGCTGAAAATTCACAGACTTATGAGAAGGTTTATTCGGTTTAGCGGATGATTATGAGTTTCACTAACCCCTCATGATGAATAATAAGGTACCTTCAAAATAAGTATTGACTTTTTAATAAGGTACCCATATTATATTTATCATAAGGTACCTTATTAACAGAAGGATGCTTGAGGATAGAATGGAGTGATTAAAAATGGTGCGTTTAGCAAGATATATGAAGCCCTATGGATGGGCAGCAGGAATATCCATATTTTTTGTCTTTTTACAGTCGCTAGCGAATTTGTATTTGCCGACACTGATGTCGGATATTGTTGATACAGGTATTGTCAAAGGCGATATGCCCTATATTTATAAAATGGGTCTTTATATGCTGCTGGTCACATTGTTGGCCGGTGCTTTTACGGCGATAGCTAATTATTTGGCTTCAAAGGTGGCCACGGGCTTCGGGCGGGATGTCCGTAACAGCATGTTCGCTCACGTCGAATCCTTTTCACTCAAGGAGTTTGATCAGGTGGGCACAAGTTCATTAATTACACGGACGACAAATGATATTGTCCAGATTGAGCAGGTTTTTATGATGATGCTGAAAATGATGGCGATGGCACCGCTGATGAGCATTGGTGGAATTATTATGGCGGTAAGCAAGGATGCCAAACTCTCACTTGTCCTTGTTGTAGCAGTCCCACTGCTGATTCTGATCATTGCTATTTTGGGTAAGATAGCCATTCCGATTTTTAAGCAGATTCAGAAGAAACTTGATCGCATGAATCTGGTGCTTCGGGAACAATTGACCGGCGTTCGCGTGTTAAGGTCTTTCAACCGGCAGGTCTATGAGACGCAGCGTTTTGATTTGGCCAATAAGGACACGACCGATATATCGATTAGAATTAATAAAATTATGGCGGCGGCTATGCCGCTGATGATGTTGATCATGAATCTGGCGACTGTGGCAATTGTCTGGTTCGGTGGCTTACGAATTAGCAGTGGGCAGATGCAGGTCGGTGATTTAATGGCTTTTATTCAATACGCGATGCAGATAATGTTTTCAGTGCTCATGGGAGCAATGATGTTCATTATGATTCCGCGGGCACAGGTCTCCGCGCAGCGTGTCAATGAAGTGATGGCGATTCATCCGGACATTCAAGAAAATGGCGCGCGGAAAAACGAATCGGCTGCGGTCAAGAATCAAGCAGCCGGGATTCGTTTTCAGGATGTAACATACCGCTACCCCGGTGCGGAGAATGCTGCTGTGTCGGCGATCACATTCACCGCTTTGCCGGGAGAAACAACGGCGATCATTGGCGGTACTGGCGCGGGAAAATCGACGCTGCTTAATTTAATTCCCCGTTTCTTCGACGTTGAGTCCGGCAGTGTAGCGGTAGATGGTGTCGATGTGCGTGATTGGGCTTTGGATGATTTGCGCCGGCAAATGGGTTATGTGCCGCAGAAAGTGCAATTATTCAAAGGAACGATTGCGGAAAATATCCGCTATGGAGCGAGTCAAGCAACGGATGAAGAAGTGCAGGAAGCTGCCCGGGTCGCCCAGGCAGATGGATTTATTCGGGAGATGGAAAAAGGTTACGATGCACCGGTCGCACAGGGCGGGAGAAATATTTCCGGTGGCCAGAAACAAAGGCTATCGATTGCCCGAGCCTTAGCGAGAAAAGCAAAATTTTATTTACTTGATGACAGCTTCTCGGCACTCGATTATCGTACGGATGCGAAGCTGCGTGCGGAACTGGCAAAGATGACAAAGGATGCGACCGTGCTGATTGTCGCACAGCGTGTCAGTACGGTTCTTCATGCCGATAAAATCATCGTGCTGGACGATGGAGTTATCGTAGGTAGCGGGACGCATGATGAATTGATGAGTTCATCCACCGTTTATCAGGAAATCGTCGCCTCGCAGCTGAATAAGGAGGAGTTGGCATGAGTGAAAAGAAGCATTCTGCGTCCTCGGGCGGCGCGCGGTCTGGCGGGTTCGGCGGACATGGCCACATGCCGGTGGAGAAGCCGAAGCATTTCAAAAAGACATTCAAACGGTTAATGGGTTATCTGTTGCCGCATACGAGTATTTTGATTATGGTCTTTGCCGCCGCTGCACTCAGCACGATTTTTACAATCATCGCGCCGAAACTGATGGGTAACGCGACGACGAAGCTTTTTGAAGGCATGATTATGAAGATGCGCGGCGTACCGGGCGCACATATTGATTTTAATTATATTTGGCAGATTATTGTTGAGTTAATCATTCTCTACGTATTGAGTTCGTTGTTTACTTATGTTATGCAATATCTAATGAGCGGTATCTCGCAGAAAATGGTTTATACGATGCGCAAACAGGTCAACGAAAAATTTTCGCGTCTGCCGATCAGTTACTTCGATTCCCATCCATATGGAGATTTGCTGAGCCGCATGGTCAATGATTCACAGAATATCAGCAATACCTTACAACAAAGTTTAACGACATCGATTACATCGGTCGTGACGCTTATCGGTGTCGTCGTGATGATGCTGACAATCAGTCCGCTCCTAACCCTTGTTATCCTATTGACAATTCCGCTTAGCCTTGTCGGGATTAAGATGATAACGGGAAGATCGCAGCTCTATTTCAAACAGCAGCAGGAGCGGATAGGTGCATTAAATGGCCATGTCGAGGAGATGTTCACGGGTCATCAGGTGATCAAAGCCTTTGGAAAAGAAGACGATTCCAAGAAAAAGTTCCGTGAGATTAACTCCGGTCTCTATAATTCGGCTTGGCGAGCACAATTTCTCTCCGGCATCATGATGCCGATGATGATGTTTGTCGGGAATATCGGCTATGTTTTGATCTCTGTCATCGGCGGAGTTTTGGTTGTCAGACGCTCCATTGAAATTGGGGACATTCAAGCATTCATCCAATATGCGCGTCAGTTCGGCCAGCCGCTGAATCAAATCGCCAATATTTCGAATATCATCCAGTCGACCGTAGCCTCGGCAGAACGGATTTTTGAGATTCTCGATGAACCTGAAGAAGAGCCGGATAAACAGGATACGGCAGTAATTGACCCTCGTGGTCATGTCCGTTTTGATCATGTCTATTTCAACTATGTGGCGAATCAGCCGTTGATTGAAGATATGACTATCGACGTCAAGGCTGGACGTTCTGTAGCTATTGTCGGGCCAACCGGTGCAGGGAAAACAACATTGGTCAATCTGCTGATGCGCTTTTATGATACAAGCGCAGGCATAATCTCTGTCGATGGCAGCGACATCAAGGACATGAAACGGGATCAGCTCCATCATTTATTCGGGATGGTGCTTCAGGACACCTGGCTTTTTCAGGGAACCATTCGCGAGAACATCGCCTATGGGCGAGAAGATGCTACGGATGAAGCCATTATCCAAGCAGCGGAAGCCGCTCATGCCGATCACTTCATTCGCACACTCCCGGACGGTTATAACACGATTCTGAATGAGGAAGCGAGTAATTTGTCTCAGGGACAGAAGCAATTACTGACAATTGCCCGGGCAATTCTTGCCGATCCGGTCATTCTGATTCTGGATGAAGCGACGAGTAGTGTCGATACTCGGACGGAGGTCCATATTCAGCATGCGATGCAGGCGCTGATGCAGGGACGAACCAGCTTTATTATTGCTCATCGGCTGTCAACGATTAAGGGAGCTGATTTAATTCTGGTCATGAACCATGGGTCCGTGATTGAACAGGGCACGCACCAGGAACTGCTTAAAAAGAACGGTTTCTATGCAGATCTGTACAATAGCCAGTTTGCGGGTCCTGAATTAACCCGCGAAGTAAAATGAATCATTCAAGGGATAAGGGCCCAGTTCATCTGGGCCTTTTGTGACAAGTAAAGAAGTATATAATTTTCGCTAAAGCAAAGGGTCGTGAACCAAACGCGCAGGTGCGAGACTCCTGCGGGAGTGCAGGCCAGGGGAGATCCCGCAGACTCGTGCCTGTCCGAGGAGGCTCTCAGACTGCCCGCGGCAAGCGAGTCTCCCGAGCGTACCTGCAAGGACCGGGCCGTCTTTTGCCCGGCTTTTCTAATAGAAAAATAAGGGAAACTTTAATTTTAGGTTTTACTTTTGCCAAAGCTGTATTAAACTTTGTAACGGAAGTTAATATGGCGAATCCGGAAATGAGGATTAATTATGGTTAAGAGAATTATTTTTACAGGCGGCGGTTCAGCGGGACATGTTACACCCAATCTGGCGCTGATTGCCAGGCTGAAAAAGGATTGGTCGATTACCTATATCGGGTCGAAGAATGGCATCGAGAAGAATTTAGTTGAAGCCGAAGGTATTCCCTACAAAGCAATATCCAGCGGGAAATTGCGGCGTTATTTTGATCTGAAAAATTTCAAAGATCCGTTCAAGGTTGCGGCAGGGATCTTTCAGGCCTTTGCAATCATTCATCAGATAAAACCTGACGTTATCTTTTCAAAAGGCGGATTCGTATCCGTGCCGGTCGTCATTGCCGGTTGGATGAACCGGGTTCCGGTTTATATTCATGAATCGGATATTACTCCGGGCCTAGCCAATAAGATTGCACTTCGCTTTGCGTCGAAGCTTTTCGTGACCTTCGAAGAAGCCGGATCCCACTTGCCGAAAGACAAGGTGGTGCATACCGGTGCGCCGATCCGGGAAAGTCTGTTTCAGGGGAACGCGGGAAGGGGTCTGCGGTTTCTCGGATTCCAGGCGACTAAGCCCGTCCTCCTGATCATGGGCGGCAGCCTTGGAGCGAAGAAAATTAATGAAGTGATTCGCGAGGCGCTTCCTGAATTGCTTAAAACCTATCAAATTGTTCACTTATGCGGCAAGGACAATGTGATCGATGAACTGAACGCTTATCAAGGTTATCGGCAGTTTGAGTATGTGAATGAACAATTGCCGGATGTGATGGCGGCTTCGACAATCATACTCTCGCGTGCCGGTTCTAATGCCATTTTTGAATTCCTTGCTCTGAAAAAGCCGATGATTTTGATCCCGCTCCCTTTGCGTACGAGCCGAGGCGATCAGATTCTGAACGCCAGATCTTTTAAAGAAAAAGGCTATTGCGAAGTGCTGGAAAATGATACGCTGACTGCTGATCAGTTGCTTGGTACGCTGGATAAGTTATACAAGAATCGCTTTGAATATATTGATCGGATGTCAGCCGCACCACGGGCGACGAGCGGCTTGCAGAATATACTGAACTGGATTAAAAAATGAAAAAGTGTTAAAACAGGAGATTCCGACGCATCTCCTGTTTTTTTATGGATAGATTAGCTGATCTTTTGTACAGCGACGGAGAACTCCAGTATCAGAATGAATTGCTGTATCCTGAGTAAACGGGATGAAGCGCCTCCTGAGTGAATAGAAATGAAAGGAGACCTCAAAGAAATATTGATTAAATATTTTAACAATTTTCATAAATTATAATCAATTCAGTAAATCATTGCCAGTAGCCTGAGGAAAAGAGTTGATCCTTTCGCGATTAAATCCCAAGAATACAGTCGGGCTTGGCAGCCGTGATACAGGCACCTGTCAAGCTGAGTTTCCATAGGCTGCAAATAGGCGGCATCATTCATCCAGTGAATGGTTTTATTTTGAATAGATTAAGAGAAACTGGCTATCCTAGAATTGGAGGTGGAAGTATGGCGATGCAAGCACATGTACCAGCCAGCGAAATTTGTGTGATTTGCGGGCGGCAGAAAAAGGAAGGGATCCACATTCGCAATCAACTAATCTGTCATTCCTGCCAGCAGAAAATTGTGGAGACGGATGTGACCGATTGGAAATACCAGCATTTTGTGAACAGGTTATCCAAACTGCAAACAAAAATTAGGCGACCGGCGGCGAAAACGAAATGAATCAGGGATGAAGCGGAGGAGCGAAATGATATTGCTTCTCTTTTTTGTTGCATAAAAAAGAGACAGGGGCCATTCAAAATAAAATATATTCGTCTTTCCGGAGGCCCCGCTCAGATTGTATTCCCGGATATGATAAAATAAAAGAAAATGATAAAACCTTTTGTTTTTTGATTGTCCGAAGATAGGGGTATACCCGTATTAGGGTAAATGCTGGAAGAGGTTGAATGATGGACCAAAACGATCTGCCCGTTTTTAATGGGCTGCTTCATTACAAAAAGACGCAGAGAGTATCTTTTCATGTGCCCGGTCATAAGGATGGCACGATATTCCCTGAGAACGCACAATCGATTTATCACGCCTTGCTTTCCATTGATGCGACAGAGGTTGCCGCATTGGACGATCTGTATCGGCCGACGGGTATTCTGCGCGAGGGAGAGGCCCTTCTCAGCGATTATTATCAGACAGAGGCCAGTTATTTTCTGGTCAGCGGATCGACTGGAGGCAATCTGGCGATGCTTTTCGCCTGTCTGAATGCCGGGGATCAGGTCTTCGTCCAGCGGGACAGTCACAAATCCATATTCAATGGGATGAAGCTGATCGGTGCCGATCCAATTTTTTTAGCACCGATGATTGATGAGGACTCGGGACTCGCATTCGGACTCGGTCCGGACACGTTGTTGGCGGCTATCCGCCGTTATCCGGAGGCACGTGCTCTCGTACTGACTTATCCGAATTATTATGGGATGGCAACACCGATCGAACCGCTAATCCGGCTGGCCCATGCCCACGGACTGATTGTTTTGGTGGATGAAGCGCATGGCCCTCATTTCTGTTTGGGTGCGCCGGTTCCTCAGAGCTCACTGGCGGCCGGCGCCGATCTGGTGGTTCAATCCGCGCATAAAATGCTGCCGGCGATGACGATGGGTGCTTATCTGCATTTGAATTCAAAAAGAGTTTCGCCTGAACGGCTTGAGAATGCCCGGGCGATGCTGCAGACGTCCAGCCCTTCCTACCCGATCATGGCTTCACTCGATCTGGCCAGATACTATCTGGCCAATCTCTCGCCGGACGCACTCGCGGCAATCTATGAGGAGCGCGATGCCTTTGTCGATGGATTGAATCGTCTGGACGGCATCCATGTGCTGCAACCTTCCTTTGGCCGCTATCAACTCGACCCTTTTAAACTGACAGTAGGACTGGAAACAGCGGAAAATGGTTTTGCATGGCAGGAACGATTGATCGAATCTGGAATTTTTCCTGAAATGGCCGATCCGGATCATGTGCTGTTTACTTTGGGGATAGCCAGACGGAAGGACGATCCGGCTATCCTTCAGCAAATTGCAGCGAGTTTGTCCGGTTTCCACCGAAAGTCAGTGCAGCGGGAAAGGGCGGCAATCTATGCATTTCCGCCCAGTGGACAGTTGGCGGTTTCTTACACTGCTCTTTCACACTTGAAGGCGGAAGAAGTAAATTTGGAAAACACGGTGGGTAGGATCGCTGCTGAACCTGTGATTCCCTATCCACCGGGAGTGCCGCTGATTATTCAGGGTGAGAAAGTGACGGCTGAAGCCATTCGGTGTGCGCTGGATCTGCTTCAAGCAGGCACTCATTTTCAGAATCAAAGAATTGCGCAAAGAAAACTATTGATTTACCAGTCAGGAGCATAAATATGAATAGTAGAGGAAAATTTATTACTTTTGAAGGGCCAGATGGTTCCGGAAAATCGACACAAATCCGTCGTTTTGC
Source organism: Sporolactobacillus sp. (assembly GCA_048976585.1). GTDB lineage: Bacteria > Bacillota > Bacilli > Bacillales > Sporolactobacillaceae > Sporolactobacillus. The sequence continues at coordinate 42,668 of JBHGUY010000042.1, read as the reverse complement.
CGAATGGTTAAAGGCCAATCAAATTCCTTTTATTCTGACTCGTGAACCGGGAGGCACATTAATCGGCGATCAGATTCGAGCGATGGTGCTCAATCCGGAAAACCGCAAGATGACCGGGAACACCGAGATCCTGCTTTATGCGGCCTCGCGGAGTCAGCATGTCGAAGAAAAGATATTACCGGCGCTCGATCAGGGGCAATTTGTGCTTTGCGACCGGTTTACCGATGCCTCAATTGCCTATCAGGGTTATGGACTTGGTCAGGATGTGGCGATGGTACAGACCATTAATCGATTCGCGACAGGCGGCCTCATGCCGGATCGAACCTATCTGATCGATGTGTCTCCGGAGATCGGCCGGCAGCGCATGAGGCAACGCCAGGGAGAGCCAGAGCGCGGAATTAATGCTTCTTCAGGGGATTTGGATCGGATTGAGGCGCGAGCACTCGCCTATCATGCGCGTGTCCGAGAAGGATTTTTGCAGCTCTACAGAGAAAATAAACAACGAATCTATTTGGTTGATGGCGCGGCAGACCCGGCACAGGTGACGGATTGCATTGTCAAAGATGCCCAGCTCTTTCTTGACGTTCATACTAAATAACGGATGAGGGGTGAGTGAAATGAAACTTGTTTTGGCAGTAATCCAGGACAAAGACAGCAATCAGCTTCAGAGTGCCTTAGTTGATGGCGGATTCCATGTGACGAAGCTGGCAAGCACCGGGGGTTTTCTCAAATCGGGGAATACCACATTCATGATTGGGATTGAGGACGATCGCGTAAACGAACTATTGGCTATCATTCATGATCAGTGCAGAAGCAGGAAGCAAATTGTTTCACCCATTTCCGCCCTTGACGGCAGCCCTGAAGGTTATATCGTACCTCCGATCGAAGTTGAAGTTGGCGGTGCGACAATATTTGTCCTTGATGTTGATCGCTTTGAGCATTTCTGAAGACAGAGGGCTTTTCCCTCGGTAAATTTCACACGATGAAGAGGATAAAAGGAGAATAAGCAGATGGCCATTGAAATCAGCAGGGATTCGGCAATAAAAGAAACTCCTTCAAAGCATGAGACCGCCTCGGTACGTCCTGCGGGTACATTTGAAAGAACTTTATCTGCCCGGAAATCGTCAGGAGATGCTGATGTGTTGAAACGGTTATTTCAGCAAATTGGCGATCAAGCGAAGCGTGTGTCTGGATCACGAACGATTCGTGATCTGCAAATTTATAAAAAATATGTGCAGTCTTTTATGCAGAATGCGGTGCAGCTTGGACTGAAGACTGATCAATTCCGTTCCTGGCAGCAGGGCGGCACGCAGCAGACGCTGATAAAAATGGTTGATAAAAAGTTAATGGCCTTGACGGATGATTTGCTGGACAAGAATAAGGATCAGCTGGATTTACTGGATCACTTAGATGAAATTCGCGGGATGCTGATTAATTTATATATCTGAATGAGTAAGATCCGGGGACAGAGGCAGCCGCCGTTTTCCCGGATACATAGTTGTGACTGTAAGACTCGCATCTAGTATTGAGGAGATGTACTATGGACTGGCAGACTTTAAGCAGAGAACAGACAATCGTTGAAAGAGTTCTTCATCATGCGCTGCACCGCGATGAATTGGTGCATGCTTACCTTTTTCAAGGGCCTGGCGGCACAGGGAAAAGAGAAACAGCGCTTCTGCTTGCGCAAACACTTTTTTGCGAAGCCGATCAGGGAATGCGCCCTTGCGGTGAATGCCGCAATTGCCGCCGGATTGCATCGGGCAATCATCCGGATGTCATCCGCATTCGTCCGGAAGAAGGTGCAGCAACGATCAAAAAGGAACAGATTGCTTTTCTCATGAAGGAGTTTGCTTACCGAGGCGCTGAATCCTCTCGGAAAATCTTCATTCTTGAGGAGGCGGAAAAGCTGACCGTACAGGCGGAGAATAGCCTACTCAAGTTTATTGAAGAACCGCATCCGGAAACGTTGGCCATTCTAATCACTGAGCATATTCATCAATTGCTGGACACCATTCTATCCAGATGCCAGGTGTTGGCCTTTGTTCCGCTGCCCGATCAGGTGCTGTGCCAACGGCTGGAGACGGAGGGGCAACCTCATCCGCTGGCTAGGCTCGCGAGTGAGCTAACTCATGATTATTCAGAAGCAGTTCGTCTTTGCAAGGAAGAATGGTTTGCGGATGCACGTTCGGTGGTGTTACAATTAATTCAAAGACTCAATGCTTCTTCTGAACCGATACTTCCTTTTATTTATGATAAATTTAATCCGGTCTTTAATGCGGTTGATCGCCTGGCGATCGGATTGGATTTACTGCTTTTTTGGTACCGTGATCTTTTGTCTTTGCAGCTGAATCGACTTGAAAGTCTGGTTTATGACGATCAGAAAAGTATTCTTGAGGAACAGATGATGAGCTGGACAACCGAGCAGGTTATTCAGGCGATGGAATTTTTTCTGAGTGCGCGCAGGCAGCTGGATGCTCACGTGAATGGTCTAAGTGTCATGGAGCGATTAGTGATCCAACTAGGAGGTATTCGAAGATAATGAAATACAATATAGTCGGCGTTCGCTTTAAGAAGGCCGGGAAGATTTATTATTTTGATCCGGGTGATTTGGTTTTCTCATGTGACGATCATATCGTTGTTGAAACGACTCGCGGCATTGAATGCGGAACAATAGTCATTGAGCGAAAATCAGTGGATGAAGAAGACGTTATTCTTCCGCTGAAGAAAGTGATTCGCCTAGCAACGGCAGAAGACGAAAGGCAAGTTCTTAAGAATAAAGAAGACGCCGAGGCGGCAATGGATGTTTGCCTGCAGAAAGTGTACAACCACCAACTGGAAATGAAGCTAGTGGATGTTGAATATACATTTGACCGCAATAAAATTATTTTTTATTTTACTGCTGATGGGCGTGTCGATTTCCGGGAACTCGTGAAAGATTTGGCCGCGGTGTTTAAGACGCGGATCGAGCTGCGGCAGATTGGGGTGCGTGATGAAGCCAAGATGCTCGGCGGAATCGGACCCTGCGGACGGATGCTCTGTTGTTCGACGTTCCTTGGCGATTTTGAGCCGGTATCGATTAAAATGGCAAAAGATCAGAATTTGTCACTGAATCCTGCGAAGATTTCCGGCGTTTGCGGTCGGTTGATGTGCTGCCTGAAGTATGAAAATGACATGTACGAATCCGCCAAGGAGGCCCTGCCGGACATTGGTCAGCCAATTGTTGTCAGCTACGGCAAAGGCCGGGTGATCGGGCTTAATATTCTGGAAAGATTGGTGCAAGTTGAACTGAAAGAACAAAATAGAGTAGTTGACTATACACTGGATGAGCTTATTGAAGAAGGGGCTATTTCTTCGCAAGCCACTAAATAAGAGGTGGATGAACTTGGAGAAGAAAGATGTTTTCTCGCAAGTCAGTCATTTGGAGGAACAGTTAGGTCAAATTTATGTGGATTTTGGCAGTTTAAAAGCACAGCTTGCCCATCTTCTGGAACAAAATCAGAATCTGACGCTGGAAAATGGCAATCTCCGGAAAAGGTTGGAAAGAGAGAGTAGAATTTCCAGGCAGACGGAGGAGAACACGTCGGATCCCGGGGAACCTGATGCTGCCGGTCGTGATATCGGTGAGGGCTACGATAATTTGGCTCGGCTCTATCAGGAGGGCTTTCATATCTGTAATCTGCATTACGGAAGTGTACGCAAGGATGGAGATTGTCTCTTTTGCCTTTCTTTTCTGAATAAAAAATAAGGGTCGAAATAAATGGATCAATCTGGCTCGCCGTTTGGCGGGCTTTTACATATTTTGGTCAGACAGATAGTATGCGAAGCGACAGCGAAGGGAAGAAATGGCATGGGACTTCAAAGTGGAAAACAAGAACGGGTTGATTTTATTCCGGGAACCGATCTGCATGTGGTTCAGTCAGATGCTCTTTTCCCGTTTTCGATTGATTCCGTTCTTCTGGCACGCTTTGTCAGCGTGCCTATTCAGCAAGGGCATCTGGTTGATCTATGCACAGGAAATGGTGTCATTCCCTTTATCCTCTCAAGCCGCAGCAAGGGAGAAATTGTTGGTGTGGAAATTCAGCAGGAAGTCTGCGCACTGGCTGAGCGCGGCAGGCGTCTCAATCACCTTGAAGCGCAATTGCGGATAATCTGCGGTGATGCTAAAGCCTTGCCGGAACAAATCGGTCCTCATCAATGGGATGTTGTCACTTGCAATCCGCCTTATTTCAGTCGTGAGACGTCGCGCGATCAGAAATTGAATCCTCATCTGGCCATTGCTCGTCATGAACTGTTGATCTGTCTTCACGAGGTTATTGACACGGCAGCGCGGCTGCTACGACAGAACGGCAAGCTGGCTCTCGTTCATCGTCCGCAGCGTTTGGTGGAGATCCTGTCAGAGATGCGCCGTGCCGATATTGAGCCGAAACGACTCCGATTTGTCCATCCGCGGCCGGAAAAAGCAGCCAATATGGTCCTCGTTGAAGGGGCAAAATTGGGAAAGCCGGGGCTCAATGTCCTGCCACCGCTTTTTGTTCATCAGGCGGATGGGAGTTACTCAGCGGAAGTGTGGGGAACAGAGTGAAACCATTCAGCGTTTATATTCTCGAATGCGAGGATGGGAGCTTCTATACGGGATACGCCGCCGATGTCGAGGCGCGTTTTGCTCTCCATCTGAGCGGCCGCGGTGCAAAATATACGAGAAGTCACCGGCCGCGTCGAATTATCTATCGAGAGATGCTACCTGGTAAATCGGCGGCGATGAGCCGGGAATGGGCAATTAAAAGGATGAGCCGGAAAGAAAAAGAGGTACTCATTCAAAGGAGCATGCATGATGTGGGAACAGAAGAGCTTTCAGGCGGAAACGAATAAGGGGACGCTTTACCTTGTGCCGACACCAATCGGCAATCTGGATGACATGACTTTTCGTGCGCTCGATGTCCTCAAGCAGGCAGATATTCTCGCTGCCGAGGATACACGGCATACCCTCAAGCTGTGTACACATTTCGATATTCATGTTCCCTTATGGAGTTATCATGAGCACAATAAAAAAACGAGCGGTGCGAAATTGCTCGCTGCGCTTGAAGAAGGAAAGACGGTCGCGCTTGTGACCGATGCCGGAACGCCCGGAATTTCCGATCCAGGAGCCGATCTAGCAGCGGCCTGTGCCCAGCAGCAGATTGCAGTCGTTCCACTGCCTGGGGCCAATGCAGCACTCTCGGCGCTGATTGCTTCAGGGCTTGGCACGGATCATTTCTTGTTTTATGGATTCCTGCCGAGGATGAAGAAAGAACAGGAACAGGTACTGCATGATCTGAGCCGGCTCAGCTGCAGCCTCATCTTCTATGAATCCCCATTCCGGATCAAGGAAACATTACTGCACATAAAAAAGGTGATGGGTGATCGGCAGATTTCATTGTCTCGTGAACTGACCAAACGCTATGAAACAATCGTCCGCGGAACAACAGGAGAGGTTCTGACTTACCTCGAACAACTGGACCAGATTAAAGGAGAGATTTGCCTGGTGGTTGCCGGAGCGGATCCGGAAGCTCTCGGCAGTGAGGAAGCGGCTCCTTGGTGGAGCGATCTGACACTCATTGAACATGTGGATCGCTATATTGACGAACAGAGCATTCCGGCAAAGGAAGCAATTAAACAGGTGGCGTTAGATCGAAAGCTTCCGAAACGGGAAGTCTATCAGGCCTATCATCATCTCGATCCGAAATGAAAGGAGCCATGTTCCCAAGAAAGCGGAGCAGCGGCTTGCGGGAAGCTTTTTATGCTTTTCGTTATCTTGACATTCAATCCGGCGAAACGTATAGTTTTTTACAGAAGCATGGCGGAATGGGTTCTTTAAGGAGGCATTTGAGAGACAAATGACGGAGGACAGGAAATCTTTTTATTTAACAACGCCTATTTATTATCCAAGCGGGCGTCTGCATATCGGCCACGCTTATACGACCGTCGCGGGCGACGCGATGTGCCGTTATAAAAGACTGCGCGGCTATGATGTTATGTTTCTGACTGGAACGGACGAACATGGTCAGAAAATTGAGGAAAAGGCGAAGGCAAAGGGCATTTCGCCGATCGCTTATGTAGATGATATGGTGGCTCAAATCAAACAGCTCTGGGATAAGCTGGATATTTCTTATGATGATTTTATCCGGACGACCGAGCAGCGGCATACCCAGGCTGTTCAGAAGATTTTCAAACGGTTGCTTGACCAAGGTGATATCTATCTCGGCGAATACGAGGGTTGGTACAGTATTCCGGATGAAACGTATTATACGGAATCGCAACTTGTCGACATTGAAAAAGACGACAAGGGGAAAGTGATTGGCGGAAAAAGTCCGGACAGCGGCCATCCAGTAGAAAAAATAAAGGAAGAATGTTATTTCTTTAAAATGAGCAAGTATGCCGATCGATTGCTGAAGTATTATGAAGAGCATCCTGATTTTATTCAGCCGGAGACGCGCAAGAATGAAATGATTAATAACTTTATTAAACCTGGACTCGAGGATCTTGCGGTCTCGCGAACCTCCTACTCTTGGGGCATTAAAGTGCCAGGCAATCCGAAGCATGTTGTCTATGTCTGGCTTGACGCGCTTATGAATTACGTAACGGTGCTTGGTTATGGCACAGATCATGATGAAAGGTTCAGGAAATTTTGGCCGGCTGATGTCCATCTCGTTGGCAAGGAAATTGTCCGTTTCCATACGATCTACTGGCCGATTATGTTGATGGCGCTGGATCTGCCGCTGCCTAAGAAGGTATTCGGCCATGGCTGGTTGCTGATGAAAGACGGAAAGATGTCCAAGTCGAAGGGCAACGTTGTCGATCCCGAACCATTGATTGATCACTACGGCTTAGATGCGCTCCGCTACTATCTGCTGCGCGAGGTGCCGTTCGGTTCTGACGGCCTGTTCACGCCTGAAGCATTTGTCGAACGGATCAACTTTGATCTGGCTAACGATTTGGGCAATTTGCTGAACCGCACGGTCGCGATGGTCAAACAATATCGCAGCGATAAGGTGCCTGCCTGTGCAGGTTCCGTCACCTCATTCGATCAGGGGCTGGAGGAGGCATTGATTGCTACAGTGACTACGGTGGAGGGGCAAATGGAAAATTTGCAGTTCTCCGTTGCGCTGGCAGCTATTTGGAAGCTCATCGGTCAGATGAATAAATATATCGATGACACACAGCCTTGGGTTTTGGCGAAGGATCCGGCACAAACAGCTGCTCTGGATTCCGTACTTGGGCATCTGGTGAATACGATCCGCTCGGTTGCGATTATGATCCAGCCTTTCTTTACATCGACACCTTCCAAGATTTTCACACAGCTGGGGATCACTGATGATTCGGACAAGACCTGGGACTCCATCCGCCTTTTAAAAATCAATAAGGGCAGCTGGACTGTTCGAGGTGGGAAACCGATTTTTCCGCGGTTGGATATTGACGAAGAGGTTGCTTATATTAAATCGCAGATGCGCGGGGCTTCAGCGATGAAACCGAACGGTAATAAAGAAAAGAAATCCAAAGCTAAAGATTCGGATCCTGCTCCTGAAACGATCAATCTTGAGGCTTTCCAAAAAATGGATTTGCGAGTTGGGGAAATTCAACAGGTCGAAAAGGTGAAGGGCGCGGATAAATTATTGAAAATTCAAGTCGATCTCGGCAGCGAAAAACGCCAGATCGTCTCTGGAATCGCCGAATTTTACAAACCTGAAGCTTTGGTTGGTATGAAAATTATTGTTATTGCGAATTTGAAGCCGGTGAAATTGCGCGGAGAAATTTCCCAAGGGATGCTGCTGGCCGGTGATGCCGATGGAAAATTGCATTTGGCAACGGTGTCTGGTCCCCTGCCGAACGGAACAAAAATTCGCTAAGCGAACCCGGGTTAAAAAGAGAACATTCCGGACGGGAAGAGATGTGCTGTGAAGTCGTAGGCACAAAGCTTCCCGTTTTTTATGAACCAGTCGCAAAGACAGTACGCGAAGAAAAGGAATAATTTTTCATCGATCCGGAGGGACTTTCATGTTATTTGATTCGCATACCCATATTAATGATCAGGCATTTGATGAAGACTTTAATCAAATGCTGGAGCGAGCGGCTGCTGCCGGTGTCGGAAAGATGATCGTTATTGGCGTTGATCGGCCATCGATGGAAAGAGTGTTCCCGATTATCGATCGGCACCCGAATATCTATGGTGCCATTGGATGGAACCCAGAGGATGCCATTGATATGACCGAAGCCGATTTTAAATGGATCACGGAGCATCTGGCCGCGCCGCACATCGTTGCCCTCGGCGAAATCGGTCTTGATTATCATTGGGATAGGTCTCCGAAGCCGGTTCAGCAACAGGTATTTCGCCGGCAAATACGCGCGGCGAAAGCAGCCGGGCTGCCGATCATTATTCACAACCGGGAAGCGACGGAGGATACAGCACGCATTCTGCGGGAAGAAAAGGCGGAAACAGTTGGTGGCGTGATGCACTGCTATAGCGACACGGCAGAATGGGCACAAAAATTTATCGATCTGAATTTCTATATCAGCTTTGGCGGCCCGCTAACCTTTAAAAATGCCAGAGTTCAGCAGGAAGCGGCGGCCCAAATTCCACTCGATCGGCTGCTGATTGAAACAGATTGCCCTTTCCTGAGCCCGCATCCCTATCGCGGCAAGCGGAATGAGCCTGCCCGTGTCCGAATGGTTGCTGAGAAACTGGCGGAAATTAAGGGCCTCCCGATTGAAGACATTGAAGAGGCAACCAGCAGCAATGCTTTAAAGTGTTTTCATATTCATTAAATCATTCCATAGACTTAATAATAATCACGGATTAAGGGGAAAAGAAATGATTGTTAAAGAAATTATTGTTGTCGAAGGAAAAAGCGATACAGAGGCCATTCATCGCGCACTGGATGCCGAGACGATCCAAACAGGCGGTTCGCGGGTAAGCCGGAAAACGATCGAGATGATTCGCCATGCGCGCGCCAAACGCGGTGTGATTATTTTTACGGATCCGGATTATCCAGGGGAACGGATTCGCAAAATTGTCAGCCGAGAAGTTCCGGGCTGCAAGCATGCGTTTATTACGCGCAGCGAGGGGAAGGGCGGATTTCACGAGAGCCTGGGTATTGAGCATGCTTCAGAAGAAGCCATCATGAATGCTCTCGCGAAAGTATACACAGAAATCCAGGAGCCTGATGAGCAGATTAGCATCGAGATGCTGCGGAGCTACGGCCTCTTAGGAGGGAAAGATGCCCGGCACCTCCGCGAGCAGCTCGGTGAACGATTAAAAATCGGTTATACGAATGGTAAGCAATTGTACAAACGTTTGCGCATGTTTCAAATAACTCCTGAGCTCTTGGCACAGGCAATGGAAGATATTTCGCGGGGAGATGTGGCGAATGGATAAGCGAATAGCATCACCGAGATCGACCCAAGCGGTCATTCGTGACCATCATTTCACATTAAAAAAGAGCCTTGGCCAGAATTTTCTCATGGATGAAAATATTTTGAAAAAAATTGTCAATGCGGCCGATATCGATGAAAATAGCAATGTGCTGGAAATTGGACCCGGAGCAGGTGCTTTGACCCAGTTTCTTGCCGAAAAAGCGCGAAAAGTCGTTGCGGTTGAAATTGATCAGCGTTTGGAACCGATATTGAAAGAGACTCTTCAGGGATTTGATAATGTCTCTGTTCGTTTCGGGGACGTGTTGAAACTCGATCTGCAGCAAATCTTCGAGGAAGAATTCCCGAAGGAAGTACGGCTAACCGTTGTGGCTAATCTGCCTTATTATGTGACGACACCTATCCTGTTGAAGCTGTTGTCGCGCGCTCTGCCGATTCAGACGATTGTCGTCATGATCCAAAAGGAAGTGGCTGCCCGCCTGGAGGCAGTTCCCGGCGAGAAAAGCTACGGATCCCTTTCTATTGCTGTCCAGTATATGGCCGACCCAGCGATTATTATGACGGTGCCGAGAACGGTCTTTGTGCCGCATCCTAATGTTGATTCCGCGGTCATTCGGCTCGATGTGCGTCCGGATAAGAAGGTACAGGTGGCAGATGAGACTTTTTTCTTCCGGCTGATTCGTGCCAGCTTTGCTCAGAGACGAAAAACATTGATCAACAATTTGATGAATAATTTATTGACGAAAGAACAAAGGGCGGATATTCAGTTGATTCTTAATCAAGTTGGGATTGATCCGGGACGTCGGGGAGAAACGCTTTCGATCGAAGAATTTGCCCGTCTCAGTGATCGCCTGATGGAATTAGACATAGAGAAGCCTTAAATAATAAAGCGGTCCGCTGTGGCGGCTTTTTTTGTGGCAAAAAAAAACGGCGGTTTCCTTTATGGCGATCAGCAAGGATCTTTTCTCGGACCTCTTGTGCTGATATCTGGGCATATAGGCGGCAGTCTAGTCATAGGATGGTAAGGATGGCTCTGATTTTCAGAACCAGTCTGCGGCATCTGGAGAGAGGGGATTGAGGTGGCGGTTCAGGTTGGAGATCTTGTCGCACGCACGTCTTATCATTGCGATCTGCCCTTCCGGGTGATGGTCGTCCATGATGATACAGGGATTGCAGAACTGGCCGGTCAGGATCTGCGTCTTTATGCGGATGCACCGATAGATGATTTGGTGCTGGTAACGAGGGACGAGCGGGCGCAATTTGAGAAAACAATGCTTTCTTTGGAGGATGATTCGTTTAAACTGTTCAGACAGGACTATAAGCAGATGCAATTAAAGCGTCAATATCAAGCGACTAATGGGTACCGTTCGGAGGTCGCTTATTTTGAGATGCCCGGACGTGTGCTTCATGTTGACGGCGATCCCTACTATCTGAAAAAATGTCTGATGGTTTATGAAAAACTGGGAGTTCCTGTCGTTGGCAAATATATGAACGAATCGGAGATGCCGGAGAGGGTGCCAGATCTAATTGCCCAAATCCGACCAGATATTCTTGTACTGACCGGACATGATGCGTTTATGAAAAACAAAGGTGAGGTCGGTGAGTTGAAAGCCTACCGTCATTCTGGACACTTTGTGCGAACGGTAAAAGAAATTCGTTTTCGCTGGCCAAGTCTTGATCAATTAAATATCTTCGCCGGTGCCTGTCAGTCAAATTTTGAATTGCTGATCCGAGCCGGTGCCAATTTTGCCAGTTCACCCGACCGAGTGAATATTCATGCGCTTGATCCCGTCTACCTTGTGGCTAAAATCAGTTTCAGTTCATTCATGGAAAGTGTCAATGTCTGGGAAGTGTTGCGTAATACACTATCAGGAGCAGGAGGACTCGGTGGTGTGGAGAGCCGAGGGATGATGCGAACGGGTATGCCTTATCCCCAGGATGGGCAAAAAAATATCGATTGAAAACTATCGTAATTTGTTGATTTTTATCTTTTTAGGAATTGTATCGTCTTCAAGAGCGCATCCTAAAGCTATCCAGAGCAAAATGGGCAGAAATTATCAGCAAAAAGATTGACAGCTATGAGGTTTTCCTGTTAGAATTTAAACTATTTGCTTTTTGACGTCCATTGTGGTAAACTTATAATTAAGCGAGGTGGATTGTCGAGATGGGAAAAACCATTGAAGATATCAAAGGCGCTTTAGATGAACGCGTGGGCAAGAGGCTGACGCTTAAGGCTAACGGAGGCCGACGCAAAACGATTCAGCGCATTGGTATTCTGGAAGGAACTTATCCGGCCGTGTTCATTATCCGGTTGGATAAAGACTCGAATGCTTTTGAACGAGTGTCTTACAGCTATACAGATGTATTGACGGACTCGGTTGAGCTCACCTTTTTAGAGGAAATGGCAAGCGGTCAGTAAGTGAAAAAGGCCATCTCCATTTTTGAACGGCGAACAGAATAATCGGAAGGCGGATACGCGCACCCCTTAGCACTATGACGGGGCATGCGCGTTTATGCTGCCTGAAGCCCTTTTCAATATCATTATCTTATCACAGTTCATGCATAGAAGAAACCTTTTCCGCACATGCTATCAATGCTCGACCATTCAAAGGGGAGGCTGCATCCGATCATGTCCAGACGCAAAGGCATTATGTCCGATTCGTTAAAGGTTGAACTGGCCAAAGAGCTTGGTTTCTATGATACGGTGAAGCAAGAAGGATGGGGCGGCATACGAGCACGTGATGCCGGCAATATGGTTAAAAGAGCCATCGAACTTGCAGAAAAACAATTAGTGGACTCCAGAAAAGAATAGGGATTGAGTATAAAAAGGGGTAGCTGGAAATTCTCGGTACCCCTTTTTCTTTGCGCGAAATTCCGATACTATAAAGGATAATGGTTCATAAAGTGGGGGATAACCTTGAAAGTACTTGAGAAAGCACCTGCAAAAATAAATCTTTCCTTAGATGTTCTCGGGATGCGTCCGGACGGTTATCACGAAGTACGGATGATCATGACGACTATCGATTTGGCTGACCGTGTGGAATGCGAAACATTGGCAGACGATGTTATCACCCTGCATGCTACGGTGCCTTATATTCCTGAGGACGCTCGCAATTTTGCTTTCCAGGCTGCAGATCTGATCAAGAAGAAATATTTAATAAAAAAAGGCGTCGCGCTGACTTTGGAAAAAAGGATTCCTGTTGCCGCAGGTCTTGCCGGTGGGAGCAGTGATGCCGCGGCGACTATCCGGGGTCTGAACCGTTTGTGGAGTATCGGGATGACCGATCGCGAGATGTTGGATATCGCCGAACAGATTGGCTCGGATGTCGCTTTTTGTCTGCGCGGGGGGACGGCACTTGCCACAGGCAGGGGCGAAATCATTGAGCAGCTCCCGCCGATGCCTGCCTGTTGGGTTGTCCTGATCAAACCCGACGTCTCGGTATCGACCGCACAAATTTATCGGGACTGGGATCCCGAGAAGGCAGAACATCCGAACGTAAACGCGATGATCGATGCCATCCGTCGAAGCGATTTTTCGGATATTTGCAAGGAATTGGGCAATACATTGGAGGCGGTAACCATGGACAAAGTCGCTGAAATTGCCCGGATTAAATCACATATGCATCAGATAGGTGCCGAAGGGATACTGATGAGCGGCAGCGGCCCTACCGTCTTTGGTCTGACGCAGAAAGAATCACGCATGCAGCGCTTACTTAACGGCATGAAAGGCTATTGCCCGGAAGTTTATGCAGTCCGACTGTGCCGATCGATTGAATACTTGTCTAAATACGAATAATGGTGTAGAATTACTTGTAAATTATTCGGATTTGGAGGGATATTATGAAACTTAGGCGTAGCAGCAGACTCGTCGATATGACTCGCTATTTACTGCAGCATCCCCACCAAATTGTTCCGCTTTCCTATTTTTCCGAACACTATGAATCCGCTAAATCCTCAATCAGTGAAGATCTTGCCATCATAAAGGAAAACTTTGAAACACTGGGTGTCGGCAGATTGCAGACCCTGGCGGGGGCCGCCGGAGGGGTTTGCTTTTTGCCTTGCATGAGCTGCAAAGAAGCTGGAGAAATGCTTGAGAATCTGCGGGTACAGATGACGGAGCCGGAGCGGATATTGCCGGGTGGGTATCTCTATATGACCGATATTTTGGGGAGACCGGAATATGTGAACGCTATCGGACGGTTAATCGCATCTATTTACGTCGATAAGAAAATTGATGCGGTGATGACGATGGAGACAAAAGGGATCTCTATTGCTTATGCAGTTGCTTCGCAATTTAGCGTGCCTGTCGTTATTGCCAGGCGCAGCAGCAAAGTAACCGAGGGATCGACGGTCAGCATCAATTATATTTCCGGTTCTTCCAAACGCATTCAGACGATGGTTCTGCCGAGAAGGATTCTGAAGGCGAATGCCCGTGTACTGATCGTGGATGACTTCATGAAGGCGGGCGGTACGATGAAGGGCATGATGAATCTGACCAAAGAATTCAATGCCACGGTGGTCGGCGTTGCCGTGTTTATGGAACAGAGGGAAGATCGGCCCAAACTTGTCGATCACTATACCTCTCTTCTCAGACTTTCTATTTTTGAACAAGAAGCGCGTCTTGCCATTGAAGATGGAAACGCTGTTTCGCTGCTTTCTGATTTAGCGTTCGGATGATCCTCTGAAACGCGTCTTTTTTCAGGATAATCTGTATTTTGTGCAGGAGTTTTTCCTTTTCTGTTGAAATCATTGTCATAATGAATTCTGCAATTTCAGAAAAGGATGGTGCTGATCAGTGGAAATTACTGATGTCAGGATGCGGATCGTGCATACCGAGGGACGCATGAGAGCGATTGCATCGATAACAATTGACCAGGAATTTGTGGTTCATGATATTCGGGTGATCGAAGGAAACAATGGAATATTTGTAGCTATGCCCAGTAAGCGTACACCAGACGGCGAATTCCGTGATATTGCACATCCCATTACTTCTAGTACGCGTGAAAAGATTCAGTCAGTTGTGCTTCGCGAATATCAGACCGCACTCGCTGAAGGTGCTGCCTATCAGCAGGCCGGCGCTTCATAAGTAAATAATAAATAAGTGAAAATGGAACCTTCTCATACAGGTTCCTTTTTCGATTTCCGAAAAATATTTTCCTTTGTCGCCAGACAGCCGCTGGATCTTTAAAGCTTCCTTGAAAAACAGATATATTTAGGCTATAGTCTAAAAAGGACGCTTAAATTAGCGGTATGGGGGTAAGTCATGTCAAATCGTTATGCGATTATTCTGGCTGCCGGACAAGGCACCCGAATGAAGTCAAAGTTGTATAAGGTTTTGCACCCGGTCTGCGGTAAACCAATGCTGCGTCACGTCTTGGATCAGATTGGGCAGAGCGAGTTCAAAAAGACGATGGTTATTGTCGGCCATGGAGCAGAATCCGTTAAATCATGTGTCGGAACCGATGCAGAATGCGTGCTCCAGAAAGAGCAATTAGGAACGGGTCACGCAGTGCTTCAGGCAAAGCCGCAATTAGGTAATTTGCAGGGAACGACAGTGGTTCTTTGCGGAGACACTCCACTCGTGCGTTCTGAAACGATAGAGAAATTGATTGATTTTCAAGAAAAGGAGCACGCCTCTGCAGCTGTCATGACTGCATTTTTGGACGATCCGTCCGGTTATGGGCGGATTGTCCGGAATGCTTCTGGGGGACTGTCTCGGATTGTTGAGGATAAGGATGCTAACTCCGACGAGAAAACAATTAAAGAAATCAACACAGGAATCTATAGCTTCGACAATCAGCTATTATTCAAATTTCTGCAGGACGTCGGCAATGAGAACGCCCAGGGTGAATACTACCTGCCGGATGTTCTTGCACTTCTGATCCAGGCTTCTGAAAAAGTTGTGGCTTTCCATACGGATCACTATGAAGAAACCATCGGCGTCAATGATCGCCAGCAGTTGGCAGCAGCTGAAAAATATATGAGGACACGGATTAATCATGAACACATGATGCGCGGAGTCACACTCATTGATCCGGAGACTACCTATATCTCTGCCGGCTGCATAATTGGTCAAGACACCGTGATCGGTCCGGGAACCACCATCTCCGAAGGAACCGAGATTGGCGACGGCTGCAAGATTGGTCCGAATAGCCGAATTACGGATTGTCATCTGGGTTCAAATACTGTGGTGGAGCAGTCGGTTCTTGAAGACAGCTGGATCGGTGATGGAGTACAGATTGGTCCTTTCGCCCATATTCGTCCTCAATCAAAAATTCATGATACCGCAAAGATTGGCAACTTCGTTGAGGTCAAGAATTCAGAGATAGGCGCGAGAAGTAAGGCTTCGCATCTGACCTATCTGGGTGATGCTGTACTGGGACGTGATGTCAATATGGGCTGCGGAACAATTACAGTTAATTATGACGGGAAGAACAAGCTAAAGACTCATATCGGTGACGGTGCTTTTGTGGGCTGTAATGCCAATCTTGTCGCCCCGGTAACGATTGGCAAAGGCGCTTATGTGGCCGCCGGCTCGACAATCACGCAGTCTGTTGAGGCAGATGCATTGGCAATCGCTCGTTCAAGGCAGACTAATAAGGAAAACTACGCTTTAAAACTGAATTACAGGGTAAATCAATAACTGGAGGGAACCACGAGAATGGTCAGCTATTTAGATCCGAATTTGAAAGTGTTCAGCCTGAATTCCAATCCCGATCTTGCCAGGCAAATTGCCGAGCACATCGGCATTAAGCTTGGAAACTGTATTGTCTCATCATTTAGTGACGGTGAAATTCAAATCAGTATCGAAGAAAGTATCCGCGGTAGCGAGGTCTATGTCATTCAGTCGACTTCGGCTCCAGTCAACCAGCATCTGATGGAGCTTCTGATTATGATCGATGCACTCAAAAGAGCTTCTGCTAAAACGATTAACGTGGTCATACCCTATTATGGCTATGCTCGTCAGGATCGCAAAGCCCGTGCCAGAGAACCGATTACGGCGAAGTTGGTCGCAAATCTGCTTGAGACGGCGGGTGCCTCGCGCATACTGACGATGGATCTTCATGCTCCTCAAATTCAAGGCTTTTTTGATATTCCTGTCGATCAGCTCCTTGGCGTACCAACACTTGCCGAGTATTTCCTCAGCAAAAGGATCGAAGACGTTGTCATTGTTTCACCTGATCACGGCGGGGTGACTCGTGCCCGCAAGATGGCTGACCGACTGAAAGCTCCGATTGCAATTATCGACAAACGCCGTCCGCGTCCGAATGTATCGGAAGTGATGAATATTATTGGTGATATTCAAGGGAAAACAGCGATCATTATTGACGATATTATTGACACGGCAGGAACGATTACCCTTGCGGCCAACGCATTGGTTGAGCGCGGTGCCAAAAAGGTGTATGCTTGCTGTACGCATCCTGTGCTGTCAGGACCGGCAATCGAACGCATTCAGAATTCGGCCATCAGTGAATTGGTTGTGACCAATACCATTCCGCTGCCTGAAGAAAAGAATATTGATAAGATCGTTCAGTTATCCGTCGCGCCGCTGATTGGTGAAGCTATCATTCGTATTCATGAGAAGCTTTCCGTCAGCCGTCTGTTCAATTGACGAGGACTGAACATTTTGCTCTGAATGCCGGTTGCTGACTTCTATATACACCGGACAAGCCGCTTGATCTCGCGCGATATCCTGAGCATCAAAGAAAGTATGAACTCTTTCCCGTAAGGCGGGAAGAATCAGATAAAAACTTATTGAATTTGAAAGGACGTGTTCTCTATGGCAACTTTAGAAGCAGCCATTCGTGATAGCTCAAAGAAATCTGTCACTCATGAATTAAGAAAAGAAGGTAAAATTCCTTCGGTTATTTATGGCAAAACAGTAGGTAACGAAACCGTTTCCGTCAGTGCCGGGGAAATCAACAAACTGTTCCGCAGTGAAGGACGGAATGCTGTCATTACGCTGGACGTTGAAGGCAAAAAGAGTTATACCGTGATGGCTCATGAATTGCAATATGATCACTTGAAGGGCAGCATCCAGCACATTGATTTCCTTGAAATCAACTTGAATGAAACACTTGACGCGGTTGTTCCGGTTGA
This sequence comes from Sporolactobacillus sp., assembly GCA_048976585.1. Taxonomy (GTDB): domain Bacteria; phylum Bacillota; class Bacilli; order Bacillales; family Sporolactobacillaceae; genus Sporolactobacillus. The sequence goes on along the minus strand of JBHGUY010000042.1, from coordinate 25,163 downwards.
GCTTACTCATACGGAAGCTCTTAAGGACAGCGACGCTGTGCTTAATCATCAGCTTGCCGAACTGAATGTTCGCGCATTGCCGAATGATCTTCCTTCTTCGATTGAAATTGATGTTTCAAAACTGGCAGTAGGCGATAGTATCCGGATCAGCGATATTGCTCCGGAATCTGGCTATCAGATCTTGGGCGATGCTGATGATGTCATTGTTTCGCTTTCTTATGGCGATTCCAGCAGTGAAACAGAAACAGCAGCTCCTGAAGAAGCAGCTCCTGCAACTGATGAAACACCAGCGGAATAATCTGCTGATTACGGCATAAGATCAAATCGGGCGTAACGCTTAAGTTACGTCCTTTTTGCATAATGGGACCTGACCGAATGAGCCGCTGGTTAAGAATTCCGAAAGCGAGGAGACATCGTGAAAATGATTGCCGGACTGGGAAATCCCGGCCAAGAATACGCATTATCCAGACATAATATTGGTTTTGATGTGCTGGATTGCCTGGCAGAAAATCAACAGATTGAAATACGGAAAAATAAGTTCAATGCTTTATTTGGTAAAGGAACCATCGGCGGAGAGGACGTCATCTTGGTTAAACCGCTGACTTATATGAATGATTCAGGAGAGGCTGTGGCGCCGCTTATGCGCTTTTATCAGCTCACTGCGGCCGATCTATTGATTATTCAGGATGATATGGATCTTCCTGTCGGGAAAATTCGTGTTCGAGCCCAAGGTAGCTCTGGCGGCCATAATGGTCTCAAATCGCTTATCCGCCATCTCCACACGGAAGCATTTGCCCGGATTAAGGTGGGTATCGGCCACCCTGAGAGGAATCAGTCAGCCGTAATCCAACATGTACTGAATGGCTTTTCAAATGAGGAGCAACCGCTGATTACAGACGCCATTGGCCGTGCTGCCGATGCGGCTGCCGATTGGATCGTTGAACCTTTTTCTAAGGTGATGAATACTTATAATGCGAATAAATAGGTGGAGCGGAGGGAAAGATCAGGAAGCAGTTTATCAGAACTTTCTCATTTGCCCGACTCTGCAATGGATGATAAGGGATTTACAGGCTTTGGCTGACTGCCAAGGCATTTTTCGGGTTAAAGAAAGCGGGGGGTGTCCATGCTAGGCCTCGGCACGTATTATCGGCAGAAACTGGAAGAAATTCAGGCAGTCTTAGAGGGTTATGAAGGCGGGATGACCCAGCAACTCGTTTCCGGGTTATCGGGAAGTGCAAAATCACTTTTTATTTCGACACTTTATCATGAGCAGCCTAAGCGCTCCATGGTTGCTGTGACGCATAATTTATATCAGGGCCAAAAGCTGATCAGCGATCTCGAGTCCTTAATCGATGCTGATCAATTATACCTGTATCCGACCAATGATATGATTGCCTCAGATTTGGCCGTATCGAGCCCGGAACTGCTGGCTCAGCGCATTGATGCTCTAAATAACCTTGCCATGGAAAAACGGTGTCTGATCGTTGTTCCGATCGCCGGCCTGAAACGTCTGATGGCTCCGCTTTATTTATGGAGAGCAAGTTTGATGCAGTTTAAGGTAGGGGAAAGGATTGACCTGGATCAGATTGTCCGGAAACTGGCGGCAATCGGCTACGATCGCGAGTCAATTATCAGTGGACCTGGACAGTTCAGCCTGCGTGGCGGCATTATCGACATTTATCCGCTGACAGAGGAACATCCGCTGCGTATCGAGCTTTTTGATGATGAAATTGATTCCATTCGTTTATTTGATAGCGACACTCAGCGTTCACTGGAAACTTTACGTGAGAGTCCGGTGATTGGGCCGGCCAGCGAGCTACTGCTCTATGAGGAAACTTATGAGCGGGCGGCTGCCGGATTGAAGGATCATCTGACAAAAACGCTGTCGAAGGTGAAAGACAAGCAAGTCAAAGCACTGCTTAGCGAGAAGATTAACGGTGAACTTGAATCGCTTAATCAGCAGCAGCCCTTTCAGGATATCGGCAAATATGCGGCTTTGCTCTATCCTTCGGCAGCAGTGCTGGCGGATTATCTGCCTGCACAGACTCTCTTCGTTATGGATGAGATCAGCCGTATTCAGGAGATGAGCGACCAGCTGGACCGCGAAGAAGCCGAGTGGCAAATGGATATGCTGCAGAGAGGACAGATGGTCAGCGGGGTTCCCTTGATGCTTAGCAGCGCCGAGTGGTCTTCGCAATTGAGGCAACCGATCCTGCTGCTTTCGCTTTTCTTGCACTATCACGGGAATTTCCAACCCCAGAATGTCATTAATCTCAGCACTCGGTCCATGCAGAATTTCCATGGACAGATCAATCTTTTAAAAACAGAAGTTGAGCGCTGGATAAAAAGCGATTATGCTCTTGTTTTTTTGGCTTCCGACAAAGATCGGGCAGGCAGATTGGAGCAGGTTTTGAATGATTACGGCATAGAGGCATCGGTCATCGATGACAGACGGCTTCCTTCTACCGGGAAATGCCAGATCATGGTAGGCGAGCTGGAAAACGGTTTTGAAATACCGCTCCGGAAATTGGCGGTGCTCACTGAAAAAGAGGTTTTTACCAAGAAAGTTGCCAAGACCTCGCGAAAAAGCAAACATCTTTCCAATGCGGAACGATTAAAAAGCTATAATGAGCTTTCCGTCGGTGATTATGTCGTCCATGTCGATCACGGGATCGGACGCTATGCAGGCGTCGAAACGCTCGAAGTGAACGGAATCCATAAAGATTATTTACAATTGATTTATAGGGGCAACGATAAACTTTATGTACCCGTTGAACATATTGATCAAGTGCAGAAATACGTCAGTTCTGAAGGCAAGGAGCCCAAGATTTATTCGCTCGGCGGTTCTGAATGGAAAAAGGTAAAGAGCAAAGCAAAGTCTTCAATTCAGAATATCGCAGATGACTTAATTAAGCTCTATGCGAAACGGGAGGCCAGCCGCGGCTTTGCTTTTTCTGAGGACGGACCCGATCAAAGGGCTTTTGACGCGGCTTTCCCTTATCAGGAGACCGCTGATCAACTGCAGGCAATCGCAGAAATCAAGAAGGATATGGAGAGCGAAAGGCCGATGGACCGTCTGCTCTGCGGGGATGTCGGCTATGGGAAAACGGAAGTGGCGCTGCGGGCGGCATTTAAAGCAATCGCTGATGGGAAACAGGTCGCTTTCTTAGTACCGACGACGATTCTTGCCCAGCAGCACTTTGAAACGGCACGTGAGCGTTTTGAGGAGTTCCCGGTATCTATTGGGGTATTGAGCCGCTTTCGCACGAGGAAAGAGCAGCAGGAAACCATTCGCGGAATGAGGGATGGAACGATTGATCTTGTGATCGGGACGCACCGCCTGCTATCGAAAGATGTAGCTTTTAAAGATCTGGGGCTGCTCATTGTCGATGAGGAGCAGCGCTTTGGAGTCACTCATAAAGAAAAAATCAAACGGATGAAGGCAGATGTCGATGTGCTGACACTGACCGCGACACCAATTCCAAGAACGCTGCACATGTCGATGCTCGGGGTGCGCGATTTATCGGTCATTGAAACACCGCCGGAAAATCGTTTTCCGGTCCAGACTTATGTGACCGAATATAATGGCAGTCTGATCAGGGAATCGATTGAACGGGAATTGGCACGAGGCGGCCAGGTTTATTTTCTCTATAACCGGGTGGAAACGATTCAAAGAATGACAGAGAGGATCGCCCAACTGGTGCCTGATGCGACGGTCAGTTTCGCTCATGGACAGATGAAGGAGACGGAGCTTGAGTCGGCGATGATCGATTTTCTCGATGGATCGAGTGATGTGCTTGTCAGTACGACGATCATCGAAACAGGTGTCGATATTCCTAATGTGAATACGTTGATTGTCTATGATGCCGATCGGATGGGCCTGGCGCAGCTCTATCAGCTTCGTGGGCGCGTCGGCAGATCCAATCGGGTGGCTTATGCGTATTTTACTTTTAAGCGAGACAAAGTGATGAATGAAGTCGCCGAAAAAAGATTGCAGGCGATTAAAGAGTTTACAGAACTTGGGTCCGGATTTAAAATCGCGATGCGTGATTTGTCGATTCGCGGGGCGGGCAATTTACTCGGCGCCGAGCAGCATGGATTCATCGATTCGGTGGGTTTTGATCTCTATTCGCAGATGCTTCAGGACGCTGTGGCTGAGCGCAAGGGCGATTTGCCAGCTGCTCATGCTGTGCCGCGGGCGACACTGGATATTGATACTGACGCCTATATTCCGGATGCTTACATTGAAGATTCAATGCAGAAAATTGACATGTACAAACGGTTCAAGGCCGCTGATTCTCTAGAGTATCTGGGAGAATTACAGGAGGAACTGGTTGACCGTTTCGGGGATTATCCAGACGAAGTCACGAATTTATTAAAAATTGCCTCAATACGTGTTCTGGCCGACAAGCTGATGATTGAGGAAGTTAAAGAAAAAAACAATGAACTTGTCATCCTTTTTTCCGAGCAAGGCTGGAAGAGTGTCGATCGCCAGGCTTTGTTCAAGACGATTAGCACCATGGGCCCAGGCATCGGTGTCGGTTCGGACGGGGCAAAGATGAAATTGATGTTGAGAAAGGGACCGTCCGGGGAGACCATGCTGGATCGGACGCTTAATCTGATAAAGATCATCGGAACGATGCAGCTTGCTGAGCAGACTGCAGGTTAAATTTGATTGATCATGCATAGCTTGGACGGTAGCGCAGATACTAATTGCAAGGAATAAAGATTATCAGTGAACATTCACGATGCGTTTTTATCTTCCGGGGGCTTCTTTTTCCGCGGCACACGTGAATGATCTGAAATGAAAGAGAGGACATCCTTGCATGAAAGCTACTGGTATTGTCCGCCGAATCGATGATCTTGGGCGGGTTGTCATTCCCAAAGAAATACGCCGCACCTTGCGCATCCGCGAGGGGGATCCTTTGGAAATTTTTGTGGATCATGACGGTGAAGTGATTTTGAAAAAATACTCTCCGATGAGTGAACTTGGCGATTTCGCCAAAGAATATGCTGAATCGCTTGCGGAAAACTCAGGAAAGCTGGCTCTGATCAGTGACCGGGATACAGTGATTGCCGTTGCCGGCGGGTCGAAAAAAGATTTTATTGACAAACGCATTCTTTCCGTTCCCGAAAAAGCAATGGAACTCAGGCAGACTATTCTGGAAAAAGACCAAGGAGAGCCGCTGACCGAAGGAAATGACAGCTATAACGGGGCGTATGTTGTGGCTCCGATTGTTGCCGGCGGCGATCCGATTGGGACGATTATGCTGATTGACAAAGACAAGAAAGCGGTCAGCGATGTGGAACTGAAGCTTGCCGAAACAGCTGCGGGATTTCTCGCCAGACAAATGGAACACTGAGGACAGCAGGAATCGATCCAGCAGTGGCTTAACAAAAAGAGAGAGACAAGCAGAAGCTGCCTCTCTCTCTTTTTGCGCCATAAGAGCGATCCGTTTGTTGTATAATTCACTGCAAAGACGGGCAATCGGCCTTCCGTCAGGGCCGGAATGATGAACCGAGAAAATGTTTATGATAAAATAATACACAGCAAGTAAAGAATTCGTTATTTATGGGCGGCTGGCGGAAGCTTGAGTTGTAGCCCTTTGTAAATGGACTTGTTGAATACCGATAATCATTATTCAGGAGGAGATTAAAAAATAATGAACAAAAATGAACTCACGCAACAAATAGCTGATAAAACCGGATTTGCCAGGAAGGATACAGAAGCCATTGTTAACGAGGTTTTCAGTACGATCATTGATAGCTTGAACAAACAAGAAAAAGTGCAGATTGTTGGCTTTGGGACGTTTGAAGTCAGAGAACGAGCCAGCCGCGTCGGCCGCAACCCGCAAACAGGCGAGACGATTACGATTCCGCCGACACAGGTACCGGGATTTCGGGCAGGCAATAAATTTAGGGATGCTGTGAAAAAATGAGACTTGATAAATATCTGAAGATTTCCAGACTGATTAAAAGGCGGACGGTGGCCAAGGAACTCGCCGATCAGGGACGGGTTTCAATTAATGGCCAACCGGGAAAAGCAAGTTCAAATGTTAATGTCGGTGACCAATTGACGCTTCACTTTGGTCAAAAACAGACAACGATTCGAATCACATTGCTTAAAGAAACGGTGAAAAAAGAGGAAGCGGACTCGCTGTACGAAGTCGTCAGTGAAAAAGCGGCTGGCAAAGGAGACTAATCCACTCGTTGTGCCGGGCAGCATCACCGGATTCGGTGTCAGTTTTTTCCATCTTTGCCTGCAGTTCTAATTTGGACAACACCCTCATAGCTTATGAAATGAGGGGGGAATCCACTTGAATCAATATTATCCGTCACAGGCTTCGAATAAAGACAAGCCGATACAAAATCATGATATTGTCGTTAAGAACCGGAAGACGATTGAAATCACAGGGGTCAAGCATGTCGAAAGCTTTGATCATGAGGAATTTCTTTTGGAGACGGTTATGGGGTATCTGGCAATCAAAGGCGCAGCACTGAAAATGCAAAATCTGAATGTGGAACAAGGCATGGTATCCATTGAAGGAAAGATCTTCGAAATCAGTTACCTGGATGAGCCAGGCGGAGAACCTTCAAAAGGCTTCTTCGGCAAATTATTCCGATGACTCTGCGTGAGCAATTCCTGTCACTCACGCTGATGATACTGATGGGAATATGGATAGGTGCTTCTTTTTCTGTTTATCAGCGTTTTGTGCATCCCGGGAAAAGGATGCGCTGGATTCTGCTGCTGACGGACCCCCTTTTCTGGATCCTACAGGCTTTGCTCCTGTTCATTTTATTGCTGCCAGTCAACGAGGGACGTCTGCGCTTTTATATGTTTCTCGGAACTGCGCTCGGTTTCTCTTTTTATAAAGTGTTGCTGGAAAAACCTTTTTTATTCATTTTTGACAAAATTGTCCGTTTAATTGTCCAAATCTGTTCTTTTATCGCGAAAACTGTCTATCAATTAGTTCTTTATCCGCTTTATTTTCTATTGATGCTTACCTTTAAATTGTGTAAAATGATAGTAAGCGTTGTATTTAAAATAATCTGTTTCATTTTGATTTTCCCGCTGAAATTATTGCGCGGTTTTCTCAGGCTGATTCTGCCCGAGAGATGGCTGATAGGTTTTAAAAATCAAATCCTTCAGTTTCACCAGCGGCTTCTACGGGGAATCGGGCGATTATCAAAATTCTGGCCAAGAAAACGATAAGGGAGGGACAACCATGGCGGATGTCCGCATGCATGTGACGCCACTGCAGACTGAGTATCTTCAGTCGCAGCAAATCGTTGAGAAGAGGAAAGAGAAGAGACGTCGGGGATTGTTTCGGCGGCTGACAGTTTTCACGGTTCTATTCACGATTGTATGCGTCGTTATGGCGGTCTCTCTCATTTCGCAGAGCCGGGAGATTAATAGCGTGGTAAAGCAGAAGCAAACACTTGAGAAGCAGATTGCCGCTTCCACTGATAACGCGAAGAAGCTTAAGCAACATATCAAACTTCTTCATAACAAACAGTATATTGGTGAAATTGCCCGTCATGATTACCTTCTGTCCAAAAAGGGCGAAATTATATTTTCTAAACCCGGGAATAAATAGAGAGCATTGACAGGCTCTTTTTTCACTATGTATAATATAATAATTAGAGATACCATATTAGGAGGAAGCTTTTTTTTATGTCAATTGAAGCAGGCAGCAAGCTGAAGGGTAAAGTATCAGGCATTACGAACTTCGGAGCCTTCATTGATTTGCCCGATGGAAAAACAGGGTTGGTTCATATCAGTGAGGTTGCGGATCGATACGTGAAAGACATTCACGATGTTCTGTCAATTGGTGATGAAGTCACAGTGAAGGTCTTGCAGGTGGCGCCTGACGGAAAGATCGGTCTGTCGATCCGTAAAGCTGTCGACAAGCCTAAACCGGCTCCGAGAGCTCCGCGAGGAAATAATGGAGGCGGTGGCGGCAAACGTTTTACACGTGCACCAAGTTTTGAAGATAAAATTTCCCACTACCTGAAAGAAAGCGAAGATCGTCTTTCAACGATTAAGCGCCAGACAGAATCGAAGCGTGGCGGCAGAGGTGCGCGCAGAGGCTGATCCGGTGAGGAACAATGGATAATCATAGAGTGAATCAAGAAGCATTCGGGCGGAAGCCTGGATGTTTTTTTTTGACTAGATAAACAAGAAAAAAACGGGAGAATCTAACATATCTTTCGAAAAAAAGACAACCTTCTGTCCGACTTTATGGGATATGCCTGCTGGAATCCCGCTGAACGGCAGTCATCATGGCCGAGAACGATGAAATTCGTCGAATGATTTTCAGAAACCAAGTCTCAATTCTGACAAATTACGAATGCATCATGTGGTTTAATAAATCATACAATACTAAGCTGAAGGTGGGCGAGACACATGATGCATCAATCGGTTCATTTTGCTGAAGGACAAGCGAGTACAATAGATTCCGGAAATCGACTGATTCGAGGATCGATCCGGTGGGGGAATGCCATCCATGCCTTTCTTGTAAAAGTGATTCTCCGCACGGATCTTTTTTATCTGGCTGCCGGCTTTCTGCTTGGCCGCGCAGTCATCCTTTCCAGCCTGACTCCGTTTACGGTTCCTTTTTTAGCGATGATCTTTTGGCTGAACCGCCAGAAGAGATGGCTGGCGGCATTTTGCACTGTAGCCGGGGCAGCAACCGTCTCACCGGGACAAGCCTTCTTCTCCCTGCTTGCCTTGCTGTTATTTGCTTCCTTGCGTCAGATTATGCTGAAGGTGACGCACGTACGGGAAGAAAAATGGCTGCCGGCACTGGTTTTTCTTGTCAATGCCGGAATCCGGCTGCTTTGTCAGGCGGCATTCGCTCTGAACTTGGTTTGGACCGATGTTCTGACTGCCGCTGCGGAGGCTTCGCTCGCCTTTCTCATAACCCTTATTTTTATGCAAAGTGTGCCACTGCTATCTGCCAAAGTTAGCCGTAAAATTTTTAAAAATGAAGAAATCATTTGTTTCGTGATTCTGCTTTCTTCGATTCTTGCCGGAACGATCGGCTGGCATGCTTTCGGTTTCTCACTTGATCACGTATTGGCCCGCTACGCGCTATTGATCTTTGCCTGTGCCGGTGGAGCGGCGATCGGGTCGACGGTAGGAGTCGTGCTCGGTCTCATTCTCGGCCTTGCCAGTATCTCCAGCCTCTATCAGATGAGCCTGCTTGCCTTTTCAGGCGTGCTTGGAGGACTGCTCAAGGAGTCCGGCAAGCTAGGAACGAGTGCTGGACTAATGATTGCAACGCTTCTGATTGGGCTTTATGGAGACGGTTACATGGGGCTCGCCGGGCAGGTCATTGATTCGCTGGGTGCTGTGCTGCTCCTCATGGTGACGCCAAAATCCTGGATCCGGCATTTGGCTTCGTTTATCCCTGGGACTGGTGAATACCATAGGGAGCAGCAGCAATATATTCGTAAATTAAGAGACGTGACCGTAAATCGGGTCGAGCAATTCTCCAGTTTATTTCAGACGCTAGCCAAGAGCTTTAATCCGCCGGCAGCAGAAGAAGGGCTGCAGGAGGATCTGTTCCTCAGCCGTGTGACGGCGCGGACTTGTCAGAAATGTTTTAAGAAGGAATATTGCTGGGTCAAGCATTTCTCGGAAACGCAGGAGATGATGCTCCAATTAAAAAAGGAAATGAGTGACGATGGGAAATTATCTGATCCGAAACTGCGTATTGCCTGGCGTGCTCACTGTGCAAAACCGGATCGGACACTTGAAGCGATTGAAAAAGAACGAGGCTTGGCAGCCCTGCATGAAAAAATGAATCTGAAGGTCATGGAAAGCCGCCGACTCGTGGCTGATCAGTTGCACGGCGTTTCTCAAGTCATGGGCGATTTTGCTCAAGAGATGAAGCGGGAAAGAGGGCTGCATGAATGGCAGGAGGAAATGATTTTGGCGAAGCTTAATCAAGTTGGTCTGCAGGTGGAGAGCGTGGAGATCTATAATCTTGAAGCCGGTGCGATCGATATTGAAGTGATCCTGCCGACAGATAACTATGGGGCGAGTGAAAAGGTAGTTGCGCCGCTATTGTCGGATATCCTCGGTGAAACAATTATTGTTAAGAAGAAGGAAGCGACGGAACAGCCGGGCGAGCCCAGTCGAGTAATTTTTGCCTCGGCGCGTGCTTTCGAAATCGAAACGGGTGTGGCAACGGCCGCACGCGGTGGAGACTTTGTCTCAGGTGATAATTATTCATTGTTTGATGTTGGAACAGGAAAATATGCACTTGCTCTGAGTGACGGGATGGGAAACGGCGAGCGAGCCGATGCCGAAAGCAAGGATACACTTCAGCTTCTGTCGAAGGTACTGAAATCAGGCATTCCGGAAACGCTGGCGATTAAATCGATCAACTCCATTCTTTCCCTTCGATCAACGGAAGAGATCTTTGCTACGCTTGATTTGGCTTTAATCGATCTGCAGAATGCCGAGTCCAAATTTTTAAAAATTGGATCGAATCCCAGTTTTATTAAGAGAGGCAGCCAGGTGTTTATGCAGGATGGCGGCAACCTGCCAATCGGCATGATTGAAAATTTTGATGTGGATGTTCAGAGTGAACAGCTGAAATCAGGCGATTTGCTAATTATGATGAGCGATGGATTATTTGACGCACCAAAAGCCGTCGAAAATAAGGAGGCGTGGGTGAAAAGAAAAATTAATGAACTGCAAACGAATGATCCGCAGGAAATTGCCGATTTGCTTCTAGAGGAAGTCATCCGTGTAGCGGGTGGTTATATTGAGGATGACATGACCGTAATTGTGGCGCAAATCCGTCACCATCTGCCCAAATGGTCTTCCATCTCGTCCGGAATCAAAGAGCGCAAGATTAAAAGAGCGGAGTAGAACTTCTCAGCAGGCAACCTCTTAATCAATAGATCCGCGAACTGCGTGCTTTTTATCGACCGAATTGTATAGAAACTCGCTTTCCTGTCTATCATAATGCTAGATTCAGGGAGGAGCGAGCATATTTATGAACAAAGGGACGTTGAATCAAATTCTATTAATCACTGACGGCTGCTCGAACCAGGGCGAGGACCCGGCGGCAATGGCAGCATTGGCCAGAGAACAGGGAATTACAGTTAATGTGATTGGTGTTTTGGATCATTTTGATGCGGAGGACAGCCGCGGCCTTCAGGAAGTGGAAAGTATTGCTCAGGCGGGAGGCGGAATCAGTCAGATTGTTCAGACCCGGCAATTAGTCCAGACCGTTCAGATGGTGACGAAGCAGGCCATGACGCAAACGATAAAGGGTGTGATTAATCAGGAACTCCAAGGCATACTTGGCGAGTCGGAAACAGTAGAGGATCTTCCCCCGGAAAAGCGCGGGAAAGTCATGGAGGTGGTTGATGAACTCGGTGAAACGGTTGATCTTAATGTGTGCCTTCTAGTCGATACAAGCGCCAGTATGAAAACCAAGCTGCCTACGGTCAAAGAAGCACTGACCGATTTGACGCTGAGTTTATCCGCACGGATGGGTAGCAATCATTATTGCCTCTTTCTATTTCCCGGGAAAAGAAAAGCAGTCAGCAAGGTCATTTCCTGGTCACCGGATTTAGATTCGATCGAACGGGCTTTTGAAAAAATCGGCACGCATGGCGTAACGCCAACTGGTCCGGCAATTAAAGAAGCAACGAAAAGTTTTGATCAGATCTCACGGAGGGCGATGCTATCTAATAAGAGTGATGAGGCCTATGATGACGGTCCAAGATGATTTCAATTTTTATCCGGGGACATGGATTATCGGCAAATGGCATAAACGGCGCTACCAGCTGATAAAAAAAATAGGAAGCGGAGCGCAGGGAACGGTGTATCTGGCATTGGCGGGCGGTCAGAAAGCAGCGATTAAATTGGCGAAAGATCGCGCTTCGCTCATTTCAGAAGTGAATGTACTGAAACAGTTTGAAAAGCTCCAGGGGGATCCTTTGGGGCCTTCTTTATATGATAATGATGACTGGATAACAGGCGGACGGACAATAGGGTTTTGCGTGATGGAGTATTTACGAGGAATTCCGGCCAGTGAGGCGCTGCAGAGAAAATCCTTTGACTGGACGATTGTTTTTTTAGTACAGTTATTAAAGCAATTGCAGAAGCTACATGACTCCGGTTATATTTTTGCTGATCTCAAACCGGAGAACTTGATGATTATCGATCCGGGGCATCGGATCCGCTGTGTCGATTTCGGCGGAGCCACCCGAATTGGCCGTTCGGTCCGCGAATATACGGAATTCTATGATCGCGGCTACTGGGGGTTTGGCAGCCGGAAAGCGGAGCCTGGTTACGATCTGTTTGCCTGTGCGATGATCATGATTTTTGCAGCATCTGGCCAGCGCTTTAATAAATCGGCAAATCCACATGATCAATTAGTGAATAAGGCCAGAACGCTGCCCTTGCTCGAGCCCTATAAAAGGGTGGTACTCGCTGCGTTGACTGGAAAATATCAGACGGCCGATCAGATGCAGCGGGAAGTCATCCGGCTCATGATGGGGAAAGAAAGTCAGCCGGCCAAGCCGGCGGTCGTGGCAAGGGTGAGGCGCCAGAAGCGTAAAGGCACAAATAGCTGGTTCGGGGCCTGGCTGACAGCCTCCATTCTGCTGACTCTTTATGTACTTGGTGTATTAGTTTATTCTTTGTAAGGAAGTTAATAAAAAAGACATAATTGAAATTTATAATAGATAAGAATAAAGTTAACGCAGGAGTAGCTGATGCACGGCTCCCGTCTGGTGTGGATCGACGGTGAACCTGGGCGACTTTATTTGGTTACAGAAATAAGAAGTGAACAGTGCGGTGAGGAGAATCAGGAATGACTTTTGAAGAGGAAGTTACCCGGTTTATTGAGGATCATCACTTAATTCATCCTAATATGCGGCTTGTTGCCGGTGTCAGCGGAGGAGCGGATTCGATGGCGCTGCTTGCCTACCTGATTCGTAAGCGGAAGGAATGGGCACTCGAACTTGCGGTTATCTGTGTTGATCACGGCTTGCGCGCCAACGAAAGCCGTGCCGATCTCGAGTTTGTTGCATCTTTTTGTAAAGAGGAACAGGTCGTCTTTTTTGACCGGGAAGTTGATACGGCCTCTTTTGCCCGAGAGCAACGACTGAGTCAGGAAGCGGCAGCCAGAAAACTCCGTTATCAAGCGTTCCGGGAGGTGTTGCACCTTTTTCAGGCGGATGCGCTTGCATTGGCCCATCATGGGGATGATCAAGTGGAGACGATGCTCATGCATCAGGTGCGCGGCAGTGTAGGTCTCAGTAAAGCAGGAATTCCTGTGAATCGGTCGTTTGCCGGATGCCAGCTGATCCGTCCGTTTTTGACTCATACAAAGGCAGAACTTGAGGCATACTGTGAACGCAGAGGTATCCGATTCAGAGAGGATGCGACGAATAAGAGTGATGCACATACGCGAAATCGGTTCAGAAAATATGTGCTTCCCTTTCTGAAGAAAGAAAATCCAGCGGTACATCTGAAGTTTCAGTACGAAAGCGAGTGTCTGGCAGCGGATGAGACTTATTTGCTCGATCTCGCCAGGCAGCAGATGGACCGGCTGATTAAGGAGAAGGGGAGGACTCAGATTGCCCTATCGGTGCATGCCTTTTTATCGGTTCCTCTGCCTTTACAAAGGAGGGTAATTCATCTAATATTAAGTTATCTGTATGAGGGACAGAATATAAAGCCCTTGCATGAGTCGATACATATTGAAAATCTGCTGCAGCTTTTGCGCTCAGGCCGGGCGTCTGGCAGTACCTCTTTTCCTAGTCATCTGATCGCAAGAAAGTCCTATGACTCCTGCCGGATTGGCTTTTTGCCACCGAACCCCGGAAGCTATGAGACCGAGCTGTCTCTTCCCGGGGAAACGATGACCCCCGCAGGAATCTTTCATGCTTGCCTTCCAGATAAAGTCATTGGAGAGGAGACTGCGTCAGACCAGTTATTGTTCGACCGCAGGCGGATCGCTTTACCGCTCAGGATAAGAACTTGGCATCCGGGGGATCGGATAGCGACCGTAGGTATGGAGGGGACGCAGAAAATCCAGCGAATATTTATCAATGAGAAAATTGATCGCATGAAGCGATCACTCTGGCCGCTGGTTGTCGATGCTGAAGGCGCGGTTATTTGGCTGCCTATGCTTCGAAAAGCTCGTCTTGCAGAGCCGGTAAAAGAGAAAACGGCGGTCAATGTGCTTGTAACATTCGTTCCGCTGCCAATTTTGGGAGGACGATGGCATTGAGGGAAGACATCCAGAAAATATTAATAACAGAAGAAGCAATACAGAATAAAATTCGTGAATTTGGAAAGATTCTTTCTGAGAGCTATGGGGATTCTTTCCCGCTTGTGATCGGGGTGTTGAAAGGTGCGCTGCCCTTTATGGCGGATTTGATGAAGCATCTAACGATTCCGATAGAGATTGATTTCATGGATGTGTCAAGCTATGGCAATTCGACTGTTTCTTCGGGTGAAGTGAAGATTTTGAAAGATCTGGACACTTCAGTTGAGGATCGCGATATCTTAATTGTTGAAGATATCATTGACAGCGGTCTTACATTAGGTTATCTCGTCGAACTCTTTAAGACACGAAGGGCAAAGTCGATCAAAATCGTTACTTTGCTGGATAAACCGGCAGGCAGGAAGGCGGCAGTCAAACCGGATATGTCCGGATTTACCGTTCCGGATGCCTTCCTTGTTGGCTATGGTCTGGATTATGCAGAAAAATACCGAAATCTTCCATATATAGGTATTTTAAGACCTGAAATTTATGCGCTTCATGGGAAAAAATAGAAGCAGACCGGATGCTCTGGAGGGATTAATTCTTGAGGCAACTCTTTTTGGTATGTTACTATAAAATATGGTTTGGTTTTAGAGCGGGAGGAGGTAAGGCATGAATCGACTTTTTAAGAATATCATTATATATTTGTTCATTTTTGTTGTCATCATCGGCATCGTCAGCTGGCTGACGGAGTCGAATAAAAGTGTCAAGCCCATGACTTTTTCAACTCTCGAGCGGAATTTGTCGAAGGGTAACGTGGATAAGGCAGTTCTGCAGCCTGAGGGCAGTGTGTACTCAGTGACGGGGCACCTGAAAAGCGATGACGCGAACACAACATTCAAAGCTTATATCCCTGCAAGTGAAAGAGCAGTGGATCAAGTGACCAATATGGCCGGGAAAAGTCTGGATGTCAAACCCGCGGAAAGAACAAACGGTTGGATTACGTTCGCAACGTCGCTGATACCTTTTGCGATTATCTTTTTCCTCATCTTCTTCCTGTTAAATCAGGCTCAAGGTGGCGGCGGAAGAGTAATGAATTTCGGCAAAAGCAAGGCGAAACTCTACTCCGAGGATAAGAAGAAGGTCACATTCAAGGATGTTGCCGGAGCCGACGAAGAGAAGCAAGAACTCGTGGAAATTGTTGATTTTCTCAAGGACCCAAGAAAGTTCGTGGCTCTTGGCGCTCGTATTCCGAAAGGGGTTTTGCTTGAAGGCCCTCCGGGTACTGGTAAAACATTGCTGGCACGCGCAGTAGCTGGAGAAGCCGGTGTACCATTCTTCTCCATCAGCGGTTCAGACTTTGTTGAAATGTTTGTCGGTGTCGGTGCTTCACGTGTCCGTGATCTGTTTGATCAAGCGAAGAAGAACTCACCATGTATTATTTTTATTGATGAAATTGATGCTGTTGGTCGTCAGCGTGGTGCGGGTCTGGGCGGCGGTCATGATGAGCGCGAGCAGACGTTAAACCAATTGCTGGTCGAGATGGATGGTTTCGGTGCCAATGAAGGCATTATCATCATTGCGGCAACCAACCGTCCTGACATTCTTGATCCGGCATTGCTCCGTCCAGGGCGATTTGACCGGCAGATTCCGGTTGGCCGCCCGGATTTAATCGGACGGGAAGCGGTACTCCGTGTCCATTCACGCAATAAACCTTTGGCTAAAAATATTGATCTGAAGACAGTTGCAAAATTAACACCCGGGTTCTCAGGAGCCGATCTTGAAAATCTTTTAAATGAAGCAGCACTTGTTGCAGCTCGCGCGAATAAAAAGGTTATTGATATGGAAGATATCGATGAAGCGGTAGAACGTGTGATTGCCGGTGTGGCGAAGAAATCGCGTGTCATCTCTAAAAAGGAACAAAATATCGTGGCCTATCATGAATCCGGTCATACGATTGTCGGACTTGCGTTGAACGGTGCCGACGAGGTGCATAAAGTGACTGTGATTCCGCGTGGTCAAGCTGGCGGTTACACCGTCTCACTGCCGCGAGAGGACCGAGGCATGCTCACCAAACCTGAGCTTCTTGAGAAAATCTGCGGACTGCTTGGCGGTCGCGTCGCTGAAGAAGTAACTTTCGGGGAAATTTCAACTGGGGCTAGCAATGATTTACAACGAGTGACCGGCCTTGCCCGTCGAATGGTTACTGAATTCGGAATGAGTGAGAAGCTCGGCCCGCTGCAATTTGGCAATAATGATAGTCAGGTCTTTCTTGGTCGTGATTTGCAAAACGATCAGAACTACAGTGATACGATCGCTTTTGAGATTGATTCGGAAGTTCAGCGTATTGTTAAAGACGAGTATGCCAGATGCAAGAAACTGCTTCTGGAACATCAGGACCAGTTGAATTTAATTGCAGAGACGCTGCTTAAAGTCGAAACCTTGGATGAAGAGCAGATCAAATCGCTTTACGAAACAGGTAAATACATTGAACCAAGCAAAAATCGTTATAATTCACAAAAAGAATCCACGAACTCCGAAATGAATGAAGAAGCGAAGCATTCGGGGCAAGAGGATGAAACGCCGGATGTAAAAGTTAATATTCATCCGAAAGACGCGAATCTTCCCGATTCAAAAAAAGAGGATGACGCTTCTTCAGAAAATACCAATGGCCCGGACGATCATAAAGAGAGTTAAGCCGTCTCAGGTGAAATGGAGCTAGAAATGGGGCATTTCCGAATCTGGAGATGCCTTTTTTTAATGCACAGGCTTGTGAGGAGGAGCAAGATGATATTTGTTTGTGATGTGGGGAATACCAATATTGTAATTGGTGCCTATGCAGGCGATAAATTGTTTGAGCATTGGCGTATTTCGACCGATCGTGAAAGGACAGAGGATGAATACGCGATGCTGCTTCACGAACTTTTAGCTTATCGAGGGCTGTCTTTTGATGACTTTAGCGGCGCAGTCATTTCCACAGTTGTGCCTTCACTCCTGTTTGCTTTGGAACGCATGTGTCAGAAATATTTTCATATTACTCCGCTAATTGTCGGTCCTGGAGTTAAAACCGGGCTGAATTTGAAATATGATAATCCCAAAGAAATCGGTGCTGATTTGATTGTCAACGCCGTTGCGGCGGTTCATGATTATCCGGCCCCGATTATTGTCATCGATTTTGGAACGGCCACCACTTATTCCTATATTGATGAGCACGCCGATTATATTGGCGGGGCGATTGCCCCTGGAATTAATATATCAACTGAAGCGCTATACGAGAAGGCGTCCAAATTGCCGAGAATTGAAATCGCCAAACCCCCGCATATTGTCGGACACAATACAATTCATGCGATGCAATCCGGAGTTCTTTTCGGCTATGTTGGTCAGGTGGAAGGGATCGTTTCCCGGATGAAGCGGGAGGCAAAGAAGAGACCGGTCGTTGTAGCAACTGGCGGTTTGTGCACACTCATTTCTCACGAGACGAGCAGCATTGATCACGTCGATAAATTATTGACGCTTAAAGGACTTTATTTAATTTACCAGCGGAATGCTCCGCAGACAAAAGGAGAGAAGTCATGACAGATTATTATCTGAAAGCATTGGCGTGCGGCGGAGAACTACGGGTACTGACCACAGTGACGACGGAAACCGTACGCGAGGCTCAGCGTCGCCATGGGACGTGGCCCACCGCCTCTGCAGCGCTTGGGCGCACGCTGACTGCGACAATGATGATGGGTGTGCAGTTAAAGGGTGAAGAAAAAGTAACCGCAACGGTTCAGGGCGGCGGGCCTATCGGCATTATTGTAGCGAATGCCGATACCAAGGGAAATGTCCGCGGTTATGTGACGAATCCTCAGGTTCATTTCGATTTGAATGATAAAGGAAAATTGGATGTGGCGCGTGCAGTCGGAACGAAGGGTTCACTGATTGTCGTTAAGGACATTGGCATGAGGGATAATTTTACCGGGCGTGTTTCGCTTGTTTCTGGCGAGATTGGTGATGATTTTACCTATTACTATGCCCGCTCAGAACAGATTCCTTCCGCTGTGGGCGTCGGTGTTCTTGTCAATCCGGATAATTCTGTCAAAGCGTCAGGTGGCTTCATGATTCAAGTATTGCCTGGGGCGGAAGATTCCGTCATCACGCAGGTCGAGAAACGCATTAGCGAAATTCCGCCGATTTCCCGCCTGATTGATGCCGGGAGAACGCCTGAAGATCTGTTAAATGATTTGTTCCCTGATCACGACTATCAGATTCTGGAAAAGCAATCGGTGCAATTTAACTGTTCTTGTTCCAAAGAACGATTTGGACAAACGATTGCTGGACTCGGCGCGGCAGAAATCCGAGCCATGATTGCTGAAAATCATGGGGCAGAGGCAATCTGTCATTTTTGCGGGAGCACCTATACGTATTCAGAAAAAGAACTTCAACAAATGCTTGAGAAGCAAGACAGCTAATTAAGGATTTGTTGAATGCAGAGGAGTGTGCCGCGTGCCCGCTCCTTTATTGCGTTTATTTGAATTGGGTCGGTGTTTAAAATTGACGCATCAACAATTAATTGCTAACATTATATATAAATCTTACATGATTACTACGAATTAAAAAGAGGAGTGAGAGGATTGACCGTAGCAAATTCAGTCACTGAACTCATTGGGAATACACCGATTGTCCGCGTGAATCATTTGACAGATGAAAATGATGCGGAATTATACGCAAAACTGGAATTTTTTAATCCGGGAAGCAGTGTGAAGGATCGCATTGCACTCGCTATGATTGAGGCTGCTGAAAAAGACGGGAAGCTGAAACCCAACGATACGATTATCGAACCGACCAGCGGCAATACAGGGATCGGCTTGGCACTTGTAGCTGCTGTCAAGGGTTATCGGGCCATCTTGGTCATGCCGGAAACCATGAGTATTGAACGCCGCAAACTTTTCAAAGCCTATGGCGCAGAAGTGATACTGACCCCAGGATCTCAGGCGATTAAGGGATCAATTGCCAAGGCACAGGAATTGGCAGATGAAAAGGGTTATTTCTTACCGCAGCAGTTTAAGAACCCCGCAAATCCGCAAGTTCATTATGAGACGACAGGCCAGGAGATTGTGGCGGCATTTGATTCGCTGGATGCGTTCATTGCTGGCGTTGGTACCGGCGGGACACTCAGCGGCAGCGGAAAAGCACTTAAGGAACATTTTAAGGAGATCAAGGTCTATGCGGTCGAGCCGAAAGACTCTCCGGTACTGAATGGAGGGAAAGGCGGCCCGCATAAAATTCAGGGGATTGGTACGGGTTTCATTCCCGAAACGCTGGATACGGAGATCTATGATGAAGTCATTGATGTGACTAATGATCAAGCCTTTGAATACGCTCGTCTTGCCGGAAAGAAAGAAGGAATCCTTTCAGGCATTTCAGGCGGTGCAGCGATCTATGCCGGCGTTCAAGTTGCTAAAAAGCTGGGGAAGGGCAAAAAAGTGCTGGTCATCATTCCGGATAACGGCGAACGCTATCTAAGCACTCCACTTTACCAATCAGAGGATTAATCACGGACTTCCAAATAAATAAAAAAGGATCAGCGGTCAATGTCGTCGCTGATCTTTTTTTATTCGATGAAGCAAGCGATGCGGACACCTTGTAGAGATAAAGCCGATACCAATCAATCGTCGCATTCGATATCTATGTTATACTAATTTTATCAGAATATTAGCGGAAGGGTGTACAGGCTGTGAATGATTTTCAACGTTCTTCGTATCATATGCTGCAGGTCAGGGGCAGGACCATTGATTATTCACGAAAGACAGCAATTATGGGTATTCTCAATGTGACTCCGGATTCCTTCTCCGATGGCGGCAAATTCAATCAGCTCGATCAAGCTGTGCAGCATGCGCTGGAAATGGAAAGGCAGGGTGCGGATATTATCGATATTGGCGGTGAATCCACGCGTCCTGGTTACCAACCAGTGTCTGTGCAAGAAGAGATTAGCCGGGTTGTACCGATGATTCGGGCGATTCGAGAAGCATCGGATATTCCCATATCGATCGATACTTATAAAGCGGAAACAGCCTGCCGGGCGCTCGAAGCGGGTGCGGATATTATCAATGATGTCTGGGGAGCGAAGGCTGACCCCAATATGGCTCATATCGCTGCTGAATATGGTGCGCCGATTATTCTGATGCATAATCGTAGAAATAATCATTATCGCCATCTGATTGAGGATATGAAAGCGGATCTTAGGGTCAGCATTAATTTGGTGCGCGATGCCGGTGTTCTGCCGGAAAAAATTATTCTGGATCCGGGAATTGGTTTTGCCAAAGACTACCAGCAGAATCTGGCGGTGATGAATCATCTGGAAGCGTTCCATGAACTGGGATATCCTCTGCTTCTCGGAACCTCGAGAAAAGGATTTATTGGCAGGACGCTGAATGTGACCGTTGATCAGCGGATCGAAGGGACGGGAGCCACCGTTTGTCTGGGTATCACCAAGGGCTGTCAGATTATGCGTGTGCATGACGTCGACGCCATTGCCAAGATGGCGAAGATGATGGACGCGATGCTTCAGGAGAAAGGCAATGACTGATAAAATATTTCTCAATCAGATGAATTTTTACGGTTATCACGGTGCTTTGCCTGAGGAAAAGAAACTCGGGCAGCCGTTTATTGTTGACGTGGTCATCGGTCTCGATCTTTACGCGGCCGGCAAAGAGGATGCACTTACAATGACCATCAATTATGCTGAAGTTTATGACCGCGTACGTACGATCGTCACAGGAGCTGCATGTGATTTAATTGAGGCTGTTGCACAGCGGATTGCCGATCGGATTTTGGCCGATTATCCGCTCGCTGAATCCTGTAAAGTCAAGGTCAGCAAGCCTAGACCGCCGATTGACGGGAATTACAGTTCTGTGGCTGTAGCGATTGAACGTAAGCGCTCATCGGTTTACCTTGGTCTGGGTTCGAATATTGGGGATCGGGCCTTATTTCTGCGCCAGGCATTGGAGCGGCTGAGCCAGTGTGAAGGCATTCGTGCTGCCGAATGTTCATCGATATATGAGACGGAACCCTATGGACCAGTCAGCCAGAATAAATTTCTGAATATGGCCGTCCGCCTGGATACTCTGCTGCCTCCCGCGGCTCTGCTTAACGTACTGCAGCAAATTGAACAGGATTTAAGAAGAAAGCGGGAGATCCATTGGGGTCCGCGCACAATCGATTTGGATATCTTGGTTTACGGTCGGGAAGTCATCTCTACGGAAAAAATAGCTTTGCCGCATCCAGAGATTTCCCGACGGGCTTTTGTGCTGAAACCGATGGCTGAGATTGCTCCGCATCTGGTTGTTCCGGGTATCAATCAATCGATTATTGAGCTTTGGCAGATGGTTGAAGAGAAAGAGGGAGTACATCTATGGAGAAAGAACAATGGGGAAGGAGAATTCGGGCTTTTCGCAAATTAAAAGGCTTCACGCAGGCCAAACTAGCGAATGAGCTTGGTATTTCTTTATCACTTTTGGGCGAAATTGAAAGAGATAACCGTGCCCCATCAGAAGACCTTCTTTCGAGAATTTGTCTGATACTGAATGTATCTATTGACGAGATGAGAAAAATATAGTATTTTTGCGAAGCCTATTTAAAATTCCTGTAGTAAAATTGTGAAATCGCCAGAGGTGAAGAAATGTTTAAAATCGGTTCTATCGAGTTGAAGAATCGTGTGGTACTTGCGCCAATGGCTGGAGTCTGTAATTCGGCGTTCCGACTGATTGCCAGGAGGTTCGGTGCGGGGCTGGTTTGTGCGGAAATGGTCGCCGATCGCGGAATCATTCATCACAATAAAAGGACCATGAATATGCTCTATATAGACGATCGTGAAAAACCGATGAGCCTTCAAATTTTTGGCGGCTCCCGGGAAACTCTGGTTGAGGCAGCAAAATATGTCGACAAAAATACCAATGCCGATATTATCGATATCAATATGGGCTGCCCGGTTCCTAAAGTGACCAAATGCGACGCGGGTTCAAAATGGTTGCTCGATCCGGATAAAATCTACGAAATGGTTTCGGCTGTCGTGGCTGCCGTGGATAAGCCGGTGACTGTGAAAATGCGTAAAGGCTGGGATGGCGATCATATCTATGCGGTTCGCAATGCCCAGGCCGTCGAACGGGCAGGCGGGAAGGCCGTCGCGCTTCACGGACGTACACGTGTGCAAATGTATGAGGGAAAAGCAGATTGGGAAATCATCCGCGAGGTTAAACAATCCGTCGGTATTCCTGTTATTGGCAACGGAGATGTCCGCACGCCTCAGGACGCTGCTCAAATGCTGGAGGTTACCGGTTGTGATGGAGTGATGATTGGACGCGCGGCACTGGGAAATCCATGGATGCTCTACCGAACGGTTAAGTATTTGGAAGAAGGTCTCCTTCCTCCTGAGCCGACTGCGAAAGAAAAAGTGGATGTCTGTCTCTTCCATTTCGATCAGTTGGCGAGGCTAAAGGGCGAACACTTAGCTGTTCTGGAGATGCGCAAGCACGCCGCATGGTATGTTAAGGGGCTGCGCGGCGGCAATGAGGTTCGAAAGCAAATTAATTTATGCGAATCCGCTGAAGAGTTGCGCTATATTTTAAGAGAGTTTTCAAAAAAATCTGAAGCCAAAACCCTTGCATTGATGTGAGGTTGACAGTATTTGCTAAATTCTTTATAATGCGGTTAGCGATAAGACTGCCGGTGGCTTACTGGCAGTCTTATTTATACGGTGAGAAGAATAAAAATGCAGGGTAATAATTGTATAGGGGCCATTCGTGCTCTCTTTAATTTTTACGGATTGGCTCAGACCTTTTTTAACATTGTGACAGTTTTTTCGTAAAAACAGTTTAGGATTAAGAAGTCGAATCATTTTTAATCGCAGGACATTGCGAAATCCGATTAATGAAATCAATGAAAAGTACAGGGGGCCGATGAGGTGAGTCAGGAAGTCGATTTGACCGATCAGCTGCAAGCGAGACGTGAAAAATTGCGCGAGCTGATTGGGCAGGGTATAAATCCGTTTGGCGGACGCTTTGAGCGGACGCATGATACTGAAAAAATCCGCGAGCTTTATGGTGAAACAGAAGCGGACAAACTTGAGGAAATGGATGTTCCGGTCGTCATGGCCGGCCGCCTGATGGCAAAAAGGCGAAAGGGAAAAGCAGGATTCGCCGATATTCAAGATTTTGGCGGCCGGATCCAGCTCTATATTCGCAAGGATAACGTCGGCGATGAGCAGTATGAGATATTCAAACATATTGATATTGGTGATTTTGTAGGCGTTGAAGGAAGCGTTTTTAAAACACATGTCGGTGAACTGTCAATTAAAGTGACCAAATTCAGTATCTTGTCCAAAGCGCTTAGGCCGCTTCCAGATAAATTCCACGGATTGAAGGATGTTGAGCAGAGATATCGCCAGCGTTACCTTGATCTGATTGTCAACCCTGAAGTTAAAGATACATTTATTCTGCGCAGCAAGATCGTCAAAACAGTTCGCGATTATCTGGATGGACTGAGCTATCTTGAAGTTGAAACGCCGACAATGCACTCGATTCCGGGTGGTGCCGCTGCCCGGCCGTTTATTACGCACCATAATGCTTTAAATATGGATCTGTATATGCGGATTGCTATCGAACTGCATCTGAAGCGTTTGATTATCGGAGGCTTCGAGAAAGTATATGAAATCGGCCGCGTTTACCGCAATGAAGGGATTGATACTAAACACAATCCTGAATTTACGATGCTTGAACTCTATGCTTCTTATTATGATCTGCGTGATATCATGAAGGTAACCGAAAATCTATTTGCCTATGTTTCCGAGCAAGTGCTGGGAACAACAAAAATTACGTATGAGGATAAAGAGATCGACCTGAAGCCGGGCTGGAGAAGACTCCATATGGTCGATGCCGTGAAAGAAGCAACCGGTGTCGATTTCTGGCCGCAAATGTCAGATGAGGATGCCCGGAAGCTGGCTGCCGAAAATGGCGTTTCTGTAAAGGCGGATATGACCTATGGACATGTTGTCAATGAGTTCTTCGAGCAAAAGGTCGAAGATACAATTGTCCGTCCGACTTTCATCACGGGGCATCCGGTCGTAATTTCTCCGCTTGCCAAAAAGGATCCACAGGATGCGCGGTTCAGTGATCGCTTCGAGCTCTTTATTGGTGGTCGCGAATATGCTAATGCGTTTAGCGAACTCAATGACCCGATCGATCAGCGTGAGCGTTTTGAACAACAAATGCGTGAGCGTGAGGCCGGCAATGATGAGGCACAGATTATCGATGAAGATTTTCTTGAAGCGATGGAGTACGGTATGCCACCAACCGGCGGTCTTGGTATTGGAATCGACCGACTGGTAATGCTTTTGACTGGCTCTGCGTCGATTCGCGATGTTCTGCTGTTTCCACAGATGCGTAACCGTGAAGATAAATAAACCCATTTCTTATGAAATCCAAGATGAACGGCTGAAACGTGTCTAGACACGTTTCAGCCGTTCATTCTTTGCTAGCTGGGAATAATGACTGCACAGCCGGTTAGACAGTTATTTCGATGAATTTGGCAGATATGCGGAGAGAGCATTGACAAAATATCTGTATCCTGATAGTATCTTTATGTTACTAAAGGGATTGTCTGCTTGTTAGAAAAAAGCTATTGACTTTTTGACCTCTAATCTCTATAATAGGTTAAGTCGCTGATTGAATCATACGAAATGTATGAGGAGACACTGATGAAATAATCGTGTGAAGGTCTATTGACAATGACATGGTTATTTGGTAAGATATAAAAGTTGCTGTTAAGGAATTGACAGCACGGAATGCTCCTTGAAAACTAAACAAAAGCCAAGCGTATTTTTAAAGGGCTAGCCCCCTTTAATTAAGAATTTGCTAGGGATCAATAAGTAACGAATGTTTG
>JBHGUY010000041.1:0-74078 GCA_048976585.1 Sporolactobacillus sp. | reverse complement strand
TGCGGATAACGGCTCCTCTTCTGCGGATAACGCCTCCTCTTCTGCGGATAACGCCTCCTCTTCTGCGGATAACGCCTCCTCTTCTGCGGATAACGCCTCCTCTTCTGCGGATAATCCGCCTGTCGGGCAAAAATAGCCCTCAGGCGATTATTCCTTCTGACAAATGTATAAGATCCGCTGCTAGGATTACACTAAAACCAGCAAAGGAGGTGCCCTATGAATAAGGAACAGGAATTTACGCATCAATTCAAAAATCGCGATCATACCGGAGAACACCGCAACGGACGGCTCGCGCGTGAAAAGAACAGCAACTCCGGTCACTCCGGTAATCCAAATGAATATGTGGATGAAAAAAAGGAAGACTGAAACGCGGAAATGCAACCCTCCGCGACTAACAAATCCGGGAGGCCTTCTCGTAATAGGCGTCCTGGATTTGTTGCGGTACCATTCCGCCTCCGGTTGCCCAAAAAAGCTGAGTTGCGCTCTGCCACTTATCCGTCAAACGGTGCGCTTGCAGATAGCGCTGCCCGGATGGCGTGCTAATCAGCATCTGCGGGCCAAGCATTCCCGCTGCCGCTGACGGTTCGATCATTTGATTTTCCGTGTCCGCCAGTGCCTTAAGCATTCGAAACAGCTGTTCATCAGTCACGGTCAGACATCCCGAAATTAAGGAACCAGCCGTTCGGAGGACAAATGCTGATGGACGCGGAACGGCAAGCCCATCGGCAGCGGTCCGGTTATCCAGTCCAAAGTCACGAACCGAGACTTGATTATGAAACCCCGTCAAAAGGCCAAGCAGAAAACACGGTGCAGCCACCGGTTCCACAAAAAAGGCATGCACGGATTCGCCAAAAATCTGTTTCAAACCGAACGTCACACCACCGGGCCCGCCGCCGACTCCGCAAGGCAGATAAACAAACAATGGATGCTGAGCATCAACCGGGATCCCGAGTGCGTCAAGCTGCGCTTTCAAGCGTCCGGCCGCTGTGGCATAGCCGGCAAACAAATCTGGCGAAGATTCATCATCAATGAAATGACAGCGCGAATCCAATGCAGCCAGGCACCGGCCTTCTTTTACCGCATCACTGTAATCCGTATCATATTCCTGCACAATTGCTCCCTTTTTACGCAACAAATCCTTTTTCCATTGCTGCGCATCCCGCGACATATGCACGGTAGTCTGAAAACCCAGTTTGGCCGCGGCGATACCAATACTCAGGCCAAGATTTCCCGTTGACCCCACCGCGATTGCGTATTGAGAAAAAAGATCATGAAACGCCGGGCTGGCTAAAACCGCGTAATCATCTGTTTCACGGAGCAGATGTTTTTCAAACGCCAAACGCTCCGCCGTCTTCAGCACCTCGTAGATGCCGCCCCGCGCCTTGATCGAACCGGAAATCGGCAGCAAATTATCGGCCTTCATCAGCAGGCAGCCGCCAATCGTGCGGCCGGACGCAGCTTCTATTTCCCGCTTTAATGCATCCGTCTGCAAGAGCGGCGATTCAATCTGACCATGGGCCGCAGCCGTTTCAGGAAAGGCCGCTTCAAGATAAGGAGCAAATCGCTTCAACCGCTTTTCAGCCGCGGCAACTTCTGCGGCATTGAACAAATCCAGCCTGACTGGACAACCATATTCAGGATTGAGCCAGCATACCTCGCGTTTCGCCATAATATCGCGCAGCTGCGGTTCTTTTTTAATCCAATCCTCCGCACTCTTCCCGCCAATCATCATGATCCACTCCTCTCAAATGGCTTAGCCTCTATAATCACTGAAGATGCCTCTCACGAAGTGGCCGCTGAATACAAGAAACAAAACTTTTGACATCCTTTAGCAGCCTTACTAAGTTGAAGTAAAGAGGTGACAGTAATAACACTCACAGCCAACGAAAAAGGATAGCTTGAATAGTGAGCACGGCAGCTTGGCAATTAATAAAAGCGGCGACTTCACGCCAGACGATCTGTTGATAACCGCAAGCGGCGCTTGAGTGACCTGACCTTCAAACGCCTGCTTGCCAATCGAAAAATTCAATACAGCGACCTAACGATTGAAACTGAACCGGAACTGGCCGAGAACGAAGATCCGCAACGCTACATCAAGGTGACCATTCATTTCACTTTAAAGGGCAGCGATCTCGATGAAAAACTGATCCGACGTCTTTTCACTCACGTGTATAAAAACTGCACAATTGCTCAATCTGTTAAAGGGGCAATTGAAGTCGATGAACAACTGGATATTGTGCAAACTGATAGAGCAGCAAAATAATATTCTGATCGAACCTCATCCTGCAGGATCTCTGCAGGATTTTTGCCGTCCACTTAGAATTATGCCGCCAATTTTTCACTGATCCGTCATCTGGATCGAAGTCACCGGAATAATGCTAGACGATGGGGGATGGTCAGTTCGCCAAACAGCAGTCAGACCGCTAGGCGACAAAGGCCTCCCCTTTTACCGAGCAGCCAAGCTGAAAAATATCAGCCGGATAGAGCAAATCCTTCATCCGCCCATGCTCAATATAAAAAAGCGCAGGATAATTCGATAGCGCGTGGCATTCTGATCTGCCGTCAGATAAGCAGCCTCTTTTATTTTAGAAAATTGACAAATATCCATTATAAACCCCTCTTGATTAGAAGTAACAGGCTTCAATTGGGACGAAACTTTTTGAAGATTTTTCAATAGGAGTTGAATCCTATGAAAATCTATCTGTGCAGCCAATGCGATTGGTTGATTGACGCTTCAAGGGAAGCCATATGGATTTCTCGCTGGAATTTTATAAATACGGGTGAGCCACTGATCCCAATACCGTTCCAAAAAATTAAAGTTCTCTCTAGAAATCAATGGTTACCTCTATCTGAGTGAATACATCAAATACTGGTGAACTCAAAAAACTTTTTAGAGATCTATATGTTTTATTTTACCATATAGAGACAAAACAAATCAGCTGGATGAGAGATTTTGAATAAATTGGCAGAGAAAAGAAAGATAAGGACAAGAGAATATAGATTGCGATTAAAAGCCTACATACTATTCCTTTATCCGTTTCGATCAGAACAGCCGCATTTGCTCACTTTCATCTGCTGTCTTTACTGCTTCTACATAGCCCATGGCGTGGTAACTTTTCTTCCTCTTCGCAAACATGCGTTTAAGAACGGAGACATATCCATCAACATAATCATAAACCCGCACATCCGTTTTATTTAAATGTTCCCGATGAAGCCTGCCGACATATTGCTGCAGTATCCCTTTCCATGAAACCGGCATCGTTAAAAATAATGTATCTAAGCGTGCTTCATCGAAGCCTTCTCCAATATACTTTCCAGTCGCGAGGACCAAAAATTCATCTGCACTTGACATCTCTGCTAATTGCTTTAGTTGCCGACTCCGCTCTTTTTTTGAAACTCTTCCCGTTAAAACAAGCACATTTTTGACGAATGGATCAAACCTCTGTGCTAATTGTTCAACGTGAGCAACCCGTTCTGTAATTATAATTGGCTTTCTCCCCTGCTCAAGCGCTTGGAGCACATCGTTAAAGATCAGATTATTTCTGCCTTTGTCCTCTGCAATTTCTCGATAAAGCTTCTGTATATCTGTTGTCTCTGAGGCAAAATTAGTCGGTCGCATCACCAGTAAATGTCTGTATGTCTGCACTTTTGCTAGCTGTTTTTCACTAACTTTATAACGAATGGGTCCACATTGCATCTCGATAATCGGATGAAGTCCATCCTTCCGCAACGGCGTCGCTGTAAGACCAAGAAGATATTTTGCACGAAATGTACGCATGATCTTTTCAAAACTGTATGCAGCCAAATGATGGCATTCATCGACTATAACCTGTCCGTATTGAGTGATGAATGATTTAACTCCATCTTTTCTATCTAGGCTTTGAAGCATCGCTACATCAACACATCCGGTAATTTTAGTTTTTCCTCCACCTATTTGACCAATTTCATTGCGAGGAATTTCCAAAAAGGCAGATAGTTTCTCAGTCCATTGTTCAAGCAACTGCTTACCTTGCGTTTCAATACATCCATGTTCTAGTTAAACTCTTGCATATAATCTAATGTTCCTCGCCCATAAACAATTTCAATACATCCATGTTCTAGTTAAACGGATTGAGCCCGATTGGGTATTTAACACAAACGAGAATTTCAATACATCCATGTTCTAGTTAAACTTTCATAGGCTTTTGTTGCGGAAGCTGCACCTTTTTATTTCAATACATCCATGTTCTAGTTAAACTGCGTATCTGGTGAAACGGGGGAAGGATCTATCCCAATTTCAATACATCCATGTTCTAGTTAAACGTCTGTAAATATGTATATGTATGCCGAAGATAATCCGATTTCAATACATCCATGTTCTAGTTAAACTAGCTCTTCTATCTCACGTTTGAACCGCTTTGCGTCATTTCAATACATCCATGTTCTAGTTAAACTGTCTCTTTAATCGAGCCACACATGCACAATTATTTATTTCAATACATCCATGTTCTAGTTAAACGGTACCGCTCCATGCTTTATTAATCGTTTTAGCGATATTTCAATACATCCATGTTCTAGTTAAACACGAATCGCTTTTAAAGCTTTAAACCGCTTAGCTTTATTTCAATACATCCATGTTCTAGTTAAACTTTGCACTGGCTGACTGCTAGTTTGCTGTGCAGGTGAATTTCAATACATCCATGTTCTAGTTAAACTTCAACTTCTAAAAAAGATGATGTGGATAAAATTGCATTTCAATACATCCATGTTCTAGTTAAACAATCTGGATGCTGCAATTGTTGGTGAAGCGGGATCTTATTTCAATACATCCATGTTCTAGTTAAACTCGATTGCCTTCACTGGTCCTCATCCTTTCAAAACAGATTTCAATACATCCATGTTCTAGTTAAACTCACACAACGTGTGACTAAACGGAGGAATTAAACGAATTTCAATACATCCATGTTCTAGTTAAACGCAAACGAATCACGGATTGCTGACGTTGGCAAAGGGATTTCAATACATCCATGTTCTAGTTAAACGGCACAGGGTAGGCGCCGCCCATAACTACAGAATAAATTTCAATACATCCATGTTCTAGTTAAACAACTTTGTTTCTTCTGCCTTCTGCTGATTAAACTCCATTTCAATACATCCATGTTCTAGTTAAACAAGATTCTGAAGCAACATAAAACGTAATTCGTCTAATTTCAATACATCCATGTTCTAGTTAAACTATTGTTCCAGGCTTCCAGATTTGCGACCGTAGTATATTTCAATACATCCATGTTCTAGTTAAACCATAACTGTTATCCAAGCTTTATAGCGCAACTCATTATTTCAATACATCCATGTTCTAGTTAAACATCCAATGCACCGGATTGAGCACAGGGATATTCCAAATTTCAATACATCCATGTTCTAGTTAAACCGATAAATTGTCCGCATACATCGAAGCAGCTGTCCAATTTCAATACATCCATGTTCTAGTTAAACACCATTAGATTGTATTATTCATGGTGGTGATATTATATTTCAATACATCCATGTTCTAGTTAAACCATTTTGTGCTTTTTATGGAAATAAACACAATACGATTTCAATACATCCATGTTCTAGTTAAACGTTATTATTTGAAGGGGCATATGGTAAACAACTGTGATTTCAATACATCCATGTTCTAGTTAAACTCGATCCCCCAGCCCCGCTAAAACTACCAACCATATTTCAATACATCCATGTTCTAGTTAAACGCATCCTGACGTTGCGGATTGGCTAGGTGATAAGGAATTTCAATACATCCATGTTCTAGTTAAACCGCCATTCATTTGGCGGACATTTCCATTATCGAATTATTTCAATACATCCATGTTCTAGTTAAACGTGGCCGAACTCTTTGCCCCCGTCCCATATATCGGAATTTCAATACATCCATGTTCTAGTTAAACAATGTTAGGCGTTATACCATATAAATCATTAATCCGATTTCAATACATCCATGTTCTAGTTAAACTATTAAGCGAGTATCTAAAAGAAGTAATACAGTCAAATTTCAATACATCCATGTTCTAGTTAAACGCTGGGATTCAGTGGCTTTGTTTCCATTTATCATATCATTTTTGCTTGATACATCAAGCTTGCTCCAGAAATTTTCTAACCTAAATGTATATCTTAAACATATCGTTAAAATAATCGTTTTTTGTTGATTTATCAACTTTTTACTTTATCAGTTATACTCTGTACTTAGAAAAAATAGAATTGCTCCGTATATTTAGAGTCACATCTTTGTTAGTGCGCGGTCATCCTTGTTTTTGTCAATATGAAATTGAGCCAGAGTGATCACATCAAAAGTGAGCCACTTCATCATGTAGAACTCCCAATTATGGGGGAATATGGGTGTTAGGGGGAACTGGCCCGGGGAGGGCCAGTTCCCCCTAACACCTGCGCTGATATTATCCCTGTCCTGCGTTTTCTTTTCTTTCCATGCTCTGCCTAAATCGGTAAGATTCGCCGTTAAGTAGGTGGATGTGACAGCGATGCGTCAGTCGTTCAAGCAGGGCAGCCGTCATCTTTTCATCGCCAAACAAGCTCGTCCATTCGCTGAATTCAAGATTCGTTGTCAGAATGAGACTGGCGCGCTCATACCGACTTGAAAAAAATTGAAACAGGAGTTCTGCTCCGGTTTTGGAGAAAGGAACATAGCCGAGTTCGTCCACAATGACGACATCAAATTTGAGCCACCTTTTCTCCATGGCGCTTAGTTTCTGTTCTTCATAGGCCATGAGCAGTTCTTCGACTAATTCGGAGGCTGTTATAAATTTCGTTTTAAACCCGTTTTGAATCATCTCTATTCCCAACCCAATGGCCAGGTGACTCTTCCCCGTTCCACTGTTACCGAGGAAAATCACATTTTCTTTTTTTCGGACAAACTCACCTTTGGCCAGGGTGAGAAAATGATTTCGGTTCAGACTGGGCATCAAACTGAAATCGTACGTGTCCAGCGTCTTAGAAACAGGAAAGCGCGCTTGTTTCAAACGCCTTTGTCGTTGATTGTCTTCCCGACTTTGCGCTTCAGCTTCAAGCAATGCCAAAAGATAATCTTCATAACGCAAATTGTGCTCCTCCGCTTCCCGTGCTAGAGAACGATACTGTCTGACCAGAGTGGGCATTCTGAGCTGCCTGGTCAGGTGATCCAGCAGAAGTTCCGGGGTCATTGGTTTCCCTCCTTCACGAGTTGCTTGTATTGGTTGATATCGGTCACTTTCACTTTGTAGTCTTCCAAGGCTTCAGGGGCTTGACCAACCGGGCCGGCCACATTACCCGTCATCTTTTGGATGACCTCATGAACCGCTTCATAGGTGAAGATGTGCTTCCGTTCCGCTTCCTGAATCGCTTGGGTTAACAGATCCATGCCCAGTTCCCGGTGGAGAAGAAGAAGCCGGACAAATTTGCGGTCTCCGGCCGCTCCTTCAGTCTCACGCATCCTACGGTGAGAATGCCGGAAGACTTCA
The DNA here is from genome assembly GCA_048976585.1 of Sporolactobacillus sp. Classification (GTDB taxonomy): domain Bacteria; phylum Bacillota; class Bacilli; order Bacillales; family Sporolactobacillaceae; genus Sporolactobacillus. Next base: position 66,588 of record JBHGUY010000041.1, on the reverse strand, counting down.
GGAATATCTGGATTCTGAAAAGGATGCGCATCTCGGACCGCACGCGTTTTTTTCAGAAGTGCCTCCAGATAATGGTCCAAACGGGTGAATAGTTGATTTCGTCCGTACGAACGGGGATGTTCAGTGATCACTTGATTTTGAGCCACAACGATCAGGCGATCGACAAACTTTTTAACCCAGACAACTTGTCCAACATAGGCGCAAGGAACGGAGTATTGGTTGGTCTCCACATGGATCAGAGACAACTGATTGACGTGACAGGACATCAACCGGCAGGCTTCAAAAGGTGTTCCCGGAAGGGAATGGAGCGTAAGCTTTTCTTTGGTCCAAACTTGCGCAACCATTTCGTCTGTACGCGGAACATGGATGTGAGCCGCCTCTTTAAGGCACCAATCCAGAAGATAATGATTGAGGTCGTCCATGGATTGAACGTCTGGATAAGGGACCAACGCGTTGCGTCGAACATAGCCAACAGTCCCTTCAATCCGCCCCTTTTCATTTCCCCTTCGGGGTTTGGCAAAGGTGGCCTTGAACCCATCATGCGCCTGGAGCGCGATAAAGGCATCTTGTTCTAAGCGATCTCTCCCCTTCAGAATTTTGACCACGGCTGTTTTTAGATTATCAAAGAGACCTTCGACAGGTACACCACCCAGAAATTCAAAAGCGTGTACAAAGCCATCCAGAAAAGCCTCCTGTTTTTGATGCGTGTAGGCCCGGACAAAACGAAAACGACTGGATGAAAGCTGCAGACAAAAAAGAAAGATTCGTTGTGTTTTTCCCTGAAGAATGATATCTGCCTCGCCCCAGTCGAACTGGAATTGAAGGCCGTATCGGAACTCAAGGGGAATGAATACATCCTGCTGTTTCTGTCTTCGCTTGGCGACAAGTTTACGAATGTTGGAGGACGAGCCTTTAAACTGATAGTCCTTAACTAACCGTTGATAGATTCTCGCTGCAGTATGTTTTTGTTTCACCCAATGTTTCTGGTCTTCAAGAAGCCACTGATCGATGATCGGCAAAACGCGTTGGGTTTCCTCTGAGTACTCTTTCTTCCCATATGAGCGCTGCCGAACTGAAAGGGTCGTGGCTTCTTCCTGTTTCAAATACTTACTTACTGAATTCCTTGAAATTCCTAGCTTTCTCGCAATTTAGCGTTGTGAAAGACTTTCAACCTCCTTCAAAAATTTGATACGATGATAGTGAGCCATATCGATCATCCTTTTCTACCTCTCCCTTATGTAGAATCGCTGGTTACTTTTCTATCATAAGGAAGATGAGTTAAGAATTGGAAATCATGTGGCTCATTTTTATGTGAGCGAATTGCTTATCAATGGCTCAATTCTAGATTATCAAAAACAATCCTGCTTGATCCATTCATGCTTCGTTTATACCAAGTCTCTCTTTTTTTTTAAAGAAACAGCGAGTCAAATTCTTCTGGTTTGCCAATTTCAACTTCTTCAAATTGCTTGTCATTAGTCATTTTAATAATTGTTACAAAGTCTTCCTTTAGATTGACCTTTTCTTTTAATTCGTGTTCTAATTTTATTAAATTGGAAGGTGTAATCATCCCCCGGAATACAGATTTTTGATAATGTGATAAATATTTCTTGCATATTTTAAAGACCTTCTGGACGCGCTTTTCATTTATATCATAGAATACAAAAGCATAATTGGCGTTTATATGCTTCACTTTTTCACCTCCATACTAAATGGAATGAATTCTTTCCCCTCAGTTATGTGTTTGATGAGTTTATAACCATCCAATTTAATGGCTCCTTGAAGTGAAACTTTTCGCTTCAATGTTGCGTGTTCAAATACTGATTGAATTCTTTCTTCAAATGATTGTAAAAAGATTTTTCTGCCAGATTCATTTAGTAAACAATAATTCAATTCTTTGTCAAAATGTTTTCCGACTTGTAATTTCCGGTTGTTTACACATTCAAAGATCGTTTTAAAAACAACAATCGGTTTGAACACCTCACAGAGATCGAGTGAAAGAGAAAACCTTGCTTCACTTGGTTCATGCAAAAAACTGATCGATTGATCGAGATGTGTCCGGTAAATTTGTGAGATGGTTTTTGCATATAACAAAGAATTTCCGAACGAAATTAATGCATTCATTGGATTATCCGGTGGTCTTCGAACCCTCTTATTAAAAATAAATGAACTTGGCAGGAAGATTGAAAAAGTATCATAAAATTTTTTCCAGATGGTTCCTTCCAAAAAGAGTAGCTGGTGAATATCATTGGTTTCTTCAACTAATCTGGGGAGTTCCTTTCTTAACCAGTCCAAAAAAGGCTTTAATTCTTTTTTTCCTTGACGGTAGTAATGATAAAGAACGAAATGGACATTCTTTGCTATACCACGAACAATTGCTGATGCTATTTCCAATCGACGATCCAAAAATGCCATTGCCTGCTGCACCACAAGTCGTCCACTAATTAATTGTTCTTTTGGGTAGAACGAACCGCAATACTGCTGATAATAATTAAAAAAATGGACGATGATCCCTGTCCGTCCCAAAATATCTAACAATTTAGTATTAAAGCTGATTTCATTGAGACAATAAAATTCATGAATACCTTCAATTGGAATATGTGTAGATCCCTTAACATTTTTAAAAACTAGCGTATTATCCTTTCTATGAAGTTCTCCCATCGTCAATAGATATTTAGTTGTACTCAACTCCATTCCCCCTCATACATAGCAGTAATCGAAATACGCACATTTTCTGCACTTCTTTTCATTTAGTGGACTTTCCGGATGCTCAGTTGTTACACAATCTTGAATATTCATGATCACTTTTTTTAATTGTTTCTCTAGTTCTTCTGTCAATACGTACTCGATAGATTTACTGGATTGTTTATTTTTTTCCGTAAATGTTAGTTTACCGATTTTTTCAATCCCTTTATCTTTTAATATGTTCAAGTAATAAAGAAGCTGCCATTTCGCAGCTTCAACATCAGCATCTGATTTTTTTAATTCAATCAAGTATTTTTCAGTTATCTTATCAATTTTTATATTATCAATTGCTATTTCAGTTTTTCTCGATTTTTTCTCTTCAATCTCATGCAGAACCTTGCCAATCCGCACATTTTCACTATTATCCTCCATATTAAACTTATTAGTAAAAAGCCAGCACTGACGGTGGCAATGAAAATAATAATTAATCATTGTACCGGTTATCTTCATAAGAAACTCCCCTCGCTCTGATTTGCATAATTATCCGGCCGGTATTTCCAAGTACCTATCTCCTCATCCCATTCAATGAAATCCTCACAATTTTGCACATAATACATCAGGCCAATATTTTCATCATAAAATTGCGGTTTTTTAAAGATTTTAAAGGTGAAATAATCCAGATTCTCCGAAATTTGTGAGAGCCTGACCTTCTGTTCAGAGTAAGTCATTTTATCATTTTTCAATATAGTCTTATATGCTTCCCAGACTTTCCCTCCTAAAAGCTCCCCTTTATCTGTCCTGATAGAAAAATTTAAAACAAGTGAATAAGTCTGTTCTTTGATAAGTGTCATTATCTGGCTTATTTTTTCAAATTTAACCCCACTCAACTGCCGGTCGAATAGCTGATAGGATTGATCTCTTTTTCCTCGCAATTGTGAAAATCTTTTGAAAACAAGATTATAGAATTGTTCAAAATCCTTATTAATTAAAGCTTTTTGATAAACAGGGTTTCTTAGATCATTTTCAAGACGCAGATCATTCTTATATATTGAATTGGAAGCATCCATATCGAAGAAATAGGCCCAGCAATTTTTCTTTAAAGCAGAGCGGTTAATTCTTCCAAGAAATTGTTCCTCACTGTCAAGCAAAGATATATCCTTCATCCCGATATCCATGTCAATGTCGACTCCTGCCTCAATCACTTGTGTAGCAATGATGATTACGTCTTTCAGAGCAGAGATCTTGTCTGTACCTTGGATACGTTCCAGCACTTTTCTTCTTGCAAAACGGCTGTCATCGCCAGTTAATTCAATCAATATCTGATCCGGCATCTCCATTCTTAATCGATCATAAAGGAACCGAGCGGATTTCTTTTTTATTAATTCAACAAGCATCCGAACAGCCCCGTGCTCCGTTTTTACCTTCTTTACAGATTCAACGAGCTGATCAAGAGTTAACGTCCCTTGATTTAGCAAGTTGAAATTCAAGTGTACACGATCTTTAAATACTGGATTTTGAAAGTAATCTTTTTTATGGACAACAAGGGAGGTAAAAGCCTCTTTTTCATTTAATAACCGATCAAGTTTGGGCAGTGTCGCGGACATAATAATAAAAACAATGTGATATTGTTTACTTATAGCATCTAACATCCGAATCATTTCTGGCCAAATATCATTGCGATAACTTTGGATTTCGTCTAGAATCACCACACTATTTACCAAAGTAGCTAGTCCTAAATTTGATTCTCTTCCTGTACCAAATAGATGATTAAACAGATTCACATGAGACGTAACCGTTATTGGATAGAGGAGCATTTGCCGACGCAGCAATTCCTCATCATAATCCATTTCTTCAGATAAGGAATACTCATTTCGGTTCTGCTTCTCTTTTTCTGTAATAATCGGTGTAACAGAGTTTACTACTTGTATACGATATGCCTGATCCAGACCGACGGACCATTCATCCAACTTTTCTTTAGTTTGTTCGACTAATGTATTAAAAGGAAAAACATAGATAATTTTGGTTAAATCTTGATGCCTTTTTAACAAATTCAATGCAAGATTGGTGGAAATAATAGTCTTACCGCTTCCCGTTGGTGCTTCAAGATAATAAATTGACCGATCAGGAAATTTTGCCAATTCATTTTCTGTTTCAATAAAAAGTTTAGAACGCAGTTGATTAATCGGTGCAATCCGATAATTATCAGGATTAATTTTATAATCGCGAATGTTCTGACAAATCGGTGTCTGATGAAATTGATGAAATAGTTTTTTCTTATCACTTGCATTTAAATAATAGAAATAGGGTTTTTTATGATTAAAGAATTGATAGGTTGCTAAGAAATCACTTGTGACCAGGCAAGAATACAGCATCTTCAATAAGAGAAAGAGTGTGGTTCCCTCATTTTGATCACTTATGCAAACGTCATCGCATTCTAATCGATAATTCATCCCGTCGTCAGTTTTCTGCAGCAAAGTCCAATTCTTAAATCTATCTTTTCGATTATAGAAATAAAGTACTTCTTCATTCTGAGAAATTTGTTCAAATGCAGCATTCAGCTTTTGCGCATAATCATGCAGATCAAAATCAGTTAGATACGTATGATGTCGCGAAATTACGTAAGAAAAGAGAACAAAAAGATACCTGAAAAAAGCACGCTTGTCCTCATCTTGAATTTTAATTAATTTTTCTTCACAAATATCCAAATAAAGCAACGCAGAAAACAGAGAATGATTTGTATTGTTATATGCACTAGGAGAAAGATGAGAACCCATTTTCACCCGTTGAAACTCAGTATTCAATTTTCCAATATCATGCAAGTAAATGGCATTTTCAAAACATTTCATAAGAAAGTCTTGGTCATACTTGTCCAATAATTCATCATCCAAGATCAAATTGCTGAATAATGGTTTAAAAGACAAATGGTTCTCTTTGCACAATTTTTGAAAATAATACCGAACAAGTTCAGAGTGATCCTTCAATGTTTCTTTTCTTTGATCGTTCTGAGGATCAACATGAGCATAAATCACAGAACCTTTGCAGAAATAGTCTTCGATTTTCATAATTTGCTTCTCCTCAGATAAAGCAAAGATTTTTTGCTTCTCCTCTGTAAATCTGAATATTCTCATTGACATTTTTTAATTTCTTATTGGTATAGGCTAGTTCACGAAGAATATAGTGATTAGTCGCTTCGCTTAGTCCTACTGGCATCCATTCACTAAAAAAGAAAGGTGCAGAAACATTATCGACCGTCCCCCTGCGTGCAAACGTCACATCAGCTACAGGAAACAGAGAATCGACACCCTCAATCATAACAGCTTCTTCAAAATGAACCGAGCGAACACAACTTATTGTAGCCAGATGATCGTTTTTGCCTAAATAGGGTATAAAAACTGATTGGTGTTCAATCAAAAAATGAGCTAACTTGTCATACATGCCATCAGATACTTCACCTTTGGAGAGGTAAATTGTCCAGTGGGGGTTTTCAAGCCACTGTTCCTTGACAATTAGGTTACCCCCATTTTCTTGACTCGCATAGCCTACCCCATTATTAAATACCTGAATTTTTTTTGAGAAATATCCTCTGTCACCATGGGGAACAATTGCTGTATTCAGAGCATGTAAACTTTTATAAAACTCCGGAAAAGTATTTTCAATACTCTCACCATGTGTTTTTAATGATTGATATTGCTGCCAATATCCACCTAAACCTAACACAGAACCCAAAATACCGAGTAAGGCAATTTTATGAATTTGACTATATGTAAAATAGGCATATTCATTGACATCAGGTTTCTTAAAGAAAGCCGTATGCCCGGAAAGTTCAAAAGCCATGCCTTCCATAATTATTTTTCCTCCTCTCATTTATCTGTATCATAGAAATTCGGAAGTATAAATATTCCTCACATCATTCTGATTACCATGGAACGTTATTTTAAATGGATCAGCATAATATTCGACACTTTCGATCTCTTCGTGGAAGGGCGCTAATAATTCACTGAGTTTCGAAACATCAATTACAGATCCTTTGTCTGTCTTTGCAAAATCAACATACGCATCTAATTGTGGAAGGTAGACATTCTCGCCCTCCTTAAAAGTAACAAAAATAGCAAACGAATTATTGGCCCCAGACTTGCTGTTTGTATTCAGTGCAGTAGCCCCAATTAGTGCAGCTTGTTTGAACTTCTCATACGCTTCTTCAGAATAGCCATAAAATCCTTCTATCATTGGAACAAACTCATTATAATTTTGCGGATTCACTGAGAAGGGATAGAAATAATCAGCTTCGTTACTAACGATTTTTTTCCCAAGGCTTGCTGCCCCTGCATCATCTTTTTTGCTGTTACGGAAAGGAGATAAGATATCCTGAATTTCAGTCGTCGTCTCTTCATATCTATTAATCCCCTGTCCAATCTGGACAACACCGGTCAAACTGATATTTTGATCTTCTTCGGCAAAAGTGGCACCAAAATTTTGAACATCAACAGCAGAGAGCAGATTGGCTAGAACTTCATCCGATGATTCTTTCTTTTTTAATTCTGTTTCAAAAATCTCTTCGTATCTTTCTTTTAGTTCCTTTGGCTGCAATTTGCCTTTGTTCATTTGATAACTTCTTATATATAGCACCTTTTCACCGTTATTGACCCAATACCTCTTGATTGCATATTTTAACGCTTTATCGCTTCCAAATACCGTCCCATCAGCGAGTGATTTCGGTCGGCCAGTAAAATCCGCATTCCAGTTAGCCAGAATACTAGTGACCCCGATAACCCCATAAACTCGTTTATTGAACTTTTTCATTTATTATCCCCGCTTTCCTTATCTTGGTTATTCATATCTTTTTTCCCTGAGTAGAAAATATTATCGGCAAGAATCCCAGCCAGTAAATAATCTCTATTATCATTTTGAACAATTTTCTCCACAGGTTGAAAGGCTTGAACCGCCGCCAAAGCATTTTTAAATAATAGAGCACCAGTTTTTATTGCATAGCCATAGGTCATAAATAAATCGTCTAGTTGGCGTTTTAATAAAACTGATTTTTTCGTTCGTAGTACACCTTCAAACATACCAAAATTTTTGTTATCAGCCTTGCTTTGTGACAACAGGTAATAGGCTAGTTGTCCGGCAGTAAAATAAAATTCCTGATCATCATTAATATCTGCCACCTCTTGTTTTGCAAACTTTCTTTTGAGTTCAGCTGTCAACTGCGTTAATTTTCCCACCTTTTTCACACTCCCATCAATATCAAAATATATAAGCCAACCCAGACGCAAATTAAACGCTTGACCGAGATTTCCAAGACTTGTCCCCCTAATCGTTTTCAATAACTGAATCTCGATTAATTGTTGTGTTAAATTATCGATCATAGGTTTAAGTGTCAAATCAGTTCCTTTGAAAAAGAAATCATAAAAAGCTTGCCGACTGGATAAGAATAGATTTAACATTTCTCCAGGAAATACACCGGAATTAATTCTGGGTTCATTCGATAGCATCTCAGCATGCAAATAGTTTTTGAAGAAGTATTGACTCGTGATATGAAAAAGCTCTTTTGGATTGAAAATAGGATCTCTGTTCGCCGCAATGAGATATTGCTTTTTATTCACCCATTCTTTGGCCTGAATTGTATTTATCATTAGGAATGGTTTTTCCAGTTGGGTGCCGCGTGCAAACGGAGTTTTTTCATAATAGTTTATTACACCGTTTCCATCCAACTGAAGATGTATCGTTTCGTTGGCTTTATGTTTCACTTCCTCGCCAAACAAAGTACTTTCCGAAATTTGGTGAAAAATCATTGATTTTTGTGATCGCAGCCAAAAAAATAGATTTTTTCTTAATTCTGCCTCCTCAGGTGAAACTAGTAATGGAACCGTTGATTTTTTGGTCCTGGACTTCAAAAAGGGTTTTTTGCTATTTAGTCCGATATTATAACTGGGTACACCATAAAGGCCACTAGTCAATTCCACATTAAAATCATCTTTCAAAAAAATGCTTGGGATCATATAAATTTGATTTTCCCATAGATAATCCTGTTCCTTTGCTTCAAAAAATAGCTTTACGTAATTTTTAATCGTATACTCTTTTTTTATTTTTTTTATCCAAAGAATCAGATCCGAACTATTATCAATCAAATATTGTTTAATCAAATTTTTATAATCCGTACGTCTCTCACTTCCCAAATATTCTTTCAACCGCGTATAACCTAGAATGCTTTTCATTTTTTGATCTTTTGCAGTCAGCTTTTCCGTATAGAAGGTCTGGATATAATCCCGCCACTCACTCTCAAGAAGGAATTTTCCCTTCTTTTCTTCCTTTTCCTTTTGCGGATCGTCTGCAATAAAAGTATCCATCTTCATAAACAGTGTAAGATAATTGGTATTATGTAGCTTCTTCGTTCCTGTATCTACAAATTTATTTGCCGAGATCGCATTACTGTAAAGATCTCGGGGCAAGAACCAATCTTTTAAATTATACTTTGCAGGATCCAATTCTTCTTTTTTCTTCACGATTAACAGTCTATCTATATACTGCTTCTGATTCTCTTGTAAAGGCAAACTCGGATTAATTTTTAAATAAATGCCCTCTTTTAAGGTATAATTATCTAAAATGATCTGGCCATTTGTCTGTTCCACTGCCTTTTTATAGACAACTTCAAGGTCTTTAATCAATTCACTTCCCCCCTTTCTTTAATAAACAAAACAGAATCCGGCTCCTAATGAGGATGATTTTTCACCAAGACCAGCGAAAGTAACCACTCCCGCCAACTTTTGTGAACTCTCATCGGAACGAACAAATACTTTTATTTTATTTCCAAGATAGGTCATATCTTTATATCGCGTCACTGTCGGTTTTCTATTTATGATCTCAATGCGTTCAATAAAATCACGATTAATCAACTGTTTACCAAACAAAGCTTGATATTTTTTTACGGCATTGATTTCAAGTCGTTCTTTTAGAAATACCAAGTCCCCATCAGGCATAAACGGGCCACTATCAACTGTTACTATGCATGGAGTTATTGTATACAGCATGTTTATAAAACGAGGATGAAGAACACGAAGTTCCAATGCTAGAATCTTAAATGTCCTATTTTCTAAACCCGATAGACATTTTTTCATTTTTTCGGCAACATCTTGTTTTGCAAAACGCATTCTAAAAATATAGATTTTCCCGCTTTGATAGAGTCCATCAGATTCCACCGGATAGAGATTATTGAATGAATAAAATTTGTAAAATTTTTGCTTATGTAACACTTTAAGTCGTTCATCCTTTAGCATCGAGAAATTTATTAGATTACCAATTTCTTCTTGAGCATTCTGATAGGGCAATTGCCTTTTTAGCAAAGCAGTCACGATCAGTTCCGTCCCCATTGTACTCACTCCTAATACTTTTATGGGATTAATTCATCTCTACTTTATACCTACATCATAAAACTATCTAGAAACATATTTCGACTGACTTCGACATTTTCTGCTTATAAAATTTAAACCATCCAATAATTCAAGGTTGATCGAGGAACATGCCATTTTTTTATTAAAACTTTTTTGTCCTTTCCTGCTATGACGAAGTCAAGTATATCGTTTTTAAATTTTTTCGAGTATCTTCCCTGAAACATTTTAAAGGACTCTTTTACTAATTAAATATTAATCTGATATAGATAAAGTATTGACTTAATAATGCTGGACTATTCACTTTTCAGTTTTAAGATACAGCCATTATTCAAATACATCTGATGTTGAAGTTATATAATTACTAAAGAAATAATAATCATTTCAATACTTTTAAGCTGCAGTTCACTTTCTCAATATTGACAAGTAAATAAAAAAATAAACAAAAAAAGATCAACCGTAATTTGGTTGATCCCTACACATACGTTTTTTAATTCATGATTAGCTTTACTCCCCGACCTTTACTCTTTCCTTGCTCTTCCGCTCGACTCGTTCGGCGATCAGTTCGGTGAGCAGGTAGGAGAGGGTGGATTCGGCACCTTGGTTGCGGTTGACGCCGGATTCGCGCAGACCGTCGCAGCACGAGCCGTCTTCCGGATCGGCAACCGGCACGTGCAAATCATTGTCGCCGCTGAACCAGTCGCGGCATTTACCAATGACGGACAGATAACGCGAGTCAATCGACACAGCGGCTTCGGCAGCCATGGCCAGGGCAAGAATTTCAACCGGCTGCTGATCCCATTGGCTTTGCTGCTGCGGGTCGCACCAAGATTCATTGCCGATCGGGCGCAAATTGCCAGCTGGCGCAGTCATTTTACCAATGAGAAAATCCAGTGCCTCCCGCCCGATCTGCAGCGCCTCCGCACGACCGGTTATCCGGTAACTCTGCAGCAAGGCCCAAGGCAGGAGCCCATTGCTGTAGGACATTTGCGGCTGGAACCAGTGCCAGTTTGGGCTTGAATTCTGTTTGTAAGCGAGAATTAATTTTTGCTCAAACTTGCGGATCACATCGAATAGTTTCCCGCTCAGTGGCGCAATAAGATCCTTGGCTGGTGACGTGGCCATTCGGCAAGACGCAGCCAGCGCCGAGGCGATACCCCGCAAGTGTTTTAATGTATCGATCTTCTGAAAAGCCTCCGCAAACAGAGCGGCAGCGACGAATTTTCGATCGGCATCCACGAGACTGTCGCAAGCGGCGGCGCAGCCCCAAAGTGTACGGCCCAAGCAATCATCAGAAGGCGTTTCCGTCTCCAGCTGACGGTCGTAAGCATAATTATTATGCAGCGTCCCATCCTCTTGAAGTGCCCAGTTGGTAAAAGCCAAGTAAACATCGGTCAGCCGTGAAAGCTGCTTCGCCTGCTGTAGAGAATAATCATCACCCTCCGCCAGTAAAAAACGAATCCATTCGGCGCTCGCCCACAGAGCACGAACATTGTCATCCGTGGTATAGCCTTCGCCGCGCCGCGGAATACAGCCGAACGCGTGCTCCAAAAGGCCCGTGTCATCGGTCATCCGCTCCAGATGGCTGAAATTAACCACGGACAATAGAATCCGCCTCCTGAATGAGCGATTCAGTTTCTGTGGGACGCGGCGTTCTGGCCACATCGCTGAACAGTTGCTGATATTCACGGCCGACTTGTGGCCAACTCATTTTATTGCCAATCTGGGCGATTTTCGTTTGATAACTCTTCCAGAGGCTGTGATTCTTGAGCAAAGCTGAAATTTTATCGCTCCAGCTTTTTAAATCGGCATAATCAACAAACAGTTCCTCAAACCCTTTCAGCAGGTCTTGCGCATAGCGATAGGGTGTGGTTAAAACTGGACGTCCCAGTCCCACAGCGTAAGCCAGCGTGCCACTCGTAATTTGATCGAGTCCTGGATAGGGGGTGATATAGAGATCGCAGGCAGTGATATAGCGAATCAGGTCATGATCCGACATGAATTCGTCAATCATCAGCACATGATCTTGCATGCCGAGCTTGTCAACAAGCGCTTTCAAAGAATTCCTGTACGACTCCCCCTCAATTTTACGGACATTTGGATGAGTTTGACCGGCAATAACATAGAGCACATTTGGTACCTTTTTCACAACTTCAGGCAAAGCTTCGATCACTTTTTCGATACCCTTATTGCGGCTAATAAAACCAAAGGTCATGAGCACGGCCCTGTTCTGCCAACCGACGGAAATGCGAAACTTTTCGCGGCCCTTCATATCGGGAATTGGCGTGCCATGCGGAATAAAACTGATTTTGCTTTTTGGAATCATGAAACTGTTGGTCAGATACTGGATTGCTTTATGGTTCATGACAACGAGATGATCGCTGCGTTCAGCGAGCTCGCGCTGAACCGGCGCGTAAGGTTCTTTGGGGTCCTTGAAGACGGTATGAAAGGTCGTAATCAGCGGTTTTTTTAAATGACGGGCAAAGTCGAGTACATAATTACCGGCCTTGCCGCCGAAGATCCCGAATTCATGCTGCAGTGAGACCACAGCGACATCACTCTGGTTCAATTCCTCTGCTGCACGAATATAGTCTTCGCGATTTTCTTTTCGAATGGACCAATGGAAGAAATTGTCCTCTGTGTATTGAATCGATGGATCCTTGATCACGACGACTGTATCATTGAGGGAATCACGTTTTGCTTTCTGAACATTTTGTCTAAGATGATAAGTATACGTTGCAATACCACATTTTTGCGGAAGAAATGTACTGACATAAGCTACCTGATTACTCATATAAAAATCGCTCTCCTTCAGAACTTTGGCCTATCTTTGCCTTTCAGATGAAGAATCAGGAATGAGATTAGCACTCACTAACGATAGCTGCTAACACAAGTGTAGTCTTTTTTTTCAAAAAATTCAAGTCCTTACCTTGACAGGCGATCTCAATGACCGTTTCTGACCTCCACAAACATCAATTAAAAACTATTTTCCCGCCAACAGTTCTCAATAAAGTTATATTCAACCGTTGTTGGAATATTCCCGTTATATATCGAAACGAAATCTGTTTGATCTCATTTTTTAGACCATCTTTTCAAATAATTAGATAAAAAAATTTCTTCAGAACATAGCAAGATCGTCCAAGTCTCTTGATACTATTAACATTACCGCTAAATATCTTTTCTACTCTTTGTCAAGTCCTTGAATAAAGAAATTGGTGAGTAACGGAATCATCAAGCTTTTGCTAAAAAAGGGTATACCAAACCAAGCCTGACTAGGTGGACTTTTCATCCAGACAGGTATGTGGAAGAGAGGTACAGAATTTTTCGTGCAAAGGCATAAGAAAAACAGTTATCACGTGATAAGCTATGAATTATTCAGGATTTAATATTCCTCTGATCAAAATTCATCTTGATGATTTCCAAAATCATCAGTTTTTCTGAGACAGGGACATGAACTCTATACTTGTGAGAAACCTTTTTGAACACTTCATCAGTCAATTCGCAAAAATCCTTTTGCTTTGATGAAAGTAGGTGCTTTGTTTGATCTGCGATACCTTCTCCAATCATTAGTCTTTCGATCATTGCAGAAATATGGAGAAACAGATTCATTCGAACATAGCTTTGAAAATGAACACTATAGTATTCTTCAAACTGGCTAATAATATCAGCAATTTCATCAACTACAAGTGATGGGTTAAGAAACTTCAACCTCGAAGCCGCACCTTGTATAGTGAATAATTTTACAATTTCATCGATCATACCATTGAAATGATCTTCATCCATTAATCCGGAGAAAAATGATTTCATCATTTCTTGAAAACCTTTTCCAATCATTTCATGAATGCTGATGAAGGGAACACTTCCCGTTTCAAGAGGCGTAGTGGAAATAATCAGTTTTGTCTTCCTGAACATTGAAGATCGTCCTTCAGTAAATGATCTTTTTAGTTTCGAATATTCAAGAGTAATCACTTCGGTCTGATCATCCTGTAAAAAAGAAGTAACTATGTTCATGATTTTTTTTGCAATACCAACGCCCGATATGCAAGAAATGACAATGTTATCATTCATCGCGATTCCCTCATAATATCGAATCTCAGTCTTGTATGCTGTTTTTGCATCATTAATAATGATATCTAGTGGAATCTGATTCTTTATCTTCATTCCGATATCAATAGCCATTGAAGTCGTGATATTATTGATCATTAATAATCCACCACGCAAATGCGATTTAATTGGCTCGTAAAGATCTGTCAATGACCCCATATCAATAAGTAATATCACGCCCGACTTTGTCTCAACATGCTCAAGATAATCAGAAATCTGATTAATAATGGTCGTTGTATTTGTATCTAAAGGCATATCAAACGAATCAAATTGATAACCATTGCATAAGCGATTAGCGACACTGGCAATATTTGATGCAATCGTTTCCCCATGGGCAACAATAACTCCTTGAATGGAATTTTCAACTAAAGGTATGGCTTGACGGAACAACGTGTCAAATGATTGAAGAAAAGTTTCATTGAACCTCTGCCCACGATCACCATTAAATTCCTGTTCAAGGATGCGTGTAAATCTTTGTGCGATCAGATCTGATTTTGAATACTTTCTGTGAAATCTTGTAAAATCAGATTGATCATATTGACGGTTTTCAGGTACCCTGTTAATGGCCATAAAATAAGCAAAAATGAGAAAAGCAGCATGAACAATTTTTTCGTCAAAGGGGATGCCTATGAATCGACTTATTTTTTGCAAATTATCTTTGATTCTCAGTAATAAAAATTTGAAGAAAAACTGATTTTGAAATTGGCTTCCATTTTGGCGCTCAAAAAACTCGAATAGGGATTTAGTGAGTAGATTTACATTACTGTCTCTGTTAAAAGAGAGCAATACCCTATAGACATCCTTTGATGGTAAATAGGGATTCAAGAAGTTAATATAATGATCCTGATCTTTGTTAATTTTATAAAACTTTTCCGGATCGCTTGCGCGTGTCTGTGCAATGCGCTCACTTTCAGTCATCAATTCAAGCACAGAATTATTCGATTGGTCAGTATATGCTTCAGCGCACATCACCTTGATTTCGTTTTTTATACTGCCAATATTTCCCTTTCCATTAAAAAAAACTAAGGATTTATACAAATCCGATGTGATCAGCAAATCATGGTGTAGATTACTTGCTTCATGTTGAAAGAACTGATTGATTAAATCAGTTCTTTCCTGCATTGGTCTTGAAAGATAATCTGGCAATGTTACCCTCAACGGAATTCTTCTCCGGAATGTTTCAAGCAGAGTATTTTCAATATCTTCAGTAGTCGCGAATATAAATCGAACGTTTGAAGAGTGAATAAGTTCATTCTCTCCCAATCTTCTATATCTTCCTTGATCCAGAAACAAGAATAATTTTTCTTGATTTTCCGGAGATAGACGATGCACCTCATCAAGAAATAGGAATCCTCCATTTGCATGATCCAGCAATCCAGACTTATCTGTATCTGCACCTGTATAGGCGCCCTTTTTGTGACCGAACAGCGTATCAGACATTAGTTCGGGATTGTTAGCAAAATCTGCACAATTCAAAGTTATTAAGGGAGCATTCAACTCAATCACTTTTTTTGTACAGGCAAATTTATAAATAAGCGTTGCCAGATAGCTTTTCCCTGAACCACTCGAACCACTTAATAGAATGGGCAATCCATTAGGTGGATAAGTCACTGCGGCTTTACATGATTCTACTTGTTTCCGCAAAGAACCCGATGAACCAATGAGTTCAGAAAACAGATTAATCTGTTCCGGAATAGTTTTCTGATGGAAATCCTTATCCTCCGCTATAACGTTAGCTATTGAATAATAAACTGGGCGTGTTTCTGTTTTTTTTAATTTTTCATCTTCAACTAATCTGTTTAGATAATGACTAATCAGATTTCTCTTTTGACCAATCAATACCTGAATATCTTTGGTAGTGAATCGTTGATCAATAAGATGCCTTTTGTAACCGTTTACAATTTTCAAATAAAATATTTCTTTCGTTTCCATTTTTTCACCTCCACTATCGTCTGTCATTTAAGCTTTGACCTATCAATAATGATTTGATTATACTCCCCTAAAATATTCACAGCCTATCGTGCGAATCCTGATGATGCCTAAAATGAAAAGGGAGTTTCTCCCCAGTATGATTAAGTTAGAAAAACCAAACATACAAAAGTGGAAACTCCTTATATGTTCAGTGTAAAAGAGAATTCCTTTCAGTTCAATAAAATAATCAAAACCAATTTTTCAATATGAATAAGAGAGAGCACTATTCTCCATCTGCACAGAGGACAGTGCTCCTAATTAAAAATTTATTTCGAAATTTTTTCGATAGGGCGATATTGTGTATATATTTGGATAACCTCCTGCGTGATCGGATCTGATTTCTCCAGCCCGCATACATCGTGCAGCACATCTGTCAGACTTTCCTCTCTCAGTTTTCTCTGCAGTTCCACGGCCTCTTCATCTGTCGGAACATCAAACCGAAGACATGCGGCAATTGCATGAGCTAGATAGTGGAAAGACAGGCCCAGTTTCTCTGCTTCAACTGATGGCCTCACAAGACGATCTTGGGGACTGAGTTTGCGCAGTGGAGCACGTCCGACACGCGTCACATCGTCATTCAGTTTCGAGTTTTGGAAGCGGTGAAGGATCTTTTCAATATAGGCTTCATGAACTTTCGACTCGAATCCATATTTTTTTATCAAATAGGCACCTGTTTCTTCAATTGCTCCTTTTACATTCTTATAGATTTTCGGATCCTTCAATGTATCATGGATTTTCTGCTTCCTAGCGAGATAACCCAGATACGCTGTAATGGCATGACCGGTATTCACTGTGAACAGCTTGCGTTCAATATAAGGTTCCAGATTGGGAACTGTCTGCATCCCTTTCACTTCAGGTATCGTTTCAGATGATTCGACAATCCATTCATGATAGTCTTCAACCAGTACGTCAAGAAGTTCCTCATTATGCTGCAGCGGGACAATCCGATCAACTGCCGAATTTAAAAAATAGACATTACCGTTTAGTTTGCCGACTGTTTCCCGATCCAGATACTCCAGAACTTTCTTCTTCAGCAAGTCGGTCGCATGAATCTGATTTTCGCAGGCAATGACATAGACCTTATCAGTGGTCAACCTCAACCGTTCGGTCAGCCCCTGTGCAATCAGCGGTGCGATAAGCGGCAGAATCTTCGGCCCGATTGCCGTTGTAATAAACACCGCTTCCTTTATTGCCTCAACCACCTGCTGCGGCTGTTCCTTGTTGTTGATTCCGGATACATTGGTAATCTCGACCACCTGCTGC
Source organism: Sporolactobacillus sp. (assembly GCA_048976585.1). Classification (GTDB taxonomy): domain Bacteria; phylum Bacillota; class Bacilli; order Bacillales; family Sporolactobacillaceae; genus Sporolactobacillus. The sequence continues at coordinate 49,183 of JBHGUY010000041.1, read as the reverse complement.
GGTTCAGAGGCGGTTCGGACATAATACTTTCCCTTTTCATTGAGGGCATCGATAATATCTCCGGCGATATCAACAAAAATGACAGGATAACCGGATTCCACGAACAGACTTCCGATGAAACCGCGGCCAATGTTCCCTGCACCAAAATGCACTACTTTTTTCATGTTGATCAGTCCTCATATGTTATTCAAGCGGAAAAAAGCTCAGAAAAACTTATATTCTTCAACTGTGATCTTTTTAATCAACTCATATGCAGAACAGTAGCAAAGAAACTCAAATCAATCATTTTAAAATTTTTTAATGAGCGCTCTGTCTAATTCTCTGCTTTGATCAGTTTGATGCCTTCGCTTTTCTAAGTGAAAACCATTTAAGTGCTCTCTGGATACTCTGATCCCAAAAAGTCCAGTCATGACCTCCCTCCCACTCTTCGTAGGTCAAATCAAGCCCTTCATTTATGGCAAAATGATGAAATGTTTCATTGGATTTATAGATTGAATCCTCAGTACCGCAACTCTGATAAAGTCTGGGGATCACTTTTTCTGACTCTTTCAACCGCTTGACACTATGGAAGAGATCGTTCATGCTTCCCGCAATCTTGTCAACTCCTCCGAAAATAGCATTCGCCAGTAACTGAGATTCGGGTTTGTTGCCTTCATTTTCTGGAAGGAATAAGTTGGCAATATCCAGAGCCCCCGAAAAGCTTGCTGCTGCAGAAAAATATTCAGGTTTATTCAATGCCAGTTTAAAACTACCATAGCCGCCCATAGATAAACCAGCTACAAAATTATCCTCTCTCCTCTCAGATAGTGGGAAAAGTGTACGCACTGTTCGCAGCAGTTCATCACTGATAAACGTCCAATATTTGTTTCCATACAGCATATCAGTATAAAAACTTTTACCTGCCTGTGGCATGATAATTGCAAGCTCATATTGCCTCGCATAGCGTTCTAAGGGAGTACGTCTGATCCATTTTGAGTGATCATCACCAATACCATGCAAAAGATAAAGTGTCTGCAATTTATCTCGACTCCTGGATATCGTATCGATTTCAGGCAATATCGCATAAAATGATGTTGCAGTCCCCAGAACAATTGAATTAATATTACAATGAATTAACGTCATGAATACTCAGCCTCGATTTTAGAAAATATTTTCTGTTAAGGAACCATCTCAATGCACTGCTATTTATTTCAGGATCCCTAAAGCACCAAGTGAAAGTCCAACAACCAGAATGATGAGCATAGCAATAGTATAATTTCTTTTTACTTTTTCAAGGTATAGGTAAACTCCTGTGACAGCGAGAAGAGGCAGCATTCCCTTAAGAATTCTATCAAGTATCCCTGCCTGAACCGCAATCTTTGTCGTCGTAGTGTGTATAACAAGTGGCGTACTGATGGACACATAGCTGGCGGCAAGTCCTCCCATCATCATTAAGCCCAAAATGCTGGCGGCAAGTATCAATTGCTTTATCATACCTGATTTGAGGATCGTCGTTGCCGAGTTGGTGCCTGTCCGATAACCAAATCTACTAAGTGTGTATCCTTCAAAAATCGTAATAATGGCGAATATCAGTAATGGAGCCAGACCTGCGATCCAGCTTCCGCTTTTCGCAAGGGGAATAAATAAACCAATACAAATAGGTAGCCATGTCGCCCAATCAATCGTATCCCCGATCCCAGCAAAGGGACCCATCAGCCCCGTTTTGATACTGGTAATTGTCTCTCCTGGTAGCTCGTCTCCTTCTTTTTTAGATTTTTGCTCTTCAAGGGCAATCGTGATTCCATGGACAATACTTCCCCAGGTTGCTGATGTATTAAAGAATTGAAGATGTCTTTTTAATGCATCCTGGAAATCCTCTTTCTTCTTATACAATTTTTTTAAGATTGGGATCATAGCAATGCAAAAAGATAATCCTTGCATTCTTTCAAAGGAATTGTTGACTTCGGCAAATAGCCACCACATCCACCAGGATTTACGAATATCTCTCTTAGACAATATATTTTCATTGGTTTCCTTAGCCGTTTGCTTTTGCATCGTTTGACCCTCCTTTTGTATCACCCTTAGTGAACAGAATGTGTAGATATGCAATAATCGCACCGAAAATAGCTAATGGCAATATCGCAATCTGCGTATAGGCAACTAAAAAGAAACCTAACGTGAAATAGGGTAGTAAATATTTGCGACCAATGATTGATACAACAATTGCGAAGCCCAATGCAGGAAGCATTTCTCCAACAACAGTGAGTCCATTCATCAGTGGATCCGGAATTGCCTTGACAATTCCAGAAAGATATCCGGTTCCGTAATACAGTGCAACTGCGACAGGAATAACGTACAAAGGAATTTTCATCAGAATGGGATAAAGAATTCCGGCACGGTATATGCCACCAGTATTTCCCTGTTCTGCATATTTATCAGCCATATGAATCCATACTGAATTGATAATTCTTTCAAGATTCAGCATTTGTGCACCAAGCAGCCCCACCGGAACCGCTAAAGCGACAGCTGCTCCTATCGGGAGATGCAAGGCAATAGCAGCAGTACAAGAAATGAGCGCTGCCAATGCAGGTTCCTGAGGTAAGTTTCCTCCTGGAGCAATAACCCCAAGATACATCAGTTGAAGTGCCGCTCCCACTGTCATCGCAAGTGGAATATTTCCTAGTACAATGCCTACCCAAAGTGCAGCTGGCAGTGGTGTGAACATTAAGGCTACACCGACGGTATAACCGATGCGGCACCCTTTAAGCCAGTAGTAGGCTCCGATAAGTATTGCCTGCAGTAATGTGACTTGTACGACTTGCGTTGCCAATGTGACCACCATCCTTATTTTGTAGAAAACATCGTGCGAAATGAACAAGCGAATTTAAACACATCGTTTCACATCAAGTTTTGATAGTGTTTTTTCAAAACATATTGAAGGCCCACTTCACGGTCGTCCGGCAATGATTGGAAATAAACGTCCACTCCCGATTTTCTGATCGACTGCAGTATTTGCGCATCCTGTTCATTCATGCTGACTGTTTTATAAACCAATTTTTTCCCCGGTGCAGACCCCATATTAGCGACTTGAAGGCGATTAATATGAAATCCTGCATTCAAAGAAGCGCTTACATTATCAGGGTCCTTAAATAGAACAAGAATTTTTCCATCTCCGAATTGATCCTTCTTCCACTCATCCGCTGCCTGTTTCGTAGATTTAACTTCAACATTAATTCCGGGAGGCGCAGCCATTAAAAATACATCTCTCAGAAAATCATCATTGACAAGTTTATTATCAATAATGATAACTCGGTCACTTTTCGACTCCTGGATCCATTTAGTTACAACCTGGCCGTGAAGTAATCTACCATCAATTCGAACCAGTCCAATTGAAGCCATAATGATCAACTCCCTTAGTCCTTTATTTTCGCATTAAGACTTGAGCCATATTTTTTATTCCATTAATTCCCGACTCCATGATCCGCTGAGAAAATTCACCAAAATCATTGATATTATTTCGCAAAATCAGAGCTTCCAGAAGCATCGAAAGATTAACACCTGTGAGACATGTAAAAGACATTTTCTTTAAATTTGCTGCGGAAACGTTTGCAGCACTCCCCCCAAACAAATCTGTAAGAACAAGTAATTGATGATCTTCAGATAAGAATGATGCAATTTTTTCCCTGACTATTTCTCCGAATTGCTGAATGCTGTCTTCTCGATTTAATGACAGTGTTTCAACATTCTTTTGTTTCCCAGTGATCAGTTCAGCACTTTTTAAAAGCTCCGAACCAAACTGACCATGCGTGACAATAAGAATATCTATCAATTGAACCATCCTCCATTTCTTATTCATCTGTCTAGAATCAATGGCATTGAAAAGTATCCCTTTCGGGGAGTATTCAATTGTACTTTTGACTCCACTAATTAACAAGCAAAATTCATGCCAATATATTTTTACACTAGCAACATGAAACTGAACGCCAAATTAACTTTTAACATTCTGAGCCAAGATTATATAAGACGCTAAATTTTATTAAAATCAACATAATTCATCAATAATTGTTTGACTTATCTCATCTATCGCATTATAGGCCTGCTCAGATTGACCTAAGTGATCAATGAAACCATGATCACACCCGCAATATTCAATCACCGATAGATTAATGTTATTGTTCAGAAGTCTTGATGCAAAGATGTCCATGCCAACTCGATAGAAATCATATTCAGCTTCAATCAGTAATGTTCTTGGGAATAGCCTGAGCTGTTCATTCGTCGCATAGTTAATTGAAATATCAGCATTCATTAGGATTTCCCTATTATTACCGAGATAATAGTTCATTAACTGTTCCGTGCCATTCCGAAACCTATCTAAACGCGTATAAACTAACTCTTGTTGCTCTTTAATAATTGGGTACATCCCATAGTCCCACCGGTACTTCCCGTTCCCAATGATATCGATATCTGTCACCGAGTACAGTTCAACAATCATAGAAATTTTTTCTTGAGTCATTTTAAGAACAACACCATTAATGATACCTCCGCCGGCACTATCTCCAACCAAGATCACCTTTTCCCCGGATACTTGAAATGTTTCTGAGCAATCCAGTACATATTCAACGGATCGAACAATATCATTAACTTGAGCAGGATAAGGATTCTCCGGAGCAAGACGATATTCAATAAAAAGTACTTTATGGTGAGAACGTTCAGCAAGAAGGCGACATTGATTTCTGTAGTATTCGATCTTCCCCGAAGTGAATCCTCCACCATGGACAAAAAGAATCATTTGTGCATTCTGAATCACCTCTTCGGAACTAAACAGATAACCTATTAATTTGTAGGAAGAGAAATCAAGGATTAATGCTTTTTCATCAATAAAATGTTCGGTCATATCATTACTGACGACCCGATCACAACTGTTTCTTTCTCTGATCAGAGCATCTGCGGGACTCTCCATCCTTTTACGATTGACAACTTTATTTTTCATAATCTCCATTTCTAAAGGATCAAGAACACCAGTCTGATTTTCACCAGGCACTAATTTGATTTTTTTTTGAAATTCTTGATCAAGAGCATTTATGCTGATTGGAATTCTCTGTTCCTTAAACATATTTCATGCCTCCTCATGGGTTTTTAATGATCCCTTAATTTCATTGATCTCTTTTTTGATCACCTGTTCGCTCTCCTCGTATTTTGGGATTTGAACTTAGACGGATTGCTTTAAAGTTCGAGTGCTGCGTGGCATCCTCTAGTGTTAATAGGACTGGCTATATCCAACGATTTATTCCTCCCACCTCTGTAATTTTTCTACGCTTTAAGTGTGCCACCCAGGAACCTGTCACACCTCCACATGCACAAGATGCGATGATTAAGTGATTCACATGATTCACTCATTGAGGCAGGTGAGAAACGAGAAACAGACAAACAAATCTTATTTGGGTCTTGACTTAATACCACAAGATTTTTTTACACTTTTATTAATAGCAATTTTAATACCAACAAATAAATAGTTTCGTGTTAACCAATTGGTCGAGCTGTTAAAACTTAATTGGATTTACCCATTATTTAAATGGAGATAATCGCCTATCTTTTATTTTTGGATTTGGATAGAAGCCACCTATTCTTCTACTACAAAGAATCTCTTGTCTTGAATCCATGTAATTTTTTATATTCATAACATTGCGAGCAATTGGAACCGATCACCGGAGTATTAGTAAACTTTAGTGTAAAATATCATCTCAAAAGTTTGACACTAGGTAGAATCTATATCGCTCATTTTTGCCCTCATTGTTAATGTTGATTTCAATACAGCATCTTCTTGGAAACTATCTCATGTTTGAGCTTCATAAAACTTGTAGATGCTTCTTATCTAAACTATGGTAGGCTGGCTTTGGCGTTTATGCCAATTCTCAGGGGTAAATATGACGACAAAAGCCATTCAAATTGCCATAATATCAAGGTTTTTAAATGGCTTATTGCTGAATTATGGTGTGAATATAGATACTGAATGAAAACCTTTGATCTCATTTTTGAGACTATTTCTTCAAATAATTAGATAAAAAGCTCTTCGGAACGTCGCAAACATTGTCCCTCAGAGCTTTTTTCAAGTATTCTTCTTTTTTTCAATCAATCCGCTGCTTTACGCATCAGATAATGCGGTTCAACCGGTTGATCGACGGTCATTGTAACGGTCATCATCGGATTCGGCGCACGATCGATCGGCTGACCCTCTTCATCCCACAGATCGCGGACAACCTGCTTAAAATGAACAAAACCTGGTCCGTAAAATTCAATCGCTTCGCCGACTCCGAAATTATTGCGCTGCTCCAAGGTCGCAATCCTTGTCTCCTGATCATAGCTGAGGACTTGCGCAGCAAAAGTATATTTGGGAATCTTTCGTGCTTTGCCGAACAACTGCTCCCGTTCAGTCGGTACCTGATAATAGAACCCGGTCGATAAATCACGCTGCGCGACTTTCCAAATTTCCTCTTCCCAGGCTGGGTCGAAAGAATAGTGTTCCGGATCGGCACAATAGGTGTCAACGGCTTTGCTATAAACGTTGGATACCGTCGATACATAGTGAATCGATTTCATTCGGCCCTCAATTTTCAGACTGTTCACACCGGCTTCAATCATCTCTGGAATATGACGCAGCATCGACAAATCGACGGCACTCATCGAAAAAGGTTCCCTACCTTCCGGAATCAAACTATGCGGCTGCCCCTGATCAAAATCGAATAAATCATATTTCCAGCGGCAGGATTGCGCGCAACCGCCACGGTTCGCATCACGGTTCACCATATGATTGGATAAGGTGCAGCGTCCGGAATAGGCGATGCACATCGCTCCGTGAACGAAGGCTTCGATTTCAATATCCGTATGGCGGCGCATTTCGCGGATTTCTTCGAGGCCGACTTCACGGGCGAGGACGACGCGCTGGAGGCCGATACTTTTCCAGAATTCCAGTGTTTTATAGTTGGTTGCCGATGCCTGTGTCGACAGATGAATGGGCAAGCTGGGCGCCGCGTCGAAACAAATCATGATCATTGCCGGATCGGACACAATCACTGCATCGATTCCGATTTGCTGCAGCGTCTGGAAAAAAAGGTCAGCGCCATCCGCATCGCCTTCATGCGTCACCATATTGGCAGCAACGTAAACCTTGGCCCCGCGGGCATGAGCAAATGCTGCGCCCTCCCGCATTTCGTCATATGAAAAATTACCAGCCCTGGAGCGCAGGCCAAAAGCCTGTCCACCGATATACACGGCATCCGCACCATAGCGAATCGCCATTTTTAACTTTTCAAGATTTCCGGCAGGCGCCAGAACTTCCGGCCGCTTTATTGCTGTCTTCATCTATTTTCCCTCACAATAATAAACTTTTTCAACATCACTCAATGCACATCCGACGGATCTTTCAAATAAAAGCCGGTACCAAGGGGCCGCTGATTCGGCTGAAGCGCTCTAAGCCGATTGCAGAAACTGGTAGCGACGAATTTTCCAGCTTCAAGTTGTCGCCTGGCCTCGGCAAAAAGCGCGGCAATTTTCACAAATCGCTCACCATGGAGCAGAACACCGTCCAGTTTCCAAGTCCAGAGCCCCGCGTCATATATCTTCTGGAGTTCACCGATCAATGAAAGATCGGTTGTCGAAAAGATATGTGTGCCGGCCGAATCTTCAAAGATGGGGTATTGACTGTCCTGATTCTTCGGATCTCGCAAAAAGAGATGCCGTTCCTTATCTGAATGTTCATTGAGTCCTGTGTATCGGTAATAATTGCTCAGCAACGGGCGGGCCGACTGATGAATGCACGTCGGTCCGTAAGCCAGAATCTCCAGTGGCTTGTCAAGATTTCCCTGTATTTTTTCCAATTCCGTCAGGGTCAGTTCACGCGCAGCAACCGCTCCGACTGCTCCTCTTTTTATCCAAAATTGAATCTGCCGCGCTGAAGTCACGAGCGTTTCCGCATCAAAAATATAGGGCAGCGGAAGCTGGAGCTCCTCCAGTACAAAAACTGCACCCGGATCACCGACCGTTATCGCATCGACACCGATTTCCGTCAAACGTGACAAATAAACCGGCAGTTTTTCAATCTGCTCATTATGCATTAGCGCATTACAAGCGACCGTCACCCTTTTGCCACGCCGATGCGCAAGGCCTATTATCTGTTCAATTTCTTCAGTGCCGATCTCCCGTGGCATTCGCAGTCCGAATGGGCAGCCACCGACATGCACAGTATCCACTCCCGCATCCAGCAACGCTTCAGCCTGCGCACTCGATTCGGCAGTTGCAATCAGATTAATCACTTAAAAACCTCCGTTTATTTTACAACTTCAATTATTATAACACGATCACATGTGGATGCGGCCTAGCCAACCCCTGTCCAAATCTTTCTTTCATTAAAGCTCTGTTAACGTTGATTTGCTTTTTACCATTTTTTACTCGATGCTCGCTTACCGCGGGCGGCATAGCGAACCTCCTCGAACAAGAAGCACTGCGGAGTGCGCCGGCACGTTGTTCCCGCAGGTGTCTCGGTTACCTTTTTTTCTGGAAAGCAAGATTAGATTTTAGAGCGGAGCTTTTCCTTCATTAAAGTCGAATTTATATGCAGTTAAGTTTAACTTTTTCGCTATTCCTTGAGGAAAATTGAAAGGATTCTGAAGAGCCAAGCGGCAAAACCTTTCCCTTCGGGGTTCACTGATCTTTGTGCTATCCTTGTACTAGGGCGAAATATTTTTCGCGGATTTTCGTTTAATTTTTAAAGAGGAGTGACGATCAATGATTGGATTTATTGGCTTAGGAATTATGGGCAGCCGAATGGCCGGCCGCCTTCAGGGCGCGGGCAAAGAACTCGTCGTCTATAACCGAACACAGGCCAAGGCTGATTCACTTGTCGAAAAAGGGGCAAAACGTGCCGATACACCGAAACAGGTCGGCGAACAGGCAGATATCGTGTTTACGATGCTTGCCAATCCTCAGGCAGTAGATGCCGTGGCCTATGGAGAAAACGGCTTACTGAACGGATTGTCCTCTGGCAGTCTGTGGGTTGATAGCAGCACAATCAGCCCGACGCAGTCCCGCAAATTGGCTGAGGCGGCTGAGGCTAAATCGATTCATTTTCTGGATGCACCTGTTGCTGGCTCGACTGTACCCGCTGAAAAAGGTGAGCTGATTTTCTTTGTCGGTGGCGCTGAAGAGGATCTTGAAAAAGCGCGGCCGCTGCTCGACATTATGGGCAAAGACGTGCAGCATAAGGGCGATCACGGCATGGGGACAGCAATGAAGCTGGTCAATAACCTGATGCTCGGTCAGGCGATAGCTGCCTTTTCCGAAGCCGTCGCTTTCGGTGAGAGCCTCGGGCTTGAGAAAAAAGAATTGGTGCAGACCATTGCCAATGGGCCAAATGCGGGAGCGATTGTCGGTCTGAAAAAGGCTAAGCTCCTCGATCAGGATTTTGATGCCGCTCAATTCAAGGTCAATAGCATCTATAAAGATTTTGAATTGGCCGCTGAAGAAGCCTATGCCCACGACTTTTCCCTGCCTGTCAGCAACACCGTGAAGGCGCTGTATGGCCTGACAAAAACGCACGGCATGGGTGAATACGACTTCACCGCTATCTACGCTTTATTAAAGGGCAAAAAATAATTGTGAAAAGAGCACAAATTAAAGAGCGGGAGAAGAAAATCAGAAAGGTTTTCTTCTCCCGCTCTTTTTTAAGTCGAGGCGAACAAAAATGATCCGGAAAGGAGACCTATTCCTTCCTCTTCGGATCATTTATTGACTTATTTCACCGTTCTGAGTTTGCGTCTTCTCCATTTTTTTGCCGGCGCATGCCTTTTCTGAGCGCTGCTTGCCCGCCTTGGAATCAGGGCGAGCGCCCGTTTTATTTTTTCAGAGAGATTCATCATCGGTGCCGGATCAAGGAGGACACGAACCTGGTGCTTTTTCGCCAGATCACTGGCGTGAATAATCACACCTAATGGCGTGTCTTGTGAGAGCAGGATCATCCGGCTTCGCGCAATGACTTTTTCTGCGTCATCAATATTCTCAGCAGTGACGACTCCATCTCTGCCGGCAATCATCGTGACCCGCGCTCCTGATTGTCGGTCGGCATCTCTGGTGACCACCCAGCTTCTATGGGTTTGATCAATTCTTGAACGCGGAATAGCATCTTTCCTTACCGGATTGCCGATAAGTGTAATGAGCGGTCTTTTCTTCATCACAGTAACCTTTCAGACCGGATTCGAAACAATCAAATCCAGTTCGCCGTTCAGCGACAAAGTATCAACGGCAGCCGGTATCACAAGATGATCGCCTTTTTTCAGGGCATACTCATTTCCTTCAATCCGCAAGTTTCCCATCCCGCCCAGCACACTCATCAGGAGGAAAGGCCAATTTTTCTGAATCGGAGCCGATACACCACGAATTTCCCAATGGGAGACCGTGAACAAATCTTCACGTAAGAGTTCCGTGAACTTGGCTTCAGCTTCTTGGCGCACATGATAGGTCAATTGCGGATCGACATGGGGACAATTCGCCACATCAATCGATTGCTGAATATGCAGTTCACGCGGCTTACCATCCGTTCCCGGCCGGTCATAATCATAGACCCGGTATGTCGTATCCGAGCTTTGCTGCGTCTCCAGAATCAGGCAGCCGCTGCAAATAGCGTGTATCGTGCCGCTTGGAACATAGAAAAAGTCGCCCGGTTTGACTTTCACCCGCCGGAGCAGGCTGCCCCACTTCTTCTCTTCCACATCTTTGCGGAATTCTTCACGCGTCTTCGCTGTATGTCCGTAGACGATTTCCGAGCCCTCGTCGCAGTCGATAATATACCAGCATTCGGTCTTGCCGAAAGGGACATGTTCATGCTGCTGCGCATAGCTGTCATCCGGATGCACTTGAACAGAGAGATCTTCACGGGCATCGAGAATTTTTGTCAGCAAGGGAAAGTCCGCACCCTTATAATTGTCAAAAAGATCGTGATGCGCGCCCCAGGCATCCGCCAACGTCTGACCGGCGAGTTCACCATTTTTTATAATTGCCGGCCCGTTTGGGTGCGCCGAAATACCCCAGCACTCGCCAGTCGATTCACTCGGAATTTGATAACCAAACAAATCGCGCAGACGCGTGCCGCCCCAAATCTTCTCATGGAGTGCCGGCTGCAAAAAAAGCGGTGTTTTATTCATGACTCTCACTTCTCCTATACCTTAGCTATTTATCCTGCGTCTATTATACCATTCTTTTCTTTTCGAACAGTGAACGTTTTCATTTCCAGAATTTCTTTCTTTTATTATTAGAAAAACCGGGCAAAAAATGCCCGGTCCTTTGACTTGCAAGTACGCTCCGGAGACTCGCTTAGCCTGCTCTTCCCTGCTCTATTTTTTTATACTTTCTTATCCTGTAAAAAAGGAGACCATGGTCTCCTTTTACACTTCAAATGATCACGATCGCGCGCGTTCGTCAAAAAAAGGATGATGCGTACTGACCATCGCCTGCGAAGAAGCCTGCGGATGAAGTGCCTTTTTGATACTGTTGACAGCAATCGCGCCTTCTACAAAACCACTGGCGATTAAGTACAGCTTTTCCGGATAGGAAGCAGCGTTGCCGACGCCGTAAATGCCGGGAACGGTCGATTCCATCTTCGGACTGACGACAATTCCCTGCTTAAGCGTCATCCCCCAATGTTCAAGAGCTCCGAGTCCGAATTTGAAACCATGGCTGACCATTAAAACATCTGCTTCAATCGTCTGAAAGTGGCCGGACTGTTTATTGCGCACGCTTACTGTTCGAAGATACCCGTTTTCCCCCGATAGAGCCGTAATTTCACTGCTCATCCGGACGTCTACATGATGCTTTTTTAATCTCGCGATCTGATGTTCCATGACGTTTTTAAATTGTTCCCGGCGATAGATCAACGTCACCTTACGGCAAAGTGATACGCATTCAATCGCCCAATCGAGCGCCGCATTCCCGCCGCCGGAGATAACCAATCGTTTCCCCGCCATTGATTTGAGGCTATGAATGGCATAAAATAAACTTTTTCCTTCGTAAAGCGCCGCCTCCGCAATGGACAAACGATTGAAATCAAAGGTTCCGTTGCCCACTGCCAGAATAATTTTCCGCGTCTCATGCCGCTGGCCACTGGTACTGGTCAACCGAAAATGGCCGTTTGGCAGTTGTTCCATCGCCGCAATCGTTTGCCCGCGAATAATTTGCGGGTGAAAGGTGTCCGCCTGCTGCTTCAAATCCGCAATCAAATGACCGCCACTGATTTGCGGAATCCCGCCGACATCATAGATCGTTTTTTCCGGGTAAAAGTAGGTCACCACACCGCCCAGATCGGCACGTGCCTCAATTAATTTCGTTTTCAGCGCGCGCATGCCGCTGTAGAACGCCGTATAAAGGCCGGTGGGTCCTCCACCGATGATCGTGACATCATAGAGATCCAACAGAATCGCCCTCCTTGTTCGAGGTAGAAACGTGAACGGTCTCATAGGGCATGCAAAGCGGGACGCCGCTGCGCTTGTCCAGAAAAATATCTGCTTTGACGGCAAAAACGTTTTCAAGCATCTGCTCATTAATCACCTGCTCTGGCGGACCTTGGCAGACAACCTGGCCGGATTTAATCGCAACCAGATGATCCGCATAACGCGCTGCCTGATTCAGATCGTGGATAATCATCACAATTGTCCGCCCCTCCTCGCGGTTAAGCCTTCGAATCAAATTTAAAATATCCAGCTGGTAGGTCATATCCAGATAAGTCGTCGGCTCATCAAGAAAAAGCCATTCGGTTTCCTGTGCAAGCGCCATCGCGATCCAGGCTCGCTGACGCTGACCGCCGGATAGAGAATCAACGGGTCGCTCGGCAAAGCCCCTAAGCCCGGTCAAATCGATCGCTGAAGCAATCGCCTGTTTATCTTCATCGGACAAGCCATGCATTCCGCGTTGACGCGGGTATCTTCCATAAGAAACCAATTCCTGAACGCTGAGACCGGCAGGATTTTGCGGATTCTGAGGCAATATCGTCAGATGACGGGCGATTTCACGCGTCGACTGTTTGTGAATGCTCCTTCCATCTAGAAGGACGAGCCCCGCAGACGGGCGCATCAATCGCGACAAAGTCCTGAGAATGGTTGATTTTCCGGAACCATTTGCGCCGATAAGTGCAGTCACCTTCCCCTGAGGAATGATCAGATTGAGCCCTTCTACCACATTTTTATTTCCATAGGTGATCGTCACTTGCTCCGCCCGCAGCCTTTCCATCCACTCGTCCCCTCACTTTTTATTATTTTGTCAAACTTTTGACGACCGAATCCATCATTTGCTGGTTGGCAATCGGACCGGAATAGAGCCAACTGCTATCCGCATTGAACGAATAAACGTGGTGCTTTTTCACGGCAGGAATTGATTTCCAGGTGTCTTCTTTAAGCATCGAGGCCCCATTATTTTTGTCACTATTAATTAGGAAAATATCATCGGCATCCAGCTTTGCCAAACTTTCAAGAGAAATCGGCGACCAATTAGCTGTTGCCTGCTTGGAAATCTTTTGAACGACGTTCGGTGCTTTTAATTTCAGATCACGGTATAGAACGGAACCGCTCGATACATTTTCACCGACCACAAAGAATTTGCCGCCAACCAGCCAAATAGCAGCAACCTTAGGCGTGCCCGCTGATTTTTTGATCGCTGTTCTTGCGGACTGTGCTTTTTTATCATAGTTTGCCAGAATTTTTTCTGCCTTGGCCTTTTCACCAAACACGCGGCCAATTTTAATAAACTTCGTGCGCCAGTCACTGTTCACTTTATTATCGATCACATAGGTAGGCGCTATCCGATTATATTGAATGTATTTGTTGCCGGTCACCGATGCCGCTGAATCAATGAGCATCAGATCCGGTTTGAATGTGGCAACCGATTCGTAGGGAAGATCATACGGAATCGTCGGCACTTTTTTCAGATCACTCTGTAGATAGTCTTGGACACCTTTACCGTTATTAATCGACCACTGCGCCACCGGTTTGATTCCCAAAGCAATCAGATCGTCCTCCATGTAGGAGGCAATCACGCGTTTCGGATGCGCCGGTATCTTAACCTTGTGCCCCATGGCATCTTTGAGAACCCTCGTTTGCAACTCTGGCTTGCCTTTTTGTGCTGCCTTATTAGTGGAACTGCAGCCAATTAGCAAACTGGTGAGCAGCAGTAAACCGATACAGAGCATGACGCTCTTCTTTATATGATTCATTCTTTATTCCCCCAAACTTGATTAGTTACGTCAACATCTTCGTCAACATTTTTAATGATAACGATTTTCATTCTCAATTTCAATGCTTACTTTTTCTCCGATCGATCGTCTGTCCACCTCACGATCTTCCGTTGTAATTGAGATGGATTATCATTTATAATATAGACCAAGTACTTATTTATCGACTATTCTTGAGGAGTTCTGACCATGTCTGAAAAAAATTATTCGGTTTATCTGACCTCCGCAAAGGGATCACACGCTTTGTTTCTTTTAATCATTGGGCTCTTCGCGTTACTTTTTTTCATAACTTTCTCGCTGACTATCGGAGCGGTTCCGCTCCATTTGCAGACGGTCTGGCAAAGTATTTTCCATGGAACAAATGCTGCCTCCGATCAAATTGTTCGCAATATTCGCTTGCCGCGGGCGATAGCCGCTGCCTTAATCGGCGCTTTTCTGGCCATATCGGGGGCCTTGATGCAAGGCATGACGCGCAATCCGCTTGCCTCTCCCTCGATTATGGGGGTAACAGCAGGTGCTTCTTTTGTCATGGCACTGATTCTGGTTATTCTTCCACAGGCCTCTGAAACATTCCTGATGTTTGGCTCATTTGCCGGTGCCGGGATCGGTGTCTGCCTGGTATTGGGTGTGGCTTTCCTGTCTAAAAACGGGCTTTCACCCGTGAAGCTTGTCCTCGCAGGAACGGCGATCTCCGCTCTTCTTAACTCTTTTTCTGCGGCAATTGCCTTGCATTTTAATATCGCCAAGGATCTGAGCTTCTGGTACGCTGGTGGCCTTTCCGGCGTCCAATGGATGCATATTCGTCTGCTGCTCCCGGTTGCTGCAGCAGGTTTCATTCTCGCGCTGCTGCTTTCGCGCTCGATTACTGCACTCAGTCTCGGCGAAGAAGTCGCGAAAGGACTTGGGGCGAGAACCGGCATCATTAAACTTGGCGGGGTATTGACCGTCCTGCTTTTAACCGGTGCCGCGGTTTCGGTTGCAGGAACTATCGGTTTCATCGGATTGATTATTCCCCACCTGACGCGATTCCTAATCGGCAACGATTACCGCTGGGTTATCCCCTGCTCAGCAGTCTTGGGCGCGAATCTGCTCGTTATCTCTGATCTTGCCGCGCGGATGATTAATCCGCCTTTCGAGACTCCTGTCGGCGTGATCACGGCGCTCATTGGTGTACCATTCTTCCTCCACCTTGCTCGCCGGGAAGGAGGTGGCCGGCTTTGAAAAAGACAAAAGTCTCCGTCCGTCGGCTCTGGATCGTCACCTTGCTGCTGCTCATTGGCCTTGCGATCGTCTTCCTGCTCAGCCTGAATCTGGGATTCACGCGCATGTCGCCTTGGAAAGTCATTCAGACCCTATTCGGCGGCGGGGGTGCTGAGGATAGCCTCGTTCTCTTCCATTTCCGGTTACCGCGGATGGTGATCGCTATGCTTTGCGGCGCTGGCATTGCCGTCGCCGGTGCCATTTTACAAAGTATTACAAGAAACGATTTATCCGATCCGGGCATCCTTGGTATCAATTCCGGTGCTGGATTGGCCGTTGTCCTCTATCTCTATTTCTTCCAGGGCAGCACAACAGGACTCGCCGCGTCCTCGGTTTTTCTTCTGCCGATTGCCGCGTTTGCCGGTGCACTGATCGCCGCCTGCCTGATCTATTTCGTCTCATGGAATCAGGGAACGTCACCACTGCGTCTGATTCTCTCTGGCATCGGTCTGAATTCTGCCTTTTTAGCGATCATTATCGTTTTCCAAATGCGGATGGATCCAAGTGACTTCACACAGGCAACGATCTGGCTTTCAGGCAGTATCTGGGGTTCGGATTGGAATTATGTGCTCGCCGTTCTTCCCTGGACCGTGCTGCTGATCCCTCTTGCCATCAGCCAGGCCCACAAACTGAATATCCTGGCACTGGGCGATTCAGTCGCTACAGGGCTGGGCATCCGCACGGAACGCGAACGAATTATTTTTCTTCTGCTTTCCGTAGCGCTTGCAGGCTCCTCGGTCTCAGTCGGTGGTGGTATTTCATTTCTGGGTCTGATTGCTCCGCATATTACCCGAAGACTGGTTGGGGCAGGGCATCAAAGAGTTCTGCCGATTTCCGCGCTGCTTGGGGCCTTGATCCTACTCGCTGCCGATACATTGGGACGCAGCATCTGGGCACCCTCTGAAATACCCGTCGGTCTTGTTGTTTCAGCCATTGGTGCACCTTATTTTATTTATCTGCTAATCAAAGAATGAGGAGCTAGCCTTGGGGCAGCAAAAAGCCCATCCGTTTGGGGGAACGGACGGGCTTTTTGTGGGTTCGCTGGAATTTTTCCGTAATCAGGTCGAGGTCTAACTTTCGCTTGGACAGGCTTTCATTAGGCTGAAATTATTTTATGCGTCGTTTGATTGACCACCGTTTGAGAAAATAGTCACGCTTCTGATCCTTGCATACTCTTCTTTTCCAGCGTCTGTCTGGCAAGGATCAAGGCGCCGGTGATGGCGGCTTGATCGCCAAGGGCCGAGGGTACGACATAATTATCAATCTGCTCCTTCAATTCGGCAAGGTCGATATACCCAGAAAGCAGATCTTGAAGTCTCCGGCGAACCAGTGGAAAAAGTTCGCCATGTTCCATGACCGAGCCACCGATAATGATTCGTTTCGGCGAGATGATTAGGGCGTATTGCATCAGGGCCTGAGCGAGATATTCGGCTTCAATTTTCCAAGCCGGATGAGCGGTGGGCAATTCCTGAGTGGACATGCCCCAGCGCGCCTCGATTGCGGGACCCGAAGCCAGGCCTTCCAGACAATCGTGATGATATGGGCAAATTCCCGTAAATTTATCTTTCGGATGGCGCCTAAGCAGCACATGACCCATTTCTGGATGAGTGAGTCCATATAAAAAATGCCGATCAGTAATCAGTCCGGCGTCGATTCCGTTTCCCACAGTAATGTAGAGACAGCCGTCCAATCCTTTTGCTGCCCCTTTTGTCAGTTCCCCTAGAGCTGCAGCATTGGCAGCAGTTGTCATGCCGACCGGCAAAGCAAGTGCATGACGAATTTCCTGATAAAGCGGGTAATTTATCCAAGCGAGTTTGGACGTCGCGATAATTGAACCATAAGCCAGGCTTTCCGGGTTGAGGTCAATCGATCCAAAAGAACCGATGCCGACGGCTGCTATTTTAAAATTTTTAAAAAACTGAATGGCATGATTAATAGTTGATCGCGGATCCCTTGTCGCTATTTTCTCACGGGCAAAGATATTTCCGCGTTCATCGCCGACTGTGCAAATAAAGTTCTTTCCTCCTGCTTCAATACCGCCTAGATACATCATCAACCACCTGCTCATCTTTTCTTTTTTGTAAGCGTTATCCTTATCCTATTTCATTATAACAAATCTATCTATCTGCGGACAGAATTGTGCGACTTTATATGAATAATTTACAAACTTTTAAAAAAATTAGTTTGAATTTTCTATTTTCAATTGTCTGATATCTGTTAAAAGGACACTCAAAGTAATAATATTTGAGAGTACCTAGCAATTCTCCTATAATAAGTCTAGATTGTGAATTCAGCAACATACCTTGAATGATGAAAAGCGGAGGATTTACCAATGAATGAGCAAAACCAGCAACTAGGAAGCGAGTTTGCCGTTCAGGCGACCGGTCTTGTCAAAGCTTTTGGCAAAAAGCCTGCTGTCGACGGTCTCGATCTGGTTATTCCCCGGGGAACGGTCTACGGTTTTCTGGGACCAAACGGTGCAGGAAAGACGACCACCATACGAATGCTTTCCACACTGCTCCGGCCGGACGCCGGCCAAGCAACAGTGATGGGCCATGACTTGCTCCAGGAGCCCGAAGCAGTCCGTCAGCACATCAGTCTGACCGGCCAATTTGCATCTGTTGACGAGATCCTGTCTGGAAAAGAGAATCTAATGATGATTGCCCGATTGATGGGCTATTCGCATAAAAAAGCAAAGATGCGCGCCGAACAGTTGCTCGATGTCTTCGGGCTCAAAAAGGCTGCCGCGGTTCAAGTTAAGAAATATTCAGGAGGCATGAGGCGTCGAATCGATATTGCTGCGAGCATCGTCCTGCGGCCGGATCTCCTGTTTCTTGATGAACCGACAACCGGCCTCGATCCGCGCAGCCGTAATCAAATTTGGGAAATTATTCGCGCCCTTGTCGCTTCAGGAACAACTGTCCTGCTGACCACGCAGTATCTCGAAGAAGCCGACCAGTTAGCCGATCGGATTGCTGTGATTGATTCCGGCAGAATTATCGCCGAAGGAACAAGCGGTGAACTCAAAGCATCGATTGGCACCGGCGTGCTGCACGTCCGTCTCCTGCACGCCGAAACGCGGGAGCAGGCCCAGCAGATTCTTGCTGCCACTTTAAACACGCCGATCCTGCTCACTAGTGATCCGCTGACGTTGACGGCGCAGATCCAGCATGCCGAACTCGCGGCAAAGGCGCTTGGCGAACTCGCCGCCGCATCGATTACCGTCACCGACTTTTCGCTGGGCCAACCCAGCCTGGATGAGGTATTCCTGAGCTTAACCGGCCAGCCAGCAGATGAGGAGGTGCACGCTTAATGGCCGTTTCCGAACAGAACCGAAGCCCATTTGAACAAATTCTGCTGACCGATGACCGTCCACCTAGTCCCGGCAAGCTCTCTGTTTCACTGACCTTCGCCCGGCGTGCACTGCTTAAAATCCGCTATCAACCGGAGCAATTGCTCGATGTTACCTTTTTCCCTGTATTAATGACGCTGATGTTTACCTATCTTTTTGGCGGCGCCCTCGCTGGTTCTACAGGCAAGTATCTGCAATTTTTGATTCCGGGCATTCTCGTTCAAACCGTGATTTTTACAACCGTTTTTACCGGAGTCGCGCTGAACACTGACATTTCAAAAGGAGTGAACGACCGAATTCGCTCGATGCCGGTCTGGAGTCCTGCACCGCTTGTCGGCGGACTGCTTGCCGATGCGGTGCGCTATACGATGGCATCGGTGATTGTGCTGATCATCGGACTGATTCTCGGGTACCGGCCGACTGCCAATTTTCCGGCAATCATTGCGGCGATCGTGCTCGTCCTGATTTTCGCGTTCAGTCTTTCCTGGGCGTTCACGACGATCGGACTGATTATGAAAACTTCGGCTGCCGTAATGGGGATCAGCATGACTCTGCTCCTGCCTTTTACCTTTGTCAGCAACATTCTCGTCAGTCCGGCGACGATGCCGTCTTGGCTGCGTGCATTTGTCAATGTAAATCCGGTCTCGCTATTGACAAGTGCCGTCCGTGAATTGCTTAGTGGGACGTTTTCAGCCGCTTCCATCAGCTGGGTGTTGCTTGCTTCAGCGATTTTCATTATCATCTTCGCACCACTCACGATGCGCTTATATCGAAACAAGTAAAAAAGATGCGGCGACATGCTGCATCTTTTGGGAGTTTATGAAGGCTGCATCCGTGCAGTCTTTTTTCAGCTGTATTGCCGGGCATCAGGGAATCGTTCTTTCTTGATATATTGTGAAAAAATATAACCGTAGAGCAGCATTCCTGAAAAAGCAATCAGTGCCAGCACGAGAAAGGTGTGGAAATAGCCGATCCACACCGTCAAGGACAGAGCGAGCGGCGCAAGGGAACGACCAAGCGACAAACGTAGTCCCGAGGTCGAGAAATACTGGCCGCGCAGCGACGGCGGCGCAATTTTTGCGATAAAACTATCCTGAATACCGACCGTCATCAATTCCGCCCAGGACAAGACGAGCACAGAAGCCAACAGCACCCAGGCATTGGCCGTTGAACCGATCAGAATCATCGCAGCGCCGTAGAAGAAGGCAGAGCCCATGAAGGCGGTCCGTTCGCTGAATCGCTCCATCCAGCGCACCACCAGGACGGTGAAAAGGGCGACAACGAGCCCATTCGCAGACACCATGAGGCTGAATAGCTGCTTCCCGTCCAGCGACCAGGACCAAGAACCAATCGTGAGCAAATTCTGCGTCGGGACATGATTCGCCGTATAAATGGCGATCAATAGATCCAGCTGCATAAATGCTTGAGCCACGAGAATACCGGCAAAAATATACAGAACAAAAATCCGATCGGATAAAATTCGCTTCGAATCGCTTATCTGCTGATGCAGATAGTCCCGAAAGTGGCCTCTGCCACGCCCTCCTGCCGACTGCTCTAGCGGTACCGTCTCATGAGTCCAACGTCCGAGAATATAGGCGAGTGCTGTACAGACAACAAAGCAGATCACCAGCGCCAAGAAACGATGGCTGAAAAACAATAGACCACCAAGCAGCGGGCCGAGCACAACGGCGATGTTCGTTGATGTATAAAAAATAGCATAAATTCGTGATCGATAGCGTTCGGGGACAACGTCAGCAATCATCGCGCTGCCCGCCGGATGATAGAGTTGGCCGAAAAAACCGAGCAACGTGAAACTGATAAAGGTCAGAAGCGGCGAGGAAAACCAGGGTGAATTGGCAAACGCAAAGAAAGCGAAGCAAATCGCCTGACCGCTCGCCGAAAACACCATCATCCGCTTCCGGCCATAATGATCGGAAAAATAGCCGCCGGTTAGCCCGACCACTGCCGCGAATAATTCAGCGATCATCAGCAGAAATCCGGCACTCTGCTGTCCGAAACGTTCGGAAAAATAAATCGCCATAAAAGGGAAAAACATCCAGAACAATAAATTAAAAAAAGCTTCGCCGATCAGGCGAATTTTAAGATTAATATCCCAATCTTGCCACTTCATTATCTTTTCTCCATCTATGTATTGGCAGGCACAGAAAAATGCCTGCAAGACCGCTCGCGCGTTTGCAGACTGAGTGTAGCATATTTATTCCTTTTGTCCAACCATAAAAAATGATTTTCTTGAATTCGGAAAAATGAATTAATGAAGCACACTCTGGAGAATCGGGTCTTCATGGAGAATCTGATGAGCCTTTTGGCGATATTCGGCGACATGCAGATACGTATAGCGCATCGGTTTGACCTCAGGAGCCTTGTCAATCGCGAAATCGAAGTCAGCAACGCTCATGCCTGTCGTCTTGGCAAAATCAAAGAAGCCGGTGCTCTCCAGCACTTTCGTCACCCGCTCGTAGCGATGATTCTGAACCTTGCTCATCAAATAAGTCGCCACGCCGACCTGAACACCGTGCAGCTGCGGTTTCTTGGAATAGCGGTCAAGTGCATGCGATATCAGGTGCTCACTGCCACTGGTTGGTGCGCTATTGCCAGCGATCTCCATCGAGATGCCAGCCATTGTCAGCGAATCGACCAGTTCCTTCAAAAATAAATCATCGTGAATGGTGCCAAAATCCGTGCGGACAAAACTATTGACCGCTTTCTTAGAGAGCATCAACGCGCAGTCATCGACCCGTGTATGACCGTTCTTTTCTTCAAATATCCAGTCCTCCGCCGCCGTGATTTTGGAGACGAGATCGCCGACACCGGAATAAATGAAACAATCGGGAGCTCCTTTGATCACGTCAATATCGATAATAATTCCATAAGGCATCTTGGAGTGAACCGAAATCCGCCGTCCATGGATGGTCAGCGAGGTATTTGAGCTCGAAAAACCGTCATTTGATGTCGAGGTCGGCACACTGATGAAAGGCCATTTACGGAGGAGAGCGGTATATTTAGCTGAATCAAGAGCTTTCCCGCCGCCAATGCCGATCACAGCTTCCGTCTGTGCCGGCAGTTGAAACGCATTGTCAACGACTGTATCGATATCGATATCAGAGACCTCCTGATGAACAAGCACCTCAATCCCACTCGCCTTCAGCGAATCGAAAACAGTTTGCCCGAGCATCTTCGTCAATCCTGTACCAAAAAAAATCACAACTTTTTTAAATTCATGCCGATTAAGCAGATTCCCCATTTCTGCCATATTTCCCTTACGCACGTCAAGCAAAGTTGGAACGACAATCTGATGATTATCGGCTGCTGACATTTTTTAAGACCTCCTCATGGTCATTCAAGTATTGTTCGACTTCCGCAAAATTAGTGATTGGAACGTAAGGCTGCCTCTTATCTGCCAAAAGTCCCTGCAACTTTCCCTTGGCGAAAACCGTATCCGCGAGGCAGGCAGCTTCCAGATCCGGACGGCTGTCCCCGGCAAACAGAACCGTTTCATAGCTCTGCATGAGGTCCTCGGCAACTTTTTGCTTATTAATGCCGTACATCTCCGAGTAATAGCGTCCGGACGGATCGATATTTAAGTGAATGCCACGGTCGTGGTAGACACCCGGATTCGAATAAATTTTCACACGAGTGATGCCATAGTGGTCAAAAATTTTCTTTATATAATAATCTGTTCCTGCGCTGATCACGACGAAATCGCCGCCTAAACGTTGAACATGTTCAATTACTTTTTTGGCGTCTGGATCAAAAGGAATGTGCAGAATGTCTTCATCAATTCCGGCCTCGTCACGACCAATCGACTGAAAGATCCGCGACAAGTAAGCTAAATCAGTCATCACCTTTTTGTCCCAGTCCGCATATAGCCTTTCAGCGTCCTTCTGAAAATACGTATCAATAATTACATGAAAAAAATCCTTGTTCGATAAGGTTCCGTCAAAGTCCGAAAGAAACAGGAACGGTTTTGTCATATAATAATTCTCCTTTTTTCAACCTGTTATACTACAGTTATTAGTATAACAAAATAGGCAAAAAGCAGCGGAGGCTGTAAACGTCATCAATATGTCAATGTGATGAAATATAGCCAATCGCCTTTTGCTGTCCGATCTAATTTTCCCCGAAAGTTGCTTCTTTTAAGCCTTTTCTACCGCAAAATAATAAAACCAGGGACTCTATTCCCTGGCAAAATCGCTCTTGTAATTTCGTTTTTCCCTTTGGTAATCGGTTTCTTCAATAGAATAGGTTCCCTGGGCATTAAACCGAACAATCAAATGTTCTCCGGGTTCCCGGATCATTGCCAACTCAGAATGCCGGTTTTTCTCCAATCTTTTGCTCATTTTATAGCGATAATCGGTGGTGCGGGTCATTTTTCTTCTGAAAATCTGATAATGGACGGGCAACGGCACAATCTGTTCATTCGTCATCAGCGCATAGGTATCTTCTTTCCCTCTTAT
Source organism: Sporolactobacillus sp. (assembly GCA_048976585.1). Classification (GTDB taxonomy): domain Bacteria; phylum Bacillota; class Bacilli; order Bacillales; family Sporolactobacillaceae; genus Sporolactobacillus. Next base: position 25,851 of record JBHGUY010000041.1, on the reverse strand, counting down.
CTGGCCCTCAATGACATGATCATGCGAAATCCAAATGCATTCGCGATGCGTTTCCGACATCAAGGGAAAGAAATAAATGTCCAGATCGCTGCAGACACAGATCGGCGGCATCGATTTATAACCCATCATCACTGCGGATTGCTTTCTGCCCATATAGCTTGATCCATAATACATACAGGAGTCGCAGAGGATATCCCGCGGAGATTGTTCACACCAGAGTATCTGATTTTCCTCCAGAATATACGTTTTCAAGCTGCCGTCTGCCGTATCACCGGGTAAAAGAGCCATTGTCACTTGACGAATGATATAATGCTCAACCTTCTCCATTCTTCTCACTCCTCAAACCAAAGAATTTTGATATGCAGAAATAAAGTTAAAACTTAAAAGAGTTAAGGGAATCTGCCGCTGAAAGAGGGGGTACGATTCAGCGAAATAAGGGAAGCCATTCAGGACTTAAGAATCAGGTCGTTTGATATATTTCCATTATAAATAATTGGAAGATAATTGCAAACGTTTTCACAAAAATTTCCATAAAGGTAAAAATCATTCTGCTTCAGAAATGTAAAAAGGATCGGGCGCTGCACCCGATCCTTTGAATGGCTATTAAAAATTTCAGCATGGACACTCAGATTCAACTTTCCGCGTTATAATCCTCCGCCTGATAGAGATGGAGAATTCGGCGACAGAACCATTCAAAAAAGAATCCGGCAACAAAAGGCAGAGCAATAAAGACAAAAACAATGATCAGCAGATTGGCAGCCGTCGCCCCTCCGTGCATGAAGCGGATCGCATTAATCGGTCCGACGAGTCCCGAGAAACCAAATCCAGCACTGATCGGTGTCCCTTTTATCTGAAAGACAATGCCAACAATTCCTAAAAGTATTGCATTCAATACAATGGGTGTCAAAATCATCGGTTTCCGCACGACAGCCGCGATCATGATTTTCGGCGAACCCAGCAGAGCGGACAGTGAAAGTCCAATCGGATTGACCCGAAGACCACCGATGAACATACCGACGGCTGCCGCAACGACTCCCAAATTGGCTGTGCCCGAAGCAGTTCCACTCATGCTAATCGCTGTGGCGATTGCCACCGTCGAGACCGGTGACAGGATGATCAGTGAAAAACTGAGAGCGATCAAAATACCCATCAACAGCGGAGCCAGCACGAAATAGCTGTGCACCAGCTGACCAATCGCTACTGTCACAATGTGAACCTCAGGCAAAATCAATAAACCGATACCACCGGCGATAAGACAGACAATCGCCGGAAGCAACAGCACCGTAAAAGCCTTCAAACGATCACCAATCAGGAGAGCGACGGCAACCGCCAGACTGACGGTAATTAGGACATTAACTAAATCACCGATACCGGCAACGGTTACTCCAGCTGGTGTAAATTTCAAGACCCCGGATCCAATATAAGTCGCGGCTGCCACTGAAACCATTTGGACCGGTGTCATTTTAAATTGCTGCGCGGCGACCGCGCCAACCAGCAGCGGCAAGGTATACGTCAGAAGTGTCACGACTTGCAGAACTGTTGAAAAAATTGGAAATCGTCCCATCAGTGCTCTGCTTAATTCACTCAGCAATGCCGAGGGAACCAGTCCAGCCACAATTCCGATTGCCAAACCTTGAAGAACATTATGAACAAATAATTTCAGCGTCACTTTTTCCGTACGGTCCATCCTCAAAAACCTCCCCTTCTGTTGCCGTGCTTTCTCTCTTTTTTGCCCTTCTCAAGTAGAGCTGGTGACTGCTATTCTAACAGGTATTTCTATTTTTGTCGATACGCCGCGTCAAATCGCTAAAGCTTTTTTCAAAAAAATTTTATGAGTGACCGTGGCGCAGCGATTTCGGTTTTTTATCTTTTCCGAATTTCCGCAGAAGCGCTGGAGGATTCGCCGAGCAGGCACCGAAGATCATAATGGCGGTTCTGGTTTTTGAGAAACCGGGGTCATCTTGCGCATGAATCTTTTTCTGCTGATTTTCAGGAGAAAGCTGCGCCCGGCCCAGACCGTAAATAGGAGCAGCGAAACCGCCGTAGTGGTGCAACCGGCAATGAGCCCCGGTGTCATATAGCTGAACTGGATTTTATTGCTGCCGGATGAGAGCGGAACAATCATAAAGCCATCGGCGTTGATAATTTTGACCGATTTTCCATTGACCAAGGCACTCCATCCTCGATCATAGGGTACGCTGAAAAAGGCATATTTGGCCATATTCGCATGAATGACAGCAGAGAATCCCCTGTTTGTCCGCTTGAATGCTTTTGCCGTCTCTGCCTGGCGTGCTGCAATATCCTGATTATAGTCTTTCGAATTAATTGAAAAGATCTGGTTTTCCGGGAGCGGCCGCAATACCTTTTCTACCTGCGCGCGATCCTTTCCTGAAATCACGACGGCCTTAAGCAACAAAAGATGCCGATCCGCAACCGGGATCCGGGCGAGCTGTTTTTCCGTAATATAATTTTTGTAAGTAAAACCAATCGGCAGGATGTTCGCATTTTCATAAACATAAATCGTATTGTATCCATTAAAAAAATGAGCGTACAGTTTCTTACCGGACATTGGCGTCGGTGTAATATAAAAACGATTAGACAGAAAGGGAAGCAGTCCGTAGTCTGAATTGGGAGCAACGGTTTTGACAGCACGTGGAGCGCCAATCGATTGATAAAATTGAAAAATAGATCCATTGACCATGCTGGTAAACGAATTGACCGTTGGTGTCGCCGAAACCATCGGCAGATTCCATCCCCCGTCACTGATACTGACCCGATAATTTTGACTTTTCGGCAGAATCCGCTGCAGCTCCTGCCCGGTTTTCACGACCGTATCATTAGTCGCTTCCGGTGACTGGTAGTTATAATACGAATGCATGGCGATAATATTGAACAACGTCGGACCGGCGGAAAATAAAATCACGCAGCCGAGGGTCAGAGGCATCCAATAACGACTGGAGCGCAGGCGCCAGAGCAGATAATAAGCCGCGATCAGGCCAGCGAGCGCGATAAATAAATAAACAGTGAATTGATCTTTATGAAAAACGCCGCTCTTCTCACTCAGGCTCCAAGGATAAAAGAGCAGAAAAGCGGCGAGAGCAGCCGTTGCCGCACCCGTGATCATCAGCGGCTTCAAAATCGGCAGCTCCCTTCTGTCCTCAAGGACTTGCGCCGTCATCAGTGCCATCAGGAGAACCGGCATATAAAACCAGCGGGCATAATACGAGGCATTCAACGTATAGAAGAGGCTGTTCAAAACCGGCACACAGGCCATGATTGCCAGCAAAATCATCAGCCGTTTTTGCCAGCTCTTCGGACGCGCCATCATAAATGCCAGCACTAGGGCCGGTCCGAAGAGCGGAAGATAGGCACCGCTTGAGGTGAAATCCGAGAGGTAGATCGCCGATTGATGCGGCATGATGTCGGCGGGCATCAGGAACGCTTTAATGATTTCCAAATAACGGCTGCCGTCAAATGCGAGTGCGCTCGGCCCGTACAGCCATTGATTAAGCCGCGGGTTCTGCAGAGTGAAAAAAATCGCCGGCATAAAAAGAATACAGGCCATGCCAATACCCAGAAGGCCTTCCCAGAGTGTAACCGGTAGCCGGCGGATGTACTTTTTGGTGTTTTCAGCAAGAAACCGGACACAGAAATAAAGAATAAGAAAAACGATTTCACCCATGAAAAAGAAAAAATTCAGGAACGCATTGATGGCCACCGCAGCAGCAAACCAACCTGGCCGCTTCTCAATCACCAGCCGATCGAGACCGGCGAGCAGCAGAGGAAAAAAGGCAACCACATCATGAAAATGATTGAACATCAGATTAACGGTCGAAAATCCGGAAAATGCGTAAAGCAGTGCTCCAATCATCGCGTAGCGGTTGTTTTTCACGTAACGGCGCATATAGCTGAATGCCGTCAAGCCAGCGACGCAGTACTTCAACATGAACATCGGTCCAATTAGATAGCCAAAAAAGAACGGTGGAAACAGTGTGCTGAGCCAAAAGAAAGGGCTGCCTAGCGTATAGAAGCTATAGGAACCGATAAAATTACTACCGAGATCGGTGTACCAGTTCCAGAAAATATCACCGGTTTTAATCGCCCGATTGCTCAATATATTAAACGGAATCTGCTGATAATTAAAATCGCCGACTAGCGAGAATAACCCTTTGTGAATGACAAGTTCAGGCAGAAAAATCAAACCTGAGGTTAAAAGACATAACAAAAACATGAGAAAATAATCCTGATTGATTAATTTTTGGATATGTATCCTTAAAAAATTCATAAAAAAGCGATCTCCTTTAAAGCACCGCAGAACGATTTAATAATAAAATGCGGGGAATTTTTGCAAATTGGACAAGCCATCTGTTTCCAGTATAAAATAAATTTGCCACTCAGCTAAGAAATCCTGTATTTTTTCCGAAAAAAAATTAATAGAAACAGCTGACTCATGGGCCTATTATGCCTCGAATAGCCAAAAATGCCGGTCTCAATTAATGGAAGAAGTGCTGAGAATGTGCCAAGCTCCATGTTTGCGGTGAAGGGCACGAGGGAACACATGAAATGAGGAGGTTCCACATGAATATAAGCAATGAGGCAATCACAAAGATTCGCCAAAGCATTCAGTCTCGGCAAATCACCTTAGCGGACGGCAGCCGGATTCCAACCATTGGACAGGGAACTTGGCGGATGGGGGAACACGCCGCGACGCGCGAGGCAGAGATTCAGGCTTTGCGTCTCGGTATTAAGCTCGGCCTGCGGCTCATTGATACTGCAGAAATGTACGGAGATGGCCAATCAGAGGAACTAGTCGGCGAAGCCATTAAGGAGCAGCGCGACGACATCTTCCTCGTCAGCAAAGTCCTTCCGAGCAATGCGGGGCGCGAAAGCCTGCCAGCAGCCTGCGAACAGAGCCTGCGCCGCTTGGGCACTGACCATTTGGATCTCTATCTGTTGCACTGGAAGGGTTCGGTTCCGATTGAAGAGACCATTGAGGCCATGGAATCCCTGCGTGCCTCTGGAAAAATTCTGCGCTGGGGTGTCTCTAATTTCGACACTGCGGATATGCAGAAGCTCTGGGAGCAGCGCCATGGTTCCCACTGTGCCGCCAATCAGGTATTGTATCACCTCGGTTCTCGCGGTATCGAGACGAGTCTGCTCCCTTGGCAATCTGACCATCATCTTCCAGTCATAGCCTACTGCCCGCTCGCCGAAGGAGGCACGTTAAAAAATACATTGCTCGAGAGTAACTGCGTTCGGACGATTGCAGCAGATCATCAAGCCTCGCCGATGCAAATTTTGCTCGCCTGGGTCATTCGTCACGCGGAAAACGACGGAATGATTGCCATACCGAAAGCCGCGCAGCCGGAGCATGTACTGGACAATGCGCGTGCTGCCGCCATCCGCTTGACGAATGAAGAGCAGTTGATACTTGATAAAGCTTTCCCTGCGCCTACTCGCAAAGTTCCGCTCGATATTGTCTGAGCAACAAGTCGGCGGTCAATACATCTCTTTCTGAAAAAATGAGATCCCATTATAAGGGAGCTTTATTTAAACGGATTAAAATAACGGCTTCCTTGATAAAATCCAAGAAAAATTGAGGCAACGAATATCAATGCCGAGAAGACAACAGCCAAATAATCGCTGTCAGCAAAGGAACGTGCGCTATACCACGTCCGCTTTTTCTTTTTACCGAAACCGCGCAGCTCCATGCCGTTACTAATCGTTTCAATTCGGTCAATGCTTGAAAAAATAAGCGGAATCAGAATTGCTGAAGCGTGACTGATACGCTGACTCAGTTTTGCTTTACGTGATAAATCAATGCCGCGCGATTGCTGAGCAAGGGAAATCTCACGGTATTCTCTTTGAATGTCCGGGATATAGCGCAGCGTAATCGATACCGAGTAGGCGATCCGATAACTAACACCAATTTTAGTCAAAGAGGCAGCGAACTCACTCGGCTGTGTTGTCACAATGAAGACAAGTGCAAACGGAAGGATTGCAATATATTTCAAGGTAATATTAAATTCATAAAAAAGCTGTTCCCAGGTCAACGTGTACCACCCCGGCAAGTGCAGGATGATGTGACTCGTACCATAGATGGATTGGCCTTGCCCCGGTGCAAAAGCATAAATCGCCAAATCATTCATCACTAGGAAAAAAAGGATAAAGGCAAGGGCAAAGGATATTTCGCGAAACTTGACTTTGGACAAGCGAAAAACAATCGCTCCAATAATCAGCATCACGAGCAGAATCCTTGTGTCATAGGTTGTCATTCCGGTCACAGACCAGAGGATAAGACAGAGCAACTTCGATGCACCCGTCATTTTCTGAATAGGTGAAGGCCGGTCAATATAACTGAGCATTTTCATGTTCATGCACTGCACGCTCCTCTTGATTGGCGTGGATAAAATGCTCAACAAAACTGAGCGGTTCGGCCGTTTGCATACGTTCCGCCAACCTGAAGAGCGATGTCGTTTTCAGGCTAGCTTGGGCTGCTAATTTTTCATTGGAAAGCAGTTCTGCCGGAGTCAGGTTACCGATGATTTTGCCACCAACAAGAACAATTGCCCGATCCGTGTACTCCAGCATCAGCTGCATATCATGCGTAATCATGACAATCGTCATTCCTTTTCTGTTCAGTGCATCGAGAAACTGCATGATCTCCGTATAATGCCTGTAGTCCTGTCCTGCTGTCGGTTCGTCTAGGACGAGCACTTCTGGCTCCAAAACGAGGATCGAGGCGATCGTCACACGCTTTTTCTGTCCGAAACTCAATGCAGAAATCGGCCAGTTGCGGAAGGGATAGAGGCCGCAAATTTTCAGTATCTCAAGGACTTTTTTCTGAATTGTCTGCGTCCGGGCTCCTCTTATTCTGAGACCAAAGGCGACTTCATCAAAAATCATCCGCTGTGAAATCATTTGATTCGGATTCTGCATCACCAGACCAATATGCCTGGCATGTTCTTGTATCGTCCAGCTTTCCATATTTTTTTCACCGCTAAAGAAAAGCGTGCCTGCTACAGGCCGCTCCAAACCGCAAATAAGTTTGGTTAAGGTCGATTTTCCTGCACCATTTTTCCCAACTATCGCCAGACGCTCCCCTTTTCCAATCGCTAACGAGAGATCACTTAAAATTGCAGAACCTGGCTGATAGCCGAAAGAGAGATGTTCTACAGTCAGAATCGGCTCATACTTCGGCGATTCTGTTCTGGGGGGGCGGGTACGACACCATTCAAGCAAAGGTTTTTTTACTTGATCAACTGCAAAGGATTCCAGACTTTCCGGATGCAAGTCGGGTGTAATTTGAACACCTGCTTTTTTTGCGGCAGTCAGATAAAGAGGCTCCCGAAGTCCGCAAGTCTGCAGCAAATCTGTACTCAAGAGTTGAGCAGGCCGTTTATCGGCAATAATTTTGCCTTCTTGCATCAGAACGATTCGATCGACAGCAATTTCCAAAACATCCTCCAACCGATGCTCAATAATAATAACTGTTAAGCCGCTTTCTTTATGAATCCGATCAATGAGCTCCATTGTTTGTCTTCCTGCTGCCGGGTCAAGATTAGCCAGTGGTTCATCGAAGAGCAGAATGCGCACAGGATCGACAAGAATACCCGCAAACGATACGCGTTGTTTCTGACCGCCGGATAAATCATGAGGCGAGTGATCAAGGTAGTCCGCCATGCCGACTCTGTTGGCAGCAGTAGAAACGCGCTTGAACATTTCTGCTTGCGGACATCCGTCATTTTCAAGCGAAAAAGCAATATCCTCGCCTACAGTCAATCCAATAAACTGGGCATCCGTATCTTGAAGAACCGTACCCACCTGTTTTGATAAATCAAAAATGCTTTGCTTGGCTGCGCTCGTCTCGTTAATCCAAAGCGATCCTTTCGTTTCGCCTTTAAAAGCGTTCGGAATCAGTCCGTTCAGGCAATGACCGAGCGTGCTCTTGCCGGAACCGGAAGGCCCCGCAATCAAGATCGTCTCTCCTTCAAAAATATCCAGATCAATATCCGTTAATGTTTCACTCGATTGACTATTATAGCGAAAGCTGAAATTTCGAAAAGAGATTAGTGGTTTTTTCATAAGCCTGCTTCAACCCTCCGGTCAAGCCACCTCATAGCTCTTTCTTTAGACTGCCTTTTTTAGTTTGAGCCTTTGCATAAATCCAAATAAGCAGAGTGCCGAGAATACCTACAGTTATAATATCGGAAATACCGGCAACAATTCCTTGCACAAACACTTTATTCGCCGGTTCTCCATAGATCAACACGTCAAGAGACGGAGCGATCAGAAACCAGCCGATGGCTTGAGTAACCACCTGTACGAAATTGAAAAGAAGAATCGATTTTGCACTAAAAATACCTTCACTAATTTTCAACCTATTAAATATCAAACCAAAACCAACGCCAACCAGCCCAGAAACAATCACCCAGCTCCACCATATGGATCCGTATTGCAATGCATCGCCGAGCGAATGACCAATAACACCAATTAAACCGCCTGCAATCGGCCCATACAGGACAGCAAATAAGGCCAGCAAAATATAATTCAGATCAATAGTCGTGTTCGGAATCCCTGTAGGAATAGCAATATATCTTAAAATGATAAACAGCGCCGATCCAATGCCAACTGCCACAATCGTTCGAATAGAAAATAATTCTTTTTTCAATTCTGTCTCCTCCGTATATGAATGAAATAATAAATTTTGTCAATCATTTACCAATATTAAGAAACATCCATGACCCGCTTGAGGGGCGCGGGACACCGCTTGAATGAAAATGTAGGTGATGCTTATTCGCGATATAGAGTGGGTACTTGTAAAGTAAGGACAGACTTGAGGTCGAATACTTTTGGTAGTCTCATTGGGTGAACTCCGTTTAAGAAACCGATCTCCTGCATTGTTGAGTACCGCCTATTGTGGCTTTTCTAAGCACGTGTACAAAAATTCGTATTGACTCAGGTGCGGGGCCTGTCCTTCCATTTTTTATTGAGGGGATGATCAATCATGGAGGCTCTATTATCGCGTTGTGCAGGTTTAGATGTACATCAGGAAAACGTGGTTGCTTGTGTTCTTTATGGGGAACCGGGTCAAAAGGTAAACAAACAGATTCGAACCTTTGGCACAACCACCAAGGCATTACTTGCTTTAAGTGATTGGCTGCTCAAAATGGAGATTCGGTACGTCGCGATGGAAAGTACAGGTGTCTATTGGAAACCCGTTTGGAATATCCTCGAAGAGGAATTCGAGTTGGTACTGGCTAATGCACAGCGTATTAAGAATGTACCAGGCAGAAAAACGGATATCAGTGATGCCCAATGGATTGCCAAACTATTACTCAACGGGCTCATTGAAGCGAGTTTTGTGCCTCCGGTTGACATTCGCAATTTGCGTGACTTAACGCGCTATCGACGTAGCTTGATGCAGATGGCGACGGCTCAAAAAAATCGAATTCATAAAGTACTTCAGGATGCCAACATAAAACTCACCAGTTATATGAGTAATGTCTTTGGGGTATCCGGTCGATTACTTTTGGAATCGATCATGAATGGCGAATCACTGACCTTGGAACAGGTACGTCGATTAATCAAAACAAAACTGAAAGTCAAGGCACCCAAATTGGTCGACGCGTTAAATGGAAAAGTGCGCGCGCATCACCGGGAATTAATGCGCCGGCAATATGATCTACTGCTCGTCCTTGAAGACAATATTGGTGAAATTGAAGCGAAAATTGATCACAGCGTGCAAGCGTATAAGGAAGAACTGGGTCTGCTGGTTACGGTTCCAGGCATTGACCAGGATGCGGCGGCGGAAATCCTGGCTGAAATCGGTCCGGACATGACTCGGTTTCCAACAGCAGCTCATCTTGCTTCTTGGGGCGGACTCAGCCCAGGAAATAATGAAAGTGCAGGTAAAAAAAAACCGACCCGAACCCTACGAGGTGATAAGGCGTTGAAATCAATCCTTTGCCAAGTGAGTTGGGCAGCTGCCCGAAGTAAAAAAACACGGTTGTCTGCTTATTATTATCGACTGGTGAAGCGACGAGGTCCGAAAAAAGCAAATATGGCACTCGCTCACCTTATTTTAAGGATGATCTATTCGATGCTTAAAAAGAAGGAACCCTATAGGGAACTCGGTCCAGATTACCTGCCAAAGAAGAAGAGTAACGCTGAGTATCACCAACGACAATTAGAGAAGCTGCTCGGTTACGAAATAGAAATTCACGAAAAAACAGCATGAATTGAAAAAAATTCAGTTCATGCATCAGGAGTAGTCTTTTTTTACTTTTTTTGAGCGTTATCACATTTACGTACAAAAGTAATAGGTCTGATTTGATTTTATCCTATTTTTTAAAAAAGGACAGGCAAAAATAAAACCGATTTATCACTTTACTCGGATGTACCTTGATATTTCTCAAAGGCAATGCGCCAGTTTGTGCCGGTGCCGATACCGTAAGCCTTGGCAAAAGATCCTTGGTTTATCGCAATGCCCATGTTTTCCAGTGAATTGACGTAAATTAACGGTTCGCCGATCGAGACGGTCGCGAAGGAACGGGCGAACACAATCGTATTTTCGTAGACCGTCCGTGTATCATTTCTAATGGTTACTTTGAAACGGTCATTATAATGGATACTCAGTTCATGAAAAGTTAACGTATCAATATTCGTCCACAGATTTCCGAAGCGGATATCCAGCACATCAATCACTCCGACCGCTTTGTCCCCTTCGCGATAGGAAGGAATGATCGTCAACTCGTTGATCGTTTCAACCGGTACCTCATCACCGAACGTTTCGAAATCGATTTTTCCGGAAGCAAGCCGCGCACCCGTATAGGCGTAGATATCCCGCCCGAAAAACGTGTAGGACTCTCCGGAGCCTGGCAGTTTATTGGCTTTTTCATTAAAAACGCGAACGCTTTGAATATTGCCATTTTTTTTAATATGAGTGAGTGTGCCGTTATCCGGAGTGATGATGTATTGGTTGCGGTTCGTCTTGGCAATGACACTGCGCCTGGCTGAGCCAACGCCTGGATCTACCACGGATACGAATACGGTCTCCTCCGGCCAGTAATCAATGGTCTGAATCAAACGATAAGAGGCTTCCCAAATATTATACTGCGGGATTTCATGGGTCAAGTCAAAAATTTTTAAAAATGGATCAACCATATTTGCGACACCGTACATGGCGCAGACCGCACCGTCAACTAAACCGAAATCCGTTTGAAAAACTAAAGCACTACTCATGACTTCTCCCTCTTTCTTTCGTTTGCCGCCTTCGCAAAGGATGCGACCAGTATTTTTAATAAAAAATAAAAACCCCGCCCAAATAAAAGGACGAGGTTTGATTCCACGTGTTACCACCTAGTTTTACCGATGATTCACATCATCAGTCTCAGCAGGTACAGAGTCTCGACTGACTCTTATACCTTGGTTTTTGTAACAAGAACCCTACTTGTCACGGCTTACTCGAACAATTTTCAGCGCGTGCAGCTCAGAGGCCATGTTCGGAAGTTTGCTTGTGCTCCTTTTCACCTATCGGAGCTCTCTGTGAAAAAGCATTTCTTCCTACTTCTTCTCTTCATCGCTTTTTATTATGACCTAATGTTTATTCTATTATTTGCATTTCATGCGTGATTGTCAAGGATAAATTTATGCCCGTTCAGGCTTTCGAGTGTTTGATACGGTGACCGATATGCAGCAGATGTGGGGTATGCCAAGCCCATTTTTCATTCAAATGCAGCCGGATCATTTTATCAAAAAACAATATGAAATAGCCCATACAGAGGAAGCTGATCGCCGTTCCAAGATTGATGCCAATCAATTGACGACGGACAAGACCGATCGCAAGGGCAATTGTCAGCGGAATTCCGAGCGAGATGCGCTGAGCAAGAACCACATTGCCTTTAAGATATTTCTCCCGTAAAATTTTCAGTAAATCATCAAAAGGATGAAAAACCAGATTCACGCGAAAATAAATGGACAGCGCCGCACCAATGCACATCACACCAATGACGCAAACACTGATCCGCAAGAAAACGTTCGTGAACGAAACTGGATGCATCAGGCTCAGCCACAAATCAATGACATAGCCGAATGACAGGACATAAAGAAAATTAAAAAAGTCTTTGATGCCATTCCAGCGCTTGCGGAGCAAATCGTCAGCAACAAGGACAATAAAGCCCATAATAATCAGCGCGTTGCCCACAGAGATCCCAAAAATATTCGAGAGATTCAGACTTGCTGCCGTCCAGGGTGCTGAGCCCAGTGCAGCCTTCACCGTCAGCGCATTTCCGAATGCATTGAGAAAAACAGACAGAATCAACCACATACCCTTAACCATCAACTTAATAAGCCCCCAAGATTCTTTTAACTTCGCGTCAGATTCAAATTTGCTCGGCAGAGAAACAGGTTTCGAGTTTGAGAACTTAGCAGATTAGGGAAGACAGCCACTTGTCTCATCCACAGACATTCTCTTCAATTTCTTATGACTACGTTATACCTCACGTTCAAGCGGAATGCACTGCCTTTCACTTGATTTTTTTTTAAAATCGAAGTGTGGAACTTATTTTCATGCACCCTTCATGTCACTCATATTCTAACAGCTTAATGCTCAAAATCAACATCTTTTTTTTATTTGTTTATGCTGGTTTGCACTTAATGATACGCATTTTTAAGAAAATAAGTTTCTTAATCTATTTTTGGAAAAGAGGAGGAATAACAAATTGTGAGTGAAACGCTTACTTTTCTATGCAATGCAGAAGGAAAGCAAAATAGTGCATAAGCGATCCACAGTAGAAGAAAGGATTAACAATTGAACACCGAGCTTCTGCAGTTCTCGTTCGCTCGACGTTAGGTCTAACTTTCCATCGATTGGATTCAGCTTCGGGCATCAGGTTTAATTTTATAGCCGGCAATTTTCTCTTTGGCCTCGGATGATCACGTGACCCGTCACAATTAGGCCGAAATATTACCAGAGGCGCGTTGTTTCCGCTGTCGTTTTCGCTTAAGTTTGATCCGCAAATTCTTAAACCATTAAAAAACATGAGCCGAAGATTCTCTCGACTCATGTTGATCGTTTTTCAGATTAATTCAGTAGGCTTTTCAGTTGAACCAATGGTTGAGACGATAGGTTCAGCCTTTGCAGAGCCGCATCGCCGGACAAATGCTGCGAACAAGCGGAGCATCAGCGTGTCCCCAGCTGCAGCCATCGATTCCGGATGCCACTGGATGCCGAGGATTCGTTCATTATTCTTATGCTCCGCCGCCTCAATGACGCCGTCTCCGGCGAAGGCAACAGCCCGGAGATCTTCAGCCAATACCTTAACAGCCTGATGGTGAAGACTATTGACAAACAGAGACTCCCGCCCGTCAAACAGCTTCGACAATCGACTATTCGGAAGCAGCCGGATACTATGCACCGTTTTTGAGCGCGGAGCCCGCTGATCATGCTGAAGTGGCTGCTTCGTTTGCGCAGCGAGATCCTGATAGAGGGTGCCGCCGAAGGCAATATTCAGCAATTGAAAGCCGCGGCAGATTCCCAGCACAGGTTTATTTCTTTTGATGGCTTGGTGGAGAATCTGTAGCTCAGATTGATCGCGCTCAGTGTTGAAGGCTTCAATCCATGGCGAAGGATCTTCGCCATAAAAGCGTGGATCAATATCGCTACCGCCACTAAAAACGATACCATCACAAAAATCAAGATAATGGTCTGCAACATCTTCCGCATAAGGCAGGATAACAGGAACAGCGCCCGCAAGTAGCAAAGCATTCACATAATCCTGATGTGCATATGGTCCTTGAACAAAATCATTTTTCTTCAAGAATCCGCCGGTAATTCCAATAACTGGCTTTTCCCCCATATTCATCCCTCCTGTTCCCGAAAATTCCTTTCTAATACTATATTAGACTTTTCGGAATTCGTCAATATTCATAGGATGTTTTCATATGGGTTTACTATGATTATTTCATTCCTTTAATCCGCTAAATTGCCAAGTTCGACCAATGCATCCGCGTAAATTTCAGAGGCTAGCAGCAAATCAGCTAGACGAACATGCTCATCGACCTGATGACCTGTATAGGGATATCCAGGCATGCAGGCTCCATAGGCGACACCGGCATCGAGAAACTGAGCATAGGTACCACCGCCGGAGGTCAGTAATTTTACATTTTTTTCACCTGTATGTTTTTCATAGACCTTTTTCAGAATCTGGACACCCGGATGCTGCTGATCGACATACAAAGGCTTTTCAATCGTTTTTTCGCCGATGGTAAAGCCAAGTTTTTTGACAGTCTCATCCAGTTGCGTGGCCGTTTTCTCAAGCGGCGCCTTAATCGGGCAGCGGATATCGAGCGATACTGAACCGCCTTGTTCAGAAGTGTAGCGAGACAGTCCAGCATTCACTGTCAGCTTGCCGGAAATATCGTCCTGAAACGCAATGCCAAGCCGTTCTCCGTCAAAATCATCGCGCAATACCTGCGACAGCAGCCGAAGAAACGCGCGTTCCTCAACTGAAAACGGTGCGTGCTCTAAAGCAGCAGCGAGCAGAAAAGCTGCGTTCACCCCTCCAGCCGGCTCTGAACCATGAGCCGAACGGCCTTTGACTGTCAGTTTAAAATCTGCTCCTTCTTGAGCAACTGTATAAGAAATCTTCTTTTCTTCCAAAAAAAGCCGAGCCTGTTCCACGGCATTTTTCGCACCCTTACCGGAAAGCAGTGCATAGGCATTATCCGGAACCATATTAACCCGTTCCCCGGAATAAAAATTCTTCAGCTGAACAGCAGTCTTCTCAGCAGCGGCAGGCATATCAATTCGGACATATATCCGCCCTTTTTCAGCATAAATTAATGGAAACTCCGCATCCGGCGCAAAACCGAACAGCGACATCGGTTCCAGTTCATTATATTTCATCATGCAGGCGCAGCCACTTTCTTCATCGGTACCAATGACGAGACGAATCCGGTGTTTCAGCGATGTACCTGCATCTTTCAAACTTTTGAGTGCATAATAGGCGGCCATCGTCGGGCCTTTATCATCAATGACCCCGCGGCCAAACAAAGTTCCGTCCTCAAGATGAACAGTAAATGGATCACGCGTCCATTTGCCCGTCGCCGGCACAACATCCACATGACCGAGAACCGCTATGTAATCCGCAGCTTCTTCAGGACCGTATTCAATATATCCGGCATAACCCTGCAGACTTTTCGTCCGAAAACCATCGCGTTTCGCAATGTCCAGCATTTTGTCCAGAGCAGCGCGCGGACCGGGGCCAAACGGTTTTCCTTCTGCGGCCGCGGTCATCTCCCTTGTGCTTTCGATCGCAACCAGCGACTGCAAATCGGCGAGAAAATTTTTTTCATTGATCGTCTGATTCACCTTCAACACCTCTTCCTCTAGATAATCTTATAGCTTGCGTTCATTCTAGCACAATTCCTTCTAATGGAAAAAATCTGGCAGAGACCTGCTCTGCATTCCCTCTTCCATCCGAAAAAAAGCCGACCGGATTCACGGTTAGCCCGCAACTCCGTGTCGAACTCATCAACTGCGTACTGAGGAACAATTGGCTTCGATTTCATCCCAATTCAGATATTTCCGTTTGATATCTTCCTCGATCAATTGCGTACCCATCTGCACCTCAATCAGCTCAAGGGCCTGATCAGCCATGATCGCGTGCATCGTGTTCGCCTTGACAATCACCACATCGCCCGGCTTAACTGAGCGAATCACACCATTTTCTGCATAACGGCCACAACCTTTGATAATGGTCCAGACCTCCTGGCGCATGCGGTGACAATGGTAACTGAGATTCTGCCCTTCTTTAATCTGAATTTTTTTCGTCAGAACTTCCTCGTGATTTTTCACATAGCTCGTATAATCAAGGACCCGATAAGAGCCCCAATGCCTTTCTTCGTACATCGGCCGCTGATCGAAGCCCTTCATCACTTCTTTCACGCGTGGACTCTGCTCCTTATCCGAGACGAGAATGCCGTCCGGACTGACCGCAACGATCGCATTCGGCACACCAATGACTGTCACCGGAAGATCCAACTCGTTAATCAAATGGGTATTCTTTGAATCATCGCTAATGATCCCCGGCCCAATTTGACGAGTATCCATTTCTTCAGTCAGCGTATTCCAAGTTCCTAAATCCTTCCAGAATCCTTCATAGGGCAGGGCAACAATATTCTTTGCCTTTTCCACAACCGCGTAATCAAAACTGATTTTCGGCAGTTTGGAAAATTCAAGCGATAATTCTTCATAATTTAATGGTAAACCTAATTCTTCAAGCTGAGAAATGACATAACTCATCCGAAAAGCAAAGACTCCGCAGTTCCAGAGCGCTGAATTGGCAATCAATTTTTTCGCCAGATCCTGATTTGGCTTCTCAGTGAAGTGATCGACGACGATATAATCTTTATCTTCGCCTTTTACCGGTACCATATAACCGTATTTTTCTGAAGGATACGTCGGCTGAACGCCCATCAAGGCTAAATCAGCGTGCGTCCGATTGAGCAGATCCTCCAGATCAAGAATCCGTTTGAAAAAGCTGTTATCGACATAAGGGTCAACCGGCAATACAGCTACCACTTCATCCAGCGAAGCGTCGTCGGTCATGGAATACAGATAGGACGCAGCCAGCGCAATGGCCGGGAACGTATCACGCCGCTCCGGTTCAACGATCAGCGGCACATCGCTGCCCAACTGATCTTGAAGCATTTCAACCTGGCCCTTTCCGGTCGCTACCACCGTTGAATCACCAAGGCCGACTTTTTTTAATTGGCCGAAAACGCGTTGAACCATCGAACGAAGTTTTTTATCATCATCTTCAAGAACCTTTAGAAATTGCTTGGAGCGAGCATCATTGGATAATGGCCAAAGCCGTTTCCCTGATCCTCCCGATAATAGAACCAACCGCATAGTAATCTCTCCCTGATCATCCATTAATTAAATGGATTCATAACTCTTATTATGCCACTAAAAGTAAACAACGTTCAATAGACGGATCTGTCGATCAATCTGTACGAGCAGGCCGTGACCGCGCAGATAGCGTCCGGTGATACTGCTGAGATCCGCGTTCAACTGTTACGGATTGCCGCAGGATAAAACAGTTCCGCCATCCAGCCCGCCTCGAGGAAGAAACGTCCGGATCGTCTTTAGCAGATCCGGCACAATTTGATGAGGATCAACATCGATGTCTTCCCTTCCGCATCGTATCGATCGCTAGAGAAAATTTCCCTGAACCGGAAACACTGGCAATCGCGACCAGCATTTGCAGCGGGATCTGCAAATCAATATTTTCAAATGATGTGCATTCGTTCCGCAGTTATGAATGGCTTCCGGATGCTCAATGGATGGTCATGTTCCCTAACAAAAAGCAGGCTGACACCTGTGCCGAATCCTATAACTATTCCTCCCTTATTGTAGCGCAATCAGCAGGCAGTTATGAAACGCGAAAAAATATTTATAACTTTTTTCGATAAAAGCTTGCAATTATATCCTGTGCTGGATATAATAGTACATGTTCTGATTGAGCATTACCCCATGGCCAAACGGTAAGGCAGCGGTTTCTGGGGCCGCCATGTTCTGGTTCGAATCCAGATGGGGTAATAACGAAAGAGCCCGAAAGCTTTGATGTATCAAGCTTTCGGGCTCTTTCTCTATAAGAATGTCACTGACAATGTCACGCGTGTGTCACGATTCGATTTTTCAGCTTTCGGAGGTCGGTCGATCTATCGCTGATCCGTCGCTCCGGTTGCCCTCTTTTTTTGTCTGTTTCTTGCCGGATTGCTGAATCGATTCTTTTTTTTCACTGGCTGACAGTTGGACCAGTCCGTCCAAATCCTGTGCTACCTCACTGTCTCGGTTGGGATACAATTTGCCATAAATTTCCAGCGCAATTTTCACATTGGAATGCCCTAAACGGTCGCGAATCAACAGCGGATCGGCCTTCCGATGGATTAAAAGGCTCACATGAGAATGTCTCAGGTCGTGCACCCGAATCCGTGGTACCCCAACCTCCTCGACTTTGCGCCGGATGAGTTCCTCAACGGCATTGCGATTCATCGGAATTCCCGTGGTGGAAAACACATACCGGCAATCACCGATACTCTGTTTCTGGCGCTCCTGCCAACGCTTCAGCTGGGCGAGGCAGTCGCTGCTCAGAGCGACCTTGCGCACCGAAGTCTTGGTTTTCGGTGGGGTTGCCTGAAAGTTATGCGCATTGCGATAGACCAGCGTTTTATTGACGGCCACATAGTGATTGGGGAAGTTGATATCGCTCCACTCCAGCGCCTGCGTCTCACCGATGCGTAGCCCGGAGAGGAATAGAAAAGAAAGTATTGTCAATCCCCACTCATCTTGCGCTTTGACGTGGGAAAAGGAATCGGCCACCTTCTGAAAATCGGACAGCGTCCAAAAATGGAGCGTCGCCCGCTCGTCATGTTTGATCTTAAAGTCTTTCAGGATCGCCGCCGGATTCTTCGAAATCAGCTCAATCTTCACCGCCATGGCGAAGATTCGTTCACACAGTCCGTAGATCTTCCGGACATAGTCGCTGGACAGCCCTGCCTGCTGGCACTGCCGCCGCCATTTAAGGATCTCCTGCGACGAGATCCGGTTGAGTCCAAGATTCCAAAGGGCCTGAAAGTTCTTGTCAATCATCGCCACACGGCCCCGGTAGGTCTGCGGGCGCACGCTACCCTGATACGCAGGCAGAAAATCATCCGCTACAAACTGACCGAAGGTCAGCGAAGTCCCGGCTGTCTCCTTTTCCCTCTCAGCCTGTTGGGTTTCCCACTCCGCCTTCAGTTTTCGATAGGCAGCTTCCGCCTCGCGTTGCGTACGAAAACCGCCCCGTCGTTTTTGAATGCGTTTCCCGGTCTCCGAATCAATCCCCAGGCTGGCGGTAAACGACCAATGACCGTTCTGTAAAATGGGATTGGGAAAATCATACTTTGGCATTTACTCTTCCTCCTTCGAATTTCCGAATAAAATTTGCTCTACCACTGCACGTGGGGCGATCCACTTCCGTATATTTTTATAGATACCACATCCTTTTTTCACCATACTTTTCTGTGCCTCCCGAATGATCTGTTGAGCGATTTCCCGGGAATGAAGTGCCTCCGTCAGCTCAGGCAGATTGGTCAGACGCTTCTGAAACTCGGCGACCGGATTCTCCGGATCATCGGATATCCCAAAGAGGTAGCGGGACACCTCCATTGTCGGGACAAAACCAAGCCGTTTATTGGAATAGAGTGTCAACTTGGCCTTCAATTGTGTTTTGATTCGCCGGATGATCCCTGAAGCCTGATAATCGGTGAATCCGATGGCCTTTAAATCCTTTTTTGTCATGACTGAATGCATCCCATTCACCCTTGGGATAGGGATAGGGATAGGGATAGGGATAGGTGCATGTTACCGTCCATTTTGCTGTCATTCAAGTCCTGTGCCGTGAACGGCTTTTCATGCCCCTGCCCCTTGCCTTTCGTTGAACTATTCGGATCCCTGTGCCGGAAATACTGGACGAGTTGGTGGCGCTCCTCGCGCGAGCCTCGGATTCCGGAGATGACCTTGATTAAATATGCAAGTCGTGTCTTACCCTTAAAGCTCAATAATTTGTAGGTCTCCGTCACTTCCTGACTGGACAGGTGATTCACCATCAAAAGCTCTTTCCCACAATCCGAAACCATGAGTCCGTATCCCGAATTCCGGCCACATCGGTGGAATTGACATCTTGATGAAGCCATGAGCAGTCGATCAAAATAGTCGATGTTAAAAGAGAAATGCTCAGCCAGGTACAACCGGTCTTTGACTGAGGGCCAATCTTCCGCTTCGAGATCCTCCAAAAAATGCACGGTGAGCTTTTTCTCCAGGTCCTTTAAGATCTGGGCCCGTGCCCAGCTTAAGGCTTTGTCGGGAACCCCTAGTTTCCGCGCTGCCACTGACAAAGGCTGATCCCAATCTTCAAGAACTACTTGCTTGTCCTGAAAACGGGTATAGGTTCCTTCATGAAAATAGGCATGGAACGCCTCCATCGCGCGGGTCCCGTCGCGTTTCTCCGGCGAGTCCTCGGATTGCTTCAACTGCCAGTCGCTGTTTTGACATTGCTGGTAGAAATCCATCCTGAAAACCCCCTTCAAATTTTGAAAAAGTTTAGATACCACTGGTTTCTGTCTGTCCTCATGACTGACTTTCTGTCCTCGCAGAAAAGTGGAGGACAAAATGTTATGGACCTGTGAAGCCATTAACCATGCTGGAATTCACGGCTAGTGAAAAAATAGAGAGCTCTGTCTGAAGTTGAATCGATGAAAACTGAAGGGGATAAAGATGAAAAAACCGGACAGGCACGAAGGCAATCTGTCCGGAATCAAGCATTATTTTCTTTTACTTTTTATGCAGCGGAGATTTCAAGAAGAAGACTTGGAAAGAAAATCGACCGCGCCGATAGCACGGCCTGAATGGGATACCCCTCAGCGAGAAGCAGGGAGCCTGAACTTCGGATACGCCATCCTATCTCCACTTCATCAGATGAGGCCTTCAAGATTTTCGGATGAATTTCTTGAGGATTATGACGAGACGAATAATCCTTCAGTAGGAAGCTCTGTTCCCAAAGTTTCCAGCGAATACAGAGGGAATAAGCTCGGTGGCCAATAAAGGAGCCGGAAGTAACAACATCATGAGGAAGTAGCCTCCGATTAAGGGTAGATAAAGAAAATCCCATTGTCACCGCATACTCTGAAGCATTTTAAGAAATAAAAGCAGATTGATAAAAAATCAATAAAATGCAGATGAGCGTATGAACCTTGATACCCAAACGAAAAGGTTCATGAAACATCCAATTAAATAACTCGGAATCAGTAATAATGGGCAAGTAGTTCTGTTACGGACAATGAGTCGTAGAAATTTATTTAATTATTGACTTAAAACAGAATAAGATTTATCATTTGTTTACTTGATAAACAGTTTCGGAGGTATTCTGTGGATAAAAATTTATTAATCACAAACCTAATTAAGCAGTTTGAACACATTGTCAGTCTTTATAATGCTGTCGAAAAGACGACCTATTCGTATGGAACTGAAATCATGCTTCATCCTTCAGAGATTCACATGATTGCTGCTATCGGAGGACATCCAGACAGCAATCTGACCGGGTTATCAAAAGACTTAGGTATCACCAAAGGTGCTACGACTAAGATGATTCAGAAACTTGTAAAGAAAGGATTAGTGATCAAGCAATTTGCACCGAATTCTGAGAATGAGATTGCGTTAAGTTTAACTGCTATTGGACAAAAAGCCTATTTGGGTCACCATTCGTATCGGAAGAATTTGAATCAGGAGCTTACCGATATTTATGCGGTAGTACCAGAGAATGTGTTGATTCATATGGAGACTATTGGCAACAAAACAGAGGAAATATTCAAGGCAATGATTGTTGAAAGGTCCAAGCAACGCTGATTAAGTTGATAAGATTTGCTGTATCTTTTTTTGCTCATTAGTTTACCTAATAAACTGTTTCATAAGTATACTAAAGGAGGACAAGACATTGAATAATAAGAAAGTTAAAAATACTTTGGGTCTTACAGCACTATCAATGATTATGTTTGTCGTGACACTCGATACAACGATTACAAATATAGCATTGCCAACAACCACAAGTTATTTCAAGGCAAATTTAACCGATAGTAATTGGATCAGTACGATTTATGTATTAGTGTTATCAGTCTTCATCATTCCCGCATCAAAACTAGCGGATCAATTTGGGCGTAAACGAATAATGCTGATTGGTTTAGCACTGTTCGGTTTAGGATCGGCATTGTGCGGTCTCTCACAATCACTGTCATTCCTAATACTTATGCGGATTGTGCAAGGACTTGGTGGTGCGATTGCGACGCCGGTTATGATTCCACTGTCTGTTGATCTGTTTGGACGAAAAAAAGCCAATCAGGCAGTAGGAATTATTGGAGCTGTTTCTGCTATTGCTGCAGCAGCAGGCCCTCCAATTGGCGGACTTTTGATTCGATTTACGACATGGCATGCCATCTTCTTTGTCAATATACCTGTCGTTATTATTACATTTGTTTTAACTCAAGTATGTTTTTCTGAGTCTTATGACAATACAATATCTAAAAAAGTTGATATTTTAGGCATGATTCTTTTATCGGTTAGTTTATTTCAAGTAACGTTTGTGTTACTTAAAGGATATGACTATGGCTGGTCCTCACCTATCATACTGGTCATGTTGACGGGTATGTTACTTTCATTAGTTCTATTCCTACTGTTTGAGCAGAAACTAGATGAACCACTAATTGAGTTTGGTCTTTTTCATGAATCTACGTTTATGGCATCATCAATTATGTACTTTATATGCGGATTTTCAATCATTTGTTCATCAGTTATTTTTAATTTTTATCTGGAAAATATACGCAATTTTACTGCTCTTCATGCAGCATATATTATTATGTTCACATCACTAATGGTTATGATTGCCATGCCTTTAGGAAGCTGGTTTGCTCAGCGATATGACTACCGTCCAGTGATTTTTATCGGTGTTCTCTTAATGAGTTTCAGTTTGTTTATGCTTGTTCAATTGAAAATCAATACATCCATTTTTGGCATGATTATTGATATGATTGTACTGGGTTTTGGTTTCGGACTAACCAGTTTGTCTATCGTCTCAGCTGTGCAGTTTATTCCACAGGTAAAAGCAGGCATTGCCTCGGGGATGGTTAACGCTGCCAGGCAGTTAGGGACTTGCTTGGGGATTGCCCTGCTCGTAGGAATGATGAGCCACAACATCGATATGGCAAAGACGCAGATAGTAAATCAGTCCACAACTGATATTGAACGTCTACAAATCCTCCCGTCAGTAAAACCAATAATCATACGCGATTTAAAAAATAGTCTTCATCAAAATAATAATGTTAATCAGTCTAATTTAAAAAGATTGTTAAGTAAGACTTTAGAACAAAACAAAAGTCTAACACCTTCTGAGCTTATCAATCAGAAATTACAAATAGAAAAAATGGTGGCTGAGTTACACAAGAACAAGGGCACAAAAATCGTTACTGCATTTACAAAAACCTTTGAAGTGGCTGGTATTATTATTTTACTTTCATCCACCTTTGGGCTTTTCACTGATCGGAAACGAAGCTCTGTTGATATTGATGCCGAATATGATAAGCATCTTTCCAAAAAGCAAATTAACAAGTAAACGAAAAATGCGTAAGTTTTATGCAAAGAAAAATACTGACAGCCAATGTGTCAGTATAAAAGAAGTTACCTACCCTTATGTTTACTTTTGGCTTTTTGAACCCTTTTCATCCTTATATAAGCTTTTTTCTCTTCCTTTAATCGTTTGCTCGTGATTTGTTTTTCCGTTTTCCGGTTCTCATGTTCAGCTTTAAGGGCTTCTTGAGCTTTTGAAGAAATCCTGGGTTGCTTCATTTCTCTTGCAGCTTGTCTCTGAAGCCTTTTAGGGTTCACTCTCTTGAACAATTTGGGTTGTACAGATACCCCTTTTTGATCATGAACTCCAATAAAATTCATTAAATGCTCATGCACAAAATCTAAGACTTCTTGATCCTTTGGTTCTTTCCCAAAAATGTAACGGTAGGCTTTAAATTTTCTTTCAGTAACAAATTCTATAAGCCCGATATAGAATTGGCCATCATAGTAAATGGTTAACTTCATCATCGGTCCCTCCTCAACTTTTAATTGGAATGACGGACATCCCGAGGAGGGGAAGGCTACTGACGTCAATGATTATTGGTGCACCCGGACTACCAACCGAATCGTGTTTTTACATTCCACAATTTATTATAAATGATGTAATTCTTTTTGTTAATTGGCGCAGTACGTCTTTTACTGCGTCATAACTTGCTAATATACAAAATACGTCCTGCACATCTGTAAAAAAGAAACGGACTTTCTGCGTTTTTTTAAACTTTTTAGCATATTTCTCTACTGCATTTCCATGACTGCATTATAAAGCCCTGTGTAGATTAGTGTCTGACACAGGGCTTGTCTTTTGTTATTTACTGGCTTATTCGTGAATCTTCATACCCAGAACCATCTTTACTACCTCTGGATCAAAATGGTTGATGATTTCAGAATGTCCCATGTCCTTTGCTGAAATTGTTTTTATCTCTTCATCAGTAAGAGTAAAGTCCCAGATATCCAGATTCTGTTCCATACGTTCTACACGAGAAGACTTCGGAATGATCACTACGCCACGCTGCGTATTCCATCTAAGTGCTACCTGTGCTGCAGTCTTTCCGTATTTTTGACCAATTTCTGTCAGTTCAGGGTCTGTAAAGATACCAAAGTTTCCTTCAGCCAGCGGTGACCATGCCATCGGTGTAACTCCGTAGTTCTTCATATTCAAAATCGCATTATCCTGTGTAAAAAATGGATGGAACTCCACCTGATTTACTGCTGGTTTAATCTCAACTGTTTCACAAAAATTACAAAGAATATTAGGGAAGAAGTTTGCGACACCGATAGCCTTCAATTTCCCTTCTTTATAAGCAGCCTCCATAGCTCTCCATGCTGCGAAATAATCTCCCATGGCCTGATGTTCCAAATAGAGATCTACATAATCTAGTCCAAGCTTTGTGAGTGATGTCTCGATTGCCTTGGCTGCATCATCATAATTCTTCATGTCCTGGACCCAAAGTTTTGTAACGACAAAAAGTTCTTCTCTGGTCACTAGACCATCTGCGATTGCTCTTTTAATTGCATTACCAACTGCTTCCTCGTTCATGTAAGAAGCTGCAGTGTCAATTAAGCGATAACCTGCTCTAATTGCATCATAAACAATGCCCTCCGCTTTTCCTGCTTCTTCTGGTGTGATCATCATCGCTCCAAAACCTTCCATTGGCATTTTGACTCCATTGTTTAATGTTGTAAATTCCATTATCCTACCTCCAAGTTGTATTTTAGTGACGTTTCGTCATCTATACATTGTATTTTAAGTGACGTTTTGTCTCTTGTCAAATGAATTTTTTTTTGCTATACTCCATTGTAAGAATCGGAGGAATTCAAGATGGTAGAATTTATCAGAGCCAGAAGTACAGAACAAAAGTTGCTACGCATGAATGAAATCATGGAAACAACCGATAAGCTTTTCACAGAACATACTTATCATGAAATCACACTTACCACCATTGCTGAGGCATTAAACTGGTCTCGTGGAAACTTATATAAATATGTAACTACAAAAGAAGAAATCTTTTTGGAATTATATCTAAAAAAACAGCATGACTATTTTCATGATGTAAATGCAAATTTTGCGGATAAATCAGATTTAACAGAAGAAGCATTTGCAGACCTATGGTCAAAAATATTGGATAATAATCGTGACTTTTTACGCTATGGTAGCATTCTTGCTACGATTATCGAAACTAATGTCACAGTTGAAAGATTAGCTGATTTTAAAAAGAATGCTTCTGCTGGTTTAAATGAAATCATTTCCATTCTAGAAAAGCATGGTAGGATTTCTTATGACAAAGCAAACAGTTTATTCGGGGCACTGATCTTTCATGCTTGCGGATTGAATAATAGTTGCAACATCAATCCACTTGTAAAAGAGGCCATGAAAATGGCTGGATTACCAGAATTGAAAATTGATTTTGTTTTTGAATTTAAACAATTTATGCTAATGTGCTTAAAGGGTTATAAGGAAAGCGTGTAACACCGATTAGTTTATAATTAGATCCCGGATTTAAAATCTAAGTGCAACACATCAAAATTACACAAATAGGCCATGGAGACCTAAACTTAAAGTGCCAAAACTCTAAAGAAAGGAAATCTCCATGACCCAATCTAAGAATAGCACTGCCAAGCATTACCAACAA
>JBHGUY010000040.1:0-136096 GCA_048976585.1 Sporolactobacillus sp. | reverse complement strand
GATAACGCTCCCTCTTCTGCGGATAACGCTCCCTCTTCTGCGGATAACGCTCCCTCTTCTGCGGATAACGCTCCCTCTTCTGCGGATAACGCTCCCTCTTCTGCGGATAACGCTCCCTCTTCTGCGGATAAATTGCCTATTGGGCTAAAGGGCAGCCCTCAGGCAATCTATCCGCAATTCATCTCAGACTACAAATGGTGCATGATTGTTCCTTAAGCAGCAAAAAACCATGGCCGGCACCATGGCTGTTTAAGATATTCAGATTGTATCCATCAAGCTTTCCATCTCGGTGGTGTATTTTTGCCCCAATAAACTTTTTTCAACTCATGATGCTGCTGAAAGTTGTCCGCCAAGGTATGATAATGGAAGTCGAACCAATATCCCTGCTGCGGCGGATGTTCACGACGGACATGGAGTTTTAAAACTTCCTTGCCCTTCTCTTTATGATAGATATGGAGAATACGCTCGCCCATCCCCGAAGCAGGAGAATGAGTCACCGCCAGTTGCCGAATCCAGTTCTGATCATGCCCATCGCTAATCTCCTGGATAAGCGGAATAAATGCGGGAACAATTTCCTGAGTATATCTGTCGCCGATACGGGCAGTGACCCGTGGGCCAAATTTATGTAAGCCTTGATCCTCCGCTTCCTTCGAGGCGTAAGCTGCAAAAGAATGGATTAACATTTCCCGACTGGTCGTTGACGCAGACGGAGAAGAAGTCTTTTCCGAATCTCTTTGATCTGTATCCGTTAGTCCTTCGGGTTCAGAAGTTTTCAGCCCGACCGAACGTTCCTTTTCACTCTGAACGTTCCCTTTGTCGCCCGGTTTTGTCACATAGTGAGGCGGGGCAATAGGCGTCACGGCACCGAAAGTCAGAACGGCGACTAATGTCATTAATAATTTGCGTAAAAATATCGGAATCACAATAGCCACCCTCACTTTCAGCGATTTCCATGGTTTCTCACAAATATCCGCTAAGATTTATTAACAAGATTCGCTTCAAAGGATACTTTTATACCGGTCGCTTCCCGTTTTTAGGCAAAAATTTTCTAGACCGAATCCTGTGCATTTGTTTAGTAGTATAGCAATATTACTAGAAAGAAGACAAGATAATGACTGTCTGATCCACGTATTTCCGCAAAAAAGGCTACGATCAATCGATACGAAAAAAATCAGGCAAAATCCGCCTGATTTCGATCGCTTATTCGTTTTGGCTGTGTTTAGACATTATCAAAATTAAAATCGCTATCGGTCAGTGGTTCGATATTCAGCGGAACGACATAATCGCCCTTGGTTGAGAAGAAATCGTGATTGATCGTTCCGGTATCAATACCGTTGATCACAATCTGGCTGACCGGATCATGCGCGTACTTGTCATCATGGCCAAGGTTCTGCAAAGCACGATTGGCGTTATACAGTACATAATCGCTGACTTCCTTGACCAGATTGATTTTCGTATAGATTTTCTTCGTATAGCGTTTTTCCACTTCCATCAATTGATCAAGCAGGTGATACATTTCCTGATCCGCCGTCTTTTTTTCCTGATCCGTCAGTTCCTCACGGTAGAGACGCTGCGCGACCATGCCCGTAAAACTGCCGTGAATTGATTCATCCTGAATAATTTTACGGATAATTTCTCCGCTCGCAATCATCCGGCCTTGACCGGACAAAAAGACAGGATAGAAGAAACCGCTGTAGAATGAGAAGCTCTCTAGAAATACCGACGCACACATGGCCATATAGCGTTTGAATGGCGTCACATTTTCGCGCTTATCGTAGAGCTGATTATACCAATAAGAAATCAAACGATATTTTTCCTGTAGTTCGGGCTGCTCATCGACCCACTCACTCAGATAATAGCTGGTCTTCTTAGAGGAGATGAGCGTCGAAAAAATATGCGAATAGGACTTGGCATGAACATGTTCCATCATCCCCATCCAGGCAAAAACTGCCTGTTCATGCATATTATCATGGTGAATGGCGATTAACGGCATCCCATTATCGCCCTGCTCACGATCAAGACCGGTCAGGCCGGAGAGCACTTCGACATACGTCGTTTGTTCGTCCTTACTCATCGCGTCCCAGTCCGCTAAGTCGCGGGAGACCTTAAAGGCTTCTTCCGTCCAAAATTGATTAATATTTTGTTTCCAATAGACCTTGGCAACCTGATTGTCGCTCGAATTCCAGTTAATAGCCTTCATATTCTACCGCCCTTACTTATTTCTATAATAAATCGTCCGATTCATCTTCTGTCCCTTAAACAGAGCATGCCGTGCACTCTTCAGGCGATAGCAATTGTGTCCGCGTATAATAGAGCGATTTGAGTCCCTTCTTATGCGCATAGACATAAAGCCGAGCCAACTGGCGTGTACTCGTCATACTGTCAACATAGAGAATTGTCGAGATGCCCTGATCCACATGCTGCTGAATTTCGGCAATCAGGTCAATGACCCGGAATTGATTCGTCTGATAGGCTGATTTGTAAAACCACATCGTCTGCGGCGACAAAAAAGGCATCGGATAAATCGTTTCACTGTTCCCATACTTACGCCGCTCGATCACATTCACGACCGGCATCACTGAACTCGTTGCATTCTGCACATAGCTAATCGACTGCGTCGGCGCAATCGCCAGACGATAGGCATTATAGAGGCCATAACGCTGAACCTCTTCTTTGAGATGCGACCAGTCTGCCGTTGTCGGAATCGCGATAGTCCCGAACAAGGCAGCCACCTTTTCTGTGCGCGGCTCGAAGGATTCTTTTTCATACTTACTAAAATAAGAGCCATCCGCATAATCAGACTGATCGAATCCAGCAAAAGTAGCCTTGCGCTCCTTGGCGATCAGCATCGACTTCTCAATCGAATAGAAATTAATCAGCGAGAAGAACGTCCGAGCAAAATCGCGAGCCTCTTCTGACTCATAGGCGAGCTGATTCTTAGCGAGATAACCATTGAGGTTCATGGCACCAAGCCCAACGGAATGTAATTGCTTATTCGCCAGCCGCACACCAGGTGCATTGGCAATCTCCGTCATCTCGCTGACCTGCGTGAGGGCCTCGATCCCGCTGTGCACGGAATCGCGAACCTTGCCGCTTTCCATGACATTGACGATATTGAGCGATCCGAGAATGCAGGAGACATCGCGACGGATTTCATCAGGCGTATCATAATCGTTAATTGTTGACGTTTCCTGCATCTGAAAAATTTCTGTGCAGAGATTAGACATTTTAATGTCACCCAGCCGGTGAAGCGGGTGGTTTTTATTAGCATTATCTTTATAGAAAATATAGGGATAACCCGACTGCATCTGCATCTGGGCAATCAAATTCAGAAATTCACGGGCATCGGCCTGTTTCTTCTTCACTGCCGGATTGGCCACCAGTTCATCATACATCTGATCCATGTCCATATCGTCCAAATGGCGTCCGTAAGCCTTATACACCGTATAGGGTGCGAACATGCAGAAGGGTTTACCGGCCTCGGCGAGTTCAAAGAATTTTCCAGAGACAATCAGACCAATCGACAACGTCGAAAGGCGGATATCTTCGTCCGCGTTTTCTTTCTTTGTATCCAGAAATTCAGGGGCATCCCAGTGAAAAATATTCAAATAAGCCGCGCCGGCCCCCGGACGCTGTCCCAACTGATCGGCATAGGCAAAACCGAGCTGCAGCTTGCGGGCCACAGGGATCACGCCCTTGGCCACTCCTTCGACACCTTTAATGGCCTCCCCGCGTGCCCGGATTTTAGACAGATTAAGCGCCACGCCGCCGCCGATTTTAGACAATTGCTGTGAGGTGCTCTCTATGTAGTTAATCGAATTCAGCGAATCGTCCGCCTCGATCAAGAAACAAGAAACCATCTCTCCGCGCCGCGCTTTACCAGCGTTCAGGAAAGTCGGTGTTGCCGGCTGATAGCGCTGCTCCATCATCGCCCGTGTAAAACGGAGAGCCTTCTCAAAGTCTCCCTGTGCCAGAAATAGGGAGGCGATCGAGACACGTTCAGCATAATTTTCAAGATAGTGCGATTTGTCATTGGTTTTCATGGCGTAATCGCGATAAAATTTACTTACTGCCATGAATGACATGAATTCGAAGTGATAACCTGCGGCGATCTCGTGCAACCGCAGAACGGCTTCCTCACTGTATTCCGCAAAGAGGTCATAATAATAATTGTTATCCACCAGATGGTGCAGCCGTTCAAGCGGATTCTTAAAGTGAACGGTTTTTTCATGGACCTCTTCCATATAGGCTTTTATCGCTTCTTTATCCTTGCCCAGCTGGTAAAAGCCGTCTTCCCCGCGGGTCAGCACCTCATTATTCAGCTCAATATAGGACTTGGGTTTGGTTGCTTCGTTCATCATATGCATTCACTCTTTCCTTGAATTTGATTACATCCTCAGCGGTACCGCCCAATTCAAACTTATAAAGAACGGGCACATGATACGCGGATGCCAATGCATCAGCCGCATGCGCAAAGTTTCTGCCCCAATTACGATTACCGCTCGCTGCCACAGCAACGAGATAACGACCATTCTTTTTCAGAAAATCTCGGACATTGTCTGGCGCATTACCAAAGCCAATCGTATTTGTCACGAGGATGAACGGCTGACTCACCGTCTCCATCGATTCGATTGGTGTGTGCGGAAGCCCTGTCTTCGCTAAGAAGCGTTTGACATTCCCAGTCATGGTCTCATAGAGAATCAACATTCTAAATCCCTCTCAATTCCGCAAAACATGATTTTTGTCCGCAAAAGAAAATGAAACCGACGAACAGGCATAGCCATCTAAATCCAGCGCTTTTACTTACAGTAATTGCTTTCGAATAAAAAATATTGCTCCGGCTATTTCTCATACTCTCAGGCAAGTTTCGAATAGCCAGACACAATATATAGTTTTCTTATTTTTAATTTAACACAATATATTGATTATGTCTATGAATAAACTCGGATCAACTCTTGCTAGCTTAAGCCAGAATCCATTATTTTTCAACAACAGAATTCGCCGATAATCAAAACCACCCTTCAAAAGGGTGGTTTGCTCTAAGGCTATAAGCCTTGGATTACCGACCGGCGTCTCAAGGCGCTGGCCTTTACTTGGCTCAGGATATATTGCCCTTGCCTCTTTTACTGACCCATAACCGGATTGATGGGAAATGCTTCGTTTGCAGCAATCAACAGACGCCACTCTCAATTTCCGCACTCATTTTTATTCAGAGTCGTGTTCCTCTTCCTCAGTCCCGCGAATAGGGGTAAAAGTCCGTTTCTCCTGAAGCAGTTTCATCCGATTCTGTGTTTTGCTCTCGGCTCGTTTGGCAAAGTATTCCTGAGCGTTCACTGCTATTTTATTCCGCCGATTCACTTTATGAAAATTCCCGTCATCAGCCAGGATCCGCGTTTTCACGTTGTCGCTCATCATCATCTCAAAAACATGCACAATGGTTTCTTGGATTTCACGGTCTTCAATCGGAAACATTAATTCCACCCGCCGGTTCAAGTTGCGTGCCATTAGATCGGCACTGGACAAATAGACCTTCCTTTCGCCGCCGTTCGCGAAGAGATAGATGCGGCTATGCTCCAGATAACGGCCGACGATAGAATGAACCTCGATGCTTTCACTGATTCCGGGAATCCCGGTTTTCAGGCAGCAAATCCCCCGTACGAGCAGCTTGATCTCCACGCCGACAGCCGAAGCTTCATAGAGCGCTCGGATCAGGCCATCATCGGATAGAGCATTCATTTTTGCGTGAATATAGGCCGGCTTGCCGGCTTTCGCATTATCAATTTCATTCTGGATCAAATCCAGCAGTGTGCTGCGCAGCCGCAGCGGTGCCATGACCAATTTATGAAAATAAGGGGGCTCAGAATACCCGGACAGCATATTGAAAACATTCGATGCGTCAATACCCATCAGTTCATTACTGGTGAGCAGACCCATATCGGTATAAAACTGGGCAGTGAGATCATTATAATTACCCGTCCCAAAATGCATATAGCGTTTGATCCCCGTTTGTTCGCGGCGGACAACCAGGGTCATCTTACAATGCGTTTTCAGGCCAACGAGCCCGTAGATCACATGGCAGCCTGTTTTCTCCAACTTCTGTGCCCAGTTAATATTATTCTCTTCATCAAAACGGGCCTTCAATTCGACGAGCACAGTGACCTGTTTGCCATTCTCTGCGGCTGTTTCCAAATAACGAATGATCGGTGAATTCCCCGACACCCGGTACAACGTCATTTTAATAGCCAGCACATTGGTATCAATGGCTGCCTGCCGGACAAGCTCAATGACCGGATCAAAGGAATCATAAGGATGATGCAGCAATATATCCTGTTTCTGCATCGCATCGAAAATCGAATGTTCCATGAGTTCATAGTGAACAAATGGTCGATGCGGCGGATAGAACAAAGAGACATATTCCGAACCGAGCAGGCT
Organism: Sporolactobacillus sp.; assembly: GCA_048976585.1. Taxonomy (GTDB): domain Bacteria; phylum Bacillota; class Bacilli; order Bacillales; family Sporolactobacillaceae; genus Sporolactobacillus. The sequence goes on along the minus strand of JBHGUY010000040.1, from coordinate 129,664 downwards.
GACCAGCTTGGAGAGAAAGGTTAAATCAATCGGCCCATTTACCCGGTAGACATTGGCCTGACTGACGTTCAGACGTTTGATCAGCTTGTGGATCAACCGATCACTGATTCCCTCCTCAACGTCCAAATGAATGACATTGCCCCGTTCCCGCAGGCGCAGCTGCTTTTCGATCTCTTTCAGCAAATCGACCGTATCTTCTTCATCGACCTCCAGATCCATATCGCGCATCACGCGGTAACACGAGGCTTCGTCAATTTTGTAGCCGATAAACAGCTCATCCAAATGGCGACGGATGATATTTTCCAGCAGGACAAAATCGGAGTGTCCCTTCTTTGAAGGAATTTTAACGACCCGTGAGAGGACATTCGGCACCTGAACCGTCACGAATTCCATATGTTTGCTTTCCTTATCCTTTTGATGAATCAAGGCAGCAATGTTAATACTTTTATTCAAAATCAGCGGGAAAGGCCGCGAAGAATCAACAGCCATCGGTGTCAGCACCGGATAGACTTCTCGTTTGAAATAATGATCGACATAATCCAATTGTTTACGGGACAGGTCCTCCAGATCCAGAACGTCAATGGCTTGCTCTTTAAGCTGTTTCTTCATCATCCGGTTATAGGTATGATACTGCTCCGCGATCATCTGATGGGCGGCTTTGCTGATCGCTGCCAGCTGCTCACTCGTGCGCATGCCGGCAGGATCTTCTTTTTCATAGCCGACGTTGGCCATATCGCTGAGTGAAGCGACTCGTACCATAAAAAATTCATCCAAATTACTCGCCGTTATCGAAAGAAACTTGACCCTTTCCAGCAAGGGATTATCCTTGTCGCACGCTTCCTCCAATACGCGCTCATTAAATTGCATCCAACTGAGCTCACGGTTTGTGAAATATTCTTTTTTATAAAAATTGGTCATGGACTGATTCACCTTACCCTTTTAGTAGCGGCTTGATTCCGAAAACCTCTTCGAAATAAGCGGCCTTTTCTGCAAAGGTCAGACGCTCCAGTGATAAATCGTCGTCTGCCTGGGCACTAATCACAATCTGGTCATGCCGAACGGAGACCCGAATCCTGCTGACCTTCTGCTGCCGGCTGTCATCCAGCGCATCGGCTATTCGCAGGATGGCGGCAAGCTTAGCGACAATTAATCTGCTGGAAGGCGTCAGTAGGTGAAAAGAAGCCGCATTGCTTGTCGGCGTTTCAGTACTGTGGTAACGGGCAATATTAGCAATGATATCCCGTTCTGTATCAGAAATACCGATAATTTCAGAGGATTGAATGACATAATAGGAATGAACATAATGCGCGTTCATATCAATATAACTGCCGGTGTCTTGAAGAATCGCAGCCAGACGCAGCAGCAACCGGTGCCGAACCCCCAGCCCATGAAGCGGCTTCAAGCGATCAAAAAGATGGAGGGAAAATCGTTCAACCGAAGCAATATGGACGGCATCGCAATTGTAGCGAAGGGCAATATTACGAGCTGACAGGATGATATCCTCACTGAATAAATGGTTGATCGGTCGCTTATGATGCTTGAGCTCATCTCTTATTAATAAACCATCGGCCAAATCCGCTTCAGACAGAAAAATGCTGCTTGCTCCCGTCATCTTCAGCATGATTTTCAGAATCATCGCTGATGGAAGCAATTGACTCGCCGAATCATAAGGAACGCGATATTGCTTTGCCAGAACCTGAACCGGTATATTCAAAATATGTCCATATAATTCATCAAAACGATTGCGGCTGATCGTGTCACTGCTGGACTTAATAAAAGCCCGTTTGAAAGCCAGCAGATCGGTTCCAACCAGAATAAAATGCTGATACTGAATATTCTTCGGAGCGAATTGCTGATACCCATTGATCTTGCTCATAATATAATCTTCCATGACATCCACATAATTCGCCGAATGGCTTTCCAGATCGCCAAGCATCTCGCGCACACGCAGCGGACCGATCTTAATATTCCGGGAAAATACAAAGTGTCCCTCATTATAGACCGTCAGCTGCATACTACCGGAACCGATGTCAATTAACATCGTGCCCTTTTCAATATATTCTTTAAACCCCTCTGTTTTATAAGCGACGGCTTGATTATGCAAATAGCGTTCTTCTGCATTATTTAGCCATTCCAGATTAAGGCCGGTTTTTATTCGTATTTGTTCCTTCACATAGGCCGCATTCGCCGCCTCCTGTACCGAGCTCGCGGCGACCGCGCGATATTCGGAAACGCCGTAATCCTTCATGATCTGAACAAAACCCGCCAAAACGCGGCAGGCCTCGTCAACCGTCTGAAAAGCGATCATTTGCTGATTATAGATATCCTCACCGATTGTGACATCAGCTGTCACATCCTCCAAAATCGAGAGGCGCGCTGTATCCACAATTTTCAGGACGATCACCTGAAGGCCCACTGTTATTGACGCAAAGAGCCGGTGTCTTCCCATCACATTTCCCCCCAATATCCCTGGTGATCAGAACCCCTACGTCAACCCTCGGCAGCCTCTTCCTCCTAGCTGCCCGAAGCCCGATATGAACACGTCCTTGTTCACAGTTCACATATTTCTTATTATAAGTCAAAACGCCAAGAAAAAAGTCCACAAACAACTTTCTTTACAAAAAATCAATAAAAGGCATTGGTTTTTAATTGATCCGTTCATCTCATCGCGCGTCAAAACTGATCAGCGCCCAAAATTATGAACGTGGCCGCTCTAAAAAGCTATCCCGGATCTGACGAGGTTGCGGCTTCATTCTCAGCTTACCGGCGGAAGCGAGCTGTCCAATCCGCGATTCGACATAAAGATCGTCAATCATTTGCTGCTGACTTCTCAGCTCACCGATCACATCGCCAATCAGCCGCAGACAGCGGATCGATTTCTTTGGCCCTACCTGTCTGAATAACCGGCGCGCGGCAACCAATATTTGCGGATCAAAGTAGTCTTCATCCACAGGCCTAATTTTTCCATTTTTCCAAATTCTTAATTGCTTCGGATCGGCCGAGAGAGCGAGCCATTCTTCGCATAATTGACTCTTCTGCCTCTCTCCAAGCGGCCGGACATCTCCATATCGCCCGAATAAATAAGCCAGCCGATCCGAATCGATTTCACCTGTAGAACTGTATTGTACCAAATAATCCGTCGTACTCTCCAGCTGGCCAAGCAGGGAAGACGTATTGATAACGCGCAACGGATTTCGGTGATCGCGTAACAGGAAAACAGTCAATCGGAGGAAAAGCTGTTCCGTCGCACTATCACCGGTCCAGATCAAAATCGGTTCACTTTGCGCTAAACTGTGAATCGCCTCGATAAATTTGCCAATCGAAGCCGGTAGCTCCGCTTCCTGCCGCTCATAGAACCGCACAGCCCAGCTGTCCCTTCTGGAAACACCTTCTTGACTATCCAATTCCAGCAATGGGCCAATCGCTAAATTTGCAGCGAGAACGAGCACCTTTTTCTTCAGTGGAAGCTCATAACGACGGTACAAGCTGTCCAAGCCGATTTTCAGACTTCCTGCCGCTGAATGACCACAGACGATATGAATCGGTCTTATATTGACGGGTAATTTTATGGCTTCTGAATGAAATTGGCTGCATTCACGATAAAGCTGCACAAGTTCCTGTCTTAGCTGAGTATCCGAGATTTCAGCCCTTTCTCCTGCTGCCACTCGCATAAATAGGCGCAGCAGAAGGGATTTGCTTTCCGGCTCAGTCAGTTGGTCGATCGTCTTTCCCAGGCTTTCAATCATTCGTCAGGCCCCCCTTTTTCAGATTGGAAAATGCTCGCCGCATATCCCCGCAGATAAGCGAAAGAAACCGGCAGAATTCTACCGGTTTCTTTGAAGTTTCCTAGAGCTCAGATTCATTGGTTAAGTAAAACTGTTTTCTTGTCTAGATAAAAATCAACAGCGGCGGCTGCCTTGCGCCCTTCTTCAATCGCCCAAACAATCAGCGAGGCTCCGCGGCGGACATCTCCGGCCGCAAAGACGCCGGGCCGGCTGGTCTGGTAATCCAGGCTGTTCGCGGCAATAACGCGGCCGCTCGGATCACGTTCGATACCAAAATCATCGAATTGGCGATCCTCCGCTCCCTGAAAACCGATAGCGATCAAGACAAGATCCGCGTCCCAGATTTTCTCCTGAACATTGGCGTCTTCTTTAAATGAGCTCGCGGCAAGTCCTGTGACATGTCCGTTCGCATCACCAATGAAGCGGTCGGTCCGGACATAATATTCCCGAGGATCTTTGCCAAACACGTTCTCCGCTTCTTCATAGGCGTAATCGACGGAATACACATTCGGATGCTCAGGCCAAGGATTTTGTTCAGACCGCTGATCGGGCAAGCGACCATGTTTGCCAAATTGAACCACACTTTTACATCCCTGACGAACCGCTGTCGCGACGCAATCTTCACCGGTATCTCCGCCGCCAATCACAATCACTCGCTTTCCCTTGGCATCATAATCTGCTTTCAATGGTTCACTATAAAGCAAATGACGATTGCTTGCCGTCAGATAATCCATGGCGGGTGAAATACCTTTGAGTGATCTTCCTTCCAGCGTGACCTCTCGATGCTTGCCAGCCCCAGTGCAGAGCACTACGGCATCAAAGTCCTCCATTAATTCGCTTTCCGAACGATCCTTGCCGATATCTACGCCAGTTACGAAGAGGATTCCTTCCTGTTCCAATAAATGAATCCGGCGGTCAACGACATCCTTTTCAATTTTCATACTCGGAATACCATACATTAACAATCCGCCCGGACGATCGGATCGTTCAAAAACGGTCACCTTATGCCCCACTTTATTGAGCTGATCGGCACAAGCCAGTCCGGCCGGTCCGGATCCAATCACCGCAATCCGCTTGCCTGTGCGGCGCAGCGGCGGTTTTGGCACGACCCAGCCTTCTTCAAAAGCGCGATCAATAATGGAGCGTTCAATGGCCTTGATAGACACCGGCTCATCGACAAAACCGGCTGTACAAGAACCCTCACAGGGCGCCGGACAGGCTTTCGAAGTGAATTCCGGAAAATTATTGGTCTTGGCCAATCGTTCGTAAGCTTCCTTCCACAAACCATGATAGACCAGATCATTCCACTCCGGAATCAGATTATGAATTGGGCAGCCGCTTGTGCCCCGATTCAAAGTCACTCCCACCTGGCAATAAGGGGTCCCGCAGTCCATGCATCGGGCAGCCTGGGCGCGAACATCCGGCTCCTTCATCCCCTCTTTGTATTCATTCCAGTCTTTAATCCGTTCCACCGGGCGGCGTTCAACTTGATTCTTTTTCTCTATATTCAGGAAACCCATTAGTTGTCCCATGGTACTCTGCTCATCCTTTCATTTTCAATTCCATCCGTCTCTCCTACTGTTCATACGGGTTGGTAAGTAGAATGGGGGACAGCCAGTTTGCCTTCTTTTTTTAGATAGAAAGCTTTTTCTTCCGCTAGAGCGGCTGACATCCCTTCCGTTTCAAGGGCAGCAATTTGCCCAAGTATGGCTTCATAATCACGAGGAATAATCTTAATTAAACGTGAAATCGTCTCATCCCAGTTCAGAAGGGCTTGCTGGGCATTCGGACTGCCTGTATAGCGCAAATGATTTTCAAATAATTTTTTGACTGATTCTTGCTCGCGCGTATCGCTCACGCTTTCGATGTTCACCAGTTCTTTATTAATGCGGCCGATCGTCAGTTCCCGTGCCTGATCGTTCAGTATATAGGCTGTGCCCCCGGACATCCCAGCAGCGAAATTACGGCCGATTGCGCCAAGAATAAGCACTTGGCCACCGGTCATATACTCACAGCCATTTTCTCCAACGCCCTCAACAACCGCAGAAGCGCCGCTATTACGGACACAGAAACGGCCACCTGCTGTCCCGCGAATATACGCTTCACCGCCTGTCGCACCGAAAAAGGCCACATTGCCCATCATCGCTTGAAAATCCACCGGCACACCGGCGACATCCTCCGATTTGATGATCACTTTTCCGCCGGATAAACCCTTGCCGACATAATCGTTGGCATCGCCGATCAGAGTCATCGTTACCCCCTGAGGAATAAAGGAAGCAAAACTTTGACCGGCACTGCCGGTAAACGTCAGGTTAATGGTGTCTTCAGGAAGCCCCTTGCCTACCGTTGACTTCGAAATAAAGTAACCCAGCGTGGTTCCGACGGTTCGATCGGAGTTTCTGATTTTATAGTTCAGATGAATCGGCTGTTTGCTTTCAATCGTCGGCAGACAATTCGATATCAGATTTCTTTCATCAAATCGTTTCTCAATATGATGCTCCTGAGGTCTGCCGAAATAGCGTTTGGAAACATCGCTTTCTGCCTGATAGAGCAGGTCACTCAGATCCAAATAACGGGCCTTCCAATGATTATTGACTTCCTTCTTAACACGGAGCAGATGAGCCTGTCCAATCAGTTCATTCATCGTATGGCAGCCGAGCCCCGCTAATTGCTCGCGAATGTCCTGAGCAATGAACGTCATAAAATTAACAATGTAATCCGGACTTCCGGCAAAATGCTTACGTAATTCCGGATTCTGCGTCGCAATACCAACCGGGCAGGAGTCCAGATGGCAGGCCCGCATCATCAGACAGCCTAAGACGACAAGCGGTGCCGTCGCAAAGCCAAACTCTTCGGCCCCGAGGCAAGCCGCAATCAGTACATCCCTGCCCGTCATTAATTTGCCGTCCGTTTCGAGTCGAACCCGATCACGCAGACCGTTTTTCATCAACGTCTGATGCGCCTCGGCAAGTCCCAGTTCCCATGGCAGACCAGCATGCTTGATACTCGTTTTTGAAGCGGCACCCGTACCGCCATCGTGTCCGCTAATCAGAATGACATCGGCTTTCCCTTTGGCGACCCCGGCGGCAATCGTTCCGACCCCACTTTTCGCCACGAGTTTGACACTAATCCGTGCCTTCGGATTGCTGGATTTCAAATCATAAATCAACTGTGCCAAATCTTCAATCGAATAAATATCATGGTGCGGCGGAGGTGAAATCAAGGCAACACCTGTCGTTGCCCGGCGCGTGTGGGCAATCCACGGATAAACTTTTCCGGCAGGAAGCTGACCGCCTTCACCTGGCTTCGCGCCTTGAGCCATCTTAATCTGCAGTTCAGCTGCCTCAGAAAGATAATAACTTGTGACACCGAATCTGGCGGAAGCAACTTGCTTAATCGCGCTGCGGCGCAAATCGCCATTCGCGTCACGGATAAAGCGTTCTTTATCCTCACCGCCTTCACCACTATTGCTCTTGCCGCCAATTCGGTTCATGGCGATCGCCATCGCCTCATGTGCTTCCTTACTGATCGAGCCGTAAGACATGGCTCCGGTTTTAAACCGTTTCAGTATCGCCTCCACAGGTTCCACCTGATCGAGCGGAATCGGTTCACGATCCCGTTCAAAGGTCAGCAGACTGCGAATCGTTGAAAAAGGAGCAGAATCAACCATCTTTGCGTAATCTTTATAAAGCGTATAATCATTTCTGCGCGTCGCCTGTTGAAGCATATGGACAATTAAGGGTTCAATTTTATGCCGCTCGCCGCCTTGGCGCCATTGAAGCGTACTGCCCGGATCGAGAGTCTTTAATCGGCCTTGCAAAAGTTCATCCGTTGCCTTCTGATGGCGAATCATCGTTTCCATCGCCAGCTCATCTAATCCGATTCCGCCGATCTGAGAAACGGTACCTTCAAAATAATTGTCAATCAGTTCATCCGACAAGCCGAGAGCTTCAAACGTCTGCGCTCCTCTGTAACTTTGAATGGAGGAGATGCCGACCTTTGACATTATTTTCACAATTCCGCTGACGAGTGCCTTAATATAATTTTTCACCGCGTCACTGACACTAAGCTTGATATAGCCCTTTTTCACTAATTCATTGACCGTTTCCAAGGCCAAATACGGGTGAACAGCATCTGCACCATAGCCAATCAACGCAGCCACCTGGTGACTGTCGCGTGGTTCTCCGGAATCGACAATGAGACTGACACCGGTCCGTGTTCCTTGCTTGATCAAGTGGTGATGGAGGGCACTCACCGCCAGCAATGAAGGAATGGGCAGATGCGTCTCGTCTACCTTCCGATCGGAGAGAATGATCAGTGAAGCGCCATCATGGATCATCTGATCGGCATGATTCACAAGCTGATTGACTGCTTCCACCAAGCTTTTTTCTCGATGCTCCGTTGTAAACAAAGTATCTATCGTCGCTATTTTCAAAGCCTTCTGCTCATGCAAAGCCTTGAACAACGCCCGGCTTAGGACCGGATGTGGCAGACGGATCTGCTGCGTGATATGTTCGGTCGCATCAAGAAGATTGATCTGCGGACCCAGCCAAGTAATCTTAGACATAACGCCCGCTTCACGTATCGCGTCGATCGGCGGATTCGTTACTTGCGAGAACCATTGTTTGAAATAATCAAATAAGAGCTGCGATTTATTAGATAATACAGCAAGCGGTGTATCATTCCCCATTGAGCCAGTCGGCTCTTTGCCCGTCTCGGCCATCGGCTGAATCACCTTGGTTGCATCTTCATAGGTGTATTCCTGAACCTTTTGCTGAAATAAGCGCTGAGTATCGGTAATTTCCTTTTTAACATCTTCGCTTCCCGCTTGGAGTGAAAGGACACTTTGTTTTAAGAGATCTTGGTAAGGTGCCGCGCTGCAAATTTCCTTTTTTAATTCATCACTGGGTATAATCCGCCCTTTTTCTGTATCAATCAGCAAAAGCTGGCCGGGCTTCAAATGACAGCGTTCACGGATCTGTTCCGCATCCAGATCGGCAACGCCGACTTCAGAAGAGAAGACGACCTTGTCATCCGTGGTGATATAATATCTGGCCGGACGAAGCCCATTGCGATCCAAAATGGCACCAATTTGTTTGCCATTGCAGAAGCCAAGCGCCATAGGACCGTCCCAAGGCTCCATCAGGCGGCTGTGAAATTGGTAGAAATCCGCGAGCGAATCCGGCATCTCCTGATTCACTTCCCACGGCTCCGGCACCATCATCATCACGGCATGAGGTAACGAATAACCATGAAAAGTTAGAAATTCAAGAACATTATCAAAGATTGCCGAATCGCTGCCCTCCGGATCAATAATCTGCGGCAATCGTCCTTTAGATAGCCGTTTCGCTTTGGCATTGAACCAGTTAACGTTCCCGCGGATTGTATTGATTTCTCCATTGTGAACGATCATCCGGTTAGGATGCGCGCGTTGCCAGCTAGGAAACGTGTTCGTACTGTAGCGGGAGTGCACTAAAGCAACAGCAGAAATAAAGCGTTCGTCCTGTAAATCGGTATAGAAGGCAGAAACCTCTTTTGCCCGCAGCATCCCTTTATAGACCAATGTCTGACTGGACAGACTGGCCACATAAACTTCATCTTTTAATTTCGTTTCGATCGCTTTCCGAAGCAAATAGAGCTCTATATCAAGCGCCCGCCCCATGTCCTGGCTCGCCGTTCCGATGAACATCTGATACATATAGGGCGCCTTGCTGCGCGCCAGATGGCTGATTTCATTCTCGTCAACCGGAACATCCCGTTCACCGTAAAGGCGCAAATTACGTGCAGCAATACACGCCTTAATCTTGCCGATTGCAACTAATCGGCTGGAACGATCCTGCGGCAGAAAAAACATCCCGACCCCATAATGTCCAGCCGGCGGCAAAGAGAAGGAGCAGATCATCTGAAAAAAATGATCAGGAATCTGAACCAGAATCCCGGCACCGTCACCCGTTTTCCCATCGGCTGCTTTGCCTGCCCGGTGATCTAGTCGGGCAAGCATTTTCAGCGCCGTTTTGACCACTTCATTCGACGCCCGTCCTTTTATATCTGCATAGAGACCTATCCCGCAAGCATCATGTTCAAACTCCGGCCGATAGAGACCTTCGCTTGAACTCTTTGTATTATTGTCATTCAGGCTTCCCATAAAACAACATCCTTCCTTCTGTTGGCAGTTAATCCTTCCATATTTTGTCACTTTTCTGAAAAATGTGTTCTCTCTATGACCACTCTAATTTCCGAAAAGTATGGTAATTCCATTTTACACTCTTTTTATTAATCTTTACAATATTTAATTTCATCTTTATCGTTAGCAAGCGTAAATTTTCGTTCCGCCTACCGAATTTTCGCCTGCGTATCAGGATCTGCAAGAAAGCCTTAATAGACAAAAATATAACGGATTCCAGCCCAAATCCACCGGAATCCGCTCGCTTTTAATCGATAATTGATGAATCCGTGTGCTGCACGATTGCGTCATGCCTGCGTCTTGACTCCTCGCCAATCTGCTCATCTGCGTGATAGGATGAGCGTGCCAGAGGACCTGCTTCGCAATATTTGAAGCCTTTGTCCAGTGCCACTCGTTTCAGTTCATCGAACTCTTCCGGACTGTAATAACGAAGCACATCCAGATGCTTCCGTGTCGGCTGCAGATATTGGCCAATCACCAGAATGTCCACACGATTGGCCAATAAGTCATCCATTACCTGTAAAATTTCTTCTTTCGTTTCGCCAAGCCCAACCATTATGCTGGATTTTGTCGGCGTATTGGGGCTTAATTCTTTTACACGTCTTAAGACAGCCAGTGAACGATCGTATTTGGCAATCGCCCGCACTTTCGGTGTCAACCGCCGGACGGTCTCAATATTATGGTCAAAAATGTCGGGACGGGCATTCATCAGCGTCAGAATGCTTTCATCGTCGCCTTTCATATCCGAAGGCAGGACTTCAATGGTACAATAAGGAACTTTACGGCGAACGGCACGGACGGTTTCGGCAAAAACAGCCGCACCGCCGTCAGCCAAATCATCACGAGCAACCGCAGTGATCACGACATGCCGCAGCTTCATTTTCAGAACAGAATCGGCAACACGCTCCGGTTCACGCAGATCCAGTTCGGTCGGCCGTCCCGTCTTAACCGCGCAAAACCGGCAGCCACGCGTACAAATATCCCCTAATATCATGAAGGTGGCCGTACGCCGCTCTGCCCAGCATTCATGAATATTCGGACACTTTGCTTCCTCACAAACCGTGTGCAGATGTTCCGTTCGAACCAGGTGTTTAATATCGAGGTAATCCTGATTCGTGTTCAGCTTAATTTTAAGCCATTCCGGCTTCCTTAAAAACTCGCTTCGTTCCTTCATCTTCTGAAGAACCTCCCTGATTGCTGTCAGCGCGCATAATTCCAAGCTTCCGCTGCATATTTTTTATCTGCCAGTTCTTCCACACTCTGTTTGTCCGCTTCCGTGAGAACTAATGGTTTGAGCGAAATACCCAGTCCTTTCATGAATCCATTGGAAAAAGCCTGCTTCACTTCAGCCATCGTTAAAGTGCGCCCGGCAATTTGATCGAGAGCGATCGCCTTCCCGGAAAACGCGTGTTTGGCGCGCTCTTTCACCCGTTCATTGGCATAAACGAAACAATCGAACAATTCATTTTGATCGACATGTAGCGGAATAGACCCATGCTGGAGAATCATCCCCTTCTGACGGGTCTGCGCACTCCCGGCCGCTTTCTTCCCTTCAACAACCAATTCATACCACGAAGCCTCTTCAAAGCAAACAGGCGAGTGGCCGGCATTCTTTTTGGGTTCTGGTGTCGCCAGCTCTGCTTGCAACCCGAGTGCGTGAAAACCTTCCAGTAAGCCGCGCGACAAGACGCGATAGGCACCGAGAATGGAATGCGGCATGGACGGATCACCCTCCGGAATAACCACGCTATAGGTCAGTTCCTCATGATGCAGCACCGCAAGCCCACCCGTTAGCCGTCTGACTAATTCAAACCCATGATTCTGCAATCCGTTTTTGTCGATCCGGCCGGCTGTCTTTTGAAAATAACCAATCGATAGCCCTGGAGGATCCCACTGATAAAAACGCAAAATCGGCACACGATCCCCCGTTCTCCCGCGATCGAGAAGATATTCGTCAAGAGCCATATTATAGGCCGGAGAATGGATACCTGAATCCATAAAATACCATTCCTTTGTTTCCATGACGTTCACCGTCCTTAATTCACAAAATCAGTAAAAGTAAGCGTTGCCATTAAATGCATTCTCTAAGCTTCTTTCTGGTAAACCAACTCATCTCTCCATTCTCTATAATAACAGGAATTAATTTACTCGTTAACCGAAAGATTAGAATTTGTCCGTAAAATAAATCACCCAGAACAGCAGCAAGATTTCTTTGTCTCGCACGCTATGGTACACTAATAGGATGGATAAAATAGCGCAGGACGCAGAATACCGCCGGATGACAGCACTTATTTAATCCGGCTTTTACCCTGCTTGACGGAAAAGGAGATTTTTTATGGAACGCTACCTTCAGATGACATTTGTACCCCATATCGAAAAAGGATGGAATTTTTTTATCTGGGTTACCGGCCCTGAAGGACAAAGCGTTCCTTTTCCTGGGACAGAAGGTTCAGATATTCCGGCACCAAACGGTTTGAACGATGGTGCTTCCTATCAAATGATGCCAACCACTGCAGAATTTGTCAATGATCGCGGAACGACTTCTGTCAGCGGTTTGCTGCTGACCATGGAAAGTGCCTTTCGATTTTTTCAGGAGAATAGGTTGGAAGAACAGGAAGGATCCGAAATTCTAGCGGGTGAAACCTTGCAGTGGTTCGCGCAGATTGCCCAGGCTGTCTCCCATCTGCTCGCTTCCGGCCAATTCTATCCCTATCTCTATCATATGGAGCGCGGTAATCACGAATGGTGTGCCTTTTGCCAATGGATGCCTGAGGGCCGTAATCTTGTAAAAAGCGGTCTGTTTGCCCGCTGGCTCAGCAGCCTGCCGCCTCTCGCTTTCGCCATTGCCGATCTTCAAGATCAAAAGGTGCAGCAGTGGCTTTATCTCATTATCATTTATTGGACGAATGCACTCATCCGCTATCGTTTAGCTGATCGATCGGTCAATCCGGCGTTCGGTTCATTGACCTTGCCCGGCAGCGATATTCAGTCGGCACTAGGGGCAAGCGATCCCTTCAGCCATGCGGAGAAACCATGGGTGATCGCTCGTTCCTCCGGCGACAAAGAAGAGATGAAACAGCTCGAGTCTGAATGGCTGGCCTGGATTAAGCCGGCAATTCGTGCAGAAGACGAATCCTGGATTCAGGCCCTGCTTTCCTATAAAAAAGAAAAAATGGCCGATTATTTTGCCCCTGAACGCGCCCAGATTCTCCTGACTCCGGAAAATGAAGAGGAGCCTTTTTCGCCGTCCTCAGACTGGATGTTCGAGATTAACGTCACCGGCTGGCAGGACGGCCGCAAAGTTCAATGGCCGCTCGATCAGCTGCAGCGCTCTGCTTTGCTCGGAAGAAATCATTGGTTTGACGAGCGTCTGGACAGTCTGTCAGAAGTGCTTCCAGCAAAGATTCTGGCGCGTTTTTCTGCGAAGTCCTCAGGAACACTGAATGCCTCAGAGCTGGGCGATCTTTTTCAAAATAAAGAGGCGATGGAAAATGCGTCTCTCGATTTAGAGTTTCCTGAAGATCTGAAAATGACCGGCAGTACAGAGCCCCTCTCTCTGGATCTCGATCTCACGACGACTGACGCTAACTCTCAATCGCTGTTCAGCCTCAATTCATTAATTAATTATAATTGGCAGATCGCGATCGGCGATATTCAGCTCAGTGCTGAAACGTTCAGGCAATTGGTCCGGGAGAATCAGTCATTTATCCGCCATGGCGATCAATGGGTGCATTTGCCCATGCAGGAAATGAGGAAAGCCTATGCCGAAATGGATCAGACCTTGGATCTGCTGGATAAGAAGCCAAGTATTGCCGGATCGCTGCGGCTCACGGCACTCAACCAGCGGAAGCGCAAATCCAGGCTCGCCATCCACATGAATGCAGAGCTCTCCGACTATTTGGATCACCTCATGAAAAAGCCGGCCAAATCGGCGGTACTCCCGTCAACGTTCACCGGGAAACTGCGTCCTTATCAGAAAAAGGGCTATACGTGGCTCGTTAATCTGAGACGGCGCCATGTCGGCGGCTGCCTGGCTGACGATATGGGGCTCGGCAAAACGGTCCAGGCCATCGCTTATTTGGACTATTGCCAAACAGTGGCGGATTCTCATGGAAGCAGCGCACCGGCACTGATCATTTGTCCGACCTCTCTGGTTGCCAACTGGCACCATGAGTTTTCTGCTTTTTCTCCGGAAACGACAGTCTATATCCACCATGGCAGCAACCGTCTCCATGGAAAGCGCTTGATCGACGAATTTAAAAAAGTGGATGTCGTCATCACGAGCTATGCTATCTATACAAAAGAGGCGGCTATCTTGCAGCCGATTCGCTGGCAGAGCGTCATTCTTGATGAAGCTCAGGCGATAAAAAATCCTCAGGCGCAAAAAACACGGGCATTGCGCAAGATTCAGAGTGATCACCGTCTCGTTTTGACCGGCACACCGATTGAAAATCATCTGGAGGAACTCTGGTCGATCATGGATTTTATCAACCCGGGCTATCTGGGCTCGCTTGAACGCTTCCGTAAGCAGTTCATCCATCCGATTGAGCGGAAAAGCAATCGTGGAAAAGCCGCAGAGTTAACGAAACTGATTCAGCCTTTCCTATTAAGAAGAGAAAAGACTGATAAAAGGATTATCCACGATTTACCCGATAAATTTGAGGAAAAAAGGCTGTGCCATCTGACGAAGGAACAAGCCTCGCTCTATCAGTCGATCGTCAATCGGCTAGCCAGCAGTGTAATCCGTGCTCAGGGTATCCGGCGCAAGGGGCTGATCTTGTCGACACTAACCAAATTGAAACAGGTCTGCGATCATCCTTCATTAGTCAGCAAGCAGGATGAAAAAGAATTGACCTCTGGGAAAATGCAATTATTCTTTGACTTGCTGGATCCGCTTTTTGCTGAAAATCAAAAAATACTTGTTTTTACTCAATACGTGCGCATGGGCCAGCTATTATTAGAAAAAACACGCGAACGCTATCCGGATGCTGATGTTTTCTTCCTTCATGGCGGATTGAGCGCCGATCAGCGGGAACGTTTGATCGAGCATTTCCAGTCAAAGACTGTAAGAAAGACACTGTTCATTCTTTCGCTCAAGGCGGGCGGCGTCGGGATTAATCTGACTGAAGCGGGTTATGTTGTTCATTATGATCGCTGGTGGAACCCGGCAGTCGAGGAACAGGCGACAGACCGTGCTTACCGTATCGGCCAAAATAAAAATGTCCACGTCTATAAACTAATTTGTGAAGGCACTCTGGAAGAACGGATTGATCAGTTAATTGACCGGAAGAAAAATCTGCAAAAACAGATTCTCAGTCAGGGGAACTCCTGGCTGACAGAAATGACCGATCAGGAAATCTTTCAGTTGATTCAACTACGTGAAGGAGTGATCTGAAATGAAGGGAACAATTAAATTACATACCCGGCTGTTGGCTGATTGGCTGAGTACTTTCGCCAAGCAGATGAATAGCAACCGTTTTGAGCGCGCCCTCTCGATCTGCCGCCAGAACCATATTTGGGATTATCACACCTCCAAGACCGGCATGAATGCCAACGTTGAGGATATTCATTCCGCGCTCTTTCAAGTTCAGGTTGAATGGAAAGCATCTGCTGAAGGCAGCGGGGAGAAGCTACCTGATCCCCGTCATGGCCTGAGTTTTCACTGTTCTTGCGGCGCGCAAGACATGCCCTGCGCTCATGCGGCCGCCGTCGTTCTCTACCGGATTCTCGCCATGGATCGCGGACAATTCGGACGCGGCACCTCTATTCGTTCCGGGCTGGATGACAGCGGTTATCAGCGGCTACTCGACGATTTTCAGCGGCTGTCCGTTCAAAGTCTACCGGCTTATCAGCAATTTGATTCCGCCCAATTGCATAGGCGGCCCGATTTTCAGCCAGCGGTTGAACATTATTCCCGCCAGATCATTGAATCCTTTTTTAAAGAAAGTGACTGACGTTCATGAAAATAACGAAAAGAATCCCTCGCCTTTTCAAATTATACGATGAGGTACAGCGCCTTCACAATTGAATCTTTTTGTGGACCTGCTCTTATCCCGATCCTTCCCCGGCTGATTGAACCATCAGCGAATGTCTCTCTTCTTTTTTGTTATTTATGCGTTTTTATATTCATTTTACAGATTTCATCCAACCGAGAGTCGCCACTAATTCTGAAGCCTCTCCCTGTTTTTATTGTAAAAATTCTCCCCGTTCATCGTTCCCGTTTCCTCATTCCTAAAAATCGAGCCTTGTTGTTACCGAATCTTCGGGTTATAATGTCAAATACATAAAGAGATTCGAATTTTCTTATTATCTGAAGAAAGTTAGAAATAGACAGACAGTTTGCACAACAGAAATTAGTGTCTGCGTTCTGTCTCCAGTTTGGTCTGTCGTCTGCTGAAGACTGCGAGGAGTGATGAGGTTTGAAGAAGGTGTCCATTGGCTTGCTGGGATTCGGTACAGTTGGAACAGGAGTCGTTCGTCTGCTCACCAAAGAAAGCGAGCGGCTGGAAGCGCGCATGGGCTGTTCCATTGAACTGAAGAAAGTGCTTGTCCGCAATAAAAACCGTCCAAGAAAAGTATTGATTGACAATCGGAAATTAACAACGAATGCCGCTGATATTCTGGAAGATCCGGAAATTGATATCGTCATCGAATTAATCGGCGGTATTGATCAATCCTACCGCTACATTCTCGAAGCGCTTAAACATAAAAAGAATGTGGTCACGGCTAATAAGGATTTGATGGCTTCCTATGGGGAAGAACTGTTGCTGGAAGCGCGCAAAAATCGTTGTGACCTCTACTATGAAGCCAGCGTTGCTGGTGGAATCCCAATTCTGCGAACATTGACTGACAGTTTGGCTGCCGATCGGATCATTAAAATGATCGGTATTGTGAATGGAACGACAAACTACATATTAAGCAAGATGAGTCATGAGGGGCTTTCCTATGACAAATCGCTAGCTGCGGCTCAGGCCCTGGGATTTGCTGAAGCCGATCCTACCTCCGATGTGGAAGGTCTTGATGCGGCAAGAAAAATGGTCATTCTCAGTCACCTTGCCTTTTCCATACCGGTTCAAATGGATGATGTCAAAATAACCGGAATTACAGATGTCGCTCGTGAAGACATCGTTTATGCGCAAAAACTCGGCTATACCATTAAACTGGTTGGCATCTCCGAGGTCAATAACGGAACGATTGATGTACGCGTTGAACCAACCCTGCTTCCAAGTCAGCATCCCTTGGCGATGGTGGAAAACGAAAACAATGCGATCTACGTTTACGGCTCGACATTGGGTGAAACCATGTATTATGGACCCGGTGCCGGAGAAGGTCCAACCGCTGTTTCCGTCTTATCGGATTTACTGGCCATCATCCGTAATATGAGTCTCGGCGTCACCGGAAACCATATTTTTCTGCCGCGCAGGGAAATGCATTCCCAGAAGGATTCTCTGGTTGAAAGCCAGTTTTTCATCCGATTGCATATGAAGGATGAGCCGGGCTCGTTCTCCCTGCTGACCGATTTGTTCAAAGAACAGCAAATCAGTCTAGAAAAATTGTATCAGGAACCGATCCCTGGCAAAGATATTGCCGAAATTTCGATTGTCACGCACACAACGAATAAAGTGTTGTTTGAAAAATCATTTGAAGTATTGAAAAAGCTTAATGTTGTTTTGAATGCCAAATATTTTCGTGTGGAAAGAGGTTAAGACGATGGCTTGGACAGGACTTATGAATAAATATCAGGATATTTTACCGGTGACCGAAAAAACACCGCGGCTGACGTTGATGGAGGGCAATACACCGCTGATTCCGCTTGAAAGATTATCGGAAGAAACGGGTGTCTCCATTCACGTCAAATTTGAAGGGCTGAACCCGACGGGAA
Source organism: Sporolactobacillus sp. (assembly GCA_048976585.1). Taxonomy (GTDB): domain Bacteria; phylum Bacillota; class Bacilli; order Bacillales; family Sporolactobacillaceae; genus Sporolactobacillus. The sequence goes on along the minus strand of JBHGUY010000040.1, from coordinate 111,813 downwards.
GCTTTAAAGATCGTGGCATGTTTCTTGCCGTGGCCAAAGCCAAGGAAAGCGGCAGCAAGGGTGTTATCTGCGCTTCAACCGGGAATACCTCCGCTTCGGCTGCCGCCTATGCGGCACGCGCCGGCATGGACTGCCTAATTGTCATTCCGAAAGGAAAAATTGCTCTTGGCAAATTGGCTCAGTCGGTCATGTACGGCGCACGCATTTTTGAAGTGAACGGCAATTTCGATCAGGCACTGGATATTGTACGCTTCACTGGGGCAAATTCAGACTACACGATTGTCAACTCGATTAATCCATACCGGCTCGAGGGGCAAAAGACTGGTGCTTACGAACTCGTTGAACAACTTGGATCCGCCCCGGACGTGCTTTGCATTCCGGTCGGTAATGCCGGCAATATCTCGGCTTACTGGAAAGGGTTTAAGGAGCTGCGCGATAATCAGGGGGTTACGCCTCCGGAAATTCACGGATTCGAAGCGGAAGGATCAGCGGCTATCGTCAAAAATAAAGTGATTGAGCATCCTGAGACGATCGCAACGGCGATCCGGATCGGCAACCCGGCAAGCTGGAAATTAGCTGTTGCCGCCGAGAAAGAATCTGGCGGTGAAATTGATTCCGTGACCGACGACGAAATTCTGGCAGCTTATAAACGCGTGGCCCGAACCGAAGGAATCTTCGCAGAACCGGCTTCCTGTGCGTCACTTGCCGGGCTGTTCAAACATGTCCAGGCAGGCAAGATTAAAAAAGGAGCGGAAGTGGTCTGCATTTTAACCGGTAACGGGCTCAAAGATCCAACAACCGCAATGGATATGCTGACCATCGAACCAACGATCATCTCTGCTGATCAATCCGCTGTTGTCGATCACCTGGGACAGATTTCCCAATGAGCACAAATCAGACGTTTACAATAAAAGTGCCCGGTAGCACTTCAAACCTCGGGCCTGGATTCGATTCTATCGGAATGGCCGTTGATCGTTATCTCGTGCTTCGAGTTGCCCGTGCGGATAGTTGGTCCTTCTGCTATTTGGACTTGCCTGAATTTTGTCCACCGGTTAACGAAAATCTTATCTACCAGACGGCTAAGCGACTGGCCGATCTTCACCATGCGCTGCTGCCGTGCTGTTCCATTGATATTCGCAGTGATATTCCGCTGGCACGTGGTTTGGGTAGCAGTGGAGCTGCAATCATTGCCGGCATCGAATTGGCTAACTATTTGCTGGACCTGAACCTTCCCAACGAAGAAAAGGCCTGGTTTGCCTGCCGCGCGGAGGGTCACCCGGATAATGTGACCGCTTCGCTTTACGGCGGACTCGTCGTATCAGCTCAATCAACGGAGCAGGTCGAAAGTGTTTGCCTCCCCGTTCCTGATTTCTCGTTCGTCACATTGATTCCGAATTTCGAACTGAGAACAAGTGAGGCAAGACGGGTCCTTCCTGCCAGTCTTTCGCACAAAGAAGCAGTGGAAGGAAGCAGCGTCGCCAATGTTCTAATCTGCGCTCTTCTGGAGCATAACGGTCCGCTCGCCGGCAAAATGATGGAGAGCGATCGGTTCCATCAGAGCTACCGGAGTGGATTATTGCCGCATTTTTCCAAAGCCCGGATGCTCGCAAAGAAAGCCGGTGCTTTCGGTACATTTCTCAGCGGTGCCGGTCCGACTCTGATGTCGCTTGCTGCCCGGCAGAACGATGAAAGCATACAAAAAGCGCTTCAAGAGGGTTTCCCCGATTATCAGTGCTTCATTCTCCATCCAGTATCCAGAGGCAGCATCTGCGAGAAAGAGTTTGCGGCAGGTCAATCCACCGGCGAAGCATGAAATAGAAAATACATAAAAACCTCTTCTTCCGGCGAATCTAAGACGGAAGAGGAGGTTTTTTATTATGAAGATTCGTATTGGCTGGGGGTTAATCTTTTTCTTTGCTCTGCTGCTCGGTTTACTATATGTTATCTTTCAAGTCGCGCACTCTCTGTAAAATTAGATCATGGCACTGGCTAATCCGTGATCCTGACTATCCTTATCATCCTCTTTTTTATGCAGGACATTGACAAATAAAGCATCGATCAATGTCATCTGCGCAGCGCGGGCCACATAGGATTCAGAACGATAATTTGTCGATACGGAGACCGTGTGCAGCGAAACATCCACCAAATCGCTGAGAGCCGACTTCATGAAGCCGGTCAAGCCGATCATCGGACAACCCTTCGCTTTGATAATTTTGGCCACCTGAAGCAGATGCTTGTCAGCGGCTGAATAAGAAAGAAAAATCGCTGCGTCCTGCTCCCTCATTCCCTGCGCCGCCAACACCTGAAACTCGCCGTCGCTCGGCGCAAAAGTCGATAACCCGGCGCGAATGAATTTACGGTGGGCTTCCTGTGCAATCATTGCCGATCCACCGCTGCTGAAGAAGGCGATTCGGTTAGCGGACTTGAGAATCTTAACGGCCTTCTTAAAGAGATCACTATCCAGGATCTGAAGTGTATTTTCCAGCGTATGAATATTATCTTGAAAAACATGTTCGGCAAGATCCATCACTTCATCGCTGTTATACCGACTGTCTGTGTTTTTTAAGGGTTGATTTTTAGCAATGTCAGCAGCAAGCACAATTTTCATTTCTTGAAAGCCCTTAAATGAGAGACGCTTACAGAATCGAAAGACCGTAGCATCGGCAACATTAATTCGTGCAGATAATTGATTAATACTGCTATGCACCGTTTCTTCCGGAAAATTCAAAATATAATCTGCGATCTTGCGTTCTTTTTCGCTTAAATGTGGATAAGCCGATTGAATACGAATCATGCACTGATATTCTGTCACCTGAATTCCCTCCTATTCCAATACATTCATTGTACATCAAACGCTTTCATTTGAAAATAATTTTCTGTAACCGTTTTCGTTAAAAAGTTAAAAAAAACTGAAAAATCCTTATTAATTCAGCTTTTTTCTCTCTAATTGACTTTTAAAAAATTATTTTTCCTGCTGCAAATCGAGGCTCATAAGAAATATCTTTTGAAAGAGTTCTTGCAGATCCTTGGTCCGATAGGGTCCATGGTTCACGGATTGAATTTTTTGCAGGATACGAGTCTCTCGTGTTTGGTCGCGCCCCTTCATTGCCAATTCTTCCTTTGCCTCTCCGATTAAACGAACCAGACAGCCTCTTTGATTCAGGAGATCCAACAATTGCGTGTCAATTGAGTCCACCTGCCTACGCAATTCAGCTAAACTTCGTTCCATTCTTAAGCCTCATTTCATTCTCTCGTCTTGCCGATAAAAATAATAGTATACTTAAAAAGCGCAGGGAACAAGTGCATTGCCTGCTTTTATCTCTTCTATTTGAAGAAGCTTTACGACTCCTTGCGGACAAAAAAAACGTGCTCGTTATTTTTTTTAAACCAGCCCTTATCTGAGCAATAAAGGCGCGCATTGCCGTCGAGTAACCGATCAATTTCATTAATCATCAATTTCTGTTTCAGAACAAACGAATCCACCGCCTGCTGCAAGGAATCGGTGATAATGCGAGTGTTCGGCTCTGAAAGATTGAAAGCGATTGGCCGACCGTTTTGCGACTCCTGGTAAAATGCGAATGTTGACAAATTTTTCCCCCCTCAATCTTTCTGTTCTCTATTAAGCATAACCAATCAGAGTTACACATACATTACACACTTGTCAAGAATCTAAGTTTCATTTTATCAGACTATTCATACGATATATAGCAGAGTGCCTTTTCTTAAAACTGCCGCCGATTCTCTGGAAGCACTAGCAAACATCGACTGCCTAATTATTGTGTACTTTACCTTTCAACCCATTCATGCCATAATTAAATCAAGGTTTAATAAAATTTAAAGACAGTAAACAATTTCAGTACGTACAAAGGACTGCAGGCGACTCACTTAGCTTAAGCAGCGAAGCATAATATTATTCCATAGGGTTCACATGAATGGCAGGGTTGTTCAGATCAATTTTAGGCAGCCGCGGCACCGGCCGTTAAACCGGCCAAAGGGTACTGAATAACGGAGGTGCCTTTTGGGTGAAACCGCAAAAATATTCTCTGCTTCGGCAGGGATTTTTTTATGTCGATTTCAGCAATTTATCAGAATAAAGTATAAAAGGAGTGTTCCGCATGTTCAAAAAAAATCTGGCCGATCTGAAAGCTTATGATCCTGGTCCCTCACTTGAAGAAATAAAAGCAGCGTATCATCTCAGCCGAATCATCAAACTGGATTCCAATGAAAATGTTTATGGTGCCTCACCAAAGGTCCGCGCAGCGATTACTTCCGATGCCCTTCTCCCTGAGCTTTATCCAGACTGCCGTGATTCTCTCCTGCGCCGTCAGCTCTCCGAACAGCTTGGTATTGATGAAGATCATTTTCTCTTCAGCCTTGGGCTTGATGAAATGATTGTCCTCGCCAGCCGTGCCTTCCTGGATCAGGATAGTGGAATTGTCATGGCCTGGCCGACCTTTTATGAATATTATTGTCACGCCGCAATTGAAGGTGCCGAAACCAAAAAAGTTCCTTGCGACGATCAGGGTAAGCATGATCTCGAAGCAATGCTGGCTGCCATCGATGAGAAAACCCGGATTGTCTGGATTTGCAACCCGAATAATCCAACAGGCACCTACCTTAATGAGCAAGAACTTCTCCATTTTATTGACCGCGTTCCTGAAGATGTCATCATTATGCTCGACGAAGCTTATATTGACTTTGTCTCAGCGAATGATTTCCCGGATTCACTGAAGATCATGCAGACTCATCCAAATGTACTCGTTCTGCGTACCTTTTCAAAATCGTATGGTCTTGCTTCCTTCAGGCTTGGTTACGCCATCGGCAACCCACTGCTGATTAATGAAATTGATAAGGTCAGGCCGCCTTTCAATAACCCGCGGCTAAGTCAGGTTGCCGCTCTTGCGGCTTTGCAGGATCAAGCGTTTATGAACGACTGTGTCCGCAAAAATCAATCCGTATTAAAAATGGTCGCTCGTTATCTCGATCAGAAGGGTATCCCCTACTATCCGAGTCAGGCTAATTTTATCTTTGTAAAAACTGATCGTGCGCAGGTCGTAGCGGAACGTTTAAAAAAGCAGGGCTTTCTGATCAATCCTTTCCAGAGTGGGGTCCGGATCACGATTGGCAAGAAAGATCAAATGGAGCAGTTCTTGCCGCTTTTGGAACAGGCGCTGGAAGAACAAGAGGCCGGTGTTTAAGAAAATTCTCTCGTGATCGGGCACAGATATTCACGAATTTCAGAATATATTAAAATATTTTTCTTTACAAAATCCCTTTTTACTGTTACAATTTGGGCACATTAAAAATTCAGAAAGTAAGCGACTTGTTCGCCCCACTTTCTGTCCATTCAAAAATTAATGTGATGAAGAAGACAAGAACTTGAGATGAGATGCAACAGAGAGCCGGCAATGCTGAGAACCGGTGCATGGCACTCAATGTTTCAGCACTTTGGAGCAGGTAAGCTGAAATAAGACTGCAGTTTATTCAAAAAAAGGATACTGTGGTCAAAGTAGGCTTATCCGGTGACGTTTCCGTTATCGTTTCAATGAAGACCGGCAAGCTAGTCTGTGGCCGGCAAATGAGGGTGGCACCACGTGATCAACGTCCCTCGCAGAATGATTGCATTCTGCGAGGGACGTTTTTATTTTTCCCAGCAGTTGTTAAACGCAGCAGCATATCAAAAGAGCAGAAGGGATGAATGACATGTTTTTAGATCAGCAATATCTTTTTACACCTGGGCCGACTCCGGTTCCTGCCCGAGTGAATGCCGCAATGGCCGCACCGATGATTGGCCACCGCAGCCCTGATTTTTCGCGATTAATTGAAGAAGTTGCTACCCATTTGAAACCAATCTTCGGCACAACCCACCCGGTCTATGTGCTGACCAGCAGCGGCACATCTGCACTGGAGGCAACCGTTGTGAATACTGTTGCAGAGGGCGATCACGCCGTAGCGATTGTGGCCGGCTCGTTCGGCGATCGTCTGGCAACCATTGCTGAACACTATGGTGTCCACATTCACCGCCTGAATATCGAATGGGGAAAAGCCTGCGCGCCGGATCAACTCCGTACCTTTTTAAAAGATCTGGCAGGTACCCCGATTAAAGCCATATTCGCTACTTATAATGAAACGTCGACCGGTGTTCTCAATCCGATTCACGAATTAGGCCAGATCGTTGCCGAGCAGACGGATGCCCTGTTTATCGTCGATGGTGTCAGCTGTATCGGTGCTGTTGCCGCTGATATGACGGCCGATCATATCGATTTACTTGTGACCAGTTCGCAGAAAGCCTTGATGCTTCCCCCGGGGCTCGCTTTTATCGCCTTCAGCGATCGCGGTCTTGAAGCCATTCGCCAGACGCCGACCAAACGTTTTTATCTGGATCTGAATCGCTACGTCGACGCTTATGAGCAGCAGAGATCAACTCCATTCACTCCTGCTGTCTCCTTAATTGCCGGCGCTCGTGAAGCTTGTGCGATGATTGAAGAAGAAGGCTGGGAAAATGTCATTAAACGGCATCAACTGCTGCGTGACATGATTCGTTCAGGCATTCGCGAACTGGGATTGCCGCTTCTGACCCGCGATGAAGACGCTTCGCCAACGGTTACCGCCGTATGTTCAGGCGCGATAGAGGCTCCGCTCCTGCAGAAAGCTCTGAAGTCCCATTATGCGATTACGCTCGCCGGTGGCCAAAAGAAATTAAAGGGTAAGATATTCCGAATCGGCCATATGGGATACTGCACACCGTTCGACGTTCTGAAGGTCCTAACCGCGCTGGAGCTTGAGCTGGCAGGCCGCGGGCAACCGGAACTTCTCGGCGTCGGTGTGAAAAAAGCTGAGGAGGTCTGGGCTCAACATGTATAAAGTTATCGTGACCGATCCCATTAGCCAGACAGGGATACATGCCCTGCTCGCCAATCATCATTTTGAAGTGACTCAGTTGACCAACTTAACAGAAATCGAATTAATCAGTCAGATTCCTGAGTACGACGCGCTGATTGTCCGCAGTCAAACACAAGTGACCCGTGAAATCATTCAGGCGGCCGACCGTCTGAAAGTCATCGCCCGTGCCGGTGTTGGAGTCGATAATATTGATATTGCTGCCGCCACCGAAAAAGGTATTATTGTCATTAATGCACCTTCCGGCAATACCATGGCGGCAACAGAACATACATTAGCGATGATATTGGCTCTCGCCCGCAATATACCTCAGGCCTATCGTTCATTAACTTCCGGCAAATGGGAACGCAAGCTTTTCAAGGGTGTTGAACTGTATCAGAAAACATTAGGTGTTGTCGGCATGGGCCGAATTGGTACAGAAGTCGCCAAACGAGCCAAAAGCTTCGAGATGAAAATCCTTGGCTATGATCCTTTTTTAACTGAGGACCGAGCGAAGAAAATGGGTATCATCAAGGCGGATCTGGAAACGATCGCCCGTGAAGCGGACTTTATTACGGTACATACGCCGTTAACTCCTGAAACCCGCGGTTTAATTGACAGCCGTTTTCTTGAAAAAACAAAAAAAGGTGTTCGCTTAGTCAACTGTGCCCGCGGAGGGATCATTAATGAACAGGCGCTCATTGAGGCCGTGAATAGCGGTCAGGTCGCCGGTGCGGCCATCGATGTCTTTGAACAGGAACCTCCGGAAAATACCGATTTGACCCAGAATCCCAAAATCATTGTCACCCCGCATCTTGGCGCATCAACGACGGAAGCTCAGGAAAAGGTCGCTCAATCGGTCAGCGAGGAAATTGTCGACATCTTCACAACAGGCGGCGTACAGCATGCCATCAATCTGCCGCGTATCTCTGCTGCTGTCCAGCAAAAAATCCAGCCTTATCTGGCATTGAGCGAGCAAATGGCCGAACTGTTAATACAGATCTTCAAAAAAGCACCGGATAAAATTAAAATCAATTATTACGGCGAGCTCTTTCTTGAAGATACCGGCTTATTAACGCGGCAAATGATTAAGGCTCTGCTTTCTTATTATCTCGATACATCGATTAATATTGTCAATGTGATGCGTATACTCAAGGCTCATAGTCTTTCCTACAGCGTGCAGAAGAACGCTGCACATAAGGGCTTCACGAATTTCATCGAACTTGAGATCATGCACGGCGATCAAAAAGCGGCAATTGCCTGCACCTATCTGCCTGGCTTTGGCGGCCGAATCGTATCGGTTAACGGATACCGACTGGATATGGAGCCCGAACGTTATTTGCTCTATATCAGCCATGCGGATGTCCCCGGTATGATTGGCAACGTCGGATCGATGCTTGGAAAAGCAAAGATCAATATCGGCAGCATGCATGTCGGCCGCCAGACAATTGGTGGTGAAGCGGTAATGATCCTAACCGTTGATCGCAGTGTTCCTGAGGAAACCCGGCAAGAAATCCTTGCCCTGCCCGATCTGCATGACGTTCAATTTGCCGAAATCGATATGCACTCCGAAGAAGACTGAAGCCTCGTCGTTTGAATTCATAAAACGTATCAGTGAAATTTATTAAGAATCCCGGTCCCTCTTAAAAAGAGGAGCCGGGATTTTTAAATTATTTTAGCGGGTATTTAGCGTCTCCACCAGGTCGTAGACATCAGCAACCGAGTCCAGAATAAAATCTGCTCCCTGTGCTTCGAGCCCACTCCGCGCTTTTTCCCCGGAGAGACCAGTCAGCACGCCAGCAAATCTACAGCCCATCTGACGTGCGCAGAGCAGGTCAGCGAGTGAATCGCCGACAATCAAGGTTTCGCTGCCAACGGCCAACATTTCTGAATCTGGCGATAGCAAGCGTCGTTTATCGACTGATTGGCCATGATAAGCCAATAAATAGGTAAAAGGATGCGGTTTTGCAAGTGGCGCTGCGTGATAAGCATTCTCAGCCGCCAGAACGTCGTCTGCTGTCGCGATCCGTTCTGAATCCAGTAGACTCAGCCAGCCCAAGTCTTTAAATGGCTGGTAGGTCTCAAGCGCCGGTCGACCTGTGGCGATCCCGATCGTTATACCGCTGCGATCCAGAGACTGAAACAAGGCGATGATTGATTCTGGCGTGGTCAGCGTTTCTTCCTGGCTCAGAAAGCCTCGCTTTCCCAGCTGCACAGATGGATATCCTGTGGATTGAAGAACATGTGAATCACCGACATACCACTCCTGAGAGCAATGTTCTCCAATATGCCACAGAGCACTCTTGGGTTGAAAAATAGCGGTTTGAACACCGAGATAACGCTTGACAAGCTTATTTAAATAAGGGATCAACTCCTGCTTCGTTACCGCAGCCCCGTTGAAGTCTGGCAGAAACACTTTAAAGTCGATGTTTACCGGATATGTATGGAATAATTCTTTGAAGAGAGAAAGCGTTTCACGGTCTATCGGTTGAAGAAAGAGTTCAGCGGCCCTGGCCTGAGCCGGAAGTTGGGCGGCCAGATGAATTAGCTGCACTGAAAAAGCGATATCGATCATATCCCAATTCGCATTCATTCCACGGGACTTCAGTTCATTCAAAACCTGGTCATCCAAGAAAACTTGGGAGCGAATGGAAGCAATCTGTTCTTTCGTCAAATCCGTTTGGAATGGTTTTTCACCACCAAGTCCCAAGTAATTATCACTCATTAACAGTTCCCAGACTGTCAGAGCAGATGCGTCGAAGTAATGTTCTTCACTCAAAAAGACACCGTCCACATCGAATAAAATCGTCTGAATCATTCCTCGCAGGTCTCCTTAACGTTGGATTTTAATAATTCTTTTGTTATTTTGTCTGAAGACCTCGACCTCTCTGAGCGATAATCGTCCAGTTCTGTCCACCGTTTTTTGTCTGATAGCCGTCATCCCCAGCAGTTAGAACCACGGATTCCTGCGGATGCACAGGACTTGTCAAAATTTGTGTCACGCGGTCATTTGCTACCGTATCTAAATCCAAATTGATCGCCTTTCTTTGATCCGGGATGACATGGTATAAAAAGGTTTCCTTCTGTTTTTTATCAAAATAAGCGGCAAGCAGAGACGGCTGTGAAGAGAAACTATAGGCAATGCTTGTCACTTCTTTCCCGCGGAAATAGGTCTGAAAAGTCGAACCACCATCCGAGGATAAATAAAGCCCTTGAGTCGTCGCGATGGCAAAAATCCGGCTGTTTCCGGGATTCACCGCGAGCCTCTGCACCTTGCCATGAATCCCATGCAGACTCCTGTGATGCCATGACTTTCCGTTTTCAGTTGACCATTCGATTGAGTAGACCCCGCCAGAAACCGCCAGATGATAGAGCTCATGGGTATGATAATCCGCCGCCCATATCCCAGATGCGTTTTGAGGCAGATGAATAGTGTCCGTTCTTTTACCATTAGCACTTATTTCTGCCGCCTGAACGGAATGACGCTCCATGCGGATCCAGCCATTTTCAACAGACAAAAAGCGGGTCTGTCGCGGTATCGGCTTGACCGACTCGTTTTTCCATCGGCTTTCATTATATGAAACAATCCCATGGGTCGAAGCCAACCAGAAATGACTGCCATGAGAGGCATAACCGCCACCGAGCACCTGATGAAAAGTCACTTCGTTCTTGCTCCCCGTTCCGGAATGCGTCATGAAAAAAATGAGCCAAATACCGCCAATCGCGCAGAGTGCAATAAAGGCAATTTTAGCGATAAACATCCAAAAGATAAACTTGAAACTCCTTTTCCGTGATTCTTCCTGTTTCTCGTTTGTCCTAGATTTCAATAAAAACAACTCCGATTTAAAAAATTGATGAACGTCACGCATTAGGCCCGAGTATTCATGACCTTTTTACTCATTTCACTTTTCTCCAATCGCAGATTTCCGCGGTTTGTTTGCCAGAATATAGTACTCCTTCACGGGTTCTTCAAAGATTCCCTCCGGATTCAATGCTCTGAGCCGCGTGCTAAGATCTTTTTCAAACAATGGTGCTTTCTCTCCTAGAAACGTTTTATGACATCTGGAGGTAGAGTACAGATAGCCAATGATCGAATGGATATCTCTTTTCCTCATTGTTTTTATCCTTCCACTGCGAATTCCGCTAAAGGAAGACCGTACAAGCAGGCGCTCATGCGTCTCGCCAAACTGGAGCGGTTCAGCCGTTTCCGTGCCAAACCAACGGGCAATGACTTCCCGTACCGTTTGCTGCCAGGGCAGTGCACAATCGCCAAGCAGATGACTTTGATCGACCAAGGCCAGCGTCCCGCCAGGAACCAACCGATCATAGCAGAGCTGCAAAACTTTTTCCCGTTCCATCCAGTGAAAAGCGTCTCCCGCCGTGATCAGATGGAAGCTGCCAAAGTCCTCCGTTAACTCCTCTGAACGCATGCGAATCCATTTCAGATTTTTCATTCCCAGCAGCTCTGCTTGGCTTCGCGCTTTCTGAACCATATCCTGACTGACATCAATGCCCACCGATTCTTCAAAATAGCGGGCTAGAGGAAAAGTCAGTTTGCCCGTGCCGCATCCGAGATCAAGCAATCGCCCTTTCCCGTTTAATCCGCAAGATTCAGCCAAGAGCCGGATTAAATCGTCACTATAATGACCTCTGTATTTTAAATAATAATATGCTGTTCCATCAAAGCTATTTTGAAGCTGTTGCCTACTTTGCACACAATCACCTGTTTTCATCAGAGTCGTCCAGAAACGTATCTGAGGATGCACGGAAACGGCTGCATTTTTTCACAAAGAAATTTCATCCTATACATTCAGGAGGAGCAATATCGCGAACCACTTTTTTATTTTAACATACTATGCCCTTTAGGGCGGTCTGTTTTATGACTCGCTCGATCAATAGCAAATGTACAAATGAAGGGATGACGCAAATGTCTTGGCTCATGATTCTGTTCATTGGACTCGCTTCTAGTATTGATAATTTCGCAGTCGGTCTAACCTACGCAATAAAAGGAAAGAAGATTACCTGGACAGCTAATATGCTGATTGCCGGGATTGCCCTAGTCATTTCATATGCGGCACTCTTGATTGGACAATGGCTGGGCTTGACCTTATCCCCCTCGCTGACGGATATTTTCGGTGGGTTGATTATTCTGCTCATTGGGGTGTGGAGTCTGATCGATGCATTGCGACATCGTTCTTCGGCGCCAATCCCGGAGGCTGACACAGTTGACAAAGATAAAAATAATATCATCGTTTTCAATGAGGTTTTCATTCTCGGAATTGCCCTCTCAATCAATGCGCTTGGTACTTCATTCGGTGCAGGAATGAGTCATCTGCAGCCGATCGGAGTTGCTCTTTTTGTCAGCATCTTCTCTTTTGTATCCGTAGCCGGCGGTCAATGGCTGGGTTTTAGCGGACTCCAATCCAATTTAGGAAAAGTCTCTGAGTTTATCGCATCCTTTTTATTGATTGCGATCGGCCTTTATTCCATATTGGCAACTTCCATTTGAATAAAATCTACGCGCGTCCCTAAGGGATAAATCCACTCTTTCTGAATGCAGCAAGCGGAAATTGCACAGCGCTCTCACTCTATTCATGAACGCCAAAAAACATCACGGGTAAAAATCACTCGCGATGTTTTTAATTCATTCTATCGAATTATCCTTCAGTGACTTTAATCTCTTTTTCCAAATCTGATCGGGACAGATTCGCATTGAGGAAGGCCTCAGTCTTGGGTGTATACAGACTCTGGTGTGTTTTTTGATCAATCTGAACGCTACCATGATCCAGCACATAATCCATGACGTGACCGCCGCCTTGATGCTTTTCGTCAATAAAATGAAAATGATAACCCGAAACGGCAATGCCCTGCGCGAAGGCCGGTGTCCAGAAGCCGACAATCGTTCCTTTAACATTTTTAAAGTGAAAAACAGGTTGCGTTTTTACCGCTTCAGTCATCGGCACTGGTTTTTCCTGATAAGCCACCGTCCGCGTGCTGACTTCCTTAAAAAGACCGTCAATCCGGTACGCATAGAATAAATTATCGCTTGGAACCAGTCGATGCAGTTCTTCCTCGAAGGCGGTTTTATTTATGGGTTGGTCATAGTTTTTCGTCAACTGCGGGCGAAAATAAGTCAGTGAACAGAAGGGCGTCATCTCCTCGCCCTTTAGCGGTGTAGCTGTTCCATCGCCGCGAAGCCGGTAAAATTGATTTTCAAATCCAATCATCTCGCCATCCAGATGATCAAAGGTGCCAATTCCGAAATCTCCGTGAGCTTTAATCTCATCGTAAGACATCGCGCCGTCATAGACTCCGTCAAGCAGTGACGTCATGGTCGAAAGCTGGAAAATTTCTCCGCTATCTTTACTCACTTTTTATCTCCCCTTTCAAATATTACAGGCTGTAATCGTCCTCAATAAGCCATGCTGCTTTTTTATATTTACATGAGCTGGTTCGGCAATAGACTCTTACCCAGAGCAACATTATCGCTGTAATCGACCGGTACGTCAATGATCACCGGTCCATCTTCATAGGCAAGCCCTTCTTTTAAAACGGATTCCAGTTCTTCAGGCGAATGAACCCGCAGGCCCTTGGCTCCAAAGGCTTCCGCATATTTCACGACATCAATCTTTCCAAAATCAACACCCGATGTGCGTTTATACTTCATCTGCTGCTGAAAAGCGACCATGTCATAGGTTCCGTCGCGCCAAACGATATGAACGACCGGCAATTTCAGACGAACTGCTGTCTCAAGCTCCATCGCCGAGAATAAGAATCCACCATCACCAGACATGGAAATCGTCTTGGCGTGGTTGTTCACCAGCGAAGCCGCCATTGCCCAAGGCAGTGCTACACCAAGCGTCTGCATCCCGTTGCTGAAAAGTAAGGTTTTTGGTTCGTAGGAACGGAAATGGCGGGCCATCCAGATGTAATGGGAACCGACATCGCAAGTGACGGTTGTTTCATCGCCGATCAGTTGACGTAAAGTATGAATCAGCTGCAGCGGATGAATCCGATTATTTTTTGTTTCCTTCGGCGGCTCATCGCGAGAATCCAGACGACTGCGCATCTTATCCAGAAAATCCAGACTCTCTTGGCCGAGATTCAAAACTGCCAGTTTCTCCTTAATCCGCTGTACGGTCGATGGAATATCACCGACCAGCTCAATCGCTGGCTGATAATAGTGATCAATATCCGCGCGGACTTCGTCCAGATGAATAATTGTCCGCTTGCCGTTTTTATTCCAGAATTTCGGATCATATTCCACCGAGTCATAACCAATTGTCAGAATCACATCAGCTTTATCCAGCACAAGATCGCCAGGCTGATTGCGGAATAGACCGACACGGCCGAAGAAATGTTCCTCCATATCGCGCGGAATCAGACCTGCTGCCTGGAAAGTTTCGACAACCGGGAATGAAAGCTTGTGAAGCAGCGAGCGTACAGCCGAGACAACCGAGAAACGATTGGCACGCATGCCCGCTAAGATAACAGGCATTTTCGCATGCTGCAGAGCTTCCACAGCACGGTCTATGGCCTCTTCCGATGCAGTACCCAGCTTCGGGCTCTCAAGTGGTCCCAGTGCACTGACCGTCGTTTGAGAGGCAAGAACGTCTTGCGGGAAACTCACGACACTGGCTCCAGCCTGAGTCGATTCCGCCGCGCGAAAGGCGTTGGTCAGCACTTCCGGCACATTTTTCGGGTCAACGACCTCAGCACTATATTTCGTGATCGGCTGGAATAAAGCGGCGTTGTCCATCGATTGATGCGTCCGTTTGAGGCGATCCGCCCGCGGAACAGCACCCGCCAGAGCAACAACCGGATCGTTTTCAACATTTGCTGTCGCAATACCGGTAGCAAGGTTCGATGCTCCCGGACCCGAAGTGACCAGACAGACGCCCGCCTTGCAGGTCAGACGGCCGACAGCGGCTGCCATGAAGGCGGCGTTTTGTTCATGACGGCAAACGATCAATTCAGGTCCGCGATCCTTGAGCACATCAAAAATCGTGTCAATCTTCGCACCAGGTATACCGAAAATATACTTCACACCCTGTTTAATCAAACAATCAACCACGAGCTCCGCTCCGGTCGTTGTTTTTTCCGTTTCATTCCGCTGCTCTTCCTTACGGATTTCATCCATTGAAGTCCACTCCCTTTTTAATCTTTCGTTTATTATCCACAATCAAGCGTTTTCCGCTGGCCGCCATCATCTCTCGTAATTGTTCCGTTCTCTTCAAATTTATTGACGTTTCTTTCATCACTCTTGTGTTTAATCTCATTTTACCGCTTTATAAAACATCTGTGAAATATATTATTGAGAACTGTGTAATACATAATATATATTAATTGTTTTTGAAAACGTCACCATTTATAATAGAAAGACAAGCCTTATCCAATTAGGAGGAAAAGTACCCATGGAACTCCGTCACCTGATCTATTTCATCACGGTTGCAGAAGAACTGCATTTTGGCCGGGCGGCCGCCCGCCTGCAAATGACCCAGCCACCCTTAAGCAAACAGATTCAGCAGCTCGAAGAAGAAATACATGTTGCTTTATTTAAACGCAATAAGCGCCATGTCGAACTAACAACGGCCGGTGAACTCTTTTTGACTGAAGCGAGACACGTGTTATCGCAACTGAACCAGGCGATTGATACCGCCCAGCGTGCCCAGCGCGGCGAATTTGGCAGACTCGTGATCGGATTTGTCGGTTCGGCTACTTATGATATATTACCCGAATTTATCCGCGAATATCGCAAGATGTTTCCAGATGTGTCGGTAATTCTTCATGAATTATCCACACCGGACCAGATTCTGGGGTTGATTGACAAACGGATCGATATTGGTTTGCTCCATCCACCGGTCAGTAACTCACTCATCGATGTTGAACCTGTCAAACGCGGCTTTGCTGCACTCTCTTTGCCGAAAAACCACCCACTCGCCTGCAAAGAAAAAATACAAATTGAGGATCTCCGTGATCAATCATTTATCGTGGTTTCCCGGGAAATATGGCCAGGCTTATACGATGAATTTCTTTCTTTGTTTCAGTCGGTCGACTTCACTCCGCGGATCGTCCAGGAGGCCACGGAGTATCAAATGGTCGTCGGTCTGGTCTCTTCCGGCATAGGAATTGGTGTCGTTCCATCCACCGCAGAGAAATTGTTTAACCTTGAAGTGGTCTATCGCGATATTGAAAATCATCCTCTTCCTGCCGTACTCTCGATGGCTCATTTGAAGAAAAATAATAATCCGGCAATGAAGCAATTCATCGCCCTGACTCGATCGCTGCGGGAAAGTCGCCAACAAGAGGACTGAAAGCTAATCTTTGATCAACGAATCATCCTTACTTTGCTTTCTCAGACGGAGCAGCCGGAGCAGGTGCATAATCACCGTTTTAATCATGGCATAGAACGGAACCGCCAGAATCATTCCCAGCGGGCCAATCCATTTGCCTGAAACAAGAAGAAGCACAATGATCGTCAATGGATGCGTATTCAGCCGTTTCCCCATGACAAGCGGGGAGATTAAATGGCCATCTAACTGCTGGACGATGACAATCACGGCAAGGACAAAGAGCGCTTTGACCGGCGAATCCATTAAGGCGACGATAATGGCCGGTGTTGCTCCAAGGATCGGTCCCATATATGGTATGATATTCGTCACTCCGACGATCAGCCCAAGCAGCAGACTATACGGCAAGCCGATGATCGAGAAACCAATGCTTGAGGTGACCCCGACAAAGCTTGCCACAATGATCAGCCCATGAATATAGGAGGAGAGGGTCGCATTCAAGTCCTCCAGAATATGGCTCACCTCGTGATGGTATTGATGCGGGAAGAAACGCATCACCGCGTGCGGCAGTCGATCCCCGTCCTTCAGCATATAGAAAAGAATGAAAGGCACCGTAACAATCGTCAACGTCAGGTTGACAATCACACTGAAAAAGGTGGAAAATCCCGAACCGGCGTGTTTGCTGTAATCATTGACCATGTTTAGTAAGCTTTTCTGAATTTTATCGATCGAATAATAGTCTTGAGTAATCAACCATTTGAAGCCTCTCGTATCGGCCAATTGTTCAATATTCTTGCGCCAATAAGTAATATAGTCAGGCAAGTGACTGAACAGAGACTTGACCTGCATGCCAAGCGGCGGTCCAACGATACTAACGAGCAGCACAATCAGACTGATTAAGATCAGATAGATGATCACAATGCAAAGCGGGCGCGGCAGCCTGAACTTCTCAAATAAAGTGACAAATGGACTCAGGAGAAAAAAGAGAAATCCGGCTACAAGAATTGGGAAAAAAAGAGTCGTTATCAAGGTAACCACCGGAACAAAAATAAAGGTTATCTTTGTTAATACGAAAATAAGTAAGGCAAGGCCAAGCAACTCGGCCGTCCAAAAAACGATTGATCCATGTTTTTTCAGCACGTTGTCATCCCCATCCTTCCGCTCGATCATCCTGTTCCTCAGAAACTGCAGCCAAGCGACCACGCTGCACAGCGAAGAAATATGCTGTCCTTTTATTTAATGCCCAGTCATTATCCGCGGGTAATTCTTCACCTTTTTGAAAACACTAACTTTATTATAGCCTGCCAAGTCCGTGAAATGCCAACCTGAGGCCGTTTTCTTCCAATAACTGAGAATAGCTACGCCTTTTTCACTTTTCCAGGGCTGACCATCGATCCTAGTTGGTCAACGGTTCAGACTAGCAGACCACTTCCCTTTAGGTTTATAATTCTATTAACATCCACCTGAGAATAGTCAACACTTGGCAGATTCCTGCCGATGGACGGATTTTCATTTATTCCTTTGAGTCATCCGCTGCAGGACACTTATAATCCGCATGTTGCTTTCTTCCTTAATACGGATGTTTTAGTACGCTGGCCTTCATTGCGCAAAGAGGATGTGGACAAATGACGCTGACAACCGTCTTACTTGCTATTATTATTATCTCGAATATTCTTTTGGGCTTTACTGTTGTATTTCTCGAACGAAAGAGTGTCAGTTCAACATGGGCTTGGCTGATGATTCTGAATTTCATTCCGATTATTGGTTTCTTTTTTTATTTAATCTTTGGCCAGAATCTGAGCCGAAGGAAAATTTTCAAATGGGATCATCTGGTTCATGAGCGAACGAAAGAAAGAGTTGCCGGACAAATGCAAGCGATCCGTGACAAGAGCGCCCCGTTTACTCAACCGATCCTTAGAGACTATCATGGCTTGATCTATATGAACCTGAATAATGATGAAGCCCCCCTTTCTCTGAATAACAAACTCGATATTTACACCGACGGCGAGCATAAGTTTCGCCAGCTACTGGAGGATATTCACAATGCTCAGCACCATATTCATATCGAATACTATATCTTCCGCAGCGATTTTCTCGGTCACGAAATTATCGACGCTCTGGCGGAGAAAGCCCGTCAAGGAGTGACGGTCCGTCTGCTTGTAGACGACGAGGGATCGCGCCAGCTCTCTAAGAAGCTGACCCGGCAGTTGGTTAAATGCGGCGGAAAATTTCAGACCTTTTTTCCGGGCCGGCTGCCGCTTCTGAATATGCGAATTAACTATCGCAATCACCGCAAGCTCGTAATCATTGATGGGTTGATTGGGTATATTGGCGGATTTAATGTCGGTGATGAATATCTCGGTTTGAATGCGAAATACGGCTATTGGCGCGATACGCATCTGCGGATTATCGGCGGGTCAGTGAATAGCATTCAGGCCCGCTTTCTGCTCGACTGGCGTCAGGCATCCGGTGAAAAGGTGCCCTTCCAGGAATATTACCATCTGGATGATTTGCGGCATTACGGCGATGTCGGCGTGCAGATTGTCTCCAGCGGACCCGATCGCCGCTGGGAGCAGATCAAGAATGCGATTATCAAAATGATTCTTTCAGCTAAAGACTATGTCTATATTCAAACGCCCTATCTGATACCCGATGATAGCCTATTGAACGCCATTTCAATTGCCTCGCTCTCAAATGTTGACATCCGGATCATGATTCCGAACAAACCGGATCATCCCTTTGTTTATTGGGCGACCTATTCTAATATTGGCGGGCTTCTAGAGGCCGGAGCTCGGGTATTCCTTTATCAAAATGGATTCTTGCACGCAAAAACCATTGTTGTTGACGGACGTTTGGCTTCGGTTGGAACGTCAAACATTGATTATCGGAGCTTCAGCCTGAACTTTGAGGTGAATGCCTTTATCTACAATGAAGCAACAGCCTGTGAATTGGCAGCGATTTTCCTGAAGGATATAAAACTTTCCAAAGAATTAACGATGAAGGATTATCGCAATCGTCCAATGAAGATACGCTTTAAAGAATCGATCTCGCGGCTAATGTCGCCGATTCTATAGAGAACGATGATGGCAAACAAGCAGCGCCCCATGTTGGGGTGCTGCTTGTTTTTTTCAGTGTGAATTTGTCGTTTTCTTGATGCTTAGCGAAGATTTCATTAGGAACGCTGCGGTGACGCCTCGGCGAAACGGATCTGACGAAGTGCCGGAGCTTGATCCGGAGCCGTTCGATGCCGATTTAAGACCTGCTTGATGTTCTCTGACAGCGGAACAGCCTTCTTCGTCGTGTAATCATAGCCAATCATCGTCACTCGGCCGCGCGCATGCCAATGACCCGCTTCATCCGCAATCGCATGCTCCACATCAAAGCTAGAGCGGGATACCGTGCTAATCCAGGTATAAACAGTGATTGTTTCCCCATAACTAATCTCATGGATATAATCACAATGTGTCGAAGCCACGATCACGTGAAAATCATCGAGACGCAGATCGGGCGTAAACCATTGGAAAATTTCCCGTTTTCCTTCTTCAAAATAAGTATAATAGACCGCGTTATTAACATGACCCATACCGTCGCAGTCTGCAAAACGAACCGGAATTTTAGTTGTAATCACCGTTTCTTCCCCCTCTGTCGGCACATCAATTCTGCTTACTAGTTTAGCATATGAACAGCCGCGGGTTAAGGCCGGTTATTTTTCTTTCAGTGCCAATGTGGAACTTTGCAGTGCTGCTCGATATTCGGAAGGCGATATTTGCTCATATTTTTTGAACATCCGCGTGAAGGAAGCATTATACTCATAACCAAGTTGATAAGAGATGGAAAGCATGCTGAGTTTCGAATCCTGAAGCAATTCCTTTGCTCGGTGAATCCGCAAATAATGAATGTATTCCAGGGGAGTCATGCGCATTTTCCGCTTGAACCAGTCACAATAATAGGAAGGGGTATAATGCTCCATTTCTGCTAAAGCGCGGACATCAATTTTTTCAGTAAAATGTTTTTTTATAAATTTCAAGGAACCTGTACCTGTTTGCCGCGTCACCTTATGAAGTAAATAATTCAGCAAAAGGATGGCTTCTTCATCATTTCTCATGGCTACTTCATGAATCATTAATTCCTTAATGGGCTGCAATTGATCATCGATCTTCCAGATCAAATCTTCGTTACAGGTTAATCCCTGCTGCAGAAAACCATCAATATAGTTTGCCGGCAAGCGAATTAAAAGAACTTCATCCATCTCTGTACGAGCAGACAGTTTTTTGCAGCTGCCGTTCAGCAGACAAATATTCGCATGATTGACGATATGTGTCCCATTGTCTGTCACCCACACGACGTCATCAAGAATTGGCAGAAGCAATACGTTATCATTGGAAGACTTGTCAGATAACTCCTCATCTGTAGATGCAAAAGAAAAACAAATCTGTTCCAAAATAAATCGGGCTCCTTCCACAAATATGTGGGCTAATTATCATGCTTCACTTAAAGGAGTATATCAAATCTAAGCAGCTTGAAAAGTGACAAAGTTGTTACAGCCGCAGTTATTTATTGGAATATGTGTCGAAGGTTGCAAAAACATGTCAAAGAATGTGCATTTTGTAAGCGTGTTCTATGAAATTCGGTTAAATCTTCACCACATTTCGGTTAAGAAGCATCTCCCGGATCTCTATATACTCATTCTGTAAAACATTTATCAGGGGGAAGTTTAAATTGATGCACCAATTAATTGCGGAATTTTTGGGAACGGCTTTAATGATTGTCTTTGGTGTAGGCGTACACTGTTGTGAGGTATTGAAAACCTCTAAATATCAAGGATCCGGCCATATATTCGCCATCACGACATGGGGATTCGGCATCACGATCTCGCTTTTTATTTTTGGGAATGTCTCCATCAATCCTGCAATGGTTGTCGCCCAGGCTGTTCTTGGAAATATTCCATGGGTCAATGTGATTCCGCTCAGTATTGCTGAAGTACTTGGTGGTGTTTTCGGTGCAATTATCGTTTACATCGCCTATTACGATCAATTCAAAGCTTCTATTGAAATCGATCGTGTTAAAATCAGAAATATTTTCTCAACAAATCCAAATGTGCGCAATTTGCCGCGTAATTTTTTTGTCGAATTTATCGATACTTTCATTTTTATCACATCGATTCTGGCCATTGCCCGCATTCATACACCAGGCATTGTTCCAATCGCCGTTGGTTTACTTGTTTGGGCGATCGGCATGGGCATGGGCGGACCGACCGGATTTGCGATGAACCTCGCTCGTGATATGGGTCCGCGTATCGCGCACGCGATTCTTCCCATTCCCGGCGGTAAAGCAAGCAACGATTGGCAATACGGAATTATTGTGCCGGGTATTGCTCCTTTCTTTGGCGGAGCCTGTGCCGCATTGTTCGCTCGCTATTTTCTAGGCATCTAATTAAACTAAGCGCACCGCAAGAAGCCAGTAGATACCATCTGCCAGCTTCTATTTTGCGAAAAAATAGGCGCAAGAAAAAAGATACCCGGCTCAGGGTATCTTTTTTCTTGCCAGCACCTATCAATCGTCAGACAAATTCCTGCTGAACCTATTTTTCAGCCAAACGAAGAGAACCGGCAGCACGGAGATAAAGACAATGGCCAGCATGATTGCTGAAAAATGTTCCTTGATCAGCGGTATTCTGCCGAAAAAATAGCCAGCAAGCAGACCCGCCACTGACCAGACCGCTCCGCCGAGTATATTATAAAAAAGGAAGAAAGGATAGTGCATCCTGCTCCCTCCAGCGATAAACGGGACAAAGGTTCGAATAAACGGAATAAAGCGGCCGAGAAAAATGGCAAAACCGCCATATCGGTTAAAAAAGGCTTCTGCTTTTTCCATTTTTTCCGCGTTGATCAGCCTTTTGAACAGGTGATGATTCTGCAGCGTCCGGCCGAGCTCACGGCCGATCCAATAGTTCAGCGTGTCACCAAGCACCGCCGCCAGAATAATCAGCATAATCAGCAGTCCAAGATTAATGCCGGAACTGTTATGAACGGCAATCGCACCGGCGGCAAATAAGAGGGAGTCCCCTGGTAAAAACGGACAGATTACGAGTCCTGTCTCAATAAAAATCACGCAAAAAAGGATCACGTAAGTCCACGTACCATATTGATTAACGATTTGAAGCAGAAATTTATCAATATGCAAAAAAGTTTCAATCAACCATGCTACAGAATTCATTCAGCTATCTCCCCAAGATAAATTGAAAGACCATACCTCCATCCTACCGAATTTTGCAACGATAGGAAAGGATATTTTTATTAGATTTCAATCTACACCTTAAATCTTAAACTTGCTTAATCATTGGGAAAATGCGCGATGATCTGAAAAAGGAAGGATGGGCTTTTGTCCATCCTTCCTTTTCAAACCCGGCATCGCGAGTCAGCCGATGGCTTCCTTCATAAACTGGGTAATGGTTTCTTCCTTGGAGTCGCTAAGCACCTTGCCCGTCTGCCGATCAATAAAGGTCGGAACGGTCATGAACTGATACTTCTCCTGTAATTCATTGAAACGCTTCTCGTCATCTTCACGAACAAACCTTTCAATTTGATCGTTGTACCTGCCGTCCAATGCGCCGTTTAATACCGCTTTCGCCCGATCACAGTACGGACATACCTGTTTCGTGATCATTAATACTTTTTTATCTGCCATTGCCATACCCCTCCTTATTCATACTTCCCAACTCTTAGTGTACAAAATACAAGTAATCTTGTCATAATATCTGCTTGGTGAAGGTTATTCATACATCTCACATATGGAAATCGCGACAAGTCAGGCAGCGGAAAGACCAAGCTCATTGGCAGCGTTGACAGCCCTCTGGATTGGTAGTATGATTTAGAACAAATTATTTCCTTGTAACTTACTGGGTTTTATCGAATTTATCAAATTTTATTTTTTGGGAGGAATTATTAGTGAGTCAGGAAAAGAAATCTGTAGGTGTCCGCGATATCGTTCTCGTGGCCTTGTTTGCTGCCATTACTTATTTAGGCATATCAGTCATGAGAATCCCGCTTCCCGCAGCTGTCGGTGCACCTTTCATCCATTTTGGAAATTCATTGCTCGTTTTGTCTGTCCTGCTGCTCGGCGGCGTACGCGGCGGTCTGGCAGGAGCAATCGGTCTCGGGTTCTTTGATTTAACCAGCGGCTATGCTTCCACCTCTCCGGTAACTGTTCTTTTAGCTTTTATCGTTGCGGCCATTGTTGCGGGTCTGTTTAGACTCTTCCAACACAAGGATAAAATCCAGTATATTTTCATCATCGCCCTCATCGCCGGGATTTCCAAAATCATTCTTGAATTTATTCACGGATGGATTACCCTGCTCATTTCAGGCAGTGCTTTTGCAGCAGCAGCAATCGGTTCTTTTGCCAGTCTTCCGGCAACAGCGATTAATGCCGTCTCAACAGTGATCATCGTGACCATTTTATACGCCCCGCTGAAGAAAGGTTTGGAAGTTTTTGATTCCAACAAAGGGGTTTCCAAAATTTAACGAACATTGTATGATCGGTTCGGACAGTTGTTTTCTGTCCGAACCTTTTTTATATCCACAAAAAGCGGTTTTGCCCTAGCGGATCATACGCTTGACAGCTGCTATTGCCGTGAGTAACTGGCAAGGGAGATAGATGAATGACTGCATTGATACAAATCCATGATTTAAAATTTCAATATTTGCATCAAGAGAACCAAAAAGACTGGATTCTGAATGGCATTAATCTGCAAATTAATCAAGGAGAATTTCTTGCCATTCTCGGTCCGAACGGCTGTGGAAAATCAACACTGGGTAAACATTTGAATGCCCTGCTGCTCCCGTCCTCAGGAGAAGTGCTGATTGACGGCATGAATACTCGTCATGAGGAGCAGAAGCTGGCTATTCGTCAACGTGTCGGGATGATCTTTCAAAATCCGGATAATCAGATTATCTCGACGATTGTCGAAGAAGATGTAGCCTTCGCACCGGAAAATCTCGGCCTGGATCGAGAGAAAATCAGAGAACGTGTCGACGCGGCCCTTCAGTCTGTCGATATGTACGCCTATCGGCATCAATCACCCTTCAATCTCTCCGGAGGCCAGAAACAGCGTGTGGCCATTGCCGGGATACTTGCCATGCAGCCGGAATGTCTCGTGCTGGATGAGCCGACCTCGATGCTCGATCCAGAAGGACGCCGAGAAGTGATGAAGACACTGCACCAGCTGAACCACGAGCTTGGAATCACGATTATACTCATTACCCATTTCATGGAAGAAGCAGCGGCGGCGCAGCGCCTCCTTATTCTGGACCAAGGACAGATAGCGCTCGAAGGTTCGCCTGCTGATGTATTCAGCCACTCAGAGCTTCTCAGGGCACTCCACCTCGATGTACCCCAGGTCACCGAGCTCACCCGGCGCTTGAGGGAAAAAGGAATCGCTTTGCCCGCGTCGATCGTTAACGTGGAACAATGTGTCCAAGCCTTGCGGTCAGCATTGGAGGACAAAAATGGGACTGATTGAGCTTCGCGGCATCTCTTATACGTACAGTAAAAAAACTTCATTTGAGAAAAAGGCCTTGAATCATCTGTCTTTGACTATTGAAAATGACGACTATCTCGGGATCATCGGTCATACCGGTTCCGGAAAATCAACTTTAATTCGCCATTTGAATGGCCTCCTTCGCCCGGATGAGGGTAGTATCTGGCTGAATGGCAAGAACATCTGGCAGAATCCAGCGCAAATTCGTTCGATCCGTTTTCAGATCGGCGTTGTATTCCAATACCCGGAAACGCAAATTTTCGAAGATACCGTCGCTAAAGATATTGCTTACGGGCCAAAAAACATGGGATTGGATAAAGAACAGATTGATCAGCGCGTACGCGAGGCCCTCTCATTTGTCGGCCTGAATGCTTCCTATTCAGACCGCAATCCATTCCGACTCTCCGGCGGTGAAATGAGGCGCGTGGCCATTGCCGGCGTCATCGCTATGAATCCTCAGGTTCTTGTTCTGGATGAGCCGACAGCGGGTCTGGATCCAGACGGTCGTGATCAGCTCTATGCGCAAATTGACGCTTATAGGCAGCAGACCGGACGAACGATCATTCTCGTTTCGCATAGCATGGAAGAGATCGCTCAGCGCGCCAGTCATGTCCTCGTCCTTCAAGATGGACAAGCAGCCATGTATGGCAGTACCCGGGAAATTTTTGCACAGGCAAATAAGCTGCATGCACTGGGCCTTGACGTCCCGCAGATGACCCGTGTTCTTGAACAACTGCAGCAGGCAGGCTATCCTGTATCGACTGAAGCGCTGGAGCTCGATCAGGCAGAGCAGGAGATCCTCAGACTTTTCAAAGAGAGGCGGCCGTTCGAATGAGCCGTGACATAACCGTTGGCCAATATTTGCCGGGCCATTCTATCATGCACCGGCTGGATCCGCGTCTGAAGATTGTGATCACTTTTCTCTTTATGATCCTGGTCTTTCTTTCGAGAAGCAGTTCCAGCCTAGCTGCTCTTGTGCTTTTATTTATTAGTCTGATCATTTGTGCAGAGCTTTCTCCGCTGAGAGTCTTACGCGCGGTCCGACCGATGCTTCCAGTGATTTTTTTCTCAGCCTTTATCAATATCTTTTATGTGTCCGGACCTGTTCTTTTTCATTTCTATTTTATTCATATCAGTACAGCGGGGCTGCAGGTCGGCATCAGTCTGGCCATTCGACTGACCGTCTTAATTGCCGGAAGCTCGCTTGTCACCTATACGACATCGCTCAATGCGTTAACTGCAGGAATGGAGCAATTACTTAGTCCATTGAAAAAATTGCATCTCCGGGTCGGTGAGCTTGCCATGGTAATGATGATCACTCTCCGTTTTCTTCCAACACTTGCCGAAGAGATTGATCGCATCATCGAAGCTCAGAAAGCTCGCGGAGCGGATATCGGAACGGGCGGAATCGTGAAACGGCTGCGATCCTATTTTCCTATTATTCTCCCGCTCTTCATGTCCGCTTTCAGGCGTGCTTTTGAATTGACCAATGCGATCGAATGCCG
Source organism: Sporolactobacillus sp. (assembly GCA_048976585.1). Lineage (GTDB taxonomy): Bacteria > Bacillota > Bacilli > Bacillales > Sporolactobacillaceae > Sporolactobacillus. The sequence goes on along the minus strand of JBHGUY010000040.1, from coordinate 85,600 downwards.
TTGTTATCACGGAGATGAGGGCCGAACAAAACTATTCCGTCTTCAATTGCGCCCGCTCGATAGCCTCTTCCTTTTTCTGTTTCTGACGGCCTTTCTGCTGACTCTGTTGTTCAACTTCTGGGCATGAGTCTCGGAGAGTTTCGTAAAATATAATCGCAAGCAGGGCCGCCCTGCATATAATACACCACTGAGAGAATTGGAGGTGCCAATGTATGGGTGATTCTTGTGAGAATGGTGTACCAGCTGGAGGCGTACCGGAATACGGCGGCAATGAGGGCAATGGATTTGCGTTAATTGTTGTTCTTTTCATTCTGCTGATCATTGTTGGGGCGGTCATCTGCTACTGATTTTTATCTGACAAAAAAGGTTCACCAGTCAGCCTCATTCGAGAACTGATTGGTGAACCTTTTCATAAAAAAGAAAAAGAGCCGTTAAAAAAGTGACGGCTCTTTTTTCAAACTATTGAGATTAGTTGCAGATTCATGAAAATCCATTAACCTTGTCAATATGATTTGTTTTATATTTATCCCAGATAACTGCTGCGACCATCGGCAAGACTGTACAGACCGTACCAAAAATCCCGATAATTGTCATCATGTTTAATGCACCTCTTTAGAATTGATAACGCTTTCAACATTTATAGTATACCCGCTTCAGAGGAAAAGATGCAAGGTTTCTGCACTTCTTTTTAAAATAATTTTTAATAATTCTTTTAATTAATTTTTCCTTATTATATCGGGAATTTCCAGTACAACCAGGTCGTCTTATATGTAAGATAATCTAACACATTTGAGCTGATTTTTCTCACACGAGATTTATCTATCATACTATTCTGATATTTTACAATGGATGATAGCTCCATTGCTCCGCAGATCAAATACCGCCGTCCTGTCCGTGCAAATAAAAAACAGGCGCCGCTGCTGATCACCCGTGATCGACAGCCACCCTGCGGTTGCAATGAAGTCTACTCTACTGTTGCCGGAATCCCCAGTGAAATCAAAAAAAATAGTAACGATTACATTAAAATATTCAAAGCAATGGTCAACGTCAAAATACTTACCAAGGTGGTCATCAATGTACAGCTGGACACAAATTTAGGCTGAGCATTGAATTGAATCGCGTATAGGGTCGTATTGGCCGCACTCGGCATTGCAGACATCAGCACAACTACGTCTGTCAGAAGCGGATTCAACCGAAAAAGAATGCAGATACCCCAAGCGATGAAAGGCGATGCAAGCAAACGGATCAGCAGGACAAGACTCATCCTGCCAAGAGAAACACTTTTCAGACTTACTGTAGCCAATTGCATACCTAGGGTAACCATGATAATCGGAATGGCTGTATTTCCGACAAGCTGCGTACTCTGATAAATCGTTGCCGGAAGATGTATATTCATTTGCTCCATGAAAATGCCAATAAGGACGGCATAATTGGCCGGTTGACTTAGAACGGTACGGATGGCGACTCTGAGGCCCCCCTTGCCTTTTGCAGCAAAATAAACACCGAACGTCCCCATTAACACATTATGGATGATCATGATTGGCATTCCATAGAGGAGCGCCTTATGTCCAAAAGCGAATAAAACGACAGGAATCCCAAAATTGCCGCTATTTGGGAAAACCGTTGAAAGCATCAGGACACTGATATCTGGCTTACTAAAACGAAAGATTTTCCCAATCAAAAGAACAATCACAATCAGGACGAGCATGATGATAATTGCCGTCAAAAAGACATACAAGAAGCTCTGATCAATGGCTTCCTTGTAAAACGTATTAAAGACAAGCAGAGGTAAGAGCAGATAAACGGCTAAAGTCGAAATGGGCTTGATATCCAGATGGAAAATCTTTTGCAATAAATAACCGCTGACAAAAATCAATAATACCGGAAATAAAACATTCCAGAATACAAGTATAGACTCCACCCTCTTTGAGAAAACCGTTGATGATTCATTGATTTCAACCCACGCAAAATCAGGTAAATAATTGGACTTAATAAATTAATTCAATCTGGTTCTCGCGCGTGAAGTCAAGCCAATCACTAGCCGGTTTCATGTCCGTCACAAGATAATCGATCCGATTCAAAGGAAGCAGATTCAATAGAGAAACATGATCAAATTTGTCATGATCAGCCACAACAATCACTTTACTCGCTCGCTCAATCATCACTTTTTTGACATCTAAATCATAATTATTTGATTCAGTGATCCCTTCGGTCAAAGTGATCCCTTTGCAACCAATGATTGCCGTGTCGACATTGTACTGATTCAATGTCGTAATCGCATGTGCACCTACCAGCGAATAGGAGAGCGGCCGCAGAATTCCCCCTGTTGAGATGATCTGTTGATCGTTTGTCGAACCAAGGCGCAATGCTTCGATAGAATTTGTCAGGATTGTCAAATTCTTTTTCTGTTTATAGAGTTCATGAATCGCCGCTAATGTTGTCGAGGACGAATCAACGACTAATGAATCGCCATCCTTGATCAGGTGCGAGACTCTCCGAGAAATATATTGTTTTTCTTTCTGATTATAGGTGTTGCGTTCTTTATACGAAATTTCTTCATTTGTATGCGTGTTTAGAAAGGCACCTCCATAGATGCGCGTGCACACTCCCTCCTGCTCCATTTTCTCCAGGTCACGCCGTATGGTTTCCTCTGTTACGTTGAATGAAAGCGCAAGTGCCGAAACAAATACCTTCTTTTCACGCAAAAGTTCGGATTTTATCCCTTCATATCTTTCAAAAGCCAGCATAGATAAGGTAACCTTCTTCCTCGACAAATTATATTTAGAAAATGATTTTTAAAATCAAATGGTGATAAAAGCCAAGCCTAAAGATTTATGATTAACATCTATCATATCATTGAAACATTATCGCAACAATCAAGATAATCGCAGATAAAGAATCTTTGTTTCCAACTACAAAAAAAGACTTCATCCGCTAAATTCTGAATGAAGTCCCTAAAAAACGTCCCTAACTTACGTTCCGATTTCTTTTGCCTGACGTCTTCATTTTCTTTGTTTGGCCGATTTCTCAAACATCCAGATAGCCTTCCCGCGGAGTCACATGAAAGGATTTAGCCAGATCGCTTAAATTTTTATCCGAGATTGTTTGTTCAAATTTGCCTCCCTGTTGTTGAATAATCGACCAGATTTGTGCCGCCTTTTCGATGGTCTCAATGAGCCCGAACGCTTCATCGATCGAGGTGCCGGAAGCAAACAATCCATGCTGCGGCCAGATTACCGCTCGAAAGTCTTCCAGTTTGGCAGCCGTTGCCATCCCGATTTCAATCGTTCCCGGTACCATCCAAGGAAGAATGCCCACACCCTCAGGAAAAACAACCAGAGATTCAGTCTGCATTTTCCAGAGAATCTTTGTAAACTCCTTCTCATCCAATTTCTGTGTAAAGGTCATGGCAATGAGATTGGTTGGATGGCAATGCATGATCACTCGTTGTTCGTTATTTTGTTTCAAGCGAACCTTGTGACCCATCAGATGGGTAGGAAATTCGCTCGTCGGGTTCGCTCCGTCATTAAATCCCCAGAGCAGATCAACACTCTTGCCATCCTCCGCAATTCGAACTAAACCAGCATCACGCTGCGGAAAATCAATCACGTTTTTAAAATAACGGCCTGTACCGGTAACGAGAAAATAAAATCCGGCCAGTTCTTTTCCATCAAAAGCAATCGGAATATTTCTTAATACTTGTTTGGTATCTTCATACGGTTCGACCTCTTCAGACGTCAGTCGGTAGCTGACGTTTCCCCCATTGCGCTCATCCCAACCGTGAGCGAATAGACGAAAAGTGATCTTCGAAAATTCCTTAATATAGGGTGAATCAATAAATTTTGTCATTGTCGATAATCCTTTCTGATCCATTCATTAATTAGCGATTCAATAAGGCGCCTTTTTCATAACGGCGGACTTCATTTAACCAATCCGCTCCGACTGGAGCCTCATTCTGCAGGCAATAATAATCCCAAACTGCGCCGAATGGATAAAACTTGAGTGCTTCGGTTACGGCGAGCCGCTTCGTATAATCGCCATCAAGCTCAGCCTTCTTCAGATCCTCAATCGGTGCCAGAAGAGCCATCAACAATGCCTTCAGCGTATCTCTAGATCCGACCACCCATGCCGCTAGACGATTAATGGTTGCATCGAAGAAATCCAAACCGATATTTGTTTTACTCAATTCATTATCTCTAACCAGCGAGCGTGTGATCCGAATTAACGCGTCATCAAGGATCACTACATGGTCGCTATCCCAACGTACCGGACGGGAAACATGAAGCATCAGTCCTTTACCAAAGGGCAGGAAGGCCGAGAATTTATCCGATACATCCTCTGTCGGATGGAAGTGACCGGCATCAATCGTCCATAATTTCCCACGAGTCAGGGCATAGGCTTCATAGAATTCATGTGAGCCCACCGTAAAGGATTCGACCCCAGTACCGAACAGCTTACCTTCAACTGCTTCAATCGTATTTTTTTCATCCATTTTTTCTTCCATAATCTGGTCAAGTGAATCGAGCAGCCGCAACCGTGGTGACAGTTTGTCAATCGGATTGTCTTTATAGCCGTCAGGAAGCCAGAAGTTATTCACGGATTGCTGACCCAATTCCTTACCGAAATATTCCGCAATCTTGCGGCTACGTTTCCCAACTTCGATCCAAAAATCGCGAATGCTTTTATCCGGATGAGATAGAGTGAAACCGTCTGCTGATTTCGGATGCGAGAAGAAAGTCCCATTCATGTCTAGGCCAACGCCTTCTTGCTTCGCCCAGTCCACCCATGATTGAAAATGGCGCGGTTCCAATTGATCCAAATCGACTTTTTCATCTGTATCGGCATAGATGCTGTGCAGCTGCACTTTATGCTTGCCAGGGATCAGCGACAGCGCTTGACTCAGATCCGCTCTCAATTGTTCAGCAGATTGCGCACGTCCCGGATAATTGCCGCTGACAGAAATACCGCCTGTCAGATCCTGATTCGGAAACAGAAATCCTAATACATCATCGCCCTGCCAACAATGCACAGACAATTTTACCTTTTTCAATGCCTCCAAAGCTTTTTCCGTATCGACGCCAATATCAGCATAACGTTCCTTTGCCAGTTCATAAGCTTGAGTTACTTTTGTCTCGTTCATCCAATGATGCCTCCTGTTTTTTAATTGAGATGAAATACTTCTTTTAAATCCAGAGCCACCGGGCTATTATCCGAATGGGTTTTCATCAGCGGCTCCATATAAGCCCACCATTTCTTGCAAATAGCGGTCGAGGCGATTTGATTGTATTTTTCAACATCTGGCACTTCCAGATAAGCAAACAGCTCACCATTTTCTTCGTTCAGAAAAATTGAGTAATTGCTCGCCCCGTATTCCTTCAACGTCTGCTTCATCTCCGGCCATAGTTCTGCATGCCGTTTTTGATACTCAGCATAGGATTCTTTGTACAAATACATGATTTGTCCGATCCTCTTCACGAGATCGCCTCCCTTAAGCGAAGAAATGCTTGATATTTTTCAAAGACTTCCGTGTAATTTTTATCTTCTGGAAAATAACTCTTAATCGTAAACGAATGAGCGATCAGTTTGCGTGCTTCATCTAGATCTTTGACTTCACCGGCAGCGATCATTTGAACCAGAAGATTTCCGACGGCAGTGGCTTCTGAAGGTCCTGCTTTCACCACACGATTAGCCAGTGTACTCGTCATCTGGTTTAAGAAATCGACATGACTGCCTCCGCCGACAATATGGAGCACATGAATGGGTTGCTTCACAATCTTCTCCAATTTATCCAGCTCATTTGCATAAAAGAGAGCAAGATTGCAATAGGTTGCGCTCACCAATTCTCCGGTTGTTTGAGGTACCTTTTGACCCGTTTCGCGGCAATAGGCCTGCAATTCAGCGATCATGCTGCTCGGATTACTGAACCGGTCATCATTGATATTGATAAATTGTTGGAATGGCTCGACCTTTTCTGCTTGTTCGGCCATCTCCGCAAAAGAATATTTATCACCTTGCTCTCGCCGAATGCTTTGCACAATCCATAAACCCATGATGTTTTTCAGAAAACGATAAGTCCCGTAGGCTCCCCATTCATTCGTATAATTTTCCTTAAAGGCTTCAGTCCCGTTCTCGGGAATATTCAACTCTTTTCCGAGTAGAGACCAAGTGCCTGAGCTGAGAAAGGCCCAATCATCACCCCCCCCTGGGGTACCGATGACTGCAGAAGCGGTATCATGAGTCGCAACCGTAATCACATCACAATCGGGAATCTCATACTGCAAACGCCATTTGTGACGAATTGGTCCCAGAAATGTTCCTGACTCAACCAACTTCGGAAATTGTTCAGGAAAAACATTCACTTTTGCCAGAAGATCCTGATCGAATAATCCCTCACGCAAATTCAACATTTGTGTGGTCGACGCATTCGTCACTTCTGTTACGGCATTCCCTGTCAGAACATAGCCGATATAATCCGGAATCATCAGAATCCTATCTGTCTTTTTCAAGTCTTCTTTGTTCTCTTTGTACAATTGATATAAGGTGTTCAGTTCGAGAAATTGAATGCCGGTTTTTTTATAGATGTACGCTTTCGGTAAGTCAAGTGTCAGTTCATCGATTGCGTGATGTGTTCGCTCATCCCGGTAGCTAATCGGGTTCTGAATTTTATGCCCGTCCATCCCTAAGAGCACATAATCAACCGCCCACGTATCGATACCGACCTTTGCCTTTTTAACTCCCAGTTTTTTAGCCTTTTCGAGGCCAATGAATATTTCCTGGATCAGATGATCGATCGCCCAGCGATCATGCCCATTTTCCTTCGTAAAACCATTGACAAAGCGGTGAATCTCTTTTAATTCCAGCTTATTCTTTTCATTTTTTGTACCTAGGATAAGCCGCCCACTGGAGGCACCGATATCAATTGCGATAAAATGATTCATGTAACCCTCACCTCTAAATTACCAATCTGTAATCTTGCCTGAACACGATCAACTGAACCTTTTTCTTCAATCATCAATATTCGTACCGTAGCGTTCCTTGGAAATCTGTTTCAGTGATTTTCCTCTGGTTTTTGGCGTCCAAATCACACCAATCAAGAGCGAGAGGAGCAGCAAAATAATCATAAAAGTTCCGGCAACTTTGAAACCTAGTGACGTCAAGATGGTTGGAAAAATAATTGACCATAAACCGGCACTGCCGCGAACAAGGAAGAACATAATTCCCTGAGACGCTCCGCGTACTTTTGTTGGAAACAACTCCGTTGCCCATAAAGCGTAGAATGCCTGAGCACCAATACCAGCGGAAATGCCCCAAGTCACAACAAAGATCCAAAGGGCTACCCAGTTCATGCCAGCGAAGGTCAGTACAAGCCAGGAAAGGAGTGCCAGTGCTGCTCCCGCGAAAAACAACCCGCGCTGGCTCACTTTATCCCCAAGGGGTACGAATACCGCATAGGTTGCCAGAGCTGTAAAAATCCACAGGACTGCCTGCAGGAGGTTCGCCTGAAGATTGGTCAGCCCGCCGACCGTCGAATAAACAAACGGCATGAAGAAACCCATGGCGCCGGCAACCAAATTCCAGAACATATACACACCGACCAAAAATAAAAGTGATTTTAAACTGACAGCGTTTGCAAAAAGCTGTTTATAAGGATGATACGATTTCCTTTTCCCTGTTTTAGCGGCTTCAACCTGTTTTTTCTTCTCTTCTTCCCATATTTTCGATTCATTCAATTGTCTTTGCAACATCCAGGCAATAAAAGCAACAATAAATAATGAACCGAAGATAATCCGGTTACCGAGCAGGCCGAGCGGTGAAAAAATAATCCCGAGAATGAATATAATTGCAGGACCCAAGGACCAGGCGAATTGAGAAACCCCGATATGCTTTGCTCGATTGGATTCATCCGAGATTTCAGAAATATAAGTCCAGGAAGCCGGAACACCGATACCAACGGCAATTCCGGTGATAAAGAATCCGATCAGCAGCATTGGAAAATTCATTGAAAACATGATAATCAGAACACCGAGCATGTACACAAGCATGTTATAAGTATAAATGAATTTACGACCATACTTGTCTGCCAAACGGCCGCCAATCAGAGCCCCAATAGCCGAGCCAAATGCATTCGCACTGATAGCCCCGAGAAGACCGACCTGAAGACTGCTTAGATTTAATTGTTTGGCCCAAAGTGTCAGGCCGCTTGCTCCGGCAACGATCGAACCAGAATCAAGATAATTGGTCAGAGATACGGAAGCTGTCGCTTTCCAGCTTTTCTTTTCTGTTGCAGTACTAGAATCCGCCATTTCGAATCTTCGCCTCCCAAATGAAATATCGTTAGTAAACGTTTACATTTATTATTAAACACTGTTTCTATTTGTGGTACAATATCAATAGCAAAGATAAATGTATCAAATAAACATAAACGGGAGAAATAAAATATGGAAACCCAAAATTTCCAAAGAATTACCGACTATCTGTTACAATTGTCTGAGATCGAAAAGGAACAGAAAGAAAAGGGGAAATTTGTTCAGGATTTTCCGGATTCAGCAACGCGGATAGAAAACGATAAAAGAGAGCTATTAAATAATTTCTTCTTTGAGAATCGTGAGATCTACATCAGCAAGCATAATCGTTTTGCAGATTATCCGCTGCATTCGCATCAATTTACCGAATTGAATTATATGGTTAGCGGCTCCTGCCGGCAACTGATAAATAATGAAACAGTAGAGCTTAACCAGGGAGAGCTTCTGTTAATCACTCCCGGTACGAGCCATAAGATCAAAGCTTTGGGCGCAAATGATATCTTGATTAACATTTTATTTAGAGGCAATAGAATCAGTATTTACTGGTTAGATCGGATGAAAGAGAGTAAAAGCAGAATCTTTCAGTATCTCTTAAATTCGAAGATGGGTGCTGCCCACTGTGAACCATTTCTTATTTTCCGAGTCGGAAATTCAACAAACATACAAGATACGCTCAGAAAAATGATCGCCGAGTATTTTTCACCGCTCGCTTATTCAAACGTCTTGGTTGATTTATATTTGCCCATTCTTTTTACCGAACTTGCCCGCGAATACAATTCGCAGACGTCTCAGACGAATCCTATGGAGTTAGATCTTCACAATAAAAAAATTCTGCCAATTATTCAGCTTATCGAGGAAAATTATAAAGTGATAACACTTGGAAACGCAGCCAATCAATTGGGTTATAACAAGACTTATTTAGGAAATCTAATCAAAAAGCTCACCGGTTTTACTTTTACAAACCTTGTTGTTAAGCGCCGGCTCTATCAAGCCCAGCTCCTACTGAATACAACAGATATGACGATTAGTGACATTGCCCAGGAATCAGGCTTCTCGAATAAAACCTATTTTTACAAAGTGTTTAAAAAATCGTTCGGCTATTTGCCAAGTGAGGAAAAACGAACTCTAGAGATCGGGTAAACCGATCTCCACAAATGCAACTCCTGACCACTTGGGCTGAATCTGCAGCGGAGGCATGGAACGATTGATGCGGCGCGGGCAGGCCATACTGCCCCCACCTCACTCGTGCTTAGAGGGAGTGATGAAAATATCCCTCTTATTACAAAAAGTCGTGATTCATAATGAATCACGACTTTTTTCTGAAATAAGCACTCAATTTTGATCGGGTAATAACGAGCGGTACAATTGGACGATCTCCTCGACATTTGTCTCGCGCGGGTTGCCGCCAGTACAGACATCCGCCAAGGCATCTTTGGCAATTGCCGGGATATCTTCTCCTTTGACACCCAGTTCAGCAATATTCTGCGGAATGCCGACATCTTTGCCAAGCTGCCGGACAACTGAAACCGCTTGATCACGCACCTCTTCAAGTGGCATTTCACTGGCGCCTGCCACTCCCATAGCCAGTGCAATCGAGCGATACTTTTCTCCCGTGTCCTTTTTGTTGTAGTCCATAACAGCAGGCAGCAGTGAAGCACAGGCGACGCCATGGGGAACATCATACCAGGCACTTAACGGATGGGCCATGCCGTGAACCAGTCCAAGACCGACATTAGAAAAACCCATACCGGCAATGTATTGACCAAGCGCCATCGCCTCGCGTGCTTTAGGATCCCCCGCTACAGAATCCCTTAATGAGCGGCTGACGATCTCTATCGCTTTGAGATGCATCATATCGGTTAATTCCCAGGCTCCTTTTGTCACATAGCCTTCGATCGCATGAGTCAAAGCATCCATTCCCGTCGCCGCACATAATCCTTTCGGCATCCCCATCATCAGATCGCTGTCAACAAAAGCTGCGACCGGAATATCATGCGGGTCAACGCAAACGAATTTCCGGTGATTTACACTATCTGTAATCACGTAGTTAATGGTGACTTCGGCGGCCGTCCCGGAAGTCGTCGGGATCGCAAGAATCGGTACGCTTGGATTCCGTGTGCCCGGTTCGCCTTCGAGGCTGATAATATCTTCATGTTCCGGATTTGCCGCAATAATGCCGATAGCCTTCGCTGTATCAATGGATGATCCTCCGCCTATTGCCAGGATATAATCTGCCGCAGCATTTTTAAGCGCTGTCAATCCACCGCGGACAACCTCCATCGTTGGATTAGGAACAATCTGATCATAGATTTCATAATCAAATTCGCATTGATCCAATAAATCTGTAACCTTCGTTGCCACATGGTATTTCATTAAATCCTTGTCAGTGACCACCAATGCCTTTTTAAAATGACGCTTTTTTACTTCATCGGCAATTTTGGCGATCGAACCGCTTCCAAAATACGATGTTTCATTTAAAATCATTCGACTGACGACCATCTTAGTTCCTCCTAATTGTGATTTTCTTCACATGAATATGAAAAAAATAAACGGACTTGTCTTTAAGCGAATGATCGAGTGACTCAACAAGAAACTAGATAAATCAATCATCATCCAACATTTATTTTGGATCGTTTTTTGAAAAAGGTCAATGAATAGTTGATATTTATTTTTATTAATTTTGTTTTACTCAAATATTTATTTTTTTAAGTTGTTTTATTTGTGCTTATGATTTGACTGTGATAACTTCTAAATGTAATCCTTTTCATCTGATTTAAGCGCGTTTTCGTTGCTTTGTTTGTCCATAGGAAAAGCATCCAGTCCCACGATGTATGACAAATTGTAAATTTACGGGAGGTCATCCAAACAGATGGTAAAAAATTTATTGCCCTTTATTAATGGAGAATTTGTCGAAAGTCATAGCGAACAATGGATTGACGTCCTGAATCCGTCGACAGAAGAAGTCGTTTCAAAAATTCCAAGCAGCAATGCAGCTGATGTCGATGCTGCAGTTGATGCCGCCTATGAAGCGCAAAAATTATGGGAAAGAACCCCGGCTGTTGAACGTGGGGTGTATCTTCATAAAATCGCCGATGGCGTGCGCAAACGCGGAGCGGAATTGACAGATATTATTATCAAGGAAGGCGGGAAAACCCGAGCGCTGGCAAAAACAGAGGTTTATTTCACCGCCGATTATCTCGACTACACGGCGGAATGGGCACGCCGTTATGAAGGCGAAATTATCCAAAGCGACCGGCCGAACGAAAATATTTTCCTATTCAAAAAGCCGATTGGCGTTGTGGCCGGCATTCTGCCTTGGAATTTCCCTTTTTTCCTCATCGCCCGCAAAGCTGGGCCAGCTCTGATAACCGGTAATACCATTGTTGTCAAGCCAAGCCAGCAGACTCCCGAAAATGCTTATGTCTTTTCGGAAATTGTTAAAGAATCCGGCTTGCCAAAAGGTGTATTCAATATGGTTCCAGGCAAAGGTTCTGTCGTCGGACAGGAACTAGCAGCAAACAGCAAGGTTGGCATCATCAGCCTGACGGGCAGCGTCCCCGCCGGACAGAAAATAATGGAGACAGCGGCTAAAAACGTGACCAAAGTTTCATTGGAGCTGGGTGGAAAAGCGCCTGCCATCGTCATGGATGACGCCGATCTCGATCTGGCTGTTCAGGCGATTGTCGCTTCACGAGTGATTAACACCGGACAAGTTTGCAACTGCGCTGAACGTGTCTATGTTCAGCATCAGGTTAAGGAAGCTTTCACTGAAAAATTAGTAGCGGCAATGCAAAAGGTTAAGTATGGCAATCCCGCCGAAAATAGTGATCTGGACATGGGTCCGCTAATTGAGAAGGAGGCATTGAATACAGTCGTTGAAAAAGTGCAGCGGGCAGTGAAACAGGGGGCAGTGCTTGCGACAGGCGGCAAACAGGCCTTTGACAATGGGTATTTTTTTGAACCCACCGTACTCACTCAGGTGACAAATGAAATGGACATTATGCATGAGGAGACATTCGGACCAGTCATTCCTGTGGCAGAGTTCACGACACTTGATGAAGCCATTGAGCTAGCGAATGACTCTGAATTTGGCCTGACTTCATCCATTTATACAAAGGACCTCGAAAATGCATTTATTGCTGTGCGTGGTCTTCACTTTGGTGAAACCTATATTAACAGAGAGAATTTCGAAGCGATGCAAGGTTTCCATGCCGGTTGGAAAAAATCTGGTATCGGAGGTGCAGACGGTAAGCACGGTCTGGAAGAATATTTGCAAACGCACGTGGTCTATTTGGAAACTTCAAAATAAATTTCATCGATAGAATAATTTTTTTCTCACGAGCCTCGCCCATGTGGATGAGGCTTTTTTCTGATCCTTACTGAATTCGTAAAAATCAGAGATGAAAATTCTTGACAATTTCTCTCAAAACACTCTTCCCTTTAAGCAGAATTAAGGCTGAAAGAGAGATGATACTCAGAGAAGTACTGATAACAGACGGAATCACCGGTCCAACGAGTCCTACGAAATAGAGAATGAGCGGGGCGATGCCGAAAACAATATCGACAATCAAATTGACAATATAATCCTCAGCAGGCAGATTTATCACTTTTGCAATAATTGCCAAGGAAATCAGCGCGACACTAAAGGAAATCGGCAGTACATAATTCACTGACCACCCATGCCATCCGGTAAACCAGTCCCAGCCCACGCTTAAGATCGAAAGAATAAAAACCTGATTGCTGATGCTTTTCGGTATATTGTCCTTTTTTCGGAGCGCATAGGCGAGACTTATCCAAAAACAAAGAATACCTAATAGAACGAAAACGGACCAATAGCCACTCTGCGGCAGAATGAAATTAATAGCCGCACAAACCACGCCGACCGCGATCGTCGAAAAAATTAAGGACTTGAAAAAGAGTTCATTTTGCTTGTATACTGTCGGAATCGAAGGATAGACATTTTCCTCAGCAGAGCCTGTTAACCTGTTCTGGCATAAGGGACAAAGGGATTCTTCTCCCCGAACCTTCACTCGGCATTTTTCACAATATCTCATGCGTCATCCTCCCCATTGCCAATATCGTTTGTCGTAATTTCGACCTCCGCACCAAGGCGGGTCAACGCCCGAAAAAAGCGTCTCTGAATTTCAGAACTGACAAAAGGCGAAGAAAAACTGACACTCAAATAGTTTTGATAAGAACACATGCAGACTTGAAGCCCGTTTGTTCCAAAGCAGAGATCGAACGAACGAATATACGGTTCAAATTCATCCGGCATCGAAATGATCCCGAGATTAGAAAAACCGGCTGTCTCCAAGTGTGAGGAGTAATCATAGGCTATTTTTAGCGCAAAATCTTTGATAAAAAGCGGCACAATTCGAGCAAAAAAATTATGTTCGACAGCCGAGTACGTATCGATGCTTCCTGCCAGATTTTCTTTTGAGAGACCTGTTTTCAGATCATTTTCCACCTTATTCAGAATCTCCTCAAAAGAAGGATGATCATGCTGGCAATCATAGGAAATGAGCAGCACACTGAAAAAATTTCGCGCCGATGCAGAAGGAAAATGGCTGCGCAGATTAACTGGCAAATTTAAAACAATTGGCCGTCTTTTTGATCGGGTCGGAACAGAAGCATTGATGGCATCTATCAAGCAGGCACAGAGAAAGACCGTCAGCGTTGTATGATACCGATGTGCCGCCTGAAGCAGGGGTTGAAGCGCAATTCGCCCATTTAAGATTTTCAATTGGTTCTCGGGATACCGGCGCCCATGCAGCCGGCAAGCAAATTTATGGCCCGAGCGGCCGGTATGCGAAAGGTGCTGTTTACCGGCATAGTACATCCGGAAACTGTCATCACTCATTTGCACCGCCGACGCATCATAATCCAGAAAGGGTTCGTCCATTTGATAACGCTTAGACAGATACTTATTCAAAAGTGTCCGAAGAAAATGCATGGCGCCCGTCCCGTCAGACAGAACATGAAAAACTTCCAGATTGATTCTCTTTTGATAATAACTCACATCAAACAGTAAATTTTCCCTTTTTTTGCTATAGAGTGGGGCACAGGGCTGTCTGTCTTCTTCATGAACAAGAGGCTTTGTATCTGTCCTTTCGAGGTAATACCAAAAGAAGCCCCGCTTCATGATCGATTGATAAAAGGTAAAAATTTGCAAGGTTTGATCGAGCGCGGCTTGCAAAATAGACGGATCAATCTGAGCATGCAGCGTGCAGGAGATCCGAAAGACCTGTGTGTCCGCTTTTTTTGCTGCAGAAGGAAAAATAAGCGCTGCGTTATCTAGATTATTCCAGTTATCTTCCATTTTCATTCTCCTTAATCTATACGCTGATCCAGCAGCAGGAAAAATTGAAACACGACCATAGAAAAAAGACGATAACCCTATACTGGATAGGTTATCGCTGTTACCACTTAACCGGCCTCTTACTGCTATCTATTTCCTCACATATTGCCGGATTTTTGGCGGTGTGTAAGATTCAATGAATGTTTCGATTTCACTTAAAGAGTCCGTCACCAGAATTTTCTGGCGATCTTCGTCGGTCAGAAACCCTTCATCAGTCATTTTATTAAAAAGAAGAATGATCGAATCATAATAATGGTTAACATTATAGAAAATGCAGGGACTGCTATTTTCACCCAGTCGAGCCCAGGAGATCGCTTCAGTAATTTCTTCCAGGGTGCCCGGCCCGCCGGGTAATGCGATGCAGCAATCAGCGAGCGTCATCATTTTTTGCTTTCTTTCCGCCATATCTTCCACAACAAGCAGCGTGCTTAATCCCTCATAGGCTAGCTCCCTATCGACGAGCAGTTTGGGAATAATCCCAGTCACGAGTCCTCGTTCACTCAGGACGGTCTGGGCGATAATGCCCATCAGGCCAACTTTCCCGCCGCCATAAACAAGCTGATAGTGATGTCCCGCAATCCATTGACCAAGCCGTATGGCACTTTCCTGATAAATGGTACTTTTTCCGGTACTTGCGCCGCAATAAACAGCAACACTCTTCAATTCAGAAGACCTCCGATTCTTTTCTCACTTGTATCGTACCATAGTTTGATATTCGGAAGGGGACCTTGAGAATATTTGTTGATCGCTCCTCTTAGCAATCCGTTTATCCGCTGGCAAGTGCAAATATGAAAATATTTTCGACCCAGAAAGGGATTTGTTTCCGTACAGCAAGCCCTTAGTCATTCAACTGAAATCTTTTCTCTCTGGAATGATAGCCCTTTAAGAGATCGACAAAGGATTTCGCCGCTTTCGATAAGTGACGGCCTTTTAAAAAAATAATTTGCACCAACTGAGAGAGCTCCTCGCCTGTGATGGGAAGAGAAAGGACGTGATCGTCGTCGATTTCTTGAACAAAGGAATCTGGTAAAATGGTGGCAGCCATCCCGTTCTCTGCAAAATCAATCAAGGAGTCCATTGTCGAAAACTCAAACTTAGGCTCGAGAGTCATTCCTTGTTTTCTCGCTTCCTGATCAATCATTTCACGAATCAGAAAACGAGTGGGATAGAGGGCTAAGGGTAATCTGGCAATATCCTGAAGCGATAGGCTCTCTTTTTCGATTGGCAGATCTTTCAATAAGGATTTGGTTGCAACGACAGAGAAATGCTCCGTATAGAGCGGAACCGATGTCAGTTCAGGTTGATGATACGAGGAACGAACCACACCTATTTCTTTTTTATTCTGCTTAATGTCCTCAATCGTTTCCTTTGTCGATTTTTCTGTTGCTTGAATCATAATTTGGGGATGAAGGCGATTGAAGCAAATCAAAACACGCCGAATCGATTCGTTGCAGGAAAAGCCAATCCGCAGGATACCCGTAGAATTGCCCTGTAATTTTTTTAAATTTCTGCCGAACTCGTCCATTTCAGCGAAAATTCGCGAGCCTGTCTGATAAAGAAGATCCCCGGCCTGTGTCGGATAGATCTTCTTTCCGACCCGATCAAAGAGATTCGTACCCACCTCTCCCTCTAAAACTTGAATCTGTTGACTCAATGTGGGTTGCGAAATGCCGATCTGTTCCGCCGCTCTTGAAAAATGAAGGGTCTGATAAACAACCATAAAATAATGCAAATGGCGAATTTCCAACGAGATGCCCTCCTTATTCATTATAATGTATAGTTAAAAACTATTGTTTTAATAGAATAAATAGAATTGAACTATAATTATAATCCTTTTATACTTTAGAGACAAACCCAAGGGGGACAAACACTCAATGAAGATAAAAGCTTGGCTGCTTCTAGTATTCTGCAATTTGTTTTGGGCAGGTAATATGATTGTCGGCAAATTCGTCACCACCCACTTTCCTACTGTTTGGATAATTTTTTTCAGATGGTTGATCGCCTTTCTACTCCTATGGCCTCTCGCCAGCCTCATCGAGCATCCAAAATGGTGGAAAATGATTAAAGAAAATTACTTCATCCTTCTGTTTCTTTCGATCATTGGAACTGTCCTGTACAATTGGATAACCTATACAGCCCTGAGATATACTTCCTCGCTCAATGCTTCATTGATTAACGCCCTGAATCCCGGAGTAATCCTGCTATTTTCAGCTATCCTTCTGCGGCAGCGGATGTCGATTCGGCAAATGGTTGGACTTATCCTCTCATTTATCGGTGTATTGATGGTCATCACCAAAGGACAGCTATTTTCCATTCTCCATACCCACTATAATCGTGGTGACGCTCTCATGCTGATTGTCATCGGTATGTGGGCGGTGTATTCCATTGCCGGCCGCGCGGCAAAAAATATACCCCCAATAACTTTGATTGCGATCACCTCATTGATAGGTTTCATGGTCACGCTGCCTTTTCTGCCCTTTTTTCCGCTGGACATGCAAGGACTTAATTTACCGGCGATTTCAGGAATGATCTTTATCGGAATTTTTCCCTCCTTTCTCTCGTTTGTGTTTTGGAATATCGGCACCCGTCAACTCGGTGCAAGCGTCGCCGGTTTATCGATGAATTTCATTTGCGTTTTTACTGCGATTATCAGTGCATTAATGGGTGAGCGGCTACTCTTCCCGCAGATTGCCGGGGGTTTAATTATTATCTTCGGTATCGTACTAAGTTCCGGAGCACTCGTCCTTCACAAAAGAACACCGCAGAACAAGAAAGAAGAAGTCGGCTGACCGGGCGGCAACATCAAGAGCGTTGGAATAAAATTCACGGACTTTTTTCCAACGCTCTTCACTTCGCCAAATCACGGATCAAACTTTAACCGTTCTCTAATTTTTCACATCTTTCATTCTGCTGGCAATCAGTCCTTTTACTGCTTCTGCTCTCTCTGGAAAGAAGAACACGGGCATAGATTGAAAGTGAAAGAACATATGTCACGGCTGTGAACCAGGAAACGCCGAAAAATCCCGAGAATCTACTGATCAAAATGCTACCAATCATCCCACCAATAGTTGTCCCGGCGTACATGATACTGTTTGCAAGCGCCGAAACGGTACCTTTTGCTGTGGTTGTCAGACTCTGCAGCTGACTCATGAAAACCGGAAAAACAAAACCACCGATCATGAAGATGAGGAATAAAAGACCGATCGCTACAGCGAGTGTTCGTGAGAAAGGTAAAAAACTATACAAACCAATTAAGAGAATGAGTGACAGGAACAACGAACGCTGCTCACCCAGCTTGCGTATTAGCCGATTTCCGAACAAAGACCCGGTTGCATTGCCAAGGCCGAGCAAAATCATCGCACTGCCGATTGCGGTAACATCCAGAGAAAAATTTGAGGAAAACCAAGTTCCGATAAACGAAAAAGCTTCAAAATTCCCTGCCTGAAAGATAAAATAGGCGATAAAGAATTTTACTGCGCGCGGTGCTTTAAATAATTGGCCGTAGGTATGGAAAAGAGACAGTTTATATGTCGCCTGATTTCTCGGAGGCAGTGCAGGAATAACATAAAAGATGCCGAGAACTAGTAACACTGTGCAGACGGCAATGGCAAAGAACGGCATCGACCAGGTCCGTGCTGCGAGATAGCTGCCGATTGGCAATCCAACCATCTGAGCAATCGATAAACCTGCCGTTGTCTGCCCCATCACCTTAATCATCGACTCACGTCCGAAAAGCATCGGTATTGCTGCCCAGATCTGCGGAGTCGCCACCGCGGCACTGATACCAGCGAGCAGACGGAAAAGCAGCATCATCCAGAAATTAGGAGCTAACCCACAAAGGAATGTCGCGATCGAGAAAGAAATAAGCCCACCAATCATCAACTTCTTCCGATCCATCCCGTCGGAGATCGGCCCCACAATCAAAGCAAATACAGCATAACCCAGAGCATAAGCGCTAACCATCCATCCAGATAGATTGGCGGGTATTTTGTAGAGAGCTGTCAATGTCGGCAGAAGCGGTGAAATCAAGAAGGTATCCGTTCCGATGACAAACATGACCGCAAAAAAAAGAAAGGAAACCTTTTTCATTTGCTTATTCCTCCAGTTATTTCCGTATTTCGAATTTATTCGAATAACCGAATTATAAGCTGATCCATGTTATAATACAATTAATTCATACATGAGCAGGTGATAAAATGCGTACACTCTATCAGCCTAAACAAGAGGAGATAAATTTATCGACTATCTTCTATGCACTCAGCGATCAAATTCGATTGGACATTGTCAAAAAACTTGCAAATACTGGTGAACAATCGTGTGGTGGGCTCAATATTCCCGGACCAAATTCGACAATCTCACATCATTTCAAGGTTCTCCGCGAATCAGGACTCACAAATACTCGGCTGGAGGGCAATCAGCGATTTATCTCGCTTCGCTGCGACGATCTAAATACGCGTTTTCCCGGTCTGCTTCAGGCGATCCTTACAGAATTGGATAAATGAGCCAATCATGCACTCCTTGCAAAAAGAGCCCAAAATCCGTACTGCTTATGGATTTTGAGCTCTTCTCTATCCCATTAAAACATACAAAAATGCTTTTATTTCGTTATTCCGGTACTGCTATTGTCAGTTTTTAAATCTGATGTAGAATGATTGTTTATAAAGGGAGGAAAATGCTATGAATTTTTTATATCGTCATAAAATTGTAACAGCTATTTTTTTAATTTTAATTATATTCATTATACTTATCGGTACACTGTATTATTTTGCCGAACTTGGTAGCTCAGAAGATTGGGAGAACGGACGTGTATCAAAGGATATTAATCAGCTGATCACTGATAAAAACAAAAAGGAGATAACTCGAATATCTACAGATAACAAAACAGAAAAATTTTTGTTGGGCTTAAAAAAAGGAGCAAAAGTCGAAAATACTTCAGGGTTTGAGGGACAAACTGCTGACCATTTAGATTATTATGGCGCTGAAATAGCTCATAGAAACTTCGATATATACATTTATCCGGAAAAGGAAAAAAATATAATCGATCATATATTTCCGAAATATGAAATAAAAGAAATTTCTATTCGATAAATGAGTGCTTTTACTAGATTGGCACTGCTTAGCACTTGTTCATTCAACGAGACAGCTCCTTTTTGAGTATCTTTTAAAATTATGTCATGATAAGTGCATGAAAAAAGCGTTGCATGCGTGAAAAAACCCCACCGTCGATCAGTACCGGAGGAGCTTTTTACCTGTTCTGTTACTTAAAATCGACTTTGAAAAACCAGTCAAGAAACTCTGCTATTCCAGAGCTCCCATCGCGCGAGCCCTCTGCTGGGAGCGGCTTTCTCAATTTTTTTTTTAAGTCACTGCTAACGTTGATTGTGATTTTTTATCATTTTCTACTCTATGCTCGCTTTGCCGCTTTTTGCTAAACGCAGCATTAGATTTAAACAGAGCCTTTTTTAAAAAAAAGCAGACTAATCAGCAGAGCTGGAACACTGACTGCTGAAAGGACCCCGGTCAAAGCAAGAAAATCCATTTCAGTGATCGTTTGAGCGAAGAGAACCCCAAGAACCGCTGAAGCGCCGATCGACCCAATAAAGCGACAGGTCTGAAACAATCCGGCGCTGGTTCCGACCATTTCTTCCGGTGATTCGAGCAGCATCATTGTCTGTAGAGCCACATTACCGACACCATAGCCGCAGCCGATCAGCAAAAGAAACAAACCAATCAGAATCAGTGAGTGATCGAAGGCAACGATGATCAGTAGCAATGAGCCTAGTGCCGTAAGAGCCGCACCAAGTTTCAAGAAACCGGAAGGCCCCAAATGATCGATCCAGTGTCCGCAGAACAAGGAAGCCGCAACCCCGGCAAGTGACATCGACAACATCATCATGCCACTTGTACGCACATCCAGATCCATTCCACTTTGAAAAAAGGCCGGCATCCCATAGAAAAGGCAGTAATTAGCCACATTCAGCAGGATAAAAAGCAAATAAACGAGAGTCAGTCGGTGATTATTTTTCAGCAAATGCAAGTCGATAAACGACGTTTGTGATCGCCAATCTCTCCAAATAAAAAGGGCCATCGCGACCAACCCTGTAGCCAATATCTGGAAATTTGCCTGTTCTTTAAAGGTGAGCAGGAACCAGAGCAGACCAATGATACTGATTGAAAAAAGAAGAATACCGGGAATATCCAGTTGTTTCAGGAAATTTTTTAAATGATACGCGTGATTTCTAACATCCTTCGGAAACACAAAGAAACCGAGAATCAGACTGATGAAAATAAATGGAAAATTCACGTAGAAAATACTCGGCCAGCCGCCCCATACAATCAGAAAACCGCCGATCGTCGGACCAAACGCCGTCATCACCGATGCACAAATCGCCAAGGCGGCTAGAGCAGACCCTTGTTTTTCCACACTGACAGAGCGATGTACCAAAGCGACACTTGAAGGATATATCGTGCTGTTGCCAATTCCCTGCAGCAACCGCATCAGCAGTAAGATGAGAAAAGTCGATGACAGCGGTGCCAAAAAGCTGGCTATTGCTGAAAGAAACAGCCCGCCGATAAATAACTTCCGTCTCCCAACCAGATCGCCTGCCTTCCCCGTAACCGGTTGTCCAACGGCACTGACCAAGTAAAAGGCTGAGACCAACCACGAAACGGTCGCAAAACTCAAATGGTAGTCTCGCTGGATGCTGTGCAGAGCCAGAGCGATCATCGACGAATTTAGCGGATTCAGCATAGCTCCGGACAAAATGGCTGTCATGAAAACCCGGTGACTCTTTCTCCAATCGCTCAATCATTTCCACCTCTTCTTGACCCGATCAATCCCAGCTCCCCTTCATTATTCTATAAAATGATTAGAAGAACGATTCCATTATTTATTCAATTTTACAAGCGTTCTCCCGCGGGCCTCGCCTTTTAACAAAGTGGGAAGTGCACCAGGAAGCTGATCCAGCGTTACTTCGTTTTGGATGAAGTTTTCAAGGTGGGAAGGTTTAAATTCACTGGCCAAACGGTGCCAAATGCTCTGCCGTACCTCCATCGGACAATATGCAGAATCAATACCGAGTAAATTAATCGCTCGTAAAATGAATGGATATACCGTCGCCCGAAGCTGAGTACCTGCTGTCAGTCCGCATGCGGCGACTGACCCGCCATATTGAATTTGGCTAAGCAGCGCAGCAAGCGGATCACCGCCGATTGGATCAACAGCCGCCGCCCATTTCTGCTTTTGCAGCGCTTTTAATGTCCCGTTATACACATCGCTGCGATCAAGCACGGTTGTAGCCCCGATTGCTCTCAGATAATCAGTGGCTGTTTTTTTTCCAGTACTTGCCTCAACAAGGTAGCCACGTGTAGAAAGAATAGCAACCGCAAAACTGCCAACACCGCCGGTCGCTCCCGTCACCAGCACGTTCCCTTTTTCCGGCGTTAGCTGATTTTCTTCGAGTCGCTGAACAGACAAAGCCGCCGTAAAACCGGCTGTCCCGATAATCATCGCCTCTTTTAGACTGAGTCCTCTAGGAAGCGGCACAATCCAGTCAGCCGGGATTCGGGCAATCTCGCTGTACCCGCCAAAGTGCGTCACGCCTATTCCGTAACTCGTGGCAATGACCTGATCACCCGCTTTGAAACGAGCGTCCTCTGAAGCGATGACAAAGCCGGCTAAATCAATGCCTGGAACAAATGGATACGTTCGCACAATATTTCCATCAGGAACTGCGGCAAGGCTGTCTTTATAATTCACTCCAGAGTAACAGACACGTATCAATACCTCCCCCTTGGGAAGATCGTCAAGGGTCAACTGTTGAATGCCTACCGAAAATTCTTTCCCTTGTTTATTTACAACGAGTGCCTGAAAGCGGTTTGTCATCTGTCTTCTTCCCTTCACTAGCCTAGAGTTCGTAAAACCATGATTAAAACCAAATTCTCGCTCGCTATTGCTCCAAATGCATCAGTTGCCGGAATTCTTTCACTTTACTTCTGCTGACAGGGATTTCTGCCAACAGATCCTGCAGACGAACCATGTAGGTTTGATTAAACCAAGGAACAATCTCCCGGATCTTAGAAAGATTGACCGTATAGGAACGATGACAGCGAAAAAAGAGCCGCGGCGGCAGCATGGCCTGGAATTCTGACAGACCGATCGGCATGGTAAATACTTCATCATTCGTATAGACTAACGTCACTTTTTCACTTGCTGCCGCATAATAAATTTCATTGACCTCTTTCACAATGATTTTTTCATTTTTTCTTAAGTTGATACGGTGCATTCCATTGATCGAATCGCCATGATCAGCCGCTGATTGCGGCCAGAACGTGCCACCCTTCACCGCTTCATGATCGCGTTCAAAAACAGCCTCAAGCTTTTTAAGCATCGGCGCGATCCGTTTTTCGTCATAGGGCTTTAAAATATAGTCAAACGCCTCCAGTTCGAAGGCTTTCGCCGCATGTTCTTTATACGCCGTCGTAAAAATGATGTAGGGCTTCTTCTTGAACTTGCTAATATTACCGGCAAGAAGCATCCCGTCGAGCGATGGAATATTAATATCTAAAAAAATTGCATCGGTTTCATTTTCTTGTAAGAATTTTAGTACCTCAAGTCCATCCTCGAAGCAATTGGTAATTTCAATTGAGCTATACGACTGAATCAAAAATTCGAGTTCTTCGCGAGCTAATTGCTCATCCTCGACCAGGATCGCTTTCATTAAACCACCTTCTTTATGTCAAAAGAAACATCCGTTCCTGACGCCGAATGATGAATCACAAGTCCGTTTCCATAAATCAATTTTACGCGCTGATGGACATTTAGCAACCCGATTTTCTTAGCCGGAGCTTGATTATGATATAAATTATCAATCGTTTTCTGATTAATGCCAGGGCCAGTATCTTTGACATGGACACGAACAGAATCCTGCAAATCTTCCACCACAATCATGACCTGACCATTTCCATTGGTCTCGAGGACGCCATGCTTGATCGCATTTTCCACAAGCGGCTGAATCAGCAGGCTGGGAATCCCAATATTCACTTTATCAATGTGATAATCAATCGTCAGCCGATGACCGAACCGGGCCTTTTCAATTTCAACATAGTCTTTGACCTGTTGGATCGCTTCGTCCATGGTGATTAATTCATCCGTGCGCTCAATATTGGAACGCATATAGCCGGACAAATGAATGATTAATTCACGGGCTTTTCCCGGATCTCGGCGAATTAATGAAGCAATTGTGTTCAATGCGTTGAAGAGAAAGTGAGGATTAATTTTCGACTGGAGCGCTTGCAATTCAGCGCGGCTCGCGGCCTCCTTAATCTGTTCCAGGCGGGAAATTTCCAGCAAAGTCGAGATCATTTGTGAGAGCCCAATGGCCAAGGTTTGCTGAGAATAGGTCATTCTTGTCGTTTTTTGATAATATATCTTGAGTGTGCCCGTCACCTCGTCCTTTTCTTTTAATGGAATAATCAGTACGGATTGTATCTGCGGCAGATGATGTTCCGACGGATCATTGGAGAAGGTAATTTCCCCCTGTTGAATAACCCTTTTCGTCAAATCACTGACAATTCTATTGCCAATGGTGTACCGTTCATCGCCAAATCCGACGTAAGCCAGAACATTTTCTGTATCGGTCATCGCAACAGCATCCGCTTGAATGTCTTCTCTGATAATACCGCAGATTTTCGCCAGCGAATCCCCATTCACCGATCGGAAATAGGGCAATGTCTTATTGGCAATATCTAGTGAGAGCTTAGCCTGCATGGCAGCAATCTGCTCCTTCTCCCCTTCAACACTCATCACCAGCAGAACAATGAAGCCAATATTGATTTCACCCAAGATCATCGGGAGGGCAATCTGCGACACAATACTCCATCCGTGATCAAACGATCCCGACATAAAAAGAATCAGGATCATCGTCAGGATTTCGCAGAACATACCGCCAGCAATACCGTAAATCCAACGCAAAGATTTTTTCACTTTTCGATGAATCCAGGCGGAAACAAGACCCGCTATCGCACTCGTCAGAAAACAGGGAAGCGCCGTCACCCCGCCCACGATTAAATAGCGATGGAGGCCAGCCACCAAGCCTGTGGTTATGCCAACGACTGGTCCAAACAAGATACCGCTGGAAATAATCGTGGCAATACGGACGTTCACCAGCGAGCCTTCCACATGAATGCCCGAATACGTACTTAGAATTGCAAAAAAACAAAAAGTCAGCGTCAGAATCACAAGTTCCGTGACCGAATGCTTTTCGCGCTGCAGTATTTCTTTAAATCGCGGAATTCTTGTCAATAAAAAGAGGAATACAATAAGCAATGCAGCGCGTTCAAATAATTGAAAAAGCATGGTCACAAAAGACGCCATAAGCGTTTTCCCCTCCCTCCACTTATCGCTGGTCGCTATTCCAATCAAGTGTAACAGACTTTTTAACCAGAGATAAACGATTTTGATCAGCATTTTGAATTGTGTTTCTGAAAAGCCGTTCACCGGGTCAAACAACAAAAATTCTGCTTCAACTCCTCTTTACAGACGAGCGTTCTGAAGCAGAACGGCAAGTGAAAATTTTCACTCGATGATGTTATAAAAAATCCTATTTTTCAACCTTCACAGGTAATAGACGTCCTTCCTGCCTGTGCCGCAGCAGAAGAATTCGCTTGGTCCCCGGTACATGTAAAACCAGAGCAATGATTGAAGCGAGCACGCAGAGCAGAGCAATAAAATTAAAGGTCGGAGCGAATCCGCCAAGCAGCCCTGAAATAAAGGAGACGCTGAGCCCGCCAATGCCGAAGCCTTGATAAATGATGCCATAATTGCGGCTTTGGTTTTTCAGCCCAAAGAATTCGGAAACGATGGTTGGAAAAATCGTAATATTACCGCCGAAGCAAAAGGCAACGCTGGAAACGCAGATGAAATAAAGAGCGAAATTCAATTTCATGTCACTGAGCACGAGTGCCGCGGCAGCGGTGACAGCGAGGGATACAGCAATGACCTTCAAACGTTCAAAATGATCCGATGCTGTCCCCAGAACAATCCGCCCGGTCGTATTGAAAATGGCGACCAGCGCCACGGCATTGGCCGCAGCCGCTGCATTCAATCCGGCCAGACTGACACCGATATTGGCTGCGCTGCCAATCAGATACAAACCGCTCATGCAGGCGGTAAATAGAACAAAGAATAAAAGATAGGCTTCCTTTGTCCGTAACATTTCTTTCAACGAGTAATCCTTTTGAAGGGGTGCCGCTCCGCCCGGCACCGGCACCACTGCCTGTGCCTCTTTAACAAGGAACGCCCCGCCAATGATCATCGCCATAATCAAGACTCCCCAGTAAAGGAAAGTCTGAGTGACGCCAACATGCGCCATGAAGAAACCCAGGACATATTTGAATAATAGACTGCCGGTTCCATAGGACCCAACGGCGATCCCCGAAATCAGGCCTTTCTTTTCCGGAAAATATTGAATGGCATTTGAGAGTGTCGTCATGTACGCAATCCCATTCGCGGCGCCGACTAGAATTCCGGCAAAAAGATACAGCACCCAAAGCGACGAAATAAATGAACTGACCATGAGACCCATACCCATCCCGGCTCCGGTTAAAATCAAGAGTCCGCCAATGCCTAATTTCTTCTGCAGACTGCTTGCCGATAACGTCGAAAAGGACAGGGCAAAACTGAGAATTGAAAAAGTTGTCGCCACCGCGCCTACATTCCAGCCGTACTTGTCAGCGAGCGGTTGATTGAATAAACTCCATGTATAGATCGTTCCCAAACCAATCATCACAATAATCGTTCCGATGAGTACAGATCCTCGGGATTGTTTGAACTTCCTGATTTGATTTGCCGCCATTTCAATGACCTCTTTTCGCTCAAATTATCCGAGCTAATTGATAAAATTGCTTTGGAAGGTAACTCTCTTCCTTCCTCCCTTTTATCTTAGCAACAAAGCAATATCAGGAAGCGTTTTCACCGTGAGATGACGAATAATCCGCATGAATGGCAAGAATCAGGGAACGATTGACGCCTTTAAATCCACAAAAAAGCGATCAGCGCCTCATGCCGATCGCAAAAAAACAGTTAATAGTTCCACCGCTTAAGGAAAATATCGCCGGTGATCCTCAAGGAGGGTCCAGCTTTTGAGTTGAGGACGTATCATTGTAAATCAGAGTTTATCAATGTGAAAACGCAGAAATTTGATCTTCGCCCTCTTATTGGTTTCCCCATAGAAAATGAGCCAGAGCCGATGATCTCAGTTAGAATAGCGTTGACCAATACCTTTTTCCAGGAGATTCTAAAGGATGTGGTGTCCATGCACTTTTGGAGACGATTCTCAATCAGGCCCAAATGAAACCATTATCGATAAAAAATTAGTGATGACATTGGTGCAAGCTTAATTCATCGCCTCTTCGTTTACATGTTTATGAAAGTTGATTAAAAAGCACTTTTGGGTACGGTGAAAATCAATTTAGGACTATCGCCGCTATGCAGAGATACATTTAAGAAAACGTCATCCCCCTTTAACTTAATCCCTTCAGTTTCAACTTGATAACCAGCTGCATCGCTTAAGACGTCACCTTCAACAGTAACAACGTATGGAATGAAATCAGTTGTGCCCCAATTGCCTTTTTGAATAACCGGTTTTTGACCAATACCACCACTTGAAATATAAATAGCTTGTCCGTCAGAAAACTCAATCCCTTGAACAGACTGATACTTAACTGCATTGTAAAAATCACTTGATTGATATGAACTTACACATAGACTGAAAACAGAAGGGTCACCAGCTGAAATATACTTTGAAGTTTGAGCTTCCTGCTGATCTAAAATATCATTTAGTCCCTCAGCATTGTAATAAGCAAATTGAACCGTATTGGACGTATTCATTGACCAGATCAATAAATGGACACGAGAGCTACTTAAAGCCGCTTCACAACGCTTCAATGTACCAAAAGATGTACCTGTATTATTGGCACGATTGATGCTCGAGAAACGTGGAACATCCGTGTAGTCAATCGAAGCGCCAGCTTGATATTGAATCCGGGCAATTTGTGTTCCCCAGTCGTAAGTAGAAGTAGTAGTTGGATTATCTACCTGTGTAGCCTTTGCAACTACCCAGAAATAATCTTTTCCATTGTGGTCAAACCACTGTAACGTTTCACCATGCCCAAATCGCCAGAGAGTCATGGAATCCTGCGCAGTTAGTGATGAACCGTTCAATGGAAAACGTGTAATGATTTGGTAGGCTCCCTCACTATTATCAACTTGTTGAGTGGTGTAAAGGTATGAAGTTCCTACATAGGCACTTTGGACAACATGTTCGGAGTATAAACCATTTAATGAATAAACTTGGCTACCCGTTGCCGCCTGAGAGGAAATAGTTACTTTTTGTTGATGACCCCGCAGACTTTTCTTCTTTATACGCGTCATAGGCCTGACGAGGGGCTTCAGGGTGATCCTTAAAATACTGCTCCATGGCTTCATCGGACTCAAAGTCGTCTCGGTTCATAACCAATTGGTCGGTCGGAACAGGTCCACCAGCGTCAAATCGCTCATCTAATTGGACGTCTTTGTCATTTTCACTCATAACAAATCCCTCCCTGTCTAAAAATTTGGTTGGTGATCATGTGCACATGATTGGAATCGTTTTCATTATAGTGCTATTGTGGATTGATTTAAGCAATGTAAGCTTTTCTTTAAGAAAAAGGAAAACTGCAAAGGCGTTTAGTCGATGCGTTACGTTATGTTATAATGAGGCAAAATAAGAGGATAATCACGCAGTCCCCGAGCTGAACAGGGAGTTACTATTAAGTTGAAAACTATTAGACGAGGGGGATTTAGATATGAACAAATGGACAAAATCATTAATGGTTTCAGTCCTTGCCGTAGCGATCTTGTTGACTATAACATCATGCAATACAGCAACAATTAAAGTGGGCTACACGCCTTTAAAGACAGCCGGATCAACCCGTAACGTAGTCGCTACGGGTAAATACGCTCTTTATACGAAACCCGGCACGGTAAAAGGGGCTAAACTAGTGGCTTCCAAGAGCAAGATGGCAAAATTTGCTTCTTATACGCGTGCAGATCTTAATTTTTACAAGACTTATGGGAGGAACTACGTTTATAAGAGTTCAACTGATTATCCCAGTCCCTTGGATTTGGATATAGGGCGAAAGGGAACTGCTTACGAATCAGGTAAGGGTTCAACTTTTTATTTCCGTGCTTACGGTTATCAAGTCACCCACACCGGTTCCGTTTATTATCGTGTCGTGACGATGAATGGCAAATATCGGGGTTACGTCTATGGGGGCAAAAAAGTCGGTTCATTTGCCGGCGGAGTTAAAAAAGCAAAGACTACACAAGCCACAACCATTCCGGCTATCTATAAGGATCACGTCGTCGGGATTGCCATTCCAGGTACTGTTTGGAATTATCTCCCTACACTCAATACAAGACTAATAGCTTAGGTCAAGCAAACGTAACAATTCCAACTAATGTTGAATTTAAAGTCATTAAGGCTGTAAAACGGACTCGGGAACAAGATACTTACTACTATCTTAAATCTCAAAAGAGCTCAGTACCTTCAGGTTGGGTAAGTGCCCGCCACATTCTTTCTTACTTTGAGATTCAGTGAAATTGAAGGCAATGAAGGCATTATTGATAATTGATCGCTCTAACGAGTCATGACAAATAAAAAAAGAATTTGCTCCATAAGTCGTCTCTAATCAAAAATGGTTCATGAAAATCCTCG
The DNA here is from genome assembly GCA_048976585.1 of Sporolactobacillus sp. Classification (GTDB taxonomy): domain Bacteria; phylum Bacillota; class Bacilli; order Bacillales; family Sporolactobacillaceae; genus Sporolactobacillus. The sequence goes on along the minus strand of JBHGUY010000040.1, from coordinate 56,183 downwards.
AGATTTCATGAGCCATTTTTAGTCAACGAACTTCTGGTCTTAACCCACTCGCTTTAAACCAGTAGACCCTTATAGGATTCGATGGAACTCCAGTGGCCTATGAAAAGTGACTGCTATTGTCCCTAGTTAGAGACCTTTTTTGACTGAGATTAATTGACACACAAATTCGGACTTGACCGGTTTATGCGTTATAATAAGGCAAAATAGGGGGATTTAGATATGAATAAATGGACAAAATCAGCAATGGTTTCAGTCCTTGCCGTAGCGATCTTGTTGACTATAACATCATGCAATACATCCAATAAACCCAATAAAACCGTTAAAACCAATACGGCAACAATTAAAGTGGGCTACACGCCTTTAAAGACAGCTGGATCCACCCGTAACGTGGCTGCTACGGGTAAATATGCCCTTTATACGAAACCCGGCACGGTAAAAGGGGCTAAACTAGTGGTTTCCAAGAGCAAGATGGCAAAATTTGCTTCTTATACTCATGCAGATGGTGATTATTACTATGGTAGTCTGTGGTACCACGCTTATAAGGGTTCAACTTATTATTTCCGTGCCTATGGTTATAAAATCACCAACACCGGTTCCGTTTATTATCGGGTCGTGACGATGAATGGTAAATATCGGGGTTACGTCTATGGGGGTAAAAAAGTCGGTTCATTTGCCGGCGGAGTTAAAAAAGCAACGACTACCCAAACGACAACCATTCCGGCTATCTATAAGGATCACGTCGTCGGGGTTGCCACTCCAGGTGTTATTTGGAATTATCCTCCTTACACTCAATACAAGACTAAGAGATTGGCTCAAAAATCTGATTTTATAAGCTCAACAATTCCAAGTAAGTCTGAATTTAAAGTCACTAAGGCTGTAAAACGGACTCGGGAACAAGATATTTACTACTACCTTAAATCTCAAAAGAGCTCCGTACCTTCAGGGTGGGTAAGTTCCCGTCGCATTCTTTCTTACTTTGAGATTCAATGAAGTTGAAGGCAATGAAGGTATTATTCATAATTGATCGCTCTAACGCGTCATGACATGTACTATCAACAATCAAATAATCAAAACCACCTTTCAATGATGTGAACCCCAAATGCGGGGTTTTTATGTTTCACACGCTACGCGTGCTCAACAGACTAAAGTCCATCTTGACAATGGGGCCCACTTTAATAAAAACTCACAATAAGTTACCTCCTAACAATAATAGTGTGCTTGGATCTGGGCATACAAAAATCCCTCCAATTGTCAGATGAATGATAGTATTTCATCTGACAACTATGGAGGGATTATAGCAAAATCAGCCGGATTTTGCGGAGCTTATTTGTGTTTTTCAGGTTAACCGTTGATTGACCCTAACGGCGTGTAGAAGGTCTTGCCGCCGACTAAGTAAAGGGTGTAATAGGCTGGCCCGCTGTCCTCGTCTTCAAACGGCTGGACAACCCGGTACTTGTGCTGGTTGGTCAGGTCCAAGCGGTACTGGGTCTTTCCCTGGTAACGGACCTTGGTGGTCTTGAAGCCGCTCAGTTTCTTATTTAAGAAGAGCTGACGGGTGTGGTTCTTAACCACGGTACGTTGAATTTTAGCGGAAATGGCCGGCTTGCTGTAGTAACTGGCGCTATTGGCATTGGCCACATTCTTGTGGACTTCGACGTAGCCGTTGGATGTGACGACGATACTTTGTTTTGACAGCTTGGTTGCCCGGTACTTGATGGCCGTGGTGCTTCCAAGGTACAGGTCGCCGTAGCTATAACTTGGCAGGTAGCTCGGCCGTTTGATTTGCTTGAAGTTCTTGTTCGGTGTGAACTGAGTCTGCCAATTTCGAGAGGCGACTAATCCCGCGGCGTACCCCGATTTTAAGAGGTTGGCACTCAGGAGGTTGCTATGAATGTCGATCACCTTGATGTACTTGCCGTTGACCTTCGTTCGTCTGATGCCATCGCTGGCAACCACCGTGCCCTTCGGCAGTGTCACGGTCTTGGTCAGGCTGGCGCCACCATTATACCCGGTGAAGGGGACCTGAATCTTGACGGCCTTAGTGGTCTTGTAGAAGGTGTCGGTGTTGAAGAACACCTTGTCCAACTTCTTGAAGGCTATCTCGCTGAGCGTGGTCGGCGTCTTCGGAGCGTCGTAGTTTGGTAACAGGGAGGCGGAGGCCCAACTGTAGAAGGCCTCGCCGCCGACCGAATAGTTGGCCAGCGCGTAGCCGGTCATGTCGGTCAACTTAGCCTTCTTTTTGATGGTCAGTTGGTATTCGGTCTTGCCATTAACGGTCACGGCGGTGTCCTTCAGACCGGGGATGGCTTGATCGTAGGTCACCGTGACGGTGTTGCCGCTTGTCGAACTCCTTAAGATCTTCCGACTGGTTGGCGCCCCAATTGGGTATGTGGCTGTGGATTGGTGGGAACCGTTGTTGTAGAACTCGAGGTACCCGTCCGTGGTGATCCGCAGGCGTTGGGTGTTTGCGGTCGTTTCTTTGGTGCCGGGGAACAGGTCGTTGTTCCAGACCGGCGTGTTCTCATCGTTGGTGTTCGGCAACATATAGCTGGGCTCGCTGATTTTGGTCCAATTGACGCTCGACGCCAACCCGGCACTGGCAGTCATGTCATCGTAGGCGATGCCCACCTGCTTTTTCAGGGTGTAGCTGAGGTTTTTCAGCGTAACGGTCAGGTATTCCTTCTGGTTCACCACATCGGTCGAGGCCCGAACCAAGGTGTCCTTGGGCAAGATGAAGGACTTCTTGCCAAACGTCACCTTGGTGGCGGCGTTCAGGCGGTAGTAGTCCCCGTCGTTAATGGTGGTCGAGACGTTCTTGCTGTAGCCCTTGGTTAAGTAGCCGTGCCACACGTAACCGACTTGCCGTGAAACGGGTGAATCGGTCGCCACGCGGTAATAGACGGCGGACTTGCCATCGTGCTTGAGCGTGATTTGTTGGTCGGCGTACCAGGAGTAGGAGCTGGCATCGGGATTGATAACCTGTAGCTTCTTAGTGTGGCTCTTATTCCAAGCGTAGGTCGTCTTTTTTTCGTTGGTCAGATAATAGGGAGTTTTGGTCATGGCGCTGGTCTTGGTGACCGTATAGCCAGTGGATTTCGCGCAGCCGGTAGTCGTGATGCCACTGAAACCGGCGACAATGACCGTGACTGCTAACAGGTGAAACCATGGTCTGCTCATATAAATCTCCTCCTGATAATTACGATTAGTTTAGCATGAAGCGGGGGCAGTCGCGGCTGGCATTTAAGTATTCGTGACGGAGACGACAGATCCACTCAAGACTGGATAAATGAATTTTTCAGGAATTGGCCAGTTAATGTCAATTGAATCGCTCTCCTACAAATCATTCGTTCATGTTTTTTGGTATTTAGTCATTCATTTGAAATACGGATGATTTTTTATTACTATTAGATGACTAAACGCATTGGTTCTTCCGTCACCTAATGGTAGCTTAACTTCATTCATCCAGCGTCTTATCCTCTCATTCTTTAATTTGTTGCTCTATTTCCTTATCTCTTTTAATCAGATTTTCAATAAAAACTGGGGTACATTCAAAAAAACAACCCGACCCGGCAAGCGGTCGAACTGTTTTTTAGTCGATCTGATCAATCATGTCGATGATTCGATTTTCTTTCAGGCTCTGCGGCACATCGATGATCCTTTGATTAGACGAGCCGCGGAATTTCAGTGAGATATCACGCAGCTTCTGAACAAAACGCCCGTCGACGAGCACATCAATATAGGGAAGAATTTGCGAAAGCACGGGTGATTTTTTAACGAATTCCCAGCGATAGCCGGTGTACAGCCAAATATTTTTATGATATTGGGTCTTTAAAATTCGAGCGGCTTCCAGCGCGTTATCGAATTGATAGGTCAGGGGATCGCCCCCGGAAAAAGTGATCTGATTATTTTTTGTCTGCGTCGCGAGCCGTATCAATTGCTCCATCGCGAGTTCTTTGCCGGAGGATGCGGACCAGGAATCCGGATTCTGGCAGAGCGGACATTTCGGATTCTGACCGCAACCGGCGAAAAAAATCACCGTGCGCAGGCCGAGTCCGTCCGCTACCGAATCCCGGTACACCTGGAGAACCCGCAAAGACTTTACCTGCTGAACAAGCTGCGGCATCATCAGTCTCTCCAATCAAAAAGAATGTGCGCGTCTCCTGTATGCTTTACCCGATCAGCAACCTCTTTCTGCTTACCGGTGTTCATATGCTCGACACTTCCAGTCAGATAGCCGGTAATCCGTCTCAGCCGTTCGATGTCCGTGCTGCCGCATTTTGGACATTCGTGATCGATAATTCCTTGATAGCTGCATGAGCGGCAAGTATCGATCTGGACATTCATCGCGAAATAGGAAATATCGTGATCCATTGCGTCATGAACGAGCAGCTCCATCGCCGGGATATTATGCTGCGTCGACGAATCGACTTCTACATAGGTGATCGCCCCGCCTCTTGATATCTCGTGAAAAGGGGCTTCCTTGCGAATTTTTTCTTCGGCGGAAATCGGATACCAGACCGGGCAATGAAACGAATTGGTCAGGTAGCCATGATCGATAACGCCCTTGATTTCACCATATTCCTCAATAAGCCGGTTATAGATCGAGTAGCAGCAATTCTCTGCGGGGGTCGAATAAACTGAGAAATTCAGATCGTACTCCTCAGATATCGCCTTTTTAAAAGTTTCGACATGCTGGTATACCGAGTAGGCAAAATTCCAGACATCATCATCTTCAAATTGATGCTTGCCGAACAAAGCAGACATACAATTGGACAGACCGAGAAGTCCAATCGCCAGAGTGCCATGTTTCAAGACATCACGGACAGGTTCATCAGCTGCCAGCTTTTTCCCTTTCATTAACTGATTCTCATACATGAAGGGTGCCGATTTGGCCGGTTGCCGGCCCTCGTAATCGAAACGTTCCAGCAGCGCCTTTGCTGTGATATGGAGAACGCGATCCAGTTCGCTCCAGAATCCATCGATATCCGCGGACTGCCGCTTGCCGAGACAAATACCATTCTCAATGCCAATCTTGGCAAGATTAATCGTGACTGGAGAAATATTGCCCCTGCCCTGGTTGCCTTTAATTCCGAAACGATCCTCGGCGATTTGCGTCCGGCAGCCCATTGTATTAAAGATCTCCTGCTTGCAGGTCGGCTTTTTAAAATAGCTGGCTGTACAATTCGCGTAATTCGGGAACATGCGCAGCGCCGAGCATTTCAGTGCCAGTTGGAACAGGTCATAATTCGCTGTTCCCGGGCGATCATTGATCCCTTTATAATACTGGAAAACCTGAACCGGGAAAATCGGAGTCAGATGATGCGCACCGACACCCTCAATCGTCGCGTCAAGGATGCTTTTCGAAACCAGCCGACCTTCTGCTGAGGTGTCCGTGCCGTAATTAATCGAAGTAAAGGGCAATTGATCAGCAGCCCGTGACTGCAGACTGTTCAAATTATGGATCAGTGCTTCGGCGCCCTGATGCGCTTCCTCGACGGTCTTATCCCACGCATATCTCAATGCCCGAAGATAAGGATGGTCTTTCGGATAATCTGTTTTCCGGGACAGAAAACGGACATCGGCGAGACGATCGCCGCCATCCTCAATTTCATAGAGATATTTCAAACCCGTGCGGTAATGCTTACGGAAGGATTTGTCGACATAGGGCGCGAGATCGATGTCCAATGTGCCCACGGCAATGCCGCCAAACTGTAAATTGCTCTGGCACTGCATGATCACTGCCGTCAGCTGCATCGCACTCGAAATCGAATGAGGCTCGCGAATATCAGCATTATTCGTTTTAAATCCATCCTTCAGAACCTCGGCCAAGTCAAGCGTCAGGCAATTGTGATTTCCTGAAGCATAGGCATTGAAATCGTGGATATAGATCCAGTTATCCTGAAAGGCCCTTCTGACATCGGCGGATAACAGATGTTCCATTGCATATTTTTTTGTCACCTGATTGGCGACGCGAACATTACGTGCAGAAAAAACGTGCTCTGCTAGATTTGCATTTTCATTTTCGATATTTTTCAGATCCATCGTATTTTGGACCATTTCCATCACTGGATCTTTTGTTAGTGTTGTCATTATATCATCAGCCTTCCTTCACTCAGGTACATTTACGTTTAACGATTAAGGTTCATTTCAGGTACCACCTATTCATTATATCTACATATTGTGTCGATTGGAATAGATATAGTATATATATAGATAAATTGTCACAAATCCCGTTCTCGCCGAATAAGAAATGGGCGTTTATAACCGAATCCCTATGAAAATCGAAGGACAGTCTCTCACTTTTTAACAACGATTGGATCAGAGAGAAAAGCAATTCTCATAATTTTTATTTTCTCATTATTATTCTCTAATTGATAATAAAATGACTAGTATTATCGGCTGGATGTTAATAATGATTATCATTATTAACAGCATTTTATCAACGATTTATCTCGTTTATTTCTTCCTTATCCATTCTCTTTTTCCCTTAAAAATAATCAACTTTATTAGAATTATTATTGACATTATTGCCCTATTAAACTCATAATTAAATTAACGGGAACGTTAAAGGAGATGAACCAAAAAATTTCGAGCAGTTCTTATTTGTGACTCTGTTCTTCCCTTTTCAAAGGATCCGCCCTCAAGATTCCCGCGAGTCGCTTTTTTTGAATGGGGTTGGAACTGGTGATTGGGATCAGTAATCGGCAAAAAAATTCTGGAGGTTAGGACTCATGGCAAAAACAACTGAAGAAAAAATTGAGCTGAAAGATTATGGAAAAGATCCATTCGCGATTTCTCTGGCCAAAGCGGCGATGCAAAATTCACGTTATCGCACAACCTTATGGACAGGTGACTACTTCCAGTTGACACTGATGTCTATTCCGGCAGGAGGGGGCGACATCGGTATGGAAATTCATCATGGCAATGATCAGTTTCTCTACCTGATTGACGGTGTCGGAAAAGTCGAGATGGGCAAAGAAAAAGATAAGATCACCCTCTCCCGTGAAGTGCATCCGCAAGACGCGGTGATCGTCCCCGCTGAGACCTGGCACAATGTGACTAATATCGGCGACAAGCCCATGCAGGTCTTCTCTTTATATGCGCCTGTCAAACATGCAAAGAATACAGATGAAGAGACGAAGGCGGACGCCATTAAACAAGAAGGACCACTGGAAGGGACGAAAGATTAACCGGTAGACTCCTCTGTTTGGTGTATTCATTTTTGAAAAATGGATTCTTAATCACGATTAAGCCTGTAATGACCGGAACAGATAACGCTCCGGCCATTATGCTGTTTCGGATGAAATCAAGACCAACAAATAGATTGGGAGAATAAGAAGGGATGAAAAAATGACTACTGAGTCCGATAAATACGGCTATAATCGGTTTCTTTTTATTTTTGTGCTTCTTGCCGGAACATTCACGATGTCGATCAGCCAATCATCGCTCTCGACCGCTTATCCGGTATTGATGAATTATTTTGGCATCCCGGCATCCACCGTACAGTGGCTGACGACAGGATTTATGCTCGTGATGTGTATCCTGATGCCAATCAGTCCCTGGCTGCTCCATAATGTAAAATTTAATGTGTTGTTTCTCGGTACCGTCGCCCTATTTGATATCGGAACGCTGATCATTATTCTTGCCCCTAACTTTCCCCTAATGATGACCGGTCGGATTTTGGAAGCTGCCGCAGTCGGTATTCTGTTCCCCTCCTTTCAAACCGTGCTGCTGACGATCACTGAGGATAACCAACGCGGCACAACGATGGGGATCGCCGGACTCGTCATGGGGTCTGCCTTAGCCTATGGACCAATCGTTTCAGGAATCGTCCTGCACAGCCTCAGTTGGCGCAGTTTATTTATCGTTTTTCTGATCGTGATCACTTGTGTCCTCGTTCTCGCCTTCTTCTTCATTAAAAATGTGATGCCGTATCATCCTTCTCACATCGATATTTTATCCGTTATTTATTCGATCGGGATCATCGGTATTCTCTATATTATCAACGGGATCGGCAAAACGGGTACGCATTGGGTGGCTAATTTTTCCATTCTGGCGATCAGCCTGATTGCCCTTGTTCTCTTTGTCATCCGCCAGTTGAGATTAGACACCCCGCTGCTGCAGCTTCGTGTCTTTAAAATTTTTCATTTTGATTGTGCGGTCATCTTGACTGCCTCATCTTATATTGCACTGATAGTCACGACGATTATCTTCCCACTCTATTATCAGGGAATTCTTGGCTTGTCGCCATTTGCCTCCGGTATGTCACTTGTACCTGCCGCCCTCCTATTAAGTCTGCTTAACCCGCTGACTGGCAAACTTGCCGATAGTATTGGTTACAAACGGACGATGGAAATCGGAATGAGCCTAATCGTTATCGGTTGGCTAGCCTTAACACTCATTGCCGGTGAGATGAATCTGCCGCTAATGATCTTCCTCTCCATGATTATTGAAGGAGGGAATGCCTTCGTAATGATGCCAGCCGTTACACTGGGTGCAAATTCCCTACCTCCGCAATTGACTGCAGACAGCACTGCAGTCATTACAACGATGCGACAGATTTTCGGCTCCACCGGTGTTGCTGTTGCGACATTGATACTTACTAACGTCACTGCCCATCAAATAAGAATTGGCCAATCTGAGGCGAATGCCTCCATACAGAGTTATCACGCGATTTTCCTAACCTTTTTAATTGTTGAAGCCGCGGCACTCCTCTTTTCCTTTTTTATGGAAAAGGACATCCCTGGCTCTGCTAAAAATTAAGTGATTAAGGACATTGCACCGTGCGCCACACCTCGTCAAATGCCTTTTTTTATTCGCTTCAGACATTCCAGCAGATCCGCTGCCCTATGCTTCAATCCTGCTAATAAAATAAGTGGTGCAGAGAGTACCATTGTACTTCTCTGCACCATTCAAGTTAGCATGCTTTATCATTTAATTTACAGATTTTGACCTTTTTCATAAGTAAGCAGCATTGCGTCACTCGCCTGTTTGATTAAACGATCAAACAGGGCATAGGTCCGCTTCGTTACCTCAGCGGCAGTAATTCCATTTTGCTGGGTGAGAAAAGAGCTGAGCGCCTCGCCGGATAATTCAGCCGCTTGTTTGTCTGAAAAAGCGATGCGCCCGCGAGCATAACTTTGCGCCTCATCTTTAAAGACGTTGACCGCGTTTATCACCTGATGATAATGCGGTTCTGCGAGTGCGGCAATCGTTTTGTTCAACCAATAAACATTATTCATATCAGCAATGTTCGTTGTGTTCTTATAATTTTCAGGTGTGTCAAGCACATTCGCGTAGAACGGCACCTGGGCATTATAGAGATTGACACCGAAGGCCAGCCAGTGAATAGCCGCGTATTCTGCTGGGACATCATTCCGAATCTGCAGAATATGAAATTCCTGATTACGGTCAATGCCAATCGGGCGAAAAATGTGTTTTTGTTCCTCTGTTCCCCTGCCAAAGGCATCATATGGCGTTTCCTGATAATGGGAACCCAGGATATACTGCACATCCTCAATCGTTATTTTATGATCCGTACGCTGAATGAACGGCAGGTCATCACTCATCGGGTCTTGCTTGATCTCAGGATTAAGATATCTCTGGCCGTACCAAGTACGCGGCGTGTTGTAATGCCGGTCTGCCGCCGTATGCGTGCCGAAGATATTTCTGAAGTTGAATTCGGTTCCGCTCGGATTCAAATGATAGTTTTCAACGAACTCCCGCAGGTCGGTCGCCCACATGAACTGATCCGGTTTTGAAAAATCAATCGTCTGCAGGCCGGTCTGATTGGGGGCAATGGCATAAGCATCATCCGGGATCCGCTCGGCTGCCCAGTGATGGCCGCCAGCAGTCTCCATATACCAGACTTCATTCGCATCTGAAAAAGCAATGCCGTTGCTCTCAAAGGTCCCGTAATTTTCAATGATTTTGCCGAGACGTTCGACGCCTTCGCGTGCCGTACGAATATAGGGTAAAACCACGGATTCCATTGCTTCCTCGCCAATGCCTTCTTCCACCAAGGGATCATAACCCAGAACATAAGGATTGGTAAATTCTGTCTCAGTCGCGCTCATCGCCACATTTTCCGTATTTATACCGGATTCTCCCCACACGCCTTCAGATTTATCAGCACTCGGCGTAAAAGTATGGCGAAATGCAGGTTCCGGCAAATCGATCGTAAAATTATTCACACGAGAAACATATTGGCGCGGATGATCCTCCGATTTCAAGACGGTAAATCGTTTCGGGTTAATCGCCCCGTGTGCATCTTCGTTACGGGCGATCATCGTGGAGCCATCAATGGAAGCAGCCTTCCCGACAAGGACTGCCGTACAGCTAGAAAATTTTGATTTTGACATCGTAGAAGCCTTCTTCAATCGTATTCCAGTTCTAGGATAGGAAACTGGTCCATTAGATACATGCAGCCGTACAACAATCTGTACTGTTACAGATTTTAAAAGGTTTGCATCTATCCGATCCCTCTCATTGTCTCATATCTGCTATATATTTAAAGCTTTTCTCAGGAAAATTTAGCCAAAATGGTCGGAGTGTCCCGTCAGACCATATCTTCCATTGAAACAGGGCAATTTAATCCTACTGCTAAACTAGCGCTTATTTTGTGTATCGCACTTGATAGAAAATTTGAAGATCTGTTTTATTTTGAATAGCATAATTAGGAGCTACAGAGGCAATACTCAGCTCCCGATTTTATTTATTTTGCCTTCTCAACATTTTCACACATGTGTAGATTTGAAATAATGTCACGATGTTAATAAAAAATCGTATCAATAGAGAGGTATTTGATCAGATACTGTTAAATAATCATTTGCATATGGTTTTGATCAAACTTATATATATATTTTATCTAACTGAAATTAAAAAACGCCCATGTTGATCAATCTTTTTCAAAATGGGCATTTTTCTTCTATCTATAAAATCAACGTTAGCAGTCTCTTTTTAATCAAACTTTTTTCTAAACCAACATCAGACACAATCTTTTCTGTTCGGGCTGTTTCTTTTTTCGGTCTCTTTAGTAAGAAGGCTTAAGATCAAGCCAGCTTCAACCAAACTTTGCTGAATCCGTTTTTTATCAGGTATGCCATGTAAATTTCTACAGAATCGACAATTGCTATTGCTTTAGTTTCTTTGAACGATTTCAAGTTTTCATCAGTTCCAGTGACAAAGCTGTGTCCAAATCAGGACAAACCTTTTCCTTAATAATGGATACTTTCATGACTTTTCCGTTCGATCTAATTTTCCTAAAAACGAAATGACGTCTTGGTCATAGCCATAGCGTTGATTGATTCCTTTTAATAGTTCTTTGTCGTGTGTATGTGTTATACCCGTTTCTAATTTTTCTTTGTACAGTGCAAAGTAAGGAATCTCCCTATCTTTCGCTTCTTGTATTTCTTTGTTGACATCATAGCCGACTTTTTTGAATCTGATTTGCACGAGACCATTTTCATCAATTTCAAGAATGGCATATTGGGCGCGTAAATCAGCACGGTGCTTCGCCCATTTGAAAAAGGGCTGTCCTACGGAACCTGGATTTATAATCAGCCGATCTTCACTGCTGTATCGCATCATCTGATGATGCACATGAGCATAAATGGCAATATCACAATTGTTCTGTGCAAAAAGGCGATCAAAATTTTGTTGCAATTGATCCGATTCCAAGTCCCCTCCATAATTTTTATCCGGCAGATGATGGGCAATACTAATGTTCAATCCATTGATTGTCCTAATCATATGTAACGGCAGGTGCTTTATCCATTCTATTTGGGAGTTCTTTAAGGTCTGGCACAGATACTGGACAAGTCTTGTTATATAGATATCTGAAGGATCATTGATATCAACTTCTCCCGCTAAGGCTTCAAGAAGGCAGTCTTCCCAGTTGCCCTTTACATAAACGGAGGTATTCATTTTTTTCAGCAGAGCCAATAAGTTAGCTGATCCCGGCCCAGGCATGATTAAATCACCCAAAAACCAATAGTCAGTCACCTTTTCATGAATCGAATCGTCAATAACTGCTTCCAAGGCTGTTGTATTTCCATGTACATCAGCAAGCAGTGCTATCTTATGGTTCATGCTCGCTTCACTCCCTTGTAAAACGTTTCACATTTATTTTCAGTTTACCACAATCGATTCCTGATTCTTTCCCTTTCGAAAAAGATAGAACACCAGTGTGTGAACGCTGACGGAAGTTGCACTATCCGCGATAAGAGACGGAAACAGTGCTTCAATTAACGTAACATTTTAATCAATGATCCGCCTCTTTAAAGCTACTGTGAGTAGCCTATGAGACGGATTTTTTGTTTCTAAACGACACGATTGCCCGTATCACCATTGAAAAACTAATCATCGATGTCGCCTGAGAAGGTGTCACCGCATCCGCTCATAGGCCTCATCTATTGCCTGTTCAGATTATCGTATGAAATAGCACTTTCACAATTAGGCATTTTTTTGCCTTCTCCTGTACCGATCAATAGGAACGTATTCAATCGGGAACCAATGTTTTCTCAACTATTGTTTTTTTTGTTCGGGTTTCAAAGTGCTTTTTTACTAATTTAGTGACAACGTGCTTTAATCGACTTTCGAATAAAGCGTTTGGTCATTCTACTCGTCGCCTATGGCCATTTGTCAAACACTTTCAGCCTTTTGTCGCTCACAAGCATCATTGGCAACTTTTCGGCTTTTCCACAACACAGACGCTCACATTTTACATAACCAATGTCAACACATTGTCGTACTCGTAAAACTAAAAAAGAGTATCTACTGTTAACAACAGATACCCTCCCACTTCTAAATTTTGGAGTTGACAACAATTTGTTCCCGGTTCATTTTCTTTTTTTTATGAAACCAATAGGCCATGACCAGAAGAAAAAACCACACAGGCGTGACAAACAAAGCAACACGCGTATCTTCCGCCATGCCTATCAAGATGAGCAGAAAAGCAAAAAAAGCAAGGATCAGCCAGTTAATCGCAGGTGCAAACGGTGCTTTGAATTTGGATGCAGCCGCAAGATCAGGACGTTTTTTTCGATAAATAATGTGTGAAATCAAAATAATGCTCCATACCCAAATGAAACAAATGGCGCTTATACTCGTCACTAACGTAAAGACAAAATCCGGTAAAAAATAGTTCAAGACGACCCCAATGGAAAGTGCCAAGGTTGAAGCAATAAGGGCTGAACTAGGAACTGAACTTTTTCCTAGGATAGAAAATGTTCTTGGAGCGTTGCCTTCTCGGCCTAGCGAATAAAGCATGCGGCTCGTTGAAAAAAGGCCACTGTTACAGGCTGAGGCAGCCGAGGTCAAGACAACAAAGTTAATCACTCCTGCCGCCGCCGGAATACCGATAAGTGTAAATACTCTAACAAATGGACTACTATTCGGATTGAGCATCGTCCACGGGTTGATACACAAAATGACAAACAGTGCGCCTATGTAGAAGAGCAGAACGCGGACGGGCAAACTGTTGATTGCACGTGGTAAAGTCTTTTCCGGATCGGCTGTTTCCGCAGCCGTGACACCCACAAGTTCAATACCGACAAAAGAAAAAACAGCCATTTGAAATCCAAGAAAAAACCCTGATAGCCCATGGGGGAACAGCCCACCGTAAGACCAGATATTCTGCACGGATGCATATCCCGTGTTGGTCTTGAACCCCGTAAAGATCATAATCAGGCCCAGCACAATTAACAAGATGATCGTAATCACCTTAATAATTGCAAACCAAAATTCGATTTCCCCAAACATCCTGACTGTCATCAGGTTCAAAATCGTCAATACGACAAGACAAAGGAGAGCCGGTACCCACTGAGGAACATTAAACCAAAATTGTATGTATTTTCCGACTGCTGTAATATCCGCCATCGCCGTCATGATCCAGCAAAACCAGTAGGTCCACCCCGTGACAAACCCCGCCAATGGGCCCATATACTCACTGGCAAAGTCCGTAAAAGATAAATAGCCCGAATTGGACAGCAGGAGTTCGCCAAGTGACCGCATAACGAAAAAAAGGGCGATACCAATGATGAGATAGGCGAAAAGAATCGATGGACCGGCAAGATGAATCGACTTCCCTGATCCGAGAAATAGACCTGTTCCAATCGCACCTCCAATGGCAATTAATTGAATATGTCTGTTTTTTAACCGTCTCTCCAGCTTCTGTTCAGTCAATCCGATTCCCCCTAGCTCCATTTTACTTCTCTATATTAACTGGAACAAATGTTGTTTCATTATAACATACACCAATTCACCACTTTTTAAATAATGGCCACGGAATGTCAGATGCTTTTTATTCCGCTGCAACTCACTCTTTTAATTGAATCATTCATGCACTCATCTCTCAATACGGTCTTTGAAGTCGAAAAAGAAAGGCATCTGCGCTAAAGCAGATACCCTTCCACCTTTTAATCTTTGATGTTGCGCGCGATCAGCAGAAAGCGATGTTCGTGCGTTTCAATAAAGCCCTTCTTTATTATCCGTTGCTGCAGTGCGTATAGGGCGTCAAAACAACGATCCACTGAAAAGTCGGGAAATTCCCATTGGATAATTTTTGCATAATAAACGATGGCACCGACATCAAAAAATCTTAGTTTTACAAAACGCTCTCTCGCAGTCTCAACATTGAATCCTGCTGATTTAAACCGTTTTACATTTTGATCCAAAGTCATGATTGGAAATTGCGTTTTAAAATTCGGAATGAGAAATTGGCACAAATCAGCATTATTATAACAACCGACCTGCTGCGTAATAAAGAGTCCATTCGGCCGCAGCGCCCGTCTAATCGCCCGAATATCAAAAGCCGTATGCTTATTAATGATCCTATCCAAACAATTATCCGGGCAAGGAATATCCGTCTGATTTTTTGCCGGATAAATATGAATACCCAAAGGGGCCAACCGCCGCTGGATCAACTGAATATTAGGCGCCCACGATTCAGTTACTGAAGTGTTGGAATAGGGATGATGTAACGTCAAAAGAAATTCACCGCCGCCCGTTCCCATGTCCAATAGCTGATCATTATCCTGTAGATTAGCTAGAACAAATTCACGATAATCCCATGGAAGATCCTCTTCCTGCCAGCGTCCCTTAAGGTGCGAAAAGTCCCATCCCTGAAAAGAAGCTTTTTCTTCTCTATGCCATAATTCTTTTAATACCTCTCTATTCATAACTACGCCTCCGTTTGTATTTATTACACGGAACGGTGCAGTCAACTGCCTGCTTTCTCCTATTAGACTCGGCACAACCTGTAGGCAGATTAAATGAACTGCACCGAGTATCTATCTCGTTTAATCACCATGCTCTAACCTCCTTGCTTCTGTATAAATTGTAGCACAATTTCAAAAATACAAAATACCAACTCGCCATTTTTACCTCTTCCCGCCTATTTGTATGAGCTTCCTGCTTCATAAAAAAGCTGATCAGTCTCTTTTTCCACTTAATATTTCCCAATATTTTCCCGATATATTAACTGGTTGTTAAAAAAAAGAAAGAGGTGCAATATGTTGAACGAGAAATACAGCATTAATGTTAAGGCACAGGAAAAAGAAATTGACATGGTCATCCGGGGAAGCTTTACGAAGGAAGACGTTATGTCCTTCGTCACCGATTATAATCAATCCCTGCAGCCCATTGACCCCAAAGATTTTATTCTGAATGTTGACTGTACAACAATGAACATCATTACGCAGGACATGATTCCTGACCTGGAGAATTCTTTTTCTCTGTATGGTCAAGCGCACTTTAAAAAAATTGTATTTATCATCGTTAAAAGTCCGGTTATCAAAATGCAACTTAACCGCGTCGCAAAACACGCAGGCCTTAATAATTTTGATTTTGTCCAAAAATAAGTGGGAACAACAAGCAGATCTGTCGCTAAATCTGCTTGTTGTCTTTATAAGGAGGCACTCTGATGCGAGGTGTAAAAATTAAGGATGTAGCCATCTATCATCCAGAACATTCGCGTGACAATCAATTCTACATTGATCATTTCGATAAGCAGGGAAAAGATATTCGTCATTTTATGGACTACATGGGCAGAAAAAGCCGATATATTATTACAGATGAGGAAGAAAACGGATTAACAATGGGCATCGCTGCTGCCAAAAGAGTACTCGAAAAAAGCAATTGTTCAGGACAGGATTTAGATATCATTGTCTTTTCCTCGCAGGTTCCTGAATATACTTTTCCGTCTAATGCGATGATTCTCCATCGCGAGATCCAGGGTGGACCGCACACCCTTGTGTATGATAACAATGCCAATTGTGCAGGAATGACAGTCGCCATTGAGCAGCTCAGCAGATATATGCAAGCCAATCCAAAAGTTAATCGCGTGCTGGTCGTCGGTTCTGACTATAACACGCTTCTTTGTGATCCCCAAAATGAGATTACTTATGCCAACTATGGCGATGCCGCCTGCGCTGTCATTCTTGAATCGTCCGATGAAGAGGGATTTATCGATTCCGAATATTTTACGGACTCTATCAATATGGAGAAAATCAAATACCCTCAAGAAGGACTTTCAAATGCTCTACATGGAAAGAGTAGCGGCAAATACATTAACTGGCTCCCGTTTGATGCGGATATGGCGCTTCCGCATATTGACGAAATGCTCGATACGCTGCTTGAAAGAAACGGGCTGGCTGCCAGTGATGTGAAAGCCTATTGCCTTTCCCAATTTTCATTAGCCAATGTGCTGCATGTGAAGAAGCATCTCCATCTTACAGACAGACAGGTCATTTACATCGGCGACCGATTCGGCTATACTTCGACAAGCAGCCCCTTCATGGCTTTGCATGAGGCCATTCAGACGGGAGTCGTGAAACGAGGCGATTACGTGTTATTCTGGACGATCGGCTGCGGGTACCAATTAGCCAGTATGCTCTACAAATATTAAAATCGTGATCATTCCCAAATCCGCGATATCTAAAGCACCATTCCCTAGCGTTAAGGAATGATGCTTTTCTTCTGAATAGCGTATTCTAACAAGACGGACGACCCAGAGTTCGATTTTCTAATCCGGGCAGAGCGCTCAGAAGCGCAAAATCTGATGATCGTATAATAGAGAGTTACCCCCTTGATCTACCAGAGTCTAGCCCTGAATATTCTCGCGCACTTTTTGCTGCTGATGCAGAATGTGCTTCATTCCCCATTCATGCATCGCCTCAAGGATGGGCTGCAGGCTTTTCCCATATTCAGTGATGGAATACTCTACTTTCGGCGGAACCTGAGCGTAGACGACCCGCTTGACAATATCCTCGTCTTCCAATTCCCGTAACTGCTTGGTCAACATTCTCTGAGTGATACCGGTCACGTTTCGTTTCAGTTCACTAAACCGCTGCGTGCCATCTCTTAATAAATACAATAAAATAATCGGTTTCCATTTTCCAACCAAAATGTTTAATGCGCTTTCCACGCGACATAAGTCAGGTTCAAGTTTCATTGATTATCCTCCCTAGTACCTTTTTGTATACTATGCCACATTAATGTACGTACTTACATTAATCATAATTATCTCCTATAATAACATTACAAGAAACAAATGAAAAGATGCACTATTTAGTGAGGGTGCCAGCCGTCGTTCACTCATCAAAGGATGATGAATTGAGTACACCGATGGGCGACGCAATAATTTGACATGACGACTGAACGAGTGAAAAATAGCGGGAAGAAAGGCCTGATATTCAATGGAAAAGTATCGTATGGATCCGAACAAAGGATTGGAATTTGGTATTTACACGCTTGGCGATCACTTACCGGATCCTCTGACAGGGAAGCGAATTTCTGCAGAACAGCGCATCCATGAAATCATTGATTATGCGAAACTCGCTGAACAGGCAGGTATTGATTTTTTTAGTGTCGGTGAAAGTCATCAGGAGTATTTTGCTACCCAGGCGCATGCTATTGTGCTCGCGGCAATCGCCGAGGCAACAAACAAGATAAAAATCGGCAGCTCATCTACAATCATCAGTACATCGGATCCGGTGCGCGTCTATGAGAATTTCGCAACGATTGACCTGATATCGAAAGGCCGTGCGGAAATTATTGCTGGACGTGCGTCACGGATAGGGCTTTTTGATTTATTAGGCTATAATCTTCGCGACTATGAAGAGCTGTTTGAAGAAAAATTTGATTTATTGCTAAAAATTAATGAAGAGGATATTGTAGACTGGAAGGGGAATTTTCGTGCGCCATTAAAAAGTGCAAAAGTTCTGCCTCGCCCCAAAAACGGATCCATGCCGATATGGCGAGCGGTTGGCGGTACGTCAGCCAGTGCGATTAAGGCGGGATATGCCGGTGTTCCAATGTTCATGGCTCATTTAGGCGGACCTGCTTCTCTTTTCAAACGGACAATTGATGCTTATCGCGAAGCGGCACGAGCAAAAAACTTTGACCCGGCAAAGCTCCCCGTCGCCACGGCAGGTTTTTTCTATGCGGCTGAAACAACTCAGCAAGCCCTGCGTGAGCTGTATCCCCATATTAATGAAGGCATGAAAAAAACAAATGGGCAAGGCTTTTCTAAACAGCTATTTGCACAGGGTGCCGATCCGCATAATATCATGAATATTGGCAGCCCGCAGCAAATCATTGAAAAAATTCTCTACCAATATGAGGTATTCGGTCATCAGCGTTATATTGCCCAAATTGATTTCGGCGGCATGCCCTTTGATCAAGTCAAGAGAAACGTCGAGATAATCGGCTCAGAAATTTTACCGGCAATTAAAAAATATACAGCAAAAAAATGAGAAGGTGGAAAAATGAAAATTGTCGGACTATCAGGTTCAAGAGTCGGTAGCAAGACCAGAACGGCCATGAACGACACATTCAAAGCATTAAAAAAAAGATATCCAGATGCCGACGCATCATTGATTGACTTAGCCGACTACGAGATTCCGTTCAGCGATGGACGCAATTATTTGGAATATACGGGTGATGCGCGATATGTTACACAAAGCCTAATGGAAGCAGATGCTATCATCATTGGGACGCCTATTTTTCAGGCATCCATACCCGCCACATTGAAGAACATCTTTGATTTGCTTCCCGTCGACGCCTTTCGTGACAAAGTGGTCAGCATGATTGTAACTGCTGGATCGCCAAAACATTATTTAATTGCCGAGCAACAATTAAAACCCATTTTAGCCTATATGAAAGCACAAATTGTGCAGACTTATGTATTCATCGAGGAAAAGGACTTTTACCGAAAAGAAATTAAGAATGATGATGTCTTATTCCGCATCGATCGTTTGGTAGAAGATACTGTCCTACTGACGAAAACATACGCTCAGATTCGTGCAGAAAAAGAAAAGGAATATGGTTTTTAATCGCAGAATCAGATAATCCCCAACTGCTATACAGGTGGGGATTTATTCTAGACTCCAGGTTCCTGTTCCATTCACCACTTTGCCTCATCTTAATGATTTGCGTTTGGCCAGCTCATGCAACAATCTAAAACTATTTTTTTCAAAAAAACGAGTGCCATAGAGAATTAGTCCGTCGTCAGCCGTAAATCGTGGATTGTGGACGCTGACTTTTTCCCCGTTACCAATATTGGCGTAAACACCTGGAACGTGTTCCTGATAGCAAGCAAAATCATCGCTGCCTAATTCAGGAATCATTTCATATATTTCCGTAAATTTACTGGTCTCATCGCGGACGATTGCCGTCAATTCCGGATCATTATTAACGGAAGGATCACCCGTATACCAGTCGATAGCAGCGATAACCCCATAGGCTTCCGCAGTACCCTTGACGACTTCCGGGAATCGTTTTTTTATCGCCTCACGTACTTGTTTGTCAGCCGTTCGGACCGTTCCTTCGAAAAAGGCCGTTTCCGGTAAAATATTCCATGTATTTCCAGCCGTGACATGTGTGATGCTCAAAACCCCGCGCCGTGCATCAATATTGCGGCTGATAATCGATTGCAGCGCATTAATTTCTGCACCGAGAGCAACAATTGGATCCCGTCCATTTTGCGGCGCAGAGGCATGAGTACCTACACCGGTCAACGTCACTTTGAACTTATCGATCGCACCGCTGATCACACCGGCAAGCAAGCCCACGTGACCGACCGGATGATTGGACGCGTTATGAAAACCGATAATGGCATCGACACCTTCCAGTTGCCGATCATCAATGACCTGCAAAGCTCCTTCACCCGCCTCCTCAGAGAGTTGGAAAATCAAGCGAACTTTGCCATGCAATTCACGTTCACGCTGTTTGATCAGGTAGGCCCCGCCTAATAGCGACGCCATATGCGTATCATGACCACAGGCGTGCATAACACCGGGAACCTTTGAACTGAACGGCACTCCAGATGCTTCTTGTATGGGCAGAGCATCAATGTCCGCCCGCAGACCAAGCGTCGGCCCATCGCCCGAACCGATTTCAGCAAAAACGCCTGTTTTTAAATGGGTCGGTAAGATTCTAATCTGCCAGCCGGATAAGATTTCCTTAATTTTTTCAGTTGTTTTGAATTCTTTATCCGCCAACTCTGGATATTCATGAAAATGATGGCGGTATTCGATGAGTAAAGATTCGAGTTGATCATCCGTTAACGGTGACATGGAATCCTTCCTTTCGCTGTGCAGCTCTTAACGCTCACACATCTAAATGATGCCTACTTCTTTTTTCTTTCCATGCCTTTAAAACAGCAACTGCCGAACGGTAATAAAAATTGGCAGCCACTCGGATTCCTTTGGGATCGACTTTAAACGATGGATGGTGCCAATCTTCCGGTCCATTGGAGCCGGCAAAGACAAATACTCCCGGAACTTCCCGCTGGAAACAGGAAAAATCATCTCCCGCCACCGATAACTCCGGCGTCACAACCTCAGCATCTGCCTGATTGGCCTGGCCAATGATCGCCGCTAATTTCTTATCGTTCAATACCGAAGGCGTTCCCTCGTCCCAGATCACAGTGACCTGAACGCCGTAAGCTTTCTCCACGCCTTCAGCAAAATCCTGGAATCGCTGAAGGATCAACTCACGATCTTGATCATAAAACGTACGCACCGTACCCAAGAGTTCAACTTCTCCGGGCAGCACATTCCAGACCGTGCCGCCGTGAATGCTGGTGACACTGACGACTGCCTCATGTTTCGGAGAAATGTTGCGGCTGACAATCGTCTGGATACTCTGGATAAACGACGAAGCCGCAATGATCGCGTCTTTCGTTCGCTCCGGAATTGCCGCATGTCCGCCGATCCCATAAACGGTGACCTTGAATTTATCACACGCGGCCATGAGCGGGCCAGCTTTGATTCCAAGTGTGCCGACGGGCAAGTCTGGTTTGTTGTGAATACCAATTACCGCATCCAGCCCCTTCAGTTGTCCGTCCTTAATCACTTTGACAGCTCCATGACCCGTCTCCTCTGCAGGCTGAAAGATCAACCGTACAGTTCCGGGTAATTCCGCCTGCTTTTCTTTCAGCAGAAAAGCCGCGCCAAGTAAGGCAGCGGTATGGAAATCGTGACCACAAGCATGCATGACACCGTCATTTCGGGATTTATAGGTTAAATCTGTTTGCTCGCTGATCGGCAGTGCATCAATGTCCGCGCGAAGGCCGACGACTGGTCCATTGGGATCACCCGCGATCTCTGCAAAGACTCCCGTGGGCAACCCCGTTTCCCGCAGCTTAATTGATTGCTCCTCTAACCAATGCCGAATTCTTTTTGTCGTTTCAAATTCTTGCAAGGACAATTCCGGATGCTGGTGCAATTCTTTAAAAATAGCAATGATTTTCTCTTCAAGTTTTTCTCCACTCATGCTTGAACCCTCTTCTGTTCTGTATAGTGCCGGATTCTTTTAATCGCCTCGTGCAAGGTTTCAAAGCTGGCAGCGAAACTAAAACGGACATACCCCTGATAGACGGTGCCAAACGCAGAGCCCGGGATGAGTGATACTTTCGCTTCCTTGGCTAAATCAAGACAAAAGGCGAAGGCGGTGCCGCAGCGAAGTGCGCGTGGAATTTCAGCAAACAGGTAAAAACCACCCTGTGGAGAAATGATTTCAAAACCGAGCAGCGAAAGTTCCTTCATTAGATAATCTTTGCGCTTAATATAGGCTTCTCGCATCGGTAATGCGGCATTTTCGCAGGCATTGAGCGCTGTGATCGCCGCTCTTTGCGCGATGGTCGTCGCACCTGTGACATAGAACTGATGAACCTTGATTAACTCGGCGGCAAGCGGTGCAGGGGCCATCAGAAATCCGATCCGCCAACCCGTCATCGCATGCGATTTCGATAGCCCATTGATCAAAATCGTTTTCTCGCGGTAAAATGCCGCCATGGAAACATGGTACCCGGAAAAATCCAGTTCACTGTATATTTCATCGCTGATCACGTATAAATCATTTTTCCGGAGCACCGGAACCAGCGCCTTCAGCTCGTCCTTTGTATAAGTCACCCCAGTTGGATTATTAGGAAAATTCAGAACGACTGCTTTAATGGTGGGCTCCTTATCGATTTCATGCTGCAGTAATTCCGGCGTCAATTTAAAAGCAACGGCAGAAGTGTCGACTAAAACAAACGGAGCTCCCAGTAATTGGGACACTCCCGCGTAGGCCGGAAAAGCCGGCGTAGGGATTAAAATCCGTTCATTGGAATTGATGATCGTTTTCAGGCTCACAGCAATCGCCTCTGTTGCCCCGACCGTCACGATAATTTCAGATACGGAATAATGCAAATCATATTTTTTCTCGAAATAACGGGAAGCCGCCTGCCTCAATTCTTTATCTCCGCCCATCGCCGAATAATGGGAATAATTATCATGGATCGCCTGGATCGCGGCTTGCTTGATGCGCTCGGGTGTATTAAAATCCGGCTCCCCCAAGGTCAATTTCAGGATATCCGGAATGTTCTTCGTCTGCTCCTCAAACTGCCTGATTTCAGAGACTTGGAGGCTTTCAACCCATTTGTTTAGCGTCATTTCGCTCATCCTTTACTTGTGCTGTGATCGCTTCAACCCTACCAATTGCCTGCAAAATAAAAGGCTTGCTTAATGTCTTAAAAACAAAATAGAAACCATCTTCTGTTTCCACGGACTCCGTTGCCAGAATTTTCTTGGCTGCTGTAACATCGTGAATGCCGAATTGTTCGAGTGAATACTTTAAACCAATTTGTTTGTAAAAAGGTAAGAGCTTCCGCACCTCCGCCTCATTTCCCTCGGCAGCTAGCAAAACCAGTAGCCCATAGGCCACCTTTATTCCATGCTGAAAACGTTGGGTTTCCGGAATCTTGCTCATCGCATTGTGGATAGCATGGGCTCCGGAAGCCCGGCCATAATCGCGGGCGAAGCTCCCCACCGTTCCGGAAATACCGACGATCACGTCGGACACGATCCGAAAAGCCGGACTAATCTGATGGCGGCCCAAGCTCGCCACCGCTTCCTCCGAATAATGAAGCAGCAGCTCTTTGGTTTCCAGTGCCGCATCCAACCCCAACGTGACAAATGGGTCATTCGCTTCCGCGTCTTCTTTTTGAATCGACTCGGCCTCATACCACTTTGCCAGTGTATCGCCGATGCCGGCGATGAAATAGTCCTTGGGCGAATCGATCAACAAGGACAGGTCAACTAGGACAGCATAGGCTGATTCTTCAAAATAATCCCGGCCGGTGTGGATCCGCTGCGTGCTGTAGATGACCGAAAGCGGCGTATAGGCCGAGCATGTCCCCAAGACGGTTGGAATACAGACATACTGAGTATGCAGACGATGATTCACGCCCTTGGCCGTATCCAGCACGCGGCCGCCGCCGATGCCAATGATCAGATCGGCAGTCCCGATCTCTCTGGCCAAACGATCCATGTCTTCGTGGCTGGAGGTGCCATCATAGCGATGAACCGGCCAGTTGATTTCCTTCCGATAGACCTTTTTGAAAGCCGCAAATGACTTTTCACCGGTAATCAAGTGAATATTTGAAAAAGGAGCCACAATCGCATCCAAATAATCGATCGCTTCGTCCGAACAATTGTACAGACTCGGACCCCCTCTAACAATTTTCCCCAGATCCATGAGCCCGTCCTCCCTACTATTTAAATAAATTTTTATTCAAATGCTTTCCGTATCGCCTGATCCAAGTCACCGATCAAATCATTCGCATCTTCCAGACCGATCGACAGGCGAATTAAGTTATTGGACAGTCCATTTCGTTCTCGGTCTGCTAAAGGAATCTCACGATGCGTCGTTCGGCCGGGGTTAACAATCAGAGAACGGGCATCACCAACATTCGGCAAATAGCTGAAAATCCGCACCGAATCCAGCACTTTTCTCGTCTGCTTTTCCGTTCCATCGATCGTAAAAGAAAAGATGGCGCCAACTCCTTTTGGAAAATACTTTTCAACCAATTCATGCTGCGGATGATCGGCCAACCCGGAATACTGGACGGCCTTGACATGCGGATTTTGAACTAAATACTCAGCAATCTTTTGGGCACTTGCCACTTGCTTTGCTAACCTTTCGGATAAGGTTTCAATACCGAGCAGGACCAGATAAGATTCAAACGGACTTAAAACTGCCCCTAACAGACGCAGATACTTCATCCGAATCCGCGCCGCAAATGCTCCCTTGCCAAAGGCCTCGACAAAGCTGCGTTCCGAATGAGTTTCTTCGTTACCCAAAACAAATTCATTTTCTTCAAATTGTTTGAACTTGCCATTGCCAAAATTGAAATTCCCCGCATCCACTATCAACCCGGAAAGGACTTCCCCATGTCCGCTGATCCCTTTTGTAGATGAATAAACAACGATATCCGCTCCATATCGTATTGGGTTAAACAAATAGGGGGTGGGAAAGGTATTATCGACAACGAGAGGAATTCCGTGCTGATGCGCCAGCTGGGCCAGAGCGGCCACATCGGTGATCATCGTCGTCGGATTCGTCACACTTTCTACAAAAATAGCCTTCGTATCTTCTCTTATTGAGGTCTCAACATTTTTCAAATCATTAATGTCATCCATGAAATCAAAGGTTATCCCATATTTTGGAAACAGTGTACGGAATTCATCAAAACTGGAGCCGTAAATATTGGAGGAAGTCAGGATCCGTCCGCCACCCTCAGCTAAATTAAAAATCGTATAGGAAACAGCAGCCATTCCTGACCCAACGGCAACCGCTTCCGACGCACCGTCCAGTTCGGCGATCCGCTTTTCCAAAACGGCCGTCGTCGGATTCCCCAGCCGCGAATAACTAAATCCTTTTTCCTTAGCGTTCACCAGCCGATCAGCACGCTCTGAATCACCAAAACCAAAAGCAACGGTTTGATAAATCGGAACCGACGATGCATATTGATGTTCTTTTGGATCATAACCAGCATGTATTTTTAAAGTGTCAAACTTTTCCTGTGGGACATCAGTCATTTCAAATTCCTCCGCTCATAAATGGATGGGTCTTGCTTCAAAGCAGAGCCCTGTCCTAAAGTCTTTTCTTTAGGCCTTTCATTTCCAAAGATTAGATCACCATGCAGTATGCATCGAGTGGCATCGAGTAGACCCGATCAATGCCTTCTTGCTCGATAAGACTCGTGAATTTCTTAGAGATCCCGATCGAGATACACGATATCCGGTCTGAAATTCCAGCCCTTTTTTCTCCAGAACCGTTTACCCTCTTCATTGTCATCTACTACAAATAGACCAATTTTCGTGACGTTTTCCTTTTTGAAACGTTCACAGACCTGATCAATCAATGCGCTGCCAACCCTTTTCCCCTGATAGGCAGGATCAACTGCTGTGTGATAGATAAAACCCTTGCGGCCATCCGTCCCTCCCAAAATGGTGCCAATAATTTTACCATTCTCTACTGCTGAGAAACACGTCTCCGGATTTCTTTCAATGATTCTGGCAATGCCTCTATAACTATTATCCAAAGATTGTAAATTCATCCCGGGGACCCGCCCCCATAAATCATAAGCCTCTTGATAGTCGCCAGGGACCATCTTCCGTATTTCCATACCCCTCCATCTCCAATACCTGTATCGTCTGTCAGCTGAATTTCAATTGACTGTATATTTCCTTTCTCAGCGCAAAAAAGCATCGCTTGTTCTGTCTCTCGGAAATGGTCCTCTTAGTCTAGAAATAGGCAATAAAAAAATGTTTTCTTAAAAAAAGATTAAGAAAACATTGATTCCCGATTGTTTTCTTATCTCTCAGATCTAACTTTCTGCAGGAGTTAACACCATACACACTGTGCTGGTTGTCGGGTTTCATCGGGCCAGTCCCTCCACCGCTCTTGATAAGAATATGAGCTATTTAATTGTTTGAAACATTAGTTAAATTATAAGTCAAAAGCATTAGATGTCAATATCAGTTTAGCATTGACCTCCCCATAGTAAATTATCTGTTTTTTAGGTCAATTTCGTGCATAGTTAAAACGCACATTCAACCTACAAACGATGTTATACAAGTTATTCTTGAAATTTGCATTCTTTTTTACAAAGATCAATCGATTCTCGCTATTTTTCGACAGCATCATTTATAGTTTCAGGAGAGTGGCACGTACCCTAAGAAAAAGGCAGCTGGGCAATGCCGACGCAGAAGCTCCGCTTGCTGAATTGAAACGCCATGACGGATCGGAACGCTGGGCAATCACTTGGCCTCTAGTCCTTATCGGCGCTGCATTTTTCACTATTTCCCTGATTTTGTCCGCTTATGTATGAAGTGAGAGACCGGTTCATCATTTAAAGTAAAACAAATTAACAGACAAAAAAGCCGAGCAAATGCAGCCCGGCTTTTTTGTTCATTTCATTTTTTAGTGCTTTTTAATGTAGACACCGGTAAAGTCAATCCGCGGTCCGTAAACCGGATACTGTAATCCCTTGACATAGGCCTTCTGCATCCAAATCTGGCCGTCCTGATCCAGCGGAATGATCCCAGTATCCTGAATCAGAATTTTTTCTGCTGCTTCCAGGTCATCCCAACGTTTGGTCACATTGGCCTCATGCTCTGCTGAGGTAATCAATTTATCATACGTTTTGTTTGACCAGGCTGACGAATTTCCCGGATGTCCGGTCGTGAACATATCCAGATAGGTCATCGGGTCCTGATAATCCGGTGCCCGGCTGGCGTATGAAAGATCAAACTTGAAGTCCTTCCGCAGTTTTAAGAAATTGGCAAAGGGCTGCTGATTGATCGTCACATGAACGCCTTTGAGTTTTTCGAACTGTGAAGCCAGATATTGATTGTAATTCTTCAGCTGATCGCCATCCTGCGTCAGGAAATTGAGATTGAGTGTTTTAATGTTCAATTCTTTTTTGGCCGTTGCCCAATCCTTTTGCGCCTGTGCCGTACTGCCCAGCGGATAACCATTTTCTGCCCCGGCACGGAAATCCTCCTCGTGAGGACCTCTGACGAAGGATATCGGAACGGCAAAGTTCGAAGGCAGTGATGAGCCCTTCATCAGCTTTACGACAAATGCATATGCATGACGGTCGATCGATTCGCTGAGTGCTTTACGCAGGGCAGCATTTTTCAGATACTTATTTTTTTGATTCACATAAAGGAATCGGGTTGTCGAGGTCAGACCGTAATGAATCTGATCGGGAATCGTATTTTTGAACTGTTTGGCATGATCACCGGAGATACTTTCAATCATGTCGGTCGCCCCCGTCTTATACAGGTTCACCTGTGTCGCTTCTTCCTTGATGACACGAACAGTTATCTTCGTCAGATGAATTTTTTTGGCATTCCAATAACTTTTATTTTTTACATAAGTCCAGCCGCTGCCCTTGTCCCAGGCCTGCAATTTGAACGGCCCGTCATATAATAGATTTTTCGGACCCATGGCATACTTTTTGCCTTGCTTGGTAATAAAATCCTTCCGCTGCGGGAAGAAGGCTGGCGTCGAAAGCAGGCTCAGGAAGAACGGCGGTGCCGGTTTCGCAAAGGTAACCTGAACTTTATTGGTTCCGATCGCCTCGATACCGAGTTTTTTATATTTGCCATACATCGGATCTTTCGGATTTTCAATTTGTTCCGCATTCTTGATTTCTGCCGAAGCGTACAGGAAATTATAAGCAGGCTTGGCTTTCGGATCGTTTTCATGCTGCCAGCCATAGACAAAATCCTGCGCCGTTACCGGTTTTCCGTCCGACCATTTGATCCCCTTCCTAAGCGTAAACGTATAGGTCCGTTTGTAATCGCTTTCTTTAACGTTCTTCGCCAGATCCAGCTGCACTTCACCACTTGGAGCCTCGAGTTTCTCCAGATGCATCCGCGTCAAACCGCTGTTCACCATCGCCAGCGTATTGGTTGACTGCATGTCCGTCGCCTGTGTATAATCCATCGTCGGAATATTGGAAGTCGTCGTGACGCGGAGCACTTGCTTTGCCGCCAGATCACTCTTCCCTGAAGAAGTTGAAGAGCCAGAGGAGCTAGAGGAGCCACCTCCTGAGCAAGAAGAAAGGATCAGCACGGGGACAAGGACGAGCGGTGCCAGACACTTTGCCCATTTTGATCTCTTTTGCATAGGTCATTCCCCCAAAACTTTAAATACGGGTATAAACGGCGAAAGATCTCTAAAAAAGTGAAAAAACAAATCGTCTGGATTTTTCAAAATAATTTGCAGTTCCGGGTGCTCTGCCGTTCCCGTTTAATCGGCAGACCTCATCCGTAAAACCTCGAGAATATTATACACCCAATTTTCTGGTATGCTATGGCTATTTTTTATTTTCGATT
Organism: Sporolactobacillus sp.; assembly: GCA_048976585.1. Taxonomy (GTDB): domain Bacteria; phylum Bacillota; class Bacilli; order Bacillales; family Sporolactobacillaceae; genus Sporolactobacillus. The sequence continues at coordinate 27,507 of JBHGUY010000040.1, read as the reverse complement.
AATCCGTAAGCGAAAGAGAACAGCCGCTTCTGTTCGTTCGCTGTTTCATCCATTTTACACACTGTGTTTTCGTCGTGATCGCGACGAATCCGGTCCATTCGTTTTATTGGCAAACTGTTCACCCGTCCCGTAAAAAACGATGGCTTCCCGGTGATTCGGCGGGCCGAGCGCGTATACTTTTTTGTCGTCCTGTTCTTCAAAAAATCTGAAGGGAACCTTCCGATTATAGGCATACGGGAATCCCTCTAATAAAACGATCCCGTCCGTATACTTTAAATCTTCATCCAGATAGGGATCAAACAGATAAAGGTATTTATTGCCCGTGTCTCCTTTCGTTGCCAGCACATAATGCGCCCCACCGTAGTTTAATCTGAAAATGACCACACCGCCATTATTAAGGGCATCCATGATCTTGCCACTTTCGCCTACAGAAACACTTTCGCCCGAATAATAGGTTCCGTGAATGGGAAGTCCTTTAATCGGTCCGTTATAATTTAACCAGTCGACGATGAATTTCATCGACGCTTTTGAAGTACCGTTCTTGCCGACTTCACCAGCTGAATTATAGGTATCCAATGAAAAAGTGGTAATGGCCTTAATTACATCCGGTGGGATCACTTCTCGTGTAAAAAGATAGTTAACAGCATTTAACAGTGTGACGGTACCGCAGTCATACTCAGACATCTGATAATAGAGCGGCGTCTTCATGTGATCACCTCATTCAGAGTGATAATTTGGATCGCTCTCCTATTGATAAGGCGGCACTGATGAAAGTCAAACCCCAAGTGAGCCGCAGAGAGCGCATTCCGTGAAAATAGCATAACACAAGGTGATCTTCATTTTCTTGAGATTTCATCGTCTATTTCATGCATGCTCGGCAATCAGGCGAGATTGATTATCCCTGAATTGACCGGTATAAACGCAAAACGGGTAAAGCTTTCGTTCGCTTTTTTTAACTCCTTTGTTTTAAATATTCTATCAGTCCTTCCTGGTAGAGAATAGAAACAGTGTTTTGAAATCTACCATAAAGGCAGTAATGTCGGCAAATTTGCGATGTTTCGCCTATCTGCCGGCATTTAAAAATTCGTCTATCAATCGATTTTGGGGGATTGACAAATGTTACGTAGGGTTTAAAATTAGCGGCAATTAAAGTAGCTCTCTTTGCTTTCTTTAGATTAAAAAAGGAGGCCATTTTATTTTTAAACACAGATATTTTACACGGATAGGCCTGTAACAGGCAAAAATCGAAGCAACAGCCCCATACCATACGTCTCTGACAGCATATAGAAAATAGACACGTTGACTTCCATCAGAGCCAATTTATCTTGATCTGATCATTCCTAATACCCAGTAAATGTAGTGGTTTAGTTTGTAAAAATGATTTTTTTCAATCGCTCTTAAAACAGGGGGAAACCTACAAAATGGCAGAAAGAAAACAGAGAAAACATTTAACCAGGTGGATCGTTTCAATTGTTATCATTGTTGCCGTAGTCATTGCAAGTATCGTTACATATAATCGCTACACGACAAGCCATGCAGCCAGCGGAGCCACTATCAAAAAAGATCACTACGTTTTAAGACTTGCAGATGAAACAGGCGTGTGTGGTGCCCCGCAGCAAATTGCCGTTGCGAAGAAATTCTTTAAAAAAGTGGGTCTGAACTATAAAATCGTCAAGCTGTCGGCAGACACGAATGGCATCGATGCCATCACAGCGAACAAAGTGGATGCCTCCAATACGATGCTGGCTGCTCTGGTACAGCCGCTGGCTAATGGTGCCCGGTTGAAAATCACCACAGGATTGCACACGGGATGCGTTTCAATCCTAACTGGAAAAGGGACGAAAATCACATCGGCTAAACAACTTAAGGGCAAAAAAATTGGTGTTGCTGAAGTGGCAGGCAGTGAAGCGACTTTCACCAAACGCTATCTGGCTAACGCTGGCCTGAACGTCTCGACCAAAAATTCGGATGTACAGTTTGTGACTTACGATGCCTCTGACTTGCCAATTGCCCTGTCTAAGGGTCAGGTTGATGCGATTGCCATTGAAGATCCGGATACTGAAATCGCTGTTAAACACTATGGTTTCCATATTCTAGCAAGTATGGCGAACACGAAGCCTTTCAACACCCAATATTGCTGCGTCGCCTATGTTTCCGATCAGCTCGCTCAGCAGCATCCGGAAATTGCTCGTAAGTACACGCTGGCGATGCAGGAAGCAACGAACTGGGTTGCCAAACATCGGACTGAAACGGCTCGTATTCAGGTCAAAGACAAATATGCAGCAGGAAATCCATTAACAAACTTAGCGGCTATGAAAACCTATAACTGGAAGGCTTCTTACAATGGGGGTAAAAGTAACTTCGTGCAGGTGGCTCACAGTCTGCAAAAGATAGGTGTTGTGGACAAAAATGTCGATGTCAAGGCGCTTGTCAACCACTCATTCTTGAAGGTAAAGGGCGTTCGATAAAGGATTCAGCAATGAGGAGGGACTTTATTGGAAAATGATTCATTGTATCTAAAAGGAGTCAGTCAACAGAGTAAACGAGAAGCAGGACGTGCTTATTTTGCCAGTCTGGCGATCGCCCTTTCCCTTGTCGTTCAGGTAGTTGTTCCGAAAAGTGATGCCTTGCTAACTAAATCCTTGCCATGGTATACGGATTTGCTGATTGCGGCTTTAATCATCACTCTGGTTCTGGCAACTTATCATATCTTGTTCGGTGGTCTGCAAAAGTTTGTCTATAAAAGTTACTTCATTGGTACCGCGTTTCTGGTCGTCGGGCTGTATAATTTCGTGACGCTTAAACTCGGATTGCTTCAGCCGATCTTCTTTCCTTCTCCTGAAGCGATTCTAAACGTCCTTGTTACGGATGGTTCATTTCTGCTGAAATGTCTGGCTTATTCAGCCCGATTGCTGGCGATCGGTTTATTTATCGGCATTATAACAGGCCTGGCGACCGGCATACTGATCGGCTGGTATACAACATGGAATTACTGGCTTGATCCCATTGTTAAATTGCTGGGGCCAATTCCGTCCACAGCATTTATCCCGATCGCTCTATCCGCCTTTGCGACAAGTTTTCAAGCTTCGGTCTTCCTGATTGCTTTATCAACATGGTTCCCCGTAACCGTGTTAACGAATTCCGGTATCGCCAATGTCAAAAAGACATTCTTTGAAGTGGCAGACACACTGGGTGCCACGGATTTCCAGAAAATTTTCAGAGTTGCCGTTCCCAGTGCTCTACCTAATATTTTCGTTGGCATTTTCAACGGAACCTGCTCATCATTTATTACATTGATGACTGCTGAAATGATTGGCGTGAAATACGGCATCGGCTGGTATATTAACTGGCAGCGGCAAATCTTGGCCTATGCGAATGTTTACGCAGGTCTGATCGTCATTGCCATCAGTTTCTCATTAATTATTACGCTACTCTTCAAGGTACGCGATTACTTTCTGAGATGGCAGAAGGGGATTATTAAATGGTAAAAGAAGGGCAAATCACGATTAACAATATCCGAAAGGTCTTTCCACCACGTACAGAGAGCAGCACGCCGGTTGAGGCGTTACATCATGTGAATGCAGAGGTAAAACCTGGCGAATTTATTGCGTTGATCGGGCCTTCTGGTTGTGGTAAATCGACCTTATTGCGATTATTAGCTGGGTTGGATCTTCCCAGCACAGGGCAAGTTTTAGTTGATGGCACTCCTGTTGAAGGACCCAGCCGTGAACGAGGATTAGTTTTTCAGGATCCGACGTTATATCCATGGTTAACGATCGAAGAAAATGTGGGATTCGGGCCTAAATTAGCTGGCGAATATCGCACGAAACGCGACTTGATTCAGCAATTCATTAATTTAGTCGGGTTAAAGGGTTTTGAAAAGAATTATCCATACGAATTGTCCGGTGGCATGCAGCAGCGTGTCGCTCTGGCAAGAGCGCTGATTAATGATCCAAAGGTCTTGCTATTTGATGAACCCTTTGGCGCATTGGATGCTTTTACACGAATGAAGATGCATGATGAACTGATCAAGATTTGGCAAAAGCGCAAAATCACGATGGTAATGGTGACGCATGATGTCGAGGAGGCTGTTTACTTGGCTGATCGAGTATTTACAATGACGCCGCGTCCGGCCATTTTGAAAAAAGTCATTCATGTAAATTTGCCTCATCCGCGGCATCGCGATAGTCAAGCATTCATTGCTCTGAAGGAACAAGTTCTGGATGTTCTGAACTTCTCCGCTTAATGTTTCACTTTAAACGGAACCGAGCTGCTCTGATCATAAGAAATTGTAAAAAAGGTATAACATGAGCAGGTGCGATCATACAAGGGGCTTGATCATCCGGTACAAGCAGGTCAAGTAAGGCTAAATACATGCACAGGCAACAGCTCGATTGTTTCTAGATAAACAATCGAGCTGTTTTTTTGAAATTTAAATGGTACGTTTTGAGAAATAAAAAAAGAGAATTAAACATAAAACCCTCTTCTTCGCCGAAGGGGGCTTTTTATTTTGTGAAACTACTATTTAATCAAATGATTTTAACTGAAGTATTCGTGAGCCTCAGGATCAACCACACGTTCATGACTCCGATCTTTCAGCGCCAGCTGCAATTGGTCGTCGTTCTGATGCTGCTCGACTACTACAATTTTATAAGCAGAATTTATCCTTACGCCCCATTTTTCTAATCATCTCTTTACTTCTGACTCCTGCATCTTATTCTGTAGCAAACCACGAAGATTGGACAAACAGAAGTCATTTGGAAAAAAGATAGGATGACCACCGCATTTATCATCGGACTAATGGGTAATCCGGCTGAGTGAGCACACGAAAGAAATATCTTCTAAAAGATTATGAACACTTAATTTTACTATGAGCCAGCCTTAATTAACTTTTAATCCTTAACATTCCCTTCAGCTCTTGGAAAGGAGTATCATATACTTCTTTATAATTATGAATATGCTCTTCAAGAATGTTCCAATTATCTTTCAAAAATGGATGGATTTCTGCTGTATCCGCAATACTATATAAATCACTTAATAGATCTAAGGTCTCCCATATTAAATCTTTATCCTGTAATTCTAATAATGCACTGATGACATTGGGCATATATGAAAAAGCTTGAAAAGGTGTCATATTCTTAGTTATAAGATCAAATTCATCGCTGAAATACCATTCATTTTTTCCTAATTTTGATTCCCAATCATTATATATATTTTCTAATTGCCTAATAATCATCTGAACTACCCCTTATTTCCATCTTAGCATATCCTTAGAATTCAATGACATTTAAAGTTCACCATCAGCTATAGACAAATCTTCGTTAGGAGGTTTAATTTATTGATATTGTATCAATCGCTTGTTCTTTTTTCATCATAAATTGGCAGACAGTATTAATTGAGGACGATGATTTAATGTTTAAATTGGTCGAATTAACTCCTGATTTTAAAGAAGCTTATTATAGCTGTATAGCAGAATGGAAGAAAACAGGTGAAGAAATTATCCCAAGCGGTTCAGTAATCGGAACAACCTCTTATGAACAGTTTCTTCGGGAACTTGATGAATCGTTCACGAAAGAGGATGGGTTCCGGCAAACTTATATTTTTTGACTGATGAGACAAAACGTCTTTACGGTGCTGCCCAAATACGTCATGAACTAAACGCATCCATAATGAATCTCGGAGGTCACATCGGTTATGGTGTCCGTCCCACAGAGCGGCACAAGGGGTATGCAACAAAAAATATTAGCCATGACACTTGACAAAGCGCGTGCACTCCATCTGGAACGTGTGCTCATTACTTGCAACAAAAACAATAGAGGCTCAGCAAGGACAATTATCAATAATGGTGGGATTCTTGAAAATGAAGTTAACCGTACGGAAGAGATCACTCAGCGTTATTGGATAGATCTTGAGCGTTCAAATAAATGAGACGACCACTTTTGGATCATCGCAACGCTAAAGGGTAAAGGAAAAGGCACCTTTCTTTCACTTTATGTGAGAAATGATGCCCTCATAGATTATGACTTTTCATTAGCCTCAATAAAAATAAACAAAGGGGACAAAGAATATTCCTTGACCTTATTGTGGCGGAGTATTGAAGTCGTGGGAAGCCGAATAAGTAACTACATAAACGATTCGGGGGGACAAGCTCTTTTTCGGATTCGTCAACTGCATTGCATGAATTGCGGAGGATTCTATCAAAATAGACCTTCTGTAAAGTCTACCAGTTCTTTCGTGAACCTTTCGCGCTGATCATAAAACAGAAAGTGTCCACACGATTCAAATGGTACGAGTTTGGCGTTTTTGATTCCGTCCTTCTGCGCGATGGCTAAAGGATAGAGGCAAACCTGGTCGTCCAGTCCATGAAGAATCAGTGTTGGAACATTTATCGTCTCCAAATCCTTAAACAGCCCTTCCTCGTCCAGCCAGCTGTTGGCGATGGCTGCGGTTGCCCAGCTGGATGCCTGCAGGCCCAACTGGAAGATCCAGTCCGACAGTGCCGGTGTCACATAATTGTGAAAAATGATGTTGCCAAAGCCTTTGAGCATGCTGGGCCGGTCAGTGTAGGTACCCTGAATAATATCCAGAACGGTTTGCCTGGGAAGTCCCTGCTGGAAATAGGGACGCTGGATTAAACTGGGAGCCGCTGCCGCGAATAGAGCCAGTTTGGATACGCCATAGCCGTTATGCCGAGCCATATAGCGAATGACGATCGCACCACCCGTTGAATGGCCTGCCAATATAATGTTTTGCAGCTGCAGCGCCTCAACGATTCCCCGAATATCATCCGACAGCCGGTTGTAATCATAGCCAGTCCAAGGCCTGTCTGACCGTCCGAAGCCGCGGATATCCATTCCAATGCACCGGTAGCCCAATTTTGGCAACTGATTGTACTGGTATTCAAACAAATTATGATTCCCGGGCCATCCATGAACAAACAAAATGGTCTTGGTTCCTGCCGGATTGATGTCCTCCACATAAATATTCACTTGCGGCTCAACATTTACATAAAAGCCCATAAAATCCCCCCACTGGAATAATGTGAACGCCTTTAATGAATCACCGACCAATGGACAACAAAAATATCTTCTATACATATTTCAGATTCGGCACTGAATGATTCAATTGAACTCGGGATTCTATGCCTCTTTTTTAGACCCCGTCACCCCTTCCTAAACACCCGGTCAAACCAGAAACCGTTCGGGCCAAATGAGCTAGCTGTTCAGGAAAACTGCCTAATGGTGGCCTATTTCAAACGTATGCCCGGCTGCTCCGATTGATGCTCTACCAATCTCTCTCGCTCTTCTCCCGCTGGAAATATAATGAAATCCATAATCGATTGAGAATCTCCTATTACTGTCCCTTACAAGCACAACCGACGAGATACACAAAAGTCCGAAAAAAGGCGTAAAACACCTTAATTCGGACTTCAAATCTTTTCAGACAAGTATCTGCTTAAGATCAATTTTATTCAGCTAAAATCAATTTGCAATCCACGCCCAGTCAAGACTTCGACCGTTCTGTGTCAAACATATTGATGATCAAACTTATAAGTAGCAACGCAACGCTAAACAACATTATGTGTTGTAATCCGTTATGTAAAATTTGTCTCATCGTGGGTAATAAGGATGGATTAAGCAACCTGGCAGTTAAAGGATCGGTTAATTCATTCATCATATGCAGAGTAATTTTCCCACCGGATCGTGCGACTCCTGAAAATAAATCTCTATTCATAATGAGGCTATAAATTGAGGCCATAAGGGTTTGCCCTATCATGCGACACAGTAAACTAAATGACGTTGCGATTGGAACATCTTGAGGCTCTGCTTTTTGCTGGACCGATACTTGTAACGTGACAAAGCATATGCCAATGCCCAGGCCTTGAAGTGCGCTGCTAATTAGAAGGACACCATAGCCAGCATGGGGCAAGATAACCAAAAATAAACTAGATAATATCATCGAACAGATTCCAATCGAAACGACTAACTGAGAGCTGATTCTCTGTTGCAGCCGGCTACCACCTTGTGTGCCAATAAAATTAGTAATCGCGCTGGGGACTTGCGATGCCCCACCAATAATTGCTGAAAGTCCCAAAACCCCTTGTGCCCACATTGGAATATAGATGTTTCCTCCGATGAAGAAGCCATAAATAAATGTAAACATGATGAATTCACAAACCAATTGACGATTATGAAAAAGTCGTTCAGGAATAATGGGATCCACGGCTCTTCGCTCGATTAGTATAAATAGCGATAACATAATCAATGTTACGATGAACAGAATAATTTTAATCAGCAATGAACCGGAATTTAGTATTTCAATGGCTACAAGTAGACTTACAAGCGCGCCTGATAAAAACAGGGCTCCTAGGTAATCGATGGGCTTATTCACACTCTTTTTGGAGTCTGAAGCATAGAATATTTCAATGATTACAATGGAAATCAGCCCGATAGGTACATTGATATAAAATACCCAATGCCAGGAAAAATAGGTAACGATGAGTCCACCAATCAAGGGCCCCATGACTGCTGCAATACTAGCACTAGCAGTTACGAGCCCAAATACTTTCGCACGTTTATAGGGATCTTTGTAAAGATCAGCGTAAACAATATAGGGTATAACAAGCATTCCTCCACAGCCAATTCCCATAACTAATCGAGATAAGATCAACAGGAGCATGCTTGGAGAGAGTCCTTCTAAAAGCGATCCGATCGAAAATATTAAGGTCGAAATTTGAAATGCCCTTTTGTTTCCAATTTGCTCACCTAATTTGCTCCATAAAGTTGCCGTTACTGCCGTTCCGAGCAAGAAACTCGCAACGACCCATCCGATTAATTGAATCCCGTGCAGATCACTTACGATAGATGGAAGAGCTGTACCAATGATCGTACTATCTAGCCCGGTCATCGCATTGGACAGTAACAAAGCTACTGTAACAATTTTTAAAGCTTTTGGTCTCATTTTTAAATTCCCTCTAATGTATTCTCAATATTCTATCAATAGAGCGACCTCCGCCACTGTATGCGTTCCGTACGACCAATACCATCAATAAGCAAAACAATGCCCTTGCCTAAAAGACCTGTATCGTTCCATTGAGTCTTACCGCCCACTCGCATTCGAATCACATCCATCCGACGCAAATGGCAATGTATCGATTGATTCAGATCTTATCCTTTCTGGTAAGTGATCGTCAAAGAAAGGACTACAGTCTCACCATCAGAGGGTAGTCCTCCTCGTTCAGCTCAATAATACTTCTATTGTGCCAGCGCTTGTACATGACGTCAGCAAAAGAAAAACCTATTGATCTGCAGTACTCCGCTCAGCACAATTCTATTTGTCGATTTTACTTTCGAATTCCGCCGAATAGCGAGCTCCTGAAATTTTGATCTTCGAAAGCGCACTGTTCAAATGACTGAGTTCGGCAGGAGTAAATGTGACATTCACCGCACCAAGATTTTCTTCCAGACGCCCCAATTGGCGCGTTCCGGGAATTGGAACAATCCACGGTTTCTGGACAAGTACCCATGCAAGTGCAATTTGTGCCGGTGTAACATTTTTCTCTGCAGCAATTTTCTTTATCAGTTCGACCAACGTCTGATTTGTTTCGAGGTTCTCCGGTTGGAAGCGAGGAACAATGCTGCGAAAGTCGGACTTAGCGAATGTAGCATGCTGATCGACTTTTCCGGTAAGGAAGCCCTTGCCCAGTGGAGCAAACGGAACGAAGCCGATCCCAAGTTCCTCAAGGGTAGGAAGCAGTTCTTTTTCCGGGTTTCTCCACATCATTGAGTATTCGCTCTGAACTGCGGTCAGCGGCTGAACAGCGTGGGCACGACGGATCGTCTTCACTCCCGCCTCAGAAAGGCCCCAATACTTAATCTTACCTTCCTGGATCAGTTCCTTAACTGCTCCCGCAACCTCTTCAATTGGCACATCCGGATCAACCCGATGCTGATAGTAAAGGTCAATGTAATCGACTTTAAGCCTTTTCAGTGATCCTTCGACCGCTTCCTTGATGTGCTCTGGACGACTATTGAACCCAAACGGTCTCCCGCCTTGAAGGTCAAAGCCGAACTTGGTGGCAATCACCACTTGATCCCGGTAAGGATGGAGTGCTTCACCTACAAGTTCTTCGTTCGTATAAGGCCCGTACAATTCTGCGGTGTCAAAGAAAGTAACACCGCGATCAATCGCCGCATGGATCAGAGCTATCATTTTTTTCGAGTCTGATGCCGGGCCAAAACCAACGCTCATTCCCATACAGCCGAGTCCGATAGCGGAAACCTCTGGTCCGTTTTTCCCCAATTGACGCTTCTGCATAATGCATCTTTCCTTCCTTTTTGTTATGTTATTGTCCCATGTATTCTATTACTAGGTAACACACAAAAAGCGATTAACAGCCAATGTGTCGCCAATTTCATTCACTTATAGCCACACAACCTATCAAACGACCATACATTATAATGGACTCATCAATCAATTGCTTATTTCCAATATTCTTCGTCTCCATAATCCACATGCGTCGTTACATCTTTCCAAGTTTCCAGATCCTTTGCCACATTTTCCTGCTGGAGACGAACATTTTTAACGGCATCCTTCCCTAACAACAGGTGAATCGGGCTTTGTTCAGATTCAACAGATTTAATGATTGCTTTTGCGGCAAGTTCAGGATTACCAGCCTGTTTCCCAGAACTTGCACGAGTACTTTCCATGACTTCTCCTGCTGTTTCATGATAGTCGTCAATGACTTCTGTCCGGTCTACTGCGGAACGCCCCGCCCAATCTGTCCGAAATGCTCCCGGCTCTACTAAAGTCACATGAATGCCGAGTGGCTCAACTTCTTTCGCCAATGCCTGTGATAATCCTTCAACAGCAAACTTGGTTGCATGGTAATAACCGAATGTGGGGAATGTCGTCAATCCGCCGACTGATGACACATTAACAATATGACCACTCCGCTGTTTACGCATAGTCGGTAATATCGCTCGCGTCACATCACTTAAGCCCCAGAAGTTGGTCTCAAAGAGTTTGCGAACTTCTGCTTCTTCACTTTCCTCTACGGCCCCGAAATACCCGTAGCCCGCATTGTTCACCAGCACATCAATGCGTCCAAATTTATCGAGTGTCTGTTTCACAGCATCTCGCACTTGATCTTTTTTTGTGACATCTAAGGTCAGAGCTATCGCCTGGTCATGACCATCCACCAGATTAGCAATTTGCTCCGTATGCCTTGCGGTTATGGCGACAGGATACCCCTGGTGAATCAATTCTTTGGCTAATGCGCGTCCAATACCTGTTGAGGTTCCCGTTACAAGCCAAACTTTTTTCATGTACTCATCTCCCATACTTATTAATTCCAAGTATAATTGTTGGAGTTTACTCCATGTCAAGTAAAGAAGCTTGGATTCCTTCATCTGCTATTAGAGTCACGAATCCGGCGCTGTGGAGGATTAAGGCCAAAATCAGATGACACTATGCAAAGAGTGCCCCAAAAGGCAAACTTTTAGGACACTCCTCAAAACGATTATCTGTATTTATCTTTGACGCCGCTCACATCGTGCTGATGTCAATCACGAAGCGATACCTTACATCTGAAGCTAATACACGTTTGTAGGCTTCGTCGATCTGTTTGGGGTCGGCTGAAATGACCTCAATCTCAGGAGCAATGTCATGCTCTGCACAAAAATCCAGCATTTCCTGAGTCTCACGGATACCACCAATTGCAGAGCCGGCAAATGAACGACGCTGACCGATAAGTGAAAACACGTTTACCGGCAATGGCTCTGCAGGTGCACCAACATTTACTAGAGTACCATCTAGAGTTAGCAGCGAGAAATAAGCCTCCATGTCTAGCTTTGCACTTACTGTGTTAATAATTAAGTCAAAGGACCCGGCAAGTTTTTTGAATGTATCTGGATCACTCGTAGCATAGTAGTGGTTTGCACCGAACTTCAAGCCGTCGTCCTTTTTCCTCAATGTCTGTGAAAGAACGGTGACCTCTGCACCCTTGGCATGCGCAATTTTAACAGCCATATGGCCCAGACCGCCCAGTCCGACAACGGCTACTTTCTTATCTGGACCCGCCTGCCAGTGATTTAGCGGCGAATAGGTTGTAATGCCCGCGCAAAGTAAGGGAGCAGCAACGTCAAGTCCAATGCTATCAGGAATCCTGACCACAAAGTTCTCAGTTACGACGATGTGGGTAGAATAGCCACCTTGAGTCGGTTCGCCATATTTATCAACCCCAGCGTAGGTCGGTACATTTCCATTAAGACAGTATTGTTCTTCTCCATTGCGACAATTTTCACATTCACCACAAGAATCGACCATACATCCGACCCCTACCCGGTCACCGATCTTGTACTTTGTGACCTCTGAACCGACATCTGCGACAACTCCTGCAATTTCATGTCCAGGAACGAGCGGATAATGGATGGCACCCCATTCACCGTGAGCCGTATGGATGTCCGAATGGCATATGCCTGCATATTTAATTTCAATCAGAACATCATGTAAATCAAGATCGCGCCTTTTAATTTCAGCAACTCGAAACGGTTTATCTGGACCGTCGACAGCTCGTGCTTTAACCGTAATCATTAACAAAGCCTCCTCGTATCTTATCCACCTATTTTTTCTCTTACCTAACACTATTAATCCCTATCATTCACTTTCTGTCAAGGAACGCGCTTCTCTTTCTTTTGAAAACGAACAGCAGAGGAATCAGCACGAGAATTAAAAAAAATAGTCCAAACGCTATTTTTACAATTACTTTACTTAAATCACATCACTCTGAAAACCCATAAAATTACGGATCTGTGCGCTTTTCTAATTCGAATGTAGAGCGATTTTCGACTCTCTCAAAAGAGACATTGAGACACGAACTCAAATCCATACAAACAAAATTCTTGACTTGAAGTGGACTCTAAGGATTATATTTTAATTGTTGATGAATGGTAATTGAAAAACAAAGATAGAATGTATTAGCAATCTATCTTTCTATGATTATCAATCTACATTATTTAAAAATTAGGAGGAATTTTTATGGCTTACAAAACAGTAAACCCTTATACGAACGAAGTCGTTAAGTCTTATGACTTCGCAACTAAGGAACAAATTGAAAATGCTTTACGTATCACTCACCGTTTATATAAACAATGGCGTGGAGAAAAAATTTCAGATAGAGCAGTAACGTTGCACAAAATTGCTTCCCTTCTTAGAGAGAAAAAAGATGAGCTGGCTAAGATCGCTACGATCGATATGGGGAAACTTTTCAAAGAATCCCAAGGAGAAGTTGAACTGTGTGCGATGATCGCTGACTACTTCGCTGATCATGGTGAAGAATTATTAGCTCCGACTCCAATCACTTCCAGAGCCACTGGTGCCGCCGAAATCGAAAAACAATCGACTGGTGTTATTTTAGCTGTTGAACCTTGGAATTTTCCTTTTTATCAGATCATGCGTGTTTTCGCTCCCAATTTCATGGTTGGAAATCCAATGATCTTAAAGCACGCATCGAATACACCAGGATCAGCTGCAGCCTTTGAAAAAGTTGTTGAAGAAGCAGGCGCACCAGAAGGCAGCATGATCAATTTATTCTTGGGTTATGATCAAGTGGGTGAAGTCATCGCTGACCAAAGAATTCAAGGAGTTGCTTTAACAGGTTCAAAGCGTGGTGGCCAATCCGTCGCTAAAGTGGCCGGTGAAAACTTAAAGAAGAACTCAATGGAACTTGGCGGAACCGATGCCTTTATCGTTCTGTCAGACGCCGATGTGAACGAAGCCGTTGAATTAGCATGGCGAGTCCGTCTTTACAATGCCGGACAAGTCTGCACGTCTTCCAAGCGCTTTATCGTTGCCGATACTTTATACGACGAATTCTTAAGTCAATTAAAAGAAAAATTTGCAAAAATGATTCCTGGGGACCCAATGGATCCAAAAACAACTTTGGCACCCATGAATTCAAAAAGAGCAAAAGAAAAGCTGCAGGATCAGGTGGATCAAGCAATCAAAGGCGGAGCCAAAGTATATTATGGAAATCAACCGATTGATTTACCGGGTCAATTCCTCCAACCAACGATATTGACAGATATATCTCAGGATAATCCTGCCTACTATGAAGAAATGTTCGGCCCTATTGCTCAGGTTTATAAAGTTCACAGCGACCAAGATGCAATTGATTTAGCCAATGATTCTAATCTAGGGCTTGGCGGCATTGTCTTTTCAAGTGATCCCAAACATGGAAAAGATGTTGCCAAAGAGATCGAGACGGGAATGGTATTTGTAAATACCTTTTTGAGTTCTTTGCCGGAATTACCATTTGGCGGAGTTAAGGGCTCTGGATACGGGCGAGAGTTAAGCCAATTAGGATTAATGGCATTCGTTAACGAGAAACTGATTGTAACTGCCCAAGAACCTGACTTCACGAATGGTGCCGGTGGCCTGGCCATTATGTAACAAGTGGATCATGGAAAATCATCCAGCTAAATAAAAATGAGTAATTCTTAAATACCCATGTTAATTGATTAATCGGAATTCTATTAAATATTCTGATTGGATCTCTTAATATGGGGTTTTTTTATAGATCGGTAATTTAGTTAAAAAGCGAGGGAAAACGAGCCAAACCAAATATTTTCTAAATTATTAATAGTCTCAGAGTCTCGGAGAACGTACTGTTGAACCTTGAGACTGTACTGTTGAAACTCAGGACTGTACTGTTGAACCTCAAGCCTCTACTGTTGAACCTCAAGGCTGTACTGTTGAAACTTGGGCCTGTACTGTTGAAACTCGAGACTGTGCTGTTGAAACTCAATATACGAATAAGCAGACCGCTCGGATCACTCCCGGATCCAAGCGGTCTGCTTGATTCAATCGACTTTATTGAATTTGCTTCCAGGGAAAATGGCAAATTCATTCTCTATTTGTTTTAAAGGGACGGAAAAGCGCCAAACTTTCGTATATGCCCTTTTCTTGATTATTGGAAATCGACCGAATTTGTTCGATCCACTTGAGACAAATTCGTCCTATAATAAAAAAACTAAGCTCATTTTAAAGCGAGCTTAGCACTAGAACACAAAAGATTATATTTATAGAAAATTGATTTACATTTGTTGTTTGGTTGGACGAATGATAATTTCGTTAACACCTGCATCTTCAGGCTCATCAATAGCAAAAGCGATTGACTTGGCTACGCGATCCGGTGAAATGGCAACCATGTCATAGAACTGCATCGTTCCCTTCTTAGTAGCCTCATCAGTGATATGTTGTGGTAATTCAGTTGCGATCGCTCCAGGAGAAACGACGGTAACACGAACATTACTTCCAGCGGCCGCTTCTTCTTGACGAAGAGCTTCACTGATCATCCAAACGCCGGCTTTAGTAGCACTATAGACTGCGCTCCCAGGTCCTACAAGATGAGCAGCGATCGAAGCAATGTTGATAAATTGACCAGACTTTTGCTCGCGCATCGTAGGTAATGAAGCATTGATCCCGTAGAGAACGCCTTTAATATTGACATCTATCATACGGTTCCAATCATCAACTTTGCCTTGAATCAGCTGAGATTGAGGCATCAAACCAGCATTATTCATCCAGACATCGATTTGACCATAGGCATCCAAGGCGATTTGGGCTAACTTTTTAACAGAATCAGGATTAACAACATCTGTTACGGAATAAGTAGCTTCACCACCGGCATCCTTAATATCCTTGACAATGGCTTGCAAGCGTTCTTCACGACGCGCACCAAGGACTAACTTATTGCCTTTAGAGGCAAGCAATTTTGCAGTTGCTTCTCCAATACCCGAAGAGGCACCTGTAATGACAACAACTTTTGACATTTTTTGCTCCTTTCAATTGAACAATTTAGTTTAACACTTTAGAGTCCACTCCAAGTCAAGCCTTTTAAAATTTCTTTATTTAAAACCCAATCTTCAAGTTTGCTTAGTCATTTGCCAACAAAAAGACGACCTGCATCGCCCTCAACGGTTCATTTAGCCTTGATTCGTTGGACGAATGATTATTTCATTAACACCCGCATCAACCGGCATATCAATCGCCGAGGCAATAGTCGTTGCCACCCGATCAGGAGTGATTGCCGTCTTCTTATAATAACCTTCTAAGGCTTTTTTCGTATCTTGATCAGTGATACGATCGACCAGCTCTGTAGAAATTGCACCCGGAGAAACGACGGTTACACGAACGTTACTTCCAGCGGCAGCCTCTTCTTGACGAAGAGCCTCACTGATCATCCAGACGCCGGCCTTAGTAGCGCTATATACACCTCCACCCGTGTGAACGGCATGGGCAGCCACAGAAGCAACGTTGATAAACTGACCAGACTTTTGCTCACGCATCGTAGGTAAGGCCGCATTAATACCATAAAGCACGCCGCGCAGGTTAACATCTATCATACGGTTCCAGTCATCAATTTTGCCCTTTATAAATTCAGAGTGTGGCATTAAACCCGCGTTATTCATCCAGACATCGATCCGACCATAAGTATCCAAGGATTTTTTGGCTAAACCTTTCACCTGCTCAAGATCAATTACATCCGTGACTAAATAAGTAGCTTCACCACCAGCGTCTTTAATATCCCTGACAATGGCTTGCAAGCGTTCTTCACGGCGCGCACCAAGAACTAATTTATTGCCTTTAGAGGCAAGCAATTTTGCAGTCGCCTCTCCGATACCCGAAGAGGCACCTGTAATGACAATAACTTTTGACATATTTTTTCTCCTCTCTATTTAATTAAAATCAACTTTTCAGAATGAGAAGGATAAATTTATTTCCAAATTTCTTTAGCAAGATTGAAAGCCGACCAAGCTTTAGGCCAACCTGCATAAAAAGCCAATTGGGTAATGATTTCGACAATCTCATCTTTTGAGACACCGTTTTTCTTAGCCAATTGCATATGAGAGTTTAACTGAGGGAATAAGCCCTGTGACATCAGACTTGCGACCGTAATCATGCTGCGGTCATGAGCTGACATCTTTTGTTCTCTGGACCAAACTTCTCCAAACAAAACATCATCGTTCAACTCAGCAAATTTAGGAGCAAAGTCCCCGAGACGATCATGCCCAGCTGTCTGTTTTTCCGCCATTTACTTTTCCTCCAATTTATTATAAATTTCATCTGAAATGGGTTCTAACCATTCTGGTGTTCCAGCAGTAATAGCGATATGAGCAAACCAACTATCTTTAGTAGCTCCGTGCCAATGTTTGACACCATCATGAGTGACTACAACATCACCAGGTTTTAATAAACGAGCCGCTTTGCCGTTTTCTTGATACCAGCCTTTTCCACCTGTAACTAGCAAAATTTGATAACCCTTATGATGAATATGCCAATTATTGCGGGTCCCAGGCTCAAAAGTCACTACTCCAACCGATACATTAACATCGGGATCGTTTACTAGACCTTCCAAATAGCTTTGACCGATGAAGAATTTTTGATTCGCATCATTTTTTTCTCCTAATGGAAAAATCACACCATTTTTTACGTCTGCATTTTTAACCATGCCAATAGCTCCTTTCGAGTAACAACTATTCATAAATCGGAAAGAGAGATCTTTTTTGCTGATTAATCAACATTTCTAACTAAATCATGAATTCTTTTTACTGCTGCTGGATCTCTGTGATCGAAGAACTGACTCTCGTTTTTATCAAGACCGGCTATACTATTCATTTCATCTTGAGTCAAATTAAAGTTAAGGCTATCAAAGTTTTCCAGCATTCTGCTTTTATGGGTAGACTTAGCAAGCGCCACCACTCCACGTTGAGTCAACCAACGCAGAATGACTTGTCCAACAGACTTGCCATATTTTTGACCGATTTCAGTCAATAATTCATTTTTGAAAATATCATGTTTTCCTTCAGCAAATGGTGCCCAGGCTTCTGATTGAATGTCATTTTCGTTCAAGAAGTTAACGGCATCTTTTTGCTGCATCCAAGGGTTCGTTTCGATCTGGTTAACTGCTGGTTTTGTTTCATTATACAAAGAAAGGTCCATTACCCTATCCGGTTCAAAATTAGAGACACCGATAGACTTAACTTTGCCTTCTTTTTGTAAATCCTCCATTGCACGCCAAGATCCATAAACATCACCATATGGCTGATGAATCAAATACAAATCAAGATAATCCAGTTGAAGTTTTTTTAAAGAAACTTCAAAAGCCTTCTTTGTTGCTTCATATCCGGTATCTGATATCCATAATTTAGTTGTGACGAACAAGTCTTCCCTTTTAACGCCACTGCGTTTGATTCCTTTTCCAACAGCCTCCTCATTACCATAAGAAGCAGCTGTATCAATTAGTCGGTACCCAACATCGATTGCATCTACGACCGCATTCTCAGCTTCCTGCAAATCCGCAATTTGAAAAACGCCAAATCCCAGTACCGGAATCTTGTTACCATCATTAAGTGTTTTGAATTCCATAAATAACAGCTCCCTATTTTTAATCTCACTCCTATTGAACACCTTGGAGCCCACTTAAAGTCAAGTAATAAGGTAAAACAACTCCTCATCAATTTAGAAATCAGTTTATTATTATTGTTTTACACCAAAGAAAAGCGAGGACTGATTCGGATGGTGATAAAAACTGTGCTCTTTTACACGACCATTTTTCATGAATAAGAGATGAGTTTAAAAAAAATAAATAAAACTCTTGCCTTGAACTTAACTTCAAGGTTTAAAGTAAAGGTATGGGGAATAGAGAGAAAGGAAAAATTTAAACAGAATTAATTTGAACATGAAAAACGTTGTTCGTAACAAACTGTTGTGTTGCAGTTAGGGTAATAGGAACATTGCGAAAATAATCGTCATGGCTAGCTAGCTGATAATAAAAGCAATTGCGATAAGACATTGGATAATACTGGAGGAGGGATTACATGAAAATATTAATTTTAGGAGCTGCAGGGCAAATTGGTCGAATGGTCACTGAGAATTTGTTATCCCAAACGGATTATGAATTGGTACTTTACGGCCGCAATGTGACAAGGCGACTAGCCGATAAAAAAAATGATCGTGTTTCATTGGTGGATGGTAAATTTGAAGAGGTTAATAAGATCAAGGAACATCTCTCAGATGTTGATGCCGTTTACCTTAATTTCGTAGCGGGGGATGAACTTATTAAGCCATTAGTAAAGGTATTGGAGGAAGCAGATGTGAAGCGATTTATTGCCGCTAATGTTCCTGATCTTTATGGCGAAGTCAGTGGGAAATTTAAACAATGGTATCGGCGAAGTATGGGCAAAGTCTGGAATACAAAGTATCGAAAAGCTGCGGATATTATTGAATCCAGTCATCTTGATTATATTATTCTGCGCATCACTTGGTTATATAACCAGGATGGCAATACGCAAGTTCACGTCACCAAAAAAGACGAACCTTTCGTAGAAGCTCAGGTAACCCGCCAAGCAGTCGCTCAGTTAATTGTTGATCTCTTAACTGGTAAAGCTGATTATCATCGTGAAAGCTTGGGTGTGGGTGAGCCCGAAACTGAATTCACAAAACCAAGTTTTTATTAAGGTAAAATAGAGTACAATTCAGGAATCACTTTTCGCGTGTCTCAACGCTTACCGAGTAAAACTTGACACATACACGGTACAGAACCGTGTTGTTCTTACTGATGGATCTTGTTAAACTTGACGTACTCAATGTTAAGTCTTCTATTTTTCTGTATGCTAGTCTTAGGTGCCCTTTTTCGAGCTAGGACACCCCGACTGGCCTTTTTTTGATCGTATAAAGCTGGTGGATCTTCATAGACTTTCACCATCTAGCTGCCACCCATACCGGACGCAAAAAAAGGACTTCATCCCTTATTCTGAATGAAGTCGTGTAAATTCAGTGCATTATTCCGTTCCCGAAACCTTTAAAATTCCAAATGTATTTCTATCAACCTCTTCAGACATCCAGATATCCTTCGCGCGGCGTCACATGGAAGGCTCTAGCCAAATCGTTCAAGCTCTTATCAGAGATTGTCTGCACGAATTTGCCGCCCTGCTGCTGGACGATTGACCAGATTTGTGCCGCTTTTTCGATGGTCTCAATCAGCCCAAATGCCTCATCAATCGAGGTTCCCGAAGCGAATAACCCGTGCTGCGGCCAGATGACAGACTGGAAGCTTTCCAATTTTGCCGCTGTCGCTTCGCCGATTGTTGTCGTTCCCGGAACCATCCAGGGGATAATCCCAATACCTTCCGGAAAAAAAACCAGCGATTCAGTCTGCATTCTCCATAGAATCTTCGAAAATTCCTTTTCATCCAACTTCTGTGTGAAGGTCATGGCAATCAGATTAGTCGGATGGCAATGCATAATGACACGCTGATTCTTATCGTGTTTCAAGCGAACCATGTGTCCCATCAAATGAGTTGGAAATTCACTTGTTGGCTGACCTCCATCATCAAATCCCCAGAGCAAATCAATACTTTTGCCATCATCCCTTATTCTGACCAAACCGCTGTCGCGCTGCGGAAAATCTATGATATTCTTAAAATAGCGCCCCGTGCCAGTAACAAGAAAGTATTGACCCGCGAGTTCTTTACCGTCAAAATCAATTGGAATATTCCTAATTACTTCTTTCGTGTCTTCATAGGGCTGAACCTCTTCTTTTGTTAACCGGTAGCTGACATTCCCTCCATTCCGTTCGTCCCAGCCATGGTCAAACAAACGAAAAGTGATTTTTGAAAGTTCTTTAACATACGGTGAATCAATAAATTTTGCCATTGTAGGAATCTCCTTTGCACCTTTTATTCTTTGTTATCTCGTCAATAAAGATGGATTGGTTGACTTTATCACCGAGTGAAACAAAAAGCACACAAGTGGAAATCGCAACAATATCCATAAAAACTTCTGCAGAAGATTTATCTGTAGGTTGGCCAGACCACCAACAGTGTACTAGACGTGACACTCCTAAAAGGACAGCTTAAAAGCCATTCGAACTAAACTCATTAACCCAAAATGTCAGATCGCCTGCCCCGACAACGATCAAAAAGTCCATATCGTTCGTTAACAATGGGGTTAATGTAACTTTCCACTCTTCTTCCCACTACTGTGAGTTGCACCTATTCATTTTGCTAACATATACTATATAACAATATTTTGTTATGTTGCACAATGTCAACAACAAAGATGAATGTATCAAATAAACATAAATAAAGAAATATTAAGCATAATAAAAATGGATTTTCTTCAAAATCCGCTGAACAAAAAGCTCAAGACATCATCACCGAAGAATAATTTACCTCAAAGAAGAAACAGTTCTTTGAAATTTGAAGGAAGCATATCGATCAAACCTAATAGATACGAGGGATTAATATATCTCGATGCTTTGGCCATAAGAGCGTGATCACAGCTCTAACTACCTATTCGCACATCATCGATGAACTTGAACAGCGTGATTCTTAGCCAGCAGATTGGGCATTAAATGATCTGTACCTCACTGTACAAAATTAGTGCAAAATATTTTGATTTTCATTGGTTGTTCTAAAAATAAAAAGTGCCCGGGAACGTTGATAACACAGCGTTTCCGAACACTTTTCAAGGGTTTAAAAACCTTTTATAATACTCTCTAAATGGAGATGGTGGGCGTATAACGTAAAACCACGAAGCGCTGATACACTCTTTGATTCTGAGAACAAGTGTCCACTTCTTTTGCCCATTCATTACTCTCTTATTTTCGTCAGCCTTTGCCACCAGGGCCTGCTCCGACAATAATCACATCATAAACCGTTGATACCATTTCGTTTCCCAACCTTTTAGCCTTCAATCTTTAAGAACCTGATGTAATTCTCACCTCGTAAAAATACGTACATTCCTTTTAAAAATAGAAGTCATTCAATGTCCTTCTTGTCAGTTGCTATAAATCATTTCACCACTATTTATTCATATCACTATGATTATGATCATGCGTGTTTATACTGCTAGGATTCTGTGTGTTTGAAGGTGGCTGAATGATTGCGTTGATTGTCTGGGATACAGCAGAAAATACAATCACGATCGATAGAATTGAAGAGATGGCATAAACCCATGCGACCGGGCGTTCATGTCTCCATTTGCGTTTCGCTACGAAAATAAACCGGATCGAAATGACCAGGGAAATGATTAACAGAATGATTTTTAAAAGGGGAGGCATATTAAATAAAACTGCCCCTATCGAAGTTAAACCGACAGAAATCAATAGTATATGCAGCCAGTGATGAGATGTAGCAATAATGGCGAAAAGGACTGAACCGATGGTTTTTAGTAAAGTTTTCCCTCGATTTGACTTTTTATTTGCTGAAACTGATCCAGATTTTCTGTTTCTCATGCCGCTCCTCCTCTTCTTTGGTTTCTAATTTTCTTTGTTACTCTCGATGAGCAGCTTTCATTTGTCTATAGCGTCCGAACATAAAACCGATTGCTAAGAAATTCATTACCAAAGCCGTTAATTGAGCGACTTTCAGATTAAGTAATGTCCTTAGGCTGTCTCCTCTCCAAAACTCTAAAGTAAATCTCAACGTTGAATAAAGTGCTAACAGCTGAAGGAATAGAAACCCTTGGAATGGTTTTCTATATTTAATCAAAAGCAAAAAGCCAAAGTTGATCAAATCACCGATGACCTCAAATAAGGGCACCGGCAGACCGGCGTGCTGCCAAAGATGTTGTAGACAAATGCTCTGCTGGATGAGCAGCGTAATATGGCCATTTGAAGAGGACAAACCTGCTCTGTCGCCAATCATTCAGTTCATCAAACCCTTGACAGATTTGGCAGGAGTAAGCAAACAGTCCGAAGAAAACGATGTCGAATAGGACAGCACCCCATAAACCATACGCGTATTTTTCACTAGGCATGAGCAAATCTCTTCTTCAATAAATAATCTATAAACTAGCTCATTGTTTCCTGTTTTATTTTTTAGTTTTTCACAATAATCTTTCCTCTGAACATACCCATCTGGCAGGTAAAGTCATAGGAGCCTGTTTTCATGGGAGGGATATCAACAATAACCTTTTCTCCAGCCGGCAACGTCACGCTTTTCTCAAAATCAGGAAAAACCACCATGCCGTCACAGGCTCCGGTCTCTATACGGGTAAACTCAAATCGTACCGGTTTCCCGCTCTGGACAACAATTCGAGATGGATTATAGCCGTTTTTAACCAGGATCTTAGCTTCCTGAAAACCGGAAGCATTCGTTTCCGCAATGCTTCCTCCTTTTTTCGGTCCCCAGAAGTACCAGGCGATCACACCAATTAATAACAGTCCAACAACCGTAACAAACCAATTCATTTGAATCATTCTCCCTTCTTTAATTAAATTTAAGTTTCAATCGTTTCAAACGGTTCGCGTTCAGGACAACGGTTAAAGAACTAAACGCCATCGCTGCTGCGGCAACCAGCGGCGATAACAGAATGCCTGTAAAGGGATAGAGTATGCCCAGAGCAATGGGAATACCGATCGCATTGTAAATAAAGGCGCCAAATAGGCCTTCGTAAATATTTTTCATCGTCGCTCTGCTGACTTTTATGGCGCTGACGACACCCTTCAGGCTCCCGGAAATAAGCGTAATATCGCTGGCTTCAATAGCGACGTCCGTTCCGGTTCCGATAGCAATGCCAACATCGGCCTGAGTGAGCGCAGGCGCATCATTAATTCCATCACCTACCATCGCTACTTTCTTCCCTTCTTCCTGAAGCTTGCGGACATTTTCCGCCTTATGCTGAGGGAGCACCTCCGCCAAGACCCGATCAATGCCCACCTGTTTGGCGATCGCACGGGCCGTTCGCTCATTGTCCCCGGTAATCATCACGACTTCCAGAGCCATTGATTTCAATTCATGAATAACGGAAAGCGAGTCCGCCTTAACGGTATCGGCAACTGCAACGATGCCACCGGCTTCCCCATTGATCGCCAGGAACATCGGTGTCTTTCCCTGATCGGCCATCGATGCAGCATAAAAGTTAAATCCGTCCAGAGGAATCCCTTTTTCCTTCATCAGTTTTAAATTACCGAAATAGATCTTTTTTCCATCGACCGTTCCTTCAACTCCATGTCCCGGAATCGCATTGAAGCCCTCACTCTTAACAGGTTTCAACCCTTTCTCCTTAGCCTTTTCCACAATAGCGGATGCCAGCGGATGTTCGGATCCCTGCTCAATCGAGGCGCTGATGAGAAGAAGCTCTTCCTCAGTAAATTTTCCAAAGGAAACGATATCAGTCAGTGAAGGCTTTCCTTCCGTGATCGTCCCGGTTTTATCCATGACGATCGTCCTCAGTTTCTGTGCGATTTGCAGCGCTTCTCCGGAGCGGATTAATATCCCGTTTTCCGCTCCTTTTCCAATGCCGGTCGTCAGGGACATCGGCGTTGCCATTCCCAGCGCGCATGGGCAGGCAATAATTAAGGTCGTCACCGCAACAATCAACGCATATACCCATCCCGGCTGCGGCCCGAAATCATACCAGACGATATAGCCGAGTATGGCCGCAATAATGACACCCGGAGTAAAGATTGACGAAACCTGATCGACAACTTTCTGAACGGGAATACGCGATCCCTGGGCCTGCTTCACCATTTCCACAATATTGGCTAATGCCGAGTCCTTTTGTTCTTTGGTTACTTTGAGTGTAAAACTTCCTGTTTTATTCAGCGTCCCTCCGAAAACTTCATCGCCTTCATTCTTTTCCACAGGTATAGATTCTCCGGTCAGCATCGACTCATCAATAGCTGAACTTCCGGAGACAACAGTTCCGTCTATGGCGACCTTTTCACCGGGACGAACAATAATTTGATCACCGATATTTATTTCCTCCAACGGTACCTTGACTTCTTTTCCATCCCTGACAACGTTAGCTGTCTGCGGCTGAAGGGCGACCAGTTTATTAATGGCTTCGGATGAACGTCCTTTAGCTTTTACTTCCAGCGCCGATCCAAGAACAACAAGTGCCGTGACAACTGTAGTGACATCATAGTAGACATCAGCCATTTCAGGTTTCGGAAAAATTTGCGGCCAGAACAGGGCGACCAGAGAATAGAGCCACGCCGCCGAAACACCGGTTGCGATCAGCGTGTTCATATTGGCAGAGCGCTGTTTCAAGCTTTCCCAGGTGCCGACAAAGAATTGACCGCCGCTTCGGATCACAACATACAGGGCAAGCAGTCCCATGATCAGCCGTGCCCACCACAATTGTCCGCTCCCCATCGGAAGCAATCTCCCTAACCCAAATAAATTGGGATAGGAGACTAAGATAACGGGAACGGATACAATCGCTGCCCGCCACCATTTCTTCATTAAAGAACGATATTCCCGATCTTCAGAGGATTCCTTCTGCTCATTTTGATCCTGCATCAAGTGATGGCTCATCATCTCATGTTCATGTTCCTGATGCTGATGCCCATGAATGTGCTGTGCATTTTCTGCTTCCATCGTATATTCTCCTTTTCAAAGAATTTAGTATAGCTGAAAATTAAAACAAATGTTATCATGATGCTCAATGTATCCTTTAAAAGTATAATTAAGACTTTTATATTTTCTCTTTCATCGATTATACTAACCAATAATCATGTAGATTTTGAATTGAAAATGTGTAGAATCTGTTAATCTCCGAAAAAAGTCAGGCAGGTTGACATCTGCACTACCTCACCTTTGTCAATTCCTCTTTTGAAAAAAATACGATCATGTTCGTATCAAGTATGTTCTATTCGATGTGAAGTTAATCAAAACTCGAATGATTGAAAATTACTTAATCGTATATCTAAAAAGGGGGGCCTCTCTTCCAGTCCTAATATCATTTCGATTTTTTCATTTTTATTCCACAAGGATCCACTCCTCAGACCAATTTTGAGTGGCTTTGATAATAGGTAGAGTAGCCTTTCCTTTTTCAGTTAACGAGTATTCTATTCTGACTGGCATCTCCGGGAATACTTTTCGCTTAACAATGCCTTCAACCTCAAGTTCTTTCAAACGCTTGGAAAGAACTCTACCGCTTAAAGGAAGGGCCGACTGTATTTCGCAGAAACGCTGTTTTCCCTTGAACAGTTGAAAAAGGATGAGTCCTGTCCAGCGTTTGCTCAGTATAGACATCCCCTTCTCGAACTTAGGAGATAAATTCGTCTCCGTCATGTTTGTCTGCCTCCAGATAAATCATCATAAAATATTCAGTCCCCTGCTTGAGCGTCATTACGACCGAAAGTCGATGGCCCAAATCCAATGGAAAATGTTGTTAATCCTATTAGAATTTCAGCCTAAAGATTTACTTCTGCTAGCCAGCAATAATTATAAAAATCATTCATACATCTTTGTTTAGGACGTCGTATTCTCGCTAAAACGGTCCTTACTAGGTTCAATATATTCTCCACGTTCATACAATGCTTTAATCTGTTCGGCTTCCAGTGTTTCAACCTTTAACAAAGTTTGCGCGTTCAACTCCAATTTATCACGGTGTTCCATCAGCAATTCCTTACAATGTGTATACTGCCTTTTAATAATTTTCTGCACCTCAGTGCCAATTTCATATGCAATCTGATCACTATTTTATAAAGTCTAGCTTTGCTTTTACCAACATTCATCATTTGACCGCCACCACGTGGACGATTCATGAGAAAGAAAAGCAACAAGAACATCAGAACAAATGGTATCAGTGAAGTAAGAGCCATGAACCAGCTAGGTGTACTGGCTTCCGGTTGAATGGTCAGATTGGATTGTCTGGCCAATGAAGTAATCTGATTAATTTCCTTCTCACTTGCTGGGACATAGGCTTTAAAAGTCGTATCCTTTTTTTCATTATTCAAGCGTCCTGTTGCCGTATAGACCCTTCCATCCGGCTGAAGCGTCAGTTCTTTGACATCCCTTTGGCAAGATGTTGCTGAAAGATGCTGAATGCCATCGGTTCAACAACGTTGTTCGGACTGGTTAGCCATTTGGTAACGCTAACAACAGCCAGAAGGATAAAAACATAAATGATCATATTTTTATATGCACGTTTCATCCGCCTCCTCCACTTACTCCCAAGGAACCCTGTATTTCAAAAGTGAAAGTCACTCTAATCTTCACCATTCATGCATCTAAAATATAATTTTGAATTCTTCATGTACGGGCATAAGGACTGCACCTTAAGTTACGGCGTTAAGTGTATGCCGTTCACTCTTATCCAAGAGCATTAAGCTTAACAACGCCGTTTTAAAATTTAATTCTAGCGGTCCCTTTCTTAAAAAAATTGTGTTTAGATCGTCTTCGTGTTCTCATTGATTCATTTTCTCTTTCTAAAATGGGATAAACATATTCTTCTTTTATTTTTTGTTTTTGCCAAGCTAAAGTCCCTAGCTTTACTTTTTCTTCTTTTGATTCTTTCATCTCACATTTCACCTCTTTGTACTGGTTTTATCATCTGTATGAGTTCTGAAGCTCCTTATTAAATAGAGACGAAAAACCCGCTTGAGTTTTCGTCTCTATAAAAACAGTCGATCTAAAATTTTTTTGCAGGTCAATGATGATGCTCATTACCCTTCTTCATCATACCTGGCATCATAAACAGATGCATCAA
>JBHGUY010000039.1:0-91225 GCA_048976585.1 Sporolactobacillus sp. | reverse complement strand
GTTGAAGCTTGGGCGCGTACTGTTGAAGCTTGGGCGCGAACTGTTGAAGCTCGGGCGCGTACTGTTGAAGCTCGATGCTGTACTGTTGAAGCTCGGGCGCGAACTGTTGAAGCTCGATGCTGTACTGCTGAAGCTCGGGCTTAAACTGGAGAACATGACGCCGTTACCGGGAAGCCTCTTTTATCTATCATCGTGTATAGTTGGGTGCAACTGGTTCAAACTAAGGATTAAATAAATTCGAGGCGAATGCACTTGAAAAGTCGATAGTGATCGACAAAGTGCTTCTTTGCACCTAATGGAGGATGAACCGATGTCTAAAATAGCCGCTTCCTGCAGCGCACTCTTGGAAGCCTATCGGAGTAAAAGGCAGCCGATTTATGAGGTGGAGAAACTGAAGTTCCAAGGGACGGGTACCCGAGATGTGTATAATATTACGGCACCCTTTTCATGTGGTTCAAAAACGCTTATTGCCGGACGTGTTGAGGCAAGAGTGAGCGAAGCATCCACTTTATGTTTTTTTGAGAAGACTGGTCAGATCTGGCAGCTGATGTCCGATGTGCCGGCGCTGCATTTGCAGGATCCTGCGATTACCCAAATAGGCGGTCAGCTGATCCTTGGCGGGGTTGAGGTTTTAACAATTTCAGAAGGCAGGGTAAACTGGCGGACTGTTCTTTATAAAGGAGAGGCTCCCGATCATTTACGCCGCTTTTTTGTCGGACCAAAGGGGATGAAGGATATCCGTCTGCATGAGTTGCCGGATGGGAAGATTCTTGTATTGACAAGGCCTCAAGGGAAAAGGGGCGGCAGGGGCAAAATTGGTTACCTTTTGCTTTCATCGCTTGATGAACTGGACAGGCAGGAGCTTGATGATGCCCCGCTGCTTGATGGTTATTTCATTGAAGAAGACTGGGGCGGGGCCAATGAAATCCATTCACTGAAAAACGATTGGGTGGGTGTTCTTGGCCATATTGCCTATTTCGATGATGCCAGGAATCGTCATTATTACTCCATGGTGTTTGCCTTGAATCCAGAAACGGGAGAGCATACACCAATCGAGATTATTGCCACACGAGCAGATTTTCTGGATGGCCCGTCTAAACGTCCGGATTTGAAGGATGTTGTCTTCAGCGGCGGAGCTGTTCGCGAGCAAGGAAAACTCATTTTATATGTGGGTACCAGTGATACCGAGGCACAGAAAATCTTGCTCGATGATCCGTTCGAAAAATATGAACAGCAGAACGTCGCCGATATACCTTCCACGGCACCAGAGGAATCTGTAAGCCAGACATAAATCAGGCACCCCGTTAAACCAAACGGGATGCCTGATGATTTTATTAGTTTAATGTAGCCCTTACAGATATCTAACGGGCAAGCTGTCATCAGAAATCGGTTCATCCGCAGCGACTTTAAAGGTGGGACTCTTTGACACCGCTGTGTGCGAACTTATAGGCAAATTAGCAGCCAACAGTAGAAATGTAGTTATTGATAACACTGAGATCATCTTTATTGAAAACTTTTTCATTAATACCCGCTCCTTCAGTGATGTGATTTCTGATTTCATTGCTTAATTCATAGTATTTAATCGCTTGTTTGTCCATTCTCCGCTCTCGGCATCTCTCAGCTACGCTAATAGTTAATGATAGAACGTATTCATATAAATCCATGACCATTAATTTGGATATGGAGGCATCAATCCTTTCTTGATCAAATTCGTCTTGATAGATGGCTTTTAATAAATTTATTTTGGCTTGGTATTCATCGTTATGCCAGCTTTTTGCCGATTCAATACCTTTTCCATAGATGACGGCAGCTTGTTTGTATTTTTTCTGCATGAGAAGAGATTCATAATAGCTGCAAATCGCTCGAGGTTCATAGCGATCTTTGATTTCGCGAAAGCAAATCATTGCCCTATAAAAATTCTGCTCTGCTTCCTTGTAGGTTTTTAGATGGATCTGGGCTATGCCGATATTGAAAGAGGTAATCGCGATTAATTGACTGTTCTGCTTCTCAATGGCCAATTTATTGGCATCCGTAAAAATACTGAGAGCATGGGTAAAGCATTGATCATGAATAAGATTATTGGCCACTAGGACTCTACTATAAATGTTAGATATGTAGTAGTCTTGGTGCCGGTCAAATATTTTAATGGCCATGTTGGCATATAAAATGGAAATGACGCTGTAGCTCAGCTTAAAATAGACTTGAGAAAGGCGATAGTAGCATTGACCTCGTTCAATCTCATCGTCTAAACGATTCACTTCCTCAACCGCTTTGCGGTAAAAATGCAGAGAGCGAATTAAATTGCGTCGCTTGAATTCATACAAACCATTGAAAAAATC
This sequence comes from Sporolactobacillus sp., assembly GCA_048976585.1. Taxonomy (GTDB): domain Bacteria; phylum Bacillota; class Bacilli; order Bacillales; family Sporolactobacillaceae; genus Sporolactobacillus. The sequence continues at coordinate 88,886 of JBHGUY010000039.1, read as the reverse complement.
ATAATAATAGGTCAATAGTGCATTCAAGTGTTCGTGGTCATCCACAAGTTTCTCAATTTTCCGATGAACTTTTTTTAATTGCTGTGGTTTTTCATAATTCAGTTGGCACCTGAAATCGAGTAAAGAATAGTACAAAAGAACATCTTGATTCGGTGACATTTTCTCCAGCATATTTTGCGCTTTCTTTTGCAGCTTTTTCGATTTCGCAATCGAAAACTTTTGAATAGTCAGATACCATTCGTTAAGAAGATGCGCCACCTGTTCCGCCGGTATCGATGTGTCAGGTATTTTAATCACTCCTTCCCTTCTGTTTCAAAGACAAATATTCTTTATCTCTATTAAAGTACTGAAAGCGATAATATTCAATCAATTTCTTTCCATTATGGCAATATATTTATCGACAACATTCGACCCTAAAGAGTCAACTCGGTTTTAAAGAAGGACATTCGAAAAAATTCGGGCATCAGCACCTTTAAAGCATCTGGGAACTTTATCGCAATGTAAGTAGGGATTTATAAACCTCCCATGAAATCCTAGCGGAGTGCTATCAAATCTGTATTACTGATATTGGAACATGAATGATAAGCTTAATTTTAATATTTCGTTTTAAATAGTTTTCTAATTATTCTCATGATCATGTGAGTAAAATCTAGTTCTTTGCTAAGACCGTTCAGTAATTGATGAATGACTACGCCGCAAAATATAGAAATAAATATAAGTAAAACCAATCCTATAATATTCATAAAAATACCTCTTTATATTATGGTAGATTATGTTATAGAAAAAATGCGATAATATTACAAATACTATACTATTTTCGGAAAAAGGAAATAGTAGCTTGAAAAAACTGCCTATTTCAGCTTCACGTTTGTTCTTGCTCTTGTCTTTACTTTCGTTTGTCTGCCAAATTCTCTACCTTTGCGAAAGAGCAATTATTTGAACGTTTCCGGAAAGCTGGATATAATGGGGGGCTTTATGCAATAACTTGTAGCAAGTGTAGAAGTATGCGTATTAGATACGAATACGAGAAAACAGCCGTTAATCTTAAGGATAATAAGACGCGTACAACCGTGAAATACCTTGACTGCGGACATCAAGAGGTTTGAAGTAAAGTAATTGTGATAGTACGCTAATGGCATTAAGTGTATATTCTTATTCGAAACAAAACGGAGCTGATTAAATGAACATCAATTTTACATTGGCCACCGAATTAAAAAAACTTCTCGATCAGCAGCGTCCTCTCACAAAAGGAGAGGCAGAAAGAATTGCAGCTGATGGACGTATTAACATGGTTTATAATAGCAACGCGCTTGAAGGAAATTCACTAACAACCTTTGAAACTAAAATGGTTTTGCAAAATGGGATTACCGTGGGTAAAAAACCATTAAAGGATTACCTGGAAGCTGTCGATTTGAATGAGGCTGCTGATTATATTGAAGACCTTGTTTCTAAGCAACGGCAGTTTACTGAACGCGACTTAAAGCAGGTACATTATCTTGTCTTTAAAAGCACGAGCAGAGAAGATGCCGGTGCGTATCGACGAATCGCTGTGGAAATATCCGGTAGTCAGCATCAACCTCCGGAACCCTTTCTCATTCAGGAGAAGATGACTGATCTATTCAGTTGGCTGCATAAAAATGAAAATTCCCTGCATCCCGTTGAACTTGCGGCGATCTTTCATCATCGTTTAACGTCGATTGATCCATTTGTTAATGGAAATGGACGCACAGCACGTCTTGCTATGAACCTTCTGCTTATGCAACATGGTTATCCACCTGTCATTGTTAAGGCGAGTGGTGAATCGGAAGTGACTTATTATCAGACGCTAGAGAGCGGCGATACGACCGGTGATCGTGCGCCTTTCGTAACGTTTATTAAAGGAACGGAAGAAGATACACTGATGACTTATCTAGATCGTCTGCAGGTTGATTATAAAGGTTTGTTGTTAATAACAAATAATATGGATCTTTCCGACAATGAAGGACCACAGTCCAGTATGTAAAAACCAAAATAACTTCTTCAAAACATGTGATTATATAAAGAACTGGAAGACCGGTAGACGTAACTTACCGGTCTTCGTTCTATTTCTGTATTTAACCTGACAAGTGATAGAAATAATTCAGGTTAGTTCTTTATTTTCTCATCAATTTTGATTCATTTTTGCCCTCTGCTTCAAAAATTCGAGAATACCCGCAGGTTTCATCAAGCGTGGCGGCTTTTATTTGATTGCCAAGCGCGTCATAGGACTCGTAAGAAAATAGAACATAAATATACTGAATATTATAATCTATTGAATGATTGAACAAATGATGCTATATTATTGCATATGCAATAATAATGGGGGAGAGGAGACGGTATGATTGACATTTTGCGAAGTATTGGTTTGATTACACGAATCACGACGAGTGATGGAAATCAGCTTTTTAAGAATATGGGCTTGAATAACAATCAATTCATCTATGTCATTCGCGTGAGTGAAAATCCTGGAATTATTCAAAGCGAACTCGCTGATTTGATTCATATTGATCATTCGACGAGTTTAAGAACGATCCAAAAACTCGAGCGAAGCGGCTTTATTGAGCGAAGGAAAGACGCAGTGAACAAGAAAATTCGTCGTGTATATCCGACTGCGCAGGCTCTTTCCGTATATCCGCTGTTGCATGAATATGAATCGGATTCGGCGAGCCATGCTGTCCTTGGTCTATCATCCGTCGAACAAAAACTGCTGAACGACTTGCTTTTCAAAGTGGTGAAAAATGTCCTCAATAAACCAGCGACAGATAAATTATTTCTAAAAAATGATTAGGTGAAACGACTTCAGATTGGAGACATAAAAATGCTAAAAGGTGAATTAAGCCTCGCAACGAAGAATGATTTATCCTCAATTATGGCAATCACAGATCAAGCAAAAGTCTTTCTGAAGTCTCAGGGAGTGGATCAGTGGCAAAATGGCTATCCAGCTCTTGGTGATTTTGAGCAGGATATTCGGGATCAGGATTTATTTGTTTTTAAATTAAATGATCAAGTAGCGGCCTATGCGGCTTTAATTGCTGGGCCGGATGAGCATTATAAGCTGATCGAGGATGGCGAATGGCTGAATCAAGAAGGACCTTATTATGCCATTCATCGTGTGGCCGTGAGTGAACAGTTTCGGGGCCAGCAAGTCGCCCAACGTTTATTTGAAAGATCGCTTGATTATCTGCGTTCGAACCATCCATCCGTTAAAAGTGTGCGAGTGGATACACATCCGGAAAACCAGATCATGCAGCATGTCCTAACTAAGGTGGGATTTAAAAGAACTGGAAACGTCTATATGGAAGGCCTGCGTTACGGCTATGAGCAATTCCTGTAAGGGTTTAGTGCTTTTCATCTCAGAAAGAGGTTGATCGAGAAATTCAGATCGACCTCTTTTTCATTTTATAAACCTATAAAACGAGTAAATCAGGCAAATAAATTGAAAAAGTTTCAGAAAATTTTTTAATATGACTTATTTCGACAACCTTTTCATTTGAGATAGGATAGAATAGTCGTATCGAGAGGAGGCGAGGTATGAAAGAGCTTAAATTGTCGTCTATTGATGCTGCTGAAGAAATGAATAACTGGTATAAAGCGATTCAAGACTATGATTTGCAGAAGTCGCGATTACTCCAGAATAAGATCAAAACAATTTTACAGAATATGGAAGAAAATCAAAATGTTTTATTGTATTATTCTCTTTTGGATTTTCGTGCTCAATTAATGACTGAAAAAAGTGATGAAACCGCCGCTGAGAAACTCTCTGAATTAGAACAAAGCAAGCAGTATTTAAATGGCGTCTTAAGCTACTACTATTCCTTTTTTAAAGGAATGTATCATTTCAAAAATCATCGCTATGCCTCAGCAATTTCTTCTTATAAAATGGCTGAGGAAAAGGTCGATCAGTTGAATGATGAAGTTGAAAAGGCTGAATGCTATTACAAGTTATCACAAGTTTATTATGAAATGCAGTATAATGATCTTTCCATTGCTTATGCTCAAATGGCTTTACATCTTTACCAGAAATACCCAGACTATATGCGAAATGTATTTTTTTTGAAAATCATATTAGCTGGGAATTATTTGGATCAATTTCATTATCGTGAAGAATTGTGCACATTAAAAGAAGCGATCCAATTATCAAATAAAATTAAGGACAAAAGGCTTATAGCAATTGCTAATCTAAATATGGGAATCGGTTATAATCAGGAATCTTTTTATAAAAAAGCGGAGTTCTATATTAAGAAAGCTTGTCTGCAATTTCACACTTTAAAAGATCAATACTTTTCAAAGGCTTTGTTGAATTTGATGGAGACCTATGTAAAGAGTGGATTATATAGCCAAGCAGAATTAGTTTACAGGAAAGGAATTAAAGAGGCCTCGAAGTGGGATGACCAAGAATTTATTACCAAGTTTAACCTGATTAAAGAATTACTTCCTTCCTTCGGTAACAGGAAAATGATTAATCATTTATTTGAAATTTTAATCAAATTAAATCTATACCCTGATGCCGAAAATTATTCCGTCGAATTTGCGCGGAGATTTAAAGAAATAGGAAAATTAGAACTAGCTACTGAGTATTATGAGTTCAATTTATCTGTAAAAAAAATGAAGAAAGAGGGAATAAGTTATGAAACTTAAATCTGTTCTATGTGTCGTCGCCATATCTGGTTATTTATTTCTATTTGTTTCCAATTTGCAGTCTGTTAAGTCATATGCAGATGGAAATAAATCTATAAGTAATAGTTCGACTTATCAAGTTGCAGATAGATTTATAACGGGAGATGCTATTCATTCACCGAGAAATGTATAATTGGTTCTTATGAATCTCGCCGTGAAGATTCTTTGTTTGGACAAACTAGCGAGTATGGGCTAAGTCCTATAATCAGAAGGAATTTAGCCTTTTTCTATTACGGGATGGTTTAGATGGCTAAGGCCATCGTCCATAAGTTCACCTTTTACTGCGCATGAGATCAAAAAAGCAGCCTTCTCTTTTCTCTTCAGGGAGGCTGCTTAATTGTGGTATACGCTTATTTTTGGTACGTCGCTGGAATCGAGAGGGTCGGCAGGCCTGCAGCGAAGGGAGCGACCTCATATTCTTGAAATTGTATTCTCAAGCCATTGGCCGTCCAGTAATAGTCATGGCCGTAAATCGTTGTATGATTGCCGTTATCGAAAGCAAACGGGTATTTACTCTTATGCTTTTTCATGTAGGATTGGGCATAGCGATTGGCACGCTGGTAGGCAGCTTTTGTTGCAAAATTAGCTTTAAGCGGAACATTATAGCCCTTATTTGTATAAAAATTGAATGCATTTATTGTTGAAGCATCGTGCGCAGCACCGGCGGCGTACTCATTCAATGAAAATTCAATGCTGATTTTTCCATGACTGAAATAGCGCACGCGATACGACAAGCCCACGGCACTTTTCTGTGCGCCTTGAGAAGGGTTCTTCTTTAGAAAGTTTTTACGATAAAGATAGGCTTTCCTGGCATATTTTTTTAAACCTGCATTGATGCGTGCCTGTGCTCTGCTGTTTGCAAGACCGCTAATTTGAGGGTACTTTATATCGCGCAGTCCCGCTGTACTGTATTTGAATGGCTTGGCAGCATAATAAACATGCGTACGTACATGGGAAGCGGCGTGCACGCTTTGGATACTGAAAAATGCTCCGGATAAAATCAATAAAAAAGTCAGGGTGGCAGCGAATAATAGGGCATGTTTTTTCATCATTAAATCATCTCCGCATTGTATCTATCTTCGATCTCTCGCTTCCGATCATTCAAAAAGTGAGATACTCAGACGGCAAATTATTTGTCCCCATTATTTTTAAACAATGGCATCAAGATCGTATCCACAATTTCCGCAACAGCTGTTTTCGTTAACGTCCCATTAGCAAGGATTTCATTGACTAAAAGCAGGACAGGAAGGTTTTTGATCCGCTCACTAATCTGATCCGGTTCAATTTCACCACGAGATTCGGCATGCGCTAGGATTTCGTCTGTAGCCTGCTTGATCCAATTGTTGTTCGAGTTGGCAGCCATAAATACCTCATTTATCGATTCACCGATTTGATCAGCTATCAAGCCCTGTACCGTTTCTCGCCCAAGAATAGAGAACGCTTCAACAGGAGTTGTTAAGAGCGCATACAAATCCGTGCGCAAATCTCCAGTATCAGGCATCTTAAAATCAATCGTCGGACCAAATCTTTTAAACGCAGCAATAACGATCAAAGCCTTTTTTGACCAGCGGCGATAGATGACTGTTTTGGTGGTATGAGCAGCAGCGGCAATACCTTCCATTGTTAATTTTTGATAGCCGAGCGCCTGAAGCTGAGACCATGCTGCCGAGAGTAAGGCAGTTTCAAGTTCGGTTCCCCGGCGTCTTTTCGCGTGTTTTTGTTGTGTCAAAATCGTTCACCTAAAATTTCGCTTGCTTTTATTTGAACTCTATTATAACATATTCATATTAGATACTGCCGTATCTTAAAATGGGAGGATATGAACGTATGCCAGCAAATGAAGGAGAAAGCGTAAAAAAAAGCAATATCTTAGGAATTAGTTTCATCCTTGTTCTCGGTGCATTGGCACCGATGCTCGATACGACAATGGCCAATATTGCCGTCAATTCGATTGTAGCCGATTTTCATACCACTGTTTCAACGATTCAGTGGGTGGTTACAGCCTATGTTTTGGCAATGGGAATCGCGGTACCGATTGCCGGTTGGGCGATTGACTGGATAAGTGGGAAAAAATTGTATTTGTGGTCCTTGATTTTTTTCATGATTGGATCACTGATTTCAGCAATTTCCGGGAGTGTGTGGCTGCTTGTGATGGGTCGGGTGATCCAGGGAGCGGGTGCCGGGATTATTGTGCCGACGTTGACAACCTTGATTGTTCGAGCTTCTGGTGGACAAAGCCTGGGTAAACTGATGTCCGTTGTTGGTCTTCCCGCGGTGCTTGCGCCGATTTTAGGACCGACGATTGGTGGATTGATTATCAATAAACTAGATTGGCATTGGATTTTTTATATAAATGTGCCCATTGTGCTTCTTTCGATGGCTTTACTGTTTTGGAAATCGCCTGAATTTTTACCAACTACACGTGGCAAAAAACTGGATTTGATCAGTATTGCCTTATTTACGGGCATCTTCACTGAACTGATTATAGGTATTACGAAGCTTAGCACAACGGGGAGCTTTTTTCAAAGCAATGTCATTATTCCGATCGCTATTGGATTCGGTCTCCTGATTGTCTATGTGGTCTATGCGCTACTGTGGCCCAAACGCGCATTAATTAATTTAAGTTTGTTTAAAGTGCCCAATTTTTCCGCATCATCCATTTTACTGGTTATGTCCGGTATTACAATTAATGGGGCAATGCTTTTATTGCCGCTATACTACCAAAATATTAAAGGGCTCAGTGTCATCTGGGCTGGTATTTATTTAATTCCTCAGGGTATCGGTATGCTGCTGACCCGAAGCCAGGTTGGAAAAATCACTGATCGATTCGGTGCGCGCTGGATTGTTTTAGTCAGCATTATCGTTTCCATTCTAGGCACCTTACCGTTTGCGTTTGCCGATGGAAGTACCAACAAATGGCTGCTGATTGCCGCCTTATTTGTCCGCGGTGCCGCTGAAGGCGGGATGTTGATTCCGATCATGACAGATGTGTATATTGGCCTGCCAAAGGAACAGATCTCTCAAGCAACAATTAGCACGCGGATGCTGCAAAATATCGGTGGTGCATTCGGGACGGCCATCCTGGCAACTGTTGTTCAGCATAGTCTCACGGGCGAGATCCCGAACTTAACAAACTTATCAGGGGCATATAATGCTGCTTTTGTCTGGTCGATTGTCAGCATCGCGGTGACAGCCATACCTGCATGGTTCTTAAGCGTCAAAAAACGTGGCGACACGGCATAAGTGGCGATTTGTGAACAGCAGCATGAATTATCAAAAAAGCAATCTTTCTGGCGTCGCGGCCGTGAGGATTGTTTTTTTTGATGACTAATATCACTGCAGCATTTTGACAAAAGCCTCAGCAAAAAGTGCTGCGTCGCCCGGCCAGCGCGCGGTCAGCAGACGCCCGTCCCGGACATAAAAAGGATGAGTCGGGAACGGGCCGGTCTGGTAATTGTCTTTGGAATTCAGTTGACCAGTGACTTCATCTTGCACATAGGCCGGATAGGTCCGGTAGTATTTGCCGCGTGCCCAGGCTGTCAGATAGTAGGCCGTGCGCTCCAGCTGTTTCGTCAGGCTGGTCACTTTTTTGTCGGAGATGAGCGATTGGTCCGTGTCTGGATCCTGGGTTCGCGCCAGGACGATTGTGCCGTGGCAAATCGCTGCGATTGGTTTTCCTGTGTGCCAGAAGTCGAGCACTTTTTTCTGGAGCGTCTGGCTCTCAAGATAACTTTTCATCCCCTGGGCATGACCACCGGGAAGCAATAGGCCAGCGTAGTCGCCGGCATGGATGGCTTCATAGGGTATCGGGTTCAGAAATGCAGGATCCTGCTCTAGCTCGGAATGATATTTAGCGACAATGTCCGGCTTCGCACCCAGTTTTCCGAATAGAACGCCCTTCAGCAAAAGCGGATCGGCTGCGCCGCGCCTTGTGTCCGGTGTCGCGAAAACAGAATGGAAGCCGGCCGCGCGCAGACGCAGCCACGGCGTAACCACCTCGGTCGGATCAAAATCATCTGTGGGTATCGGGATAAGAATTGTTTTTTCCAAACAGCTGCGCCTTCTCTTGTTTTTCTGGAATGGATGATGTCTCGCTCCATTCTAACATAGGAGGGAGGGGGGATCGCTATTTCACGAACGTCTTCCTAAATATGACAGATTGGAATGGCACCTTTTAAACGAATCCTCTATAATAACGGTATAAAATATTTCAGGCAGACATACTCCTGTCTAGTAAAAAAGTTGGTTTAACTAGGACACATTGCATCGTTGAGTACGAATCGTTGGATTCAGGTTCAGAGGAATCTTTCATATACGCTTCAAGTTATTGCTAATGGTTGGGTGAATTCAACTGCCGGTGGCTATATCACTCCACAAAAAGGGGGAGGAAGTTTAATGCCTAAGAACAAGAAATTAAGTCGGAAAGAACAAGAAGATACAATTCTAGAAAAAGTCTACGATCTTATCCTTGATGAACAAACACAAGACGATGAACGCGCCATGTTAGTTACTTTTAAAAATGATATTGGAAAAGGCATAGATTTTGAAAGGAAAGTCATGTATTTAGCTGAAGGGCTGCGACAACTAGCAGTTAAACGACTCACCCTTCAATCCAAACTAAGTCCTCGAGTCGGTGAATTTTATATGGAAATTTCAAGCACCGGATTGCTTACAAGAAGTCTAGGTAATGGACTTGCAGCAATGGGACAGATCTTTTAATAGAGACAATTTTCTAAGCTGAACAATTTCAATAGGTTTAACCTCCTCTCGGCAAAAAGCACCTCCATATGCAGCTTATTAGCACGTGCGTTGGAAGTGTTTTTTATTTTTAAAAATGGGGTAACATTTGAGGTGAAAAAAGTCGCCCAAAGCGGCTTTTTCCATCTTACAGCTCTAATTTTTCGCCAAAAAGGAAGCCTTTTTGCCAGGCAGAGGCGTTTCTGCAATAGATTTTACCGAATTCGTCGATCAGCGCATGAAATTCCTGATAGTCCTCGAGCTTCAGCTGCAAGCGAGCTTCGATGAGATGCTGAAACGGTAAATAACCACGCGGCATTTCGCAGCCGAGCGCGGTAAACAATCGCCGTGCATAGGTATCAGCAATAAAACATGGCTTGTCAAAGACGTAGAGCAATAGCGCATCGGCTGTTTCATTACCGATTCCCTTCAGACTGACTAATTGTCGGCGCAGTTCGTTTTGCTGGAGATGACTTAATGATTCGAGATCATAATCTGCAGTCTGGAGCCAGCGGCAGACGGCCAGCATGCAGGCGGATTTGTTTTTATAAAAGCCACAGGAGCGAATGAGCCGGATTAACTGCTCTTGATCCAGTTCAATGATCCGCTTCGGGTCAAATTGCGTTGCTGCTTTCAACAAAATGAGTGCCGGAGCGACATTGCGCCAATTTGTATTTTGGATCAAGACGGCTCCCCAGATGATCTCCCATTTGGATTCGGCCGGCCACCAGCCTTGCGGTCCCATCTGCTGATATAATTTATGATAGAGTTGATAAAGATTCATCAGGCCAGCGCCTTCCACTGAAGTTTCTTTTTCCATTATAGATTTTTTAGTAGAATTCATAAACTCTGGACTTTACTGCCAGCTTCTGCTAATATGAAAAACCCAATCAGGGGGTGAGTCAGACGATACCGCTTTGGAAAGCTGAACATGCAGTTACAGGCGCTCTGGCAAAAAAGTTGATCGACGCTCAATTTCCGCAACTCGCACCGGCTGTGATTGAATTTTTGGGTAAGGGTTACGATAATACGGTTTTCCTAGTCAATCAAAATTATGTTTTTCGTTTTCCGCGGCGACAAATTGCGGTTAAACTGCTCAAGACGGAGCTCCGGCTACTCCCTGTTCTGGCGGGGGTGCTGCCGCTTCCGACAGGCATTCCGCTTTTCGCGGATAAGTCGGCACCGGGGCTCTATCCTTGGCCTTTTGCCGGATATACCCTGATCGCAGGGCAACCAGCGGGCCGGTTGCCCATATCAGCGAGAGAAAAAGCAGCACCGCAGCTTGCTGCCTTTCTTCGAGTGCTGCATCAATTCGATCCGCAGCAGGCACAGCTTTTAGGCGCACCCGAAGACAGTTTTGCCCGACTGGATATTGATCGGCGCAGGCCGGCGTTGCTTAAGCAAATCGATCAGCTTGAGCGGTTCGAACTTTATCCCCATAGCGAAGTTTTACGCCGTTTTGTTAAAGAAATGGAGAGCTGTCCGCTTTCTGGGAAAAAATGTCTGGTTCATGGCGATTTGCATCCGCGTAATCTGCTGTTTGATGAGCAGCAGCGAATGACAGGTGTGATCGACTGGGGTGACCTGCACATTGGCGACCCTGCTATCGATCTGTCCATCGCCTATAGTTTTCTCTCCAAGAAGAGCCGCACGATTTTTTTCTCCCATTACGGACCAATTACACCGGACGCACGTTATCTGGCAAAGTGGAAGGCCGTATTTACAGAAACCTCATTATTGACTTACGCTTGGGATATAAAAGATAAAGAATTACTTGCAGCGACGCAGGAAAGTCTGGATCTGGCACTTGGTTTGAAATGAGAATAAAACTTGAATTCAATACGTACAACTAGGCGAGGAGGAACGCGGAATGAGCAGGGAAAGATTAGTACATACGGCATTCGGTTGTTACGGAATCGCTCGGAATGGCGGTAAAATGATCGTTATTGATAAAACGGATGGCCCTTACCGTTACTGCTACGATCTTCCCGGCGGAAGTCAGGAGCCTGATGAATCGCTTGACGAGACGCTGATTCGTGAATTTCGAGAAGAAACGGGTCTGGGTATCACGATTGAGAAACAAATTGGTGTCTTTGATTTTATTTTGCCGTGGAGCTAGCGTGAGTTCACTCATGTACAGCACATTGCCGTCTTCTACCAGGTCCATGCAGAGACCGCCGCATTCGCCGTCCCCAAACAATTTCCGGGACAGGATTCATCAGGTGCGCATTGGGTGGCTCTTGAGAAGTTGAATCTGTCCAATGCCTCACCGCTTGTCGTCCGGGCAGCTGCTTGGATCCAGGACGGTCGGCTTCCAGTCCGGCCGATGATTTATTCAGAGTGGGCTGTTAAATGCGCTCGATAAAATTTCACTGCGGCGCACATAATAAGGCAATTAGAACTGGAGGTGCCGCAGATGATCCACTTTAGGGAGCTGACAGAAAAAGACGCCGCAATATACCGTGTCCTACGTTTGGAGGCACTGAAACACGATCCGGAGGCCTTTGCTTCGCAATATGATTTGGAAGCCGCCCACCATTTAGCTGACTTTGAAGCTAAGCTGGAAAAGGAACATGCGCTGACGATCGGTGCTTTTGAAGCCAAAAAATTGGTGGGTATTGTGACGCTTGTCAAAGAAACCTTGCCCAAGATGCGCCACAGAGCGACATTAGAGGCCGTGTATGTGACTCCGGATTTCAGGGGGCAGAGGCTGTCTCAGCAGATGATCGAAGAATTGGAACGTATGGCTAAAAAAGAGGGCATTGTCAAAAAATTTTATTTGTTTGTCATGAAGACAAATGGACGAGCGATCCGGGCCTATGAAAAAATGGGCTTTTCCGTTTATGGTGAGGATCGAGAGGCGATGTGGGAAGGCGATCACTACGTCGATGAATATCTGATGGTGAAGTTCATCGACTGATTCTAAGCAGCGAAGCCGAACCGTCTTCTGAGCTGAAAACATGGACGATCGGCTTCGGCCCAACTGCAAACTCTGATCATCGGCATTATTTTTTAGCATGAATTGACCGCATGGTCAATTCATGCTATATTCGTATTGACCAATTGGTCAATACGAAAAAGTGTGGTGAGGCTATATGTCTATTATTGAACTTAGTCATGTCGGCAAGCAGTTCGGTAAATTTGCCGCGGTCAGCGATTTATCATTAACTGTTGAAAAAGGCGAGTTCTTTGGCTTTATCGGGCCGAACGGTGCAGGAAAATCGACAACGATGAATATGATCCTTCATTTTATCAAAAGAAGTACCGGCACCATTAAATTGTTTGGCCAGTCGATGCCAGAGGCAGGTGTTTCGGTGAAAAAACGGATTGGTTATATGCCGAGCGATGTCCGATTCTACTCACAGCTTCGGGTCGAAGAAATCATCCACTATACGCTTGACTTTCATCATATGCGCGGAGATTCTAAGGAATTGGAGGAGTATTTCAGCCTGTTCGAAATTGATCAGAAGAAAAAATTTGGCGATCTATCGCTTGGCAATAAGAAAAAAATTGCGATTGTCTGCGCACTGCTTCATCATCCGGAATTGCTGATTCTCGACGAGCCGACGAATGGATTGGATCCGCTGATGCATGCCCGACTTTTCCAACTCTTGAAGGAAAAACAGAAGCAGGGAGTCACCATTTTTCTGTCGAGCCACAATCTTAAAGAAGTCGAGGATTTCTGCTCCAAGGTGGCCTTTATTAAGGCGGGTCATCTCATGGGCATTGAGGATCTGACCGCTGTCAATAATAAGATCAAGGTGATTACCCTAAAAGGTGATCATCTGCCGATTGAACAAATGAAAGCGATCGGTGCGGAATGTGTCAAGCAAACGGAAGGCACAGCAAAGTTTACTTATAATCAGGATTTGCCGAAACTGTTTGAATTGCTTGCGGCGATTTCAACTGACCTCGATGATGTGACAATAGACAATCGCGATCTTGAGGAACAATTCATGGCCATGTATGAAAATCAGGAGGCGATCCGATCATGACGCTATTCAGACTTGAATGCAGAACACACACGAGGACGCTTTGGATTTGGATAATTGTCGTCGCCCTTCTGACTCTTGGGCTCGTTTCGCTGTTCCCGTCGATGAAAGACATGGGGCTTTCGCAGATGCATCTCAACGACATGCCGAAAGAAATGCTGAAGGCGTTCAATCTTTCCGACATGGCGGCGCTATCGACGATAACCGGTTATTTCGGCTATGAATTCCAATATGTGATCATCGCGACTGGCATTTTTGCGGCCATGCTTGGCACCAATGCGCTGTCGAGAGAAGAATCCGATGGAACAATCAGTTATCTGTATGCCCAGCCGATTTCACGGGTGTCGATCATTTCATCAAAAATGCTGGCGAATGGGCTCCTTTATACCCTCTATTGGCTCGTTGCGATGATTGTGGCTTTCCTTGTCTGTCTATTTTTCAATGAATCCACGGCTGCGGTGTCGCACCTTTTCAAGGATTTCGCTCAGTTGACATTTGCCGGATGGATAATGGGTCTCACCTTTCTTGGCGTCGGCTTTTTTCTATCGTCGCTTCTGTCATCGAATAAATCGGCGACTTCATTATCGCTGGGTCTGGTTTTCTTAACCTTTATTCTTGGTGTGGTTGGTAAGCTCAAGAGTGATTTCAGGTTTCTTGTCTACTTTTCACCGGTTGATACCGCGCTGCCAAGCTCGGTTTTCAAAAGCGGTCTTAACTGGCATTATTTGACCACGGATTTGATCGTACTGCTTGTGTCAGTGCTGTTGACCTATATTGTTTACACGAGAAAGGATTTGAAGGTCTGATGGATCCGGCGAAAGAAAAGGCCATTCTGGCAGCGGCACTCCATGAGTTTGCTGCGAAGAGTTTTGAATCGGCATCGACTAATCAGATGGCTAAGACGGCAGGCGTGTCAAAGGGTTTAGTCTTCCATTATTATGAATCCAAAGAGAAACTGTACGAAGCCTGCGTGATGGATGCTTTTCGCTTCACAATGGAAGAATTGGATTATGAAAATTTGGATTTCTCGCAGGAACCCATTAGAGAACTGAGAAAGTTTTGCGAGAGTGAATTCATCTTTTGCAGCAATTATCCAGATATTTACCGGTTACTTTCGGGCGCTATGCTTCGTCCGCCAGAGGCCTGTTCTAAGGAGATGCAAGAATTATTTACCCGTCTTCAGGAGATGGTCCCTGATTTCTTCAATAAACTGATTGACGCTCTGAATTTAAAAGAAGATGTGGATCGCAAGACGCTGCTGGCGGTTCTTCAATCGCATTACAGCTATTATGCAGCTAAGTCAATGGGTTATTTTTCGAATTATCCCGAGGCAAGTATTGAAGAAGCCCAGCCATTTGTTGATGAGTTTCTGGCGATGCTGGCGATGAGCCTCCAGGGATTACAGAAGGATCAATAAAAATAACAGGAGACGATCACCTATTTGTGGTGTATTGTCTCCTGTTTGATTTCTTTAAAATTATTTGTTCTTTATTGGCGCATCCACGCGATTGGCACTCGTTCCGGTTTTGAGAATTTCAACGATGCTGTCTAGGCAGATATCCACCATATTTTTAACAGCAGTTTGTGTATAAAAACCAATATGAGGCGTGAGCAGAACATTGTCCATCGCCATTAGTTTTTCAATCTGTGGTTCGTGAAAGGGTTGGCCGCTCAAGTCTTGATTGTTAAACCACTCACTTTCAAAGGCGTCAAGCGCAGCGCCGGCGATCTGCTGATTACTGAGGGCATCGATGAGGTCATCGGTGTTAATGAGCGCGCCGCGAGCCACGTTAATCAGATACGCGTCCTTCTTCATCAGCTTCAGATTATCTTTATTAATCATATGATGCGTGGAAGACATGAGCGGAGTATGCAAGGAGACAATATCCGCTTCCTTCAAAACCTCTTCCACAGACGCGCGATAGTCAAGGATGTCGCTCAGCTGCGGATTTTTAAAAACATCGAATCCAATCACGTGCGCTCCGAATCCTTTGAATAATCTGGCGGCGGTTGCACCGATTCGTCCGGTTCCGATAATACCGATCGTCATCGAGCGGATCTCTCTCGAAATCAAACCATTCCAGCGGAAATCGTGATTGGAAAAACGCCGGTTGAATTGCGGCAAGTGACGCGTGAGTTGCAGCGCCTGCGCGACAGCGAGTTCGGCGACGGCATAGGGCGAATAGGCGGGAACATTTGTGACGATTAAATGATTTCTTGCTGCCTCATCCAAATCGACCACATCGAAGCCGGCCGTGCGTGTTGATATTTGGCGAATCCCATAGGACTGCAATTTCTGATAGACAAGCGGGCTGTCGATAGTTTCCGTCTGCTGGATGGAGATCCCATCGAAGCCTTCTGCCTTGTCGACTGTGGCTAATGAAAGCATATTCGGCGAAATCGCAACTTCAATTCCGCGCGCTTCCGACCACTTGTGAATCTCTGGAATTTCATCGGCAAATGCATGATAGGCGAGAATTTTCATTTTTACGTTTCCTCCTCGTGGCTTAATTTCATAATCACCCTTTCTTTCAGTTTAATGGATCGACTTCTTTTTTGTAAACGTATCTGAAACGCCGCTTGTCAGCGCTAAAGGGGAAAAGCGGGTCGCACTCAATGGCGCTTCGCCTCAGATAAAGCTAGTGGGAGCTTGAAAGTCGGGTCTTTTTCGCTTATCGAGAGCCGGGTCATCGGCCACAACTTTCATTTGAATTTCCTTCCTAGTTTGTACGAGTGACCGTCCATCAGTCATCCTAAATTGTTCAAATGAAAAAACCGCTCCCCCGAGAATGGAAAACGGTTTTTATAAATTTCAACGGATTGCCAATTAGATGCCTTTATATACCTGACGATAAATTTCAGCGAGTTCTCTGACAAGCGGCATTCATATTACCTGCAAATAGAAAATAAGCGCTGTCACAAGTTGTTTGAAAAATTGCGAACAAATTATGAAAACGTTTGAATAATAGTTAAAATCTATACTACAAGGCATCGTGCGGCTGCATGGAGATGGAACAACCTTTCGAAATAGGCGGCTCGCCTGCTTAAAACTGTCAATATCCACCGGTCATCGCATCAACCAGCGATTGATAGTCATAATTGGCACTGCTATTGTCTGTGTCAATTTCCCATTTTCCATCGTGTTTGGACAGATTGAGCTTGTAACTGTCGTCAGCGGGCACTGCATCCGCCTTGTTGAAGAGCTCGCCGATGTGATCGGCCAGATACGCGTACCAGGCTTTTACTGCAGCATCATAACTGGAATATTTCCCCTGGTTGTCGTCAATAAACTGATCCTTCAGCGTCTCGACATCGTCTGACAGGCTGTCAAAATCAAGCACTTTTGGGACAACTTCCACTGTCGCGTGCGTGCTAAATACAGAATAGACTTTCACATCAGCGCCACCTTTTTTTCGACTCGCCGACTGATAAGCTTTATAGACCTTGCCGCTCTGTTGTTTCGACCAATTGTCGTCAAAAGATTCGGAGACGTCTTTTGTGAAGGCATTTTTGACAATTGCTTGATCTTTGGCGGGATCATTGGCCACATATTTCGAATAGGCGGGTGTGTTATTACTGAAAAATACAGCCTGGATGTAGGCTTCAGTGGCTTGCCGCACTTCAGCAGATGGATCCTTATATTTGCCGGTATTGAATTTTAAGATGACTTCGCCTGTTTTTTTGCCCCCTTTATAGACATCGGGCTGATAATGCAATTCGTAGGTTTTGCCCTTGGCGACGTCAAAGATCAGATTGCCGGTTACTGTTTTCCGCGGGGAGAGATCGCTGCTTTCCAGTGTTTTAAAAATATCGGATTCATCGTAGATATCATTATCTGCCGGCACTTTTTGATTTTTTGCATCATAGAGCGAGAAATCGCCTGAGTAGAGGTCAAGCGATTCCTTGGTATGATTGGTGATGCTGATGCTGAGTGCGAGTGCGGCATGGTCCTTCGAATTGGCTTTGCCCTCGCCGGTAACATAGCTGCCGTTCTGAATTTTGAGCGAGGCGATGCTTGATTCTGCTTCATTTTTCTTCTTGTTGTTTCCTGTGTTTTTTCCGCAACCGCCGACCGTAAAGAGCAGAAGAAGCAAGACAATCGAGAGAATGATAAATTTTTTCTGTTTTAACACGATGAACCCCCTTGGACCGCGTCCATAGATTTCACTGCCTGAAAAGCGAAAAAGTGCTACGTGATCGGTTCTATGCGGGGCTTCCTCCAAATAGACTGATAGAGATTGTCCTTTTTTCTCAAGATCCGGCATAGCGTTTGCGATTGGGATGATAATTTTCGGGAAGGCGTTGTTGTCAGGACAGCCCGTTTCGGCATATACCCTTATTAGCGAGGTTTTTCCGGTTTTCGCTAAGGCTTTTCCAGCTGCACGAGTAAAGTTGCGGGAGGTTTTTTGATGAAAACGATGAATTATCAAGTGATTGCCGGAATTGTCTTGGTTTTTCTGCTCGTCGCCGGGTTTGGTGCCGCACGTCAGGCGACTTCACCGAACCGCGTCCTTGAAAAAGCAGAACAAAGTATCCAATCCAATCACCCAGCGGAATTGAAAAATATCCTTGTTTCGCGGAAGGGGATCGTGATTGGCGAGAAGGAAGCGGAGGGGATGATCCGCTATCTGCGTCAGCACCCGAAAACCTGGAAGACGCTAAAAAAAGATTTACAGGGACAGGTCGACCGCAGCGTTTATCATTCGGACAATGTCCTGTCGTTGACGAAGGAGAGTGGAAAACCTTCTCTATTCTCTCGCTATAAAATCTACGTCCGACCGCAGCGGATTCAGGTTACGGGTCAGGAATCGGGCGATAAGGTTGAACTCATTGCAGACGGGCGGATGATCCAACCGCAGAAAAAAGCCAATCATTTCGAACCGGTGTTTCCCGGAAGTTATCCGCTTCAAAAGAAGGTAGTCAATGATTTGGGCTTTTTTACGAAGAAACAATCCCTAACCGTGTGGAATCGGCCGGTAACCGTTTCAGTCCATACGCTCAATTGGGTCCAATCTGACGCGGCTACCCAAAAATCGGTTCTGACGGCGGTTAATCAATTTAATACAGAAGTATCCGTTTGGGAAACCACTGAATATGATCCGACCGTCCTGCAGGCGGCAACGGAGAACTTCAGCAGGAACCAATCCATTCAGCGGAACATTCAGTTTAGAAAGGTGAGAGCGCAGCTTGCTGAAATAAAATCGGCCTATTTGGGCATGATTGTCGATCAGAGCAGCTTTGCTTGTACGCATTTCGGAAAATGGCGAGCCACTGTAGATACCGTGATTCGCTATCAATACGGATACCGTATGAAAAAATCCGACAAATACTATGATGCCTCCTATCAACGCGGCGTGACCTACGGTCTGGAATATGATCGTGCTGAGAGAAGGTGGCTGGTCAGCGGATTTAACGCAAACGGGATCACACGAGCGGGGGCAGAGTCATGGTCGCATCGGAAAGTGATTGATAATCCGCAAGTCAAAGTGCAAATCTGGAAGCCGGATGGCACTTCATTATAGATTTTTCTGAAAAAGCCCTCATCAGCGGATGGAGGCTTCAATAAAAGCACTAAGCGCTGCATCGGCAGCGCTTAGTGCTGATTATAAAATTTCTTGATTGCTTGATCGATGTAGACCCAACCCATCGGCCCAATATGCATCGTGTCCTGGAGAAAGAAAGGCTTGCTGTCGAAGCGAGTAAAATCGGCCAGTTCAAAGCCATTTCTGTGAATTTCAGTGGCGATTTTACGGTAAGCGACCTCGCGGCGTATTTTAGGTACACCGGCATAGTCATACCAGTGCCCGTTGAATGGCACAGACACGAATAGAGCTTGCACATGTTTTTGCTTCAGCAGATCGAGCACGAGCTGCAAATCGTCATATTCTGGTGATTGGTTATAGCGTTCATTTTTGCGATAGTCTTTGAATTTACCAAGTCTGCCGCGTATATGTTTATTGTAAAGCGATGTTTTGATGTGGAAACGATTGTTATCAGTCTCTCGTTCCGTCATTTTCTTTGCCGAAAGCCTGAGATTCGCCCAACTGTTGTTGGCAAGCCGCGGATCCGGTTTCTGATATTGATGCTTCTTGTATCCAGGCTTGATTCGATGCATCTCGATAAAATCATGCAGCGTCAACACTTTATAAGTCAGATAGCCCTGAATGGTGGCGAGCGCCAGACGCGGTTTGGCGACATGTCCGGGATAGGCCGCATTTTCCAGCAGAGTGGTCAGGTTATGATCCTTTCGAATAAAATGGAAATGCAGCAGCCGGCGCGCAGCCTTTTCTCGTAAGCCATTGCTGATGGTGTGATAGAACACTAGGTGATAGACTTGCTCCTTAGAAAAATTAGGATGGAAATGAATATCCTGCAGGCCTTGGGCAGTGAACCATTCCGGCGAAAGGATGAAGACAATCTTGCGGTTCGTTAATTCATTCCCGGCGGCTGCCATATTCAAAAAATGCACAAGTGAATACATGCCGCCTCGACCAATTAAAAAGGGTGTGAATCCGTCTGGACGAACCTTAAAATAATTGGTTGGATGATAGCGATCGAGCCGCAATAATTCTGACGATCCGTAAATCGGCAGATAGTGCGGATTCTCCAGCATTTTCTGCTGCATCAAGACACCCTGAAAGACATGCGGATCGAGACTCTCCGCAGCTTTTGCGACCTCATGGCGGGTAATCACCGCTCTCTCCATCGACAGCGGCGTCAGGACGACGGCGAGCACAAGCACCGTTGCCACAATCATTGGACCGAATTTGGATCCTTTCACTTCCGTTCAGCCAGCTTCTGAATAATCATATTCGGTGTCGCCCATTCATCACGGTTAAATTCGGAGATCGGGACCTGAATACCCAATTGATTCTCGAATTCCACAACGAGGGAAATCGTTCCGAATGAATCCAGCAGTCCTTCATCAAAAATACGGAGATCCGGATTTGCTTTCACTTCGTCCGATTCACAAGCCTCTACCAGAATAGATAAAACCTGATCTTTAAAATCCTTTGTGATTTCTGTCATTAGAAAAACCCCCATTTTTTTATAACAAATCTTCGTGCGAGATCATCGATTACCAAAGAAAGTCGAGCCTTCCAGAAAAAATCAGAAAGCTGAAACAGATCACATGGAAGGTCAGCACAATCGACAATGCGTTGATCCATCGATTGTTTTTCGGAAGTAAATGATGTTTCTTATTGAATCGTTCAAACCGATCACACGTGATAAAAGCAATGGTGTGGTAGATCCCGTATATAATATATTGCAGTAAGAATCCGTGCCAGAAACCCATCACAAGAAAATTGATACCAATGCCGATATCGCCGAGCAGATATCTATTCTTCATCCATTTATTTTTCACAGCGGTATAGACGAAACGCATATAGATAAAATCACGGAACCAGAACGACAGTGACATATGCCAGCGATTCCAGAAATCCTTCATATTACGGCTGAGAAACGGTTTGTTGAAGTTTTCGGGTGCTTTAATTCCTAAGAGATAGCTAACACCGATCGCAAACTGGCTATAGCCGGCAAAATCGAAAAAGAGGTACATGCTGTAGGCATACATATACAGCCAAATGCTTTCGATTGAATGGGAAGCGAGCAGCGGTGATCCCATCCCATATTTATGGATCAGGTAGCCGATGATATATTTGTACAAAAAACCGATAAAGATTTTATTTAAAGCCTGATAGAGCAGGACTTTATATTCTGCACCGTTCGGGACTCGATCCTCGTCTTTTTCAAATCGCTTGTAGCGGTCGATCGGTCCGGAAGAGATCGTTGGGAAGAAGGCAATGAAACGGAACACCCGCCAGAGAGTAACACTCTTGACGACACCGTCGCGAATATTCATAATCAACTCGATCGAACGAAAGGAAACATAAGAAATGCCGAGAAAACCCAGAAAACTGAGCGACGGCACATCTGCCGACAGCTTCACAAGAAACAACGGCAATGCCGACAGCAGGATCGCCAGATAGAACACCAAGGATAGATTATTTTTCAAACGCATGAGAAGATACACGCGGATTAAAATCATCTGCCAGGCCAAAAAAATGATTAGCGAAACAAACTGGGCCGGTGTCGAGCCGAAAATAAAGACGAGCATGACGCAGGCAAGAAAATTCATGTAGAGCTTTGAGCGTTTGCCTCTGAGACCGAGCACGATGGCCGGTAAAAGCAGAATGCCGGTTAAAACGAAAAAACGGAAAGAAGCATAGGGAATGAATGAGGTCATAGAGCGACCTCAGCCTGCAATGCCTTTCGATTGACCTTGCCATTTGCGGTCATCGGGAATGCTGCCTGATAAATAAATTTTCGCGGGATCATGTAACTGGGAAGGATTTCCGTCAATTCCTTCCGTATCGCAGCAGTCAGCTGATAGGTTGCTTCAAAAGGTGACTCTTCTGGCACAATCAAGCCAATGAGATGATCGTAGCGTTCTCCCTTCTTCACAGGAATGACCAGCGCTTGTTTGACATAACGGCAGGTCGACAGGACATGCTCAATTTCTTCCAGTTCCATGCGAAAACCATGTAATTTGATTTGATGATCTATCCGTCCGTAATAGTACAGCAATCCGTTTTCCATTCGTCCAATATCTTTGGTGTGGTAGGCCGGCATGTCATTAATGATCTCAAAAGCGCTGGCCGTTTTTTCCGGTTCACCCAGATAGCCGCTGCCGACGCTGGCTCCGCAGATCACGATTTCACCTTTGTCTCCATCGGGCACAATTGCCCCATCTGGATCCATAATCAGCAGGCGGCCTTCGGATTTGCAGGCACCGACCGGAAAAGGATGATCGGAGGCAAGCATCGCTTCGGTGAGGGTAACGGAAGTGACAGCAACAGTCGTTTCCGTTGGACCATACGTATTGATAATCCGGGCCCGCGGAAAACGCTGGTGCAGTTTGCGGGCAATCGCCACCGGCAGCGTTTCTCCGCAGAATAGAAAGGTATGCAGGGCAGGCAGCATAGTCGCGGAAAATGACGGCTCCATTAGACACATCTCCGCAAATGAAGGTGTGGATGTCCAGATTGTGATCATCGATGCGGCAAAGGAGGCAAATAATTCCTTCGGTCGAGCAATCATCTCCTTGTCAACCGTCCAAAGCGTGCTGCCACCCGCCAGCGTTGGATAGAGATCCATCACCGACAAGTCGAAGGAGAAGGGTGCCTGATTGAGAAAAATGTCGTCAGTCGTCAATCCGAAATCGCTGGACATCCAGTGGACAAAGCTCTCAAGCGATCGGCGCGGGATTTGTACTCCCTTCGGCTTTCCGGTACTTCCGGAAGTATAAATAATATAGAAAGTAGCGTTCTCATCGAGTTGAGATGTTGAACGCGGTTTTTGATCATGATAAATATTCAGTAAATGTTCGAGACGTTGCGATTCCACAGAATCCATTTTCAGCGAGGGCAGCAGGCTGGGATCAGCGGTGAAGATCAGCTGGGCACCCGAACTTGCCGCAATCAGCGAAATTCGTTCGACTGGAATGGATAGGTCAACCGGGATATAGGCATGACCGGATTTGGCACAGGCCAGAAAAAGGACGGGCATTTCACTGCCCATATGTCCGTGTACCATAATTGGCAGCTGATCATCTGGGTAAGCTTCTTCGATCCAACGGGCAATCGCATCGGAGCGTTTCTCGAGCTGGCGGTAAGTCAGCCGTTCTTCGCGATGAATAAAGCAGATCTTTTCGGGTGTCTCCAGGACCCTTTTCCTAATTTCATTCAGGATATCCATTTAAAATCCCTCCTTAAAAATCACTGTAAATAAATGTACCGGTTTTTGCGGCGGCAAAACCATAAATCACAATCAGTGCAAATAAGATCACCATATAAAAGGCTGTATGGAGCAGCCAGTTGACAGCGGGTTTCTGATACCAATTCAGAAAGGCATTCATTATTTTCAGCACTCCTTTTTCATTAAAATCGTATGATAGCGGCAATGGTGGTAGATTGGCCAATTATTTGGAGAGAATCCGAAAAATTCTCTGATTCAGAACATCCAACCGCACCTGCGGATTGGACACGTTGGAAAGCAGCACAATATAATTCTCCCTGTCCATCGAAAAAGCGTTGCTGCCGTTCCAGCCGCCAAGCACGCCATGACTGGAATAATTGGCTCCGCCCCAGCCCCTGCGATTGGGATACCAGCCCATCGTATAGGGAACTCCGCGAAATTGCCGGGCAAACAGCTGCTGCCGGCTGTTCGAGTTCAGCAGCTGATTATTTGTCAGTGCGTGATCAAAGCAATACATATCCCATGCCGTGGCATAGACATCGCCGCAACCAAGCAGTTGGGAAAAGGACGGCACAAAAGTTTCGATCGAGAATCGGCCGCGCTTCATATATGGGATGGACCGATTCGACTGGCGTTCCCCGGCAATGCCAAAACCGCTGCGTTGCATACCGGCAGGCTGGAATATATGCCGCAGTATATAAGCGTGGAGGGTTTCTTTAAGATGAGTTTCGCAAACTTTATCCATAATCGCACCGAGAAGCGCGTAGTTTGTGTCCTCATAGCTCCAGATCGTTCCCGGACGGCTGCGGAGCCGTGGGTTTAGTCGGGCGATTTTAGCCACCAGTTGATCACGAGTCAGCGTCTGCATCGATTCATCATCCTTACCCAGTCCGGAAACATGATCCAGCAAATCGATCATCGAGATCCTTGAACCGTTCGGAAATTGAGGATAGTACTGGGAAACACGTGAATCAAAATCAATCCATCTCTTTTGGCGTAGCTGCATAAAGGCAGCAGACGTAATAGCCTTGGTCATCGATCCGATATAATAGCGCGTTTGGCTGGAATTCCGGGTCTGCGTCCGCAAATTGCTCATTCCGTAACCCTTGTTAAGGACGACTTGGTCGTGGTTGATAATGACTGCGGTCCCAGAGAAACCCGATTGTTTCAACTCATGATCAATCGCCTGCCCTTTTTCGAACAGTTTCACGTTCGCTTCCTTTTTTCCCGGTGCGTTTTCGCTCGAATGAGTCAGAAGTTTCAATGGCCGAGCTGAGGCGTGAGCAGGATTTTGAGGCTCGTGTAAAAATGCCGCTTGTCGCCAGAACCATAACCCGGCTGCGGCGATTCCGGCGATCAGGCACAAGCTGAGCACGATCGGAATGAATCTTGGTTTTCTGGTAGACTTTTTCATGACATCTTTCCTTTCAGATGAAAAGAAAGTCGCTCTCATAATGGTTGACATCCTGGCCTGTACGGCTTGGTGCAGTTATCTTTTCAACACCAACATAATTAGTATCAGGAATAGAAAAGTTGTCTTAAATTTATAGATCGTAACCGTTTTGTTACCCAATCCTTCAAATAATTTTCTAGAATAGAGTCATAGGTTCAGTAGAAAATTCTGGGAGGGGTATTGCGGATAGGCGTGCGGATACGGCGCTCCATCCTTTCCGATAACGGACATCTTTGCTGGGGCTTCTCCGAAGAAGCTGTACCAAGTGTTTAATGAAAGAAGATCGATGGGATTGGAGAATAGATGATGACTTCTTGGAGAAAAAGCTGGCTTTGTCTGATCATGGTTCCCCTGCTGTTTCTTCAGGGATGCTCCCTGCTTGAACAGCCTTCCTCGCTGATTCAAGAGCCCGATCTGACGCATCAGAACCGGCTCCTGCTGAGCAATGTCAACCGTATGCTGCCTGAAGGTGCACGGCTTATCTCTCCAGCATCTTCGTCGATCAAGGGAAGGATCATGCGGCTCTCACTCGAAAAAGGCGATTCGCAGCAAGCCGTCTTTTTCTACCAGACGGTGGAGGGGACGATTCACTTCTCAGTTATCAACAAACGTGGAAATCACTGGAAGAAAATATATGATCGAACAATTGCCGCGAATCGTCAGATCAAAATGGCGTTGACGAACGACGGACCGGGCAATCAGCCGGAACTGATCATGACGACGGAAAATACATCTGCGGATCGCATCACGGTATATGCGATGCATGGGGGTCACCTGGAGACGGTTCTCTCCTCTCCTTTTAATGGCTGGCTCCGTGGTTATTTCGATCAAGATGGGCATCCGCACCTTGCTTTTATCGTCAATAATCTAGCCGCTCATCATTCTGAGTTGGTGGATAATGTGATGGATTCGCAGACTGTACCTGTTCCATTGCGAAGAGTCAATTTGATGAGAAGACCGAACGTTTCCCCGGCAATGAGGCATGCGTTGCGGCCTTTCCGAGCGCTCCTGACCGATCCGGAAATCAGTCAATTGAACGAGCTGTCGGGCTGGGAACCTGGGGCCGTTCAATTCATCCGTCATTATAACTCTCCCCTGACTCGTCCTTTTGCCGGTTCGGCCGTTCATCGGTGGATGTATGAAAGATCATCTGGCTTGTTTCAGAAAACGACGGCGTTGGCTGAGAATTATAGACTGATTCGACAACTGAGTATGAATCCGTTTTATCCTCTGGACGATGGAATGCCGGCAGAAGAGCGTTATTATAACGGCGCTCATCGTTTTTTTATCGATTTTCCAAATAATACCACAGGAAATCTGATTCTTTCACAAGAAGCGCCTACCCATATCCTTTTTCTAAGAAAAGATAGCGGGACGCCTTATATCAGTATTTATTGGATTAAGCGATCGCACTGGAGTCGCGGGCTTTATGAATCGTGGAGCGTTATTGGGACTTCGGATCACTATATTTTTGTTGTTCCTGAGAAATACAAAGATGCCGCAGCACAAATTCAATTCGGTGTCTATGATGATCAGCAAGGATACGAGGATTAAGGAGCGGGAAATGAATTGGATTTTTGTCAATTCAGCTGTTTCAGAACAGGAGGTCATTGACATGGATAAAATACTGGTTGTCGAGGACGAATTATCCATCCGTGGATTTATTGTATTGAATCTGAAGCATTCGGGGTTTGATGTACTCACGACGAGTCGCGGCGAACAGGCTCTTCAGCTTTTGAGGGAGCATCCGGATATTCGGATCGTGTTGCTGGATGTGATGCTTCCAGGCATGGATGGATTTGAAATTTGTCGAAAAATACGTGAAGACGGCCTGCAAAACGGAATTATTATGTTGACGGCACGGATTCAGGAGAACGATAAGGTACACGGATTGAGCAATGGAGCGGATGATTATATTACCAAACCGTTCAGTCCCTCTGAAATGATTGCTCGCGTGCGGTCACTTCTGCGCCGTTTGAATAGCGAGCCGTTGAAAAAACCGACGGAGATTTTAAAATCAGGAGTTTTCAGGCTGACTGCCGAGGACGAATGCTTTTATAAGGGGGCCGAACCGATCGATTTGACACCGACTGAATTTGAACTGGTGCGCACCCTGATGAAAAATAAGAATCAGCTGCTCTCCAGAGAACAATTGATCGATGCCGTTTGGGGGAAAAATTTTGTCGGAGATGCAAAAATTATTGATGTCAATATTCGCCGGCTGCGCCAAAAAATAGAAGATGATCCGGCACAGCCCAAATACATACAAACACATTGGGGCAGAGGTTATCTCTGGGATGGAACAGAAAAATGACCAAACGGATCATTCTCTATTTTATGCTGATTATTACGCTGACCTTAGGGTTGAGTGAAACCATAATGATGGTTGCAGTTCATCGTTATTTCTATGATGGCGTTAAAGAAACACTGCTTAACCACGCCGAGGCTTCTAACGCGATTTATCAGAAATTTAACAAGCATGTGGTCATTGATCGCTGGAGCAATCCGATGAGTGAGGTCCTGGATAGTTTTGGTGTCAAGCATGCCGATTTGCAGGTGCTTGATCTGCAGGGGGATATGATTTCTTCTTCGACAGGCTTGATTAGCCATCATTCGTTGTCGCTTAATCATCGGCTTTTTGCCGGCAAGCCGGTTAGTCAGGTCGAACGGTTATCTGAAACAGGGGAAAAAGTCATGGCGGTCTATTACCCGATTCGAATTGCCGGGAAACCGTATATTCTTCGCTATTTGTCTTCATTAAATGCAGTGGATCAGGAACTGCTGCTCATCTATTCCGGAGCTCTGGCCTGCGGCTTATTCATCGCTCTGCTTGTCTTTTTCATCAGCCTGCGGTTTGCTGAATCAATTGTGCTGCCGTTGAAGCATATTATTCAAATGTCCTCAAAAATGGCCACTGGAAATTTTAAATTACGCATGCAGGAAAAATATCGGGCTGAACTCGGAATTCTGGCGAGAACATTGAATAAAATGGCAAGCCAGATTCAAAAAAACGAAAAGGTTAAGAACGAATTCATTGCCTCGGTTTCTCATGAATTGTTGACACCCTTAACGGGGATCAAAGGATGGAGTGAAACGATGCTGATGAATCCGGATATCTCACGCAAGGAATTAACAGAAGGGCTGGGCATCATTAATCAGGAGACGGATCGTTTAAAAATTCTGGTCGGCGATCTGCTCGATTTTTCAAAAATTCAGCAGAATTCGATGAAGCTGAGATGCGAGCAGATGCGCCTTGATAAAGCATTGCGGCTCTCCGCGGCATCGCTTCAAGTTAAAGCAGATGAAAAGTCTTGCCATCTGAAGCTGCGGATCAGCAAACGGGGGACGATATTCGGCGATCAGATTAGAATTCAGCAGGTGCTGATCAATCTGATCGACAATGCCATTAAATTTGCTGATCGGGAAACAAATATTATCGTCAGTCTATGGGAGGAACAAGGTGAAGCTTGCTTGAATGTTCAGGATTGGGGGAAAGAGGTCAGCGAGGAGGAGTTGCCACATCTGACGGATGCTTTCTATCAGACGAAGTCCAGCGGCAAAGGTTCCGGCCTGGGTCTTGCTATTTCCAAGGATATTATTGAACGCCATGGGGGAAGGCTGGGCTTTACCAGCAATGCGCAGGAGGGAATGACAGCATTTGTCCGGCTTCCGCTTTTTTTGGAATGAGCAACAGATGCGAACTCCGAGCATTGTAAATGCAAAAAGGCAAACGCTATCATTTGCGACAAATGGCCGATCGATAGGAGTAAATATTTACGGGATAGGCTCCATATCCGAACATTAAAAATAGTAAATATTATATTGTTCGTTATTTCGTTGACTGATGCTGAAAGGGACTGGTATAATGAACGAGTAAAAAATTTTCAAAGCTTCGGAACCGATCATTCACGTTTACGGCGAAACCCGTGCGTAGGCTTGCAGCATTGTTAAATTATTTTTCTTTGCACGTTTTCGTCTTGACCGTGGAAAGTCGAGTGATCGGCATGAAGCCATTCAAAAAGGAGGATTTTTGTGAACGAAAATTGGTTGTCCCGCTACTTTCAATTCTCTGAATTAAAGACAACTCTTGGCCGTGAAACATTGGCCGGACTGACGACTTTTATCTCGATGGCTTACATACTCTTCGTCAATCCATCTGTACTTGGGGCTGCCGGTATGGATAAAGGGGCTGTTTTCACAGCAACAGCCATCGCCAGCGCGTTGGGCTGCCTGATTATGGGCATTGTCGCCAAATATCCGATTGCCATTGCTCCAGGGCTTGGTGTGAACGCATTCTTTGCTTATTCCGTGGTCATTGGCATGAAGATTCCTTGGCAAACGGCCTTGGCGGGTGTTTTTATAGCTGCCGTTGTTTTCTTCATTATTACGATCTTCAAATTGCGTGAAATGATTATTGATGCCATTCCGCAGAGCCTGAAATTGGCGATGGCTGCTGGTATTGGACTGTTCATCGCTTTTATCGGCCTGCATGACGGCGGACTGATTGTTGCAGACAAGGCAACGACCGTTGCTTTTGGTCCTTTGAACGTTGGCACAACTTGGCTGACTATTTTTGGACTGATTGTTACGATTATACTGATGGTTCGCAAAATCCCGGGTGCTATTTTTATCGGCATGGTTCTGACGTCGATTCTCGGAATGATTACCGGACTGATTCCGCTGCCGTCTTCCGTTATTTCCACCGCGCCGAGCCTGGCGCCGACATTTGGCGTCGCCCTGACTCATCTGGGCAATATCAACACGGTTCAACTCTTTGTTGTTGTTCTGACTTTCCTGCTCGTGACGTTCTTTGACACGGCAGGCACGTTGATTGGTCTCGCTGAACAAGCTGGATTCATTAAAAATAACAAGATGCCCCGCGTCGGACGCGCGCTTCTTGCTGACTCTTCTTCGATGCTTGTCGGTTCATTGATTGGGACTTCGCCGACCTCGGCCTATATTGAATCGTCAACCGGTATTGCCGTTGGCGGTCGTTCCGGATTCACAGCGGTAGTGACCGGTATCCTGTTCCTGTTCGGTATGCTTTTCTCGCCGCTTCTGTCCGTCGTTACTTCTCAAGTGACGGCTCCGGCGCTGATTATTGTCGGCGTGCTGATGGCGAGCGCTTTGAAGCAGATTCCGTGGGATCAATTCGAAGTGGCTGTCCCAGCATTTCTGACCGTACTCGGTATGCCGCTGACCTACAGCATCTCTGATGGTATCGCGCTTGGATTTATCGTTTATCCAATCACGATGCTTGCTGCTGGAAAAGGCAAGAAGGTTCATCCGATTGTCTATATTCTGTTCGTTGTCTTCCTGATTTTCTTCTGGGTACTGAACTATAAATAATTGATTTTGTTAAAAAAGAGATCGGAGCTTCGGCTTCGGTCTCTTTTTCATCCCTATTTGGCCGCTTTTTCGGGCCATGAGCGATAAAAGACCTGGCATGAGTGATAAATTCACAATGATCAGCGATAAATCTTAAACTGGAAGCGGAGAGCCGTAAATTCCCAAGCGCCGAATTTTTCCGCCTAAGGAGCTGGAAATTCCGCCTAAGGAGCTGAAAATTCCGCCTAAACGCCAAATAATTCCGCCCAACAAGCAAAAAATTCCGCCTAAACGAGGAATTCCACTTTGTGAGTCGAGAATCTCAGCTCGATTTGCCCAAAACGTTTGCTAAGGCACAGGTCATCAGTTTTCTGGCAGAGAGCTCAGGAATAGAGTAGTCATATTGAGCCAAAATAAGGGCAAAGATGAAAAAGGATGTGTTTTCTATGCCCGCACTACTACTCGCAATTCTTTTTTGGTTGGCAGGAACGGCTCTGCTTGCTGGTGGCTATCTGATTACCGGAAAACTAAAAAAAACGAGTGACCAGTTGCTAACGGACGCGGAACATGAAAAAGGCAAAGATAATTCGGCAAGCATCGCCATGACCATTGAAGGCAAGATTCTAGATTATGTACCCAGCTATTTGATCCACCTCTCCATGAGTATTGTCGGCCTGTTATTCATTGTGATTGGTTTTGTCGCGCTCGCCTTCTTTTTCGATTAGGAGCACGCTTGCCACCGGGAGGGTATACTTGGAGTGATCAGGTGGTGAAAGGTCTAAATGAAAAAAGGGAAAAAAAGGATAAGTCAGGAAACGAGGAACGCATCGAGAAAAACATTTCTTGTCGCGGAAAATGAGACAATCGCGGCCTGTATCGAGCGCATGGCTAAGGAAGGCTATGCGCCAATCAAACGCATTGAAAAACCTATTTTTCGCGAGGGGCCGACCGGTCCGGTTCTTGCCGGCCGCCAGTGCATTTTTGAAGGCCGTCTTAAAGACGAACAATAGATGCATTTTGTTAGATTAATGTTCGATAATCGGTTGACACCCTCTCAAGAATACTGGTATGATGAGAGTGTTAGAAGAAGATTGCGAACCCTCATATATTTTTGGGAATATGGCCCAACTGTTTCTACCCGGCGACCGCAAATTGCTGGACTATGAAGGGAAAACGGGAATGTTGCCCGAGTGGACCGCTGCCCGCGGTAAAGACCGGACGGCTTGTTTTCTCTTTTCATTATTTAAGAGAAACGGCTGATCTGGGCTTTTTTATGTCTGAAACTTTGTTTCGCAAGCAGAAAAGAGAAGAGATTGCGGCACTGGTGGATTCGGACAAGCGAATCAGAGTGCTTCGCGGACTTGCTGAAGCAAGATGCTTAAGGAGGCAGAGTAATGAGTGGTGCAGTAGTGGGTGTAGTCATGGGCAGTATCTCGGATTGGGAAACAATGAGTCATGCCTGTGAAATTCTAGAAAATATGGATGTCAGCTATGAGAAACACGTGATTTCTGCGCACCGCACACCTGACGCGATGTTCCGTTATGCGGAAAGCGCGAGAGAACGCGGATTGAAAGTGATTATTGCTGGTGCAGGGGGCGCCGCACATTTACCGGGGATGATTGCCGCTAAGACAACCTTGCCGGTTATTGGTGTCCCCGTGCAATCCCATGCGCTGAATGGGATGGATTCACTGCTGTCCATTGTGCAAATGCCGGCGGGAATCCCTGTCGCTACAGTTGCCATTGGAAAGGCCGGCGCGGCCAATGCGGCGCTACTTGCTGTCCGCTTTTTGTCCGCCTTTGACGAAGCTTTGAAAGCAAAGCTGGACACCTATCATCAGTCTTTGGAACAGAAAGTAAAGGATAGTGATTTCAGTTGACACAGCAGACGATTTTGCCGGGACAAACGATTGGTATCCTTGGTGGGGGACAGCTTGGACGGATGCTGGCCATCGCCGCAAAGCAAATGGGCTACCGGATCGCTGTTCTGGATCCGACAGAAGATTGCCCATGTGCTCAGGTCGCCGATGTGGCGATCGTTGCGGATTATGACGATCCCGAAGCGGCAAAACGAATGGCGGAGGTCGCCGATGTGGTCACCTATGAATTCGAAAATGTGGATGTGGCCACTGTCGATTATCTGCAGGCACATAGCTATTTGCCGCAGGGTGGGCATTTGTTGGAAATTACGAAGGATCGGCTGAATGAAAAAGCAGCGATTCGCAAAGCTGGGCTTCCAGTTGTACCCTATCTTCCCGTACGCAATGCGGAAGAATTGCAGCAGGCAATTGCTGAAATTGGCTTTCCTTCTGTTCTCAAGACGACTGAAGGCGGCTATGATGGCAAAGGTCAGTATGTCCTGAAGCAGGAGAAGGATCTCGAAGAAGCACTCCCTTACATTGGCAACACGCCGTTTGAACTCGAGAAATGGCTGCCTTTTGATAAAGAAATTTCTGTCATTGTTGTGCGTAGTACGGCGGGGAAAACGTCAGTTTTTCCGGTCGCTGAAAATATACATCAGCATAATATTCTGCACCATACCCTTGTGCCGGCGAGAATAGAAAAAGCCCTTCATGAATCGGCAACGCGTTATGCGCTGCAGCTTGCCGAAGCGCTTCATCTCGTCGGCACGCTTGCTGTGGAAATGTTTGTTGGGACGGACGGTAAAGTCTATGTGAATGAGACGGCACCGCGTCCGCATAACTCCGGGCACTTTTCGATAAATGCCTGCGAGACTTCTCAGTTTGAGCAGCATATCCGGGCGATCTGCGGTCTGCCGCTTTCGAGCACGGCTCTGCTTAAACCGGTCATTATGGTTAATATATTAGGCGAACATGTTCAACCGGTGCTAGATAAAATCGGGCAAATGGCCGATGCTCATCTTCATCTCTATGGTAAAGAGGAAGCACGGCCCGGACGAAAGATGGGTCACCTGAATATTCTCGGCGCGACAGTTGACGATGCAATCGCCAAAGCGGAAAGCTTGGGCATTTGGAAAATTGAACAGGAAGTGGGTCAGCATTCATGATTGATCGGTATACTAGGCCGGAGATGGCTGCGATTTGGACGGAAGAAAATAAATACCGTGCTTGGCTGGAAGTAGAAATTCTGGCCTGTGCCGGATGGTCGGCGCTTGGCGAGATTCCAAAAGAAGACGTCGCGAAGCTGCGGGAAAATGCGACCTTTACAGTGGAGCGAATTCATGAGATTGAGCAGGAAACGCGCCACGATGTCGTTGCGTTTACGCGCACGGTTTCTGAATCACTCGGCGAAGAAAAGAAGTGGGTTCATTACGGACTGACTTCTACAGATGTTGTCGATACGGCTCAGTCGTATTTGCTGAAACAATGCAATGATATTCTCTTAAAAGATATTGAACATTTTATCGAAGTCCTACGCATGCAGGCAAAGCAATATAAGAACACTGTAATGATGGGACGGACACACGGCGTACACGCAGAACCGACGACATTTGGGCTGGTATTGGCGCTTTGGTATGAGGAAATGAAACGGAATCTTGCCCGATTCAAGGATGCCGCCGAAGATATTCGGGTTGGCAAGATTTCCGGAGCTGTCGGCACTTACGCCAATATTGACCCATCTGTTGAAAAATATGTCTGCGAACATTTGGGATTAAAGGCTTCACCGATTTCTACTCAGGTTCTTCAGCGTGACCGCCATGCACATTATATGGCAACGCTGGCGCTGATTGCGACATCCATTGAAAAATTTTCTGTGGAGATCCGCGGCTTGCAGCGTTCGGAAATTCGCGAAGTGGAAGAGCATTTTGCCAAAGGACAGAAGGGTTCATCCTCTATGCCGCATAAACGAAATCCGATTGGATCGGAGAATATGTGCGGCATGGCTCGCGTGATTCGCGGCTATATGCTGACAGCCTATGAGGATGTGCCGCTCTGGCATGAGCGCGATATTTCCCATTCCTCGGCTGAACGAATTATTCTGCCCGACGCAACGTCTGCGCTCGACTATATGCTGCATCGTTTCTCAAATATCATCGAGAACCTGACTGTTTTCCCGGAAAATATGCGCCGCAATATGCGTCGAACATTTGGACTTCCTTTTTCCCAGCACGTACTGCTGGCGCTGATTGAAAAAGGATTGAGCCGCGAGGCGGCCTATGATATCGTGCAGCCGAATGCGATGAAATCGTGGGAAACGGAAACTTCGTTCAAGGAAATTGTTGAAGGCGATGCGCGCATCACTTCTAAGCTCAGTCAGAAGGAAATTGATGCCTGCTTTGATGAAACCTATCATCTAAAGAACGTGAATTTCATCTTCGAACGCCTCGGACTGAACGATTAAATCGTCAGAGAGACGCGGATATCTATTAAAAAGGGGCCACAACCATGGGTGAATTACTGTATGAGGGCAAAGCCAAAAAAATGTTTACAACCGAAGATCCTAATGTGCTTCGTGTAGAATATAAGAACGACGCGACGGCGTTTAATGGCCAGAAAAAAGCTAAATTCGAAGGCAAGGGCCGGTTGAACAATGCCATTTGCACGAAGATTTTTCATGTGCTGCAGAAGAATCAGATTCCAACGCATTATTTGGAAACTATTTCTGAAACCGAACAGCTGGTTAAAGCGGTGAAAATTGTCCCCATCGAAGTCGTTGTTCGTAATATCGTGGCTGGTTCGCTGGCCAAACGTCTCGGGCTGGATGAAGGCACGGATCTGGGTAAGACTGTTGTTGAATTTTACTATAAAAGCGATGCACTCGGCGATCCGATGATCAATGATGACCATGCACTGGCTATTAAAATCGCCACGACGGAAGAGCTTGCCGATATCCGCAGCCAAGCGCTGGCTGTCAACAAAGTTTTGCAGAGCTTATTTGCTGAAGCTGGCATCCTGCTCGTCGATTTCAAATTGGAATTCGGCAAACTGAAGGAAACGGGAGAAATCGTTCTCGCTGACGAGATTTCACCGGATACTTGCCGCCTCTGGGATAAAAAAACCCATGAAAAGCTGGACAAAGATGTCTTCCGCCGCAGTATTGGCGATCTGCCGGAAACCTATGAAAAATTACTAAACCGCTTGGAGGCTGTTCAATGAAAAAGGTGAAGGTCTATATTACCCTCAAAGAGAGCGTGCTCGATCCTCAGGGCCAGGCGGTGATGCAATCCCTACACAATATGGATTATGCAGCGGTCAAGGATGTTCGGATCGGCAAATATATTGAATTGATGATCGAGGATGGGGCGAACCTCGAAGAACAGGTCGATGCGATTTGCGACCGGTTGCTGGCCAATACGGTGATTGAAAACTATCGGTATGAGATCGAAGAGGAGGTCCATTCGTGAAAACGGCGGTCATTGTTTTCCCAGGTTCCAATTGCGACCAGGATATGTACTATGCGATCAAGGACGGACTGGGTGAAGAAGTCGAATATGTCTGGCATGCCGAAACCTCTCTTGAAGGCTTTGACGCGGTGATGATCCCCGGCGGCTTTTCATACGGTGATTATCTGCGCTGCGGAGCGATTGCCCGCTTTGCCGGAATTATGCCGGCGGTCATCAAAGCCGCAGAAGCAGGAAAACCGGTTCTCGGCGTCTGCAACGGTTTCCAGATTTTACTCGAAGCGGGCTTACTTCCCGGTGCGCTGCTCAAAAATAAACATCTGAAATTTATTTGTGATACGGTTGCGCTGAAGACGGAAAATAATCAGACGCAATTCACATCGCTTTATGAGAAAAATGAAATCATCCGGATTCCAATTGCTCATGGCGAGGGAAACTATTATTGTGACGCGCAAACACTTGAGAAATTGAAGGACAACCATCAGATTGTTTTCACCTATGCCGGTGAAAATCCGAATGGCTCCTGCGCCAATATCGCTGGCATCGTCAATCGCCGGGGCAATGTGCTCGGCATGATGCCGCATCCGGAACGGGCCGCCGACAGCATGCTTGGAAATGTTGATGGCCTGCGCTTGTTCCAGTCGATTCTAAAAACTTGGAGGGACTCTGTTCATGCCAACTGCATCTCTTGAACCATCACCAGAGAAAATCGAACAAGATAAAGTCTACCGGACGATGGGGTTGACCGAGGCAGAGTATGCGAAGGTTTGCGAACTGCTCGGTCGCAAGCCCAATTATACGGAAACCGGATTATTTTCTGTGATGTGGTCGGAACATTGCAGCTATAAAACATCGAAACCGCTGCTAAGAAAATTTCCGACGACAGGCAGCCGCGTACTTCAAGGACCTGGCGAAGGCGCCGGCATTATTGATATCGGCGACAAGCAGGCCGTTGTTTTCAAAATCGAAAGCCATAATCATCCTTCAGCGATTGAGCCCTATCAAGGCGCTGCAACCGGTGTCGGTGGCATCATTCGCGATGTCTTTTCAATGGGAGCACGTCCGGTTGCTCTGCTTGATTCGCTGCGGTTTGGCGAGCTGGATAACTCCCGGGTCCGTTATGTTTTTGAAGAGGTCGTCAGCGGTATCGCCGGTTACGGCAATTGTATCGGGATTCCAACGGTTGGTGGAGAGCTTGCCTTTGACCCCTGCTATAATGGCAATCCGCTTGTCAATGCGATGTGTGTCGGCATCATGAATCATGCTGATATTCAGGTTGGACAGGCGCGCGGAATTGGCAATACCGTGATGTATGTCGGTGCCAGTACCGGCCGTGACGGGATCAACGGCGCGACCTTCGCTTCGGAAGAAATTTCAGACAAGTCCGACGAGAAACGGTCAGCTGTACAGGTCGGCGATCCCTTTATGGAAAAATTGCTTGTCGAAGCCTGTCTTGAGTTGACCAAACACGAGGCACTCGTCGGCATTCAGGATATGGGCGCTGCCGGACTGGTTTCATCAGCCAGCGAAATGGCAGCGAAGGCCGGCGTCGGCATCCATATGAACCTGGACCGGATTCCGCAGCGTGAAACGGCTATGACCCCTTACGAAATGATGCTTTCAGAATCTCAGGAACGAATGCTGATTGTGATCAAAAAAGGCAGCGAGGAAGAAATCAAAGCGATTTTCTCGCGCTGGGGGCTTCATGCGGTCGCTGTCGGAACAGTCATTGAAGAAGAAATCCTCCGTCTCGAACATCAGGGGCAGATCGTTGCCGAAGTACCGTCAGATGCACTGGCTTCAGCGCCGGTTCGTCAGATGCCGTCACGGGTCCCAGAGGAGTTTAAGATCAATCAATCAGCTGCCGCTTGGACACCCGAAATCAAGGATTATCCGGCGACTATTAAAAAGCTGCTCACTCAGCCCACGCAGGCCGCCAAAGACTGGGTGATCCGTCAATACGATTATATGGTACAGACGAATACCGTCGTGGCTCCGGGTTCTGACGCCGCGGTCATCCGCGTTCGTGGAACAAATAAGGGCCTGGCGATGACAACGGACTGTAACGCGAAGTACCTGGCGCTCGATCCGAAGACCGGCGGCAAGATTGCTGTTGCGGAAGCCGCAAGAAACATCATCTGCAGCGGCGGTATTCCTCTGGCGATTACCGATTGCCTGAATTTTGGCAGCCCGGAAAAGCCGGAAGTTTTCTGGGAAATGGACGAATCCGTCAGTGGAATGGCGGAAGCTTGCAAATTGCTGGAAACGCCGGTTATCAGTGGCAATGTCTCTTTATATAATGAAACGGATCAGGAAGCTATTGATCCGACACCGGTCGTCGGCATGGTCGGACTGGTCGAGGATTTGAACAAGGTCTGCACCGCTCCTTTTAAAAACGAAGGAGACGTCATTTATTTGATTGGGCAGGCTGAAGCGGAATTCGGCGGCAGTGCGCTGCAGATTCTAATCGATGGCAAGGCGAGTGGTAAGGCACCAGCACTTGATCTCGATCTTGAGAAAAAACGCCAAGGTGAATTGCTTCAGGCGATTCAGACAGGACTTGTTTCTTCCGCTCACGATCTCTCTGAAGGTGGTCTGGCAGCGGCGATCACTGACTCTGTTTTTGGAACAGGCTTTGCCTGCGACTTGAAATTTGGAACCGATCCGGTGTGTGAGCTTTTTGCTGAAACTCAGTCTCGCTACCTTGTCTCCGTTCCAGAGCAGCTGGCTGAGAAATTTGAAACTGTGATAGGTGATGCGGTGCGCATCGGTCATGTGACCGTCAGCGATACCTTACGCTTTGATTTTGATACGATCCACTTTACTTTAAACCGTCCCGAGCTTGAAAAAGACTGGAGAGGAGTCCTGTCATGCATTATGTCGACAGAGAACTAAATGAAGAATGTGCGGTATTCGGCATCTGGGGTCATGACAATGCGGCAAAACTGACTTATTACGGTTTGCACAGCATGCAGCACCGCGGTCAGGAAGGCGCAGGTATCTGTGTTTCGGACGGTGAGCATCTCTACGATCACAAGGGACTTGGACTGGTTAACGACGTTTTTAATAATGAAAATCTGGCGACGCTCGATAAAGGCAGTGCGGCAATTGGTCATGTCCGTTATTCGACGCAAGGTGGCAACAGCTATGCTAATGTGCAGCCGCTGGTCTTCCGCTCGCAAAAAGATTCGCTTTCGATTGCCCATAACGGCAATTTAGTTAATGCTCATAAGCTGAAGGGTGAACTTGAGGAACGTGGCAGTATTTTTCAGACAACCTCTGATACGGAGGTCATTGCCCATCTGATTAAACGTGATTATGCGGATAATTTCATCGAGAGTGTCAAACATGCATTGTCTGTAATCAAGGGCGCTTATGCACTCACAATTCTGAATGAACACGAATTGATTGCGGCGCTTGATCCGAACGGACTGCGCCCGCTCTCGCTTGCTAAGCTGGGCGATGCCTGGGTCGTAGCCTCAGAGACCTGCGCTTTCGATATCATCGGCGCGACCTACGTCCGTGATGTCAATCCCGGTGAAATTTTAATCATCAATAATGAAGGGGTTCGTTCGGAATATTTTACAAATCATGCCGAACCAGCCATCTGCAGTATGGAATATATTTATTTTTCAAGGCCGGACAGCAATATTCAGGGAATTAATGTTCACGCTGCCCGTAAAAATCTCGGACGGATGCTGGCTCAGGAATCGCCGGTCGAAGCCGATGTGGTCACGGGTGTGCCGGATTCGAGCATTTCTGCGGCGATCGGATATGCCGAAGCGACAGGCATACCCTATGAGTTGGGTATGATCAAAAACCGCTATGTCGGCCGGACCTTTATTCAGCCCTCACAGGAATTGCGCGAACAAGGCGTAAAAATGAAGCTTTCTCCAGTACGAGCAATTGTCGAAGGTAAACGTGTGGTCATGGTGGATGATTCGATTGTGCGCGGGACAACAAGTCGGCGAATTGTCGGGATGCTCCGTGAGGCCGGAGCAACGGAGGTACATGTGCGGATCAGTTCTCCGCCAATTAAACACCCCTGTTTCTATGGCATTGATACCTCGACTTCTTCTGAGTTAATCGCGGCTACTCATTCAGTTGAGGACATTCGCAAAGAAATTGGCGCTGATTCGCTTGTTTTCCTCAGCGTTCCAGGCATGCAGGAAGCGATTGGCAGAGATCCAGCACTAAAGAATTGCGGACAATGTCTGGCTTGTTTCACCGGTAAGTACCCGACGGAAATCTATCCGGACACCGTACTGCCGCATGAAAAGGAATTGCTTGTCTGAGGAGGATGAATATGGAAGGCGCTTATAAAAAGGCCGGTGTGAACATCGAAGCCGGTTATGAGACTGTTAATCGCATTAAGAAGCATGTGCAACGGACCTATCGCAAAGAAGTGATCGGCGGTCTCGGCGGATTTGGCGGAGCGATTGATTTATCCGCTCTTAATTTAAAAGAACCGGTGCTAGTCTCTGGTACGGACGGAGTCGGCACGAAGCTGATGGTCGCTTTTGCCACTGAAAAACATGAAACAGTCGGAATCGATGCCGTGGCGATGTGCGTGAATGATATCATTACTCAAGGAGCAGAGCCCTTATACTTTCTCGATTATCTGGCCTGCAGCGCGCTTGAACCGGGAAAGGCGGAAGCTATCGTCAAAGGAATTGCCGATGGCTGCGCCCAGGCAGGCTGTGCGCTAATTGGCGGCGAAACAGCGGAGATGCCTGGTATGTATCAGGCGGAAGATTATGATATTGCCGGTTTCTCCGTTGGTGCCGTTGAGAAAAGCAAGAGAATCACCGGCGCAACGATTCAACCGGGCGATCAGCTGATCGGACTGGCTTCAAATGGTATCCACAGTAACGGTTTCTCACTGATTCGTCGCTTGATCGTCGATAATGGGCTGACTTTTTCCGATGCCTATCCATTTGAAAAACATCAGACCATTGGCGAGCAGTTGCTTACACCGACACGGATCTATGTCCGGCCGGTGCTGGATCTTTTGAAAGAGGTGGCAGTCAAGGGAATGGCACATATTACTGGCGGCGGTTTTTACGAAAATGTTCCGCGGATGCTGCCTGAGGGGCTCGGAGCCGAGCTTGATCCTGCAGCTTGGCCGCGCCCGGATGTTTTCAATTGGCTGAAAGTGCTTGGCGGGATTGAAGAAGACGATATGTTCCATACCTTCAATATGGGGATTGGTTTTGTCCTCGCCGTTGCTGCGAAAGACGCGGAAAAGACGGTCGAATTGCTTCTGGAATCCGGTGAAAAGCCTTACCGGATTGGTCAGGTGACGGAAAAAGCAGGACTCGTGTTGGTGAACAAATCATGAGGCATAACGTGGCTGTTTTTGCTTCCGGAAACG
This sequence comes from Sporolactobacillus sp., assembly GCA_048976585.1. GTDB lineage: Bacteria > Bacillota > Bacilli > Bacillales > Sporolactobacillaceae > Sporolactobacillus. The sequence goes on along the minus strand of JBHGUY010000039.1, from coordinate 48,225 downwards.
GGACCAATTTTCAGGCGATTCATGAGGCAATAGAACGCGGAGAAATTCCGGCGAAAATCGAATTGCTTGTCTGCGATCAGCCGGATGCGGCGGTGATCGAAAGGGCGAAAAGAGCGGGTGTAGCCACTTTGATCCTTTCACGTCGCGATTTTCCGTCAAAAAAAGCTTTCGAACAAAAGATTGTTGAGGCCTGCCGGGCGCGCCAAGTGGGCTATATTTTTCTGGCAGGATATATGCGAATTCTTGGGAAAACGGTCCTTGAAGCCTATCCGCATCGGATTGTGAATATCCACCCGTCACTGCTCCCATCTTTTACTGGTCTCGATGCCATTGGTCAGGCGTTCCATAAAGGTGTGAAAATCACCGGAATCACGATCCATTACGTTGATGAGGGGATGGATACTGGACCGATTATTGCTCAGGCGGCGGTGCCCGTTGAACCGGAGGATACGCTTGAAACATTGGAAGCGCGGATTCATCGGACCGAGCACAAACTCTATCCGCAAACGATTGCTCTCTTGCTGAAAGAGACTGCCAAGAGCCTCAATGAATGAATCAACTTCGGCCTCCCTGAAGGACTTGGCCGGATTTCCATCCTAAGCGCAAAAAAGAAAGGAAGTATTATTGTGGCAAAACGTGCCCTCGTTAGTGTTTCAGATAAAACAGGATTGATTGAATTTGTTAGAAAATTGGTGGATGCCGGCATCGAAATAATCTCGACCGGCGGAACGAAAAAAGCGATTGAAGCAGCCGGCCTGCCGGTTCTTTCAATCAGCGAAATTACAGATTTCCCTGAAATTCTTGACGGAAGAGTGAAAACTCTGCATCCGGCAGTTCACGGCGGATTACTCGCGGTTCGCGGCAAAAAAGAGCATATGGACGCGATTAAGAAGCTCGGCATTGAGCCGATTGATTTCGTAATTGTCAATCTGTATCCATTCAAAGAAACGATTTCAAAACCGGATGTAGCCTATGACAATGCTGTTGAAAATATCGATATCGGCGGACCGAGCATGCTCCGTTCAGCGGCGAAAAATCACCGCAGCGTCACCGTTGTCTGCGATCCGGCGGACTATGATCTCGTGGCAGAGAACCTTGATGCCGAGAATGAAGTTCCTTTCGAATTGAAGCAAAAACTGGCCGCGAAGGTCTTTCGCCATACGGCGGCTTATGATGCCCTGATTGCCGATTATTTTACAAAGCAGGTCGGTGAAGAATTTCCGGAAAAACTAACGATGACTTATGAGAAGAAACAATCGCTGCGCTACGGAGAAAATCCGCATCAGATGGCCGCCTTTTACAGTGAACCGCTGAAGAATGAGGCGACGATCGCTGCAGCGGTGCAATTGCACGGGAAGGAACTTTCTTACAATAATATTCGCGACGCCGATGCCGCGCTCGGCATTGTCAAGGAGTTCAAAGGACCGGCAGCTGTTGCGGTCAAACACATGAATCCGTGCGGCATTGGTCTGGGCAAAGACGTTAATGAGGCCTATGACCGGGCTTACGAAGCGGATCCGGTCTCCATTTTCGGCGGAATTGTGGCTCTAAACCGTGAAGTGGATGCGGCTCTGGCGACTAAGCTTCACAGCATTTTTTTGGAAATCATTATCGCACCGTCGTACTCTGAGGAAGCCATTGCTATTTTGGAGAAAAAGAAGAAAAATCTGCGCCTGCTTCAGGTGAAATTTACAGATGATCAGCAGAATTTTCTGCAATATACGTCGGTACGCGGCGGCATGCTTGTTCAGGATCTGGATACCAAGGGTTATGAAGACGTGAAGGACGATCTGAAGGTCGTCACGGATCGCCAGCCGACAGATCAAGAGATGGAAAGTCTGAAATTTGCCTGGACAATTGTCAAACATGTCAAATCTAATGCCATAGCGCTTGTGAACAATGGACGAATGGTTGGCATGGGCGGCGGACAGACCAACCGTGTCGGTGCAGCCAAAATCGCTTTGGAAGAGGCGGGAGAAAAAACGAAGGGTGCGGTTCTGTCCTCCGACGCTTATTTCCCGATGAACGATACGGTAGAGGAAGCAGCCAAGGCCGGTATTACGGCGATTATTCAGCCCGGCGGCTCAATCCGCGATCAGGAATCAATTGATATGGCGAATAAGTATAATATTGCCATGGTCTTCACCGGCATGCGCCATTTCAAACATTAATCATCCAATCAGCTCGAAAAGGGGTCGAATCATGAAGATCTTGATTATCGGCGGCGGTGGCCGTGAGCATGCCATGGCATGGAAGGCGGCGCAAAGTTCGGAAGTCACCGAGATTTATGCCGCTCCAGGCAGCGATGGCATCGCATCGATTGCTGAAATTGTGCCGATTGATGTCATGGATTTTAAAGCACTTAGCCAGTTTGCGATCGACCAAGCGATCGATTTGACGCTTGTCGGTCCGGAGCAGCCGCTTGTCGGCGGTGTGGTTGATTATTTTACGGAAAAAGGATTGAAAATATTCGGTCCGTCAAGGGCTGCGGCGCAGATTGAAGGAAGTAAATCCTTTGCCAAAGCGCTGATGGAGAAATATGAAATCCCGACGTCGGCCTATCAATCGTTCACGGATTATGAAGCAGCGCGCAGTTATCTGCATCAGGTCGGAGCACCGATCGTGCTGAAAGCGGATGGGCTTGCCGCTGGAAAAGGGGTCATTGTTGCCCTAACAATGGAAGAGGCGGAGCAAGGCCTGAAATCAATAATGAAGGATAAAAAGTTTGCCCAAGCTGGCACTCGCGTGGTGATCGAGGAATATCTTGAAGGCGAGGAATTTTCGCTGATGGCCTTCGTTCACGGCGAGCAGGTGACGCCGCTGGCGATTGCTCAGGATCATAAGCGCGCCTTCGAAGGAGATAAGGGTCCCAACACCGGGGGCATGGGTGCTTATTCACCGGTGCCGCAGATCGCCCCAGCTATTGTCGATCAGGCGCTGGGCACGATTGTTCAACCGGCTGCGTCGGGCATGGTTAAGGACGGCTGCCCGTTTACCGGCGTCCTTTATGCCGGGCTGATGCTGACGAAAGATGGACCAAAGGTGATTGAATTCAATTGCCGCTTCGGCGATCCGGAGACTCAAGTCGTTTTGCCGCGCCTGCAATCAGATCTGATTCGAGTCATTCTGGATGTAATCGATGGACGGTTGCCGAAGCTCAACTGGACACCGCAGACAGCTTGCGGCGTTGTCCTCGCGTCAACGGGCTATCCGGAATCCTATGAAAAAGGCGGCGCCATTGGTGATCTGGAGGCGCTGCCCGAAGAAGCTCTGCTTTTTCATGCTGGAACGAAAAAAAGGGGAAGCGGCTGGGTGACAAACGGCGGACGTGTGCTGCTGATCACCCGCCTTGCGGCTGATTTGCAGACGGCTCGCAACGCTGTTAATCAGGATATGGCGGCGATTCAGACGAATGATGTTTTCTACCGCCGCGACATCGGCCATCACGCACTCGAAGCGGTCCCGGAGAAAAAATAAGATAGAGATAGAAGAAATCCTTGAATGCAAAATGTTCAGGGATTTTTTATTTGAAAAAAATTTGAGAATAAGCGCTGAACAAAAAAATTCCACCTAATGCAGAGAAAGTTCCACTCAATCACAGAAGTTCCACCTAAAATCGGAAAAGTTAGACCTAATCCGCGAAAAGTTAGACCTAAAATCGGAAGTTAGACCTAATCACGAAAAAGTTAGGCCTAACTCGAGAAAAGTTAGACCTAAAATCGGAAGTTAGACCTAATCCGCAAAAAGTTAGACCTAACTCGAGAAAAGTTAGACCTAATCCGCGAAAAGTTCCACCCAAATGCAGAAGTTTCACCTAAACGCTAAAAAGTTCATTCTCATTCAGCTAAAATTTATAAAATTCGCAAATTGCGCCGATTAATCTGCAAATTATCTTGAAGCGTTTTCGCATAAGGTGTACAATAAGCGGCACACAGCAAATAGAGAGACGAAAACAAAGGAGAAGATTGACGGATGAATAAAATAGTCAGAAAAGTCGGCATTGTTGGAATCGGAAACGTTGGCAAGGCAGCGGCCTCTGCCATCGTTCATGAAAGTATTGCGGATGAGCTCTATATCTCTGACATAGACAGTGAGCGTGCAAAAGGTGAGGCTTGGGATTTCGCGGATAGCATTGAATTAACCTCGTCCAGGACCCGAGTCGTTGAGGTTCCACTTGAGGGACTCGCTGTCTGTGATGTCATTCTTGTGTCGGTGACGGAGCGCTCGCAAATTCCGTCGCAATCGCGCCTGGAATTATTAAAGGGGACGGCAGCGATTGCTTACGATATTGTCCCGAAACTGAGGAACGCTGGATTTAAAGGTATTTATGTGATTGCGACCAATCCATGCGACATTATTACATATCTTTTCTATAAATTATCCGGGCTGCCGAAACAGCAGGTTATTGGCACAGGTACGGCGCTCGACAGTATGCGGCTGCGTCGCCAGATTTCCGAGGCCATCGGCGACATCGATCCGCGCAGCATCAGTGCCTATATGATGGGTGAACATGGCGACTCCCAGTTTGCCGCATGGTCTCACGTCACGATTGGCGGGCAAGCGCTGGATGAATTCGAGGAAGAGAGTAGCGAAATGCTTGAAAAAGTTGATCGCGAACAAATTGAAGAGGCAGCCAAAAACCTTGGCTGGGAGATTCATAAACGAAAAGGCAATACGCAATTCGGAATTGGCAACCAGTTGGCTTTTTTTGCCAAATCGATTTTGAATGATGCCCGTCATACGACTCCGGCATCGGCGATTCTTGAAGGGGAGTACGGACAGAGCAATGTATCGATCGGTGTACCCATTGTGCTTGGCAGAAATGGTGTGGAACGCATTCTTAAATTTCATTTATCTAAAAAAGAGCAGAAGGCCTTCGGAGCATCGGCAGAATTAATCAAAAGCTATATTAATCAAACACTTGCCGATCATGAGAAGACCCTTCAACAATAAAAAATCTTATCAAAACGGCTGGCTCACCCTTGCAAATCAAGGGAATTGAGGCAGCCGTTTTATTTTTTTAATTAAAAAGCTTCCCAGATAGGCAGAAAGTCGCATGGCTTGCTTTTACGAAGAGTGGATTTGATGTAAAATAGTAGAGTAAGACTTTCGTGGATTAGCGCGCGACATTATTGCACGCCAGCGCCTCGCCCTGTAGGCTGGGCAAGTAGCCGGACCTGAGCGACGGATAAGGGTGCGGATGGGCGAATATTTTAATAGGAAAGATCAGGATGGCAATTTCTTATCTGGGAAATAAATCTGCAAGTATGCCTGAAGGGAATGGAACAATTTGCAAATCGATAAATTAAGAGGCAAGGCTGTGGATCAACTATTTGATGCCATCAGAACATTGAAAGACCGTGAAGAATGCTATCGCTTTTTTGACGATTTATGCACGATGGGTGAGATACAATCGCTTTCTCAGCGCTTGGAGGTTGCTCGGATGCTGATGGCCGGACATACCTATCACCATATTGAAGAAGAAACAGGTGCCAGTACAGCAACGATTTCCCGTGTGAAACGCTGCATTAATTTTGGCAACGATGGCTATCAGATGACTCTGAAACGTCTGCAGGAAAATGGTTGAAAAGACAGTGGATTTTATAAATAGGATGTGCAATTAATGGATAGTATCTCACAAGAATTATTGGATGGACTGAATCCTGAACAATTAAGAGCGGTGAAACACCATGAAGGGGCGCTGCTGATCATGGCGGGGGCAGGAAGCGGGAAAACGCGAGTGCTGACTCACCGCATGGCTTATCTGATGATTGAACGAGACGTCGCCCCGTGGAATATTCTTGCGATTACCTTTACAAATAAAGCGGCAAAGGAAATGAAAGAACGGTTGGCGCAACTGACTGGACCGCTGGTGAACGATGCCTGGGTTTCGACTTTCCACTCGATGTGTGTCCGGATCTTGCGCCGAGACATTGATCGGCTGGGTATCAGCCGCAACTTTTCAATTCTCGACACCACTGATCAACAAAGTGTGATCAAAAATATTTTAAAAGAACGTAATCTCGATCCTAAAAAATTCACACCGCGCAGCATTCTCGGGAAAATCAGTGCAGCGAAAAATGACTTGAAAACAGCAGCGGATTTCGCGAAAACAGCGAAGGATGTCTTCGATGAGGTCGTTCGTGATGTTTATATGGACTATGAAAAACGACTGTTGCAGAATCAGTCGCTCGATTTCGATGATCTGATTATGACCACTGTCCATCTGTTTCAGCGCGTACCGGAAACGCTGGCCTATTACCAAAAAAAATTCCAATATATTCATGTCGATGAGTATCAGGACACGAACCGTTCGCAATACCTTCTCGTTCATCTTCTGGCCGATCGGTTTAAAAATATCTGCGTTGTCGGTGATTCGGATCAGTCAATTTATGGCTGGCGCGGCGCCGATATTCATAACATTCTCTCCTTTGAGGAAGACTATCCCAATGCGACAGTCATCAAATTGGAACAAAATTACCGGTCGACGAAGAAGATTCTCGATGCGGCCAATCATGTGATCGAAAATAACTTGAACCGCAAACCGAAGAATCTATGGACAAAGAATGATGATGGGCAGAAGATTGCTTATTATCAAGCGGGGACAGAACATGAGGAAGCCTATTATGTCGCCGGTAAAATGCAAGAGTTGGCGAAGGACGGCTTCCGTTACAGTGATTTGGCCGTTCTCTACCGAACGAATGCCCAGTCTCGTGTCATTGAAGAAACGCTGGTTAAGTCGAATATTCCTTACCGGATGATCGGTAGTATCAAATTCTACGAACGTAAAGAAATCAAAGATATTCTCAGCTATTTAAAATTGATTGCGAACCCTGATGATGACATCAGTCTGGCCCGCGTGATAAATGAACCCAAGCGCGGCATTGGTGCTTCGTCGATGGATAAGCTGGCTGATCATGCCATTTCGGCTGATCTGTCGCTGATCAAAGCGATCGATGAGGCCAGTACGACTGGGATTGCAGCACGCACGGCTCACAAAATGGAAGACTTTGCGGAAATGATTCTTAATTGGTCAAAAATGCAGGAATTTTTGTCGATCACTGATCTTGTTGAAGAGGTGCTTGATAAATCCGGCTATCGTGAGGCATTGAAGGCAGAGCGAACGATTGAATCGCAGAGCCGCTTGGAGAACCTCGAAGAATTTCTCTCAGTTACGCAGGAATTTGAGAAGTCTCACGACGATAAATCTTTGATTACGTTTCTAACCGAGCTGGCCTTGGATTCCGATGTTGAGGAGGAGGAAGGAGCGCAGACGCAGGATGCGGTAACGCTGATGACGCTTCATTCAGCTAAGGGCCTTGAATTTCCGGTCGTTTTTTTAATTGGTCTGGAAGAGGGCATTTTCCCGCATATGCGAGCACTCGATAATCCGGATGAAATGGAAGAGGAGCGCCGGCTCGCCTACGTCGGCATCACCCGCGCCCGTCAGCGCTTATTTCTGACCTCGGCACAGGTACGCATGCTATTTGGCCAATCTGTGGCCCATGCCGAGTCGCGTTTTATTAAAGAAATTCCGCAGGAGCTCATTGAATCTGAAGAGCCTGAAGAAATGCAGAGATTCGGCCGCAGCCGCTTGGGTAAAGATCGCTCGGCGTTCGGCTTCAGAAGACAGGAACCGGTCTTCCGCCATCCTGTGCCCACGTTGACCAAGCAGGATCACGGCAATGAGGACTGGCATGCCGGAGATAAAGTCATGCACAAAAAATGGGGCCAAGGAACCGTAGTCAGCACAAAAGGCAACGGCGACAGTGTCGAACTTGATATCGTTTTCCCTAAACCGGTTGGTCTTAAACGCTTGTTAGGCGCCTTCGCTCCGATTGAGAAGGTATAAACCTGCGAGGAACCTTCTGAATCGGAATATGCAACCGATGAGGGAGAAAAAGAATACGGAAAACGTTCAACTGGAATGAATTTAATTAAGGGAGAAACGGATGATGGAAGAACTGCCAAAACGCATTCAAGAACTGCGCAGGCAATTGAATCAGTATAGTTATGAATACTATGTTGAAGATACTCCAAGCGTCCCGGACGGTGAATATGATCGACTGATGCAGGAACTGCTTCAACTGGAAGAAGAACATCCCGAGCTTGTCACTCCCGATTCACCAACTCAGCGGGTCGGTGGGGAAGTGTTGAAGGGATTTAATAAAGTTACCCATGATGTCCCGATGCTCAGCTTAGCTGATGTTTTCAATCAGTCGGAACTGCTTGACTTTGATCGACGTATCCGCCAGTCCGTCGGCGACGAGGTCACCTATGTCTGCGAATTAAAAATCGACGGACTGGCTATTTCACTGACTTATCAGGAAGGCGCATTTGTGCTGGGTGCAACGCGCGGCGACGGGACGACCGGCGAGAATATCACCAATAACCTACGAACCGTGCGGACCTTGCCGCTCACGTTGCCGAAGGACGAGACCATTGAAGTGCGCGGCGAATGTTATATGCCGAAGCGCTCCTTTGCCGCTCTGAATGCTGAACGGAAGAAAAATGAGGAACCGCTGTTCGCGAATCCGCGCAATGCGGCCGCCGGTTCGCTGCGTCAGCTCGATCCGAAGATGACGGCAAAGCGCAGGCTTTCTGTTTTTCTCTATAGTGCAGGCCATTTTGACAGGGAAAAAATCACGACACATTGGGATTTGCTGAATCATCTTAAAGCGCTCGGCCTGCCTGTTAATCCGGAGTCGAGACGCTGCCGATCCATTCAGGAAGTTTTTGATTATATTGAGGAATATACAGAAAAAAGAGAGTCGCTCAGCTACGGGATTGACGGAATTGTGATTAAGGTCGACTCGATAGTTCAACAGCAGCAGTTGGGCAATACCGTGAAATCACCGCGCTGGATGATTGCCTATAAGTTTCCGGCTGAGGAAGTCGTCTCCACACTCGAAGCGATCGAGATCAGTGTCGGTCGGACTGGTGCGGTGACGCCGACTGCCGTGTTGACGCCGGTTGTTGTTGCCGGAACGACGGTCAAAAGGGCTTCGCTGCATAACGAAGACTTAATTCGAGAGAAGGATTTGCGGATCGGCGACCGTGTAGTCGTTCGCAAAGCTGGGGATATCATTCCCGAAGTCGTCAATGTGCTGACCGAGCAGCGGACTGGGAAAGAACTTCCCTATGCCATGCCGACAGAATGTCCGGAATGCGGGAGCGAGCTTGTGCGTCTCGAAGAAGAGGTCGCGCTTCGCTGCATCAATCCGAAATGTCCGGCACTAATCCGTGAAGGTCTGATTCATTTTGTCTCAAGAAACGCAATGAACATCGATGGTTTGGGTGAAAAGGTGATTACTCAGTTATTTGACCATCACCTTGTTCATGATGTTGCCGACCTCTATAAATTACAGTATGACGATTTGATTGTCCTTGAACGCATGGGCGATAAATCCGTCAACCGTTTGCTGGAATCGATCGAGCGTTCGAAGGCCAATTCACTGGAACGGCTGCTTTTTGGCCTTGGAATTCGCTATATCGGCGCGAAGGCTGCGAAGCTTCTGGCTCAGGCTTTTCAATCGATGGATGCCCTGGCCTCGGCGTCGCTCGAACAATTAACAGCGGTCGATGAAATCGGCGAAAAAATGGCTGATTCCGTGCTCACCTATTTTTCCAAACCGGAATTTACCGCACTTATTGATGAATTGAAAACGGCTCATGTAACCATGTCCTATCTGGGGCCTGATCCGGAAAAGGTCGCAGCGGCTGATTCGCCATTTAATGGAAAAACGATTGTATTGACCGGGAAAATGGAGAAATTCTCGCGTACTGAGGCAAAAAATGAGATTGAAAAAAGAGGCGGCAAAGTGACGGGAAGTGTCAGTGCTCAGACAGACTTTGTCGTTGCCGGTGAGGACGCCGGATCAAAATTAAGAAAAGCGCAGGAACTCCAAGTAGAGGTCTGGAATGAGGCGCATTTTCTGGAAGCACTCAAAGATTGAGGAGGAGTTCCTTTGAGACGGAAAAAATTAGCGGCCATAATGGTCGGCCTGCTTTCATTCATGCTCATCCTGGCAGGTTGTTCTTTTGGCGGAAATTCTGAAAGCAAGTTTTTGAACAAAAAAAACGGGAAAACGGAAACAACCAGTCTGATACCAGCGACAAGCAATAAAGATTATCAGTCACTCAAACCGCAAGCAAACGATCCGATTCGCGGATACATCAATTATGGTGTCAATAATCGGGTGGATGTTGATCAGCTGGAGACGGGATTAATGAATTTATCGAAGTCCGTCTACAGCCCGGATAACTATGTCTTTCAAGGCGGCCAGTATGTGTCGACCGATGAAATCGATCACATGCTCTACCGTAAAGGTCAGGAACAGAATGATACCGGCAGCTTTAAAGGAATTCCCGGATTGAATCCGCCTCTGGGCAAAGGGAAGACTGTCGTCCAAAGGGCGGAGAACAATCCCAAATATTTGAACTATGTGCTTGAACAGGATTACCTGAGAAAAAGCAATGGTGGGAAATATGTCCTTGGCGGTGTTTCTGTCGCTATTTCTCTTAACTCCGTCTACAGTGACCGGATAATGGATAAGAATAAAAATATTAATCCGGTTGAAGTGACGCTGAATAAGGCAAAAGTCAGAGCCTGGGGTAAATCGGTAGCCCCGAAAATTCTGCAGCGTTTGCGGCAAACGAAGGGACTCGAGCAGGTACCAATTCTGTTGACACTGTATATGACTTCGGCACCATCGTCACTTATTCCTGGAGATTATTTTGCCCGTACGGAGGTTGCGGCTGGCTCTTCTTCAATTGGCGGCTGGAAGACTGTTGATGATCATCATGTGCTTTTTCCGTCAAATACGGCTTCATCGAATTATAAATCGGATTTAGAAAAGTTCAATTTATTTAAAGATGATGTTCAAAAATATTTTCCGAATTTTGTCGGCGTTGTTGGTAAGGGTTACTATCATAACGGCAATCTCAGCGATCTGAGCGTGGATGTTAATATCCAATTCATGGACGAAACTGAAGTCACGAATTTTGCAAACTACGTTGGCTCAATCGTCAATAATCGTTTTGGATTTTCGCGTGATATTCCGGTCCATATCTATGTTGCCTCAAATGATGTGCAAGAAGCATTGATTGAACGGACGGCCAGCATGAATAATGCCTATGTATCCGTCTACCAGCATTGATTTCTGGCGTTTGTTTTCACCTATGCTTGGCAAAAATAGAGGCAGGACTTGCTTCCGCGGCTATCAGAGTTGCGGAGCTTTTCTTTATCTGCGGAGGGGCCTCAATTGTGGATGACGGGAAAATTCTCTTAGATCACCAGGTTGCTTCGCTCCGTTTTGCTCGACATGGAAGCTCTGAGCATCAGCTGCATCATGGAAAACACGCCGGCTGCGTCAACTCTTTATTGATTCTCTGCCATTCCATTGCATATAGAGAGTAGAATTTGATATGATTAAGGCAGTGCTGGAATTTGACGAACGAAGGAAAAATTCCACTTTTTATGAGAAATGGAGGTGATGATCGTGAGCCGGATCTCTGAAGAACAAGTTAAATATGTCGCCAATCTGGCCAGATTATCTTTCACTGATGCAGAAGTCAAAACATTCACGAGTCAGCTTGATGATATTATCGGTTTTGCTGAACAATTGAATGAACTGGACACCGAGGGCATTGAACCAACAACACATGTTCTTGATATGCATAATGTCATGCGCAAAGATGTTGTCCAGCCTTCACTGCCGCGGAAAGAAGCATTGAAGAATGCTCCGCTACAGGAAGAGGGGCAGGTTAAGGTACCGCTGATTATGGAAGCAGATTGATGCAAATTGAAGGAGGATGAAGAGATGCCACTCTTTGAAGAAGGCCTTGTGCATCTTAAAAAAAAGATACATAACAAGGAAATCAAGGCATCCGAACTCGTCGATGAGGCGTTCGCGCGCATCCATGAAGTCGATGATAAGGTGAACGCTTTTTTGACTTTGAATGAAGAACAGGCAAAAGATGAAGCTCGGAAAATAGATCAAGAGCCGTCTGATGACGGAGCCCTTCTTAAGGGTATGCCGATTGGTTTTAAAGATAACCTCGTGACAAAAGGATTGAAGACGACTTGCGCCAGCCGGATTCTAGAAAACTATGATCCGATTTTCGATGCAACGGTCGTTGAAAAAGTGCACGCGCAAAAAAGTATCACCATTGGCAAGCTGAATATGGATGAATTCGCGATGGGTTCGTCGACGGAAAACTCAGCATTTGCTAAGACTCGCAACCCTTGGGATACGGATCGGGTTCCCGGCGGTTCAAGCGGCGGCTCTGCAGCAGCAGTAGCCTCCGGCGAAGTGCTATTTGCGCTTGGAACGGACACGGGCGGTTCGATCCGCCAGCCTTCCGCCTTCTGCGGTGTGGTCGGGATGAAGCCGACTTATGGCCGTGTTTCCCGTTATGGCGTCGTTGCGTTTGCCTCCTCCCTTGATCAGGTTGGAGCGATTACGCGGACGGTTGAAGACAATGCCTACCTGCTTGAAGCCATTGCCGGTCTCGATCCGCACGATTCGACGAGTGCCAATGTCGCGATTCCGCATTATGCATCCGCATTAACTGGAGACATTAAAGGACTTCGTGTGGCTGTGCCGAAAGAATATTTCGGTGAAGGCATTGATGATGCCATCAAGGGGCAGGTCAAAGCAGCGATTCGCCAGCTTGAATCACTCGGTGCTGATGTCGAAGAGGTTTCTTTGCCGCATTCTAAATATGCCGTTCCTTGCTACTACCTGATTGCTTCCTCAGAAGCATCGGCCAATCTTGCCCGTTTTGACGGCGTGCGTTACGGTGTGCGGGCAGAGTCCAATGACTTAATTGAAATGTATAAAAAATCGAGAAGCGAGGGCTTTGGTGAGGAAGTCAAACGCCGGATCATGCTTGGCACGTTTGCTCTTTCTTCCGGTTATTATGATGCCTATTACAAAAAAGCGCAGCAGGTACGTACACTGATCAAACAAGATTTTGAAAAAGTGCTAACCAATCACGATATCATCGTCGGACCGACAACACCGACAACGGCATTTAAGGTCGGCGAGATCATTGATGACCCGCTGACCATGTACGCCAACGACTTACTGACTATTCCGGTGAACCTCGCGGGTAATCCGGCAATCAGCGTACCATGTGGCTTGGCAAATGGTCTGCCAGTCGGCCTGCAGATGATTGGCAAACCGTTCGGTGAGGAGACACTTTACCGCGCGGCTCATGCCTATGAACAGACTGCTGGTTTCCACCTTGCACCGGCGATTAAAGGGGCGAATGACTAATGAGCAATTTTGAAACGATAATCGGTCTGGAAGTCCATGTGGAATTAAAAACGAAAACAAAGGCTTTCTGCGGATGCGCCAATGAATTCGGCGCAGAACCCAATACACATACCTGTCCAATTTGCCTCGGGCATCCTGGCGTTCTTCCGGTTTTAAACGAGGAAGCCGTGAACTTCGCAATTAAAGCTGCACTTGCGCTTAATTGCGATATTGCCCGGGAAACAAAGTTCGACAGAAAAAACTATTTTTACCCGGATAATCCAAAAGCTTACCAGATTTCCCAATTTGATCAACCGATTGGCCGCAACGGTTATATTGAGATTGAAGTGGAAGGCGTTAAGAAAAAGATCGGGGTACACCGCCTGCACCTTGAGGAAGACGCCGGCAAGCTGAATCACTTGGAAGACGGTTCAGGTTCTCTGGTCGATTTTAACCGCGTGGGTACACCGTTGATCGAAATTGTTTCGGAAGCGGATATGCGCAATCCGAAAGAAGCCTATGCTTATCTCGAGAAACTGAAAGCGATCATGCAGTATATTGATGTCTCCGATGTAAAAATGGAGGAAGGTTCGCTGCGATGCGATGCCAATATTTCCATCCGTCCTTTCGGGCAGACAACATTCGGGACGAAAACGGAGCTCAAGAATCTGAACTCATTCACTTTTGTTGAAAAAGGTCTGGCTTATGAGGAGCGTCGTCAGGAAAAGATCTTGCTTTCCGGCGGTCAGGTCGAGCAGGAAACTCGCCGTTATAGTGATGCCACGAGGACGACAACACTTATGCGTGGCAAGGAAGGCTCCGATGACTATCGCTATTTTCCAGAGCCGGATATCATTAAGCTGAGAATCGATCAGGACTGGATCGATCGGATTCAGGCGGAGATACCGGAGCTGCCGGATGCCCGGCAGAGACGTTACGTCGCCGAAATGGGCCTGCCGGAATATGACGCGATGGTGCTGACTCAGGCCAAGACAATGTCCGACTTTTTCGAGAGTGCGACTGCGGATGGCACCGATCCGAAGCTTGTTGCCAACTGGTTGATGGGTGACGTTTCTGCCTACCTGAATAGCAATTACAAGACCATCGATCAAGTACCGATGACGCCGCCGGCTTTGGCTAAGCTCGTTCAGCTGATTGAAAAAGGAACCATCTCAAGCAAAATTGCCAAGAAAGTCTTTAAGACCCTGATTGAAAAAGGCGGCGATCCGGAAGAAATCGTCAAAGCCAAAGGCCTCGTGCAAATTTCTGACGAAGGCGCGCTTCGCGATCTGATGATGCCGATTCTGCAAGCCAATAAACAATCGATGGTTGATTATAAAAACGGCAAGGATCGTGCGCTCGGCTTCCTTGTCGGCCAGGTGATGAAAGAGTCCCACGGTAAAGCGAATCCGAAGATGGTTAACCAAATCATTCTTGCGGAAATTGAAAAAGTATAAGCACAACTTTTATGGAGAGCCAGAGGATAGTCCTCGGCTCTTTTTTGAGTACAAGGAATTCCGCCAATACCGTCATCAGTATAGAAGTTAATTGAAGATGAATCGATAATCGAAGACTGACCATATATTATCGCACATTCAGTTCTCGTAAAAAAAGGTAAAATTTTCTTATTTTTTTTAGCATTAAAGCGAAAAAAGCGCCATTTTTGTGCGATTGAGGAGAATTGGGCTTTTGCTTTTAAAAAAAATTTACAATATAATAATGGGTAGAAGGGTAGACTGCTAAAATTGGATAGAAATAACATTGAGTTGCGTTTTCATTTATGGAACGATGATTTCTGAACTTGCAATTGATTGGGTGATCAGATTATCATGAAAAAAGCGAGACTAATATATAATCCTACCTCCGGACGTGAACTGGCCAAACGGAATATCGCCTATATTCTGGATCGACTGGAAGAAGCCGGTTATGAGGCATCGGCTTATGCGACGAAAGGAAAAGGCGATGCGACCAAAGGCGCCCGTAAGGCGGTGAAGCGTAAATTTGATATGGTTGTCGCAGCTGGTGGCGACGGGACGATTAATGAAGTGATTAACGGTCTTGCCGAGCAGGAGTACCGCCCACGTCTTGGTGTCCTGCCGCTTGGAACCACGAACGACTTTGCCCGTGCAGTCAGCATTCCACGCGATATTGTCAAAGCTTGCGATGTGCTTTGCGGCGGCTATGAAATGCCGATCGACATTGGCAAGGTTAATAATCGCTATTTTATCAATATTGCTGGTGCGGGGAAATTGACTGAGCTGACCTATGATGTGCCCAGCAAGCTGAAAACAATGCTTGGGCAAATGGCCTATTATATCAAAGGCATCGAAATGCTGCCGTCGATTCGGCCGACAAAGGTTACGATCGACTATGATGATCGCACTTTTACGGGAAATATCATGATGTTTCTCGTTTCGAATACGAACTCAGTAGGCGGCTTTGAAAAGCTCGCACCAGAAGCTTCATTGAATGATGGCTTATTTGATTTGATTATTTTAAAGGAAGCTAATCTGGCGGAATTTATTCGGCTGGCGTCTCTTGCGACGCGCGGCGAGCATATGAAGGATCAGAAAGTGATCTATGCTCAGGCGAGTCGAATTCGAATTCATTCAGAAGAGAAGATGCAGCTGAATATTGACGGCGAGTACGGCGGTGATTTGCCTGGGGAGATTGTGAATCTTTATCAGCATCTCTATCTGATGGTGCCTAAATCAGTCGCCGAAGCGCAGCAGCTCAGAATTGAAACGTCTCTTCAAAAGCAGAATTGACCATCTGCGGCGGCAAGGTGCATCCGGACAGAAAGATGTATTTTGTTGCCACAATCCTTTACAACATTAGTGAGGTGAATCATGACGAGCAATTATTGGAATGAACGCGTGCAACAGCTAGAGCCCTATGTTCCCGGCGAACAGCCGAAGGATCAGAAATATATTAAACTCAATACCAATGAAAATCCTTATCCGCCGTCACCGAAAGCATTGGCGGCAATTCGTGAAAGCGCGGATGACCGGCTGCGCCTGTATCCCGATCCAATCGCGAGTGATTTGCGACGAGCACTTGCTTCTTATTTTGACTTGCCGGATAATTATTTGTTTGTCGGCAATGGTTCCGACGAAGTGCTGGCATTCAGCTTTATGACCTTTTTCTCCGCTGAACGTCCGGTCATGTTCGCCGATATTACATACAGTTTTTATAAGGTTTACGCCAATCTCTGCGCGCTCAATCCAAAAATTATTGCACTGGATGACGCGTTTCGGATTCCAGCGTCTGCGTTTTGCGCGGCAAGCGGCGGCGTGGTGCTGCCCAATCCGAATGCCCCAACCGGAAGAGGATTGCCTATCGACGTCCTACGCAAGATAATTGAAGCCGATCCCAATCGCGTGGTGATTATCGATGAAGCTTATATTAATTTTGGCGGGAAGTCCGTGGTACCGCTTGTCAAGGACTATCCGAATCTGCTCGTTGTCCAGACCCTTTCCAAGTTTGCGGCGTTGGCTGGCATCCGTGTCGGTTTCGCGATCGGTCATCCGGAATTAATTGATGGATTGAACCGTCTGAAAAATTCGATTAACTCCTATACCTTGGATCGCCTGGCACTCGCGGGGGCAGAAGCGGCTGTTGAAGATTTTACTTATAGCGATCAAATAGCTCGTCGGGTGATCGAGACGCGGGAACGGACAAGCGCCGAGCTGCGCAAACTCGGCTTTAACGTTCTGCCATCGGAAGCAAATTTCATTTTTATTTCACATCCGCAGCACAGCGCGGAAAAGCTTTTCCGCCGTTTAAAAGAAAAAGGGATTCTTGTCCGCTATTTTAATCAACCGCGGATTTCGAATCATCTGCGTGTCAGCATCGGCACAGATGAAGAGATGAACCAATTCATCAATGTGATCCAATCACTGATAAACGAGGATAATTGAGGAGACTATGCAATGCCCGAAGCACTACCAGTAGTCAAAAATGATAAAATTAACGTCACCTTTACCGATCTGACTCAGGAAGGTTCCGCCGTTGCCAAGGTGGACGGCTATACCTTATTTGTCCCAGGCGGTCTACCAGGAGAGAAGGCCTTGGTGCAGGTGGTTAAGACGACTAAAGGATATGGATATGGCCGCCTGCTGGAACTCATTGAAACGAGTGCGAGCCGGGTGGAACCGCCCTGTCCGATTTTCGACAGCTGCGGCGGCTGCTCGATCCAGCATATCGCGCCGAATGCACAGCTTGATTTTAAGCGGACAATTGTCGCCAATGCCCTGCAGCGCATCGGCGGCTTGACAACTATTAATGTCGCGCCAACGCTTGGTATGAAAAGCCCATGGACTTATCGCAATAAAATTCAGGTACCAGTCACCCTCGAAAGCGGCCATTTCGCGTTCGGCTTTTATCGAAAACGCAGCCACAGCATCGTCAACATGGATCATTGCCTAATTACCGAACCGCTGATTGACGAAATCGTCCAGACCGTGCGGCAAATTGCGGAAGAAACAGGAATACAGCCTTACGATGAAGCGCGTCACCGCGGCTCGCTGCGCCATGTGATGGCCCGGATCGGTAAAAATACGAATGAAGTCATGGTCGTGCTTGTCACGAAAACGGCTGATCTGCCTTTTCGCAAGGCATTTATTGACGGTCTGACGAGCCGCTATCCGCAGATAAAGTCGATCATACATAATGTCAACAGCAAGCGAACGAACGCGATTTTCGGTCGGGAAAGCCGGACGATCTGGGGAAGGGACGCTATTTATGATAAAATCGGCGGCATTACCTTTGCGATCTCCGCGCACTCTTTTTATCAGGTCAATCCGGTGCAGACCGAGGTTCTTTATCAGAAAGCGCTCGAATTTGCCGCACTGACCGGAGAAGAAATGGTGATTGACGCTTATTGCGGTATTGGCACGATTTCTCTATTCCTCGCGCGAGCTGCGAAACAGGTTTACGGTGTCGAAATTGTTCCGGAAGCAATTGCTGATGCCCGCCGCAATGCGGAGCGCAATGGAATCACCAACGCGACCTTTGAAGTGGGTAAAGCCGAAGCTGTCATTCCTGCCTGGCGTGAACAGGGGATTGCGCCGGATGTAATCGTCGTCGATCCACCGCGCAAAGGCTGCGAAGCCTCGCTGATTGATACGATGCTGGCGATGCAGCCGCAGCGGATTGTCTATGTTTCCTGCAATCCGGCGACACTCGCCCGTGATCTGAAACTGCTCACCGCCGAAGGGGAATACCAGGTTAAAAAAGTCCAGCCAGTCGACATGTTCCCGCAGACACTGCACGTAGAGACTGTAGTATTGATGACGAGGGTAAAAGAGTGAATGCACGAAAAACCCGATAAATAGCCTATTTCTGTCATTTTGAGATTTTCAATCTGTAATCTCAAAGCGTGATTTTACACGTTCACGGGATTAGGACTATTCAGTGGATTCCGCTAGCGAGAGAACAGGATTGATGTTTTAAGCTGACCAAAACGGAGTTTGTTTGCGGAGAATTTTCCCCTAAGCAATGCGTTCTTGAACTTGCGTTGTTTGATTATGTCCAAATGAAATTTATCAAACGTCATCCTAAAATCAATTTCGAAATTATTGACGAAACATATGGTTACAATCAATCACGATTTTCGGGTTTCTTCTACCAAGGTAAAAAAACAAAGGAATGTATCCTTACCCTCTATCATTTTGGACTGATGACGTATATAACCGAAAAGCAATGAACGAGACTTCTCATTCAAAGAAATGATTTAACGGAATTTTTTGATTACTTCGTCAAGTGCTTTCTATATTTTTTTACAGAAAAAAGCATGACCAACAGAACTGTTTTAACTAAACGCTCTTTTCATCTTTAACAAGTTAAATGTTATTGCTCTCTTATATAGCCAATGGCTGGCAATTAATTCTATAGAAAGGAAAAGGAAGTTTAGTGCACAGCATCGATGATGTGAAGAGCCTTATTAATCGCAGGATTTATGGGAGATCAATATAATTTAGAGAAAAATTGAACCAAATATAATTGTGATATAATGTGATTATTTACTAAAGATTGGATTATTGATTCAATTACCTCTAAATGGATATTTTTATAGGTTTGGAAACGAGGAAACAGATCATGAATAGAAAAGAAGATATTTTAAACACTTGGATTGTGGTGGAACAGCTATCTGAAGGTTCTATTAAAAAAGGAAACAAAGAATTAAGACCTCTTAAAACAGAAACAAATGATTGGGCTACGTTTTTCTTGGATTTTTTAAATACACAGAAGGAACAGCAAAAGATTTCAGACAAAGCTTTTAAGAAATCCGGTTTGGTGTTATATTTCGCTATTTTTAACTTCCAAGAAATTGTTGATATTTTGAGGAGAAAATACAACATCCCCGCAACTTATGAAGAAACAACTAATGCCGACAAGTTCACGTTTTCATTGTATTTTGATAATCAGTTGAACTTTCTTGCCGATAAATTGTTCCTTACAATGAGTGGCTACATTCGATATAGAGGTCGATTGCCTAAAGACTTCCTGAAAATAGAAAACGAGTTTCGCGATGAACTAAGTAGGGAATTTGATGAAGATTTTAACGGGGAAATTTCTGGATTATTCAAAAAATACAAGGCTTCTTCGGAAAACTTTCGCTATTCATTTGTGAAGAATATAGACAATGGTGATGTCAATTTACATTCATTCTTTATTGATGATTTACAGAAAGCGAAGGACATACATAATAATAAAAACTTGAATCGATATTTCGACGGATTTTCAGGACGAAGACAGAATTTGGACGGTAAGAAAGATTCGCAGAATTTTAATCCACAAATTTTTGAAAGCGTGTTACAACCCAAATTCTATCCATTAGGACGCTTCCCAAGTAATCCTGATCATGCACTTTCATTGATGCAACAAGTTGCAGTCAACTTAGCTTTGAACGATAAAAATGATATCCGTAGTGTAAATGGTCCACCAGGGACAGGAAAAACCACACTTTTGAAAGATATTTTTGCTGATTTAGTTGTGCAACAAGCGGTGGAAATTTGCAAACGTTCAGATAAGCATATTCAAGGGACTCTAGTCTATTGGAAAGAAGCAAAACTTGGCATTTTACCCGGTGACATTTCAAATAAAAATATCGTGGTTGCAAGTTCAAATAATGGAGCAGTCCAAAATATCGTTAAGGAATTGCCTCAAAAAAAAGAAATTGCTAGTGAATTTCAAAAAAAATTAGCAGCGGCTGATTATTTTCAATGTGTATCTAATTCGAAACTATCCGGTGAAGGGTTTGGGAAAAGTCGGGAGGTTAATACGAAACTTTTTGGAGAGAAAAATTGGGGAACGTTCTCATTAGAGGGTGGGGCGTCAATTAATGTCAACAAGTTATTGTTGAATGTTGAATGTATTGAAAAGTATTTTGAAGCGGATAATCAACCGGACTTGGATGTTTACCAAGAATTTTCAAGGCTGCACGATGAATTGTATGCTGAAAGAGAGAAAATTCAGCAATATAGTGAACAGATAAGACAATTTGTGAAATTGAAATATAAATATGAGAAGCAAGATATTCATTATAAACAAGGAAAAAAGAGAAAACAAACAGAGCTGGTAGCACTTTGTGAAAAAATAACAAGTGATCTTAACAAATTAAACCACGAAAGTGACCTACTTCAAACAAATTTGTCGGATATTTCCATCAAACTTAGAGAGTTAGCTGATGTGCAAAGTCAAGCGGAAAGAAATTTTGATGTTGTTAAGTCACAAAAACCTAGTGCGCTATGGGTTCAAAAGATTTTTAATAAATCCCAGGTTAATCAATATTTTGAGAAGCTGAATAGTGTTAACAAGAGATTGAATAAACTTTCTGAACAGAGGACGGAGTTATTAGATAAACAGGTCCATCTAAAAAACAGTTTAAAACAGAATGATAGAAAAAAAGAATTGAATCAATCGCATATTCAAAATGCCGAGATTGAGTTAAGCCATTGGGTGAGCGCGCAGCAGAATATGTTGAAAGAATTGAAACATAGAAAAGTAACCCTTGTGGAGTCACTAAAAACTCAAAGCGACATCAAAGTACTTGATTTTTCGCAATCGTACGATGATCTTCAAAAGTCTAATCCGTGGTTTACCAAGACGTTTCGTGTACTGCAATCAGAACTTTTTATCTCAGCATTAAAAGTAAGAAAGAGATTCTTGTTTGAAAACAAGAAGAATTTGAAAGCAGCAAGAATAATTTGGGATAGCCAGATGAAGTATATGTCAAAAGAAAATGGACAACAATTAGTCACTGAAGCGTGGCAATGGTTGAATTTGGCTATTCCTGTTGTTAGCACGACTTTTGCCAGTTTCGGCCGAATGTTCAAGAATCTTAATGAAAATTCAATTGGTAATTTATTCATAGATGAAGCAGGTCAAGCATTGCCACAGGCCAGTGTAGGTGCAATCTTTAGAAGCAAAAGGGTTATGGTTGTTGGCGATCCCTCACAAATCAAGCCGGTATTGACAATAGATTCAAATGTTTTGAACCTCGTAGGAAGACATTATGAAGTTAATGAAAAATTTGTTTCTGCTGATGCGTCTACTCAAACACTCGTGGATGCTACCAGTCAATATGGTTTCCAGAGAAATGAAGATGAATGGATCGGCATCCCGCTTTGGGTACACAGACGTTCGAATTATCCGATGTTTACAATTTCAAATGAACTATCATATGACGGATTGATGGTTCAAGGAAAACGAGAAGAAGAGGCGCAGGGAAAATCAGAATGGTTTCATTCAACAGGAAAAGCGAATGATAAATTTGTGAAGGAGCAAGCTGAACTGTTGAAGAATCTGATTGATAAGCGGTTGCAGGAAAATCCTGAGTTAATAAACGAAATTTATGTCATTTCACCGTTTAGACATGTGGCGTATAAGTTAGCGCAAGCTTTGGATGAAATTCAATTCACAAAACGAAAAAAGGGGAAATCAACAAACATAGGAACTGTCCATACATTTCAGGGGAAAGAAGCAAAAATTGTATATTTTGTACTTGGCGCTGATACCGATAGTAAAGGTGCTGCAAAATGGGCGGTTTCTGACCCGAATATGATGAATGTTGCGGCTACTCGTGCCAAAGAAGAATTTTATGTCATAGGTGATAAGAAATTGTACGCTTCTTTAGGTAGTAAAGTAGCAAATACAACGATTTCAATCATTGACAATTATAATAAGCAAGCAGACTAACAAGCTCAACGGTGGAATGTGGGTTGGGAGCGGAAATTTTGGAAGAGTTTATTTTGTGTGTACATCGTAGAGATGGATCTAAGTCAAGATCTTGGACACAAAAAAGTTTAGTAGATTGAGTGCTCGTTGCGTCATTGTTGATGATCAGGCTGCCTTCAAAAGTTTGTCTTCTGCTTCCTGCGGCGTCAGGTAATCGAGATAGCTATGGATTCTGACCCTGTTGTACCAGCTCTCAATATACTGAAAGAGGGCACGTCTGGCTTCATCGAAGTCATGATACGTCGTGTGGTGAATTTCCTCTTTTTTCAAAGTCGCATGAAAAGATTCGATGCAAGCGTTATCGTATGGGCAACCTTTCTTACTGAAAGAATGGATCATTTGTTTCTCTTGAATTCTTTTCTCAAATTCATCGCTTGTATACTGGGATCCAAGGTCCGTATGCAGGATCAGGCCTGGTTCAGGATTTTGATTGATGCAAGCGTTATCTAAAGCCTTTAGCACGAGGTCTGTTGTCATGCTCCGGGAAAAGGAATAGCCAATAATTTTTCGTGTACACAGATCCATGACTGAGGCCAAATAACACCAGCCTGCTTTGATCGTGTGAATGTACGTGATATCGGCAACCCATTTTTGGTTGATCTGTGTTGCTGTAAAGTCCTGAGCCAATATATTTTTCCTGTTTTCCACCGGACCTTGACTGGATTGCGGACGATACTTTTTCACAATAATGGAACGCAGATTTGCTCGTCTCATCAGTCGTTGCACGCGTTTGATGCTGACCATAAACCCTTCTTTTCTCAAGCATTTCTGAATCTTAGGGGCTCCGTATCGCCGCTTGCTTTCTGTATAAAGTGACTGAATACGTTGTGTCAGTATTCGATTCTCACGTGCCAGATTGGATTCACAGACACTCTTAACTTGATAATAGGTGCTTCGCGGCATGTCAAGTACACGGCATATCGTTTTTATGGGATGTTGTTCTTGCAGGCGATCAACTAACACACTCATCTCAACGGAAGTTACTTTTTTGCGAATATGGCCATAGCTTTTTTTAATATTTCATTTTCCTCCTGAATTCGCCGCATCTCTTTCTGAAGCTTCAGGAAATCCTCAGGAGTAAAGGATTCCCCGCCTTCTAAAGGAATGGGATTCAGTTTCTTAATCCATTTATAAATGGTTGTTTCCGATACGTCATATTCGCTGCTGAGATTTTTGACCGGTGTGCATGACTGATAGAGTTCAACGATCATCTGCCTGAATTCACTGTTGAATTTATTGCTTGTTTTTCCGCTGCCCATACGGCGGACACATTTTAGTTAATCCTTAGTTTAACTAAAATGTGTCCGTAAAACTATCCTAACATCATTATAGAGAATCATATGTGACAATTGATAAAGCAGGATAATATAATGAATTTGGCTGTTTTAATCGAAGAATAGAAACTTTGATTACCTTTTTATTGACAGGGTACTAACCTAAGAAATGAATAAACAATGTTCTGAAGGGCTTTCAGAAGATGGTCTTCCCGCAGGCATCAGGAATTTTGTTCACGGTCGATCCAGTCACTTTCAATAGGAAAGTGATGTCCATTGATACCGGTTTCGGACATGGTGAGGCTTTGGTTTCCGGTTTGGTAAATACTGATATCTATAAAGCGCATAACAAAAAGATTATCGATAAGAACATATCCACCAAAAAGCTGGCTATTTATGCCTTAAAAGATGGCGGGACGAAAGAACAGGGGATTGAGCTTGAGTTGCAGAATAGGCAGTGCTGGCGGATGAGCAGATTTTGCAGCAATGAGAGGATTTGAATTTAACGATGATCGATAATTTTTGGCGTGATTTACTACGCCCTTTTTTGTACTGGCACTAATGGAAGAGGTAACGGATGTGCTTTTCGCCATGTAGTGAGTGAAGCAGTCAAACCTGATGTTTTTTTCTCAGAGTAAAAAAACTCACATGAAGATTTTGAATCAGCCATTTGATTGATAAAAATGTATTTCGTGCTGTTGGGAGGCGAAGGTGAAAATCTTTTTTCCTAGTTTTTTTCTCTTGTATAAGTATAAAGTTATCTTATTGTAATCTGTGGTAATTTAACTTTAATAGTGATGTTGTACAAATGTATAACAAAATTATATATTTTGTTTATAAAAACGTTATAATCGGTTATACTGGTAATGAAGAGGTGAACGGATATGGATTTTCAAAAATATCTGGAGAGTCATTTTGGCTATGAGGAGCCAATCCTGACTGAAGAGCTTAGAGATAAACTAAATATCAATCCGAATACACTGCGTCAAAATTTAAAAAAGGCAGCGGATAGCGGGATCATTACACGTTATGCTTTGAAAGCGGGAATTTATTATCGTCCGAACCCAAAACCGTTATTTCGTTCTTCGCTAAGTCTCGACTCAGTTATTAAAAAGAAATACTTAGTCGATTCAGAGAATCATCGAATAGGGTACATGACGGGTTTGTCGTTTGCGAACGACCTGGGATTAACCACTCAAAATGCGTTAGCCTATGAAATTGTTACCAACAAGGAAAAAATGAGTTCGAGAAAAGTTATCTATGGCAAAAGCAGCGTTTTCTTGATGAAGCCCAAAACATTCGTTACCACCCGGAATTATAAATTGCTACAAATTTTTGATCTGATTAGCCGTTTTGACTATTATAGTGACCAATCTATTGAAGACTCAATGGGTAAATGCTTCGATTATTTACGCGATCTAAACATTTCTTGGGAAGAAATAAAAAGATATCTGTCTGCCTACTCAGAGCATGACCAACTGGCCATATACAGGAGTGACTTGGTTTATGAACTTGCATCAAAACAAAAAGCTTTTCGAGGAAGTCATTAACGCAGTATCTGAGGATTCCGGACTCAAAAGCTCCATTGTTGAAAAGGATTATTATGTATCTTTACTGCTGGAACGAATTAAGACGAACTATCCACAAATTGTTTTTAAAGGTGGTACATCTTTAAGTAAATGTTACCATTTGATTCATCGTTTTTCGGAAGATATTGATCTTAATTTTCAACAGGACATCGAAACAACTGGGTCAGAAAAACGCAAGTTGAAACAAGCGATTATTGATTCTGCAAATGAAATCGGTATGAGTCTTGAGAATGAAGCCGAGATAAAAAGTAGAATGGATTTCAATCGATACCAATTTGTTTACCCAAGTGTAACAGGAGCTGATCTTCAAAAAGTTATCTATGTCGAGACTTATGTGCTGCTAAAATCTTTTCCTACGGATGTGAGGCAAGCAACAAATTATATTCTCGACTATTTGATTGAGCAACACCAAGATGTGTTGATTGAAAAATATGAAATGAATGCATTTAGTATACAAGTGCAAAGCATTGAACGTACGTTTATTGATAAACTATTTGCTCTTTGTGATTACTCAATCGATGGAAAATATACGAGAAATTCGCGGCATCTTTATGATCTTCACATGATCTATAAGATGTACAAAAATCGGTTCAACAGTGACAAAATCAGATTGCTGTTTAAACAGGTAGCTGAGGAACGCTCAAAGAGTGACCATGCGTATTCAGCAGTTAAGAACTTTAAATTGCTTGAGACTTGCAGAAAACTAATTAATGAAGATTATTTTAAAGCGGACTATGAGGGAACGAGCAACGTGCAATTGTTTCTTCCAAGTGACGCACCAATTAGCTATGAGACCGTAAAGAGTTCGTTCATTAAAATTATTGAGTCCGGACTTATTCCAGTAGTCATTGACTGAATGAAGAAAGCCAGAGCAATGCAACTGTATGCAGGTGGTGTAACGACTACGCCGAACAGCACTTTCTCCAGTTTGATTTTAAGTGCTTAAGCATGCTATAAGTGTTAAGAAAGCAATTTTGGGGATAAAGATTTTGGCCTGATATCCCATCATGAGAGGATTTTGAATTTAACGATGATCGATAATTTTTGGCGTGATTTGCCACGCCCTTTTTTTGCTCTGGCACCAATGGAGGAAGTAACGGATGTAGTTTTTCGTCATGTAGTGAGTGAAGCAGCTAAACCTGATGTGTTTTTTACAGAGTTTACAAACACGGAGAGTTATTGCCACCCAGAGGGAATCAATAGCGTGCGTGGGCGTTTGACTTTTACAGAGGATGAACAACCGATTGTCGTCCAAATATGGGGGGATAGGCCTGAATATTTTCGGCAGATGAGTATCGGGTTGGCGAAACAAGGGTTTAGCGGTATAGATATCAATATGGGCTGTCCCGTACCTAATGTGACAAGGCATGGGAGGGGAAGCGGCCTTATCTTGCGTCCCGAAGTCGCAGCAGATTTAATACAAGCGACAAAAGCAGGGGGATTGCCTGTAAGTGTGAAGACCAGGCTTGGTTACACGGATGTAAACGAATGGCACGACTGGCTGACACATCTATTGGAACAGGATATCGCTAATCTGACTATTCATCTGCGTACAAAAAAAGAAATGAGTAAAGTAGATGCCCATTGGGAACTCATCCCGGAGATTAAGAAACTTCGCGACCAAGTGGCACCGGATACACTTTTGACGATCAATGGTGATATTTCTGACCGTCAAACCGGCTTGAAGCTCGCTGATCAATATGGTGTTGATGGGTTAATGATTGGGCGCGGCATTTTTGCCAATCCATTTGCCTTTGAAAAGGAGCCGAAAGATCATAGTAGTAACGAACTGCTTGATCTCTTAAGGCTGCATCTTGATCTTCATGATCACTATTCGGAAAAATTAGAGCTGAGGCCGTTTAAAGCTCTTCATCGCTTTTTTAAAATCTATGTCCGTGGTTTTCGAGGGGCGAGTGAATTAAGGAATCAAATGATGAACACAGAGTCAACAGATGAAGTGCGTGCATTGCTTGATCGCTTTGTTCGGCAACAAGACAAAGACGATCCGGGGCCCGCGATGTGATCGATGATCCAATTTGCGGCACCGCCTTTCACAATCTCTGCGCGTTTTTTCTTCCGAGTAAAACCGATAAAAGAGTGTTTCTTAGGATTTATCATTGTGAGAATACTGAATAAGAGGTTTAAAATGAAAAAAAGCCAAGCAATGATATTGAACAGTGTGTATGATTTAATTGCAGATCCAAAAGTGTCTGATATTGAGCGTCAATCGCTTTTAAAAGCAAAAGAAGCGCTTGAGAAAGGAGAAAACGATAGGGTAGTTACCTCTCATCTCAAATCAGAGTTGTCTGTCTTAGCTGTTAAACAGCAGTTATCTCCTAAAATGGTTACTTTTTATACTGAATTTTCACGTCAATTTCTTGGCTATGGTGAAAGAGGTATGATCAATTTTACGAGATAAGAGTTATCTGTGGCACTTTGATGATGAAATTAGCTTATAGTTAGAGACTAGCAGTTTTAATGCTTTTTGAATAAATCTTGAGAAAAAGAGGAGCATTGGATGGTAGAGGCATGCGAAAAACGTCTAATAAAAATATTAGGAGCTTCTCACGTCGAGGGAGAAGAAGATGAGCTCCCAATGGTTAGCGAGGAAACGCTTGAACTATATTTCAATTATTTGAAAGAACATCTTGTTTTTTCTTTCCCGGCTATTTACGATCATGATACCGATTTTCTGTCTGGGGAAAAGTATAGTATCGAGGTTTTAGGAATCGCTGAGCCTATTGATAATTTCTGTGGTTTGATTTGTTCTGTGAGAATGGACAGAAAAAAGAGATATGTTCCTATGGGTGATATCGAAGTAGGTTCTAACAATCAAAATTATCAGCTGATTGAAGATTACAATGAATGGTTTTGGAATTACCGGTAGTCTTTGCAGTCAGAGATCGTACTACGCATATGTTCTTACAAAATATTCATGATTAAGTGTAAACAGTGGAGCTAGTGCGTGCTTTGTTGAAGCTGTTCTCCCCATTCTTTAATCGTCAATAAGGTGGGTAGTAATTTTTCACCTTGTTCAGTCAATGAATACTCAACATGGGGAGGGACTTCTGAGTATTGAACACGTGTAACAAGACCATCTTTTTCCAGCTCTCTTAGCGATCGCGTCAGCATAATAGCCGTTATCCCCGCTAATCTTCGTTTTAGTTCATTATATCGAATTCCATTTTGGTTATTTGCCAAATGCCACAGCACGGGTAGCTTCCACTTACCACCAATTAGGGTTAAGGCATAGATTACCGGACAGTTTCCTTCATCTATTTTTTTAATCATTTTTCCTCCTCATTGGGCACAAAATTGTGCGTACTTACTTTTTCAACAGTCAAACTTATAATAATAATACGTAAAGAAATTGAAAGTGTAAATGTAAATTAATTGAGAATAACACATAACGGGAGGATAGTAACGATGAAGACAATGGTTATTGTTGGGGTTGGGCAGCTTTTAGGTCGGTCATTGGCCCGTCAATTTGGAAAACATAGTTTTCAAATCGCTTTGGTTGCACGAAATGAAAATAAATTGTCGAAAATGAAATCTGAATTAGAACGTGAAGATATAAAAGCATCCTATTATATTGCTGACATCTATGATAAAAATCAAATCACAAGAGCCTTTCAGGAAATTCACAAAACATATGGGGAAGTTGATCTCTTGGAATTCAGTCCCACTGCCGGTCATTATCGACCGACACCTGTGTTGGATTTACAAGCTGAGCAGGCAGAGGACGCTTTTATTGGAAATGTTGCTGCTGCTATTCGTTGCATCAATGAGGTATTGCCGTCTATGTTGAAAAGAAAAAGTGGGGCCTTGCTTTTCACAACCGGACTCTCCGCCATCTACCCCAATCCTCAGATGGCAGACTCAAGCCTAGCGAAGGCCGGATTGAGAAGTTATATTAGTAACCTCCAGCATGAATTAACAGAGAAGAACATTTTTGTCGGGCATATTTCTTTGGGAATATTTTTGAAAGCAGGGACTGAAGGATTAGATGACCCGGAATCGGTAGCAAAATTGTGGTACGAAAAATATTCAAGAAATCGTTATGGAGAGGAAGTCTATCCTGAAGGAGTAACTCCTGAAACGGTTATCCGATAAAAGTATAGTCATCATGACATAGAAGAACGCGTAGTTATTTCGTTTCACAAAAGCGCTCTTTTTTGCTTTGGAAAAGTTACCTCCGCTCTGCCTTCGACAAAACAATAGAGTTGCAAATGTTCATGCCAATGTTTGTTGAAGTTCCAGCCACGTTTTATAACATTTTTTTACAAAATTAGAAAAAAACGGTTGGGACGACACATTCTTTCATTAATATCTCGTTTAACAAAAATGTGTCTGTAAGGTTATCCTAGCATCCGTACGGCATCTTTTTTGTGAAATTTAGGGTAGCGGGTGCCATCTGACTGCATATTGCTATGCAAGAAATGCCTATGGTACATTTAAAGTAAGCAGAGTGAGAAAATTCCATGGGGTTTTCCAAATGATGAAGAACTTAAGCGGCAGGCCGCCCCAAGGGATACTTACTGGTATGTTCCTATGATGAGTTCGCTCAATTTCACGCATAATCAGGCTTTGAAAAGTATGCTGCAGAAGGACATCCGCGCCAAAATCGGCAAGCAAGCGGGCAGCACTGAAAAAGTAATCGTTAAGGAGCGTGATTGATCTGGAAAATTTGAAATCAGAAAAACGAAACATGCTTACATCCGTGTTATTTGCAATTTATCTATTGGCATTAATCTGGTTGATTCTCTTCAAACTGCAATTTTCTGTTCCAGTAACAAAAGAAGGACGAGTTATTAATCTGATTCCGCTTCTCGGATCTTTCGACGGCAACGGCGTTATTCGCTTTGCTGAAGTCAGAAATAACATTCTCGCTTTCATACCTTTGGGAATTTATAGTTGTATGCTTAGAGCTAAGTGGCCTTTTGTGAAAAAGGTTCTTGCAATGGTCGCTTTAACCCTGGTTTTTGAAATCACACAATTCATTTTCGCAATCGGCAGAGCCGATATGACTGACGTGCTTAGTAATACGCTCGGAGGGGTAATCGGGATTGGCATCTATGCCCTATTCTTTAAGCTCATGAAGGGCAAGACAAATCAATTTATAAATGTACTCGCCGCGGTATTAACAATTTTCGCTTTATTATTTGTCACCTTACTATTAGTAGTCAATCACCGATGGGTGCGTATCAAATAGATGTTGTGTCCATGCTAAAATTTAGAGGCAGACAGGTAACAGCGGCACAGTAACGATTAAGGAGCGTGAGTGAAATGTGGAAATGTCCGAAATGTGGTCGTGAGTTCAAAAACGCGGAACAGGATCACGCTTGCGAAAAAATGAACAGCATTGACGAATACATTGCCGCACAACCGGAAGAGGTGCGGCCGCTGTTGCAAAGTATCCGCGAAACGATTCGCACAGCCGCGCCAGAAGCCACAGAGAAAATCTCGTGGCGGATGCCGACGTTCTGGCAGGGTGAGAACCTGATCCACTTCGCGGCGTTCAAAAAACATATCGGGCTGTACCCCGGCGGCGAGGTTACTACTGAGTTCGCGGAGCGGCTCGCAGGATATAAGACCAGTAAAGGAGCGATTCAGCTACCGCTTGGCAAGCCGATAGATGATGAACTCATCACCGACATCGTGCGCTGGAGAGTAAAGCGAGAAGCGAAAGGGAGGGATATTTTATGAAAAATGAGCGCGTGTACAAGATGGCATTTTCGAAAGTCTACCCACTACTCGTCCAAAAGGCGGAGCGCAAAGGGCGCACCAAATTAGAGGTTGATGCTGTGATTTGTTGGCTGACGGGGTATGATGACTCTGGCTTGCAAACGCAAATTGCGAAAAATATCAATTACGAAACCTTTTTTAGTGAAGCCCCACAGATAAACCCAAACGCCGTCAAAATTTCAGGCGTGATTTGCGGACATCGCGTCGAGGAAATCGAAGACCCACTCATGCAAAAAATCAGATGGCTGGACAAACTGGTTGACGAATTGGCAAAAGGCAAGTCAATGGAGAAAATTCAGAGAAGCTGAGGGCGAATGTTACCTATGCCAGCGGAGATGACAGAACATCAACCCGTAAAGAATGATGGGATTTGTATTTAGTGATTATTTAAGAATACTCAAGGACAGAGGCATAAACATGAACGTCATAACTTTATGCGGTTCTACAAAATTCAAGAAACAATTTGAACAGGTGGATGCATTCCTGACACTCCAAGGAAACATAGTCATTAGTTTGCCTTTTTTTGAGCAAAGTGATGGTTTTGAAATGACGCGAGAGCAAGCTGAACTTCTTCATGATTTACATTTTAGGAGAATTGATATTTCCGATCAGATAGTTGTTATTGATGTTGGTGGGTATATAGGAAACAGTACAAGAAAAGAAATAGAGTATGCTGAAAAAAATGAAAAAGTCATACGTTACTACTCTAGCTTTGGTGAGATTCCTTACAGGCACCAACGGATGAAATTGTGGGAACAAGCGCTTGAAAGGATAGCAGGGACAATCCAACCCGTACAGTACAAGACGTGGTTCGATGAAACAACGGCGACTTATGATGGCGATACGTTGATTATTAATTGTCCAAATGACTTTGCGAAGGATTGGCTTTATTCCGAGTATTCGAGTGTAATTCTTAAGGCTGTGGAACAGGTAACCGTCAATGACGAAGTTAAAATCGGTTTCCGATCGCCCAAACAAACCGTCGAAACCTTTGACAAATCCCGTGTTATGCTGATTGACGATTAACCTTAAAAGGTTGAAAATAGGTCTAAAATAATTGCTGATATGACACCGATGGCACCTCAATACGCAAATTGATCTTGGCTTGGTGTACGGTGGGCCCTGTTTTAATTTTTGAGTATAGACCCACACTCATCATGCATTGAGAAAAGAAAAGCCGTGATAAGCTGAAGATTCCTTGTTGTAAAATATAAATCTTTAGCAGTCAAAATTTCTACTCGAAACGGGTATGAATCGTTTTTTTTTCTCAGATTATGATACTTGCTCGGCCCGAAATCGAGATGAGCTATCAATCACAATTCCTGTCTGACGATCAATACCGAGTTTTTAATAACAATCTGTTGATGAATAACACTTTTGATGTTGATAACGCCGACGTGAAAAAATTGAATCAGCGAATGAATGGCCGGGTGGGATGCTGCCCGGTTTTTTCGCGCAACTTTGAATCGCTGCAGCGGGTTTGTTGTCAGGGGGAACCTGAATTGTAAAAATACACCAGTGCCTGGCTGCTTTGTCTTAATGGTCTGTATCGGAACAAGCCGTGCTGCGCTTGGCAAAGGGAGAAGCGCAGACTGAATGAACAGAAACGAAGCCCGTGCTTTTGGGGCGTTTGCTACTTTCGCAGAATCATACGGAACAAAGCTGTTGCCAAAAACGCTGCGCAATAAGCGGAGTAACAGCCATGTTAGAGATGTTTGAAAATTTGTTTTCGTGCAGAATGGATTGTTCAAAGAAAGCCCTCCCTGTTTTAATCACATTAAAAAACCGCCCATTCGATTTGAATGGGCGGTTTTGCCTGGACCCATCCAACGCGAAGCTGGATCCAAGCATTCGTTAAGTTTTCAACGGATGCCGGGACCCTAGTTAATAATAATAATGGCTTTAATCATGCGTTGTAATGGGCGACTCATAGCAAATTGCTCCTTACCTGAATTGTCAAATATTTTAGTATAGCAACTATAGCACGGCTGGAAATTGGTGTCAATAATAAATTCACGTAAATTATGGATTGTGCTAATTTGCAAATGAGTTTGCTTGTTTTAAAAATTTTTTTAAACGGTTTCCTTTCATAAGAGCGCTTGAAAAACGGTGAGGAAAAGACAAAAAGGGGGGTTGACTGAATTTTCTTAAGTGATTAACATTTGTGCCAACCCCAAGAAATTTCACTTAAGGAGTTCGAGGGATTGAGGCTCAAAAATACAGAGAAGGATGAAGTGCCTCAGAAACAAAGGCTTATTACAGAACAAGAGAGGAGGAGCCTTAAGTGACTGAGACGGAACAATGCACAGAAACAGGCGCTGATTTGCTGATTAGACTGGTCAAACAATCGGGGACGGAAGTGCTTTTCGGTTATCCAGGAGGTGCGGTATTGCCGCTTTATGATGCGGTCTATCGCCACCAGATGCGCCATGTGCTTGCCCGGCATGAGCAAGGAGCGGTGCACGCCGCCGAAGGTTACGCCCGTGTTTCGGGGAAACCGGGTGTGGTGCTGGCGACGAGTGGTCCGGGTGCGACAAATCTTGTCACAGGACTGATGGATGCGCTGATCGATTCGTTGCCACTTGTTGTTTTTACCGGACAGGTGACACGCCCGGTGATTAATACCGATGCGTTTCAGGAAGCTGATGTGATCGGAATTACCGCATCGGTAACTAAGCATAACTTCCGTGTCCGCAAGGCAAGCGAGCTTCCTGAGGTGGTTGCCAAAGCTTTTTTCTTGGCGTCAAGCGGGCGTCCAGGACCGGTTCTGGTCGATCTGCCGAAGGACATTTGTGCGGGACAGCTGAACAGCGCGCCGGATCGGGTTTGCGACTTCCAGATCCCCAGTTATCATGTACCTAAAAAAGCCGATGCACGTGCGGTGAACCGACTCGTTGAAGCATTAAGAAAGGCTGAACGACCAGTGCTGCTTTCAGGAGCAGGCGTGCTTCATGCTCAGGCAGCTGAAAAATTGCGGCTTTTTGCCGAAGCCTGCCATTTTCCGGTGGTGACGACGTTTCTCGGTCTTGGAAGTTTCCCAGCATCCCATCCGCTGTTTCTTGGTATGGGAGGAATGCATGGAACATTTGCGGCCAATATGGCGCTTTCCGAATGTGATCTGCTGCTGAATATTGGTGCACGCTTCGATGACCGGCTGACCGGGAATCTTGAAAAATTTGCCCCGACTGCCAAAGTGGCGCATGTCGATATCGATGCTTCGGAAATTGGGAAAATCGTGAAAACCGATTATGGGCTGGTCGGCGATGCCGGTCTGGTCCTCGATCAATTGCAAGAAGCAATGAACGGGCCGCTCACGGAACACCGCGGCTGGTTGAATCATTTGCACGGCTATCGAGATGCGCATCCGCTCCATTACGATCATGCACTGGCAAGCCGGCAATTGCTGCCGCAATACGTGATTGAGCAGATTTGCCGCTTTGCCGACTCTGACGCGATCGTAGCGACCGATGTCGGGCAGCATCAGATGTGGACGGCTCAATATTATCATTTCGAACGTCCGAGCAGCCTTGTCAGTTCAGGTGGACTTGGTACCATGGGCTTCGGCCTTCCGGCAGCTATCGGCGCCCAGATTGCTTATCCACAGAAAAAGGTTTTGGCGATTCTCGGTGATGGCGGCTTTCAGATGACGCTTCAGGAGCTGGCGGTCATTGCGGAACGCAAGCTGCCCGTGAAAATTTTTATCCTGAACAATCATACACTGGGCATGGTTCGGCAGTGGCAGGAAGCTTTTTATGGAGAACGTTATGCGGAATCGATTCCTGAATTGCAGCCTGATTTTGTGCGGCTTGCGGAAAGCTATGGCATTATGGCCCAGAGACTGGACGATCCCTCTCATGCAGCAGAGACGATCGAATCCGTACTTGCGACCGACGCGCCAGTCCTTATCGATTGTGTTGTGAAGCAGATGGAAAACGTGACGCCGATGGTTCCTCCAGGCAAAGGTTTGACGGAAATGATGGGGGTGTAAATCCATGAAACAGACGGTAACGGTTGAAACCGCAGCGAGTCCTGATGTGCTGGCGCGGGTGGCGATGCTGCTTGCCCGCGGCAATCTGTCAGTTGCTGATTGGCATGCTGAGCAGGAGGGTGTCCGGTTTCACATGTCGATGACATTGGCTGCGGAAAGCGAACGCCAGCTGAATCGTTTTGTCAGCCAAGCAGAAAAGTTGATTGATGTGTACTCAGCTGCTCCATGCAGCGAACAAAGATTCACGGCTGGACAAGACTAATTGAAAATATTTTATTATTGGCAATAAAACAAAAAGAGATAGGGGATACGAACATGACAGCAAAAGTTTACTATGACAAAGATATCAATGAAAGTGTATTGCGCGGAAAGAAAATAGCGGTGCTCGGCTATGGCTCCCAAGGACATTCGCAGGCTCAGAACCTGCGCGACAGTGGTTTTTCAGTGACAATCGGCGCACGGCCGGGCAAGTCATGGGACAAGGCCGCACGCGATGGCTTTTCAGTAAAAAGCGTCCGTGAAGCTGCTGCAGAAGCGGACATTGTCATGATGCTGCTTCCAGACGAGCGTCAGCCGGAGGTTTATTACAGTGAGGTTCAGGAAGGATTGGAACCGGGGAACGCCCTCGCTTTCTCACATGGCTTCAACATCCATTTCACTCAGATTCTTCCTCCGAAGGACGTCGATGTATTCATGGTCGCTCCCAAAGGTCCTGGTCACTTCTGCCGTCGGGAATATCTGAACGGAGGCGGTGTCCCGGCATTCTACGCGGTTGAACAGAATCCGTCCGGAGAGGCAGAGGAACTGGCACTTGCCTGGGCCAAAGGTCTCGGCGCAGCGCGTGCAGGTGTGCTGAAGACGACGTTCAAAGAGGAGACGGAGACCGATCTTTTCGGTGAACAAGCGGTACTGATGGGCGGATTGACACATTTGATCGAGGCCGCATTTGAGACACTCGTTGAAGCTGGCTATCAGCCGGAAAATGCCTATTTTGAAACCTGTCACGAGATGAAAATGCTCACCGATCTGATCTATGAAAACGGCCTCACCGGTATGCGCTATTCTTGCTCGGATACCTCCAAATTCGGCGACTTCACCGTTGGCCGCTATGTCATCGATGGA
The DNA here is from genome assembly GCA_048976585.1 of Sporolactobacillus sp. Taxonomy (GTDB): domain Bacteria; phylum Bacillota; class Bacilli; order Bacillales; family Sporolactobacillaceae; genus Sporolactobacillus. The sequence goes on along the minus strand of JBHGUY010000039.1, from coordinate 12,005 downwards.
GGGGTGAAAGCTCGTATGAAAAAAGTCCTGGAAAATATCCAATCCGGCAAGTTTGCTCGCGACTGGGTACTTGAAAACAAGGTGGGCCGTCCGATGTTCAACGCGCTTCAGCAGAAAGAAAACAATTCGCAGCTTGAAGAAGTGGGCCGTGAACTACGCAAGCTGATGCCGTTTGTCAAAGAAGGTAAGCAGGACAGCGAAGATATCACAGCAAATGTGGCACAATGAACCGTTCGTGCCATTCGAATCGCAACAAGATGAGGGGTGAAGACCATTGGGGATTATGTGTCAGCAGCGGATATCGCCGAGGCGCGTGAAATACTGACGCCTGTTGTTCATCGGACACCGATGCTGGAGTCGGCGACCTTGAATCGAATCAGCGGAGCGCATCTTCATTTGAAATTGGAAAATATGCAGCGGACCGGGTCATTTAAGCTCCGCGGGGCCTTTAATAAAATTGCCCATCTGCCAGAAGAAGCGATGCATCGCGGGATTGTGACGGCATCGGCAGGCAACCATGCCCAGGGGATCGCCTATGCCGCATCGAAACGAGGCGCGTTGGCAAAAATTTTTATGCCGGAGCGTACCCCGCAGGCGAAAATCCGAGCGACTGCTGCTTATGGTGCTGAGGTTGTGCTTGTTGGCGCATCTTATCAGGAAGCCTATGAAGCAGCACTTGCCGAATGTCAAGCCTATCATTCTGTATTTGTCCATGCTTTCGACGATAATCAGGTGATCGCCGGGCAGGGAACGGTCGCCGCAGAGATGCTGGCGCAATACTCGGAGCTGGATACAGTACTTGTACCCATAGGCGGCGGGGGACTTGCTGCGGGAACGGTCTGCTATTTAAAAAATGTTAAGCCAAGTATACGCGTCATCGGCGTTCAATCCGATCATGCACCAGCGGCGTATAACCTTTTTCATCATGAAAAGAAACGGGCAAATCGCCAATCGCCAGGCCTAGCAGAAGGTATTCTTGTCGATAAACCGGGTGAACGCACGGTTCCTGTTCTGAAACACTATCTTGATGACCTGGTCACCGTTACGGATTCGGAGATTGCCCAGGCGATGCTTCTAATGCTTGAGCGCAGCAAATTGCTTGTCGAGGGTGCCGGCGCCGCATCGCTTGCAGCTGCACTTTCTGATCAAGTGTCTGTGAAAGGAAAGCACGTCGGATTAATTGTCAGCGGCGGCAACGCAGATACGGAAGAACTGGCCCTGCTCAAACAACTGGCTTCGGTAGAAAAAGGGAAGGCCTACAATCTCTGATGGGTGGGATGATGGATGATCATTGATGCTGGAAAGATCAGTTGGGTGCGTTCGGATCACACCGTTCTCAAGAACGTGGACTGGCAGGTTCGCGCCGGTGAACACTGGTCGCTTGTAGGGCTGAATGGCTCAGGGAAAACGACTCTGCTGAAAATGATTAACGGCTATATCTGGCCAACAAGCGGGGAACTTGCTGTATTGGATCGCCCATTCGGGACATGCGACCTGCGCGAATTGCGCAAGAAAATTGGCTGGGTCAGCTCAGCCCTCTCTGAGAAAATCAGACCGGGTGAACATCCGGAAGCGATTGTGCTCAGCGGCAAATTTGCCTCGATCGGTTTATACGAACAAACGTCGCCTGCCGAACGTGAAAAGGCGCATGCTTTATTAAATAAACTGGGTTGCGGATCATTCAGGGCCCGTGCGTTCGGACTGCTATCACAAGGCGAAAAGCAGCGGGTGCTGATTGCCCGTGCATTAATGGCGGATCCTGAACTGCTGATTCTGGATGAACCCTGTAATGGACTGGATTTGTTTGCAAGGGAACAGATGCTGTCGGTGATTGCCAAATTGGCAAATTCATCAGAGACACTAGCGATGATTTTCGTGACACACCACGTTGAAGAACTTCTGCCGTGCTTTGAACACACGCTCTTGCTTAAAGCCGGTACCGTCTTTAAATCCGGATCCACAGGTGAGGTCATGACGCCTGAAATCATGACCGCTTTCTACGATCACCGCGTCTCCGTGCAGCGGCGAGGTGGGCGGCTTTCCGTTGCGCTGAATGGTGACACGGCGATGGAATCGAACTTTTAAGTCTGCTTTTCATCTTTTAAACTCCAAGAATAAATCTTTGCTTTTCTGCTCCTCTATTGTCATTTGACACATAAGAGAAGAGTAGGAGAGTTTTTTTAGATTTTATGGTGAAAAATATCATGAAGTTTCATTAAAAAGTTATTTTGTTGCCTGTTTCTTGAGAATTCTTCTAGTTCTTGCCAAGTTCTCGAATAGTTTTTCGGCAGAGTTTAAACCACCCCTGTACTGAAAGTACAGGGGTGGTTTAAACGGCTTACTCGGGTTTATTGTGACTCGAAGAACTTGGAACATAACTTGAATGGAAATCTGTATACCGAACCTCAGTTATCATCCCTGCGTTCGCATGATGTAGATCGTGGCAATGGAACATCCATATACCGGGATTATTGGCCAGAAAGGCGATTTCGTAAGTTTCGCCCGGTTTCACATTCAGTGTATCTTTGTAAATGGGGGAACCACTGACCGATTTGCCATCTTTGCTCAAAACCTGGAAAAAGTGGCCATGAAGATGCATCGGATGATTATTCATATGATCCCGATTGACCAGCTTGATCTTCACGCGATCACCCGTTTTAACCTTGATGGGATCTGTATTTGGGAAGGTTTTCCCATTGATCGTATAGGCCATCCCCTTCTTGCTCATGCCTGCATTAAGATTCATGGTATATGTGACATCGTATTTTTGATTCAGCGTAAACTCAGGTTTTGTTTTAGTCCCGTAGTCAGCAAAATTAATAGCCGGCAATTGTGTGCTTGCATTAGGTCGATCGGTTGTCGCCTTGCTGCCTTCATAGTCAATCAAGGCCTTCATCCCGTTCGTACCCTTTGTTGTGCCATGATCTTCGATATACCATCTTCCCGGATTGTCCGCTGTAAAGGATACATCATATCGTTCGCCTGGTGCGATGGAAATGACCTGATTTTTAACGATCTGCGGATTGTTTATCGGCTGACCATCAGTTGCAATTACTTTAATGTTGTGACCATGGATATGAATGTTATGCGAGAGATAGCCGGCATTAATGAAACGTAGTCGAACCCTATCCCCTTTCTTGACCATCAGAGGTTTGACCAGACTGCCGCTTTTTCCATTAATGGTGTACAAGTCATATCTACTCATATTGTCGGCCATCATATTCCCGCTCATGTTCATACCACTACTGTTTCCACTCTCTGAATGGCTGTTGCCCATATTATCCATATTCATTCCATTGTTGCTATCCCTATTTGAGCTGCCCTGATCCGAACCGCCCATGTCCATGCCAGGCATGCTGCCCATTCCGGAATCTCCATTGTTCTTATTACTTTGGCTCACTGGTGTCATTGCTTTAATCTGACTATTAATCTGATTTTTATCGGTTACCCATTCATCAAGCATTAGGGTGTAATCTTTATCATATTTTTCTTTAGGATCTTCAACAATGAAGGCTCCATATAATCCTCGGTCTACCTGATTCACTGAATCCTGGTGTGAGTGATACCAATAGGTGCCTGTTTTATCAGCAACGAACTCATAAGTGAAGCTCTTTCCTGGAGCTACAGCATCTTGTGTGACTCCTGGGATACCATCCATCTTATTGGGAACCGGATACCCATGCCAGTGAATCGAAACAGGTGCAGTCAGTTTATTCTTTAAAGTGACACGAATTTTTTGGCCCTTTTCTACACGGATTTCCGGCCCTGGTGCAGAACCATTAAACGTCCAAACCGGGACTGTAACACCGCTGCTCAACTTTTGTTTCCCTTTTTCAGCAACGAGCGTAATATTCGGCCCTCTTAATATTTTGGGTGATTCTGAAGCAACCGATTGCTTAGGGTCCGTTTTGTTACTATTTTCCGCAGTCCCAGAGCACGCAGTAATGATGAGTAGTGTGAAGACTGTCAGTGTGACGAAAAGAACCTTTTTCATGGATACACTCTCCTTATTTTGTTTCCACAAGTGTATCAAATAAATGTGGAGAAACTGTGAAGATTTATAAATACTCAATAAAAATAAAGCTTAAATCGATGTATCTAGAAATCTTAGTGAGCAAGAAATTTATAGCGATTAATTTTTAAATATCAAGGCAGAGATTGTATCATTATTCAAATCTGAGGGAATAAAGAAGTTTGATGTTTCATTCATTTTCCATTTATCCACGTGCTTATTAGTGAATAATTTGAAAAAATATATGATATTTTTCATATTCTAACAAAAACTACACATCTGTTCATTAGAATGAATGAGACCAATAGGAATAAGCGGTGAGCTCCCATTTAATTGTGAAAAAGCCTCGCATGGGCATAACAGATAAACAATTTATCGTTTGACTTGCATACCCCCCTAGGGTATAATGAAGCCGAAAGGAGATGGTAGGAGCTGCCAACCTGGATTTTTAGTTGAAATAAATACCAATCATTTATTCTGGTTGTTCACATTGACTTCTGGATGAACGGATATAAGGGGATGAAATGGATGAGTTCAAAGGCAATGCAGATTGGGATTACAGGAATGACCTGTGCTTCTTGCTCGACAAGAATTGAAAAATCGCTCAATAAGATGGATGGCGTCGAAGCGAATGTCAACCTCGCGCTGGAAAAAGCAAAGGTGACCATCCATGAGGAAAAAGCAAAACCCAGGGAGATTGTTCAAAAGATTGAGAAGCTGGGTTACGGCGTGCGGACGCAAAGGTTAGATGCTGATATTCTTGGGATGACGTGTGCCTCCTGTGCAGCACGTATTGAAAAGGGATTAAACCGAATGGCTGGCGTGGTATCGACACAGGTGAATTTGGCAACTGAGTCGGGAACCGTCATCTTCCAGCCCGGGATCACCGAACCTGATGCGATTTATGATCAAGTCAAGAAACTCGGTTACAAGGCTGTTCCGAAAAAAGAACAGGCGACGGACGAAAAAGAGAAAGAACTCAGAAGAAAGTTGCAGAAATTGATTTTGTCCGCTGTTCTTTCGCTACCGCTGCTTTACACAATGATAGCGCACTTGCCCTTTAATACAGGTCTTCCGCTCCCTCACTTGTTGATGAATCCGTGGTTCCAGCTCATCGTGGCTGGTATTGTGCAGTTTTACATTGGCGGTCAGTTTTATGTCAGTGGTACAAAGGCTCTATTGAATAAGAGTGCCAATATGGATGTTCTGGTTGCGCTGGGCACGAGTGCTGCTTACCTTTACAGTGCATTCGAGACATTCCGTTATCAGTTCGGTGGCCTTGCCAATCCGGAGCTGTATTTTGAAACGAGCGCGATTCTAATTACGCTTGTCCTGTTGGGTAAATATTTTGAATCACGTGCCAAAAGACGGACAACTGCGGCGATTACTGAACTGATGGGACTGCAGGCCAAAGAAGCGACGATCATTGAGAATGGGAAGGAACGAAAAGTACCAATTGATCAGGTTGTTGTTGGCGATTTGCTTCATGTTAAACCCGGTGAAAAAATACCTGTAGATGGCATTGTTGTCACCGGCCATTCTTCCGTTGACGAATCAATGATTACCGGTGAATCAATCCCTGTCGAAAAAGAAAAAGATGACAAAGTCATTGGCGCCACGGTGAATGCAAATGGAACGCTGACTATGAAGGCTGAAAAAGTAGGTAAAGATACGGCACTTGCCGGTATTGTTAAGATTGTTGAGGAGGCCCAGGGATCAAAGGCACCGATCCAGCGGCTCGCTGACAGTATCTCGGGTATCTTTGTCCCGATTGTGATCGGTATTTCGGTGCTTGCATTTCTTGTCTGGATTCTGTTTGTCGCCCCTGGTCAGTTTGCCCCGGCACTGATTGCGGCTATTAGTGTCCTTGTGATTGCCTGCCCCTGCGCTTTAGGTTTGGCAACGCCGACATCGATCATGGTTGGAACTGGCAAGGGCGCTGAGAATGGCATTCTTTTTAAAGGAGGTGAATATCTCGAAACGACCCAAAGCCTGCAGGCTATTCTGTTCGATAAGACAGGGACAATTACTAATGGTAAACCGGAAGTTACTGATATAATTGCACTGAATGGCGTAGCAAAAGAAGAACTCTTAATGCTCGCTGCTTCAGCAGAATCAGCCAGTGAACATCCGCTTGCACAGGCGATTGTTACCTATGGAAAGCAGAGTAGCCCAGACCTGCCATCACCGGATCAGTTTAAAGCTCTTGCCGGCTATGGGATTAAAGCAACTGTTTCCGGAAAGGAAATGGCGATCGGCACACGGCGGCTGATGAAAGAGGAAGGCATTTCTTACTCCGAGACAGAGGAACAGATGAAAAAACTTGAATCTGAGGGAAAAACGGCGATGTTCGTCTCTTATGATGGCAAACTTCAGGGGATCATTGCTGTTGCGGACACGATCAAGAAATCTTCGAAACAAGCCATTGAAGCATTGAAGGCCCGGGGTCTGTCAGTGTACATGATAACCGGAGACAATGAGCGGACAGCTCAAGCGATTGCTAAACAGGCTGGCATAGATCATGTGTTTTCCGAAGTTCTTCCCGAGGAGAAAGCAACTAAAGTCAAAGTTCTTCAGGAAAAAGGACTGAAAGTAGCTATGGTCGGCGATGGCATCAATGATGCTCCGGCATTAGCCACAGCAGATATTGGCATGGCGATCGGCACCGGAACAGACGTGGCAATCGAGGCAGCCGATATCACGTTGGTCGGTGGTGATCTGCTTCATATTCCAAAAGCGATTGATTTGAGCCGGAAAACGATGCGGAACATTCGTCAGAACTTGTTCTGGGCTCTGTTCTATAATACGGTCGGCATTCCGGTCGCTGCACTCGGCTTACTTGCACCATGGGTTGCAGGTGCTGCCATGGCCTTTAGTTCCGTATCTGTTGTGACGAACAGCCTACGTCTGAAACGGGTCAAAGTCTGATGACGAAAGGTTTTTGTTTGAGAATATTTAGCGCATCCAAAAAATGAAAAGGAGATTGATGACTTATGGCAAAAACGAATCTTGATGTTAAGGGTATGATGGGAGATCATTGCAAGAATCTGGTGACCAAAACACTGAAGGGTCTTGATGGGGTATCTGCTGTCTCTGTTGATCTTAAAACTGGTGAAGCTGCTGTCGAATATGATGAAACAAAAGTACACTACGACAAAATGAAAGAAGCTGTCGAAGAACAAGGATACGATGTTGTTGGACAGCACTGACGTTTAAATTTGTCCCTTCGTTTTTCAACAAAAAAATTTCAGTATAAAAAAGAGGATTGAAATGATGGCAAAGACTACACTTGATGTAAAAGGTATGCATTGCGGGCACTGTAAAGCCAAGGTTACAAATGCATTAAAGGGGTTAGATGGAGTATCGGATGTTTCGGTGGATCTTGAAAAGGGTAAAGCCTCAGTTGAATACGATGAGGCAAGGGTTCATTTCGATAAGATGAAGGACGCAGTTGAAGAACAAGGATACAATGTTGTCGGCCAGAATTAATTTTTAAGGAGTGCCTCGCCCAAAATGGGTTCGAGGCATTTTTTTTACCATAAAAGAAGAAACAAGACAATGAATTAAAGCAAAAAAGCGGGTAGCTTTGATGTTTCAAAGTACCATTCGAGTCTCTCTCTAGAGAAATATCGCTTTTACATGGTTTCTACACATTTATTGTGTAATCTTATTGCAGTAGAGGAGGGAGGCATATCGTTGATATAAAACAGCAAATGACGAATGTACTTGTCAATAAGGTAATAAATATTGGTCACCCTTTTAAGGAGATCTGATATCGACATGAAAAACAATCAGGAGGTTTTATTGAATGTCACTATTTAAAAGACTGCGTGACCTTACCGTTTCAAATATTTATGCTGTAATCGAAAAGGCAGAAGATCCAGTGAAAATGACCGATCAATATCTGCGTGACATGCAGGAGGATTTACGAGAAGCTGAACGGGGAGTTGCTGCACAAATTGCTCTTGAAAAAAAATTCAAGGCGCTATACGAGGAACAAGAAGCTCTAGTAGCTAAACGCGAAGAACAGTCACACCTCGCAGTTGAAAACGGTGATATCGATCTGGCACGACGCGTTATTGAGGACAAACAAAAAGCTGAACAAAAAGTGACTGAATACAAGGAACGTTATGAACAAAATCAGGCTGCAGCCGAAAATCTACGTCAGAAACTAGACGAGATGCGAAAACAGGTTGCGGAATTGAAAGATAAGCGTGAGACATTGGTCGCACGGGTTAACGCTGCCCAGGCGCAGAAAAAGATTAATGACACGATGTCTGGTTTTGATTCCGATACAGCGATGGCCGGACTGAAACGGATGGAAGAAAAAACACTGCAGCTAGAAGCTGAGGCTGAAGCAAGCGGAGAAGTCTATAAAAAAGAAAAATCCATCGATGAAGCGTTTGAAAATTTAGGAAAGGACGAGAAAGTCGAGGATGAACTGGCACAGCTCATCGAACAGCATAAGAAATAAAGAGAAACAATAGGCAAAACAATGAGCCGGCATGCCGAGCGGATTTCAAAAGCCGGCTGTCGGTTTTGTTTTTGCAAATGGAAGGAGATAAAAAAATGTCCCTATTTCATCGAATCATCAATTTGGGAAAGAAGTCCAAACCCCCAATTGAAGAAAAAACGCCTTACACCTTATTTATAGGTGATATTGTTGATATCTCTCTTTCTAGTTATACCGTTGTGGGGAAAATGTTTTTCCCGCAGCGTCAGGAAGCCTTCTTTACTTTAAAAGATGGAAGCTCAATCAAATACTTTCGCGTGACTAAAAGAGAAGAATTGGATATCGCGCTTTATAAGGCAATTGACGGACGTCTTGAGGACATCAATGAAATTCCAACGACCATTGAAATGGAAGAGACATTGTATCATATGGAGGATCAAGCGGTTGGTACAGCCCACTCTTCTGGTGATACGCCTTTTTCATCCTCTGATGAACGCTATCTCTGGGACTTTCAATCGGATAATTGGAAACTGCTTCGTATCGAATGGCAGGCAGGCCAGATGATGCTATATGAAGGAGAAGATGTCCTGCCAATGGATGTCAGGATCATTCAGTCATGAAAAGAAGGAAGTGTTGAACGTGATTAAGCAACTGTCAACTATTACAAAAATTATCTTGGCCGTGTTACTTGGAGCTTCCCTTTTAGCCGGATGCTCTGCCTCCGCTTCCGGGAACCCCTCTGTAACCGGCGGCTACCCGCTGATCTCCGTATCTAAAAACGGGAATCAGGAGTCTTATATTTATCGGGCCCAAAAAAAATCCGTTCCAGAAGTAGCCAAGAGACTGAGTGAGCAAAAAAAACCGGATCAGATTTCCAAAAGTAGCAACCAGCAGATGTTCCTAGTCTACTCTGGTGAATTATATGACATTCAAAGAGACAAAAAAAATCCTACAAATACTATAATTGAAGTAAGTAATAAAGAATTTGTTCGTAACAACTACAACTCATCGTTTTTGAAGGGTTATCTATCGGCCGTTCTTTTGGAGCGTTTATACCGGTTAGGGAGTAATACTCTGGGCAAATATCGTGGATATACGGGTGGAAAAACAGTTCAACCGTCGGCAAAGTATCAGGCACCTACCACCAGTGAAAAGAAAACAATTCCACCAATAACGAAACGGACGACCGGTTCGATCATCAAACGGAGCCGATCCGTCAACAATTCAAGTACATTTTCCAATACTTTCTCAAAAATAAAAGACAGTGTTACAAAAGATGTCGGGCAGACGATCCATTCGGTTGAGAAAAATACGGGAAAAATCTTAAAGCCAAAAACGAGTCAGAGAACCAATAGAGTCTCTCCGAGGAGTTCTAGAATTTCGATTCCGAAGAATAATTCTCCGCCTCGAATCCATTTCAAAGGTTTCGGAAGGATCAGGACAAGAGGTAGATGAATGAGATTGTGGATCAAATCATTACAGAACCATCAATCTTTTTTGTTTATTGGTCGTCTATGGAATTTTGTTTGGGACTAAGCTGTGAAAGGAAGGCTTAGTCTTTTTACTGATAGAAACGTGGATTTATATTCATGTTTCTATTGGTTTATGATGTTTAAATCAAAATAGTTAATCGGATGCATATGCGGTTGTATACCAAGACATCCTTGTACGATTTCAATATTTAGTTTCTCGTTATTGACAAGATCATAGGTATTAGCAGAACAAGGATGAGGAAACCTATAAATACATGATTCAATACTTGTTCAATCCATGGCCCCAATCTTTTATGCTGCTGTATTTATTTTGATGTGGACTTGGTGTAGGCATGATTAAAGATTTGGAAAAATAAATCCGTTTGTTAATCAAACAATTCACAAAAGAGATCCAATTTTTTCGAGATAAAGTACAATTGAAATTAGGATATAGGTTACGTATGATCTCAATTTGTTAAGAGATGTCATTCGGAAAACTTGCTGTATGATGGGAGAAGGTGATGAGTATGAAGAAATTACAAGTCTTAATGGTAGATGATGACTGGAAGTTGCGCAATTTGCTGCGCATCTATTTATCTAAAGAAGGTTTTGATACCGTTGAGGCAGCGGATGGCAATGAAGCGATGCTGAAGATTAAAAATCGATCTTTTGATCTGGTCATTCTTGACGTGATGATGCCCAATATGGACGGTTGGCAGGTCTGCCAGTCGATTCGGAAGACACAATCTGTTCCTATTCTGATGTTAACAGCTTTAGGTGAGACAAAAGAAAAAGTCCAGGGGCTGGAACTCGGAGCCGATGATTATCTGACCAAACCCTTTGATCCAGAGGAATTGATTGCTCGCGTTCATGCACTGATTCGCCGTGCATCCTCAGGCCCAACCAAACAGGCAAATAACGATGTGCTGAATTTTACCTCACTAACGATCGATAGAGACGGGCGCCAGGTTTTTGTTCATGATAAATCAGTGGATTTAACCCATAAAGAATTTGACCTTTTTGCTACGCTGGCCAAAAATAAAGGCCGTGTTCTGTCTCGTGAACAGTTGATCGAACAAATATGGGGCTATGATTTCGATGGGGATGAACGGGTCGTCGATATCCACGTTAAAAATATCAGAGAGAAATTAAAGAGATCCGGGTTAGCCTATAACCCGATTCAGACAAGTTGGGGAGTCGGTTATAAATTTGAGGCAGAGGTCAGAAAATCATGACGATCAATAGAATTGGGCTGAAGTTGGGTGCGGCTGTCATTCTGCTGATGATTGTGATTCTCGTATCATCCGGTCTTGCTGTTGATCGATTGTTCACCAATTTCTATGATGCTCAAATGAAGGACAATACACAGGAAATCGCTGCACACTTTGTGACTATGGCAAAATCCAATGATACGTCTTCACAATCCATGATTCGAGCTTTTGCCAAATTTTCAAGCGTAAAAGTCTATTGGTTGAACGATGAAGGAAGGATTTTGACACTTCCAGGAGAAAAACAGCCGAATCTGTCTTTATTACGTGCACGTGATACTCGACACCTGCTTTCTGGTCATTCTGTAGCTTTTCAAAACGATGATGTTCATGGAAACCGATTTTATGTCGTTGGAAAACCTGTACAAATCGGAAAAGCCCGATCTGCGATCTATATTATCTCCTCCATGAAAAAAATAGACGATTCTTTGCAGCGACTTCGAAATTTATTGCTGCTTTCTGGACTTGGCGCATTTTTTCTCGCTTTAGGTATGATTCTTATCATGAGTAAACTCCTTTCGCGTCCGCTGCTTCAAATGCAGCAAATGACTGATAAAATGGCAAAAGGAAGCTGGGATACGCGACTTCAGATCGGGAGCAGGGATGAAATCGGTATGCTCGGGCTTTCCATTAATGATCTGGCTGCCAGTCTGCAAAGATATCGAGATACGCGGCGTGCGTTTTTCTCAAACATTTCTCATGAGCTTCGAACACCAGTCACTTATCTTCAGGGCTATGCTAAAGTTCTGACCGATGGATTAGTTGATTCAGATAAAGAAAAAAAACAGTACCTCTCCATT
>JBHGUY010000038.1:0-16442 GCA_048976585.1 Sporolactobacillus sp. | reverse complement strand
ATAGGCGAGTCCAATATATTGCTTATTAGTCGGCGAATCGCTCATGCCGCTTGTCGGTGTATCCGCGTATTTTATCCATGTATAAGTTGCCTGTCCCTGTGGCCCAGTCGGGCCTTGAATACCTTGCGATCCAGTCGCACCGGTCGGCCCCTGAGGGCCTTGAATGAGTGCCCATTGATAATCCGTAGCCGCCGTTGATTCGGTCGCGGTTGTCTTATTATAGGCGAGTCCAATATAAGTTTTACCGGTTGGATCATCACTTAGATTTGCCCCGGCTGAACTGGTCGCATACTTGATCCAAGTATAGGTAGGCTGGCCATTTGCTCCGGCTGGGCCCTGTACACCTTGCGGGCCCTGTGGGCCTTCGAGACCCTGAATGGGCTGCCATGCCCCATTAATATATTGTTTAACCGCTACGGAGTCATCGGTCGTGTTCGTCTGATTCCATACATCACCATCTTTCGGATTGTTAGGAGCACTGGTTCCATAAAACACCTGCGTCTTGCTCTCCGCTGTCTCTTGCGCCGCTGCCGATGCATCTGCTGCGCTAGTTGCCGTCGCATCAAAAACAGGCACCCACGCGCCAGCTGAGTATTTATAAGGATCATAAGTAATCGTACCGTCCGAAGCGGTAGTTTCCTTGTACCACGTCGATCCCTCGACAATATTGCCAGTCGGTTCAGTAGCCGAATAATAAGATTGTGGGATAGTCGCAACGACGTCAGTGACCTCTTTAACGGCCTGATCCGTCCGGGAGACCCAATCTGTGCCATCATATTGCATAAGCGTAGATGTGCCGTCTTGGTTATCGCGATACCACAAGTCGCCTTCTATAGCGTCCGCTGGTTCAGCGATGCTCAAACTAAATACCGTATTTTTCGAATAGACAATCGTCTCAATTTGCTGGATCGGAACAACCTCTTTCCAGCCTGTTGCTGTATAAGTAAAAGTCGCGATCACCGGTGTACTGTCGCCATCCCCGCTTGTCTGCTCCCACGTATCGCCAATGTCTGCGCTTGCCGGAGCGTCCGGAGAAAGGTATTTTGTAGGCTTTCCGTCTGCCGCTGCCTGTGCTGCTGATGCCCGCTCAGCTGCATCGACCGCAATCGCGTTCGTCTGATCTGCCTGCTTCTGCAGAGATTCAATATCGGACGGGGTAACGACCTTAATTTCAATAAACTCGCCGATGATCACCTGATTATTTTGAGTATTGGACTCGGACTCCTGTAGCTGGATCGCACGAGCCGACAAGGCAAGCTCTGGCTGCATGTCAAAGTCAATCACATCGACCCCGTCGCCTAAATTTGGATTCCAATCCAGTGCGGCCACGGAAACGGTATAGTTATATTTCGGATGGTTGTAGAGAGCGAGCTGTGATTGCCCCCACGTGAGCAGCCCATAGGCGTTGTCAATACTTTCATTGCTCGTATAACCTTCCAGATATTTTCCACCGCCATTGTACTGGTCATTTGCCTCATCATCGGTGATAAAATCCGATCCGTTATTCGCGGAAGCTATAGAAATTGGTGAATCGGCTCCGCTTGGTGTCCCTCCATAAACATAGAGTTTGGTGAACAGCTGATCATCCACCATCTGGCGAGTGATGTCGAGCATGTTCCGACGATATTCAATGCGCCTGCCGGTATCCTCTCCCAGCCGATCGGTAATGTCGATATATTTGGCGATGACCTGACCATTGCTGACGACAACATAAGCACGGATCTCGGAGGAAAAGTCTGTATTCAATTGCTGCAGAGCCGTCTGCGCGGAATCCCCACGATTAAACGTTTCTCCGGTCTTACTCCCACCGGTGTAAGTGTTCGTATGAATAATCCAGTCCGACTTTTCAAGGCAGTGTTCATAAGCCTGCTGACTCGTGCAATTAGACAGCGTTGCCGGTTCCACCTGCGTGTGAGCCAAATCCCAGATGCACAGATTAAGCGCCTGCACCTGCTTCACGTGAACCGATCCGGACAGCGCGTCCGTCACATCGTTAATGCGGAAGCAATACCAGAGACCGTCATTTCCCAGTTTGAGCAGATGATAGCCTTCCATCATCATTTCTGTCTGCGGATAGCCATAGGGGACGCTAATTTGTAGGGTATCATTCCACAGTTTACCGCTGTCATCTGCAATTTGTACGGTTCTGAGATCGTCATAAAAAGGGCACCCGTTGCCTTCGAGAGACAGGATGCCACATACTTTTAAATAGTTATCCAGGATAATGTAAGCCATTTTATCTTCACCCCCTTACCGGCCTGAAATCAAGGAACCAATCGGCTTGATCAAGATTAGGCTCAAAGGCCAGCGTTGTCGGCACGCCTCCGGCTATTTTCGGAAACGTACTGCCGATATAAAGATATTTCATGAAAATCGCACCATTTTTATAGACCGTGTGATCCTGTCCGTTGATTTTAATTTCTTCGCCTGCATGAGCCACAACCACCGGTACATTATTGATGACTTGCGGTTTATTACCACCGTCGATGAGATTCCATACTGAGACATCACAGAGCCCCATGCCGTTGTTCGTATAATGGACAACCGGATTCGCGGTATCTTCAGTAATGTCATATTTCGCGGTATAAAAAGCGACGCCTGCTAAAGCGCCTGTAAATTGATTGCCTGTATCGGTAAAGTCTGCGGTAATCGGTTGCGACCAAACCGGATTCGTATTGTCATCGAACTTCATAATTTCCACATGGTACTGATTACCGATTTTCTGAATCTCAATGTACCCATAGAAATTAGTGAAGGTATCTGTAGAAAGATCCTCGGTTCGGTTAGCCGTCTTCCAAACTTGCTCCGTTTTCTTTTTGCCTTTCACTTTAACCGTGACCGTTTCCTTGCCTACCTTAATCGTTTTTGTATCGACTTGACCCTGATTAATCTGCCCTTGGCCATAATAAATATCGCGGTAATTCGATGTATCACCGATCTGTGCCTGGGCATAAACTTCTTCGGAGTTGCCGTTATCTTTCAGCATGACTTTTCCGATGCGCTTGCCGTTGGAGTCGAGTAGATAGAGTTCGAGTTTTCCCATCGCCCGCGCATAATACTGGTTGTTATAAAAACGGACACGAATCCTGTAATCCGGACAGGCTGCCGATAACCATTGCTGGCGACACGGGCCATGCCAAGCCCCGGCATGAGCAGCGCCAAAGTCCGCATACCCGTTCGAGTCCTTGCCAACCTTTAGCGAATTGGCTGTAGAGGTCATCGAGCCTTCAATGACACCATTTTCTACGTTAAAGGTCGGGCTAGTGACCACTGCCCATGGCGCCAGCGTCTGGCAGGTATCCCGAAAAACAAGTGGCTCTTTATCAACCGCTGCCGTCTGCGTGTCTGGGTCGACGTCTGAGCCAATATAGGCGTAATTTCCATCCTGATCAGTGACCGCAATCTTGGTCACGTCCTGATGTGGAATACAGGTCAATATGGGCAAAATGGCATCGGTGCCTTCCGTCGTAATTGTTGCTGGATTATTAGACGCCTGCAAGCTCACCTGATCGCCGTAAGCTTTCGGATCAGAGCAGACAAAGGATAAGGTCATGCTGGCGTTTGAGTCTGTCTGACTGAGCCGTGTGGGTACGCTAATCGCAATAAAATGGCCATAGTAGGTATAATCCGGTTCATTGCCGAAAATCATCGGATATTCACCAGAACCTGTCTGCAAGAACAAACTAGACAGGTCATGAAGCATGGCCGCGCGATCCTCTTCGGAATCTGCGAGAATGGTCACATCAATGTCAATTTGCTTAGAGCCGTAAGTGTTCCCCTGAAAAATATTGCCGACCATACCCGGAACCGTCTGAGCGTTCTCCGTGATGCTTGGGCCAACGGGATCATGAACTTCATTGACAATTAAATTCAAATCTTCGTAGGCATCTAGTCCGCAAAAATTAAATTCGATCATCAGTTAACCATCCCCATTGCCAGATTACGTATGCGGGTATTCTGATCGGATACCTGCTTATTCGCGTTATAGACCTGTTGATTCGTAATGCCAGTTGGCTTCTGATCAACCAGCTGCATAAAAGATGCAATTAACTGATTCGTCTGCTGCAACACTTGAATCAATTGACTATTATCAACCGTCGTTTGTTGCTGAGACTGCTGACTGCCACTACTGCTATTGCCTTTAAAATAGTCCAGCGCCTGATACATAAGCTGCAGCGCGCGGTTTTGATTCGTCAGAGGGATGACCATTTCCGCCTTATTACCCTCAGCGATCGATGCAATCTGTGCAGTAGTCACAAGGCCGCCATTTTTATAGCCGTGACCCTGCCCGAGAAAGGATAAGCCACTGCCGTAGCGATGCTTTGCATAATTTAATCCGGCAATCATATTGTCAAAGCCTTTCCAAATGTCGGCAAAGCCTTTTAAATGGTAAGCCGCAAATGTACCGGGTTTGACCTGCATCAGGCCCATTGCCCGGCCATCAGCTAACCCGTCATCGCCACCGAGTGCCTTCGGATTGCCCCCGGATTCTGTTTTTATTTGACGTAGCACTCGGCTGATCATGCTTTCTGAAGTGGATAAACCCAGCATTCCAAGTGCTCTTTTAACATCGGGTACCCAACGCTGAACGCCGGATCCACCCGGATCGCTCGCTCCACCAAATAAATTATCAACGATCTTACCGGCGTTTTTAATCATCGTTTTGACAATTCCTTCGCCGACATTCGCCATTGCACCGGACAGATTGCCAACAGCTGAGCCTGCAAATTTATCCATAACTGTATTAAAAAGCTGAGTCGGATGAGATAAGGCGTCCCATACCGCACTCGCACCAGACTTCAAGGTATTCCATCCACCTTTAACAAAATCACCAATGGAGCCGAAGAAAGAACCCATAGAGAAGTGAGGGAGCATTTTTAATAGCTGTTCGGTCTTATCTCCGCCAAGAATGGAATCCCCACGCTTCGCCACCATCAAGGTATCTCTATTGGGGGTCAAATCCAGCGTTCCATCTTTATGCCGGACAATTTCTTTCTTATTGCCATCGCCGACATGAATAAGGGTATCTTTTAAAAACTTTCCTGTACTGTCATAGGTTCCTTCAGCAAAATAGCCAATGTTTGGCAGGCTTGCAGGCTTAATAAGATGTTTGCCTAAACCTACTTTGTTCCCCAGCCAATCAATACCGTCAATGACCCCGTTAATGACTTTCTGGACGCCATCAATGAGTTTATTACCAATAAAGATCCCTGCATTGCCTAGCGCTTTTGCACCGTTCTTTATGCCACTTGCCATTCGCCCAGGCAACTTTTTAAACCAATCGATGATATCAGTTCCCCAGCTTTTAAAGCGATCATAAGCATGAGATCCCAACCACTTAATGCCGCTCCACAAATCGGATGCATTACTTTTAATATTGCTCCATACTCGACCAGGGAGTTTCTTCATCCATTTCCACAAGTCAGATCCCCAATCCTCTATACGATCCCAGACATGGGAACTTAGCCATTTCATCCCAGACCACAAATCTGAAATATTACTTTTAATTGACGACCAAATCCGCCCTGGTAACTTCTTGAACCAGCTGCTGAGTGACTTCCATCCACTCGAAACATGAGCGGAAGCGTCATCCCAAATATTTTTAATCCAGCTACCGAGTTTTTTAAATCCACCTTTTACATTGCTCCACATTCTGCTCGGCAACTTTTTAAACCAGCTAAGGAGGCTCGATCCGCCTTTTTCAATTTTTTTCCATACCCCACTAAAAAAGCTCGCTACTCCATCCCATGCCTTAGTTACCGTTTTAGCAATAGATCCCCAGTGCTTCACGATTTCAATAACCCCATCGATCGCCCAGCCAATCGGGCCAAGAGCCGCGATAAATAATTCAGCATGTTTTTTAACAAAAGATACACCAGAGCTAAAGAGTGACTTAATATCTTTCCATAGGTTGCTGAAAAACTTGGAGACCTGCTTCCAGTGCGTGATCAATTCAACCGCTGCTATGCCGAGTAGGACAACAGCTGCACCGATCCCGGAGCTAATTAGTGCATCACGTGCCGCTACCTTAAAAGTGTCCATCGATAATGACGCGATTTTCATACTAAGGCTAAAGGCTTTAAGCGCCGGACTCATAAGCATTATTCCTGTTGCCACACCGACTAGCAATTTGGGATGTTCAATCAAAAAATTAATAACTGGTTCAGCGATTTTCCACACCGTAGAAATACCACTCTTAATCTCATCTATGATTCCTGTTATCGTCTGCTTATGTGCCTGAATATATTTAATGAATTGACTAACGCCAGTAGCAGCTTTACCCATTGCCTGACTGATCGCAACACCCATCGCCGAAAATGCACGTTCAACGTCTTTACTTTGCGCAAACTTGGTCAGACTAGATAAACCACTTTTCTGCATGTTAAAGATGGGCTTCATAAGCCGCTGCGAAAGTTTATCCCAGGTATCATGCATAGCAGCAGCGAACCCTGCCGTCGTATGATCGTAATTTTTAAATGAATTACTATTCGCTTTCCCCATGTTTTCCATGGTTTCTTGAAAGTCCTTGCCAGTCAGCTTACCGGCTTTTCCCATAGCAACCAGTTTGTCCTGCGATACTCCTACTGTATCAGCCATGACCTTAGCGAATCCTGGGATCTGCTTAGTCATTTTCGCAACATCTGAATAGGATAACTTACCGTTTACGCCAACCTGAGTTAACTTTTTGCCTATCGCATCAATCTGAGAATCGTTCAATCCTGCCGCACGGCCTACGTGCTGAATAGATTCAGAAAGTTCTTCCATTCCTTTCTTATTGCCAGTCAATCCATACATCATTTTATTTAAGGCACTGATTGAGTCTAAGGAATAATGCGACTGCTCATGCATCTCTTCAATAATCTTGGTAAATTCTTCACCATCTTTTGCCGAATGTGTGAAATTTGTCCAAGTGTTATGAATGGATTCAAGTGTTTCATTTTCCTCTTTGCCCGCGTCAATAATGCTATGTGCGCCCTCAGTTATTCCGCTAAAAAACTTAGTGAATGCATTTCCAGCAAGAGTACCAAAGAAAGAACCTGCAAAAATGCTGTGTGTTTTGCTCGCTGCGTCTTTAAACCGATCAAGCCTGCTTGCAGATTTTTCAGATGAATTGCCGATATCGTCATATTCACTCTTTGCATGAGCAATTCGGGTAGACAATTCGGCCACACGGATTGCTTGTTCTCGATATGCAGAAGATGATTTCCCAGACTCTGCCTTGACTTCTTCGAGTATGGACTGTTCTTTTTCCTTCATGTTAACCAGATTAGCAATTTGTTTCTGCAGGCCTTCTGCTTGCGCAGCATTCGCTTTCTCTTCATCACCCTGTGCCTTGTACATATTAACCGTCGACTGCATCTCACGAGCAAGGAGAGACAGTTCTTCTTTATTGCCACGGATGCCGGATTGCTCATATTCGTACATCTTGCGAGCTTTCTCCTGCTGAGACGTCAATCCGGCCAGCTTGTTCGCATTCTGGTTAATCTGCGAAGATAGCTTGTCATAAGCATCGGCATTATCTTTCGTTCGCGTTCCTAAATTAGATAGTTGGCTTCGTTCCTGGTCAATTACTTTTTTCTGCGCTTCGATGGCTGTCGTTAAGCCCTTGTACTTCGTCTCCGCAGCCTTAACGTGATCGCCTAGCTGATTAAACACAGAAAACTGCGTCTTCCACTCAGCTGTTGCCGCTCGAACCGTGTTCTTCATCGCAGTGAGCCCTTGCGTCATCTCCGTTTTATCTAGGCCAATATGGACAACCATACTGGCAATTGCGGCAGCGTTTTGTACCATTTCAGGTTTCTCCTTCCTATCCCCGCAAGCGGCTTTTCTTTAAGAGTTCTGCCAGGGGGATTATTTTTGTCTTTTTTGAATAAAGCTCTAGCAGGCTTGGATATTCAGTCGCGTCAACCGTATCCAAGTCCCAGCCGAGATTCTCAATCAGCTTTTTTCGGAGGTCGTCGATTCCTCGGATGGCTGAATCGTAGCTGACTTTTTTCCACCAGCTGCACCTTCGGGGCTTGCTCCGACAAGCTTCTTGGCAACTTTTTCAGCGGTCTCACGTAAATCTTTCAGACTCACATTTTCTTCAAAATAGTCTGCATCGATTTTATCTTCGCCAAGGACGCCAACCAAAAAATTAATTGCGAGGTCTAGCGTCTTTGCCGATCCATCAATATCAGCAATTGCCGCTTCTACCTCATTTTCATCGCTTTTATCCGTAATCGTTTTATAAAGCTCACCGACTGCTTTTTGATAGACATAAGCCCGACGGGTATTTTTTATTGATTCCTTGTATGAAAAAGGTTTGCCATTAATTTTAATTTGTGCCAAACTGACCATCTCCTAATAAAAAAATAAGCGGGCATAAGCCCGCAAAAAAAGTTATCCACCAACAACTGGAGGAAAGACAAACGAATTCCATGCTGTTTCTGTGAATCCAGTGTCTCCACTATTGGCATGCGCATAAGTCAAACCGTCACTAATTCGATCGACGGAAGTAAAAGTTATTGCATCTGTAGCATCTGTTTCCTGAGCTTGGTTCGTCTGTGGATTAATATCTCCATGGGTAAAGATTCCTTTAAGCAGTGCTAAATATACCATATTACCGCTAATGTCATGCGATATCAGTTCCAATGCGCAATAAGGCGCCTGTGTATCTTTACCAAGTTTATAAATTCCATCTGAATCAGGTACAGCCTCACCCGTAATTTGAGCTATGATATTATCCGGTATATCGTTTGCTGTCAAAGCACAGGTAATCGCCCCATGCCCTTTGCCAGATACACGGAAAACAGTGTCGCTACCATACTGGATCGTTGTCTGATAACCAATATTTTGGATGTTCGCGCCTAAAAGAGAGCCCACTGCCGCATTAAGCGAAAAAATTTTTGTCGGATCAATATGCTCGTCATCAAAAGCATTGAATATACCAATGCGGGCACTTTCACAACCTACTAATTGAGACATTATTTCTCACACCCCTATTTGATTTTTAATAAATTGCATTGTAAAAAACAGCTCCAATGTATCGGGGTCTTCGATAATCCCCGCATCATAGCTGTTAAACCATTTGCTATTCTCCAGCGCCACGTTCAGCGCGTTCTGCACTGCGTCAACATCTGCCGACAGATCAAACCACCCCTGCACCTGTTCCCTCTTTGCTCGTCCCTGAGCATGATCACTGCCGAAACGATTAAATGGTGCGCTGACTTCGGTCACAAGAAGCCGGGGAACAATGCTGTTATCCACCCATTCAGCTGGAATGTTAAAGGCTTTGATATGATCAGCCGGAACAAGTGCCGTCAGTGCGCTATCCGCTCGAAGGAGTTCCACAATTTCGGTTGGCCCCATCATTCTAAATCTTTCCTGACTTCGTGAAACATGGCTTCCTGCATGGCTTCTTTCGCCTCGTCGTAGGTGTGCTCCATAAAATGCAACCCACCCGGAGGAACCTTGTCATGCATTTTCGCTGTTCCGTTATTGAGAAACCGGCCATAATAACCTTTTTTTGTAAAGCCGACGTCCGTCGACCCATCTGCGTATTGCCCAGGCTTATATGTCAGTTCGTCGCGAACATGATGCCCGTTGCCATCACTTTCGGGAATATTTGGCTGTAGACGCTCAACATAAACATTGGCTGCAGCGTTAACCGCACGCTTCGCCGTTTCAGGAGAAATGGTCAGGTTCCCCAGCTGCTTCATAAAAGCATCCATTCCTGTAATCTCGACCGTCATTTGCTCACCTTCTTCAAGGTTATCGTATCGTAATTAATCACCGGGGACTGAGTTCCCTCGGCATAGACAACGATAGTGTAATTCACTCCACCAAGCTGTGCGAGCATACTTTCATTCAACGCATCACGATGGCGAACGATGACTGTGATGGTATTTTCAAGTGCCGTCCCTACGACCTGAAACTGCTGATTCAGTGTTTTATTCCATATTGCACAGTAGCAGGTGATTGAAGGGACGAACGTTGGCACGCTCACATGATTAGCGTTTTCTACACTCTTAATCGTGCCAAACTTAATCTGCTTATTAAACCTGCTGGGTTGGGCTATCAGAGCCACTCTCATCACCGCCCGTCATCATGCCTTTAAGCTGAGTAATCACCATATTGACGCTAAACGGGATTGCAGTCGGCGTACCCGAACCATCGGATACTGGAATATTGTTGAAATACCATTCGGCAAACAGAAAAAGAACAGCCCGCTCAAAAAGTGGCTGTTTCTCGTATTCCGATTCATCAATTGTTGAATCCACCGAATTAATCACGGACGATTTAGCTTGTTCGATAATAGCCTCAAGATCATTGTCCTCATCCAGGTCGGAATCAATCCTTAGCCGACGACGCATAGCATCCGCAGATAAATCACAGGCCCATGTCATAAGCAGCCACTCCCTTCTGAGTGATTAGTCCCCAGCCGGTGCGGTATAAGTAACATAGAATCCAGCGTTCGCATCCGCCTTGACTGCTCCAAAACGGAAAGCTGCGCCCAGGTATTTGCCATAGATTGACGAATCGATCCAAGCCAGCGAGACATCTGCACGATTCGCATAAAGGACGGCACGTTTCAGGTCACCGATAAAAGCTACGGTAGCGCCTGCCGTTGCGCCAATGATCGTATCGCCAACAACTACAACCGGCATACCAAGGACAGTCTTTCCGCTGGCCGCTGTAATCGAATCCTGCAGAAGATACCGACCGTTACCGTCTTTCAGAGTATCCAGAACCTGATAAAACGACTGGGAGCAGACAATGGTCTTGCTGTAAGCCGGATCAAGACTGACATTGACAATTTTTTTCAAATCGTCAACGGAAGACATTGCGACAGCAGTGAACGATTTGAGAATCGTTGCGATCGCGTCGTTGTTCGTATTCACTTTCTTTTCCTGAATGCCCTGATTGACAATGCCTGTCAGATCCACGTCTGAATCATCCATCGCTTCCTGAGACAACGGAATCGCGCCGCGATAAGTTGCTACCGTATAGCTGACATCGGTAAATTCGGGTTTGGACAGCTCCGGGTTCGCTGCAAGTTCCGCAACGGTATTAAATTTATCCGTCGCGCGCTTTAGAATCGGATAGGTGCCCTGTGCATGCTGAACTGGCACGGTGTTGACAAGCGGTGCCAGATCAACGACGGTGTTCACTTCCGATTCCGGTTGATAGACGATGTCTTCCGGGATCGTCACCCCGACGTCATCCGAGACGAGGCCATCACGGGTCTGTCCTTTACTGCGAATAAATTTATTGATGGCTTCGCGATGTTCCTTAGACTTCTCCCCATCTTCGACAACATGCAACCCGCTACGCTTCGTTCCAGCTTTCTTTTGTTCCTCTTCAAACTTAGCCAGCTTCTGACGAGTTTCCAGATCATTATTCAGCTTATCGATCTCCACTTTGGCACCATCGATTTGTTTCATGCGCTTGTTGATGTCTTCCATATCCGGATTCTCGCTATCAGTCAGTTTCTTAGTTTCCGTAATCAGTTTGCTTCGTGCTTCCTCTTTGGCTTTAATTGCGGCCATTAATTCTTTGAGTGTCAAGCTAATCCCTCCAGTTTTAATCTGATTTTCATGAGTTCTAATTTTTGTTTCTCTTCACCGATTTGCTCGGACTGCGATTTTTTAAATCCATCCAGAGAGCGCTGAGCGGCTGTCACTTCCGTTTGCCGATAAGCTGGAACGGATACAGGAGAAACATCGAAAATCTCTGAAATAGCGGTGATCGTTCGAATGTAATCACCGTTTCCATCTTCTGACCAGGCATCGCCATTATCAGCAAGCATAAATCCAAATGAGCACTGCGTAATCAGCCCATCACTGATATTACTGAATAGGTCATCAGCGTAACCCCTATCTGGCAAGTCGCACTGATAGGTAAGCCCTTTCTGATCAACGGTCAAATCAAGATTCTTACCCGTCCGCCCTAAAATCATGTTCGGATCATGATTAATAAAGCACCGCACATCGGACAGGTCACAATTTGCTAAACAGTTCGGTGCTAACGTCTCCCGAAAGCCTCCGAGATCATCGCTAAGCGTGTTAAACTCAAGCGCGTACCCTTGGATCACCTTCTTCTGACCCGTATCATCCGATGGTGCAAGTGCCCGAATGCCAAAGCTCATTCTCCGAAATTCTTTTTCTACCACTTCATCACCCCCTTTCAAATTCCGCCCTTGGCGTAAAGAACGGATAGCGCTGTCTGCGGATCCATAATCTGAGCGGTTGCGAGCTTCGTCAGATTGCTGACAGCATTCGAATTGTCCGGGTCAACCACGGACGTAATATCAAGCGTCATCCGTTCATTCGGATCGGCCAGTAGCTTGTTTTGTATCTCACTTGTAATCGGATAAATATACCGATTCAAACATGTCGCATAAAGACCACGAATCTGATCAATATTCGAGTGCTCCGATTCCTGGTTAAGCATATCCATCGGCACGGCAAAAGCCTTGCTGACCTGTGTCCGTGTCCAGTCAATCTGACTGAGGAGTCCTTTCAACACATCACCATCGACTTTCTGGCCCTGATAGGTAAACATCTGATCAAGCACCATCACGCGTCCGGCGTTGGCTCCGGTATTCGCCTTTTCAAACTCCTTGCGGATATTCTCCTTGGCTTCTGCATCCAAAATACCTTCATTGACATTAATCGTCCCTGCTGGATTAATCGCTTTATCCATTGAGTTCAACGCTAAAGAATTCACCCGATCCTGCAGGTCAAGTTCCGGAACCAGACTAATCAGCGGGGTTTTGCCAAGAATGCCACCATCCACACTCATTAGCCGGAAGTGGAGCACATCTGAAGCGTTTAATAATCTAGGCGGCCGGTCATCTGTAAAATTGAACTGATAATAAATGGTCTGTGAGTCATCAGAAAGCAAGACATTCACCTGGTCATTGCTGACAAACTCCAATTTAACCGGATTGCCGCTTAGATCACGGTAAATAGGACAATAAGAATTACCTTTGAGAAGCAAATTTGCCATAACAGCCTGCCAAAAAGTGAATCCATTCGTGATTTGATTCGGCTTGTTATTCAATAGCTGAGTCAAAACAGGCTCCTGTCCGCCGAGCACTTTGAACGGGCAAAGAGCGACATCGGTAGAGATTAGATTGACGCAGGAAAAAATGTCACTGTTCTGGATGGCTCGGCTGGAAGATATACTGGTACTTGCCACCGTCAGTTGACCGTCCACAATCGCAAATCCTAAGCTGTTGTCCCCACTGCCTAGGTTCTTTGTTCGCTTTTCTCCACGCTTACCAAATAGCATTTTTCATCACCTCCCGCCTGGTGGTTTCGCATCGGAGAGAACCCCGACAAGCATCAGGGAACCTGAGAGTGAGAAAATGCCGAACAGCTGATTCGATTGAAAAGCGCCATAAATAAAAACACCCAGCCCAATTAAAAAGAGCAAGGTGTGAAAGTTAGTCATCAGAATTGCTGCAAGTTTGTTCAGATTCAAAATGTCAGCACCTCCTCTAAAAGCTGAATTTACTGGATTTATAGTAAGCGTTGATTTCCTCATTCGTCATTCCGCTAATCGATTGTTTTCCGGAATGATCCTCATCGAAATAATAAGCAGCTGTCAGAAATGTATTAATGGTCGCATCGGCCGGGTCAATACGGAAACCAGCCTTGTCATTGTATTTATCAATCTTTTTCCCGTAGTCATTTTCGACAACAACGGCATTCGTGAAAGCGCCTTTGAGCATTTCGTCATCGTCGTGAGTAACCTGACCATCTCCGAATAGCATTTGAAACTGATCCGTCGGCTCCTTGAGTGCCTGGAACGTCTGGCCAACCGGAACAATCTCCCAGTCCTGCTGTTTTTCAATCTTGCTGATGATGCTGGCGAACCCATATTTGTCATAGTTAACCGTGATCACATGCAGATGATGGTCATTAATAAAATTGCACAACCACTCATACACGAGATCATAGTCCACATAGCCACTGGCCAGCTTCGTAATCGTGCATTCGCCTTTCTTTTCCAAACGTCGATAGTCAATTCCGTCCTTTTTCTCCTTGCCTTCAATCCCAAGCGCACCTCCGAGGCCGATGAAAGAATGCTGGACTATATGCCAACGTTTTTCTCCGTTCTCTGTATAGGGGAAGTTGAAAACATTCGTTGAATTGTCGGAGGACTTGCCCAGATCCATGCCGATGTAAACATCTCGTCCGTCTATCTCAAAATTCCTTTTCGTACATTTTTCCCAATCGTCCACACTCGGGATCAGGCTTGTATCGGATAGCGATTTCCATCGATTCATATTTTTATTTATGAACGCTGACAGCTTATTATCCTGGATAGCGACATCGCGCTCGCTCGGTAGCGTTTTAAGCATCGTTTCGCGCTTATCTGAAACGGCCATGATTGGATTTGCCTTCTCCCAAAGTTCCGGATGATAAACTTCGTCATCCGAATCCGCCTCGTAAATGGCTACGAAATAATCATCCATCTGAACTTTGCCGGTAATAATGTTCTGCCAAAGCCCCTGATATTGTTGATACATCGGAACTTTCACATCTTTACCCGCTGTACTGATAATGAAAAAGAATGATTTATCGTTGCCGACCATACCAGAGGTGATCTTATCCGTGAAATCATCCTTGCGAATCAAATGATATTCATCGAGGACGGCCGTCGTTGCGTGGTAGTTATCAATGCCATGCGTATCCTTTGAGATTTTCTTCATGAACGTGTTTGCCGATTTAATCTGCACGTCATTGTCTCGGATGCTGAGAATATGTGCCAAGTCTTCGTTAAATTTCTTAATGTAATTCAGTTCAGACTGGCAATAGCGAAGCAAGCGCTCCGCCACGTCATTGGATATAGCGCAGCAGAGAATTTGCCGGTTATGTTTGGGCGTCCCATAAAGAAATTCCCAGGTACTTATCCAGGATGCTAGCTGCGTCTTGGCGTTGGTTCGCGCAACTGAATAGACAGCCCTTCTCCAACGCTTTCCCCCATCATTTCGCTGCCACGCCATCAGCATGAGAAAAAGAGCCCGTTGATAAAGGGCGAGCGGAATCGGAACGCCTTTATCGACATCCGGAAGCGACTGAATAAAAAGATCGCCTTTTTGTGCGATGGCTTCATCCCAGTAATAAGGGAAATCTTCATCGCCCTGGCGATCCAAATCCTTCATCTGCCGCTGGCACATGAGTTTTATTTTCTTGCAAGCAACGATTTCACCGTCTAGGACTTTCTCACAATACTCTCTAGCTGGATCCTTCCACTCAGGCATTTATATCACCAAACATTCCACTGGAAAAGGGATTGTCTTCAGGCTTCTTATTGCCCTTCGGAATCAGCATCTGCATCCGGCTATTAAACGTAAAGCCGAGTTCCATTCCACATTGACGCATTGAACGAGCTGCGTCGGACATAATTGGATAGGCTGGATTCTTCTGCATGCCGCGAGCACCTTCAACGACAATCCCATTATCCAAGATGTCCTGATGGGCTTTAACATACGTCGAATAGAAAATGCAGAACTGTTCGAGCAGTGACTGGTCGACTAATTTAAGCGGCAGTTTCTTAATTTCCGGAATAAGCCGCATCCATTCTTTCCTTGCCACATCGTCGAGATAATCCGGCGGCGTCACCCGAATAGTCTTTAAATCCTCCATGGATTTCTCTGCTTTTTCCCGTTTTTTCCGCTGTTCCGGAGGAGTATATTGCTTGTTTTTCAGCGGCATCAATTTGCGCCCACCGTTATTATTACTGCCTTTCTTGGCTCCTCGCGGCATATGCGCCACCCCCTATTTTGAAAAAGTTTTAGAAAACCAAAAAATCACGCACCGAAACTGGTGACGTCGTTCCCCTTGTTTGGGAAACGACGCCCCCCCTATAAAATTATTTATCTTCAAACCTTTCAATCTCTGAAATCAAAATATATTTACCCTGGTCATATTCAATAAACCGACGATCAGGATGCAGAACACGATATTCTTTAAGTTCAGTAGCAAAGTCATAGGCATCAACAAATTTATCACTTTTAAATTTATTATCTTTTTTATCAATGATTAGAAGCATTTGTATTCTTCCTTTCCTTCGCTGTCTTCTGGTTGTGACAGTCTTGGCACAGCCACTGAAGATTGTCTAAGTCCAATCGATGTAGCCAACCGTATCCTGTTCGGATCGGAACGATATGATCGGCAATCTTCCCTGGACGAATCTTTCCCTGCTTCAAACACTCTTGGCACAATCCACTTGCCTTTGCCTTAACGACTGGTCGAATCTTTCTGAATGCGCGAGTCTTATAGAAGCGAGTGAAGACAATGTTCTCATCATTGTATCGTTGCTCGTTATATTTCTTATGGATAATGGCACGCTCATATTTACTTGTTGCCTGCTCGTTTGCATGATGTAAGGAACAATACTTCTTGTCCATCGGAATAAGTTGGTGACAACCAATGGCAGCGCATCTA
>JBHGUY010000037.1:0-21514 GCA_048976585.1 Sporolactobacillus sp. | reverse complement strand
ATAGGCGAGTCCAATATATTGCTTATTAGTCGGCGAATCGCTCATGCCGCTTGTCGGTGTATCCGCGTATTTTATCCATGTATAAGTTGCCTGTCCCTGTGGCCCAGTCGGGCCTTGAATACCTTGCGATCCAGTCGCACCAGTTGGCCCCTGAGGGCCTTGAATGAGCGCCCATTGATAATCTGTAGCCGTTGTGGATTCGGTTGCGGTTGTCTTGTTATAGGCGAGTCCGATATAAGTCTTGCCTGTTGGATCATCGCTCATATTTGCCCCGGCTGAACTGGTCGCATACTTGATCCAAGTATAGGTAGGCTGGCCATTTGCTCCGGCTGGGCCCTGTACACCTTGCGGGCCCTGAGCACCGGTATCACCTTTAATCAGCGTCCAAGCATATTTCGTGTAATCTGTAGAGTCAGCCGCCGTGAAATCAGTATACTGCCCGATGTAGGTTTTTCCGCTGGATGCCGTTGTCGAGAAACCGGCTGATCCGTCCGCACTCGTCGCATAGGCAATATGCAGATAAGAGGTCTGCCCATCTGTCCCTTTGGGTCCCTGAATACCTTGTGAACCGTCGGCCCCTTTGATGAGCGACCAGGCATATTTTGTGGGATCGCTAGAGTCAGTCGCCGTGTTGTCCGCATAAAAGCCGACATAAGTCATGCCAGTTGGATCTTGGGAAAACCCTGCTCCAGTTGCAGACGTTGCATAGGCAATGTGTGCATAAGAGCTTAACCCGTCAGCACCCTTTGCCCCCTGAACCCCCTGCGAACCGGTTGGCCCCTGCTCGCCCTGCAATCCTTGCGGGCCTTCCAGCCCTTGAATCGGCTGCCATGTGCTATTTATCATCTGTTTGACTGCGACGGAATCATCTGTCGTATTCGTCTGATTCCATACATCGCCATTCTTCGCAGCGGTTGGCGTTGCTGTACCATAAAACACCTGCGTCTTGCTCTCCGCTGTCTCTTGCGCCGCTGCCGCTGCATCTGCTGCACTAGTTGCCGTCGCATCAAAAACAGGCACCCACGCGTTATCTGAGTATTTATAAGGATCATAAGTAATCGTACCGTCCGAAGCGGTAGTTTCCTTGTACCACGTCGATCCCTCGACAATATTGCCAGTCGGTTCAGTAGCCGAATAATAAGATTGTGGGAGCGTCGCAACGACATCAGTGACCTCTTTGACGGCCTGATCCGTCCGAGAGACCCAATCTGTGCCATCATATTGCATAAGTGTAGATGTACCGTCTTCGTTGTCGCGATACCACAAGTCGCCTTCTATAGCGTCCGCCGGTTCAGCAATGCTCAAACTAAATACCGTATTTTTGGAATAAATGATGGTTTCAATTTTCTGCGTCACACTGGTTTCTTTCCAGCCGTCAGCCGTATAGGTGAATTTGGCAATGATAGGGCTATCGTCGCCATCCCCACTTGTCTGCTCCCATGTATCCCCAACATCGGCTTCCGCAGGAGCATCGGGTGACAAATAATTTGTTGATTTTCCATCCGCCTTAGCATCAGCTGCAGACGCCCGTTCAGCTGCATCGACCGCAATCGCGTTCGTCTGATCCGCCTGCTTCTGCAGAGATTCAATATCGGACGGGGTAACGACCTTAATTTCAATAAATTCGCCGATAACCACCTGATTATTCTGCGGATTTGCTTCGGACTCCTGCAGCTGGATCGCACGAGCTGACAAGGCAAGTTCCGGCTGCATATCAAAGTCAATCACATCGACCCCATCACCAAGATTCGGCTTCCAGTCCAAGGCCGCAACAGAAACAGTGTAGTTATATTTCGGATGATTATAGAGTGCCAGCTGCGACTGTCCCCATGTGAGCAGACCATAGGCGTTGTTAATAGCCTCGTTGCTCGTATAACCCTCGAGGTATTTGCCACCGCCATTATACAGATCGTTTGCCTCGTCATCGACAATAAAATCAGCACCATTATTAGCTGAAGCGATAGAAATCGGTGCATCGGCCCCGCTTGGCGTGCCGCCGTAAACATACAACTTTGTGAATAATTGATCGTCAACCATTTGCCGAGTAATATCGAGCATATTCCGGCGATATTCAATGCGCCTGCCCGTGTCTTCGCCAAGACGATCCGTGATGTCGATATATTTAGCAATGACCTGACCATTGCTGACCACGACATACGCCCGGATCTCGGAGGAAAAATCCGTATTCAATTGTTGTAAGGAAGTCTGCGCGGAATCCCCACGATTAAACGTTTCTCCGGTCTTACTCCCACCGGTGTAAGTGTTCGTATGGATGATCCAGTCTGATTTTTCAAGGCAGTGTTCATAAGCCTGCTGACTCGTGCAATTAGACAGCGTTGCCGGTTCCACCTGCGTATGAGCCAAATCCCAGATGCAGAGATTCAGCGCCTGCACCTGCTTCACATGCACAGATCCGGACAGTGCATCCGTCACATCGTTGATACGAAAGCAATACCAGAGACCATCATTCCCCTGCTTCAGCAGATGATAGCCCTCCATCATCATTTCCGTTTGCGGATAGCCATAGGGCACGCTAATTTGCAGGGTATCGTTCCATAGTTTGCCCGTATCATCAGCGATCTGCACGGTTCTGAGATCGTCATAAAAAGGACACCCGTTGCCTTCCAGGGACAGGATGCCGCACACTTTCAAATATTTATCAAGAATAATGTAAGCCATTTTATCTTCACCCCCTTACCGGCCTGAAATCAAGGAACCAATCCGCTTGATCAAGATTAGGCTCAAAAGCTAACGTTGTCGGTACGCCTCCGGCAATTTTCGGGAACGTACTGCCGATATACAAATATTTCATGAAGATGGCCCCATTTTTATAGACCGTATGATCCTGCCCATTGATTTTAATTTCTTCACCTGCATGAGCGACAACCACCGGCACATTATTAATGACTTGCGGTTTATTGCCACCATCGATAATATTCCAGACAGAGACGTCACAGAGCCCCATCCCGTTGTTCGTATAGTGGACAACCGGGTTCGCCGTATCTTCAGTAATATCATATTTCGCGGTATAAAAAGCGACGCCTGCTAAAGCGCCTGTAAATTGATTGCCTGTATCAGTAAAGTCCGCAGTGATTGGTTGTGACCAAACTGGATTGGTATTGTCATCAAATTTCATAATCTCCACATGGTACTGATTGCCAATTTTCTGGATCTCAATGTAGCCGTAGAAATCGGTGAAAGTGTCCGTCGATAGATCCTCCGTCCGGCTGGCCGTTTTCCAGATCTGTTCTGTTTTCTTCTTACCTTTAACCTTGACTGTGACCGTTTCTTTACCAATTTTGATCGTTTTCGTGTCCGTCTTGCCTTGATTAATCTGTCCCTGACCATAATAGAGATCGCGATAATTATTGGTATCGCCAATCTGCGCCTGAGCATAGACTTCTTCCGAGTTGCCGTTGTCTTTCAGCATGACTTTTCCGATGCGCTTGCCGTTGGAATCGAGTAGATAGAGTTCGAGTTTTCCCATCGCTCGCGCATAGTATTGGTTGTTATAAAAACGGACACGAATCCTGTAATCCGGACAAGCTGCCGAGAGCCATTGCTGGCGACACGGGCCATGCCAAGCCCCAGCATGAGCAGCGCCAAAGTCTGCATACCCGTTCGAGTCCTTGCCAACCTTTAGAGAGTTCGCTGTCGAGGTCATTGATCCTTCGATGACACCATTTTCTACGTTAAAAGTTGGGCTAGTGACCGCAGCCCATGGAGCCAGCGTCTGACAGGTATCCCGAAAAACAAGAGGTTCATGGTCAACCGCTGCCGTTTGCGTATCCGGATCGACATCTGAACCGATATAAGCATAATTGCCATCCTGATCAGTGACCGCAATCTTGGTCACGTCCTGATGAGGAATACAAGTGAGAATCGGATACATATCCTGTGTCCCCTCTGGCGTGATCGTTGCCGGATTTTCTGACGCCTGCAATTCAATCTGTTCACCATAGGATTTTGGATCAGAACAGGCAAACTGAATGGTCGCTGTTCCACTAAATAATGACCTCGTCAGTTCACCTGCATCCGTGATATGAGCATAGTAGGTATAATCGCTTTCATCATCAAAAACGAGTTCAAATTCACCTGTCGATAAGGGCATCAACCAGTTTCTAATTTGATTAGTAAAATCATTCCGTTCTTCATGCGATTCGGCTATAAGCCTGACTTGAACCTGTATCAATCGACTGGAAACATCATTGCCAAGAAAAATATTTCCTTCCATTCCGGGTATATCTTGCGTCTGCTCTGATATTTGAGGAAATATATCTCGGACAATATCAACAATTCGAAGATTAAAATTTCTACTGTGCGTGCCTGCAAAAGTAAACCCAAATTCATTGTTTGCTATTTCTGTCATGAATTAGTGCCCCCTATCTTCCCGGAAGCCAAGTTTCTGATTCTCGTTTCTTGTGTTTTCATCTTTTTAACTTCTTGATAGAAAACCTTTCCATCCATAACGACTTGCACAGTCATAGGCTTAATATCTACAGCAATGGCAGAAGATCCATTTGTGGATGTATTGAGCGAATAAAGTCCGCTTGTTGCCTGAGAAGGCAATGTCTGGACAAATTTATTGATCTGCTGCGTCGTGCCATCAGCAAAATGACGGATCTTTGAAAGGGGAATGACTTTGCTCCCGGCTGGAAAATTATTGAATGCTGTCGGCTGGGTGACAATGCCATCCGTACCTGTCGGTGTCTCAAATATCTCCGGTTCCCGTTCGCCTAAAGTCACTTTTCCACCAATAGAATAAAGCGTGCCAGCAGCATAACCATGGCCCTGACCGATCGCTGACAGTGACTTGCCATAGCGGTGCTTTGCATAATTCAGGGCGGCAAGCAGGTTATCAAACCCATTAAAAATATTTCCATGGCCCGCAAATTTATAAGCGTTGAATGTCGCTGAAATGGTCTGCATTAAGCCTTTTGCTAGATCACCAGACAACGCATTGACATCAGTATAGCCATGCTGGATAGCCCTTGGATTTCCACTAGATTCAGTCTGGATCTGCCTCAGCACCTTGGCGACCATTGCCGATGATGCGGACAAGCCATTCATCGAAAGAGCTCGGATTACGTAGGGCTTCCAGCGTTCAACTCCTGCACCGGATGGATTGGCAAGAGAACCGATCTTATCCTTGATCCAATCGCCTGCTTTGCCCACTAGCGTTTTGACGGCTCCCTCAGCAATATGCAATGGAGCGGAAGATAAAGAACCCACATCTGCAAACTTGCTGACAGCAGCTTCAACGGATTTTACAGGATGCATAACAATATTGGCAACTTCTCCAACGCCACTCTTCAAAAAATCCCATGCAGTGCCTAGCCAGTTTCCACCAGCGAATTTCGGAATCATCCCTGAATTCATGGTCTGCCGCGTTTTGGAGGCACCGAGGATCTGAACAGGAGCATTGGCATGATAGAGCGTGGCATGATTCGGCGTGATGCTCATATGGCCCTTGTCATCCTTCATCAGTTCAGGCCCAGCTTCGCCAGCGACAAATAAGCCCATTGCTTTGCCACCTTTGGCAAACTGAGGAACTGGCCATGGCTTAAGATCAAACTTACGGGCACCCACTCGTTTAAGCACCCAATTAATCCCGTCAATGACCCCATTTACCGGTTTGCCGATGCCTCTAAGCATCCCATTGCCGAGATCAATTGCTCCATTTCGTAGACTTTTCCATCCATTATGCAAAGCGTTTCCTAAACGTCCCGGCAATTTTTTAAACCACCCGACTGTCTTATCCAACCATCCTCCAGTTAATTTATTGAGTGCCGAATATCCCGTTCTGAAATAGCTTCTAGCTGTGCTCATCGCGCTATGCGCAGTCTTGCGAATATCGCTTCCCACTTTTGACCAGCGCCCGTGGATAATATCCCGAAAAGTGCTCGTGGCGTCCTCAATCGTGTGATGACCGTTTCTATACGTTTTTTTCAGTCCAGAAAACATAGCCCGTGCCGCTCCATTGGTATGTCTATTCAGCCAGCTATGCCTATCAGAAACTTGATCGGCCATTTTATTAGTCGCACTTACCGCCCATTTTCGAGCATCGTTAAAATGGCTTCGTGCCGAGCTTGCTATAGAGCTAAACCTGCTTCTAGCATTTTTTAGCATACTTGACCAATGGGATGCCAAACTTGATCTCAAATTTGAGACACCGCTCCTAATATCCTTCCACACGCCGGATAGAAAAGCACCAAGTTTTCCAAACCACTCTCTGAAATCTTTAACAAGCCCGTTGATGAAATTTCGGAAAGTTCGCGAATGCCTATAGGCATAAATGAACGCCGCTGCCAAAGCTAAAATGACGGTAACAGCCAGCCCTATAGGATTAGTCAAAATGGCTTTACCCACAGCCGCGAACCCTCTCGCAAGCATGGCAACGCCTCTTCCAGCTACTCTTGCAGCCGATCCAAGTCCAGACAAAACGGCTCTTGCACCAGTGGCCGTGATATGCGCTGTCCATCTCAATCCTTTGCCAATTGTTGACCCAGCGCCTCTTATCCCCGAGAGAGCCTTTCTCGCAGCCGTAGCAGAAACACGGCCAACCCATCGAAAAGCAGAACCCATTCCTCTACCCGTTGATCTTAGGGCAGATAAAGCATGTCTGGCGCCGCTTGTTGCAATATTAGCTGTCCATTTAAATGTTCTATTTCCAAGTGACCCATCTTTTTTAAAATATTTAATAGCATTAGTCGTATTTTCAAAACCTTTTCTGGTCGTCCCCAATATTTTTCCAATACCACCAAAAGCAAACTGCATGGCCTGAATAGATTTATTCGCGATCAAAGCGCTGGAAGCAATCCCAGATATAAGTTTCGGGTGTTCAGCTAACTGCTCCGCCACAGGCCGCATGACTCTTAGAAGATTTCCGATAATAGGAATAACGATTTTTCCAGTGGTCACCATACTTTCTTTCGCAGATTCAATAAATTTAACAATATGTGGCGCATGATTAGCAATATAATTGCTGAATCGGGTGATCCCCTTTGTCATGCTATCGAGAGCACTGTCAGCCGTATCAGATACTGATCCGCTGCCAAAAACTTTGGCAAAGGCATTAACAATGGTTGTGACCCCACGGCTAGCTGCCGCCCCCATCCGAGTAAACTCTTTCTCCGTCGTAGATTGGGAAACCCATCGAGATATTCCGGCAAACACTCGGCTTTGTGCATGTTGAAAAGGCGTTTCAAAAGCGCCAACCAATGCGGGCACCCGTGCTCTAACCGTCCGCTCCATGCCAGGGAGAGTTTTCATCATGTTTTCTGAGGCTTCGGAATATCTTCTGCCTAATCCTTCAATGACGGTTTCAGCATCTTGAGCACTGATTTTTCCGGCACTCATTTCTTTCCGAAGCTGAGCCATCGTCAAGGTTGAATTGTGCTGGGCTTTCTGCTCATATTCAAGCAGCGCTCGCCCGTACATTGGCAATTGATCAGTAATCATATTAAAATCGCCAACTTGCAGGCGGCCCGATGACATCATATGTGTGAAGTTAAGACCTAACCTCTGTACCTGTTCACCGCTCATTCCAAGGGTATCGGCAAGCGTCAGCATCGTTCTTGTTAGCTTTTCTGTGCGCGGCTGATTATCAAAAACATGATAAAACTGTTGATCCAGTTCATTGACCAGATCAGTGCTTTGTCCAAAAGCGGTTGACATATTATTCACACTTTTGACCATCGCTGATCCCTTAGAAGCGCTATCGGTCAGCGTATCCCAAGTTGCGCCCATGACCTGCTGCTCTTTGTCATACTCTGCACCGGCATGAATGGCCTCGTGCAATGATGAAACAATTGCAGAAAAGCCTTTAGAAACAGTATTAGAAAGCAAGGAGGCTCCGAATATTTTGCCAAAAATATGTTGCGCTCTTTCAGCATGAGACTGCATCGAATTCAGTCTGTCTGTAATCGTTCGGATCTGTGGTGAGGCTTCATCTTTGACTTCCGCCGTCACCCTTTTCATATGTGGAATATGGTTCAAAATCCTTCTGAATCGGCTAATGCTTTCATTTGCCGAAGATTCATCAAGCTCTGGCTTGACGTCTACTTTCTCATTATTATCTCCGAGACTTTTCAGCTTTCTACTCGTCTGTGAGAGGCTTGCGGCGTTGACATCGATTTTGACATCGACCTTTTCACTGCCCTTCGCCAGATTGTCAATTTTCTTTTTCGTCTGATTCAGTGATTGCTGATCGGCATCCGTCCGGATCTCGTGTTTCTTGTTAAGATCCTTCTGAACGCTATTCTCCATTGAAGAAATATCGTTTTTAACCTGACTCGCTGATTTGTTAGCAGATGAGGCCATTTGCTGAGCATTTTTCTTCATGGACTGATCCATTTTGACACCGGTATTGCTTCCTAAATTTTTAAGAATCTCAGAAAGCAGTTTGGCATCACTCTTAACTCCGTTAGTTTCCAAGCTAACTTGGATCGTGACTGTGCCATCGCTCATGTCCTCATCCCCTTTGCTTTTTGGCGCAGATTTATAAAAGACTGTGTCAGTTTGTATTGCTCATAAGTCTCATTTTCCGGCGTATCGAGTGCATAGATTTCTTTTAATTCGAGTAAGGATTGCCGTGCCTGAATAGTTTCACGATCATTTCCCGTAGGTAACGGCTCTTGCCGAATCGAGACGACCTGTTTAAATTTCGTATCGTCGCGCAAACCATTTAAAAGCGCAATGAATCGATGCCAGCTCATTCGACCGATTTCTTTCGTGAGATCAATCTGATAGTCTTGCAGAAAAGACGCATAAATAAGATCCGCATCAGCCACTAAGTCATAATATTGCGGCTGAGGAATCGTCTCATCGACCTGATCACCAGAGCTATTCTGATAGGGATTGATGTGCTGATCCACAATCGACTGGACAATTAGTAACCGATCTTCCGATGGCAAATCCGGCGGATGTTCGATGAAATGTGAATAGCTCCATTGAAGAATTTCTTCGGAAGAATGCTCCCCCTTTAGAAATCCCAGCCATTGGAGCACGCGATCAAAGGTGCAAGTGACCCGGTATGTGCCAATACCCTCAATCTCAAGCTGGTCATCCTCTCGCTCTGTGAGGATCGACATGGCTCATCGCCGGTCTTGCCGACGTTCCCGGCGTGGTGCTGTGCGGCCATACATGTGATCGATGATCGCGTTCCAGATGGAGTCAAAAACGCGTTCCATATTGTAGGTGGATTCTCCGCAGAGGCTATAGATTTTTTGGCCTGAACCTTCGCCAAAAACGAGATCAAAAAAATCTGTGAATTCTTGCCGACTTTTCGGCAGACTGTCCAGAACCGCACCCGCGAACCGGTCATATTGCTCAGTAGCATCAATATCTTTTGCTTTCTGCGGATCATCCAGATCTTTCAATCCGGGATGGTTTTTAGAAAACTCTTTATCCTCCTGATTGATTTTATTTCCGGCTTCCCAAAATTTTTGCAAAGTCGAATCAGTAAACCGCGTTTCAAACTTCTGATCGCCAATTTCAAAAACGGTTTTCTCAGATTTTAATTGGATTTTCATATTATTCCTCCACTCTTTTCAGAGCCTGAACATATTTATAACTGCATTTCTGCTTATTGACAAAAGAAAGATCGTCGGCAAACGGCGACCTTGAGAAATATCTTCCCTTAAAAAAACAATCCTTCATATCTGCTGTGATTCCGGCATTATGCAAGATCTTCACTTCATCCCACCGGCTCACTGGATCGGTCGCAAAGGCAAAATCAAATTCAAGCGAAATTTCCAGCTGGATGCCAAATAGAGGCATGTTCCAAAGCATCGCCCACATCTCAGCCGTCCATTTTTGCAGCGGAACATAACCCTTGCCATGCTTTCGCACCTCATTCCGCTCGGCTCCTGTGAAATAGCGGTAGAGCCGTGTGCTGTCTTTGTAGACTTTTTTCCAATACATTACCTTCGGGTGAATAATCAACCACTGAGCACCCGCTGAGCGTCCTCTCAAGGTGTCTACTTGTTCTTGCGAGATCCCGACAATTTCGGCCATGCTTGCCAGATAACCCGGCCCTTTTGAATGAATATAATCCAGCCCGAGATAGCCTTCGGTATTGCTTCCAAACCATAAATGAGAGTCATTATGGAGTTTTTTAAAATCGGGAATTTCACGAAAGATCACATCCGCATCCATATAAAAATACTCGCCCTGTTCAGCCGACAAATTATCCTTCAAAAATTGCCACCAGAGATAGGGCTTGATTGACGGAATGTAAGACTTGTCTCGCCGGTCGTCTGGATAGACAAAACACTGAGCCCCGTATTTCTTTTCAAAAAAAATGGGGATTGAATCGTCATACCTGCTAAAAAGCAAGATAATGTCATCAATCCC
The DNA here is from genome assembly GCA_048976585.1 of Sporolactobacillus sp. Taxonomy (GTDB): domain Bacteria; phylum Bacillota; class Bacilli; order Bacillales; family Sporolactobacillaceae; genus Sporolactobacillus. The sequence continues at coordinate 11,158 of JBHGUY010000037.1, read as the reverse complement.
GAATGATTTCAAATTTGTCAAACAAACTTCCAACTCCCACTTAAATCGTTGAATTGCCGGTTGACAGAGGATGAAATGCATCATCAGCCTGCCGTGGTTGCCGGAGTCGTCTGAGGCGCTCCATCAAAGTTGGCTGTGAAGCTGAAGGTCTGCTTCGCGTTGGCGTCGCCACCAAAATCAATGATGTCGGATAGCGTTACGAGCGCAATATCAATATTTCCAAGTGGATCAATATGCTTGAGTAGTACTTTCCGATCATCACCGGTTGTAAATCTTAATCCGGAGATATAATCCTGTGCGGCATCACCATTGACGCGGTTGCCCGTGAAAGCCAGCGAATAGTTCAACCCGGTGACATCGGTATTGGCAAATCCACCGCCGTCATAATAAGCTGTGTTATCCGTTGTGTCGCCTGGTGTCGGAGTCACAGAACTAATTCCTGCGGCGAGTTTAACAAAAGTCGCCGTTTCTGAATCGTCTAAGGATTGTTTTCCGGATGTATCAACAAAAAACTGGTTCTTAACTCCTAAATTAAAAGCCATTTGGATTCCTCCTATTTGAGTAATAATTGAGCTTCAAAATTAGATCCGTAGATCGTTCCTTTTGTGGCGTCAAATTCCAAAACGTTGGGGACAGTTGTCACAGTCATGCTATCCAGTTCAAAGCTGCCATTCTGGCTCACAATGTCCGTCACATGCAGGCTCAGAGTATCAATATATTTCTGGATGTCCAAGAGTGTTGAAAGTGAGAGCTCCTCGCTGGCGCTCCGTGCGGTGATCTGGAAAGCATAAGTCCGTTCCCGACTGCCATCCATGTAAAGAGTTTCTTCGCCAACGGGGGTCATCATAAAACCGATCCCCTCATCGCCTTTGATGATCGGAACGGTAATGGGAGCGAATAGGGCACAGTTGCTCTCAACCGCGTCTATCATGCGGTCTTGAAAATCAAGATCGGCCATAATATTTCACCATCCCGCTCTGTGCCGTCTGCACCCATTTCCCTTTATTTTGAGTCTTGGAATAATCAAACCAGCGCCCGCGCGCTTGCGGGTGAAAGGTTTTCGTGAAATTATACTGCGGATTGTAATAAAGCCGGCGGGCATACGGCTGATTATAATGAATGATGCCGCGCTCAAAATCAGCTGCCCGGTTTGCAGACTTTGACAGATCCCCAGTCAGAAACGGCACATAAGGATCGGTATCCGTATAGACCTGCGTCGTGAGAGCCGGAAGCGTTCGCTTCGCCGCCTTGTTGACGTTGCCGGGAATATCGCCCAGATGAAATTTGACTGTGATCATGAGCACTCACACTCCCAGTGATGCAACTTATTTTCCGCCCAGCATTCATTGACCTTCAGAATTTTTAATGATAGGTCGCCATAGTCGACCTTGCTTTTCTCTGTTGGCGTGATTTGCGGCGACGTGTGCACTGAGTCAATGATCACCAGATAGCTGTAATCTGTCTGCTGTGAGAGATTGCTTGCAGTCACCTGAGAGGACGGCACGACGCGCACATGATCCACAGAATCGGGATCAGCCCATGAATCCCCATAACGCTCACTTCCGCTATAAGCGGCATAACTGATAGAATGTGGCAACAATTTAATCGGGATGGGAAGAATTTTCATTCAACCACCCCAAGACCCGCATACATCAGCCCGCTGCGCAAGAGATATTGATAAGCCGTCTTAGAAAACCGTTGAGCAATATTCTGCTCACCGTTCTGCGGCAGATCGGCAACAGATTGATTGGCTAGAGAATAATTAAATCCACCAATGCTAGCCGATTGTACCGTTCCATTCCCGGCATAATCAGTTTCACTCGTGGATTGATTCTGAAAGCTATATTCAATTTGTGCGCTGATTGCCATTTTGATCAACCATTGCTGGCGATCATGGAGCTTACTAAAATCCATCCCCGATAGCCGGTTCTGCGTCATCAAGTCAATGGTGCGTTCCGCCGGATTGGCATAATTCGCAAATTGAGCCGCATCAATCGCCGTGCCGCCATATGTTCCGGAATAGAAATCTGGATCAATATATTGCATCACAGATCACTTCTTTGCCGGAGATTTGACACCCTTTAATTCTGCTTTCAGCTGCTCATTCTCATCTAACAACTTGTTATATTCCGGTAGGGATACATTGCGGCCGCCTGTAGCCCGTTTGATAATCGTACCTTTATCGTCAATTTCATCATATCCGCGGATAAGATAACTATTGACAAAACCATCACTCACATCAATGACCCGGTTTAATTTTTTAAGTCGTGCCATTTAATCTCCCCCTTAGGCAGTCGCCACAGCATTGATTTTAATTCCGTCTACTTTCTGCTGGATAACAAAAACATCCCAGTATGCCCGCTCATAATACAGATATTTGCCACCGGTTTTTGCAGTCGGTTCATCGAGACTGACAAACTCATATTTCATTGGGCTGAACATCGCTTGGCAATTGCACAGAATCAGATTGATCTGCGTCGCTGATGGATCGGCTACCGCGTCATCTGTGAAATTATAAACAGTCTTCATGCGAGAACTCGGAACAATGATAATATTGACTTCATCCAGCGAACGGACGGCGCGATTAATTTGGCCGTTATTGGCAGTAACATCCAATCTGCGCTGAATCTGCTGCGCATTTTTCAACATCGTATTAATGGTCGGAGTCACATACAGAATACGGCCTTCTGTCGGAACCTCAGCTTCATCCATCTGTTCCATCAAGGAATCAAAAACGGTCAGAATATTTTCAACGGTCAAAGCCGTATTATCAATAGTGCCGCCTTTGGAAACAACTTCTGCATATAGCTTCGATGCCATATATTTATCAAGCTCAGGGATCTTATGCTCCACGTTGAAAATTTGGGTAATATTTGCAATCGTCACCGCCATATTGGATTCATCAATATCGACAGGATCAACTAGTGTGCTGAACTCACGGTCATGTTCCAGAGTATAGGGAACGAAGCTGTTGTCGACGCGGCGCGTGAATCCATTCACTGCATCACGATTGACATCCACATACCCACCTGTTGAAATGTTCGGGACTTGGATCGTTTTAGCACCAGTCCACTTAATTAAATTGTTATTTGGCGTATTGTAGCAATCATTAAATTCCAGCCCTACTTTAAATACCTGCTGAAGTGCTTGAAAATATTCTTCTGCATAATTGACTGCTGACATTATTTGTCACTCTCCCTATTTTTCAAAAAATTAAATGCGTTAGCCCACTTCTCTTTATCTGCTGCTTTTTTTGGCGGCTTATAATTCTTATCACCGAAAGATGGTTTTGGCTTATCTTCGTCCTGCTGTGTGGTCTCTTGCTTGAACTGTGGGTATTTGGTCAAGATGTTCTCTAATGCTTTCTCAACATCTTCAGAATCGCCCACAAGCTTGATCACATCGTCCACTGCATCGGCTTTGACACCTTTTGACAGTGCGGAAACTTTCGCATTCGCATGAGCAATCGCCGCATCCTTTTCCTGCAAAGACTTCTCATATTGAGCGAGTTTATCCGCCTGCTTCTCGGCTTCGGATTTTTGACTTTCCAGATGCTCCTGATAGGCTTTTAGATTTGCCTTCGCTGTCTTAACATCCGAAACGCCTAATTGCTTAAGGATCGCCGCCTGTGCCTTCTTAGTGAGCCCTTCAATGTCCACTTTTGGAGCTTCCGCTTCGGCCTTTTCTGTTTCCTGCACTTTCGGCTGTTCGACGGTCTTTTCCGTTTCGGTCGCCGGTTTTTCTTCCACAGGCTTTTCCTCCGTTTGTCCTTCCGGTGCACTGTCTTCTGCAAAAAATTGAAGATTTAATGGTCTTAGTTTGAGCATTTTATCGCTCCTTTCAATGATTTCAGCGCTGTTCTTTTCCGCCCGCAGCCTGAAAAAGGGCATGAAAAAAGAGCCTTAACCGGCTCGATAGAAAGGATCACCGTTCCTTCCCGGCATATCGCCTATTTCGTTAATGTTTGCTCTCGGCTATACTGCCGCGTCATACCACTGTCATTAATAAATTGCCGCATATTTGCCTGACGGTTTCTCACCTTTGCCTGTGCCTTCTGAATGGCGCTATCAACATCCATCCGCTTGCTGATTTCCAGCTGCGTTTTCGCCTTGCGGATCTTGCGCTCATAATAGCGCTGTTTCTGCGTCTGCTGATAGACCTTATCATTCTCGGCTTTCGGATACTGCTGATAACTCCGGGTATTGACGCCATCAACATAAGCCGCCGCGAGGTGTTTACAATTAACGCCGAATATTCCAGCAGGCTGACCGTAAGATGTCGACGCCAACGACGGATATTTCTTGCTTTTTCCGTTTCGGCTGTAGATATGTGATTGATAGGGATAGCAGAGCGGCCGCGCACCCATATGACTGCTGATTTGAATTAAATCGCAATCATAGCTGTCCATCCGGGCGAAAGTCATTTGATTGGTCAAATCATTATTGACACTATTAATCACGGTCGGAATGTAGCCCTCAATTGACCAATGTCGCCCGCGCGAATCAATTAGCGCAGGCAATCCCTTCTCAGCCCATCGGCTGGCTGTTTCGGCTACAGCTTCTCTCGTTGTGGCCTGTCCCGCGTTCACCTTAGCGACAGAGGTCGAAATAATGTCTCGGTAAACCTGCCCCGTATTCTGCAAGAGCGATGATCGGACGAGATTCAACTTATCCTTTGCCTGCCCCTGCAAAGTCCGCAGCGTATTATAAACCCGGCTATCCTTTTCAGGTGCCGGTGCCGCTTTGACTTTTCCCTTACTGACCGCTTCGGCAAGCGAGGCATCCACTGCCGCTACATCATTATCTGAAATCTTTTTCATGATGCCGTTCAGGCTTTCGAGTGAGCGGTCGCTGGCATCAGAGATAATCTTCAGTACGTCCTTATTCAGATCGCCCATCTGCCGGAACTTCTCAAATTGCCATTCAAGGACTTTATCTTTGGATATGTCCTGATCCGTTTTCAGCCGGTCAATGATCTTGTATAATATGTCCTGTTCCATTTTGGAGTAGATCTTAACTATCGGCTGAGAAAGATTATTTAGCTGGAACGGTGTCAGCATTTGACCCACCTCCATCTGATCCGCCGATTATGTCCTCAATGTTCCCTGCTTGCGGCTGTTCCACCTGAATCTGTGCCAGCCATGCCTGAGCCTGCTCGTCGGTCATGTTAAAGATGCGCTTGATGGCTTCGACCTTTGGCATCAAATTAGAATTGACGAGCGTTAAATAAAAGTTAGCATTAGCCTGCCTATCCTCTGCGACGCTATCATCAAAGTCTACCGTGACATCATAATCATCCGGCACGTCAAATAGATCATAAAGCTGGGCCATCTGAGCGACGACATCGACCAATTCCCGGATGGCTTTCTCTATTTGAGTCTCATGGCTCTGTTTCGTGCGGAAAGTCTGGCTATTCTCTGATATGACCTGCGTTGCCGTCTGGACGGTTGCGCCACCGCTAAAGGCAAAAGTCCCAGCGCTGAATCCAAGCTGAGCCGAGAGGATATTCAGGAAAGCATTGATCGCATCAATATGATCGGTGACTCTAAGCTCCACGCTCATATCCTTGATTAACTGCTCATCCTTGGCATCCAACCCATTCGCCATTGCCTGATAAACTTCATCATTCGGATCGAAATAATAATGCATTTCCCCAGTGTTCGGGTCAATCACCGACTGCACAGCCGTTTGCGGCACGAGAATCCGGCGCTTACCGAGAATAAACTCCCGCTGGAAACTATCGAATGCAATATCGAGCGAGCGCAGCGTATCGACCGCATTCGCATAGACGCTCACGCCCAGCGGCGAGTCCAACTCAAAATTGTTTGCTAGATTCGGTTTGAGATAGACAAACAGCGGATGGCTCAGCCCGTTAATGGTCACGAGCTCATCTTTATTTGGAAACAGCGTCGAGAGAGGAACTTTTGTCCCGAGCAGACTCGGACTGTCCGAATAGTAGAGTTCTGACTTAATTTGATATACTGGCGCATTGCTGACATCTGTGCTGTCTGCATTCAATGCGCCCCATGTGTGCCATTCCAAAAGAGTATAATATTTTTTGCCTTTTGAAATCTGGTTAATGAACACGCCCGACCGGATTTCATCTTCGGTTGATTCCAGTGGTAGAAAGCTATCAGCCGTGACAAAAGTAATTTTGATTTTCTGTCCATCGAAATAGGGCTTGATCACAAGTCCACCCATCGCAAAGCAATCTTCCAACCGGTAAGCAAAGTTTTTCAAAAAATGATTATCGTCCAGCACATTCTTAACAGACTCGGCAAACGGATCGGGCTGTGTGCTTCCTTCCGTGTCTGCTTCGCCCGGAGTGCCTGATGAAATATTGACCTGGCATTTCTGATTAAAAACAAGGCTGGTCAATGTCTCGCACAGGATTTTTGGCATGTTTAGAGTCTGCAATCTCCGCTTCCGGTTGCCGGACAGGGTATGACAATTAATATCGTGAAAGGTTTCGTCCTTGCCGGAGAACGGATTATGAAAACTTGGAAGATAGCCCCGATAGAGATCGCGCCAGACTTGGATTAAGTTGTATTGATTCTCAGATTCTATGACTGCAGCAAAATCCGTGACATTGTTGACTTGCTTAATGAGATTCAATCGGATAAGCACCCCCTTTGCTGCCTTCTTAATCCAATTCCACAATGGCTCTCGCCTCCTTACAGCTTCAATCCGAGCTTTCGACGGTTATCCAAAACGAAATATTGAAGTTGATCGCATGTATGATCATCCTCTTTAATCACTTTGGGATCGTCACTTTCCAGTGTGTCCGGGTCCCACTGATATTTCTTGTGTTCCTCATAGAAGATCTGATTGTTCGACGTGTGAAGCATAAAAAAACGGCCCTGCGCAAGTAGATCCTGCACAAAGTCGATCATGTCAATCTTTTTTAATTTATTGACGGGATGCATCCGGATTCCATAATCTTTAAAGATTTGGTTCCGCAGTGCGCCTTCCGCCGAGTCAATCGTCTCCACATCAATGCCTCGCTTGTATTGCTTCATTATGCCGTCTCGCCATTTCTTATAATCCTTTGACAGTTCCGACGGTGCTTTTTTAACCGTCTTATTAGCCGGACTGTAATAATAGGTGTCCAGCAGAATCACGTTGCCCCGTTTAGTGTAGCCATATGCTGAAAAGGTCGTCGCGCTGACCTGATGCCCGGTGTCGGCTGATGTACTGATTACCATAATGTCATCGTTCTCCGGCAATTCATCAATCCAGTGGAAATGCTTGATATTGTAAACGAGATTGCCCAGCCCAATCACATCGCCAAGATACATCCATCGCCAATAATCCGGGTCGTTTGTTTTATAGCGATTAATTTTATCAATCAACTGCTGACTGAGAAAATGTGGATTGACTTCCTGATAAGTGCTCGAATGAATGAAATAACTTGGATCTTCCTCTTTTTTGGGAATCCACTCATTAACCCAATCATACGGATTTCTGGGCGGATTGTAGGAAAAATAAACTTTAACCTCTTTGCCGCCGGGAAGGTCGTGCCGGATGAATGTATCTTCGATCACGTCCACATCGGTGACACCCTCAAACTCTGTCAATTCCTCTAGCCATAGCGCCATGACGTACCCTTTCGCAATCGTCATGGATTTGAGCTTCATCGGATCGTCGGCCCCATAAAAATAAAACGCCGTGCCCGTCCGCTTATGGATGATTGACAGCGGCGACACACGAAACAGAAAAGAGTTCTCGGCATGGAGCATATAGATTGCCCACTTTATTTGCTCATAAACGCTTGTCCGCAGATACTTGGCAACCTTGCGCAGGCACACCACATTACCATTATCATCTTTCAGAAAATCTGTGACGAGCTTCAGCGAAATAACAGAGGATTTTGTCGATGATCGACCGCCCTTTGCCACGACGTGCGATTGTTCAGCAAGCCATAATGAGAAAAAACTCGGACTAATGAGTTGCGGAATCTGAATGTTCATCCACATATCGCCTCATTTCGTCCGTGCCTTCTACGATGGTGATCGGCTCCTGTTCGCCGCTCTCCTCTGACATTTCCTTCCTCAGCTTCTCAGCTTGGGCTTTCTTCAATTCGTTGTCATGCTTCCATTGTGCTGTCCACTGTTCCGGCCTACGGTTCTTCAACCAAAACATGGCCGCTCCTGGATCGCCCGGTATGTGCTTTCTTACCTTCTCAACTCGCTTGGTCTGTTTACCCTTGGCCTCGGAAATATAGGTTTTAATTTCATCATAATCATAGCCGATTGCTCGTTTGAGCAAAGCATTCTCTACCTCAAAATCAATAACATCCTTGCCTTTTTCTAAGGTGTCCGAAATGTCCGGATATTTCTTTTTCCATTCATTCAGCGTAGATCGGGCAATCCCCATATTGTGGGCGATCTGTTCATCTGCTAATCCTTCTCTCGCCCATCCCTCTAAAAGGGTGAGCCCATCTTTCTTCAGCCACTTCTGATATTTTCTGTAGGCCATCGCCTCTCACCGCCTAAGTTCTAATGCACATTTTCAAGCACCGCCTTTTCTCCTGTGAATTCTTCCCACCGCTTTATGATCACATCACAATATCTTTCATCAAGTTCCATCAGAAAGGCGTTCCGCTCATTTTGTTCACAGGCTATGAGCGTCGTTCCTGACCCACCAAACAGATCCAGAACATTGTTTCCCTTTTTCGTACTGTTTTTTATTTGGTAATCAAACAATGCCACCGGCTTCATAGTTGGATGAAGATTGCTTCTCTGCGGCTTATCAAACTCTAATACCGTCGTTTGCTTTCTATCGGAATTCCAGAAGTGAGAAGCCCCATCTTTCCATCCATAGAGGCATGGTTCATGCTGCCATTGATAATCTTGCCGTCCCATCACCAGAGTGTTTTTAACCCATATCAGAACTTCTCGTATTACCCAACCAACGTCCTGACAGGCGCCAATAAAATTGAATCCTTCCGTCCCTGCATGCCATATATAAAAAGCAGCTCCATTCTTCATCACTTCATCTGCCGATTGGAATGCATCAGCGAGAAATTTTCGGAATGAGCTGCTATCCTGTTTATCGTTTTGGATTTTTAACTTTTCTTTCGTTTTTCCTTCATAGTCGATATTGTACGGAGGATCGGTAATAAGAAGATCGGCCCTTTCTCCATTCATTAATTGTTCGACATCATTTTGATTTATGCTGTCCCCGCACATCAATCGGTGCCGCCCGATCTTCCATATATCCCCACGCTTAGTTACAGGATCGTCAGGAATATTCTCATCAACGTCAAAATCATCTTCCTCAGCACCCGGAGATTCATCATCTGCAGAAAACTGTGTCATTAAATCTTCAACTTCCTGCAAATCAAATCCAGTCAGTTCAAGATCGAATTCCCCATCGTCCAATTCTTCCAATAGATCTTTCAACTTTGGCATGTCCCATTCGCCACTAATCTTGTTTAGCGCAATATTGAGTGCCTTTTCTTTTTGATCATCCAAATCGACGACGGAGACCTCAACTTCTTTTTCTCCTTCAGATTCCAATATCTTCAAGCGCTGATGGCCACCAATCAGATTTCCTGTCTGCTTGTTCCATATTAGCGGATCAACATAGCCAAATTCTTGGATGGATCGTTTTAATTTTTCATATTCCGGATCGCCAGGCTTTAAATCCAATCTTGGATTATAAAGTGCCGGATTAATGCTTGAAATGGGTATTTTCTTAATAATCATAAAATTATCCCCTAACTTTATAAAAACTCATTGATACGTATTAATATACGTGCTATTATAATAGCTGAGGGAGGGAACAATATTGAAAACCTATTCCTCAAGGGAAGTGCTGAAAATTCTTCGAAAAGACGGGTGGTACATAGTCAGTTATACGGGAGATCATTGCCAGTTAAAACACCCCATCAAAAAGGGCCGTGTGACAGTGACACACCCCAAAAAAGATATACCAACCGGAACTTTAAAAAAGATTGAAGCACAATCCGGGGTTCATTTTAAATGAACCCCCTTCCCTCTATATTCTTAAAGGAGAAATGCATAATGAGTCAAAAAGACAGATATGTTTTCCCAGCCATTTTTGATTTTGCCTCCGATGGAATTTCAATTTTCTTCCCTGACCTTCCTGGGTGTCTCCCTTCTGCCGATGAAACTTCTGAAGCATTCAAAAATGCCCGTGAAGCGATGGCGTTGCACCTTTATGGAATGGAGGAAGATCATGAACCCATTCCTAATCCCACGGATATTAAAAACATCAAGGCCGAGAAGAACCAAATTGTGACGCTCATCGAAGCATGGATGCCACCATATCGAAGCGAGATTAAAAAACAAGCCGTTAAAAAAACATTGACGATCCCTAAATGGCTGGATGACATAGCCAAAGAAAACAAAATCAATTATTCCCACGTCCTTCAAGACGCTTTAAAGGATCGTTTAGGTATTGAGCGCCCATAAAAGGCGTTTTTTTATTATAAACAAATAGAGCATCAGCTAATTTAACCGATACTCTTCTCATCCCACATTACTATTATTAAACAGATTAGCGGCCCAAAAGTGCCATTATAGTGCCATCTTTTCATTTCATGCCGATTGTATTCGCAATTGTCTCCACAATCTCATCTCGCCAACGTATTGCCTGCCGACGGCTGACGTTAAGTTCTAACGCTATGCCGTCCCAATTTAATCGCTTATTAGTCCAGTATCTTGTTCGGATAAGTTTCTGGTATTCCTCCGGTGACGATTCATAAACGTTTTTTATAGCGTTGGTGACTCCTTCGAGATATTTTAATTCTTTATGATTGGCCAAACGAATGCCCATTCGTCCCGTTGGATCGTCCGGAACACGTGCTGAATTATATCCCGGAGCGGTGTTTGGCTTCTCATTCCGATAAGGATACATAATTTCCTCTTGGAGTGCTCCTATCTCCCGGAGTGTGTTGTGATAATTTCGCAATTCATTTTCGATATATTTAAACGTCGGCTTCCTGAGCTTCGTCTTAACCATTTCGCTTCACCCTCAGATAATAATTCATTGTAAGCGTCAAATAATGGACACCTTCTCAAGGATTAGCCAAGCATGCGATAATTCACCTATCAAATGATCAGGAGGATGATCCATGACGCGAATTAAGTTACATCAACTTTGGCAACAGCGTTTGAATGATTACGAGAATA
>JBHGUY010000036.1:0-67018 GCA_048976585.1 Sporolactobacillus sp. | reverse complement strand
GAAATGCACTCGATTTGGGTTCAACTTTTTCGTGATTAGGTCCAACTTTTTTCCAGTTAGGTCTAACCTCGGGAGTTGGGTCTGACTTTTGCTGAGTTAGGTCTATCTTTTTCGTGATTGGGTCTAACTTTTTTCCAGTTAGGTCTAACCGCGGGAGTTGGGTCTGACTTTTGCTGAGTTAGGTCTATCTTTTTCGTGATTGGGTCTAACTTTTTTCCAGTTAGGTCTAACCTCGGGAGTTGGGTTTAACTTTCGTGTTTTGGTGGCGGTTGCTGGGGGGCTGTACCTCGGAATTCCTGTTTAACTGGCACCCCGTATATCTTTTAAAAAGAGAATAATAGAGCACCATGCTGATCAGGGATGCAATCAGCAAAAGAATAAAAATCGCCAAGGGCTCAAGCCATGCGGATAAAAAAACAGTCAACGGTGCCAGAAAACGGCCGATCGTAAATTGCAGATTGGACGCACCCATGTACTGCGCGCGTGCGTCCCGCGGGGCATAATGACTGACAAAACTCTGGGTCACCGGAGAACGAACGATTTCCCCAAGCGTAAAGATAATCGTCACCAGGAACAAATACCCTAAATGCGAATCCAGCCATTTTGACAAGGTCACAGGAAGATCTGAACGCATTAATTTCAAAAAATTGCCTCGATTGATCCGCTAGATCGGCTATTTCATTGTTGGTGGGTGTGACCGTACTTATCCCTTTACTTATTTTGCAGATTAACCTTCTTGATTAGCAGTTGAATACTTCTGCAAAAAGGCGGAAATGTTTCAAGAACCATTGACACGACACATGTCTCAGGCTTTTCTTCCATATTTTCTATTCAACAACTACGCTATTTCGATTTTCAGACGCTAGTTATCTCTTCTCATTAGGCTGAAGCTTTGTGCGGTCGGCCATATGTCAGGCTGCTCTGCCAGGAAAAGCGCTAAGGGGTTACATCCTCAGGATTCTTTATCCATTCACCGTCAATACTAAAAACACTGGACTCTTTATCATGATCCATAGACGTTTTAACAGGTCCGGGAATCAGTTCATTCACACTTATTTTGTACGCCTGAAGCTCTTGAGCTAAAACTCGGGTGAACATCCATAAGCCGGCTTTTGAACAGGCGTAAGCGGAACCACCCGGAGCGCCCTTATGTCCTCTGCCTGAACCGATTGTCAAAATCTTTCCTCCATATTCTTTCATAATAGGGAATAACCGAACGGGCACAATAATAAGCGCCAATCAGATTCACATTAATTGTTTCGACCCAATCCTCAGGCTGACTTTCTTCCACCAGATTTCTATCACTATTGATTCCTGCGTTTATAACAAGAATATCAATTCTTCCGAACTGCTCTTTGACCTTTTTGAATGTCTTCTTTATGGATTTTAGACTTGTTACATCTGTGGGAATCGCTAATGCTTTTCCATTTTTGCTTATTATTTCTTCCGCCACTGTCTGGATTTCTTTATCTGTGCGTGCTGCACAAACAACGGTTGCTCCGTGTTCAGAGTAAGCTAGAGCAATGGCTTTTCCAATTCCTCTTCCAGAGCGCCGGTAATCACTGCTACTTTTCCTGTCAGTTGCATAGAATCATCCCTTTTATTACAAGGTTTCCATTACAGTGAAACGCGCAATTGCCAACGAATTATTAGTTATAGTATCAGAAGGCTTCGCGATAAAACACGTATGGCGCAATTACTATTACTCTGAGGTTTATACATTCATGATTTTCTCAAAACAGGCTGATTCAGAACGATCAACATACTTTCCATAATTAGAAATGCGTTGGTATGACTTGCCCTCATAAAATTGAACAGCTTTTTGATTTATCCATCTCGTTTCTAATATTAATTTTGCATAGCCCATCTTTCGTGCTTTGTTCTCAAGATAGTGTAATATTTTACCCCCTACTCCTTTCCCTTTTACTCTTGCATACATTCGCTTAACTTCCGCAGTGTTTTCATCAATAGGCCGTATTGCCCCACACCCCACAGCTTTTCCTTGGATATACGCAATGGCAAACAGAGAGCGCGGCTTACATACATCATCATTATTAAATGAATGGCGACCACTGTTTCCTGTAATTGCCTCTAACGTATTTGAAAGTTCATCCATCAATAATAGTGCATCCTTGGAAGTTGGGTCCTGATCAATAATTTCCAATTTATTCACCTCTTTGATAATAAGCTGTAATTTCATTTTATCCGTCTTGCAGTGTAAGGAATGTTTTTTCCATTATAAATCAGTATAGATTTTATCTGTAATGATTTTTTTGCAACAACTGCCCAAAATGAAGCAAGGCAATCATTCGGTAAAATTTTTCTGAATAATCAGGCATATGCAGTGAAATCCCTTATAATAAATCTATAAATAAAACAGGAAGTGATGCAATGGATGCCGCAGAGTATAAGGTTCCGTCCGCTTGTTACTGGGCTGATGGAAAAACCTTATATTGGAGTCCTTTTATTGATAAAAAATCAGATAAAGTCATTGAATCAGCTGGCCGTACCGCTGATTGCCAATTCCCTTTTTGGATTATCGATTGAATGCATCGATCAGGCGATGGTCGGCCATCTCTCCATCTCGGCGTTTGCGGCAATCGGCGCTGTCGGGAACTTTCTCTATACGCTAGCGGGAATTATCGATTCGATCGCTATCGCGTTCAATATCTATGGCTCACAAGCCATCGGTGAAAGAAGAAACGATAAATTTCTAGCCTTATTCCGATCTTCGCTATTGCTGGATTTTTTTCTTGGAGCAGGCTTTGGACTTTTTCTTCTTTTGTTCCGAGGATCACTGCTCAGGCAGCTCTATGGATTCTCCGGACAAACATTGCATGAGGCCAATACTTATCTATCGATCATGAGCGGTTATCCGCTGCTGCAATTAATCATTTTTACACTGACCAATTGTTTAAAAATCAAGAAAAACACAAAGTGGATTCTAATTATCTCAACAACCACAACACTTCTACACACTGGGCTTAATTATTTACTGATTTTTGGCAAATTGGGGTTCCCTGAACTGGGCATAGCCGGAGCCGCGATCTCCAGTATGTTGATCCTCTGCCTCGATGCCGGTTGCTATGCCTGGTTACTCCGAAAGGAAATCTGGGCTGCGCTTCCTGCACGCCGATCTAAGCTGATCTTTCTGATCCAAAAAAGCTTGCCACTTCTGGGACAGGAGCTTATAGAAGGCGGCCTTTTCGTGATCGCGCTTCAGGCGCTATTGGCCCACCTGGGTACAATTGTCTTATCCAGTTATCTGCTGATCGGGCAATTCCTGCAAATTGGTCTGATTCCTGCCTTCATGTACAGTTCCGCCTTGCTGACCTTGGTCGGCGAAAGTCAGGGCGCGCGTCACAGCACGCGGTTGAAAACATTGCCACGGTTAGCGTCTGCACTGGCCTTGACCTTTTTCTCGCTGTCCGGCATTCTGTTCTCCATTCTCTGGTCCCCGTTTGCCGGGCTAATCACGAGCAATCTCAGACTGATCCATTACTCCGCAGGAATTTTTCTCCTGCTGTGGCTGGCAAACAGCTTTCAACCGCTGTTTACCATTTACAAGGCTGCCCTGCAGTCCGTCGGCCAAAGCACTTATGTTTTCCTGACAACGTTTCTTGTTAATCTGGCAGCATTAATTCTAATGATCCTGATAACTATCGACATGCATCTGGGGATTTACGGCATTGCCTTCTGCTTGTTCGGCAACTATTCAGCCCTTTTTGCCATCCTTCTCCTTTCCTATTCAAAAGCTGTGAAGCGATCAGGAATTACAGCTCCATCCTAAATAAAGCTAAGGAGAGGCCCTTCACCTAAGAGCCTCCCCTTTTAATTTACATAAACCGTGCTAAAAGCATTTTAGTAATGAATGCCTCGATTAGTGCGGCAATGAAAAGGGCAGGCAGAATAATCAGGGCAAATTGCAAGAGAACCTGCTTTAACCGTTGAGCGAGACTAGCCACCGGTTTGCGATGACTTTTAAGCCGCATGGCATTGGTTATTTTGCGAATCCAGATCTTCTGCAGCCGGATCGTCAGACAGGCAGACAGAATGACAGCGGAAAGTTCAATAATTCCATGGGGAAGCAGTCCAAGTACGACGAGTAAAAAAATATTTTTATGGACACTCATGCCAATATAGATCACAATCCCGACGACAACACTGTTGAAGACGATGAAAATCCATGGAAAAAAAAGTATAGGAATAACAAAGAAGAGAATCATTAAGATACAGGCTCTGGCATTATTCAGAAAAATAGAAAGAAATGTAACTTTCCCTGCGAGAACCGAACCGTAGATGCGTTGCAAAAAAAGTAATGTTCTATGGACATTTAAGTTCACTGCCTGGCAGAGAAATGCGGTAAGAACGGTGATTAAAATAAAAATGATCCAGCCGATCATGAAAGACTTTCGATTTTCTATGTATGTCTTTTTATAAATGTTTTTGATCGTCTGCAAGCTTTCAACCTCCTTGTTTTTGATGCATCGCATTCACGCTCATGGTTTCAGGATTGTTCCTCAGTACTTCAGCATGCCAGCAAGATTCCGCGTGACACTCGCGAAAGAAGTCTTCAAGGAACTGCAACATGGTTTTCTGCCGCTTTTCCGCCTCAATCCGGCCTGCGTTCGTATTCATTCGATCCTTCAGCAATAGTAATTTTTCATAAAAATGATTAATCGTTGTCGACTGTTTCTCTTTATATTGCGAAAAGGTTTGATGATTTTGGGGATGTATTCGCGGATCAAAGAGTGTTTGATCGCGAAACCCGCCGTAGGCAAATGCCCTTGCAATACCGATCGCTCCAATGGCATCCAGCCGGTCTGCATCTTGAACAATTTTTCCTTCCAAGGTTTCCATTGGTGTTTCGACCCCTGCCCCTTTAAAAGAAAGTCGAGCAACAATACAACAGACTTTTTCGATAGTTTCCGGTGGGCACCCTTGAGCCGTCAACCATTCACCCGCTGCCCGCGAGCCTGCCGCGATGTCCCCCTCATTAAATTTCCAATCCGCTATATCATGAAGAAGAGCGGCCAGTTCAATCACTTGTTGATTTGCTGCGCCATTTTGTTCATGAGCAAAAAGATTCAGGCTTGTCTCATAAACTCGCTTAATATGCTGCCAATCATGGCCGCTGCTCTCTCCCTCAAACCTTGTTCGAACATAATTTCGAGTTTTTTCAATAATTGATCGTTCCCCCTGCTCGGCCCGCTGATCATTTTTCCTGAACATTCAATTTCCCCTTTCAATCACTTAAGAGCGTCACCGCTGCCCGATCTGCGTCGATTTCTACCCGGGCGCCGATCGGTAATGTGAGCATCGGGTGCGTGTGGCAGCAATCAAAATCCGCAATGATTGGCAATGACCGGCCATTCAACACTTCGAGCAAAATATCAAGTGGTTTCCTGCCCGTCTCGGCATCATCAAAAAGCTCATGTTTGCCGAGTAGAATGCCGCCAATTCTATCGAAAACGCCATTGACCGCAAGCAGCGAAAAATTTTTCTCAACCTGATCCGCCGATTTCATCGAGTCCTCAATCAACAAAATGTCGCCGGGTTCAATCGGCGGCATATAAGGACTGCCCCAAAAACCTTGTATCGTATTCAGGTTCCCGCCGATTAGCCGGCCGACAGCCTTCCCGCCATGCACCCCGATCCAGCGATTGCGCCGTCTCTCTTTGTCCCTTATTTTATTCTCCCAGTTAATCGGTTCATCCGTCCAATATTCAGGCCTTGGCACAGCATATGGAAATAAAAGCTCTTCGCAAACCATCTGCTGAAAATAGTGATAGGTTTCATCGACAAAAGGTGAAAATTCACCGAAGGAAGGAACAAGCGCTGGACCATAATAGACCGGAAAACCAGTTTTTGCATAAATAGCCAGCAAGATTGCCGTAACGTCCGAATAACCGATCATGATCTTGGGATCGGCTTTGAATGCTTCATAATCCAAATAAGGAAGCAGCGCATTTGAATTTGTGCCGCCAATCGTCGACATAATCATTTTAATTTCGGGATCGCGAATGAATGCGTTCAACTCGGCTGCCCGCTCTTGAATCGTCCCTGAGCGATAACCGTCCGATTGTCCCGTTAAACTGCCTTCAACAATCTCAAAACCCTTATTCTGCAAAAATTTCTTTGCTCGAAGAAAACGTTTCGGCGAGGTTGCTGTAATCGGCGAAGAGGACGAATAAATGCCGATTTTATCCCCTTTTTTCAGCTTCAACATATCTGAATTCACCTTCATTTTCGGGTCAGCTGTTAACCCTAGTCAGCAATAAGCTGCTCTCCAATTAGGCGTTTATCCTATGAATTTTCATATCAAACTTAGGATTGATGTTCAAAAAATAGCCTCATTCTTCTCATCATTGATTAGATTAATAGGCTTTCATTTGATTATATAGTTAAGAGGGACACAAAGCCAATGAAGTATTTAAACCTTTTCAGAATGTTCGGGTTTTCGATGAAATAAATGGTGAAGAGCAGAAATACGGCCCGCAGCCATTGCCAAATCAAATAGCCCCCACCAATCTCGCAAAAACCGGCCAGCAAAAAAACAAGAATCGCGCGTATCATTCCTCTATTAATGAATTATCCAGCTACTCTCCCACGTCTTGGCTGTGCATTAATAAATCTTTCTCAGACATTTTTGCTTTATTCACTGGAAGCAAACGTCCGGCTAGTTTTATTAATGTTAAACCTAACATGCCTCCAGCGACATTTAATACGATATCATCTATATCCGTTGATCGATAAATTATGCCGATAATAAATCCTAGAAGAGCCTGTCCCAATTCGATGCCTAAACTGAATGAAGCTATCGTCATAAGCATTTTCAGGGATTTGCCGTATTTTTTCGATACGATTGGCAGCAAGAAGCCGAACGGGAGCATCAAAAGAATATTTCCACCAATTTGTTTCAAGATCACTTCAATATCCACTGAATGAAACAAAATATCAAAAATAGAGTGAAAAGGAATTAAATTATCTCGCTGATTGAACTCACTAAAGCCGTGTAACGATGCGGACCATCTTGTAACCATGGGCATTGGGAAAAAAGTTAAACTTATTACAGTGACTATGTAATAGATAAAAACAGTCTGAATGCTATATCGGCGGAAATTAAAACGACTGCGCTTTTTTTGAATAAGTATCGTTACAGGAAAATAGATAATTGAAAAAGCTAAGATTAATGGCAAAGCATTGAGCAAAATCACTTGTTTTCCTCCTCAACTAATCTGCAAAATATGCTCCAGATAAAATCGCATAGCCGCGAGCTGTCCTTTAGCATCTGCTTCTTCTTTGCTGGTCAGCTGCACTTCAATGAACAGGCCATCACAGCTATTCATTAGGAAAATCACGATCGTTTCAATCGGCTGCAGTGGTTTGAAGTCTCCGCGCTTCACACCTGTTTCAAACAAATAAAGCATCGAGGCTTTCCCCCGGGCAAAACGTTTCTGCAGGTAACCTTTTCGCTGCTCATTCCGCCAACCGGATATAAAATACTCAGCAGTCAGCATTCCTAATTTAGGGGCCTGATCCAAGTTCTCTTCAACTTCATCAATGTAGCGGTTCAAAGCCTCCCATGTGTTTTTATTTTCTGCGATCAGCCGATCAATATAATTGGTCGCCTCTTCGGCATCCCAATCGAGAATGGCCCGGATCATTTCTTCTGTATTGGAAAAGTAGCGATAGACGCCGCCGCGGCTCAGACTGCTCGCCTTGATCACATCCGTCATCGTTGTCAATTCAAAACCTTTGCGGATGAAAATCTGCAGAGCCGTATCTAAAATCTTATTTCTTTGCTTATCCATGTGTTCTTTCGATACCTTTGGCAACCGTTTTCTCATTCCCTGTTATTGTTTTTTTGAAGAAGATACTGACCAGACTAACCAGTATTAAGACACTGCCTGCAGAAATAAACGTGACAAAAACGTTAAAGACTTCTGAGAGGACTCCGCCAAACGTCACCCCGACGATTGTCGCCAGGTTCGTCACGCTGTTAATTGTTCCGAACACTTTGCCGGTGTCCTTTTTTTCTGTTTTTTGCTGCGCCATGACATTAAACGGTATCGAAGCCATACTGAATGAGAAACCGCAGCACAGAAAAATCAATGGAAAGAGGACAGTAACTAAAATTAAAGGCAAATGAATGAGTGCCGCAATCAAAATAAGACCGGTGCCGAGTACCATCGGGCTAATCAAAAGGGTGAGCAATCCTTTGCCGCTCTTTCTTCCACTCAGAATCACGGCCGAAGCCAGCATCCCCACACCGCTTGCCGTCATACAAATACCCAATAAATTGATCGAATGTCCCGGCAATTCCCGCAGCATAATCACCGTTTGCGAATCGGCCATCTGCAGAACCAATAAAAAAATACTGAAAATAAGCAGCCCGCTAATCAAAATGCGCGATTGTTTCATCACGGCATATCCTTTTGAAAATTCTGCCTTTATTTTAAACCGCGGTCGATCCGGCTTTAACTCAGGTGGATTCTGCGAACGGCTTTTGGGCAGACCCATAAGAAGTAACGCAGACAGCAGAAAAGATAGGGCATTCAGTCCAAAAGACCAATTTGTACCGACTGTTGAAACGAGAAGCCCACTGATCAACGGACCGGCAATTTTCGAACTATTCGTTATGATTTCACTATACGACACAGCCTTCTGCATGTCTTGATCTTCGACAATTTCTTTCAATTTTCCTTGTTTGGCGGGTTCAAAGAAACTGGATACGCTATTTTCCAGAATGATGACGAGGAAAGTCTGCCAGAGCTGATTGCAGAACAAAGCCATTAAAAGAATAACGGAACGGGCCAAATCGGAAACAATCATGATTTTTTTCCGATCAATGTTCCGATCAGCAAATGATCCGGCAAAGGTCCCTAGAAAAATGGAAGGCAGGATCATGCAAAGCATCAGGCCCGTCATCGCAATCGGCTGAGCCTGCCAGCGGACAGCGATCAGCGCGAACAAAGCGAGTAAATACAGCCAATCGCCTAAATTTGAAATAAGCTGAGCCGTGAGCAGGAAGAGATAATGCCTGTTCGTGAATGGAAACACTTTTGATAAATGCGTTATGAAGCATCCCCCCTAAATGTAATAGATCACCAATGGTTCAATAAAAGTGACATATATGTCGTTTTTATTTGTATTCATTTTACATTAGAATGACACCAATGTCACTATTAAAGCAGGAATGAATTCCATGCAAAAGTCACCCATTGCCGCTTTTCAGGCAAATGACATCGGATTTATCAACAGCCTAAATCAACACCAGACGCAAAGCAAAGAATTAACAAATAAAACAACTATTCACATTTTTTCATCAAATACCGAGCATTGTTTCTTAGTGAATTAACATTATTTGAAAACGTGCCGACCATTAAACTAGGGGTCTTGAGAGAAATGATGAGAGATGTAGCAGGTATAATTGACGAGGATTTCAGGTACGGCATGGAAAATATCAGAAAGTAGAAGTGTTGAAATACTTTTTTCTACCTTGCACTTCTGTCCACTAATTTCCATTGACAATAGGGGAAAAAACTAATAGTCAATCATGGCTGATTGTGTCATAGTGTGATTATTATAGTTCTTTACCTTGCACGCCTCTTTTCATCCAAATGAATCGTTTGTTTCCCTGTATTACTGGCAACCTATCTCAATGAAATATAAGGAGGTGACCCCATGTCTTCATCGATTAACGATCCGTTGACCACGCAGCTTATCGGCAAACAGGTACCGATGCCGCCAAAAACTTTTGGTACCGCCCGGGTCGACGGTCTGCCCTGCGTCTACTCGGTCAGCGAAAATCCGCAGGCCGCCTATGCCGAAGTCATCCGTACGAACGGCAGCGGAATTACGCTGCGTGGTCTTACAGAAACCGCTGTCGATCCGGCACAACTGATTTCTTTCAGACTAACTGATTAGTTAAAACCAGATTTAAACTTTCACCAAGGAGCTGAATTTCACAGTGTACACCAGTATTTTCTCAATCATAGGCATCGTCATTCTTGCTATCATCGTTCTCGTTCTTCTCGTCAAGAGCCTTGTCCTCGTCCATTCCGGTGAAGTTAAAGTACTGGAGCGTTTCGGCAATTATGTACGCACGCTCCAGCCGGGATTACATTTGATAATCCCGATTGTTTTTAGTGTACGGCAGATCGTTTCAATCCGGCAGACGCCGTTGCAACTGAAGCCATTCAAGGTTATTACCAAAGAGAACGCAATGATTCAGACTGAAGTCTCACTTAAATACCATGTCAGTAATGTCGAAGCCTATGTTTATAAGAACGAAGACTCTGAAAAGAGCGTCTCCCTCGATTGCCAGTCAATTCTGCGAGGCATTATCGGCGGCATGGAGCTCAACGACGTCTTGAACGGCACCGAAGCCATCAATAACCAGCTGTTCAAAGGCGTCCGCGACATTTCAGAAAACTATGGTGTTGTCGTTGACCGTATCAATATCGGCGAAATCACGCCAAGTGACGAAGTATTGGGATCGATGAATAAGCTTATTACCGCAAACCGGAACAAGGAAGCCATGATCACCGAAGCCGACGGTGAAAAACAGCAGACAATCCGCCAGGCGGAAGGTCGCGCCCAGCAAATCACAATCGACGCCAAAGCTCAGGCCGAACAGGTCCGGATCGCCGCCGAAGCTGAAGCCAACCGAATTCTGACCGTCGCAGACGCTCAGGCCAAACAGATCGCAACCGTCAACGATGCCATCAAAAGCAGCGGTCTTGACGACTACGTTCTACAATATCTTGGACTCGACACCATGAAAACGCTGGCTAACGGAAACGCGACAACCATCGTCATTCCAAGCAACCTAACAGAACTCGGAAATATTCCGGTAGCAAAACAACTGTGGGACGCGTCAAAATCGAAAAGCACAGATACATCTAAACCAGATAACACTTAATTCAAATAAACATCCAGTACTCCCTCCCATTCAGCTCTATAAATATATGAGGGTCCTTCACCAAAAGGGAAGTGACCTACCCGGCCATGAGTGGCGGAGTAGGTCACTTCCTTTTTTAATATTCAAGGGTTTAAAATTGGTTATTTTCCATCAAACCAGTTAATGATATTTTCTTTAATCTGCTTGCCGGCATCTTTCATCTCTTCAAACACAGCTGCAATAAAGCCGGCAAAAGTAATTTTTTCTCCTGGCTCTTGGCCTTTGTTAATAAATTGACAAACTTCATGTAGGATTTCTATCCCATCTTTATAATGCGCTGCATCCGCTCTATGCGGATTTTCTGCGCAATCCGCTTTAATTGATATTTTAGCAACGGAGCGAGCTTTTCCCAATCATTTAGTTTATCCATTTGAACGATCGCAGTGGATAATAGTGCAAGGCAACCTTGCCGATAACTTTATCTCTTTTAATATAACCAATTCTTCGACTGTCATAGCTCTTTCGACGGTTATCGCCCATGACGAACAATTCCCCCTTTGGCACCCTTGTCCGTCCTGTCACTTCTTTCAACGTAAAATCATCGGTTAGTACGCCGCTTTTAAGTTGCCTCTTTTCAGTAGTTAAGTAAGGTTCGGAAATTTTTTTGCCGTTTCGATACAGCTGATCATTTTTAGAATAAAGGGTGTCCCCTGGCAAACCGATGATTCGCTTTACATAATTTTCATGAGCTGAATGTTTGAAAATAATGATATCCCCATATGCCGGTTTCCCAATCGGATAAGCCAGCTTGTTCACAATCAGCCGATCCCCATTCTGCAAAGTGGGGTTCATCGAGACACCGTTGACGATAAAATTACCGACCAGAAATGTCCTGATGAAGAGAGCGATGAGGAGCGCGATCCCAATAGCTATTATCCACTGAAAAAATTCTCTTCTTTTTGTCACCGACAATCCTCACTTTTTTTATGTTTTTTCTATCCTCAGCATTTCTTGGTTCGAATCCTATAATTTAATTTTTATACCCTCGCCTGAGCAAATCAATTGTTCGTTTTTTGAGAAGATTAAATCGGTCCCTTAACTCGAGCTATGGCCTCTACCAACTTCAATCAAATTTTCATCTCGCTTATCCCGCAATAGGAAATCTTATCTTGCGGAACGAATTGACGAATCAGCAGGCCATGGGTGACAACGATAATCTTCCCACAGTCGATATATTTTGAAAATATGTTTTCGGCTCTTTTTCGGACCTCGGAGAAGCTTTCCCATTCATAGCTGCAGCTTGAATTATGTTCCCCGTGACACCGGCTGACTTCCTTCATTAATGACGGAAAGTGTTCAGGGCCCCTATATCGAAAAGTCGTATCTGGTAGCCATTCATGTAGCGCGAGCTCGACCCGAAGATCAAGCCCTATATTTTTAGAAATAATGGCAGCCGTCTGCAAAGCGCGTGTATACGGCGATGATAAAATGAGCTCTGCTCCGATTAAACGCCTGTCTTTCGACACCCGCTCGGCCTGGCTAATTCCTTCAGATGTGAGCTCGGCCAGATCACGGCCATGACCAATAAACTGGTTCCGCGTCACTCCCTCATAGTTCGGTTCCCCATGTCTAATGAAAATAATTTGCATCGAATCCTCCCCGATCTCCACCAAGCCGCAAATCTTGTATCTATTTCTTCAGTTCTCTTTTTATTTCCTGTATGGTGAATCGAATCAGGCTTCGAATCAAAAAGTAAACCACTGCAATTACTATCATCCAAATAAGAAGCATAGAAATTAATGGTGCAATCAAGCTCATCAGAATCTCCCCTTTAGACTTTCCGAAAGGATAAATCAACTCCTACGATCCATGGAATTCTCCTTTTCTCTTAGATCTATTTTACCTGTCTTTCCGGGAAAAAGATGTCGAATCTTGTCTGATTGTTTATTTTCTTCAATTTCATCGAGAACTTAGAAAAACCGGGCAAAAAGCGCTCGGTCCTTAGCCATGCCAGATTTTGATTGCGCTCCGGTCGCTCGCTTTCCGCGGGCAGTCCGGGAGCCTCCTCAAGCAAACTAATGCCTGCGGGGTCTTCCCTGGCCTGCACTCCCGCAGGAGTCTCGCACCTGCGCTTCCCTGCTCTATTTTTTATACTGTCTTATCTTTCGAAAAAAGACTGCACGGATAAGTGCAGTCTTGCAAGTCAAATGATCAATTATCCTTTTTGAATTCCTTCAAAACGCGCATGCGCCAAAACATGGCCCCCTAAAAGGGGCAGAAGATCATCAAAGCCTGTCACAGCGTGATCATTGGCAATTTGGAAATCTAAGGCATATAAATGAAACCAATAATGATGAATTCCGTGTCCCGGAAGCGGTCTCGGTCCAAAATAGCCGACTCGCCCATGCGCATGCTTTACTGGAATATAGCTGATCTGGACATTATCCGCTGTTAGTGCGCCTTCGGGAAGCTGCCTGATATCCGGTTCAAAAAGCGCAATGACATGAAGTGCAGGCAATGCCATCGGGACATCAATATCCTCCATAATGAGAAGAAATTGTTGCGTCCCCTCAGGCGTCCTCGACCAATGAAGTTCAGGAGAAATATTTTTTCCCCGGTCAATTCCTGAATATTTATTGGGTATTCTTGCACCATCTGAGAATGACGTACTTTCCAAGGTGAAGACTGCATGCGTAAGTAATTCCTGACGATGCCGAATACTCCGCGCTTCACCTGCACGCTTTTTCCGCAATAAGAAACCCAAGGGGGCAATCAAATTTTCGGCGATACCCATTTGTTCTCCTCCTTCGAAACCGTCTCTCTATTTTATGATTTTTTTCAGCGAACGATCAGCAATCGTCATGATCACAAGTAAACCGCCGATGATAACCATGAACAACGTCACGTGATGCATGCCGATCGTACTCGCCCCATGTTTCAAAAAAATACCATTCGCTGATGAAGCAACGATTGCTCCAAGATACATAAATGTCCGGAGTAATCCCGCAGACGCACCAATTTGTTCCTTGCGTGCCTGATAATACACCGCATTTTGGTTGGCCAAATTCAGAAGCCCCTGAGGAATACCCAGAACAAGCACAATAATGATCAGAAAGACGATACTGCTCTCCCCGTTCACAAAAAGCATCAGTATACTGGCGATTAATTGAATGATAACGCCCCAAATTAGCTTCGGACGAATCTTTGGACTTTTACCCGTGAAACTTGAGACAGCGATCGCGGTTATAAACAAAGGCAATAGGATCATGCCTGCTTGTGAGGGGTTAAGACCGCGCCCTTCTTCCAGCCACTGAGTGAAGCCGTAGAGAAAGCAATAGGAAATAGTCGCCGTAAGCAAACTGCGCACATAAGTCGCGATCAGCGGCAGATTACCCGCAAAGACTTTTAAATCAATGAAAGGAGCTTTGGCAAAGCGCAACTCAATCCAGGCCATCGCCAGAGCAGAAACCGCCGCAATCAGTAACAAATAAATCAATTTCAGCTGCGGATTCATGAGAAAGAACAGCAGTGTCGTCAGCATCAAGGCGAATAAAGCCATGCCTAATAAATCAAATTTTTCGGTGGTTTGTGTATCGTTTGCTTTTTTCAGTGCAGCTGTTCGCGGAAAATACAACCAGCCAAGAATCATGCAAGCCAGTGACAGCGGAAGATTAACTAGGAACGTACTTTGCCATCCACCTACCTGAATCAGAAGGCCACCCAGAGTGGGGCCAATCACAGCAATGGTCTGATTGGCAACAGCCAGGATCGTCAGAATACCGGACGGGCTTTTTTCACCTGTTCGTTCAGACTCGCTGCGGATCAGATACATGGACGACGGATAACCGGCGCAGGTTCCAAAACCGAGGAGCACACGCGCAATAACGAGCCACCAAAGCTGCGGAGAAAAAATGGCGACTAGGCTGGCCAATCCGACGAGCAAAGTCCCGAGCAGATAAAGTAGCCGGGGGCCAAAGGTATCGATCAATTTGCCGACTACGGGCTGGCCGATCGCCGTAGCCAAGTAAAGTGCCGAAATCAGCCAGGCCGTTTCAGAAGGCGGCGCATTAAAAGCTCTGCCAATCGGTATTAAAGCGATTGAGATGATCGATGAATTAATTGGATTAAGGATCGATCCCAAAATCATCGGGGCAATTAATCGGCGGTTAAAGCCTGTCTTTTGAATGCGGACTCGATGAATTACAGTCTCTGCCATCTTTGTGCTTCTTTCTTTTTATAGTTTTAAACTATTTTTTATATTTTATTTGATGACACAATCTTACACCCGGAATTTATTTTTGTAAACTATTTTATATAGGGTTAAAATATCTATAATAATAAAAGGGTGAGATAAATAATGATGAAGAAAAAGAGAAATCTGACGAGAGATAAGATCAAAGCGTGTGCCTTTGCTTTAGCGAATGAGGTAGGCATTCAGAACTTAAGCTTTCCGAAAATAGCTGAGCAACTAGATATCAAATATCCCTCTTTGTATAATCACTACCAAAATATTGAGGAATTGCAGGCAGATATGGCCACAACGCTTTATCAAAGATTAAATGATGAATTAATGCGCGCGTTAATCGGAAAATCCAAGGGAGAGGCTGTGATGGCTTATGCTCTTGTTTACAAGGAATTTGTTATAAAATATCATGGAGCCTATGATCTCCTGACTTTACTCCACCGCTTTGATAACGAAGAGCTGTCTCATAGCGTTTTGGAACACGGAGTGATTTTAAGACAGATTCTCGGGAGCTTTGGTTTTAGCGAACAGACAATTATTAATAAAAGCCGCGCGCTCAGAAGCATGGTTCATGGCTATCTCTCTCTAAGCAGGCTCGGTTTCCTCCAGCATGATAAAAAAGTCAATCCAGATGAAAGTTATCGAGTGATGATCGCTGACTTTATTCTACTCTGTGATCAGCATTCTGGGGAATAACCTTTGAGGCGCGTGGCCCTTATTTCGGTTACATTTTTCACTCCACTTCAGGGAAAACAATTATCGGACTTCTTCGTTCGTTCAATGCCTTTTAACGTGTTTAGTTGATCGATTCTGCCGCCATTGTTCGGGATAAAATCATAAAAGAATTTTCGCGGACGTAGAACTAATATTCAGCACTTGAGACCTGTACATCATCGCTCCATTCCGTTATTACCAACGATTACATGAGAATCCAGATTGTTCACTTGAAAAAAACGCCAGAATTCGCTCTCCTCACTTTCATCTGAGTCATCCGGAAATAATTCGAGCGAATAACTCTTTGAAAAATAGAGCTTAAAACCGCCAAGATTATCTGCATTAATCTCTTTCACAATTAATTTCTCTGGTAAGTTGTCAAACAATTTATCTTTTCATCAAATCGATTATTCCCCTGAATATCCCATTCAAAATGATCATCCATTCCCTTCCAATCCGACCTTGGATAATAAAAGTCCGCCGAGGCCGCGACCATTCTGTTTTCCTTCATGATGCGCCAGGCGCATTGAATATGCAAAGCGTATTCAGCCAACTGTTCCGTCTTGCCCCGCCTGGTAACTGAAATCATCGGCCCAAATCCCAGCCAAAGGAGATTAGATGCCCTTCCCGCATATTGAAACTTTAACCCAATTAATTTATTTAACGCTTCTTCAATTTTCTCTTTCACTCTTGACCTCCAAATTTTTTTGTTTTCTCAAAATAAATTTCGATAAAAGATCTTCTTAAGAAATCTGCATAGAACTTATTTCATTCTCAATACCTCACTCGTGAAACCGTCCCATGAGAATTGTATGATAGAATTTACCATCTGACAGCAATTTATCATTCTTTAAAATTCCTTCAATTTTAAAGTCAAATTTATTGTAGAGCTTAATCGCATGATCATTGGTTTCTAAAACGCTAAGCGCTATTTTCTTAATACGATTAGCATCTGCCCAATGCAAGGCCTCTCTGAGAAGATTCGTTCCAATGCCCAGTCCCCAATATTTTTTTAAGACGCAAATCCCAAATTCGACCTTATGAGCAAGTCGTTTGAGTTCGCTTCCTTCACATCGTGAAAATCCTACAATGTGATCCTGTATCACCGCAACAAGAAAAAGATTGTGGTCGTTTTCTGTATCGTGATGAATTAGATTTTCGAAATTCTGTCTATCAATAAATGCTTCTCCTCGTTCTCTGTCCATGTTTTGGGTCTCCCCATCGATTTGCAATCGGACATCCGATAAATTTTTTGCATCTTTTTGCACAGCTGATCGAATAACGAAGTTTGTTCCTTTAACGCAATATGTCTTCGGCCGAATAATCATTTCCTAACCACCCTATCTATTCTGCTTGCTATGCGGCGCAACCTAAACTCTACAGTTATTCTTTCAGTTTCTTTTTTTCTTTTAAAAGATCTTGGAACTTTTTTTCCAACGCTTCAGACGGTTCGATACTTAGCCGGCTAATGACTTCCGAGAGTTTGGTTTCCAATAAAAGCTGCTTTTCTTTTTCAATCTCTTGATTTTCTGGCAGCTGATCCCGATTATATTCTTGATAAGTTCCCTCAAACAAACGCATTTTCTGATGTCGAATGATCAGCAACTGTGTGGCAAGCTGCTGGATAAACCGGCGATCATGTGAGATAAAAATCACCGTTCCCTCATATTCTTTAAGAAGAGATTCTAAGGCTTCAACCGCCTCCATATCAAGAAAATTCGTCGGCTCATCCAAAATCAAGGTATTCATGTCGCTTAAAAACAATTTGGTCAATGCGACTTTGACCCGCTCGCCGCCGCTCAAAACACCGACACGCTTGTAAACATCGTCACGGAAAAAATGCATCCGGGCGAGTACCGTTCGAATCAGCGTTTCATTCTGCTTAGATGTCGACTGGACATTCTCAATAATCGACTTCTCTACATCCAAAATAGTTAAGTTCTGACTAAAATAGCCCAGCTTCACGGAGGGAGACCACGTGATCCCTGTTTCTCTATCGATCAGTTTCTTAACAAGTGTTGTTTTTCCGCTGCCGTTTGGGCCGATAATCGCTAATTTATCGCCTCCACGAACTAGAAAGCTGATTTCCCGCCACAAAATTCGCTTTCCAAATTGAGCAGATATATTTTGAGCGCGAAGAATAATTCGATTTTTAAAGGTTTCAGCGTTCGGTAAGTTCATCTTAAGCGGCTCTCGTTCGCTCACCTTCTCTACCTTCCCGAGTTTTTCTAATCGTGTTTCAATCGACTTCGTTGTTTTTTGCAGCTTCTTCTGCTTCTTGGCAAAATAAGGTTCACGCCCTTTTGATTCAGAGAGATTGACATTTTTAGGCCTTCTTGTGGCCCGTTCCGCCTTTCTCTCCTTTAGCTTTAAGGATTCTTCCAATTTCTTTTTCGTTTTTTCATATTTATGATAAGCGGATTGTTGCTGCCTGGTTTCTGTTTCTTTTTGTTCAATATAATTACTATAGTTGCCGATGTAAGTATTTATTTTTCCTTCATTGATTTCCCATATCGTTGTGCAAAGGGCATCTAAGAAGACGCGGTCATGAGAAACGACGATGAGAGCACCATGCCGCTCATGCAGCTTCTTCTCTAACCATTCAATATGATCCGTATCGAGA
The DNA here is from genome assembly GCA_048976585.1 of Sporolactobacillus sp. Lineage (GTDB taxonomy): Bacteria > Bacillota > Bacilli > Bacillales > Sporolactobacillaceae > Sporolactobacillus. The sequence continues at coordinate 48,532 of JBHGUY010000036.1, read as the reverse complement.
TTGGTGGTTGGTTCATCGGCAAGTAACAGCCCCGAGTCCTTGGCCAATGCTTGCTGAATATACGCCTGAGTCAGTTCACCACCACTCTTGGTTGTCTCGGTTTGTTTAAATTGCGGCAGCAGCTCGCATGAAGCCTGTCTGCTCACCTTCCCTTCTTCCGGAATCATTTTTCCCGCTAAAATATTGAGCAGCGTCGTTTTCCCGCATCCATTGGGTCCGACTAATCCGATACGGTCAGTCGATTGAATCTGAAGCTGGTCAACATCCAGTAATAACCGATCTTTGACATAATATTTGATAGCCTGTGCGTTTAATACGCTCATCCAATCATCCCCATTATTTTAGTCCAGGGACAGAAAAAGCCCCCTATCCAATTTCAGAATAGGGGGTCTAAATAAAGGCGAACACCAAAAAGACTGCTTTCTTTTCGGACCGCCTAGAGAAAACCAACCCTATTCTGAAAACACCGATTGAAGGCGACAAAAAACAGCAGAAAAGATTATCCGCTAAAAAATACCTTCAACTAACAGTTTTCGTCAATAGGATTAGTTTTTCATTGGCGTTAAAATCGCCCCTCCGTTCGTAGCAATTACCTTCAATTTAAAGGATTATTAACAGTTTGTCAAACAAGATCAATTTCAATTCAGAGGCACTTTTACTCTTTAGCCATCTTTTCAAAGAATATCATCGCTTCTTCTTCACTGGGAATCTGGAGCAAATTGTTCGCTATGAAATCATCAACACAAGGATCTTGACTCTTTCTTATTTGCTTTGCTGCTGCATTCAGGTCATAAGTTGTTCGTCTAAATTCAATTTTATCTGAATCAATAAGAAGCCAATAGGCACCCGGTCGATTGGCAAAAGGCATTCCAACACTTCCTGAATTAAAAATCTTCTGGCCTTCAAGTTCTAACCGAAACTGCATGTGAGTATGTCCGCAGACAACTATTGGTTGCTTAAACCCTGTAAACAATTTCTGCAAACGGTCTTGTTCTGTCAAAGGTGTAAAGATTTTGGAATCACTATTCGGAGTGGCATGGCAAAATAACAAGTCACCGAGATTTTCGGTGTGAATACTCGTTACACTCTTTAAATGTGAGAGAAACGCCAGATGTTCGTCAGTCATTTGTTCAGCAACCCACTGTTGGGTCTTCCGGCCTTGTTCTGAAAGATTGGGTAGTTCGAATGCCTTTGATGCTTCGATGACTTCTCTGTCTCCGTTTCCGCGAATGAATGTGGTTCTTACATGTTTTCGTAAGTTCAACAGACAATCCATCGTTTGAATGGGCATAGGTCCCGAAACCATATCACCGCCAATAACAATCTGATCAGGTTGTATCTTATGAAGTTCGTCAATTACTGCTCTAAGGGCAGGGAAGTTACCGTGAATATCATAGAGCGCAGCAATTTTCATTTATATCTGCCTCCTTTTGCCCGTCTCTAAAGAAACAACGATTTTTCCGCTTCTATTGTTACATTCAAAAAAAATTGACCATCCCCAGTGGGACAGCCTCATTTTTTGACATTGTTCTTGTTCTTGTGGAAGTGATCGATAACCTACTAGGTCATTGTTTTCTCCCATTTATTCCCTAATGACTAACAAAACGCCTCCGAGAATGCAGAGCGCACCTATCCAAAAAGTCCCGCCCAGATCCTCTCCAAGCAGCAGCCAGCCAAGAAAGGTCCCCATTAAGGGTTGAAAGAAGAAGAACAATCCGCCGCTCGAAGCATTCAGCAATTGCAAACCGCGATTCCAAAGTAAAAACCCTAGGGCAGTAGAAACAATTCCCAAATACAGCACGCCACCCCAAATAACTGGATGCGTCAACTGGGCAGAATTGATTTCATTTAAATGCCCGAGAACGAAGGGGGTGAGTATCACGATAGCAACCAAAGTGGAATAGCTGGTTACCTCTAATGATGAATAGCTCTTCGGAACACATTTGATAAGCACAGACATGAATGCCCATGTTAACGCAGCGACAAGCAGGAAAATTCCACCTAATTGACTGGACATGTCGAGCGTCCCATTTCCAACAATAAGGAGTACCCCTAGTGTCGCCAGACCTACCGATACGATTTTCTTTATATTGAGCTTTTCTTTCAGGAATATCCGAGCAAAAATAACCATAAATGCCGGTGTAGATGACGTAATGATTGCTCCCATTTGGGCTGAAGAAAACATAGTTCCGAATTCCTGAGTCACAATGGAAAGCGTATTACCGATGACACCAATGGCGATGACAAGTAAAAGATCGCGTTTTTGAATTTTCCATGATTGCCTTGTGATCAGACTGACCAAACCCAGCGCAATAAAGGCAACACAATAACGCATCCATACCAACTCTATCGGCGGTATAACGGATACAACGACCTTTACGACCACATACATACCGCCCCAGATACTGGCGGCGAGTGTTAAATAGATGGAGCCTATCCCTGTTTTTTTCAATTTTCTGTACCCCTCCGTATTAATTCGGTCAATAAATGCCCCTAACGGAGAGAAACAACCCCTCATTAAGGACGGAGGAGTGCTGCTGGTACATCATTTTCGAATAAGGGAGCGAAGAACATGTTGTCTCACCTCTTAATTAAAAGGAATAAGTCTCAATTTTTATTGTGAACGTCAATAAGTTCATTCTACTTTGAAAATTCCATTTTTACAATTATTTTCATGTCCTAATCAGTGCTGTCTTCCGGAAAGAAGGAACGATTGCGATGGAGTTAAATAATACAGTAGATTTATTGCTTGCTATACCCGCTCACTTTATCCATTTAATTGTCATCCCCCTTTTTATCTGTCTGATTATTTCAAATCCTGCTAAATGATCTGTATTAATATCCAACTGAAGCCCTTCGATTCTCGTAGTGTTGGAGCACTTTATATTTTCCGATCCATATAAAAAAAGCGGCCTCATGACTGGCATCAGCCAAGTATGAGGCCGCTCTCAACTTATTTATTAAAAGCAATGACTATTTTACCGCGTGCATGGCCGGTTTCACTGAGTATATGGGCCTGCTTTATACCCTCCGCCGAGAAGGAGAATGTATGGCCCACCACGGCTTTAACTTTTTCTGCTGCAAGTAATTGAGCAATTTCCTGCAGCTGACGTCCGTTTTCCTTAAGCCAAATCGACTGCGCTTTCACTCTATATTGGGAGGCAAGCTGAGAATCCGGCTCGCTAACAATTGATACAAGTCTGCCTGATTCAGGTTTCAGCACCTTGAAGCTTTCCTGCTGAATCGTGCCGCCCATCGTATCAAATACGAAATCCACATCATGAAGGATTTGCGCAAAATTCTGCGATTTATAGTCGATAACTTCATCAGCACCCAGCTCTTTTAAGAAGTTGAGATTTTGAACACTAGCTGTCGTATAGACGTATGCCCCCTTCTCTTTGGCAAATTGAATAGCAAGTGAACCGACACCACCAGCACCGGCATGGATCAGTACGCTTTCTCCTTTTTCGAGGTTCCCGTAGTCAAAAAGCGCCTGCCAAGCAGTGAGTCCCGCAAGCGGAATGGATGCGGCTTCTTCAAAGGATAGATTGTCTGGGATCCGCGCGAGAAGATCATCGTCCACCGCCGTATATTCGGCATAAGAGCCTTGCGGAGTCGTTGCCGGTCTGGCAAAGACGCGATCGCCTTCATTCCAGCCACTGACGTTGGTACCCAACTTAGTAATTACGCCGGCGACATCCCAACCGAGAATAATTGGGAACTCCCAATCCATTGCCTGCTTCAAATAACCTTCCCTAAGCTTCCAATCAAGCGGATTGATCGATGTCGCGGCCAATCGAACGACCACCTGATGTTCACTTGGAACAGGCATAGACACCTCTGCTTCGCGAAGCTGATTAGCATCGCCGTAATGATTAATCACAACTGCTTTCAATTGATAAACCTCCTTCAAACTTCTTTGTTTTAAGAACACTCACACTCTTCCAACACCTGATAAGATGATAGCATCAGCCCACTCCTATGATTCATTATAGGGGAATTCTCGATAAATAAGTCATCTCAAGCTCTCGATTGAAAGGACAGAAGGAGGACTGAAATTAAATGGAGAAGCAACATACTCAAGAAAAGCATAGAATTTGACAGGCGGAAAAGTTGTAACTAGAATAGTTACAGAAGAGACAATACTTATTAGATGGGGGCATTTACCGATGAAATTCTTAGTAACAGGCGCAAACGGCCACCTTGGTCGGAAAGTTGTCAGCGCCTTATTAAAAAAAGTTTCAGCTGAAAATATCGTCGTTAGTGTCAGGCATCCGGAAAAAGCCGGACAATTAAAGGCTCTTGGTTTAGAAGTACGTCAAGGCGATTTTCAAAATCCAGCGTCTCTCGATCAGGCCTTCTCGGGAATCGATCGTTTACTTATCATTTCTACATCAGGAGATTATGCAGACGAAGAAAGAATCCGACAGCACAAGTCGGCAGTTGCCGCCGCGAAGCGAGCAGGTGTTCATTTTATCGCATATACAAGTGCTGCAAATGCCGAAGAAAGTACATTAAGCCTCGCACCTGTACACAGAGCTACAGAAGAAGTGATTAAGCAAACAGGTATTTCTTATTCCTTCCTCCGCAACAATTGGTATATCGAAAATGAATTAAGTACCATTCAAGGAATTCTCTCTGGAGCACCGCTTGTCACTTCTGCGAAAAATGGGAAAGTCGGCTGGGCTACCCGTGCTGATTATGCACAAGCTGCGGCTGTCGTATTAGCCGGACCCGGGCACGAAAATACTATTTATGAATTATCCGGTACTCCGAGGACGTATGAGGATCTTGCAGGAATCATCGAAGAAGTGATTCATCGCGAAGTTCCTGTGCAGAAGGTGGATGATGCCGGCTATACAACGCTCATGAAAAATGCAGGAGTTCCAGAAGCACTTCTCCCCATGCTCGTGTCTATTCAAAGAGATATCAGAGAAGGCACATTAGATATTGAGAGCAATGACTTTCAAAAATTACTTGGTCGTCCAGTTACTCCATTAAGCGATTATATCCGTCGCGTGATTGATGAAAAGTAACAAATGAACCATGGGCATCGCCCCCACGAGATATACGAGTTGATTTTTTAGATAATTACCGACTGTCATGATGAAATGTCGGCCAAAGAGGCTGCCCAAAAGTTGAAAAATCAACGGATGGAGCAGCCTCTAATATTAGTAGAATAAGAAGAGTTCTGATTACTTTGTTTCAAAGATCTTTTCAGCTTTTGCCTCCGTAAAAAATTCTTCATAGAGAGCTTGTACGGCTTTTTTCTCAACATCTTCCCTCACGCCGAACATCATGCTGACTTCGGAGGAGCCCTGATTAATCATTTCGATATTAATCTCCGCTCGGGCTAATGCCTTGGACGCTTTTGCCGCAGTTCCGATTTTTTGCCTCATGCCTTCACCGACAAGCATGATCAGCGCCAGATCGTGAACAACTCTTACGACATCCGCACCCAATTCACGAATAATCCTCTCCATGATCTTGTTCTCGATTTCTTCATTCATTTGATCCTGCCTTAAAATGATCGTGATATCATCAATACCTGAAGGAATATGTTCAAAGGACAAACCGAATGACTCTAGAATCAACAATATTTTCCGGACAAACCCGATTTCCCTATTCATTAAATACTTACGCACATAAATACTGCAGAAGCCTTCATCACTGGCGATACCGATCACGGGTCCATTCGTATTTTCTCTCTTGCTGACAATCCGTGTCCCCGGGGCTTCCGGATTATTTGTATTTTTGACATTGACCGGAATACCCGCCCGGATGGCCGGAAGAAGGGCCTCATCATGAAAAACAGAAAATCCACCATAGGATAACTCGCGCATTTCCCGATAGGTCAGCTCACGGATTTCTGCTGGATGACTAACAATCCCTGGATTCGCCGCAAAAACCGCATTGACATCTGTAAAATTTTCATAGAGATCCGCTTTAACCCCATTCGCCAGAATCGAGCCAGTAATATCCGAACCGCTTCGTGAGAAGGTGACGACATCACCATCTGTGTTGTATCCAAAAAATCCCGGAAAAATAATAATACCATCCTGTTTTTTTAAGTCATAAAGACGTTTATACGATTCCGGTAATACCCGCGCATTGCCGGGATCATTGCTGACCAGGAGCCCCGCCTCCTTCGGCGAAACATAATGGGCGTCTAGACCTTTATGTTTGAAGACCGCAGCAATCAGCTTGGCATGATTATCTTCCCCGCTCGCTTTTACAGCCTCAATAAAAGAGGTTGGATTGCTTCGATTGCTATGGAGCAAGGACAACAGGTCATCTGTTATTCGGCCAATAATATCAGTCCCGAGATTCAATTCGTCAGCAATACTTTTATATCTGCTGATAATCTTCTCAACGAGATCCCCTGGCTGCCTGCCTTTAAGATACATCTCCGCACAACTGATCAATAAATCGGTTACTTTTACATCCTTTGAATCACGTTTTCCTGGAGCTGAGACAACAACAATTTTACGTTCCGGATCCGATGCCACAATACGATAAACTTTCTCTACCTGCGCTCCTGAGGCGAGCGAACTTCCTCCGAATTTAACAACCTTCATTCCGCAACCCCTACTATTTGATAAATTTCTGCAAATTTATCCTTAGTATTACTTATTTCGACCAAAGAATCAAACTTTTTTCATTTTTTTACTAAATTTTGCACACCTTAATGATAGCTTGACGTCCCATTCATTTCATGTCGAATATAATTTATCTGAATTACTCTCAAGGGGGGTTGTATTTTCAGGGATATTGTTGTATTTTATTAATAAAGAAATGTTTCCTTAGTGAAAATTAAGTCGCTGGAGGAAAATCGGGACATCTGAAAAAATCAAAACGGGGAGCGATTTGATGCATCTCATCCGTCATAACTGTTTCGTCGCACTGATCGAATCTATTCTCTTTTCTTCAGGTATTTTACTCGCTGTGTTTGTTGCCAGTTCGCTGTTAGATAAAGGCTTCTCAAATTATGCAGATCTATGGGGTATGTCTTTTTTCTACTTTTTGATCGTTCGTTCATTTATTCTAACCATTGGCAAAATAACTGATCATTCATCCACTACTCGTCATGCTAACGATGAAGATATTTCCTGAATCCATTTTTTATTAGTTGATCTAATCGGTGATTGAACCTCCACATTTTGTGGTATTTTTTTTACCCTTCTAGCGTCTCATTCAGTGTCCGTTATAGCCGATCGACATACCGATGAGCAAAATAATCAAAACGACTGTAGTAATCCATACATACAAATGATCTTTTTCCACTGCAAAAGCATAAATGGAAACAACAACCCGCAAAACAGGTGTCAGAATTAGTAAAAAGAGACCGGTCATAAGTACCGCATAGGGTTTAAATGCAGCGAGTCCACGTAGAATTGCCATAGGGGTGATCGGGTATGTCATGCCCGCGTAACCGGAATGCCCAGTGACGAGGATCATAAAGATACCGATCAGAATCACGACGGCTGACAGGATTACACCGATCCTCAACACTTGACCAATAATCCATTCGATTTTATTCATTTTTTGGGCTTTTTTCAACTCGTCTTCGGATATAAACTTCGATTGATCTTCCGCCATTTTATATGTTCACCCCCAGACCCTTAAGAAACATCTGCAAACCAATGTAAAACAGAATCGGTACAAAAATCATACGTAAAACACGTGGCCGCAGCCGTTTCATGATCCGCGATCCGATCAATGCACCTACCAAAATACCAATGGCTAATGGCGCAGCGATAGCCGGCTGAATGGATCCGTTAAAAAAGTAGACCGTTGCACTTGCCGCAGCGGTAACACCCATCATCAGATTACTGGTCGCGCTGGAAGGCTTCAGCGGCATCTTCATAATTGTGTCCATGGCAATCACTTTAAAGGCGCCGCTGCCAATTCCTAATAGACCACTGGCCACCCCAGCACCTAACATCATCGAAAAACCACCGGGCACATGGGAAACCTGATAATTCACCTGCTGACCTGTTGCGTTATCGTAGTAATAACCGTTGAGTTTCAGTTTGGTTGATAACGAATCAGGCGTCACGTCATCAACCGTTTCCTTGCCGGAACGCAGCTTGCGGATCATATTGTAGGTGGAGAATAAGAGCAAGGCGCCAAACAGCACATACAAAATACTGGAAGGCAGTATGCCGGTTAGCACCGCGCCAAGAATCGCTCCGATCGTTGTCGCGATTTCAAGAAACATCCCCACTCGCAAATTCAGCATTTCATCCTTCAGATAGGCAATGGTTGATCCGGAACTGGTCGCAATCACGGCAATGATACTCGCTCCGATCGCGTATTTAATGTCGACACCGAGTAGCAGCGTCAGCACCGGTGTAACAATCATACCTCCGCCAAGACCGAATATCGCCCCAAAAATACCTGCTGCAAGGCCTATCCCGGCAAGCATCAAAATCGAATCAATCACACGTCTAACCTCCATTTGATCACAAATTCATCATGCACGAATCGAATGGTTCCAAGGTATGTACAGCAAGAACCATCGAAATACTTTCTTATGCCCATGTGGAGCACTATCCTTAATTTTATCAGGATCCAGGGGACATGGCCTCATTATACTCCTAAAATAATCACCAAAAAAACATCCGGTGAATGTAGCAAACGTCTAAAATGCTACTTTCATCAATTAAAACATTCTGAAGGAAGCTTATAAGAATAGTCACCTTCAAAAAATATATGAAGTCAAGAACAACAAGATTTCACAGAAGAACAGCTTAGCAAAAAAGCAGAACTACCAGCAGTTCTGCTTTTTAAGCTCTTTGAACCAATGATTCGCCTTGATCCAGTTTGTGAGCCCTTTTTTATTCTTGCAAGTGACGCGCTGTCTCTCGATACGACTCATTCACGAGAGCACTCTGCCCAGAAATTGACGCATCAGTTTGCCAATTTGAGTGGCATCCGTTTCGAGTGCAAAGTGTCCCGTGTCCAGCAAATGAATTTCAGCTTGCGGCATGTCACGGCGATAGGCTTCGGCACCTGCTGGAATAAACGACGGATCGTTTTTCCCCCAGACCGCCAAGAATGGTGGCTGATTTTGGCGAAAATAAGCTTGGAAAGTCGGATAAAGTTTAACATTGTTTCGGTAATCACGTATCAAATCAAGCTGAATTTCCTCTGCACCAGGTCGTGACATATAGGCGATATCAAGCGTGTAGCTGTCCGGTGAAACAAGACTGACGTCAACACCGGTCAAATATTGAAAATCTCGGATCGTTTCCGGCGTGAGCGAATCCCGGCAGACTTCACGATTCTCTGTTGAAGGAACTGCCCAATAATTTTTCCATGCACCCCAAGTGTCACCGAATCCTTCTTCATAAGCATTACCATTCTGACTGATAATTGCGGTTATCCGTTCAGGATGCGTCACTGCAAGACGATACCCCACCGGTGCCCCGTAATCAAAGACATACATCGCAAAATGTTCGAGATGAAGCCTTTCAGTGAACGCATCAATCACTTGGGCCAGATGATCAAACGTATAGTCAAATGTATCACGCGAAGGAGCCACAGTATTTCCGAATCCCGGCAGATCCGGTGCAATCACGTGATAATGATCAGCAAGTTCAGGGATCAGCTCACGGAACATGTGGCTGGAAGTAGGAAATCCATGCAGCAGCAGAATATTCGGCGCGTCCTGAGAGCCTGCTTCTCTGTAAAATATTTTCACTTCATCAACGGTTTGTGTGTGATAAGTAATTCTCATCCTTTGTCTTCTCCTTCTTTTTTAAGGAACGAAATAATCTCCCAGTATAAACCTCATAATCAATTGATATACAGTTATTTATCTGATAATTTAGTCGATAAAAATACACTGCTTATCTTAATGAAAAACTCATCTTCCTTCCTTTCTAAAACGAGCCGCCTTCATCTTGTTACCACATAACTTCATCGAGCACCATTTTCGTCTGCCCGTCGAGTCAAGGAACAGCAGCATACAATCCGGATTGGCACAACGGTGCATATCGGGCAATTTGTTCTCCGCAACCAGCTTCATCACATCGACGGAAATCAAAGTTGCCAACGATTCTCGGCATCCACCGACAGGACATGGAGAGATATCATTGGCGATCATTCGCAGTGTCAGCGGACATTTATCGATGATTTCTTCAGCATGCCTCGCCAATAGTACAGATACATTCTTACCATCAGCTGCATCTTCAAATTGCTTGCGCAGAAAAGAACGATAAGTTTTCAAATCATTCAGCACAGCGAAGACCTCTTTCCTGACCTTCTCCATAAAATGCCGATCAATGAAGGGTACTCGCCGCGAGAGCGATAACCAATCGATGAGATCCGCCTCATTCAGAAGATGATCACACTTTTTCCCATGGCTGATCATTTCTGTATTGACTAAATCCAGTGCTAAGTTACCGGAAACAAGTGGAAACTTTTCCATGCCCATCTCTCCTCACCTATAAAATACACCAATTCAGGTTATTAATCAATAAAATCAGATAATTATTGTTGACCGTGTGGCCGAACCGTTTCCGCAGCCTTTTTAGATGGATGTTTGACGAGAGTATACGAAAGTGCAATAAAAATAAGCACAATTCCCAAAATTTGAAAACGGCTGGGAATAAAACCACTGATTATGATATCAATCAGAATCGCAACGAGCGGGTCCAAATAAGTAAGGGCAGAAACGATCGTCACTTTAAGCCGGCGTATGCCCCCGTAAAAAAGCAAATAAACGATCCCTGTATGAACAACTCCTGTAAAGATACTATAAAACCATTCGGATACGGTGAGATGCGTGTAAAGCGAGTAATTAACAAATGGGAATAACATCACGACCCCGGTCAGAGTTTGAATCAAAGTCACCGCATAAGGACTGGCTTGTCTGATTTTTTTGCCCGTCAGAATAACAAAAGCATAAAAAAAAGCAGCAACCGCAGCGTCTAGTGGTCCAATGAAGGATTGACCGCTGTGCAGCGTTTCCAGCGTGATCCCTGAAGTAAAAAGAGAACCAATAAAAGCAAGAATGACGGATAACAGACCGAGCCATCGAATTCGTGCCTTTAGAAAAATCCAGCTAATCACAAGGACGATAATCGGTGCCAGATTGTAAATCGAAATGGCAATCGTAATCGCTGTATGCTCAAACGAAGCAAAAAACAGAACCCAGTTCAGTACGAGTAGAACACCGCCAAGGACAATGATCGATACCTCTCTCTTTTCCCATTTTTCCTTTTTATAACGTCCGCTGAAAAACCAATAGCTCGCTAAAAAAAGTGCTGCGCTAATGCAGCGGATAAAAACAAGTTCCATTGACGGCAGTCCGGACAGTCGCGAGAAGAAGCCGATCGTACCCACAATGATCATCGCCAGACTCAGCTGAGTAAAAGCAATTTTATCCACTAGTGAACTGCTCCTTTCGTGAAGCGGATATTTCCAAGCGATTGTTCCTGCCACTTTTTCTTTTATGGCTCAATTATAAGCAGGAATGAGTTATCAGTAAAATAGATGTTTATGAATTGATATATCGGAATAAACGATGTTAAATAGAAATAAATAAGCCTACGAGGAGTTTGCAATGGAAATCAGACAACTCAAAACGTTTCAAGCGATTGTCAATGAGGGAGGATTCATGAAGGCTGCAGTTCAACTTGGCTATGCTCAATCCACAGTGACTGGACATATTCAGGCAATCGAGGAGGAACTGGGGAAACCACTGTTTGATCGGATGGGGAAACAAATGGTGCTTACGGAAATCGGCAAACAACTGCTGCCCTATGCCAATGAAATCATCGCCTTGATGGAAAAGGCGAACCAGCTCCCTGCAGAAAAAAAGGAAATGACCGGAACGCTGGTGATTGGTGCCTCTGAATCCTTGACGACCTATCGCCTTCCTTCGGTCATCCGTACGTATAAAGATCAATTTTCTCGCGTGCAGATTATTCTTAAACCCCTAACAGCTGAAGCCATGTACGAGGAACTGAAACGAGGCCAATTGGATCTTGCTTTTCTGATGGACAAGTTGATTACGAATGAAGAATTATGCACCCTGCCTCTGGTTACTGAAAAAATGGCTCTCGTCCTCTCAAATCAGCAGGCCAAAAAAGCAGGAAAATCCCTGAAGAACTTTCTTCCTGCGGATGAAGTGATTTTATATACCGAACGTGGATGTGCCTATCGTTCTTTTTTTGAAAAGATATTGGACGCCCATGGCTATACCCCAAAGAGTACGCTGGAATTCTGGAGCGTTGAGGCTTTGAAACAGTGTATCATCTGCGGATTAGGTGCTTCTTTTTTGCCCTTAGTTACAGTCAAAAAGGAATGGATCAATCATGAATTGACCTGCATTCTGACCAAGGAAGAAAGGATTAAGACGCAGATGATTTATCATAAAAATAAATGGTTGTCCCCCGCTACTCAGGCATTCATCGATCTGGTAAAAAAGCAGGCAGAATTCTGGAGAAAGAACTGAAGATTCAGAGGACGCTTTACATCAATCTCAGAATCAACAGATACGGAAAGTTACCTTGCGTTGTTATTCATAAGTATAGCAATTTACATTCGGCTCCCACACTGAAAAAAGATCTTTCTCATTTTCTTCCTGCCAAGTACATTCCACACATAGGCAAAAATAGCCTTTCAATAAACCCCGGAATTTCGCAATCAGATTTTTCAATAAAAAATTTCAGGGATACTAGTGTATATACACATTTTATGTGCTATGATAGGTTTACCGGTACGAATCACAAAGGAGGAGCGCTAATGCCAACCGACCACCAGTTTTATAGAACTTGTCCTTACTTTACGGCTGCTAAATACATGCGGGAGATGGAGAAGACTGCTCAAAAATTTTTCGCCCCAACGGGTATGTCTCCAGCATATTCATACATTATGATGACTCTGCAAGATAAGAATCCACAAACAATTAATGAACTATCTTGTAAATTAGGCTACGACCATTCGAGTATTTCCAGAATGACTAAAAAATTAGCCGATAAGAATTTAATTCTTCAAATTTCTAGTGGGCGTACAACATTACTCCAATTAACACGAGAGGGGGAAACCTTTCTAGAAATTGCTAATAGGTGTTCAAAAAAAATTGAACAACACACAGCTATGATTTTTGGGGAAAATGGTAAAAAACAGCTGGTACAGGATCTGATTAAAGCTTATCAGGAATTAAAAAAATCGAATGCTACTTCCTGAGTTTTTGGGGATTTTATGTGTATATACACGATTAATAAAATTAATCGATAGCTTCGTACGATCAGTGATTTCTATTGTAAGTAAGTTTTTTAATACAATTCTAGAAAAGTGAGGTATTGTTAATTATGTTTGAAATCGTTATTGGTATTCTTACCGGGATTATTTTGCCTCTGCAAACAGCGATCAGTGTCAAACTCCGTAAAGCACTTCAATCACCGCTTCGTTCAGCATTTGCAACTTTTTTCATTGCAGCATTTTTTTTAGGACTCATTCTCATTTTATCCGGTCATTCGTTATTGATCGCTCCGATAATTATTATTGAACAGCCCTGGTGGTTATGGATCGGAGGATTTTTAGGTGTTTTTTATGTGACTGGAAATATTATTTTATTTCCTCGTTTAGGCAGTGTGCAAACGGTTATTATGCCCGTACTCGGCCAAATTATTATGAGCATGCTTATTGATAATTTTGGATGGTTTAGTTTAGCACAGCATAATTTTGACTGGATACGCGGCGTGGGTTCTTTACTGATTCTTGGAGGGATTATTCTTGCAATATTGATAGATCAACATCTAGGAAAACAGGAAAGTGAATCTCCCGACAAGGCTAAACGAAGTAGGCTTTTACCCTGGCAGCTTATTGGCATTGGGCTTGGTATGTGCAATGCTGCGCAGACCGCTATTAACGGTCATCTGGGAGCAGTGCTTCATTCACCGATACAGTCCACGTTCATTTCTTTTGTTATTGGAACGCTCACATTGTTAATCCTTACTCTTATCAAGGATCGATCTTTGGGTATCCATAAAGGATTAACTTCTGGTCAGCCTTGGTGGATTTGGACCAGTGGGTTATTTGGTTCCCTATTCATTTTAGGCAATGCCTTTTTATCGCCAAAAGTCGGAACAGGTCTAACCGTTTCTATCGTGCTCTTTGGACAGATTGCCGGAAGTTTACTCATTGAAAAGTTCGGCTGGTTAGAAGCTCAACAAAAATCGATATCTATAACCAAACTTATCGGTCTAATTGTCATGTTAATGGGTGTCATTTTAATTAAACTCGTGTAAACAGAAAAAAGTGCCATTTCTTGTCAACTTACGCAGATGTGGAATAATGGCAATAAGTTGAAATTCTTCAGAGGCACAGTATGACATCTGTAGAATTAGTTGGTGCTACTATTACGATTGCTTCTATTAGTTAAAGTCTCAAACGAAAAGATTATAGATGATGTTTGAGAAGCATGCTACAATCAAATAGTTTTAGGTAAAAATCTAAGATTCAAAACTTAACTTTAAATTACGAGGAGTAACATATTTTATGATCTATAATTATTGCCCTACTTGTGGTGAAAAATTACTTGATAAGATTGCAGGTGATGATGGATCAACCCCATTTTGTCCCCAATGTGACAAATTTTGGTTCCCAACATTTTCCGATTGCGTGATTGTCCTCGTCACAAATGAGCTAAAGGAAATTGTTTTAGTAAAAATGCCGTATCTTTCACAAAAATATAAGTCATTAATCTCTGGTTATATGAAGCCGGGTGAGACTGCTGAAATTGCTGCTAACCGTGAAGTACAGGAAGAACTAGGAATCTCTTTAACTAGTCTTCGATATGCAGGAACATATTGGTTTGCCAAAAATGAGACACTAATGCATGGATTCATTGGCACGACTGTTAAACAAAAGTTCAAAATTTCTAGCGAATTAGCATCCGCTGAGTGGGTTCTTGCAAAAGATGCACCACAGTATATGTTTCCAGATAGTCCTAGTAACGCTGCATTAGCAGTCTATCGAAATTTTATTCGGGAAATCTATTAAACTTGAGAGTTCAAATTTCTCAAGAAAAAATTCAAAAAAGATAATCCTTTAATGGGATCTTATGGTATCCTCTTATCTGCTATGTGAAGAGAAAATCGCCAAGGAGTCATCGTATTTTTCGTTTACCCTGCTCCTTTGCGATTGATCAGTGCCAGCAACGCCGCTCAATCCGAAAATGATCAGCATAAGACTGACGACAGCTCCACTCATGCTTCTGGATTCCCGTTACGCATCACTAGGTAGCGGGAATCCAGGAGAAAATAAAAAATTAGCTAAAAGGACAGAAAGTCTTAACCTATTCGTCAATTACCATTACTAATGTTTTATCATGCTTTTCACACTGTGATGATTGGATATCATAAGGAATTATCATCATTAGCAACAGAAAGTATTTCTATTCAAGGTCACTATGAGCAATCAATTGTTGAGAAGATAAGAACTCTATCTAATTATCAACTAAGCAATTAATTATTCATTCTTATGTTGCATAGTCCGTCCCCTACTGCGAAGTAAATGTAAATGCGAGCTACCTCCGCTTAGTTGAGCGGAGTTTTTTGTAGCTCGCGTGAAACATTAACTCTGAGTTAGGGAGCAATAGAATTCATTTATTTTTGACAAATGCTAGATTTAACGCCAACAGTCCTAAAACGGTCGCCATGAAATATTTTTGAATCTTCTTCCATACCGGTTTCTCTCTTAGCATTTGGGAAACTTGCCCAGCAAATAGCACAATTAATAAATTGACGGAAAAGCTGATGATAATCTGCGTGATACCAAGTACTCCGATTTGCAAAGCTAATGGACCGTTTTGCGGATGTTCAAATTGCGGTAACAGAGAGATGTAAAGAACGGCTATTTTTGGATTTAATAAATTCGTCATTAATCCGTTCAAATAGAGTCTTTTCAGCGTATGATGAGGAACATCATGAGGTTCAAAAACCGACTCACTGCCCGGCTTTACGGCGTTCCATGCCATCCACAGTAAATAAATGATTCCGGCTATTTTGATGGCTGAATAAAGCAGAGGGACTGTTTTGAAGATGAAATCAAGTCCTAAGATTGTCGCGATAACATAGACAATAAACCCTGTGACGACGCCTAATAAAGAAATGAAACCCGCTTTCTTGCCCTGAGTCAGAGAACAGGATACAAGATACATCATATTCGGTCCCGGTGCGCATACAATTCCCAAAGCTACTAGTGAAAAACTGATTAAAGTAACAGAGTCAACCACAGTTTCATCCTCCCTATGAAATATTTTTCGTCAAGCATACCACATGAACAAGAATTAACAAGTCACAGCTACTTGTTCCGTCATTTAAAGAGATCACAGTGTTCTGGCTGACGGATACTGAAAGACTGAAAATAAGAGTGCCTATTGCTCAGGCAATGGGATGGATAATTGGGGAGTAGAGATGATGACTTTAACTGTACGCAAGGAATATTATGCCTTAGGAACGGATATCAATCTGAACGTTTTTTCTCCGGCAGCAGAATCTGATGTTCGGTAAGGCTATGATTTAATAAAACATTATGAATCTTTGTTGATTGTCAACAGCGATGAAACGGCTCTTAAAACAAACCCCCAATAGAAAACACTGACCGGAAAATGTTCCAGCCAGTGCTCTATCCATCAAAGAATTTTCAAAGGTAAACTTGTCAACTGTATTACTGGGTGATTTTGACCTTATTCAAGGCGTCCTTAACCGCATCCTTTAACGCATTACTGGAAGCCGAGGCCCCCGAAACAACATCAACATCGTACGTGTTTTGATCAATCATGTGCTGTGGCAATCTCTGAAATACTTCTGCGCCGACATCCCCACTCTCGCTTTGTTTGAGCACTTCAATCGCTTTTATTTTATCGTCATCAACAGTTACCCTGACCACAACTTCGCCACCAATTCCGGCATTGCTGCGCCCTAAATACTGATTCTCGTTCAGAGCAATGTGAGTCGTATCTGTTTCTTTAATATCACTTTCAATGTTTGCAGTTGCTGTCGTATTTAAGTCTTTATCCGTGTCAGCCGTCATCGTATCCTTAGACGTTGCCGCATTTTCACCTGCTATTTTCCCGAAAATCAAACATTCAGCCAGATTATTACCCCCGGCATATTGGTTTGCACAAATCCCGCCTAGTTCGCCGGCACCATAAAGATGCGGAATCGGCTCGTGATTCGTGTCCAGGATTTGTGTCCGCGCGTTACGTCTTGGGCCACCCTGTGTGTTGAGCATTGTTTGAATAAGGGGAGCTGCATAATATGGCCCCTTGTCAAAGGAACGTAAATTTTTGGCCTCACGCTGATATTCATAATCTTCGCCATTCTTCGCAAATAAATTAAAATGCTTGATCGTTTTCTGCAAATGATCGGGATCAGCGTGAATCAGATGTGCCAATTCTTCCACGCTGCCCGCTTTAATTAATTGGTTCATGAATTCCGGATAAGGACTTTTCTTGTCGCTTTTAAATTCCTCATATTTAGTTTGATCAAAAATAAGGTGAGGATGTTCCTGTGCCTGTGGAATCTGCCAAAGGCCATGGTTGTAGATATGGCCGTGACGATTAAGTTCGTCCTCTTTAAAATAACGACTGCCATCATCGCCGACGGTAACGATACTTCCACTGTAAAGATGCGGCCAATCCACGAAAATCAGTCTCGCTCTCTTGCCTTCAGGTACAGCAAAGGCCATTCCATGGAGCAAACCTAATGATTCATAGTTATGCATATGCCATAGATCTGCACCCACTTCAATCGCCATCTTGATACCATCGCCCTTGTTATATAAGGTCCCTAACGGAGCCAGGTAGGGTGCACCAATGTAGTCCTGGATTTTTTGCTTATTATTTTCGAAACCCCCTACAGTCAAGACGACACCGTTCTTCGCTCGAATGTTACGCAGGACATGATTACGCTCAATCTGGACACCCAAAATCGTTTTGGACTGTGGATCTTGAATCAAGTGACGCGCAGGCGAGCTTAACCAGACATCAATTTTATCAGCACGATCAATTACTTTTTGACGGAGGATTTTCCATAGAGCGGCATCGAAGAATCCATTGTGTACCGTGGTGAAATCATACGTATTAACTCCCGGAAATTCCGGATATTCAATCAAAATATTTTTAATCTGTGAACCTGATTGATTGTCTTTTAGGTTTTGTTTGAAACTAAACGGCTCAACATCAAGATAGTTACGTACATACTGGCGCATGTTCACCATACCCTCAACGTAAGTATCGATCATATCTTCATCCAAATCCATTGGAGCCGTCAATTTTTGATAGTAAGCTTTCAATTCATCATAATCATCACCAGTGCCAATTAATTGTGCTGAATAACGTGTATTCCCACCTTCATGGCCTTCAGGCGCAGCATCGACTACCAATACTTTAGCACCCGCATCGGCAGCAAAACGGGCAGCCGTTGCGCCGGCACCGCCGAAACCGAGCACAATGACGTCATAGCCTGCATCCCATCGCGTTTTTACAGTGTTGAACATTTGAGAACTCCCCTCTCTATTCACAGTCTGTTGAAAGGCTTTTGCATAATCTAAAAAGTCAGCAAAACAATCTTCCAGAAACTTAATCGTCTGTTTGTCTTTTAATTGCCCTCTTTTATCAAAGGCCTGCTGCACATTACCTAATAAAAATTCATTTCCGGGTAAAACCCGTGCATTAACACCCGGAGAATCCAGAATTTGGCGCAAGTTTAACTGTGCACGAGAAGAGCCTTGAGGCCCATAAGAGGCACCGACAATCATCACGGGTTTTTTATTAAACGGATGAATTTTAAAAGATAACCATTCAATAGCTGCTTTCAATGGTGAAGGAACCGCGTGATCATACTCAGGGCAACCAAAAATAACCCCATCCGCGTTCTCAATTTCATCAGCCAGACGTTTAACGCTATCGGGAACGCTCGGCTGATCAGACTCCTTAAATATTGGAATGTTATTTATTTCACATATTTGGATACGAGCAACATCAGAGAAGTGATCCTGAATATATTTCAACAATATTCGATTATATGAAAAATCTGCGTTGGTGCCAACGATAGCCACAAATTTCATCCCGATGCCTCCCTATAATGAACGCGCTTACAATTCTAGTATAATCCGCTGTCCAAGAAATAACAAATTCACCGGGCATTTTGTTTATGAAAGAAATGAAAGTTGCAGCGCCTCTGTTATAGCAAACAGCGTAGCCAGCACCGGGTTATATAGTCCCTTCGATTTTCTAAAGAGTCCCTTTCCCAACTCTGGCTAGGCTAGGTTCGGATAAATAAGACAGACAAGGCACAATCTGAATTTTCTTAATCCGCACGCCAAACGCTTGGGAGCAGCGTAGGTTGGGTGAACTATGTGATGAGTTCCAAAGTGGAAAGAATATCGAATCAAAGGATATTAAGGATGAAGGCAAATACCCTGTGTTTGGTGGTAACGGACTTCGTGGATACACAAACATTTATAATCACGATGGATTATATGCACTTATCGGAAGGCAAGGCGCACTATGTGGAAACATGAATATCTCCTATGGAAAGGCCTATTTTACGGAACATGCTGTTGTCGTCAAAGGTAACAAAAACAATGAAACAAGGTTTTTATTTTGTCTCTTAGACGAGATGAATCTCGGTCAATATTCAGGGCAATCTGCACAGCCGGGATTGGCAGTTAATAAACTCATAGAACTGTCTGTATTTATTCCGACCTTTGCAGAACAAGCTAAGATTGGTGCTCTTTTTGAAAAGCTTGATTTTCTTATCGCTGCAAACCAGCGATAAGATTATTGAAAATTAGATAGGTCTGACTTTAATAGTGAAAGACTATGACATTACGAGAGAAGCTAATGTCGTCGCAAAATTGGGTAAAATATTGACTCTACCTGAGCTCGAAACGCAGCAGCGTTCAGGTCGAACGACAATTTTACCTATCACTACTTTTTGGCAGAGAGTATGTTAGCTAAATCGAAAGCATTTATCAACTTTGCTAATTTTTCTAATAGAGGGGTGATTTTCCATGCTATAATAACAGGGACAACAAAATGAACGGGGTGGGAGCGCTGCTCTGCTGTCCTTGTTGGTGTTCGGTGAACCCGACACTTTGGGAGAAAGGGGGTGGCGCCCATGTCGACATATAGTGTACTGTCGTTAATGATCCAATTCGGACTATTAATTATCGCAGTCATCACAGTGTCGTCGTCAAAAGACAAAAAAAAGTAATCCACCCGGTCCCATACCTGTGATGGATTGCTTTTTGTGATCTTTCGCAGCGTAATGATCGCTTGGCGATTTTTGTTGTCAACCTTCCGTTGGTGCTGAAACGCCAACGGATTTTATTTTATCTTCTTCTTAACTACATTATACACGTTCTTGTAGTAATTTACACAGGCATTTGCTTTCACTTTTAGTATCTCTTTTTCATCTCATCTGCAAAGTTTGTCAATGCGCGACGCAATTCATTACGGTACTTTACTTTACTCAGGGTATGCACTTCATTGAGTTCAGCATCTTCTTGATAGAATGTCTGACCCTCCCTGATAATTGTGTTTAACTCACCCGTTTGATTGAGATCATCAGCACCCGCAGTATGTTCCTCAATTAATTTATTCACTAATCGGGTATTGTTAATATCAACCAATCCCCATTGACGCTTAAATGCTAAAATTCTGGCACGTTCGTTGCGGGCCGTATTATTACGGACTAACTGTTTGACATGGGACACTTGTACGGGATACTCCGAAACTTCCGCCGAGCCATCAATCAGTGCACTTGTTGTCGCCTTGATCTGTTGCGCATACTTTTGATCTTCTAACTGGTCAGCCAATTTATCCACTTCTGTACGTGTTAGATCCGCACCTGCATGATCCTTATCATGCACTTGATTAGCCAGTTGTGCAATGAGTTCTTCAAGATAGTCATAATTGACTTCTACATCTTTTACATGCTCCATGTGTAGCGTTAAGTCTTCAATATCAAGGTGACGTTTCCCTGCAATACGTCTCTTTAATTCGTTGGCAAAGGTTGTCGTTAACATCATTTCATCATCGCCGCTCATACCAAGCTCCTGCAATAAGGCATCCGGATTTTGATCATCATAATTATCATCTTGTTTCAATTTGGCCATCGTCCGGTTATAGCTGTGTAGTAATTCATACATCCGCTCTTGTTCAGATTCACTGGGAGGCAATTTCTCAAAACCATGAGATAAATCAGCCAAATCTGAGATCGTCTGTTTCATCTCTGACATCAATTCAGCAAAAGGCTTTTCCAGAATACCTTTACCTTCATCACCAATAAGTTCTGTCTGGACGTTAGCTGAGTTTCGATTGGCATATTTTGTTAGTGCCTCTTTCATGAGCTTTTCTGAATGCATCGGCCAGCGATAATTAACTATTCGGCCAAACGGCTTATCCTGCATGTTCTGAACACGATTCGTCCGCGAATAAGCCTGAATTAAATTAGCACCTTTTAGCGTGCGATCCACATACAAAGTGTTTAATTCAGGTGCATTAAATCCTGTCAATAATTGATCAACAACAATTACTAGATCCATATAATTACCATCATCCGCCGTTTTATTTAAACGGGAAACAACACTCTCCGTATATTCCTTAACTTGACTATCATCAAAATGACTGCCAAATTCTGCATTATAATCTTGAATTGCACGATATAATGATTCATTGGTTTCGAGTTGATGATCGCCGTTTGAAGTATCTTGACTAAAGGTTATCCCCATCTTTAATGGACGGTTCATGGATGCATTTTGTTTTTTGAACTCGTCATAATACATCATGGCCATTGGCGTAGAAGCTTTACCGCCACCGACATGGGTCGTAAACAAAGCATTGTACTTGTAGCCATTCGAGCGCTTTTTCCAATTCTTCAGCACATCGGCTACGACCAGGCTAACGTGGTTAGGGTTCAAGTCATAAACACTTGGCATGATCGTATCGTCCATGTCTTCGGGTGTTAAATGAGCAATGCGCGCTTGAATTTTTTCATCAGTCCATTCAGGATAACGATACTGAAAATACTGAGGTAAATAGTCTTGACGCATCACCTCATCGGAAAGCGTCGTTTCAAAATCAACTTTAAAACCCAAGACGTTACGATCGGCAATTGCATCGCGAATAGTATAAGCATGGAGCAAATCCCCAAATACCTGTTGTGTCGTTAAGCCATTACTCTCATCAAAAACGGGTGTTCCTGTATAGCCAATCCAAGCAGATTTGGGAAAAGCATCTTTAATCCGCTTTAACATATCGCCGGATGTGGAGCGGTGGGCTTCATCAACAATAAAGACAACATTTTTATCGGGTTTTGAAAAAGCTGGACGCCGCACCAGACCATCCATCTTCTGTGTTGACGTGACGATAATACCGGATTTTTTGGATCTCAATTTTTGCGACAACACATTTTTATTTGCTGTTTCATCGACAACACCGTTTTTGCCATTCTCATTGGAATCCGGATCGTAAGCCTTGTAATCATCGATTGTTTGATTCGTCAATGCAATACGATCTACTAGGAAAACGACTTTATCAACATTGGGCAGGCGTGATGCCAGCCAGGCAGCCTTAAAGGAACTAATCGTTTTACCTGACCCTGTTGTATGCCAAATATAGCCGATTTCCTTTGCATCCAGACCAAATTGATGGCCGCGTAACTTTTGAATCACACAGCGCGTTGCATACACTTGATAAGGGCGCATCACCTTAATCATCTGTCGATTCTTGGTGCCGTCCAAAATCATATAGTTCGTTGCCATTTGGTGCGCCATCGGAATCGATAGCATCTTATTCGCAAATTCCCGCCAATCACGAACGGGAACATTGTCCTCTTCCCGTTGCCATCGGAAGGCGAAGTCCGTATTAAACTTATCAGCCGTTGTATTCGCCATATAGCGGGCATCATGGGGTGTAATAGCAACTAGGATTTGAACGGTTGCAAAAATGTCCGTATATTGTTTTTCTTGGATATATTGATGCATCTGATTCAAGGCTTCTTTGGCATCATGACCATCGGCTTTTTCTTCAATTTGAATAATAGGCAACCCATTAATGAGCAAAGTAACGTCAAACCGTCGTTCCTTCTTTCCGGATACCACAGCGGGACGCCTGATTTGCGATACGATTTGATAAACTGTATTTCCTGCACCAATTTGATCCTGGTCAAACACCGTCAAAAAGACGTGACGTCCACCCTCTAAATCCACTTCGATTTGTGATACGCCATTTAAGCCATATAAAAATTGACCCGCTTGGTAAGGTGTCGCTAATTTAGTAATCTCTGACTTCACCTGATTAAATTCTGTTTCAGATAATGATTGATTGAGTTTGTCAGGATTATTTTTTTCAAGAATCTGTTTAAAATTTCCCCACAACTGCGCTGTTGTCCTAATTTCAGGAACAAAACGCCACTGTTTCGTGCTACCAATGTTCGTGAGATGATCGACCAATTTATGTTCAAAGATGAGTTCGTTAGGTTCGACTGACATTTTTTCTCTCCACCATGTTGAAAATATTTAAGGTATTTTCTTAATTGTAGCCGATAAACCCACCCTTTTCACTACTATTTTTGAATGATTTTTTAATTAGAGACTTGCTAAATTAACGCAGTTATTTCTCTTCTATCGATTACGTAGTTAGATATAAAATAGAAAAAATGAATACAAATTTTCTAAGACGCGAGTTGATTCCTGCCTAAGTTGCATACTTTATATTTTTTCATAACTTTTAACATTCGAGTCTTGACAAATAAAGAAAGCCCTTTCATAATGTGCTCAGATGTTAGCTGCTTAAACGTTTAAGCATCTTCATGGAGCAATATTCAAAATGATGAGGAGGCAATTTTATGGAAAAAAAAGTATTTTACCAACCAGAAGGAGCATTCGTCGGTGACGTTATTCCATTTGAGGAGAATGGTCAGGTCTACCTCTATTTTCTGCTAGACGAACGAACAATGCCGAAACCTGGAATGCCATGGGCTCTGGTAACAACGAATGACTACGTGCATTTTGAGGATCACGGCGTTGCCTTGGCATCGGGCGGCACGGATGCTAAGGACTTCAATTGCTATACGGGAAGTGTCCTCGTTGACAGCAATGGCATGCATCACCTGTTTTACACGGGCAACAATCCTAAAACGACAGACAAGTCCGGGCGCTCTATACAGCTTGTTATGCACGCTACAAGCGACGATGGGATGAAGACCTGGATCCGCCATAAGGAGTTGTCTTTCGGTCCAAGTGAGGATTACGAGAATTTTGATTGGCGTGATCCTTTCGTCTTCAGGGATGAAGAAGCCGGAATCTGGCGGATGCTTCTGGCTGCTCGGAACAACAATGGTCCCGAGCGTCGTCGCGGCGTCACTGCACAATATGTTTCAGGCGACCTGTACTCTTGGCATCAAGAGAAGCCTTTCTGGGATCCCAAGCGATTCGTTGCAATGGAATGTCCTGAAGTGTTCCACTGGGGTGATTGGTGGTATTTCGTCTACTCCGAATTTTCCGATGCCTTTACGACCAAATACCGCATGGCGAAAACTCTTGATGGCCCGTGGATTGCTCCGGAAAAAGACACCATTGATGGGCGCGCCTTCTACGCCGCAAAAAGCATGTTTCTTGACGGCAAGCGTTTCTTCACCGGTTGGATCTCAACGAAGAAGAACGCGGTCGACGATGGCGAATGGCAATGGGCAGGAGCCATGTCGACACTTGAGGCCGTGCAGAACGAGGACGGAACACTCGCGTTCCGCTTCCCCGAGCCATTAATCCAGAGTTTCACAGAGATGTTTCCGATAACCATTGCCAAGAAATCTCTGAACGCACCAGACAAATATGTATGTGCGATGTCCAACGAAATGCTGCCCGACCAGGCGTATATCAGAGCAACGATTGACATCAAACCTGGGACTCATGAGTGCGGGCTTCTGCTCCACTCCTCAAGCGACGGGGATTCTTCCTATATCGTTCGTCTGGAATCAACGCGTTCAAGGATGGTTTTCGATCGCTGGCCGCGCAAAGCGACGGGGAGTGAACAGTGGCAGATCTCCGGAGATGTCCCCTATTACGTCGAGTTGGAGCGCCCGTGTGACTTATCTGCAGGCAGGCATACGCTTGAAGTGATCATGGAGGACTCTATTGCCGTGATCATCCTTGATGAACAGGTGTCCCTCAGCACGAGAATCTACGACAAGCCGAGAGGTCGATTGGGATACTTCGTCAGCGATGGCGCCATCGAACTGTCCTCGCTTGATATTAAGCAGCGCAATGATTGAATCTGTTGCGGCGGTTACGCCTAAGGGAATGCGCGGCCGCCCATATTGTGTGGTGTTATAGAGTAGAATGGAGGGATAAAAGTGATAAATTTAATTAATCAGCCAAAAGGAATACTAAATTCAAAAAATAAAATGGTGCTGCTTTTCATATCGGGTTTCGGATTGTTTGCGATTCTGCAGAACATGGGCTTTTATATGATTGCCTCCGTTCTTATGCCACAGAGACTGAAGGATATTGGAATCATCAATCCGGATGCTCTGCTGGGTACGATCAACGCGGCCGGTGCTCTGCTGTCACTATTCGTCAACGTCTTCGTCGGCTCCATGTCCGATAGAACTCGGAGCCGTTTGGGTAAGCGGACGCCGTGGTATCTGGCAGGAGCTGTCATTGCGGCGGTCTCCTTCTATCTTATTGGTATTCCAGGAACCGGAATTGGCGTTCTGCTCGCCTACTGCTTCGCAAATATTGGACAGAACATGATGACGGCCCCGATTGTCGCGACGCTTTCTGATCGTGTCCGTGAGAAGAATCGCGGAATCGTGTCTGCCGCATACGGCGGAGGCATCACAATAGGCCAGGCGATTGGAACCTTCTTGGGAGCGTTATTCATCTTCCACACGGGCATCGGGTTCCTCAGCGCAGGAGCAATGTATATCTTTGCGGGTCTCATGGCGTTTCTCCTTCTTCCGCGTGAACCACGCAATGATACTGATCCTGTCCCGGAGCAACGTGAGAGCTTTTGGAAGATAATCATTAGGGCTTTCACCCCGCCGATGCATGCGCCCGATTTCTGGAGAGCGTTCGTCTGTCGTACAAGTCTGATTGTCGCGTATCAGATGATCGCCTCGTACCAGCTCTACATCCTTGAAAACCATCTCGGCCAGACCAAGGAGAGTGCCGCCAGCGTCATCTCCGTCATGTCGGTAATCACCATGATTGTCTCGTTCATCGCCGCAGTTACGTCAGGACCCGTCTCGGACAAGATTGGTAGGCGCAAGCCCCCGGTCATCTTCGCCTGCGTATTGTACGCAATCGGTATCGCCATGCCGTGGATTTTCCCGTCAACAATGGGCATGCTGCTTTTCGCTGGGATCGCGGGCTTAGGTTATGGCATGTACATGTCCGTGGATCAGGCGCTGAATGTTGATGTTCTGCCAAACAAGAAAAACGCGGGCAAGGACTTGGGTTTTCTGAACGTGGCAAGTTGCGCCGGGCAGGCGATCGGTTCGGTCATTACAGCGACTCTTGTTACTGTCACAGGATCCTATATCTCAGTGTTCCCTGTCGCGATCATCATCACGGTCATCGCTGCTTACTCAGTCTGGGCCATCAAAGGGGTAAGGTAATGAATAAAGTCACTCTCCATGATGTTGCCAAAGCGGCCGGGGTCTCAATTGCAACGGCTTCCTGGGCTATCAATGACAATAAGAATGTCCGGATCCCCGCCGAAACGCGCGAAAAAGTTCGTAAAGTAGCTGAGCAACTTGGATACCGACCGAATGCTTTGGCGAAGGGATTAGCGCAGGGAATATCCGCACTTATCGGATTCGTCACCGATGATGTTGCAACCACCCCATTCGCGGGTCAGGTGATCGCAGGTGCGCAAGATGAAGCGTGGCGAAGCGGAAGGCTTCTTCTCGTCGTCAATACCGATGGCAAGGAATCTGTCGAAAAGACGGCGCTGAAGATGATGATGGAGCATCAGGTAGATGGCATTATCTACTCGACTTGGTATCACCGTCACGTGAATCCGCCAGAGCTCCTTTTGGAGCGTCCTTCAGTGCTCGTCAACTGCTTCGACGAGCAGGATCTGTATCCAGCTGTCGTCCCCGATGAAGTTCAAGGCGGTCGAACGGCTACTGAACTCCTCATCGAAGCCGGTCATCGACGCATCGCCTTCTTGAACACCAGTTCTCCATCACCTGCGCGAACCGGACGTCTGGAAGGGTACAAACAGGCTTTGAAGGCGGCGGGAATTGCTTTCGACTCCTCATTGGTCATGTACGTGGAACCTAATCAGGAAGGGGGCTTCAACGTGACGAATGCTCTCGTTGACAGCGGTGCAACCGCGGTGTTCTGCCACAACGACCGTGTCGCGATGGGGCTTTATGATGGTCTCAAGGAGAGAGGATTGTCCATTCCCGACGACATGTCTATCGTCGGGTTCGACAATCAGGAGGTTATCTCCAACTATTTGCATCCTGCACTGACAACAGTCGCATTACCTCACTATGAACTTGGGGTCCTAGGCATCCGGGAATTACTGAAGCGTTTTAATGAGCCAGACTCGGTAACAAGTGGGCGTACCAACCCCGTCGAATGTCCGGCAGTCGTTAGAAAATCCATAAGAAAAATCATCAAACAAAATTGATCTGTTAAAAATCCATTGATACGTCTGGAGGTTTAGAAATGCGCGAGCTAAAAAAAATAACAGTTACAAATCATCGATATCGTCTGGGCTATCATATCATGCCAGATTCCGGATGGATAAACGATCCTAATGGTTTCAGCTTTTTTAAAGGATATTATCATCTATTTTATCAACATTATCCATATAAAGCGGAATGGGGACCCATGCACTGGGGTCACGCCCGCAGTAAAGATTTAGTTCATTGGGAAACCTTTCCTATTGCCTTATTCCCAGGAGATCCTGAAGATAAGGATGGCTGTTTTTCAGGCAGTGCTGTTGTATTTCATGAAAAACTATATTTAATTTATACAGGACACCATTACGCTGATAAAAATGATCCCGATCATTTTTGGGAGAATCAAAATTTAGCCTATAGCAGTGATGGGATACATTTTGAAAAATATGAAGGCAATCCGATTATTTCCGCGCCTCCAGCAGACAATACGCAGCATTTCAGAGATCCGAAAGTCTGGCAAGAAGATGATCATTTCAACTTGGTTTTAGGAAGTCAAGGAGAAAATGGATTAGGCCGTTTATTGCTTTATCGTTCAAATGATTTAAAATCTTGGGATTATATGGGTCCGCTCGCTCAATCACGTTCTTTGAAAGAAGAAGGTTTTATGTGGGAATGCCCAGATTTTTTTACCTTCAATGGAAAAGATATATTATTAATATCGCCACAAGGCATCCAATCCACTCAAACCCGTTTCAAGAATCTTTATCAAACTGGTTATTTCATCGGACACTATCATGATAAAATCAATCAATTTGACCATGGGACCTTTCGTGAATTAGATAGTGGGCATGATTTCTATGCCACTCAGACCATGATTGCGCCTGATGGGAGAAGAATTTTAATCGGTTGGATGGCGATGTGGGAAAGTCAAATGCCAGAAAAAGAAGATGGTTGGGCAGGAGCTTTAACATTTCCTCGTGAAATAACATTGAGGAATAACCATATTTATATGTTTCCAGTACGTGAGTTACGTTATTTACGAAAAGAACAATTCATTAATGAATCTTTAGATGTTAGTAGGGAAAGAACGATTAATTTTGATGGATGCCCTTATCTTGAAGCTGATCTCGTTTATAAACGAAATGCAGAACAAGAAGTTGGCTTGATATTAAGTGATACAAAAGGTCCAAAACTATCGGTGACTTTCATCGAGATGGAAAAAGGAAAGACGAAAGTTAATTTAAATCGCATGGGTAATGATGGTACGCGTGAAGCGACCGTTCATGTAAACGAAAACTTAAAAATTAAACTATTATTGGATAAAAGTTCGGTAGAAATTTTTATTAATGAAGGTGAGGCTACATTCACTGAAAGAATTTATTTTGAAAACTCACCATTTCTCAAAGTCTTTTCTCGTGGTGACAATACTTTGATTAATATTAAGGTAACAAAGTTAGAAAATAATGCTATTCAATACCTTTAATAATTGGAGATGACTACACCATGTTATTAGGAAGTGTCGAAGCCGGTGGAACAAAGTTTGTCTGTGCTGTTGGCAATGAAAATTATCAAACAAAAGACAGGCTGGTATTACCAACAACTAACCCAGAAGAAACGTTACAAAAAACCGTAGACTTTTTTAAAAAATATCCTGATTTAGCATCTCTAGGCATTGCCTCTTTTGGTCCAATTGAAATTCGTCATCATTCTCCTGAATATGGTTTTATTACGGATACACCTAAAAAAGGCTGGTCAAGCACCGATTTTGTTGGTCGAATTAAGAAAGATATTCATGTTCCAATTTATTGGACGACTGATGTCAATGGCTCAGCTTATGGTGAATATGTCATGTCGACTCTATTCAATGAAAAAATTAGTTCACTTGTGTACTACACGATCGGCACTGGTGTTGGCGCTGGAACAGTCGTTAATGGTCGATTTATTGGTACTAGGGGTCATTCAGAAATGGGTCATGTACGTGTCAAAAGACACCCTGACGACTTAAACTTTGAAGGAATTTGTCCTTATCATCAGGATTGTCTTGAGGGATTGGTCTCGGGGCCAACATTTGAAGCTCGTACGGGCAAAAAAGGATCTGAGATTCCACTGACAGATCATGTGTGGGATATTATGGCTTTTTACTCCGCACAAGCCGCTCTTCAAGCAACACTAATTTTACGTCCAGATAAAATTATCTTTGGCGGCGGTGTGGTTAGTGAACCCTTTTTAGAGAAAGTCCGTGAACAATTTGGCTCATTACTCAATCATTATGTTTCTGTTGGTGATTTGAAGACCTATATCACCATGCCGCAAGTTCAAAATAATGGATCGGCGACAATTGGTAATTTTGCGCTTGCACTTGAGGAACTCCGAAAAATATAATCTTGTAAAAGAGTTTGGGCAAAAGTTCCCCATCACAAAGAGTCGGTTCATGAGGAAGTTTCCTTCTTGAACCGATTTTTTAAATCACTGTAAGTCTCACTCTGTCAGGATATACGCCGTGCCAATATAAGAGCAGAAGTAGGCTTGTACTCACTTTTTTATCGGTTCAGCGATTTCTCTTCTGAGCAGAGCAATTTCATGCTTATAAGGAGCATTCTTATATTTCACATTCCCAATTGAAGGAGTTTCTAATAATTTCGGCAGATCATTCATCTGAGGATGGTGAACGATGTAGTCCAGTGCCCGCAGGCCAATATAGCCATGGCCGATATTCTCATGTCGATCCTTCTTTGAACCCCGCTCATTTTTCGAATCATTGATGTGCAGAACCTTCAGGCGTTCTAAACCGATAACTTTATCAAACTTATTCAGAACACCGTCAAAATCATTGACAATATCATAGCCGGCATCATGAATATGACAAGTATCCATGCATACGGATAATCGTTTATTATCACGGACACCATCAATAATTTGCGCAATCTCTGAAAAGCTGCGCCCGCATTCCGTTCCCTTTCCAGCCATTGTCTCCAAGGATACTTGAACCCCGCTGTAAGAACTGTCCTCGAACACTCTATTTAATCCTTTAATGATTTGCTTAATTCCCGCTTTTGTCCCCGCTCCGACATGAGAGCCGGGATGAAGCACCAGTTGCTCCGAATGCAGGTACGCAGCCCGCACGATCTCATCCCGCAGGAATCGAACGCCGAATTCAAACGTGTTTTCAGTCTTCGTGTTCGCCAAATTTATAAGAAAAGGGGCATGGACAACAAAATTGGATATGCCATGCTGCCGCATATGTGCATAACCCAACTCCCTATTATATTGCTCGATTGGCTTGCGCCTTGAGTTCTGCGGTGCACCTGTATAAACGAGAAAGGTGGAAGCACCATATGATGCCGCTTCTTTGCTTGCCTGCAGAAGCATTTCTTTTCCGCCAAGCGATACATGAGAGCCAATTAACAGGGCCATCACATCGCCTCCTCCACTCCATCCAGCATAGCATATGATTAACAAAATAATCATAGCAGGTATTGGTAATCCGGCAGCCGTTATCCAAGCATCATCAATGTTAGGTCCCCATGGTTAAAATTACTTCTCGTATAAAATCTCTTACTATTATGCTTTACAAGATAGTCAACAATCTTTATAATAGAAACCAAACTAGTATGTAATGCAAAATAGGGGAGCCGGAAGTGGTCATATGAAACAAACGCAGCTTCTGAAAGGTGTTCTCGAAGGTTGTGTCCTTCTCATCGTTCTTGAGGATGACGTGTACGGCTATGAAATGGTTCAGAAATTGAAGCAGTACGGATTTAAAGAAATTGTTGCCGGAACAGTCTACCCATTACTGCAGAAATTGGAGAAGCAGGGCTACCTTTCAAGCAGGCTGAAATATTCACCGGATGGACCAAATAGAAAATACTACCGCATTACCCCTGAAGGAACAGTTTACTGCCGAGATTTCATTGGGGAATGGGAGCAGCTGGTATCAAATGTAAACCATCTCATCCATCTAAAAGGAGACAAGTGATTATGAGCAGAAACGAACAATCAATCGAATCGATGGTTGAAGAAAATAATCAACTACGTGAAAAGCTGACGGATGAGAATAAAGCATATTATGAGCAGCTTCTGGTATACATTCGCAGCGCCGGTCTGTTCTATGATGATTATGAAATTGAAAACCTGTTGCTACAGATTTTACAGGATATTCTGTCTGCCCAGAATGATGGACAATCTGCAGAACAGTTTTTTGGAAAAAGGCCACAGGTTGCGGCCGATGAGTTGATTCGTCATCTCGGTAAGGCCAGCTGGAAGGAAATACTGAAACTGATCGGTCTTGTCTTTGGGATCAGTTCGTTCTTTGTGATATTGACAGCCTTAACTTCGCCGAAACAAGGGATCAATATCCTTGTGATCATTCTGAATGGTTTATTAAGCTTTTTGACTGTCGGATTGGTATTTTTCATCATTCACAAGAACATTTACGCAAAAATAATTAAAGGTAAAGTAATGTCATATCTTCTCCTATGGCTCTTTTTCTCAGCTCTTATCGGATTATTCGTGTTGATCCAGATTTTCACTCCCCCGCTGCTCACGGTATACCTCCCCAACTTATTGGGGATCTTCATCCTATCCATTTTGCTTGTCGGTATTTCTGTCCGGATAATGACCCGCGACACGAAGGAAAGACGGGGATGGTGGCCTTTTGTTCCGATTATATATATTTTTGGATTGATCGGGATTGCATCCAGACTGCCAGCGACAGCGGACTGGATGGCGAGCAGCAGCGGAAAAATAGCCATCGTGATATTGATCGGCTGCGGACTGCTACTTAACTGGCTAGGGACCTTCATCTTAATAAGAGTGATGAAGAAAGAGTAAATTTAATTAAGGTGGACTCCATTGTTCCGTATCTCATAATCAGTTTTTTCATTGGGCTCCCTCCGTTATCATTTTACAGAGACAGCGAAAAACACATTGCCGTTCCGTTTCCCAGCACGCTGTCGCATTCTATATGTCCCCCGTGACGCTCCACAATATTCTTCACAATGCAGAGTCCTGGGCCTGAACCGGGAATGTCTTGAGTTCGGACCGCGTCACCCCGGTAGAATCTATTGAAAATAAAAGAAAGATCACTGGCCGCGATGCCTCTGCCGTTGTCCTTGACACAGATGATCAGGTTGCTTCCTTCTACGTTAAAATGAATGGAAATCATGCCATCCCTTCTTTTATATTTAATGCTGTTTGATATCAAATATCGCGTTATCATCGTTCCGGCAGCATAGCCGAACGGCAGTCTCGACGCCGATCCGAGCGTCAGCCCGACGGCATCGACGAATGCGTAACACTTGAGATAAAACCCCGCAATCTGCCTGTCTGTGAAACCCATCGCCTTATAAATTCCGATCGAGCGGTACTCTTTTATAAGATTGTTTTTGATCAGGAAGCGGATAATCACAAGCGACACCACGAATATCAGGACTACGGAAAGCATGCCGATGCTGCCGATGATCAGCGTGAGTATGGTAAAGCTGAGAAATATTAAAAGAAGTCGTCAAGGTTCTTGTTATCGAGAACGGCTGATTGCGCAACCATGTTTCCGCACTGGAATAATCTTTTTTAGAGTTAATGGCGAGCAAAACAAGAGATTCTCCCCCCTTTAATAAAGAGAGCGTCGGCTCGGAGACATAAAACGAATAGATCCCGAACATGCTTGACGGGTTAGTGGCGTCGTTGATGATTGCAGAAACCGTGAACGTCCTGCCCGAACCGCCCTTTAAGGTGATTTTATCACCGATCTGGATTCTTTTCTGGTCGGCAAATACGCCAGGCACCCACACTTCGCCCGGTGCCGGACCTTTTTTGATCCTATCTCCCTTCTGAGGTGTGATTTTCCATGAGACCGCATGATAGTCCGGCAGGGCATAGAAAGATAATAGGCCCCCGGGGGTGATGCCGCGGCCGTTGAGTGTTGCGAGATGCGTAAAATCTTTGTTGCGATTCGCCCGAGCAAGCAGCTGCCGGGCCGGAGCTCCCCGAGCCACATTGACAAACAAATCGGGAGAATTCTTCTTTGAATAATAATCTGCCGCATAGTGATTCGTTTCGACAGTAAAAATGAGGCAGGCACTGAAAATGGCTGAAGCAAAAAACAGAATAATACCTATAAGAGTGAACTGACGTTTCTTTTTTCAGCTTATGAATCCACATCGCGCGATCAACCTTTCCTTCTTTAGCTTTCCCCACCCTAGAAGAAAAGGCTGACAATGCTTCAACAAAAAGATAACAAAACCATAACCGTTTTCGGCAAAAGGGAAAGGTTGAACTGGCAATTAAGAATGCATGTTTAACACGGTGTCAACGTGCAACCTGCCAACACCCTTTTGAGTTAGCTGTTTAAGTATGAATTGTGTTCACATTCCTCATTTTTGGGTTTTTGGTTAGCTCAAATGGGTCGACGCTTTTATTGAGCCACAAACACCGGCAGCAGAATGCTATCAACCAAAAATTCCACAAAATGACGATCATAATCCTGTTCGCCAATTATGCGTGAAAGCAACAATAATGAGGGTAGTCCCATAACCGTTTCAGCAATCTTTTCTGGTGTGGTTTTTATTTCACCGCGTTCAAAAGCCCGTTCCAGAACGGAGTCCAAATATTTCCGAATGAAATTCTTACTCATTAAATTCCTACTTACCAATAAATCTACATTTTTAGATATTTCAGGCAAGCGATCGCGAATGATTGCCTTCAGGTTTTGACTTCCCACCATTTCGATCATTGGAAGTATCTCGCACATTAATTCGACTAAATCATCACGGAGATTGCCGTTATCCGGCTCATGAAGACTCTTGAAGATCTCACTTACAGGTATATATTTCTTGATTGCCTCAAAAGCCACTGTCAATTTGCTGTCCCACCGCCGATAAATCGCGTTTTTATTTGTATGGGCTGCTTGAGCGATATCGTCCATCGTCATTTTGGCGTACCCAATACCCTGCATCAATTTCCAAGTGGCCTCAATAATGGCGCCCTCAAGCTCTTTTCCGCGCCGACGATGAGTTTTTTCCAAAATAATTTCCTCCTCTTGTTGACATCGGCGAAAAATGGTATTACTGTTTTAGGTACTAAGAGTACCTTAAAGGAGTGATGAAAAAATGACTGATAGAGAAATAACCAAAGATCAACCGGATACTCATTTAAGTTCATCCGTCATAAAGACTGCCCTGATTTTAGTTTTAGGGGCAATGGCACCCATGCTGGATACGACCATGACAAACATTGGGATTAACACCATTTTGAAAGACTTAGGTTCAACTGTCAACACAATGCAATGGATCACGACCGCGTATGTACTTGCTTTAGGATTAACGGTTCCGCTGGCCGGTTGGCTGATTAACCGGATGTCCGGCAAACGGCTAATGGAATTATCCCTATTATTTTTCCTGATTGGATCGATCATTTCCGGAATGGCTACCGATGTTCCAGCTTTATTGATCGGCCGTATTGTCCAAGGGGCCGCTGCCGGGGTGATTATTACATCATTAACAACTCTGATGGTCAAGGCTACTGAAGGACATGCTCTCGGTAAATTGATGGCGATCGTTGGTTTGCCGATCGTCTTTGCCCCCATTCTCGGACCGACCGTCGGCGGCGCGTTAATAAAATTTTTGAACTGGCATTGGCTTTTCTATATCAACATTCCGGTCATCGTGATTGCCTTGCTGTTCACGTTCTTTGGGTTGCCGACCTTTGAACCAACAAAATCCAATCGTTCGTTTGATTTCATTGGTTTTGCTTTATTGACCGGATTATTTGCCGGCATCGTGATTGGGGTGACCAATTACAGTACAGATAATGTTTTCGGCAAAATGGATGTCCTACTCCCTGTATTTTTGAGCATCGATTGTCTGGTGCTATATATCATTTACGGCTTTAAGCGACCGGCAAAGGCGCTCATTCCGCTATCGCTATTTGACAGTTCATACTTTTCAGCCTCGGCTGCTTTGCTGTTTTTATCCGGATTAATGGTTAATGGGGTGATGTTCGTCCTACCGCTCTACCTGCAAAATATTCGCCATCTCAGTGTCATCTGGTCCGGGATTTATCTGATTGCTCTGGGCGCCGGGATGTTGGTTACTCGAACTCAGGTCGGCTCATTGACCGATAAACACGGTGCAAAATGGATCACGATCATTTCGCTGATGTTCGCGGTTTTGACTACCCTCCCGTTTGCCTTCTTCACGGATAAAACTGCAAACTGGATCGTGATTGCCATGCTCTTCCTAATGGGCCTAAGCCGAAGCGGGATCACGATTCCCGTAATGACCGACACCTATACTGGAATGGATCAAAAATTAGTTGCCGAGGCCACCGTTGCCACGCGAATGGCGCAAAATATTGGCGGGTCGGTCGCCACCGCCGTTCTGGCCACCATCATTCAAAGTTACGTTGGCAGTAACGTTGCGACCACTGCAATGATGAATAACGCCTATTCCCACGCATTTATCTGGACTGCAGTCGGCACAATAATCGGCTTGATCCCCGCTCTGTTCCTTAGTGCAAGGTCTGGAAAGGAGGCTGCCTAATGTTATTAATTATTACGCTTATTATAGCCATTTTAACGGGTTGGCTGTTTTACAAAAATAGCAATAAATTGGGATTCTGTGCTCTCATTCTTTTGATTGCCTGCCAGGGATTACTGATGATCGATTCGATGCAGCATTTTGGCACCGATCAGCGAACCACCATGGCGATTGAAAAAATTGCTCCAGTCGCTGACATTAAGGGCAATAAGGTGATGATCACTGAAAAAATCAAGCAAGGAAAAACAATTTATACGGCTTACGCGACAAAGAAGTCAGCTGACTCAAAAATCACCACTATTTTGAACAAGCACAAGCAGGTAAAAGTCACTTTTAGTTCTCATAACGGTGCTGCTTCTAAGGTGACTGAAAACGATAACTACGACTACATTAATCATTTTGCCAAACTGATGTATAGCGGAGTCACCAATAATAATCAATTGAAGCAGCAGACAATAATCTACCAGTTGACGTCTGATTGGTACCCGTTGAGCAAGCATGAGTTAAAGGAAGTGGGTAAAACCTTGAAGGCGAAAACGACCCAGCAAAGGATGAAAGTTTACGCCACCGGAAAAATAAAACAGCAATTACAGAAAGATCCAAAGTTAGCAACCAGTAAGAAAAAAATGCAGCAATT
This sequence comes from Sporolactobacillus sp., assembly GCA_048976585.1. Classification (GTDB taxonomy): domain Bacteria; phylum Bacillota; class Bacilli; order Bacillales; family Sporolactobacillaceae; genus Sporolactobacillus. Next base: position 11,693 of record JBHGUY010000036.1, on the reverse strand, counting down.
GGAAAACAGATATGTGAAGAAATATGTTGGCAGGATTATGAAAAAAGAGACGGAATAAATCTTCACTGAAATTGGTCTTACGGTAGCTTGTTAAAATAATGCGGCAATAATCTGCTTATATAAGTTTCCCAATAGACGTGTGCATTTTCGAGCCTTGACAAAATCAAGGCCTTTTTGAGTCTGCAACTGGCCATTCTTGCACAAATACAACCATGCCGAAAATAAATTCCTATTTCATTAACAATATCGGATGAGATAAGAGTATGAGCTGCGCCAGTATCAACAACAAGCTTATCTATTATTTTAGTTTTTCATTTAAAATAAATCATCATTTTTACAGCCAACGAACGATTCACAAGTTCTAACTTCATCATCTCATATCTCTTTAAGCAGGGTACTGAGTTTTACCTATTGATTCGGGTATAATTGACGAACTTTTTCCCATTTCATTCTCGATCGCGTCTCTTTTTTTGTTGATCATAGCCCGTTCCTATACAACCACTGGCAGCACTTCAAATATAGAATTAAGGCTTTCAGCACTGATTTGCGGACATCCGCCAATCACGCTATCATGAGATCAGCGGTTTTGAAATCGAGTAGGCAGTTTTCAGAGCAGGATTGATGGAACATCAAACAGGACACAGTCTCTCAAAATTTTTATTAGCGAGCAATGAAAGGATAAAGGAAAAATGACGAATTTTCAGCGGCTCAAAGAACAGCTGATCACATATAGTAAAAAAATAGGGGTGGACAAGATTGGCTTCACAACGGCTGATCCGTTCACTGAATTAAAGGCACGACTCTACCAGCAGCAGGCGCTCGGCTATCAGTCCGGATTCGAAGCGAAGGATATCGAAAAAAGGACCGAGCCTTCTCTGCTCATGGATGGTGTGCAGTCGATTGTCTCAATTGCTCTAGCATATCCGAAGAAAATGCCCGAGCGCCCGGAAAACGCGAAAGGTCATCGTCGCGGCGCTTTTGCCCGGGTCTCCTGGGGTCAGGACTACCATACGATTCTTCGCCATATCATGCAAAAGCTTGGCGAATTTCTGGTTGAAGCGATTCCCGAAGCCAAGTACAAAAGCATGGTCGATACCGGAGAACTGTCTGATCGAGCGGTGGCTGAACGCGCCGGTATTGGTTGGGCGGGAAAAAGTACTAACCTCATTACAAAAGAATTCGGGTCATATGTTTATCTTGGCGAGATGCTGACCAATCTCCCGTTCCCTCCGGACAAGCCGGCGGCTGACCTGTGCGGCGACTGCACGATATGCATCGACCACTGTCCAACCGGTGCCTTGGTTCAGGGCGGACAGCTCAACAGCCAGAAATGCATTGCCTATCTCACGCAGACCAAACAGGAACTTCCGGAAAAATACAAAAAGGCGATCGGCAACCGGCTCTATGGCTGCGACACCTGTCAGCAGGTCTGTCCATACAATCGTGATGTAGACAGTCATTTTCATGAGGAAATGGAGCCAGAACCCGAACTTGCCCGTCCGCTTCTTGCGCCGCTGCTCTCGCTGTCCAATCGTGAATTCAAAGAAACCTTCGGCGCGCTGTCCGGCTCCTGGCGAGGGAAAAAGCCGATTCAGCGCAATGCGATCGTGGCCCTCGGCAATTATAAAGAAGTCGCCGCTGCGCCGGAACTCCTCCGTCTCCTGAATGAAGATCCGCGTCCAGTGATTCGCCGCACGGTCACCTGGGCACTTCAGCAAATGTGGGATCGGTTCGGACCGGACATGCGCGCGCATATGCTTCAATCATTGGAAAATCTAATGGAGAAAGAAACCGATGAAAAAATTCAGCAGTGGATCAAAGAACGACTAGACACGGATAAAAATACCGAAAAAGGATGACTGTTCCGCTCAGAATTGTCCTCCTGCCATCAGGCTTGTCTCTTCATATTTTTACGGATAGGCGGATGATCGCAGGGCTACCATTTGGAGAAAAAGCAGGTCAAAAAAATCCTTTATTATGGAAGTGAAGGTATTCTTTAATACACATTGGAACACAAACATTTATTGATATATATTTATCGACTACGTTGATTATGCGAAATCAAAGAGCCTTTTTTAACATTGTCCGAATACATTTGATTAGCAGTTTCGTTTAAGCGGTTAGGTTCGCATGGTGCTCTGTTACACTCTCGAAAAAAAGAGGAAAAGAAAAATCAGAACGATTTTTCTTTTCCTTCTCAGATGGTCACATTGATTCACGAATCACTTTCATGACGTGAGTAAGTTCAGGCAGATGCTTATTTTTACTTTTAAAGGCAAGATAGATGACATTTGCAGCAGTCAGTCCATCCAGAATCATCTTGGCTTTTTGTGCATCCATTGAATTTCTTAATATATAGGTTGGGATTAGACTGATGCCAGCACCATTCTCGATCATTTTTAGAATGAAATGCAGATTCGGAATGATGTGAATGGGTTTAATGGTTGGCCGCCTTTTAAAATGCTCCCGCCAAAATCTTCGGATGATTGGCAGATCCAGGCCGTAACTCATCCAGTCCTGCTCCAGAAGCCATTTCTCTGTTGATTTTAAATCATCCAATGGAGGGACAACCAGTTTATTCGGTGCAGCGACAGCAAATTCCTCATCACATAATTTCGTAAACTCGATGCCCGGTGTCTTGCACTTTTGTGAGGTAATGATGATATCCACTTTATCTTCTTTCAATAATTCCAGCAACTGGTCCGCTATTCCAAAGTAAGAAACTGTACAGGATCCATACGTCTGGAGCTGCTGCAAAATATTCTCCCGGTAGAATTCCATAGCGGATCCTATCCGAATAACCGAACGCGTTGGCAGGGAAGCCGCCTTGAAACTTAAAGTCGCTTCCTCTAAGGATTCAACAAGCGGTGCAATCTGTGAATATAACGCCTTTCCTCTTTCTGTCGGTATCATTTTTCGTGTCGTTCGGACGAACAAAGGCTCTCCGACTTCAGCTTCCAAAGCAGCAAGGTGTTGACTCATTGCCGGCTGCGTCATGATCCGTGTTTTGGCAGCTTCAGACACTGAATGATATTTATATATATAGGCAAAGCTCCGATACCATTCAAAATCCACCAAAGTTTAAGAACACCTCTCTGATTTGGGCGCATGTACAGCTTCCCATCCGTCATCACTTTCGTTGTCTCGGGAATCCTCTTCCATATTGTTTCGGTATCCCTGCCGTTTTATTGAGCTTGACTGCGGCCTCCAGTGTCCAATAAGGATTACGCAGCATCCCTCTTCCGACCGCCACAAGATCTGCTTCCTCATTCCCGATAACTGCGTTAGCTAATTGCGGTTCTTCCAGTTTCCCGACGGCAATGACTGGAATGTTAAGCGCCTGTTTGATTTCCCGGGCGAGTGGTACCTGATAGGCCGCATGTGTTCCCGGTCTTCCATCAGCGGCAATCGGCCCCTCTCCTCCCGCGCTTACATGGAAGATATCGACACCCGCCTTTTGATAGACTCTCGAGAACGCCACACTTTCCTTCAACCCATAACCGCCTTCAACATACTCGATTGCAGATAGCCGCATCATCAGCGGCATTTCTTCAGGCAACTCACTTTTTGCGGTCTGAATGACTTCCCGCCCAAATTTCGTTAAATCTTTACCGTATTCATCGGTTCTTTGATTAGTTAACGGAGACTGGAACTGGTGAATCAAGTAGCCGTGGGCACCGTGAAGCTCAATCGTATCAAACCCTGCTTTCACAGCCCGCCGGACCGCCAACCGAAACCTCTCGACCATTTGTTTGACTTCATCAGTTGAAAGTTCTCTCGGCGTTTTCGACCTGTCATCAAACGGTACCGCTGAAGGGGCAACCGGAACAGCGGCATCTTCTGCTTTGCGTCCTGCATGGGCGATCTGAATCCCTACTTTTGCGCCATACTGATGGCAGGCATCAACAATACGTGCCAAAGCCGGGATCTGTTCATCTGACCATAAACCTAAATCAAAATCAGTAATTCGGCCGTCCGGCTCCACATCTGTCATTTCAATGATAATCAGACCGGCTCCACCGATCGCTCTGCTGACATAATGCACAAAATGCCAATCGTTTGCAATGCCGTCTTTACTCGTCACGGAGTACTGGCACATCGGAGGCATTACGACACGATTCTTTAAGGACAATCCTTTTAATTGATAAGGTGTAAAAAGATTTTTCATATCTGTCGCTCCTCGTCCTGAGACTTATAAGATTTCACCCACAGAATAAACTCTTCCGTTAATCAGGTTTTTATTTAAAATCAGGTTAACCAATGCTTTTGCCACCTGGGCAGGCTGCCGCAGCTTCCCGTCCGTTTTAAAACTCAAAAATTGATCAATTTCAGTAAAGGCTTTCTCATCCGCACCTCTGATCTTCTCTTGCATTTCCGTATCCATGATCCCGGGACTAAACGCGATGATTTTATTGGCAGTTTTTCCATTTTCCTGTTCAAGACCCGCGACCTTAGTGTGTATATTAATCGCTGCTTTTGTTGCGCTGTAAACATTCCATCCGTGAAACGGTCGTTCGGCTGCACCGGAAGTGACATTGACAATCACCACTTCTATCGCTTCGTCTCTCAATTCATTTAATAATGTGTTGTTGATCATGATCGGAGCAAGAACATTTATCCGGATTGCACGCTGGATTAATTGATTATCCAGAAAGCCTAATCGCTCAATGGGTTCGACCGTTCCGGCATTATTAATCACAATTAATTTTCGGGGCTTTTCTGCCACGACTTGCTGGCATATTTCCCGGATCAGGGGTTCAATCGCTTCAACGTTTGTCAGATCACTGGATATATGGGAATAAAGCCCCTTATGAATTGTTGTAAGACGCTGCACCCTTTCATTTGTACTCCGCGACAGACTGATCACCTTCAGACCCTGTTCCGCCAAAAGTCTGCTGACATCATAGCCTAATCCTTTCGATGCACCGGTCACCAGTGCCATTTCCATCTGAACCACCTCTAAATGAAAAGCTGATACCTTATAAGATACCAGCTTTTCACTCATTAACCCAGTTTTTCGATCACTGCCCGGGTTACAGCTAAAGTAGACTGGGGATTCTGGCCGGTAATCAGGTTGCCGTCTGTTTCAACGTGTGAAGACCAGTTTGGTGCGGCTACAAAAATCGCTCCGAGATCCCGTATCTTACTTTCAAGCAAAAATGGCAGTACGGGTTCAAGACCGGTCTCTGCCTCTTCTTTATCCGTAAACGCATTAACGCGTTTTCCAGCGACAAGCGGCTGACCATTGGATAAAGTTGCCCCGACCAGGCCGGCAGGTCCGTGGCAAACCGCTGCCACAATTTTATTCGATTCATAGAATGCACTGAGCAATTCCTGAAGCTTCTGGTTTTCAGGAAGATCGAACATCGCGCCGTGCCCACCCGGCAGGAAAATCGCATCGAAGGAATCTGAAGACACCTCAGCGAGTTTTACTGTGTTCTGCAAATACTTTTCCGTATCCAGAATCTCCTGGGGTGTTTGATCATCAATACTGCTGGGATCAGGAGTACTGATGCCGCCGAGCGGACTAGCAACGGTAACGTCATATCCCTTCTTCGTGAACTCACTGTATGCTTCAGCAAACTCAGACAACCAAATTCCAGTGGTTTTTCCTTCTGCCATTTTTGTATGATTCGTGACAACCATTAATATATTTTTGGACACAATCATAACCTCCTTAGTTTGTTTTTTGCTACATCGTTAGTCTAATCCTGAACTATATATAAAACAAATTATGTTATATTGGTCTATCTATAAATATATTTATATATTAATTAGATCCGGCACCGTCAAAAAAAGCCTTTTTAAATCCTCCCTCTTCCTATTCATATCTGCGAAGATCTCATCAACGGATCAATGTGAGTGCCTGAGATTGCTGAATAAACTGTTTTTCAATCGGTGTTAATTCATGATTTGATCGTGTAACTAAGTAAAAATCAATGAATTTACTCAATGAAGGAATCTCTAAAAAAGAAGTGACATGATTACGAATAGCCAGTCGTTTTGGAATCAAAGAAATGCCCATTCCCATTAGAGCAAACTGGACGATTGCGTCGATATCGCCGACCTCAATCGTTTCACCGTGTTCAAGTTTCAAGTCTGCGAAAATATTTTGTAGAATCGATAGATAAAGGCAATGATTGGTGAGCACGAGCAGATCTTTGTCTCTTATATATTCCTTGAAATCCATGTTATTATGAATGTTAGCTCCCACAATAACAAGTTTTTCCGTTCCTAATTTCTCGTAACGAATCTGTGAATTGTCCAGTTTTCCAATGAAATAAGCAATATCAATAGTTCCATTAAGAATCTGTTTTTCAATAAAATCAGTCGTTCCGGTTTTTATCGTAACCGCCAAATCAGGATTTCGGTGTTTAAGATGAGCTAATGCTTCTGAGAACTGTGTCGCACCAATGGATACTACCGTACCTAGACGGAGCGATTTATCCTGTTTCTTCATTTTATTTTCGGTTTCTTCCCAAAGAAAGAGTAAATCTTTAAATTGCTGATACAGCACTTCTCCTTTCGCAGTTAATTCTACTCCTCGCGGCTTTCTAATAAATAATTTCTGATTATAATAGGTTTCCATTTTTTTCACTTTTGCTGATAAATTTGACTGAAGATAGTGGAGTCTGCGGGCAGCATCTGATATACTTTTGCACTCAGCAACCTTTACAAAAGCCCTTATGTTCTCAATATCCATTAAAATCACCACCCATCACAAAAAGTGATACTTCCATAATAAATAAACATTATTTTTGATGTGTCATATACATTATAATTAATTTGGGTTGAGGAGCAACACATTTTTTTGGGGAAAAGATGTTGGGTCCTGCACTCTAGGAGCCTCTTAAATAAAATGGTGGGCAAATCAAACTCTTGTAACTAGCATTGGCAGTAATGATTTCATTTTGCAAACACGAAGAAGCAAGGAGATAAGATTATGAATTTGATAAAATCATTAATTTCAAAGTTCAAAAGCAATACCGCATCACATCCAGAGAGAAGTGCCCATATTGCCGCACTAACGGTAGGGGTGATTGCATCATTTGCTGTATTCCTTGATGCTACGATGATGAATCTCGCCCTACCTACCCTTTCCCGCGAGTTCGGCGCAAATCGCAGCAGCATTGAATGGGTCATCGATGCCTACACGCTGACATTTTCAGCCATCATGCTAAGTGCTGGCATCATGTCGGACGGTTATGGTGCACGGCGTATATTCGTTCCTGGTATGCTTATCTTCGGCATGGCCTCGATTGGCTGTGCTGTTTCACAAGACATGACGATGCTGAACGTGTTCCGCCTGATCCAAGGGGCGGGAGCTGCCCTGCTGCTTCCAAGCTCACTGTCGTTGACGACTCAGAACGTTGACGGCATCCATTTACGCCGAGTGGCCATTGCCATCTGGTCCGCTGCTGGCAGTGTGGGTTTAGCAGCTGGTCCTATAGTCAGTGGCATTGTCGTCACAGGACTGGGTTGGCGCTGGTTATTCTGGCTCAATGTTCTCGTCAGCGTGATCGCGATCATTTTCACCATTTTGATCAAACCATCCTCCCATCGCGGTAGGATACACCCCGATTTCTTTGGACAGCTCGCGGCCACCATAGTTATTGGTAGCGTCGTTTTCATTTTAATCGAAGGACCACATCTCGGTTGGACCCAGCCGATCTTACTCGGTATAGCAGCCCTATGTTTGGTCGCTATCATCAGTTTTATTATTATCGAACGAAAAACTGCCTACCCCCTGATTCCGCCACGACTTGCAGCACGAGCTGAGTTTATCGGCTCAGCATCACTGGGAGCGTTATTCAACCTCTCCTTTTATGGCGTATTATTCGCGCTCAGTCTTTTATTTCAAAATGTCAAAGGAGAATCCGCACTCCATGCTGGCCTAAATTTTCTTCCTCTTACTGTCTTAATCTTCGTTGGCAATCTTGTTGCGCCACGCGTTGCTCGCCGATCGGGTGCAACTAGCGTTCTTTACCTGGGTCAGGCATTCTTTGGAATAGGCTTGCTCGCAACCGTCTTCACCGCACCGCTTATACAGACCTGGCCGCTCGCTGTCAGCCTGCTTTCAGCCGGGTTCGGAGCAGGGCTACTGGTGCCCACTATGACTTCACGTATGCTTGAATCACTTCCACAAGACTTGTCAGGTGCAGCATCCGCTTCATTTAACACGAGTCGCCAACTTGGCGGCGCAATCGGAGTAGCTTTCTTCGGGGCCCTGCTTGGACCGAACGCACACCTCATGACAGGTTTTATTAAATGTTCCATTGTATCATTCATTTGCATCGCAGTCAGTACCTTGCTTACGCGAATCCTGTTGCGAGGATCCCGCAGGCGCGCGAATGGCGTGACAAAATAACGGCTGAATGCCTCAACGCAGTTGCAGCTTAACAGGATAAGTGGCCAGTTAGCCAATTGTACGAAGCCCCCTGCCGATGAAGTGCCGCTCCATACTCTGAAAAGTCCAGGAGAATGATGGAACAGGTAAACTATGACCTTATCTAGCTCCATACGAAATAGCGAAGAGCCCTACTTTTTAAGTTGTGGCAAATAAAAGCACCCCACATAATTTCCGCAGGGTGCTCGATAGTTAATGGCCAATATTTTTTGTATCTTTTTTAACGGGAGAAAGCTGGTGACCATTTTTGTCGATAATTATTGTTTTTTGTTCATTTTGATTAATCCTTTTGATTATATCATTGGTACCAACGACTACGAGTATTAGACTAGCTAATATCAAGACTACGATTATGGCATGGTGCTTTTTTCTCTTGTTCATCATGGCTTGGCTGTAACACGATACATTTGTCCAGAATTAGGATTGTCCACCAAGAAAAAGAAAACACGGTGAATTGTTGCGGTATACGGGGAACCACTCAACGATAAGTTTATTCGTTCCACCACACTTCCGAGATCCCCTGGATTTAGCAAGGTGTCTACATCAAATCCTCCACTCTTTAATGTAATCTTAAATTTTCCTGATGTATTACTTGTCATAAATACATAACTGCCATAATGCCGCCCCGGGCGCGTAAAATGGCTCGGAGAGGTATGAAGCAAGATCCATCCAACCATTTTATTGTTGTTGGTGCAGTTCCAGCCATCAGGTGAAACAGAGCAATCGACGGGTCAAATTTTTCTATAGGTAAAACTTGGTCACCAGAATAATGAGACATGCTTCCGCATTCCTTAAATTCTTAGAAAGGATATCACAGGGACCAGATAATATAACGAGATTCACAAATGAAATGAAACTGGAATGGTACGCTTGAAAGCTCCATGTTAGTTTCTTAAGAAAGTTTCTTTACAATTATTTCAGAATACGCTAAGCTGTAGGCAATAATTCCGATAGCGGGCTGGTCCCGTCATGTTACTAGTGGGGACTCCTTCTAGGCTGGAAAGCCATGGGGGGAGTCTCATTTTATGAATAAGAAAAGCTTTGTATTGTTGATCATCATTGTCTCTGCAAATTTACGTTTAGCAATTACTGCGATTGTACCATTATTTGGGCTTATCCAGTCAAGTTTTAATGTTTCATCAACATATACTGCATTATTGATATCGTCTCCGCTACTCTGCTTTGCGGTTGGGGCAATAATCACACCCAAACTGATTCAACTTTTTGGAAATTACCGATTACTTATTATGACAACCTTGTTGCTGTCGCTTGCCAACGTAATCAGACCAACAAATGTATGGTTGATGCTTTTGGGTACCGTATTGGTAGGGTTCACTGTTGCTGCTCTAAATGTTTCAGTGCCGGCTTTGATTGTTATGGTTCTCCCGCGCGAAATCAATCAGTTAACAAGTTACTATTCACTTTCAATGAATGTCTTTGCTGCTCTAACGACGGCGGCTGTTCTACCGATTGCCAGTGCAACTAGTTGGCAGCAGACGATTCGTCTGTTGACTGTGCCTGCCTTGTTGTCGCTGGGCTACCTTGTTTTTAATCATTCAGCAATCCAAGAGAATCAGCTCGCTGCGAAAACACCAGATAGGGTTTCAGGTGTGTCCTCGGAGCTATGGAGAGATCGATATGCATGGCTATTAACAGGCTTCATGGGCATGCAGTCACTCACATATTACAGTTTGAATACCTGGCTTCCAGACATTGCCACTGCACAAGGAGTTAGTCTTGTAAGTGCCGGGTTAATGCTTTCAGTCTTTCAACTCGTGGGGATTCCAGCGGCATTGCTTGTGTCATTCGTGTCTGATCAGCGTATCCTCCTCACCTTGATCGGCCTTGGTTATGCGGGAGGAATCAGTGGTCTTCTAGTGGGGTGTGCCGGGTTGTGGGCAGGAGCAGTCCTGTTGGGATTTACAGGCTCTTTAATCTTTACCCTTGCGCTGGCGTTCATCAATAGCAGTAGCGTCTCATCCACTGTGGTCGCGCAAAGATCCGGCTTTGCGCAATGCCTTGGATATCTGCTCGCTTCTGCTGGACCGGTTTTCTTTGGCCGCATAAACACGCTAATGCACAGCTGGCTCATCGGCCTGATTATTTTTGCCGTCCTTATGGCGCTGACTGTTGGACTAGGCATCATAATTCTTCTAAAACAACACCGTGTTTAAACCAACAAAGACCATCTTTTAACCGAAGAGATTTTCATAACAAAAATAATTAATTTAAGAAAAAATGTTGCACCGTTGACGGAAAATGCGCAATAATCGTTTAGACAATTTCATCCAAAGTCCCCAGAAATATGAGGTGGATTTTTTACACTGGATTTAGATAGGAGAGAATAAATAAATGAAGAGGAAATATTTTAAATCAGGCGACCTTCAATTATCCTATTTAGATTTTGAGGGCATTGATAAGCCAATATTATTATGTTTACATGGTCACTTTGGAAATGCTGCTGAGTTTGCACAACTGGCAAAAAAACTAATAGATTGGCATGTATATAGTCTTGATCAAAGAGGGCATGGCTGGAGTGAGCATGCAGATTGCAAGGGTTATCGAAGAGAAGATTATGTTAAAGATATATTGATACTTATAGACAAAGTGTTGCATAATGCTCCGCTTGTTATCCTTGGACATTCATTGGGAGGAGTGAACGCCTATCAAGTTGCAGCAAAAAGAAAAAATCTTGTTCGCGGATTAGTAATTGAGGATATTGGAGCAGTCGTTAATGATGACTTATCTTTTGCTCGTTCAATCGTTGACTCTATGCCAACACTGCACACTCTTGGTGAAAGTTTGAAAACATTCGGGATCAATGATTATAGTTATTTTATTGAAAGTGCTTATGAAGATGAAACGGGCTGGCACTTTAGGTTTGATAAAGAACATCTTCCTATTTCGCAGAGTCATTTAAACGGCGATTGGTGGACAGATTTTCTCGCAACAGATTGCCCTGCACTTTTACTACACGGTAAATCTTCACACGTAGTTTCTGATGAGCAGATCATTGAAATGGCAAGAAGGCGTAAAAATACAACTTATCAATTTTTTGAAAAAAGTAATCATACGATTCATGACTGTGAACCCCAAGCTTTTTGTCAAATAGTAGCTGATTTTCTAAAACAATTCCAAGCTTAATTAGAGCTTGCTGAACATAAAAAAAGTGCTGATACAGCAGGTTTTTTAAACACTTTTGTCGAATAAATATGCAGGGTAATAAACCGTCGTTCGGGCAATTCCGGACAAAAAACCTTGCAGATGGGGCGACTCAATTGTACAA
>JBHGUY010000035.1:0-56206 GCA_048976585.1 Sporolactobacillus sp. | reverse complement strand
TCTTAATCGATTGTTCGATTTTTGTGCTTTTTCATTTGTTTTCATCATTCTTAGCACATCTAATGATAATATTAAGTTGTCTATACTCATATTATTTTCGTCCGCAAACCCAATTAATTTTTGAATATCAATCAAATATTTCGAATATTCTTCATGCATGTAGATTCCTCCCAATCATAAAATTACACAGCAATGTTCTCAGTGGCATAAATATATGATTGATATGTTGCTTTGAAAGAAATGATTACACCAATTATAATAAATGTTGCTCCTATTAAATTGCAGCCTATTGCAATGACTTTGCTCCACTCATTCTTAATAACACCTGAACGAATATCATCCACTTAATCAACCTCTTTCAAGCTTTAAATTTCCATCTAATTTATTTATATGCAATTACTCTGAGTAGGTGATAGCCCATTTTGAATTATTAAATTAAAAAAATAAAGGCACCCATAGATACCTCTCGATAAATTGCTTATAAATTACATTTGTTTGATTAACTTGAGTTCTTTTCAACATCTTTAGTGGATTTAAAACTGGTTTCGATGTCCTGTCTGCTACCAAACAGTTTTTTTCGTATAAAAATAGAGCGCCGGTTAAGCACTCATAAAATACCCTTCACTATATTGGGATTTCGTACCACAAGATTAATTTATTTGTTAGTTGGGTATAATTGTTTCTATATTGCGGAGATAGGAGCGTGACTAATAATGACTTTCTTTCATTCGTCCGGAGCGATTTACATCCATTTTGATTATCAGACTTTATATTACCTTGCGGTGTTGATCACCATTAATCCAGCAATAAATCTGTTAATAGATGTGATTCGTGATATTAAAAAAAAATTGACAATAAAAGAGATATTAAATATAGCGTAAAAACAGATATTAAATATAACGTGCTAGAATAGCCTTACTTGTTCCTTCTCTGCATTCACTTTTTCCTCTGCCCGTTCCACCAAGTTCTGCACGCTCGTCTTCGCAATATGTAATAATTCGCCAATCTTGGCCATACTCAGTCCTTCGCCAATGTAGAGCCGGTAAACATCTTCTTCCCGCTTCGTGAGACATGCTCCGAGAAAGTTGCTCACCCGATCATCATTGCATGGGTTGTCGTTCCACTCCTGCGGATATAACGAGTGGCCAATTGCATTAAGTACGTCTGGCTCATAATAATAGACACGGTGTTCATCAGCATCCATATGCATTCTGCCCGGATCCCTACCTGTTTCCATCCATTTGACGGCATATTCCATGTCTCTAATCATCCCGCTGATAATTTTCTTATCTTCTGGATCTGCGACAGCATAAGCATCATTCATTTCTCGTATTGATTGCTTGTATTCGTAAATCAATTTGCGCATGCTCATTTCCGCCGCATCTCCTTTTTCAAGCAACCGAAGTTCTTACAGAACCTTGGTTCATTTCTGTTTCCAAGCTCCGCCCCTGGTTCGTTTGTATGTCGGCTGACGAACGCCCATCAATCGCTCGATGTCTTCTTTAGTAAGCGGCTTGCCTTGACGGTGTTTCTTAATCGGTCTGCCACCTTTGTAATGGATCACTTGGCTCACGCTCCTTATGTATAAAAAAGAGGCACCCGCCAAACGCAATTAAGCGTTCAGTAAGTGCCCCCGTTCTCTCCGGTTAGGCTATTTATTTTTCAGCGAACATTGTATATTCTGGATGATCAACTTGATTGTTGTGACTCTTGATTTTGACGGTTCCGAATTCCGGCAGCGGGTACATGACAATCTTTCCGCCACTCACTATGTAAAGCCCGTCAGTTTTTAATTCTGCTTTCCCGTTTATGATCGGTACTTCGATCTTCTGTATCTTCAATGGATTTTCCAAATTGTCCATACCCCCATTTTATCAGCATTTTCAGGCTTTGTCCCGCTGATCCGTCTATCTTTCTCTTTATCATGGATCTTACATTCCGCGTCATAGAATATTCCGCACGTTGCAATTAATTGACATGTCGGACAATCTTCACTGTCCATTCATACCCCTCCTTGCTTCAATTTATTTCATCAGAATTCATCTTTCAAAAATATGAATAAAAACGTGAAAAAAATCTTATAATAGACATATTAATAAAAAAAGGATACGACGTATGAATAAACAAGAAGTCTTAAAAAATTTAGATTTGCATGCTAATGGAATTTGGGTTCCACTAACCGTAGTGTCTTTGCTCATCATTTTGGTAATTTTCACCCCCAAAAAACATATTTCTTGGCGGAAAATCTACGTCACATTTGGGGTGATAGGCTTTATAACCTGGTTTAGTGATTCTATTATCAGCAGGCTGCTTAATCTGACGGATTTTGGCAATCCAATTACTGACGGAATTAGCGATATCCTTTCATATTGTTTCATTCCCTCATCTTTGGCATGCTTATATCTAAATTATTTTAATGGTAGAAATAGAAATTTATTGGCACCTATATTTATAATTGTTTCATTATGCATTGAGTTGAGTATGCTCAGAGTAGGATATCTACGCTTTCATGGATGGAATACCTTCTTTTCATTAATCATTTATGCTCTCGCTTATTATATTTTTCTCCCCCTTCATGCAAAGATTATTAGTAAGATATGAACGGGCTATTTGTCTGCCTTCCCGATGATAAAGCATTACCCAGCGTTTCCAATGCGTCCGCATCCTACCGATTGCCTGTGCTTCTGCTTCTTGCATCGCCATATCCTGTCGCCAGCTTTCAGCAATTCCAGAGTTTCAAACAAATTTCCAATAATTTCCGCTACATGTACCATGTTTGCATCAATCGGATTCCAACAAAACAGGGGTGAAACATCATCAAATACTGAATTCATCCCACTCATGCCTCTTCTCGGCTATATTTCAGTATGACGGCAACATAGGATTCCAGCGCATTCAGCCTATGGCTCATATACATTCACCTTCAGACCGTCACTGACCTTACAGCCTCAGATTTTTAAATCGCTGATGGGACAAGTCGGCTTCCATTTTCACAGTCCCAGTCATTCCATTTCTCTGCTTGGCAATGATAATCTCAATCTCGTTATTGTCCGATTGATGCTTGTAATATTTCTCTCGGTAAAGAAATAAAATAATGTCAGCATCCTGCTCTATGTTTCCACTGTCCCGCAGATCGCTTTTTGTCGGCCGCTTATCATCACGGCTGTTTACTGCCCGTGAAAGCTGCGAGAGAAGAACAATCGGCACGTTGAGTTTACGTGCGGTCTGTTTCAATTGCTTTGTTATTTCGCCTACTTCCAGATCCCTCCGGTTAGGATAACGAGACAAGCTATTCATGTTTTGCAGATAATCAATAATGACCAGATGTGGATTATCCGGATATTCCTTTAACGATTTACGGATTCCCGCTCGTATGTCATTTATCGTCAGAGACGGCTCCTCAATGACGTTTAACGGCAACTTGAGCAAATGATCCATTGCCCCGGAAATGACTTGCAGCTTATTTTGTGTTATCTCGTGCTTATTCTTCAGCCATTCCTGCATGTTCAACTCGGCACGGTTGGAAACGAATCGCTGATAAAGTTCCTTTCGTGTCATTTCCGTTTCAAAAAAATCAACAACCACAGATTTCTCCGCTGCGGCGATTGCCATATTTGCGGCAAAGGCTGTCTTTCCAACTGAGGTCTGAGCAGCCATGACAATTAAATTCCCATTCTGCAAGCCGCCTGTGTACCGGTCTAAATCAATTGATCCCGTTGTCACACCTCGCAAATCCTCTTGATTCGTGATTAGAAACTCATACAGATCGCCGAGTTCCTCAACGGGGGACGTCGCCTGTTGCTCTTTATCTGCAGTGAGTTGTTCGAGGGAAACAGCCGTTTCGGCTATGGTCTCTTTCGTTAAATCGAGTAGTGCGTGCCGCATCAGTTCCGCGCTATCATTCACTATTTTTGCTTCGCGGACACGCTGAACGTAGTATTCAAAGTCCTCTGTCGTCGGCATATGATCGGCTATCTCTGCTATAAAGCCAATGCCGCCAATCATTTGCATTTTCTCGTCGCCAATGGCTTTTGTGACGGCTACTGGGTTAATGGGCTGATCCTTCTGCTGCAGGTGCTCGAAGGCTTCAAACACGGTACGGCAGCGAACAGAGAGAAAGTCCTGTGCTGTCAGGTTGCATTCGTCCATCAATTCCGGTTTGAGAAAAATGCTGCCAATCACATAGTTTTCAACGTCAATATCTTGCTTAGCTACTGTTTGCAATTCTGTTTCTCTCCTCCCGCCAATTTTCGCCGTACAGAGTTATCATGGATTCCTCATAATCTGGCACATCGCCATCTTCTGGCCTTGGTCGCTGCTGCTGGGGCGTTTTCTGCTGTTTACACTTTGCAACCATTTGGTCAAAATGCTCTCGCAGGCTGCGTACTGACAAACAATTTGTTGACCAAAAAGAATCTTGCTGAGACCACTCGATCAAGTAATCAATCTGTTCATGCGTCCGGTCGTCTTGCTCCATCATCAGTCGAATTTCATTTGCCCAGCCATCGAGCGACTTAGGCGATTTATAATTAGGGTTGTTTTGCTTAATCAAATCAAGCAGCTTTTTTGCTAAATTCATCTGCTTGTCGTCAAACTTGTTTGCACGACGAGATCTTTTATTACTTTCTTTTACTTTCCTTTCTTCTAATGCTTTGCTATCGCTTTGCAGACTGTTTTCATCCGCATTACTGGGCGCATTGCGTTCGCTATGCGAATGCATCAAATCGGCGTCATTACTGGATTTTTTCCATCTTTTCTTTGCGGATTGACGTGCTTTTTCTGATTTTTTATCTTTGTTTTCCATGCGATTCACAAGCGATTCTGACCAGATAAATTCATCATCTTCTTGCAACAAATCAAACTCATTTATGCACTTTTCGACGAACTCTTCTGCCGCATTGCGTTCGCATTGCATTTGCATTGCGAGCGCATCAAAAACGTATTTTCCCTTTTTCAATTTGTATCCATCTTGCTCGCGAAGCATCTCGACAGTGACCCAATACATGCCATATCCTGCCATCCCGTAAACGGTTCGGAGAGCTAATATTTTAGTATCATTTCTGGCGTTGCTATCGTGACTGAAATAATAAGCATCCTTCATAGTTTCACACCCTTATTTCATCCAAGTGTTCTTTGAATTCTCGTGTAATTGCTATAATCTGAAACCGTGCATTTTCGTCTTGGACATTGCTAAGAGCAATTTCTACAACATCCATGAAGTCAGCATTAAGTTTGTCTGTATTCATTTCACTCAACTCCCTATGCATTTATAGCCACCTCTCAAATTGAGCAGTGACGCTCCACCATCATTGTGCTATAATGGCGTGGACAGTTTGATACAGAGTGCGTTTGAAAATTTCTTTAGCAATCTTTGGCGAGGGTGCTGGCAATTTGTTTTCTTCGCATCTCTGGAAAAGTTGCAGATCAGAATATTTTTTTGCCTTATGGAGTGCCCGCTTTGCTAGAGGAGGGCGCTCTTCATTTATAAACTGTACTGCAGCACATACACTGAAAATAAATAGGTAGCCTAATTCCTCAGTTGTACGGTTCATACCTCATCGCTCCCACAAACTGCTTTTTTCAGACAAGTAAATAGCTCAGGAACTTTTTTTGTTTCATGGAAGTTATCCTTACCCTTCCAGTTCATATCCCGTGCAAATCCAACGATAAATTTGTTATAATATTTGACCTCCTGACGTTTGATCCAGCGAACAAAAAGCGGTCTGATTTCATTTTGTGAATGGGCAAGATGCTCTTCCTCAAGCTTGCAGAAACTGATGAATAAAGCACCTGATTGCTTTGTATTATCAGTGACACAAGCCATTCGTTCTTCAACAGATTCAGTGCGTTCCACTGCTAGATTCATAGCTTTCAACTCCCCTGTTGGTTTCCGGGCTGATCGCAATCAATCCCGGTTTGGTCGTAGATTTCACTGCTCAAATTTTCCAGCTGAGTAATTGACCATTCGACAATGAATTGCAGATAAGCTTCACGATTGACAATTGAGGTATATTTCTTTTTGCCTTCAACGGTGCGCATCACATAAGTGTCCCGCTTGTCATTCAGCATGTCCTGAGCGTTATTAATGATTTTTTCAATATTGTTCATCACTTGCTTAGTTAATTGCTTGTCCATTCCCAATTCCTCCTTATTTGACTGCACGAATCCATTTCGGGCGGCGTTTGTACTCTTTGACTTCTGCGACTTCACCCGTTTGACTGTTCTGCATGAATTGCTTGCCCGTATCATCTGTATGAAGCGAATAGGTTGGGATTCCTTTATCATCCATCCACTCCTGCATGATGTCTCTTCCACCCTGAGCGACTCGGAGATCAGATGCGGTACTCATTCTATCTACTTCAAAATTCATCAAATCGAGATTCGTATATTCCCAAAGAAAATCATCAATTCGTTCGAGATCAATCGGCTCGTCCCAATTTAATGTTTTCAAGTATTCCATCGTAGTGAAATAATCTTTGGATTCGTATCTTTTACCGTCATAGTCTTTCTTGATCGGAAAATACTGCATGAATTCCCTTGGCGTGAACTGTGCCAGGTAAAAGTGAATTAAGTCGAACGCCCGGAATTTATTGAGTAATTGCTCATAAGTCAGTTCCTTATTCTTATTCATTGCGGGCATGTATTTCACGTGGTAAAGTGCCAGCTTTTTCTGAATGTCCAACGGAAGCGTATCGTTAGGGTCGGAGACTTCTTTAAATGCTCTGTCAAACAAACGTCCAACGGCCCCAGCATATGCATGTTGAAGTGCCTTTTTCATTTCTCTTTGCGTTTTCACTGTTCAACGGCCTCCTGCCTTCTGCTTTTAACCCCAGTTTTAGCCGTTATCTCGTCCATCAGAGCCGCAATTTGGTTTAAAGAATTGTCTAAGGCGAAGGCACAAGCAGATTCACGATCGACTTTTCTCGTTTTTGGCCCATCCGCTTCTTCGAATGATTCAGGGATAGAATAGACACCTGTTTTTGACGTGGTCATTTCACATGCTGTATCAATAATTTTGTCTAAACGATTTTGAATAACCTTGAGCAATAGCTGATTCATGATTTTATGTCCACCACCTTTGTTCCGTCATCTGACCGTCTCTTCAATTCTTCCTGAATGAGCGGAATAGCATTATCGAAATACTCGAAGTTCATGACCTCACGATTAGCGTACCGGGATTTATCATGAATCCATCGGCCGTATTCCTCCGTTTTGATGTCAAGCTTCTTCGCGATACGGCCAACCATATTCGCACTGCATCCAATCTTTTGACCAACCACCTCAGCCGGAAAAGATGGCTTCTTTGCTTCAGGTAGTGGAAGAAGCTGCTGACCAGTGACGATTTCCGTTGCCTTCGATTCAAGAACCTGTTTGTAGGATTCGGTCTTTGCTCCCGCTCTGATTTGCATAAGGAGCTTCGCAGACTCGTTCCGTGCCTTTCGGTCCCGCGCTTCTGCATTTTTCTCCATGATTTCAAGACGTTTTCTTCTGAGTTCGTCATCTTTGCGGACAGAATAACTACCCGTATCAAGAACTTGTGGAATGACTTCATCAAATATCCAAGACTCAAATTTATCAGCACCTGGCAAATGAGACTGAGCAACTAGTCGGATCACATTGCCTTTCGTGATGAATTTTTTCTTCTGAATACCACCGTTTGAAGGGGTGTCCATTTCGTTCACCCCTTTGGCGGCACAATGATCACGAATTGCTTTCAGAGGGTTTGCATATCCAAGCATCAAAGCCGCTTCTTTACCGCCAAACTCTGGTTCCCCATTGATCATTACTGTTGGCAATTTACCAAAAACGGGATTAGTAAAAACTTTGATTTCGTCCATTCTATTGCTCCTTTCGTTTTCTCTTCCGCTAGAATGATAGACTTCTGTTATGCTCACGAACCTTACCAACGAGTCCCTGCTCGAGCGCATTGATTTCAAGCTTCAACGTCTCACGTTCCGTAGCGTCAGTCGTGCGATTGAGCTGATGATTCAGCTCGTTCAATCTGGCCACCATTTCTTCTTTAGTCATCGGCCTATGGCCTCCTTCTTTGTCCGCTGCCATTTGTGCCGACGATCATACTGGAGAATGTCAGCAAAGTATGTCTCAAGAAATTCTTTCATTTCTGAAGCAATGAATTTCCACATGTCGCCTTTTCGTTCAGGGTAGTAAACACAAGCATATTTTCCACTGCCCTCAATATCCAACATTTTTCGATATTCAGGACGAAAGAGAACATTCTGTAAAAGCCAATCGTATTTGTAACCTGTCGCATCCTCAAGGTCTTTCATCGTCCACCAAACTTTTTCAGGCATTAGAACCCCTCCTTTCGTCGTTCGTTTGTCCTCTAATCTGCTAGAATGGAAACGGTAACCAACCAATCCACTTGAAAAGAGGTGATAAATATGGGACAATGTCCGATCTGTGGAAAAACTGAATTTGTAAAGATTGAAGGTCATCAAGCAATTGCTAAGATGGAAATAATTGATAACCACTCATTTTTTGATGAAAAACATTTTATTCCTGTCCGAGTTGAATATTGTAAAAACTGTGGACATGCTGATTTCTTTGTTGAACCTGAACTTGCTGCAAAATTACAATGATCTTTTCCCAGTAACATAAACAGATTTACCTTTCACGTAGCTTCTTCTTATTTGCTTACTCATTTCGCTCCGAACGATTTCACGGATCTGCTTTTCCAGTTCGGGGCTTATTTTTTGTCCAGGCATTCAGCTCACCTCTTCCTTTTCTAGCATATTACTAAAAGTAATAGTATTGCCAAAAAAAATATGGTCAACCGGTACATGATAAACATCAGCACACTTTTTCATTCGGTCATAGCCAAGTTTCGAAGAGTCTTTCTCCCAAGTTCTCAGTGTCTGAACTGTTATTCCAATACGTTTAGCTGCTTCCTCTTGGTTTAACTGAATTCTTACCCTAGCTGCTGCAAGCGTCATCTGCACTTTTGGGTCAACTCCAAACATTAATATCGCCTCTCCTTCATCACAATAACATTGTATATCACTTTTAGTAATATTACAACTTATTTTTCCTTTTTGTAATATAATATTTTCTATTTTGCATTGATTAATTTTCTTTTAGTGATATATAATGAATTATAAAGTTAATCGAAAAGGATTGAAATCAAAATGAATAACAGTGAAGCTCTCGATATTTTCTCCAATAATTTTAAGCTTTTACGTGAATCAAGAGGAATGACAACGACTGAAATAGCTTCACGGTTAGGTGTTTCTCAATCAACAATTTCGACATGGGAAAATGGGATTAAGCTGCCTAGAGCGGATGCACTAGACAAAATAACTAAATTTTTTAATGTATCTCTTGCAATGCTAATGAGTAAAACAAATATTAAAAAATCAGATTTAGATGTGAAAATACCTCTTTATGGCGACATTGCCGCCGGTGCTCTTTCAACACTTGCTGGAGTAACTAAGGATGATGTTGAGCACATTCAGGTACCTGTTCAATTTTTAAATGGACACAGCGCCGAGAGAGACATCTTTGCCCTTCATGTGAACGGTGAAAGCATGAACAAGATCATCCCAAATCGTGCATACGTCGTTTGCTTACCAATTGACAAATCCGATCTAGCTGAGGGACAAATTGTTATTTTTTCACATGATGGGGAATACAGCATGAAACGATTTCTAAATGATGAAGATGATGAGGTCTTAATTTTTAGGCCCGAATCCTACGATGCAAAATTCAGAGATATTGTTGTCCACTATGATACAATGCAGGATCTCAAAATTTATGCAAAAGTAATCGGGTATTATGTAAATCTTGAAAAATGATGGGGGAGCAAAAATGAAATTTAAAGATGTAACCAATGAAAGCAAAAATAACCTGCCTTTATCTGTATTAAAAAGTAAAGGCATCGGTGATATTTCGGCTAAGTTTTATGTGAAGGGAAATACTGAAATATTATTTTCAAAATCAACATCAAGCCATGGAATTGATGAACACATTAGCATTCAAAACATTGAAAGACCTATACGAAAAAACGAGATCATATATGCCATCTTTAAAATCATGAAACACTCTCCTGCTGAAGTAAACATCGCGATGACCCCAACGGCAACCGGAACAATACATATTCATTATCCTAAATCTTGATCTAACAATTTTTCGAAAGGAGGTGAACTCTATGTCGGTTAATCAAGATAAAAAAACAAAGCTGTGGTACTATCGCTTGTCTTATAAAAAGCTAGGCAAATATTCAACAAAAAATGAATCAGGTTTCAAAACAAAAAAAGCGGCGGCACTTGCCGAATCTCAAATGAGCATTTTATTGAATAAAGGGAACGACATAAACGCCTCTGAGAGACTGTTTTCGACACATATGCGTGAATGGTATGAAATATACCGGAAGGGGAAGAATTCACCCGATAACGACCGAGACATTGACCGATCCGTACGATTTGCTGAAGAACACTTCGCCGGTGTTAAAATGAAAGATTTGACACGAGCCATGTATCAACGCGCTTTGAATGAATATGCTGAGAATCATTCAACTGCATCCGTAAAAAAACGCCATACGTACATGAGAGCCTGTGTTCGAGACGCTATCGAAGATGGGATAATCTTTAAAGATCCAACCTATCGCGCCCAAATCAAAGGAAAGGTGCCGCCAAAAAATGAAAGCCTAAAATATCTTAGCGAATTTGAGGTAAAAAGATTAACAAGAGAACTACTGAGCAATCTAAGGCCCCGTTTTATTTCACGATACATGATTTTATTCGGACTTGCAACGGGCGCACGATTTGCTGAAATATTAGGAATGACATGGGACTGCGTTGACCTTAAAAATAGAACGGTAACTATAAATAAAACATGGGACTATCAGGATACGAATAATTTTGGCAATACAAAAAATTATTGGAGCAAAAGAACAATTACGATCGATGAACAAACTTGTGATATTTTAGAACAGCTGAAAAATAAACAGACATCTAATATTAAAAACCTTGTCTTTATCAATACAAAGGCAGAACTCGTATCCAATAATGCTGTCAACAAGTGCTTAAAGAGCCTTTGCCGAAAACTGAACATGCAGGAAATGACTTGTCACTCATTGCGACACACTCATGCTTCTCTATTAATTTATCGTGGTGTCAATATTAAATATGTTTCAAAACGACTGGGTCATAAAAATATCGTTACCACTCTTCAGACTTATTCTCACATTCTCGACGAAATGGAACAGAAAGAATCTCGCCAGGTTGATGAGATGATGAATCAAATCTACAAATCCAATGCAAAATAAATGCAAAATTATTTCGAAAAGTATCGGATTGAGTCGGTTTGATAAAGTTAATAAAGCATCGACAAACGTTGATATAAAAGGATTTCTAAAAAAATTTTCCGAATGTCTCGGATACTGCTAATGGCCCTGAGAGGAATCGAACCTCCGACGCACGGTTTAGGAAACCGACGCTCTATCCACTGAGCTACAGAGCCAAATTTTTTTCGTACCGCTTTTTTTGCGACATAGAACATTATACAGAAAAAGAGGGCCTTTGAACAGAGGCAGCGTTTCGCTCGGTGATTAGGCGGGCATTCTACATCTTCGAGGAATCAACCTTTATGCATACGTACAGCGCTAGGACAACAAATAAAAGCAGTCCTTGTTTAGAGAGGACTGCTTTCCGCATCACCGGTTATGGCTGAGGTTCACAGTTTCTGAACGTTTGCTGCCTGAGGTCCGCGGTTGCCTTCGACAATCTCGAAGCTGACTTCCTGACCTTCTTCAAGCGTCTTGAAACCATCGCCTTCGATTGCAGAATAGTGAACGAATACATCGTTTCCGCCTTCGACCTCGATGAAGCCGTAGCCTTTTTCTGCGTTAAACCATTTTACTTTACCGTTTTGCATCGTACTGCCTCCCTAAAACCTTGCGCTGCCCGCGCTTGAACTAAAACCATTCATCCTTCATACCTTACTGCACATAAAAACAGACCATTCCAGAAGTAAAAACTACTACACTTCGAGGAAGGGTCTTCATTCTTACATCCAGATTTATATATAAACGAGTAAAATGGTTTACTAAAATATAGCACAAAATATGTTCTTGTGTCAAATTTCAGTTAAATTAATGAAAGCGCAATCTTTACTTACAGGACGCTATTTTTTCATTCTGTTAATGTCATCCGTACCCGTTTTCATCATCCGCATTGAATCACCATCCATTTACTCATCAAGCGGTTGTCAGCACTTTTCAAAAAATGAGGTGCATGCTAAACTTGAGGGTATATTTGTAAGCAACTCTGGCGGCTTCGTCATGAGTCAGAAAGGCGATTGATTAGGGTAATGGACAGTAACATGAATTCACCGAAACGATTGATTTCCGTGGCTGGCATGGTCGGCATCGGCAAGACAACGTTTACCGAAGAACTAGCCTCCCGGCTGCATTTTCAGACCTCTCTTGAAAAGGTTGACGGCAATCCTTATCTGGATGCCTTTTATCAGGATTTCGAACGCTGGGTCTTCCAATTGCAGATTTACTTTCTCAGCGAACGCTTCAAGGAAAGCAAACGAATGGCAATCGCCCCCTGTAGCTTCGTTCAGGATCGATCGATCTATGAAGATACCGGCGTCTTCGCGGCCATGCATCATGAGAAGGGGACGATGTCGGAAGCGGATTATCAAACCTATACCAGCCTGTTTCAGGCGATGGTCATGACCCCGTATTTTCGTAAGCCCGATTTACTAATCTATCTGCATGGCAGCCTCGAAGCAACGATTGAACGTATTTTGGAGCGTGGTCGAAGTATGGAAAAACAGACGCCTGTCCGTTACTGGAAAGAGATGGATCAGCGTTATGAGCAGTGGATTAACGCTTTTCAAGATTGCTCGGTTCTGAAAATTAATATTGAGGACTACGATCTGGTTCATCAACCTCATTCATTTGACCGAGTTGTTACCGAAATTGAGGAACAATTATTTCCCACCGAACGCATTTAGAGAAAAACAGTCTGATCACGTTAATCCAACGCGATCAGGCTGTTTTTCTTTCAGGACTGATTGTTTTCTGTATTCTTTTTATTTTCCTGCTCTTTTTCATTCTTTTTTTCTGAAGGTTTTTTCGGATTCAGGGTAATCCCCATATCTTCAATCATCCGTGTCAGTCTGGCTTCCGTATCGACTTTTTGATGAAAGGGCATTAATGATTGACCTCCTTAGACGAACTTATTCTGCCGGAGCAATCCGGTCATGATTTCTCATATAAGGACGGAGTGCTTCCGGAATCAAAACGCTCCCGTCCTCCTGCTGATAATTTTCCAAAATGGCGGCTACCGTGCGGCCGACCGCGAGTCCAGAACCGTTCAAGGTATGCACGAATTCCGGTTTTGCCTTCGGCGTGCGTCTGAAACGAATATTCGCTCGGCGTGCCTGAAAGTCTTCGAAATTGCTGCAGGAAGAAATTTCACGATAGGTATTCTGACTGGGGATCCAGACCTCCAAATCATATTTCTTTGCAGCTGTGAATCCGAGGTCACCGGTACAGATGCTGACCACCCGATAAGGAAGATTCAGCAGCCGCAAGACTTCTTCGGCATGTCCCGTCAGCATCTCCAATTGATCATAAGAATCCTCAGGTTTTACAAAGCGAACGAGTTCCACTTTATTAAATTGATGCTGGCGGATAATGCCGCGTGTATCACGTCCAGCCGATCCAGCCTCCGAGCGGAAACAGGCACTGTAGGCAGCATAAGCGATTGGCAGATCCTCTCCATTAAGAATTTCATCGCGATAGTAATTGGTTACCGGCACTTCTGCTGTCGGGATCAGGAAATAATCACGATCATCGGCGATTTTAAAAGCATCCTCTTCGAATTTCGGCAACTGGCCGGTGCCGGTCATGCTGTCACGGTTCACCATATAAGGGGGCATCATCATTGTGTAGCCATGCTTTTCTTCATGGAGATCGAGCATGAAGCTGATCAATGCCCGCTCCAACCGGACACCAAGGCCCTTATAAAATACAAAGCGGCTGCCAGTCACTTTTCCAGCCCGTTCAAAATCAAGAATGCCGAGTGCAGTGGCAATATCCCAATGCGGCTTCGGTTCAAAAGAAAAAGTCGCCGGATCGCCCCAGAAACGAATCGGTTTGTTATCCTTCTCGTCATCCCCCAGCGGAACACTTTCATGCGGTACATTGGGAATCGAGAGCATCACCTGATGCAGCGCATCTTCTACGCCGTGCAATTCACCATCGATTGTCTTAATTTGCGTGCTAACTTCCCGCATGGAAGCAATCAGATCATTGGCATCTTCTTTGGCCCGTTTTTTCGCCGCGACATTTGCCGAGACCTCATTGCGCTTCGCTTTAAGTACTTCAGTTTGATTGATTAAATCTCGCCGTTTCTGATCGAGTTCGGGAAATTTTTTGAAATCACTCAGATCCTCGCCGCGTTTGTTCAGCTTCTGCTTAATTTCATTATAATGTTCCCTTAAAAGTTTCATGTCAAGCATCTCTGCTACCTCCTGATTAGTCAAAAAGTTAAATTTTCCCGCTTCATATTTGCCGGAAGAGCCCTGTCCGGGAAGCATGAGCCGAAAAAATAAAAATCCCGTCCCCTGAAAAAGAAGGGACGAGATTGAACCCGCGTTGCCACCCAAATTGCTGATAAAAAAGCTGATCAGCCACTTAATCATTCGATAACGAGAATGGATCGTTATTTCGCCTTTTGTCCGGCATCTCTCTCAAGGAATGGATTCGTGACGCCCATCCGCCCGCTTCGCACCCCCAGCGGTTCTCTGCACAGATGAATAGCCCCATTACTTTTTCCCGTCATCAAGTTTCTTTTATACTCAACAAGAATTTACTATAATCCGAACAAAAAAGCAAGCGCTCAACGATGATCCTCAACCATTTGTACAAAATAGCGATGCAGTCTGTAGTCCTCAGTTAATTCCGGATGAAAGGCCGAGACGAGCCATTGTTTCTGCCGGCAGGCAACGATATGGTCCTCATACATCGCCAAGACTTCGACTTCCGGTCCGACTTGATTAATATAAGGTGCGCGGATGAAAACACCTGTAAAGGGCGTCTCAAAGGGCTTAATCTTAAGTTCTGTTTCAAAGCTGTCCACTTGAGCGCCAAAGGCATTGCGTTTGACGTCAATATCCATTAATTGTAAATGTGGAGAAGGTTTGCCATCAATCTGCCTAGCCATCAAAATCAGACCGGCACAGGTGCCGAATATCGGGTGACCTTGTTCGGCAAAGGCACGAACGGCTTTGATTAAGCCGTATTTGTCCATCAGGCGCCGCATGGTTGTACTTTCACCGCCAGGGAGAACGAGACCGTCCAGTTCATATAAGTCTTTAGGAAGCTTCACAAGCGACGTTTCCGCGCCTGACTGTTTCAGTGCCCGCACATGTTCGCTGATAGCACCTTGAATGGCTAATACACCAATTTTAACTACCATTGCCGCTCCCCTCTCACTCGCCGCGATCCTGCATGCGGTCGGCCGCAGTCAGCGTACTCATATCAATGCCCTTCATCGGCGTGCCCAGACCTTTTGACAATTCAGCAATTCGCTCATAATCCTTGTAATAAGTCGTTGCTTCAACGATCGCACGCGCAAACTTCGCCGGATTCTCCGATTTAAAGACGCCTGATCCAACAAAAACACCGTCCGCACCTAGTTCGATCATTAACGCAGCATCAGACGGCGTGGCGACACCGCCAGCCGCGAAATTAACGACCGGAAGGCGGCCAGCCTCCTTGATCTGCAGCAGAATTTCATAGGGTGCGCCCAATTCTTTGGCAAAAACCATGATCTCCTCCGGTGACATGCCGAGTACTTTATGTACCTGACTATTGACGAGGCGTAGATGACGCACGGCCTCAACGATATTGCCAGTGCCGGGTTCACCCTTCGTGCGCAGCATGGCTGCTCCCTCACCGATCCTCCGTGCTGCTTCGCCCAAATCGCGGCAGCCGCAGACAAAAGGAATCGTGAACGTTTTCTTATCAATATGATAGACATCATCAGCCGGTGTCAGTACTTCACTCTCATCAATATAATCCACTTTCATGGCTTCCAGCACACGTGCTTCAACAATATGACCAATTCTTGCCTTAGCCATTACAGGTATGCTTACCGCTTTTTGAACCGACTCGACAATTGTCGGATCTGCCATCCGGGCCACGCCGCCTGCTTTACGAATATCTGAAGGAACCCGCTCTAGCGCCATAACGGCTGTCGCGCCTGCTTCTTCGGCAACCTTTGCCTGCTCGGCGTTCACAACATCCATAATGACGCCGCCTTTTTGCATTTCCGCCATACCTCGTTTGACTCTTTCTGTACCTGTCTGTGCCATGTCAATCCCCCATTGATTACTTGGAATTATTTAATTAGTAAATCTAGTGTACACCAAAACCCAAGTAAACGCCGTGTATATATTTGAATAATATTTATTTTTTTTGAGAAAGCTTTGTATCGTCGTTTGTCCACGAAAAAAGAGAATAGTAGCTTTCCATTCTGCAGTTTTCTGACATTGCCTTCAAACAAAAAAGATTCAGAGATTTTTTCTCCAAATCCTGAAACTCTTTCATTCATGCAAGAAATTTTAGAACAGACCGGCAATCCAGTGGAAAAGACCAGAGAAAAGCCCGCCAATTCCCTTAAACATCCGGACCAACCAATTATTCCTGTCAACTTGATTTCCGGCAACAACAGAAATTTTATCAGCCTTATAGAGTGATCCGTAGGAACCATTCGTTGTTTTCATTAGTGCATAACCGATTCGTTCACCTTTCTTCACAGGAGCTTCAAGCGAACCGTCTTTGTTCAGCTTACTGCGATCCAGCACAACCTTGAAAGAAGCGCCGGCTTTCTTCCCGTTCGAAACGGTTGTCTGAACGGGTTCGCTGAAAGCAACCTTGACTGAAGGCTGCTTGCCATCATGAACAGGGACACTTTTTGCCCCTTTGACTGCTGTCCCCTTTTTGGCGACGGTCTTCAACGAAAACTGCTGATAACCATAATCAAATAACGCGCGCGTCTGCTCAAAACGTTGGGCATCCGAATCGGTCCCCATCACAACGCTGAGCAGGCGGTGCCCATCGCGGTTAACCGTTCCCGTAAAACAATAACCTGCAAGATCGGTATGACCCGTTTTCAGTCCATCAACGCCCGGATAAGTGAATTTCGCCATATCCGCTCCGAAGCCGGGAAGCATATAATCCCAGTTCACCATTTGGATCGGAGTATCTACACCAGCCGTAAACTTCTTCAACGGTATTTTTGAGATATTCAGCGCTTCCGGATAGTCCTTAATGACGTGATAAGCCAGTTTGGCAATATCACGGGCGGATAATTCATTGGAATCGTTCTTGCCACCATAGGGTGCGTATTTGCCGAGATCGACATTATCAAGACCGCTACTGTTAATATACTTCGCCCCGTTCATTCCCAGTTTATGCGCTGTCTGGTTCATCAAATCGACAAAATGTTTTTCCGTTCCGCCGACTTTTTCAGCTAGAGCAATTGTCGCACCGTTTGCCGAATAAATGGCCATTGCTTCATAAAGTTCACGAACCGTATATTGATAGTCTTTTCGCAGCGGTACGTTGGAGAATGAGCGATTCTGAGAGATCGTATAGGCATAATTGCTTATCGAAACTTTTGTGTTCCACGTCAGTTTTTTTTGATGAAGCGCCTGCATCACCAGATATTCGGTCATCATTTTTGTCATACTGGCAGGCGGATAACGCTTGTCCGCATTCTTTTCATACAAAATTAGGCCGCTATTGGTATCGATCAGAATGGCTGATTTTGCCTTTAATCCCAGGGTATTCGCCGCTTCAGCTTTCTTCACAAACGGCCCCTGAATAGAAATTGCCAGCGCCAACACAAAAATGAGACCAATAACTGCATACTGACGCAGTTTTTTACTGAAATTCAACCCCTACACCCCCGAACAAATTGATGCGGAACATTCCGCATACATAGAAAACCGAGGCGAAACTAATCGTCTCGAGAAAAAATCCGCATCACTCGCATAAGCGAAGATGACTTTTTTTATTTAATAGAATAATTCGGCGCTTCTTTGGTAATCTGAACGTCATGCGGATGACTTTCCAGTAATCCTGCGTTAGTAATTCTTGTAAACCGCGCATCTTCGCGTAAGTTTCTGATCGTCGCTGCTCCGCAGTAACCCATGCCGGAGCGAAGACCACCGATTAGCTGATAAATCGTATCCGCTAATGTACCCTTATACGGAACGCGTCCTTCAATTCCTTCCGGAACCAATTTTTTTTGATTTTCTTGAAAATAACGGTCTTTGCTTCCTTGTTCCATCGCACTGACGGAACCCATTCCGCGATAAACTTTGAACTGCCGTCCTTGAAAAATCTCTGTTTCTCCGGGCGTTTCAGCAACACCGGCAAGAAGGCCGCCGAGCATAACTGCGCTGCCACCTGCTGCCAGCGCTTTGACGATATCTCCTGAATATTTAATCCCACCGTCGGCGATAATAGCCACACCGTGCTTGTCCGCCTCGTTTGCGCAATCATAAACGGCTGAAATCTGAGGAACTCCGACCCCTGCGACGACGCGAGTGGTGCAGATCGAGCCAGGTCCGATACCAACCTTAACAACATCAACACCAGCATCAATCAAGGCTTTGGTTCCCTCGGAAGTTGCCACATTGCCGGCAATTAGACTGACTTTGGGAAAATTATTTCTGATTTCAGCTACCTTCTGAAGAACACCTTTAGAATGACCATGTGCCGTATCGATAACTAAAGCATCAGCACCGGCATCAACCAGCTTTTCTACACGAACCATCGCATCAGATGTTACGCCAACTGCTGCTGCGACAAGCAGACGACCGTGCTCATCTTTCGCGGAACTTGGAAATTCAACAACTTTTTCAATATCTTTTGTGGTGATTAGGCCTTTCAGAACGCCATTATCATCAACAAGTGGTAGCTTTTCAATCCTGTTACGGTTAAGGATTTCTTCGGCTTCTTTCAGGCTGGTTCCAACCGGTGCCGTGACCAGATTTTCCTTGGTCATCATCTGACCGATTGATGCCGAATAATCTTTGACAAAACGCATATCGCGATTGGTCAGAATGCCTACCAAATGCTGATCTCTGGAATTATCAACGATGGGAACACCGGAAATACGATACTTGTTCATCAGGTGTTCCGCATCAAAAATCTGGTTTTCCGGAGTCAGAAAAAAAGGATTGGTGATAACGCCGCTTTCTGAACGTTTGACTTTATCTACTTGTTCAGCCTGTTCTTCAATCGACATGTTTTTGTGAATAACACCCATACCGCCTTGCCTGGCCATGGCAATCGCCATCGCCGCTTCAGTCACTGTGTCCATACCGGCACTGATAATCGGAATATTCAAATGCAAGGTACGGGTCAGTGCCGTACTGATCGATACGTCCCTTGGCAAAACATCTGAGGCTGCGGGAATCAACAAAACATCATCAAAAGTTAATGACTCTTTGGAAAATTTATCCTCTCTCATCAATGCTATGACCCTCCAAATAATTTGTTTTATAACCCGAAAAATTTATTGATAGCGTACCAATTGGCCCGAGGGGTGTCAAGGTAATGAGGTAAAATAACACTTTTCTAATAATGGCAGATTCTCGCTATGCTTTTTCATAATACTCATACAGAAAATAAGTCCGAAAATCTATCTTGTTCATTATAAATCTTTTTTTTTAGTTTGAAAGGAATTTTTATTTTCCAAATGTCACCTGTGCGCTTAGCTGTGCCGTTCCCATAAAAGATCAAAATTTATCCAACCGAAATAATCCTGAGTGCCCGATTTGCCGAAAGAGCGATCACTTGATTACTGTCCAGACTAATAATCGGCCTCGTCGGAAATTCGTCCATAACAAACTGGATTTTACCTCTTTGACCGGTCGACAATTCCACTTTAGTGCCAATAAATAGGGTCATAATTTCCATTTCAAGTTTATCCAAGATATATTTTGACAGTTTGCCAAATTCATTGGCGGCCATCCAATCCATGCAGCTAATAATCGAACCATTCCGGTGTTCCTTAGCCATCTCATCCAGCAGATGATCACAGACGGCAAGTATTTTACCGGGAATACTCATTTGATTTCCGGTCAGGTGAAGCGGATAGCCACTTCCGTCCTCCAGTTCATGATGCTGGGTCACTGCTATAACAAACTCATCCTTCAGTGAAGGTACATTTCTTAGTAAAGTATAGCTATCCGCCACATGGCGTTCAAATAAAGTGTGATCACCACCAATATAATGACCTTCACGATCAAATAAAGAGGGGGGCAATTTAGAAAGACCGCAATCTGCAAGCATACCCACCAGACCGATCTGAGTGACGTCTCCAGGCGATTCATTGAGTTTTCTGGCGAGAAAAGCGGCCAAGAGCCCTAGAGCAATATTGCGATCGGCATGGCTGCGCGTCATCATCGTTCCCGTCAAATAGCGAGACAACCATGCCGGATCTTTCATAACACTCTCTAATAAGGGAATCATTACCTTCCGGAATAAACCGATGTCCAGCCCTGTTCCAGATTGCCAGTTTTTAAAAAAAGCAGCATAACAGAGCACCGCTTCACGATATTGATCATTTAATGTTTTGGGTCTCGAACTATTCCTTATCTCTTCACTAGGCTGCTCAGATTGATGTTCTGCAGCCACATCCTTTGCCATTAATTTCTGTCCACTCGACAGATGCGACTCAACCTCGACGGATTGGATCAGAAAAGCTCGCAAAAAAGCGATATGCTCTTCTGTAAGCACGGTTCCTGCCCTCATGAGCGGTGCGGTCGACCTGGAATAGATATCTCTCTTCAGAATAAAACCAGGCTTGAGCACTTTCGCGTCAACCAGCATCTTGTTGTCCCCCCTCCCAAGATTCTTCCGCCAATCAAACGACCCTGTCAGTCTTCTTTCTCTGTCGTATCCTCTGCGCCTTCCTCAATCCCATCATTGTTCTGTATACGGGCAATAGTTGAGACACTATCATCGTCATCGACACGAATTAATGTAACCCCCATCGTATTTCTGCCCAATCTTGAGATACCGGAGACCGGCATCCTGATGATCACTCCATTCGCCGTAATGATCATCAGGTCCTCATCTTCCTCAACCGTGCGCATAGCAATCAAATCACCATTTTTTTCAGTGATATTGCAAGTCTTCAGTCCTTTGCCGCCACGTGTTTGAATCCTGTACTCGCTGCAAGCCGTTCGTTTACCGAAACCATTCTCTGTAACAATCAGAACATCTCTGTTCTCTCCAGCAGTGCCCATCCCGACCACTTCATCACCGGGATCAAGCGTGATGGCTTTAACTCCAGCCGCCGTCCGGCCCATCGCGCGTACATCGGTTTCATGATAACGGATCGCCATTCCTTTTTTCGTTCCGACAATTAGATCCTGCCGGCCATCGGTTAGCCGTACAGCCATTAATTCATCCTCGTCGCGAACAGTGATCGCAAATAAACCACCCTTACGGATATTCGAGAAATCGGTCAAAGACGAACGCTTGGTAATGCCGTTTCGCGTCAGGAAGACAAGATAATGGGAGTCATCAAATTCAGTAACCGGGAAGAAGGCGGTAATGTATTCGCCTTTCTCAATCTGAATCAAATTAATGATCGGAATACCCTTCGCCGTGCGGCCCAGTTCCGGAATCTCATAACCCTTCAACTGGTAAACCCGGCCCTTATTGGTGAAAAAGAGTACATGATCATGGGTATTCGTTTGGAAGAGATGCTCGACAAAATCGTCCTCATTCGTACCCATCCCTTGAATCCCGCGACCGCCTCTGTTTTGATTTTTATACGTATTAACTGGCATCCGCTTCACATATCCGGTATGCGAAACTGTAATCACGATGTCTTCTTTTTCGATTAAGTCTTCATCCTCAATAAGATCAAGACCGACTGTAATTTCAGTCCGGCGGACATCATTATATTTTTCCTTGACTTCGCGCAATTCCTTGCGGATAATATGCAATACTTTCTGTTCATCAGCCAAGATTTCTTTTAATTCTGTGATCCGCTGGATTAGCTCCGCATATTCTTGCTCAATTTTTTCCCTTTCAAGACCGGTCAGCCTCTGCAAGCGCATGTCAAGGATTGCCTGGGCCTGAATTTCAGTCAATGAAAAGTTCTCCATTAAGCCAGCTCGAGCAATATCGACTGTTTTCGAATTGCGGATCAGCGTAATCACCGCATCCAGATGATCGAGCGCAATCCGCAGGCCTTCCAGAATATGCGCCCGGGCTTCAGCCTTCTTCAGATCAAATGTCGTTCTGCGGCGAATGACTTCTTCTTGGTGCTTCAGGTAATAATGCAGACATTCTTTCAATGACAAAACACGAGGTCGATTGTCGACGAGCGCCAGCATATTAATCCCGAAACTCGTCTGCAGTGCAGTGTGTTTATACAGATTGTTCAGCAGAACATTGGCGTTCGCATCCCGGCGGACTTCGATTACCATCCGCATGCCTTGCCGGTCCGACTCATCCCGCAAATCAGTAATGCCTTCCAGCTTCTTCTCCTTGACCAGCTCAGCAATCCGTTCAATCAGTTTTGCCTTATTCACCTGATAAGGAATTTCCGTCACAACAATGTCCTGCTTGCCACTGGCCTTTTCCTCAATCTCGACTTTGGCGCGAACGATGATCGATCCGCGCCCTGTCCGATACGCACTTTTGATCCCTTCACGCCCCAGAATCAACCCACCGGTCGGAAAATCAGGACCAGGAATATACTGCATTAATTCATCAATGCTGATGTCTGGATTTTTACTTAGAGCGAGTACGGCATCAATGACTTCACCTAGCTGATGCGGCGGTATGTTCGTTGCCATTCCGACTGCAATTCCGGAAGCTCCGTTAACAAGCAGGTTCGGAAAACGAGCAGGAAGAACGACCGGTTCCTGTTCTGAATCATCATAGTTGCCGGTAAAATCGATCGTTTCTTTGCGGATATCGCGAACCATTTCCATCGATATTTTTGACATCCGGGCTTCTGTATAACGCATCGCGGCTGCCGGATCACCATCGACCGATCCGAAGTTTCCGTGTCCGTCGACGAGTTCGTATCTGTAACTGAAATTTTGAGCCATACGGACCATTGTCTCGTAGACCGCCGAGTCACCGTGCGGATGATATTTGCCAATCACATCGCCGACGATACGAGCAGATTTTTTATGCGGTTTATCCGCGGTAATACCCAGTTCATTCATCGCGTAAAGAATGCGCCGGTGTACCGGCTTCAGTCCATCGCGGACATCCGGCAGCGCACGGCTGACGATGACGCTCATGGCATATTCCAGAAAAGATTTACGCATTTGTTCGCTGATATTGGCCGGTTGTATTCTTGTATTATCCTGTTCAGACATGACTTTTCCTCCTTGTAACGTTCAAAACAGCATGTTACCTGGAACTTAGACGTCCAGATCGTCCTGATTCACATACTGTGCATTTTCCTGGATAAAATCGCGTCGTGGCTCAACCCGGTCGCCCATCAGCATATCGAAAATCTGATCCGCTTCAATCGCGTCTTCTAAATGAACTTGAAGCACAAGTCGATTCTCCGGATCCATTGTGGTCTCCCATAATTGTTCTGGATCCATTTCACCAAGACCTTTATAGCGCTGAATCGTTGCTCTGGCATTCTCAGGTATCTGGGCAAGAATCTGATCGCGCTCCGAATCATCGTAGGCATATTGCATTGACTTGCCGTGCTGCACGCGGTAAAGCGGCGGCTTGGCGATGTAAACATAGCCATTCTCAAGCAGCGGACGCATAAAGCGATAAAAAAAGGTTAACAATAATGTGCGAATATGGGCACCGTCGACGTCAGCATCGGTCATGATAATGATCTTATGATATCGCGCTTTTTCAAGATTGAACTCATCACCGACGCCGGTACCCATCGCGGTAATCATCGCCCGAATTTCCGCATTGGAAAGAATTTTATCTAGGCGCGCTTTTTCGACATTCAGGATTTTACCACGCAATGGCAGAATGGCCTGATAGAGCCGATCGCGTCCCTGTTTTGCCGATCCACCCGCCGAATCACCCTCGACGATATAAATTTCTGAGATACTGGCATCCTTTGACGAACAATCTGCCAGCTTGCCAGGAAGAGAAGAGCTCTCCAGACTGTTTTTACGTCGGGTCAGTTCACGGGCTTTCTTGGCTGCATTGCGCGCTCTGGACGCAATAATTCCTTTATCAACAATTAATCGCGCCGTATCCGGATTCTCATAAAGAAATCTTGAAAAGGCGTCTGCAAACAGATTATCCGTGATCGTGCGTACCTCCGGATTGCCAAGCTTCGTCTTCGTCTGACCCTCAAATTGCGGATCGGGATGCTTGATCGAAACGATGGCCGTTAATCCTTCACGCACATCTTCACCAGACAAATTCTGATCCGTGCCCTTGATAATTTGATTTTTACGCGCATAATCATTTATCACTCGGGTTAGTGCGACTTTAAACCCATATTCATGCGTCCCGCCCTCATGAGTATGGATATTATTGGCAAAAGAATACAGTTGGCTGGAAAACCCGGTATTATACTGCATGGCGATTTCAACTTTAATTCCATCTTTTTCGCCTTCCAGATCGATCGGTTCATGAAGCGGTTCCTTGGAACGGTTCATGAATTCAACATATGAGCGAATCCCACCCTCGTAGTGGAAGGTTTCCTTCTTCTTCGGTTCGCGCTTATCTTCTATCGAGATACGGATATTTTTATTTAAAAAGGCTAGTTCTCTGATGCGGACACGCAGCGTATCATAATCAAAAACAGTCGTTTCTTTGAAGATTTCAGGATCCGGAATAAAATGCGTAATCGTTCCGGTCTCTTCAGATTTGCCGATAATTTTGATATCCTCAGCCGGTTTCCCGCGGTGATATTCCTGATAATAAACATTGCCATTACGATTAACTTTGACCCACATGGTCGTCGACAAAGCATTGACGACCGAAGCACCAACCCCATGCAGACCGCCGGAAACCTTATAGCCGCCACCGCCAAACTTACCTCCCGCATGAAGAACGGTCATGATCACTTCGAGAGCCGGTCGCCCGACTTTTTTCTGGATATCTACCGGAATTCCACGGCCATCGTCCTGGACCGTAATACCGCCGTCTGTATCAATACTGACCTGAATATGACTGCAGAATCCTGCCAGCGCTTCATCAATAGAATTATCGACAACTTCCCAAACCAGGTGATGCAAACCCTTCTCGCCGGTTGTACCAATGTACATGCCCGGTCTCTTTCTGACGGCTTCAAGGCCCTCAAGGACCTGAATCTGGCTGGCATTATACGACTGTTTTGATTCTTGCTGTTCACTCATAGTAACCCACCTAACTTCGTGTCATCCGACACATAATGTTGCTGATTATTCCTGTGATCCTTCGATTCGTTCTGAATGTCCGTCTCTCTGACCTTGCTCAATTTGGTAAAAAGACTAGCCTGAATGAATGATTACCTCAGAATCTAAGCGGACAAACATCTTCTCAATCCTTTATTCTATTTACTTTTCCTTGTTGAATTTCAAAAAGTGTTGCCCGATCAAGCAATTGCTGATCCAGACCATCAACGGATGTTGTTGTGACAAAAGTCTGCACCTTTTCTTTAAATGCGCTGAGCAAATGTGTTTTTCTGACATCATCCAGTTCGCTAAGTACGTCATCTAGTAAAAGGAGCGGATATTCGCCGACTTCACTTTTTATTAATTCAATCTCAGCGAGTTTGAGTGAAAGTGCGGCGGTTCGCTGCTGACCTTGGGAGCCAAAGGTCTGCACATCAAATCCATTGACAACAAATTGCAAATCGTCGCGATGTGGTCCGATCAGCGTTGCTCCGCGATCAATTTCTCTTTGTTTCAGGCTTCCATAGCTGTTTTCATAAGCCTTTGCTATTTTTGACGAATCGGAGCTTTCTAATACCTCGCGGACGGCCGATTGATAGTGCAGGGTCAGCGTCTCTCTTCCATGACTAATCTCAGCATGAATCTTGCCTGCCCATTCGTTCAGACGACTGATAAAGAGCAGCCTCCTGCTGACAATCTCTGAAGCAAGCGCAAACAGTTTTTCAGTCAGGATCTCAAGGAAGGATTCCTGTCCCCTCGAATGACGGCCATAGTCTCTGAGAAGCGCATTTCTTTGCTGAAGAACTTTTTGATATTGGCCCAATTCATGAATATAGACAGGCGCAATCTGGCCCAACTCCATATCAATAAACCGCCGGCGCAGAGCGGGACCACCTTTGACAAGGCTCAGATCTTCAGGGGCAAACATGACGGCATTGCAAAGTCCGATATATTCGCTTAATTTGCGTTTCTCTAAATGGTTGGCCTTCGCCTTTTTTCCTTTTTTAGAAATAATAATCTCCAAAGGGAGCGTATGGCCGCGCTTCGCTAGTCTACCTATTATTTTACCATATTCTTGATCCCATTTGATTAAATCTTTGTCATGAGTTGTTCTCGCAGATTTTGCCAGCGCGAGTACATAGATCGCCTCAAGCAAATTCGTCTTTCCCTGAGCATTTTCCCCTAAAAAAACATTGACTGAATTGGAAAAAGACAGCGAAAGACTGTCATAATTCCGATAATTCGTCAATTCAATCGATTCGAGATTCACCGCGGGGAACTCCTCTCATGATTCTGAAATTAAAAATTCGTGTGTTCCATTTATCCGGATCTGATCGCCAGAACGCAGTTTCTTACCGCGGCGTGATTCATCTTGACCATTCACTTGGATTGTCGCTTGTTCCAGAAAGTATTTTGCCTCGCCGCCAGTCTGCACTAGCCCAACAAATTTGAGAAACTGGCCAAGCGTGATATATTCGGAATCTTTGTTTAATAAAATTTTTTTCAACATGCATGCTCCTCACACATAAGGAATCTTCTAAAATAGTTTATAATTTGCCGAATAACCAATGAACAGCCGGATTAATCTTCATTCCGGCTGTTTCATGTCTTCATCAATTTAGAAAGTTCGGATCGGCAGAATCAGCATCAGAATCTGTTCATCGCCGATTGGATGAATAATAATCGGGCGCATGGGACCAACAAAATGAATACGGACATTCTGTGCATCAATTCGGCTAAGTGCGTCCATCATGAATTTGGCGCTGAAAGAGATACGCAGTTCCTCGCCTTCAAGCTTCTCCGTTGAAAGGGTCTCAAAGACGCGTCCAAGTTCAAGCGACTGAGAAGAAATTTCGACTTTCTGATCCCCGGTGACAAGCTTAACGACGTTATTCTTCTCTTCCTTAGCCAGAAGAGAAGCCCGTTCAATCGCTCGATAAAGATCTTTCGTTCCAAGCGTGATCGTCGTTTTACTGTCAGTTGGAATTAGGCGGCTTGTGTCTGGATAATTGCCGTCAAGCAGCCGCGAGAAAAACTGCACGTGGTTGGATTTAAACAATATCTGATTCGCAGTCATCACAATCTCGACGGGCTCATCATCTTCATCATCCAATATTTTAAAAAGTTCATTCAAGCTTGTACCCGGAATAACCAGTTCCTGATTTTCAATTTCATGAGCATTATCAATGGCAATCTTTCGTTGAGCAAGCCGGTGACTGTCTGTCGCAACGCAGATCAGTTGGTTATCCTGAATCATCCATTTGACACCCGTCAGTACAGGGCGTGTCTCAGACGCAGAGACAGAAAAAACAGTCTGTTTGATCACTTCTTTTAAGAGATCCTTGCGAACGTTGAAGCTCTCTTTTCCTGTAATGACAGGCAGATTCGGGTATTCTTCAGGATCGAGTCCGTTCAGATTAAATTCTGAAGGGCCTGACCGAATAATCGTGATCATCCGATTATTCACTTCAATTTTGATTTCTTCATCAGGGAGTTTACGAACCAGTTCAGAAAAAAGACGGGAGGGCAGCACGATACTTCCGGCAGTAGCGACAGTCGCGTTTTCGCTGCCGTCTTCTTCGCAAGGAATAAATGATTTGATAGAGATATCTGAATTGCTTCCAGTAAGGGTGATTCCATCTGAGGTCGCAGTCAGTTTGATGCCGGTCAGAATAGGTATTGTCGTTTTGCTGGAAACGGATTTCATGACCTGATTTACGGATTCTGTCAATTTATCTTTTAAAACGACGAATTTCAGAGTCAGTGTTTCTCTTGAATTTGTTTCTTGCGTTTCTTGCATGTTTCGTTCCCCCAATATATTAATTACTTAAAAAATGTAGTAGATATAGTAATAGTCTCTGTGAATATGTGGATAAGTGGATTCACTGCCGGATATGTGAATTATCCACATGTTGATAATCTGTGTACGACTCTTTTGTATATCAGGAAAGTTATGCACAGGGGTGTGCGCTATTTTTCAGCCCGGATGCCGTTAATCCAATATTAATACATACGCTCCTGACCAGTCACGGCTCTTTCTGCTCAATGGGAATTAAAATTCCTATAGGAAGCCTCACTGCGCTTTTATCGGCGCTTTTAACCGATCAATTAACCCGTTCACTTTTTGCTGCAGCTCACGATCAACCGAGAGCTGCTTCGTTATTTTTTCGTGAGCATGAATGACAGTCGTATGATCGCGCCCGCCAAATTCCTCGCCGATCTTTGGAAGAGAGTAGTCGGTGAGTTCACGTGCTAGATACATAGCGATTTGCCGGGGGTAAGCGATCGACTTCGTTCTTTTCTTCGCAGAGAAATCTTCCAATCTCATTTGATATTCTTCGCCGACAGCCATCTGAATATCTTGGATCGTGATCGTTTTCGGCCGAGCGGAAGGAATAATATCTTTTAGCGCTTCCGCTGCCAGATCGACGTTAATGTCCTCATTGTTTAAGGAAGAAAAAGCAATCACGCGGATGAGCGCTCCTTCCAGTTCACGGATGTTTGTGTCAATTTGATTGGCAATATAAATCATGACTTCATTAGGAATATCAAGGCCTTCCGCTTTAGCCTTCTTCCGCAGAATAGCGATCCGTGTTTCCAAATCAGGCGGGGTGATATCGGTAATCAGGCCCCATTCAAACCGGGAACGAAGCCGGTCTTCGAGCGTTGGAATCTCCTTTGGCGGGCGATCGCTGGAGATGACGATCTGTTTATATTCCTCATGAAGGGCATTGAAGGTATGAAAGAATTCCTCTTGTGTCGATTCCTTGCCTGCCAGAAATTGAATATCGTCGATCAGCAAGACATCAACGCCGCGGTATTTATTGCGAAACTCTATCGTTTTATTATCCCTAATTGAATTAATGAATTCATTTGTGAATTTTTCAGAAGAGAGATAGACGACACGGGCATCCGGGTTGTGTTCGATGACATAATGGCCGATCGCATGCATCAAATGCGTCTTTCCAAGGCCGACACCACCATAAATAAATAGAGGATTATAGGCCTTGGCAGGCGCTTCTGCTACCGCAAGTGACGCAGCATGAGCGAAGCGATTACCAGAACCGATGACAAAAGTCTCGAAGGTATTTTTGGAATTGAGCATCGTATTGTTTGTAAATTCATCGATGCGTCTCGTTTCGTTATTCCGTCGATATCGGTCTTCGGATGGGCTGTTCTGTTCCCTCATGGAATCACTCTCTCTCTTAGCTGGCAATTCGCGCCGCGCAGATTGTCCATTCCTTTTT
Source organism: Sporolactobacillus sp. (assembly GCA_048976585.1). GTDB lineage: Bacteria > Bacillota > Bacilli > Bacillales > Sporolactobacillaceae > Sporolactobacillus. The sequence goes on along the minus strand of JBHGUY010000035.1, from coordinate 26,567 downwards.
TGCGGAATAACAAACTGGATACTGTAGCGGACGCCGGTAATATCAAAAAGAATTTCTGAAATCAGACGGAAATAGTGTTCTTCGAGCCAGTCCCGGGAAAATTCATTTGGAACGCTGATAATCAATGTTTGGCCATTAATCGACTGTGCACGGGTTTCTTTAAGCCAGGTTTCAAAGCTGGGTTTGCTCAGCTTTTTTTTAATAAGGCTCAAGGCTTGTGTCCATATTTCCTGAAGATTATTCAACGCTGGCGGTCCTCCTTTAATCTTTGTCGAAACGGATCGGAAATAGTAAATACAACGGCTAACGGATGCTTTTCAAAAAAAATTATTATAAGACTGAAAAGCAGTTCTGCAGAAATAAGTAATTTTTAGGCATAAAAATGAATAGAACGCCATAAATTTCCTTAAATAAATATCAGAAATGATAGGTTCATTGGTCAATTGCTGATGGACAAACAGATTCATTCTGCTGTACTTGCAGCTTTGAAGCTGTTCTATCTTTTTGCAGGCGAAAAAGCTTCATAATGGAGAGGTTCAGTCCGCAAAAGTAAAATCACGCACACCGATGACGGTGAGCGAATGAAAGGCAGTGTTTTTTAAAACGCTGTTCTTCTTTAGAAACTAGGAGCATATCTATAGAGGGTTCAGCTAGTAATTGAACACTTGCCAGGCTCTCTGTTTATTGGAATAGCCTTCGATAAGTGCGACGCTAAAGAGATCAAGGATCCGCAAAATTGGATGAAAAATAGCAAATATAGGGAACCAGGCAGGCTAATCAACCGGATTGAAAAAAAATATAATATATTTGCTATTTCGCCCACAGGATTATCCACAGCTCATTGGGTTGCTCAGCGGAGGGTTTTCCAACCTCACTCCAAGATATCCACAGCAGTGAACATCCTGTGGATAAGATTAAAAACCGAGCTGATTAACTGTCCACAGAGTTATCCACACCCCGTGGAAAACTTCTAATGTCCCCCGTTTTTTTCACAGATTTGAGTAACATGATCATATCAAAAAATGGCCGGTAAAGCAACGTCAGACAATGTTATCCACTGTGGATAACATTGTCAACAAGGGAATTGTGCACAGGCTGATGATTTGTGAAGAAGATGTCGATAAATGGTGAAAAAGATCAAAAGAATGTTTTTATTTATCCACAGCTTTTGCAATGCTGGAGATGTTTGACTTATCGGCCATTAATCCGTATAATAAATCAGACTGGTTTTCATTGAACAATAAAGGACAATATTTTAAAATCAGCTCAGCACGGTATCTTTGATTCCGGGCAGGGGTTTCTTTTATATTTGTTAGGAGGTGTAAGAGAAGTGAAACGTACTTATCAACCGAATAAGCGCAGCAGAAAAAGGGTTCATGGTTTCCGTGCAAGAATGGCGACTGCTAATGGTCGTAAGATATTAGCTGCACGCCGTCGCAAGGGAAGAAAAGTTTTGTCTGCATAAAGCCACTGTGAGATGCAGTGGTTTTTTTTCAAAAATGAAGTGTCATAATGACTCTTTCGATCTGGAAAATCTTGCGAAGCAAGTTTTTTCCCTTTATAATAATTGAAGTTTAAATCTGATCGGGAAGGGTGCGGTTCCAATGAGCTGTTGCTTGATTTCCCGGTTTGGACAGGCTTTTCAGATCAAAAATAAACGATAATAATGAGCGGAATTGATTAGTCCCATTATGGAGGGACAAAATGAAAAAAATTAGGCGATTAAAAAAGAATCAGGATTTTCAAGTAGTTTTTAATAAGGGTAAATCAATTGCGAATCGTCAATTTGTCGTCTATGTGCTGGCACAGCAGGACAAATCTTTTGCCCGGCTGGGTCTGTCTGTGAGCAAAAAGATGGGCAATGCGGTTATGAGAAACCATATTAAGCGATTGATTAAAGAAAGTTTCCGAGAATTTTCAGAGGAACTAGAGCTTGGCAATGACTATATCATCATCTCACGTCGTCCGGTGCGAACAATGTCCTATCATGAATTTCAGGGAAGTTTGAGACATGTGCTGAAAAAAGCAGGTGTCATGACGGATTAATTAATCGCTAGGTCTGGATCCGCCGGAATGACAGGATATTTGCAAAGATGCTTAATCCTGCGGATACATTCTTAAAAGTATTTAAAAGGGCGTTTGATAGATTATGAAATACGTGTTTATTTTTTTCATTCGTCTGTATCAGAAATTTATTTCTCCTTTAACTCCGCCATCCTGCCGGTTTTATCCAACCTGTTCTCAATACGCTGTTGTGGCTATTGGCCGATTCGGCGCGATTAGAGGGGGATGGTTGGCACTCAGACGGCTATTGAAATGTCACCCTTTTCATCCGGGCGGTTTTGATCCTGTTCCGGAGAAAATAAGCAAGGAAAAAAATACTAATGATAAACATCGTTCGGATCGATCGAGGAGGTAACGTTTTGCGTAAAAAAGTGATCGGAACAGGGATCCTGCTTGGAATAATCCTGGTGCTTTCGGGCTGTTCCAATGTCAATCAGCCAATAAATAGTCATTCCACTGGTTTCTGGAGCCAATATTTTGTTTACCCCTTGTCTTGGTTTATTACCGAGATTGCTCATCTTAGCGGCAATAGTTTTGGCCTCGCCATCATTATCACGACGATCATTGTTCGGCTTGTCTTGATGCCGCTGATGGCCAAACAGGTCAAAAGCTCGCAGGCGATGCAGAATATGCAGCCGAAGATTAAGGAATTACAGAAGAAATACAGTTCAAAGGATCAGAAGACGCAGCAAAAACTTCAAGAAGAACAAATGAAAATGTTCCAGGAGAACCATATTAATCCACTAGCTGGTTGCCTGCCGCTCGTTATTCAGATGCCGATTCTTTTTGCTTTTTATCAGGCTATCATGCGTACGGAAGCGATCAAGGGTCAATCCTTTCTCTGGTTTCAACTGGGGCATTCGGATCCATTTTATATTCTTCCTGTAATTGCCGGACTGACAACTTTTCTGCAACAGAAAATTATGGTCGGCCGAATGGGGACAAGCGGTAATCCGCAGATGGCGATGATGACCTATTTCTTCCCAATTATGATCGCCATCCCAGCATTCTACTTCCCATCTGCGCTGGCATTGTACTGGGTTATCGGTAATATTTTCATGATATTCCAGACCTATATTATTTATGAAAAACATGATGCTCCAAAACCAGGAGGCGCCAAAGAGAAGTGAGGGAAGTCACGAAATATGGAAAAACGGTTGAAGAAGCTGTTTCTTTCGCCCTCGAGGAATTAAATGCGACTGAAGAAGAAGTAGAAACACAGGTTATCGATCAGCCGCGGTCTGGCTTTCTTGGTATAGGAGCTAGGCGTGCGCTCGTCCGGGTCACTCTAAAGAAGACAGCGTTTGATTCTGGTAGGGAGTATTTGGAAGATCTGATTGATAAAATGGGATTAACGGCGAATATCCAAGTAAAAGATCGCAACAGTCGTCTCTGTCATTGTCAGTTTACCGGCAAAGATGCGGCAACATTAATCGGGAAACAGGGACAGACATTAAACGCGCTACAATTATTGGCTAATCTGGTCGTGAATAAGCAGTCAGATCACCGGATGAAGCTGGAAATTGATGCAGAGAATTATCGTGAGACACGGAAGGCCCAGTTGAGCGACCTCGCTCATCGTATGGCCGATAAAGTTGCCGAATCGGGACGCTCTTATCGATTTCAGGCAATGCCTGCTTTTGAAAGAAAAATTATCCATGCGGCACTTGCGGGCGATCATCAAGTCGAAACTTTTTCATTTGGCGAAGAGCCTCGCCGTCATGTGACCATTTCCCGGTGCAAGCCGGCCTCTAAAAATTGAAGTGGGAAGCACGTGCATTTGTGCGTGCTTTTTCTTTTAATTTACAGATCCGGATCGAACAATTTTGGCTTTTCTAAAAGAATATTGTATGATATTTTCAGTTGATATTTGTGTACAGCAATATGGATTTGAGAATAGAAGAAATAATTTTACTATAAATGAACAGCCTGACAAATCAGAGACTTCTCGGAAGAGGGGTGATAGAATTGGATTATGATACAATTGCAGCGATAGCGACACCACCTGGAGAAGGGGCAATTAGTATTATTCGTCTAAGCGGTCCAGAAGCAATTCCGGTTGCCGATCGCTTGTTTCAGGGCAAGGTTCCTTTAGCACATGCCAAGAGCCATACCATTCATTATGGAAAGATTATTGAGCCGGACACAGGTAGCGTCATTGAAGAAGCGATGGTTTCCGTAATGAAGAAACCAAGAACCTTCACCCGCGAGGATGTTGTTGAAATTAATTGTCATGGCGGACTAATGACGGTTAACCGTGTGCTTGAAACGGTTCTGAATCAAAATGTGCGAATGGCCGAGCCGGGTGAATTTACGAAACGAGCCTTTCTCAATGGCAGAATTGATCTCTCGCAGGCGGAAGCCGTGATGGATTTAATTCGGGCAAAAACAAATCGTGCGGCCGATGTGGCAATGGGACAGATGGAAGGTAAGCTGTCCCATCAAGTTCGTGGATTAAGGGAAGAACTTCTGGGGATTCTGGCGGCAGTAGAGGTTAATATTGATTATCCGGAATATGATGATGCGGAGATTATGACGAACCAACTGCTTTGCGAAAAAGCGCGCATCGTTTCCGAACATTTGGAGCAGATGCTGGCATCAGCGAGACAAGGGAAAATTTTAAGAGACGGGATAGCAACTGCTATTATTGGCAGACCGAATGTCGGAAAGTCTTCGCTTCTCAATCAATTGGTGCATGAAAACAAAGCCATTGTGACAGAGGTTCCCGGGACGACTCGTGATGTGATTGAAGAATATGTGAACCTGAATGGTGTGCCGCTGAAGCTTATTGATACGGCGGGTATCCGTGAAACGGAGGACATTGTTGAAAAAATCGGCGTCGAGCGATCACGCGCGGCTTTAAAAACAGCTGATCTCGTGCTGCTTCTGATCAACTATCATGAGGCACTGAATGACGAGGATCGTCATCTATTAGAAGCCATTGAAAAGATGCCGGCGATTGTGATTGTGAATAAAGCGGATACTTCTTGTGGACTGGCGATGGATGAATTGAGAAACTTGGCAGGGGACAAGCCAGTCATTCAGATGTCAGTTCTTAACGAGACCGGACTTTCCGAGTTGGAAAGGGCTATTTCCCGATTATTTTTTGATGAGGGTATCGAAAAAAATGAAGAAACCTATATTTCCAATACCCGCCATATTGCATTAATCCGCCAAGCTAAAGCCGCATTGACGGAAGCTATTCAAGCCGCCGAAAGCGGACTTCCGGTTGATATGGCCCAAATCGATATTAAACGTTCCTGGGGTCTGCTTGGTGAGATTATTGGCGAGACAGTGTCTGATCAATTGATTAATGAACTTTTCTCTAAGTTCTGTCTTGGGAAATAAATTTTTCGAAGATCAAAATTTAGAGCTGGGAGGATATAAAATGAATGAATATCAGGCCGGCAATTATGATGTGATTGTTGTAGGTGCCGGTCATGCAGGTGTTGAGGCCGGACTTGCGGCTGCGCGGATGGGAGCAAAAACGCTGATGCTGACCATCAGTCTTGAAGGCGTTGCTTTTATGCCCTGTAATCCGTCGGTTGGCGGTCCGGCAAAAGGTGTTGTTGTCCGGGAGATTGATGCGCTCGGCGGTGAAATGGGCCGAAATATTGATAAGACCTATATTCAGATGCGCATGCTGAACACAAGGAAAGGCCCGGCTGTTCGTGCGCTACGCGCGCAGGCCGATAAGCAATTGTACCAGCGTGCCATGAAACAGACAATTGAAGAAACGGAAAACCTGACGCTCCGTCAGGGCATGGTTGAACGGCTGATTATTGAGGACGGAGTCTGTACGGGCGTGATCGTAGCGACGGGAGCCGCTTATCGGGCGAAGTCTGTTGTGTTGACGACGGGCGTTTATTTGAAAGGAAAAATTATTATCGGTGAGCTTGAATATGAGAGTGGACCGAATAATATGCAGGCTTCCGTGAAGCTATCGGATCATCTGAAGGAGCTTGGGTTTGAGCTGGTTCGTTTTAAAACAGGAACCCCGCCGCGGATCAATGGACGAACGGTTGACTATTCGCGGACAGAAATCCAGCCTGGAGACACGGAACCCTTGGCTTTTTCCTATGAAACAAAGAAATTTGTTAAGGATCAGATCCCTTGCTGGCTAACTTATACGAATTCGGAAACGCACCGAATCATTAATGAAAATATTGATCGTTCACCGATCTATTCTGGCGCGATCGTCGGGACCGGCCCGCGTTATTGCCCGTCCATTGAAACGAAGATCGTCCGCTTCAGTGATAAGGATCACCATCAGCTCTTTCTGGAACCAGAAGGCCGGGAAACACGGGAAGTTTATGTAGATGGATTATCGACCAGTCTTCCTGAAGAAATTCAGCGGAAGATGCTTAAAACCATTGCTGGTCTGGAACATGCTGAAATGATGCGTCCAGGCTATGCAATTGAGTACGACGCGATCATTCCAACTCAACTTTGGCCGACACTGGAGACGAAAAAAATTGCCGGATTGTTCACGGCCGGCCAGATTAATGGAACCTCGGGATATGAGGAGGCTGCCGGCCAAGGATTGATCGGGGGAATTAATGCCGCTAGCAAAGCTTTGAAAAAAGAACCACTGATCCTCGATCGATCTGAGGCGTATATTGGTGTTTTAATTGACGACTTGGTCACTAAAGGAACGAAGGAACCGTATCGGCTTTTAACCTCACGTGCTGAATACAGACTCTTGCTGCGGCATGATAATGCCGATCTGCGCCTGACCGGGATAGGGCACCGTCTCGGTCTGATAGCGGAGGATCGCTATCAGCAATTTCTTGAGAAGAAAGCGCAGATCGAGCGGGAGAAAGCACGTTTTAAACAGGAATCAGTTAAACCTTCAGATACTGTACGTGCAATACTGTCGAGCAAGCAGTCCACCGAATTACGGGAACCCGTTAAAGCCGCACAATTGCTGAAGCGGCCGGAGTTGTCTTACCAGGATGTCGCGGCTCTGATCCCGAATGCAGAGGCGACGGTTTCCGCAGAGGTGGGCGAACAGGTCGAGATTCAAATTAAATATGAAGGCTATATCGCCAAACAAATGCAGCAAGTTGAAAAAATGAAACGAATGGAAAAGAAAAAAATCCCCAGCAATCTGGATTATCAGCTCATCGATGGTCTCGCTACGGAAGCTCGGCAGAAATTGAGTAAAGTCCGACCGCTATCTGTCGGTCAGGCATCTCGGGTTTCCGGTGTGAACCCCAGTGACATCGCCATTCTACTTGTTTATCTGCAGCAGGGAAAACGTGAGCGGAAAACCGGATAACTCAGTGGGGGATGAATGAATGGATACATTAATACGATTGCTACAGGAGAAGAGAATTTCGCTTGACGAGAAGCAAAGTCAGCAGTTCGACATGTATTATCAGCTCCTGATGGAGTGGAATAAACGTGTGAACCTGACGGCGATTATCGAAAAAAAAGAAGTGATGATTAAGCATTTTTATGATTCTTTAACAGCGGCTTTTTTCGTCACTTTCAAAGAGGGGCAGACACTCTGCGATGTTGGTTCTGGGGCTGGATTTCCGGGTATTCCGCTGAAAATTCTCTATCCGGAACTGCGGCTTACAATTGTTGACTCCCTGAGAAAACGACTCGATTTTCTGGATGAAGTTAAGAATCAGCTGCATCTGGAAGGCGTCAGCCTCTATCATGATCGGGCGGAAACATTCGCTCATAAATCAGAGATGAGAGAAAAGTTTGACTGGGTGACTGCTCGTGCAGTGGCTAATTTAACTGTTTTGGCCGAATATTGTCTACCCTTAGTCCGTCTGGATGGAACATTCATTGCTCTGAAAGGAAGCCATGCGGGAGCGGAAGCAGTTGAGGCGAAGCAGGCGATCCATAAACTCGGGGGTTTAATTGATCAACAGATCGATTTGACATTGCCGGAAAAAAATGGGCAACGCGCGATTATTCTCATTAAAAAAGAACAATTGACTCCTGAAAAATATCCGAGGAAACCGGGAACACCTCTTCGTAAACCATTAAAATGAGGGACAATGTAACCAAGATGTTTCACGTGAAACGTCAGTAAGGAAGGAATAGAATTCTAGACAGCGAATTAGTAAAAGGGGCAGACTGCAAAAAGGTGGTGTCGTGATGATGAAGCATCCTTTTTCAAAGATTTTCAATACGGCAAATGATGAGGAAGAAAGTTTGATCGACCAGCAAATGGAAGCGGGCAACACGGTTCAGGAAATAGCTGTATCAAATATTATTCCCAATCAATATCAGCCTCGGTCGGTTTTTGACCAAGAAAAACTTCTTGAACTGGCGGCAACAATACAGGAACATGGCGTTATTCAACCAATTATTGTGCGTCAGATTGGAGAAAAATATGAAATTATTGCCGGAGAAAGACGTTGGCGGGCTGTCAATTCTCTCGGTTGGGATAAGATACCTGCAATTATAAAAGCTTTTGATGATGATCAAACAGCCTCCATTGCATTGATTGAAAATTTGCAGCGGGAGGAATTGACAGCAATCGAGGAAGCAATGGCCTATTCGCGGTTGATTGACATTCACGGACTGACCCAAGAGAGTCTTGCCCAGCAATTAGGAAAAGGACAATCCACAATTGCCAACAAATTAAGGCTGCTAAAATTGCCTTCTGCAGTTCAAAGTGCAATTTTGGATAAAAAGATAACAGAGAGGCATGCCCGGGCCCTCATTGTTCTAAAGGATCCGAAAAAACAGGAACAGCTTCTGAACGAAATCATAGAGAAACAATTGAATGTAAAGCAAACGGAAACTCAGGTTCAACGCCTGCTCCATGATGCCCAGAAGAACGAAAGCATAAAAAAGCCCAATAAAAGGTTGTCACTGAGCAGAGATTCGCGGATCGCCGTGAACACAATCCGCCAGTCTGTGAGTATGGTCACGAATACCGGGTTGGATATTGATTCAAGCGAAGAGGATATGGGAGAATATTATCAATTTACAATTCGAATTCCCAAGAAAAAATAAATACGCAGCTGCAGCAAGGGTCAGTAGGTTTTAAGCATCCCGCTTATTATAGGGATGCCTTTTTCTTGGATTTTTTAATAGTCGCCTTCAATTTTTGGGATGAAAGAAGAGAGAACTTAAAGAAAAAGTAAGAAATAAATGAAAGAATAGACTTTCTCACAACTAATCTTTTGATAATTGCTCAACCTCGTTGGATTTCATGATAAAATGAGAAGTAGCGATCGATTGAGAGTGGGTGTAGAAGTGAGTAAGATTTTAGCAATTGCCAACCAGAAAGGCGGGGTTGGAAAGACAACGACAGCCGTCAACCTTAGTGCCTGCATGGCTACGCTGGGATGTCGCGTGCTTTTGGTTGATATCGATCCACAGGGAAATGCGACGAGTGGAGCAGGTGTGGACAAAGGTGAGGTCGATGAATGCATTTATGACGTGCTTGTTGAGGAAATGAAGATCAGTGATGTTATTAAAAATTCAACCGTTGAAAATATGGATGTCGTACCCTCAGCGATTCAATTGGCCGGAGCGGAAATCGAGTTGGTTTCAACAATTTCGCGGGAGGTCAGACTGAAGCAGGCACTTGAAAAAGTGAAAGATACATATGATTATATCATTATTGATTGTCCGCCATCACTCGGTTTGCTGACGATCAACGCGTTGACAGCTGCGGATGCCGTGATTATACCGGTTCAATGCGAATATTATGCACTTGAAGGACTCAGCCAACTGCTGAATACCGTGCGTCTTGTGCAGAAACACTTGAATCATCACTTGGCTATTGAAGGTGTTCTCCTGACCATGCTCGATGCTCGAACAAATTTGGGCCTTCAGGTAATTCAGGAAGTCAAAAAATATTTTCAGGATCGTGTCTTTCATACGATTATTCCGCGAAACGTTAGGCTAAGCGAGGCACCCAGCCACGGAAAGCCGATCATCATTTATGACGCTCGCTCAAAGGGTGCCGAGGTTTATCTTGATTTTGCAAAAGAGGTGACCATGAATGGGTAAGGCCCTTGGTAAGGGACTTGATGCTTTTTTCCCATCTGCTTTTTCTGGTGAGCAGGATAGTGCTGTTGAAAAAGTTCCTTTGAGTGATTTACGGCCGAATCCTTATCAACCAAGAAAGAAGTTTGATCAGCAGGGACTTCAGGAATTGGCGATCTCAATTAAAGCTCATGGCATTATTCAACCTTTGGTCGTCCGAAAGACCATTAAAGGTTATGATATTGTCACCGGGGAGAGACGCTTTCGTGCTTCGAAACTGGCTGGTTTGAGTGAAGTACCGGTGATTATCAGAGAATTATCGGATAAAGATATGATGCAAATTGCCTTGATTGAAAATTTGCAGCGTGAAGATCTTAATCCAATCGAAGAAGCGACCGCCTACCAAAAATTGATGGAAGGATTAGGGCTGAATCAGGAGGAACTAGCTGTAAAATTAGGCAAGAGCAGGCCGCATATTACCAATTACTTACGCTTGCTTCAATTGAGCGTGGCCGTGCGCCATTTGATCGAGGAGAATAAGCTCTCAATGGGCCATGGTCGAGCCTTGGCAGGCATGAAAGACAAAAAGCAAATCCCGCTTGTTGTTGATAAAGTATTAAAAGAACAATTAAATGTCAGGCAATTGGAAGCCTTGATTCAGAAATTAAATCACCATGTTCCACGTGAAACATTAAAGAAAGACGCATGGGTGCTGCCCGGCGAAATGAAAGTGAAAGTGAATGGTTTGAGGGAGAAATATGGAACAGATATAAAGATCAAACCGGGTGTGAACAAGAAAAAAGGAAAAATTGAATTAGATTATTATTCACCTGATGATCTTTACCGGTTGTTAGAATTATTGGAAGGCCAGTCAAACTGATTGGTCTATTTTTTTGCACATTTAAATGTTTGAAAGAAGTTATCAGTTTTAAAAAAGTATCTTTTTAATCGGCATTGAAGAAGATTCTTTGAATTTAATGGCTCTCATAATCGATCGACTGATAATTTTGGACAAATTCATCACAACGCTAAGCCGGGTATTCTGAAGCACCGCATACTCCATAAATCCGCTGATATTGACGATGCCAGTGATGTGCATATCCCCAACAGGAACCAATTTCTTATTTACACCGGCCCCAGGCAGAACGGGTCCAGCGCTTACCTCTATTTTCCCGATATTTTCCTGTTTACCAAGACAGGCATCAATTGCTAAGATAAATGAATTTTCATTGGATGAATGAATCATAGAAAGTGTATCCTCGAGATTTATCGCATGAACCGGTTGATCTAATGTGCCGTAAATAGAAACGCCGGGAAGGGAATAGCTCTCAAGCTGCATGCCAACCAGTGGCCCGAGAGAATCACCTGTGGAACGATCCGTACCAATACAAATGATAACGATTGGGGTATTTGAATCGGGTAATAATTGACGGATCGCATTAACAATCGACCAATGATCAGCGATATTCTGATAATGTACCGGTTGATAGAGTGTCTCTTTTCCATGGCCCTTTTTGAGATACATAGTTTCACTCCCTGTCATATAAGTGATTTTAAAAGTATACGGTTTTTTGTAGCATTCTATACCTTATAGTAGGGAAACAATTCGCATTAATGGTTCGCCGGAAAAGGGATCATCTTTTCCGGACATTCGGAGCTTTCGGAGGGTCAAATTATTTCTGAAAGCTGCAGTAAAAAAGCGGCAAAAACTATTCTTTTTTTGAAAAATGGGATATACTATGTATCAGGAAAAGTTCGAAGTTCATAAGCATAATGGACAGTGATGGAAACGAGTACTCAGAAATTTCTGCTGCAGCAGCGAATGGGGAATGGTGAAAGCCCGATCAGCAGATTTTGAGGAAGGCATTCCGGAGCCCGAGAAAGAATCAAGCGGACACAGCGTGCTGTGTCAATTAGGGTGGAACCGCGTGAGCATAAAAAACAGCTCTCGTCCCTAGGTGTATGAGGCCTAGTGGATGAGAGCTTATTTATTTTTAAGAGGAGTTGTGTTAAGTCTATGAAAAAAACAATGGATCAGATTGTCAATCTGGCGAAGCAGCGCGGATTTATTTTCCCGGGATCAGAAATATATGGCGGATTGGCTAATACTTGGGATTACGGTCCGCTCGGTGTTGAATTGAAGAATAATGTAAAAAAAGCCTGGTGGAAAAAATTTGTCCAGGAATCTCCATATAATGTGGGCCTGGATGCAGCGATTCTGATGAATCCGAAAACATGGGAAGCATCAGGCCACCTAACCAATTTTAATGATCCGATGATTGATTGCAAAAAATGCCACTCTCGATTTAGAGCGGATAAGTTGATCGAAGAATATGTACCGGCTGCGGATATTCCAGGGCCGGTCGATGGACTTGACTTTGCGACAATGGAAAAATTGATCGAGTCCCTAGCAATTAAATGTCCAGACTGTGGTGCACATGATTTCACTCCGATTCGGCAATTCAATCTGATGTTTAAAACGTATCAAGGAGTAACGGAATCCGCAAAAGATGAAATTTATCTGCGTCCGGAAACCGCACAAGGGATATTTGTCAATTTTAAAAATGTGCAGCGGACGATGCGGAAAAAGATTCCTTTCGGCATCGGTCAGATCGGGAAATCTTTCAGAAATGAAATCACTCCAGGGAACTTTACATTTCGTACAAGGGAATTTGAACAATTGGAACTTGAATTCTTCTGCAAGCCGGGGGAGGATAAGAAATGGTTCCAATATTGGAGAAGTTTTGGTTTTGAATGGCTGAAATCCTTAAATGTTCAGGAAGAGAATCTCCGTCTAAGGGATCATGAAAAGGAAGAACTTCCGCATTACAGCAACGCAACTACTGATATCGAATATCTCTTCCCATTTGGTTGGGGTGAACTGTCAAGTCTTTCTTCACGGACCGATTATGATTTGCGTCGCCATATGGAAGTCTCTGGCCAGGATCTGCAATACATTGATCAAAATGCCAAAGAACGCTATATTCCCTATGTGATTGAACCGTCTCTCGGAGCCGATCGCGTGACTCTGGCATTTCTTGCCGATGCCTATGAGGAACAGGTGATCAGTGAAAAAGATACCCGAACAGTACTGCATTTCCATCCGGCACTTGCTCCCTATAAAGCAAGCGTGCTGCCGCTCTCCAAAAAATTGAGTGAACCAGCGATGGCCATTTATCAGGCTTTGGCAAAGGAATGGAATGTCGATTATGATGAGACCGGCTCGATCGGCAAACGCTACCGGCGCCAGGATGAAATCGGAACACCGCTTTGTATTACCTATGATTTCGATTCGGAAAGTGATCATCAGGTGACAGTTAGAGACAGAGATACGATGGAGCAAGTCCGGCTGCCTATTGAACAACTTAGCACCTTTATTAATAAGAAAATACAATTCTAAACGAACTGAATCATGAGGAATCAAAAGGAGAGGAAAGCCAATGGTGAGGCCTCAAATAGCTTTTACTCTGAATGATGTGGTTGAAATGAAGAAGGCTCATCCCTGCGGTGCCAATCAATGGAAGATTATCCGCATGGGTGCGGATATTCGGATCAAGTGTCAGCAGTGTGGTCACAGTGTGCTGATGCCTCGATTTGAATTTCAAAAAAAGATTAAACGTGTGCTCATCAAGGGAGCAGATGCCCCCGCAGAAGATTAGACGTACAGTTTGCGGGCTGTCAAGAATAGAGAAATGTCATTTGAATGGGAAACAAACAAGGATCAGAGAATCCGGGGGGTTGACAGAAATGAGTTTAACAACAGGAATTGTCGGTTTGCCGAACGTTGGTAAATCAACACTGTTCAATGCAATTACACAGGCCGGAGCGGAGATGGCAAACTATCCATTTTGCACGATTGAGCCGAATGTGGGGATTGTCAGTGTTCCGGATAAACGTCTCGATAAATTAACAGAAATGTATCATCCTAAGAAAACAATACCGACCACGTTTGAGTTCACGGACATTGCCGGTCTAGTCAAGGGAGCGAGCAAAGGTGAAGGGCTGGGTAATCAATTTCTTGCGACTATACGGCAGGTGGATGCGATTTCACATGTTGTTCGCTGTTTTGATGATAAAAATATTACACACGTCTCTGGAAAAGTTGATCCGGTGGATGATATTGAAACCATTAATCTTGAATTAATCCTTGCGGATATGGAACAAGTCAATAAACGTTTCGAACGCGTGTCGAAGCTGGCGAATCAAAAGGATAAGCAAGCGATGCTCGAATTTTCTGCGCTTAAGAAATTAAAGGAAGCCTTTGAAGACGGACGGCCGGCGCGTCATGTGCCGCTGACGGATGAAGAGGAAGCGGTGATTAAACCGTTTAATTTTCTATCGAAGAAGCCGGTTCTCTATGTCGCCAATATTTCAGAAGAAGATGTCGCTTCACCGGAAGAAAATGACTATGTGAAAGCAGTAGAAGACTATGCGAAAAAGGACGGAGCAGAGGTCGTGGCTATCTCTGCCCGGATCGAGTCGGAAATCGCTGAACTCGAGGGAGAAGAGAAGGAAGCCTTTCTTGAGGATCTCGGATTGGAAACCTCTGGTCTTGATCGATTAGTTGCCAAGGCCTATCAACTTCTGGGACTTGCCACCTATTTTACGGCGGGGGAAAAGGAAGTTCGCGCCTGGACCTTCCGCAAGGGGACTCAAGCGCCGCAGGCCGCCGGGATAATCCATTCAGATTTTGAACGGGGATTTATCCGGGCAGAAATTGTTTCGTATGAGGATCTGATTGCTGCCGGGACTGAACTTTTGGCGAAAGAGCACGGGAAATTACGTCTAGAAGGCAAGGATTATGTCATGCAAGATGGCGATATTGTCAACTTCAGGTTTAATGTCTAATCAACTGCAAAAGAAAGACATTTGCCACCTGAAAGGCTTTGGGAGAAGGCAATTGATGCAAATATTGACTCACGCTATATTATATGTTAACATTGAAACCTATGAGTGATTAATTTTGCTCTCTGCTCTGTTTAGAGCCGCTTAGTCCAAGGG
This sequence comes from Sporolactobacillus sp., assembly GCA_048976585.1. Taxonomy (GTDB): domain Bacteria; phylum Bacillota; class Bacilli; order Bacillales; family Sporolactobacillaceae; genus Sporolactobacillus. The sequence continues at coordinate 11,537 of JBHGUY010000035.1, read as the reverse complement.
GAGGTGAACAAATCGTGCGTAAATATGAAGTAATGTATATTCTTCGTCCGGATATGGAAGAAGACCAGGAAAAAGCTGTTAAAGAAAAGCTGGCCGCTATTCTGACGGATAATGGCGCCGAGATCAATGAGGTGAAGGAGATGGGTAAACGCCGTCTCGCTTACGAAATCAATGATTTCACTACAGGTGTCTACACTGTTCTGTATATAACAGGAGGCAGTGAAGCTATCAATGAATTTGATCGTCTGAGTAAGATTAATGATGATGTGATTCGTTTTATGACGATCAAAGATGTACGTAAACCAGAAGAAGTAAAATAATTTAAAAGGAGGATATTCTGATGATTAATCGGGTTGTTTTAGTCGGAAGATTAACCAAGAATCCGGAACTGCGTTATACGCCCAATGGTGTCGCTGTTACCAGTTTCACACTCGCGATTGATCGTCCGTTCTCAAACCAGCAGGGCGAACGGGAAGCTGATTTTATTCCGGTCGTGGTATGGCGTAGACAGGCTGAAAATGCGGCAAATTACTTGCTCAAGGGAAGCCTGACCGGTGTAGATGGCCGGATCCAGACACGTAGCTATGAGAATAATGAGGGCCGACGTGTATATGTCACTGAAGTTATCGCCGATAGTGTCCAGTTCCTTGAACCGAAGGGATCTAGGCGCGCCGGAGGCAATGACTTTACTGCTCCTGCAGCGGTTGGCGGCGGTGCATCGAATTATTCACCCGCTCAGCAGCGGAATGGAAATGCTCCAGCCAGCAGCGAGGGTGCAAGTGCAAATCCGAATCAACATCAGAATGCTCCTTCCTTTGAAGATCCTTTTGCTCATGACAGTAAACCCATTGACATATCAGATGATGATTTACCCTTTTAACCGGAATGAGGAAAATCGAGGAGGTGCAACAAAATGGCAGTACGTCGTTCACGTGGCAAACGCCGCAAGGTATGTTATTTTACAGTAAATCACATTACCTACATCGACTACAAAGATGTAGATATGCTGAGGCGCTTCATTTCTGAGCGTGGAAAGATTTTGCCGCGTCGTGTAACAGGAACGAGCGCAAAATACCAACGTCAGCTGACAATCGCAATTAAACGCGCACGTCAGATGGCTTTGCTTCCATACACAACGGAATGATTGATTATAAGCTGCCAGAGAGGGATGCCTTTATGGGCAGCTTTTTTATTGGGAGTGCAAAAAAGACTTGGCTGACTCAGCCAAGTCTTTTTTGCTTTTTCTAAAGGTATTAATAATAGGGAGACATCATGAGGTAAACGACAACACCGGTAATGCTGACATACAGCCAAATCGGCATCGTCCAACGCACAATCCGTTTGTGTTTTTTGATTTGCATCGTCCAGCCCCAGACAAGAGCGAAGGGTGCCAGAAAAACGACACTTGCCGCCAAGGCACTGTGAGTGATTAAGATAAAAAAGTAAATGAATCGAATGATCCCGACACCGCCATAGTGAGGAGGGGGTGTTAAATAGTGAAAGGATAAGTAGGATAGCAGAAAGAGTGCTGTCGATACACAAGCGGCAAGAATGAATCCGCGATGCAAGTTGATTTTCTTTTGATTGATCGATACGAGTGCGGAAATGAGAAAAATAAAGGTAAAGCTGTTAAAAACGGCATTTAACTTAGGCAGAATATAAATAGTCGAACTGACTTTGCCGTGATACCCGATAAAAGGGGCAAAGAACAGCAATAGGATAAAGATATTGGCTACGACAGCCACAGAAATAATAAGTGGTGCATAATTTTTATTGCTGGTCGGATTATAGTTAGCCAAAGTCTTGCTGCTTTTTTTTGCCATGAAAAAAACTCCTTGTCATCTTCGATATCTCTATGATAGGTGACATTTTGTCCAGTGGCAAGTTTGACGAGTTCATGACTTTTTTTCAGAATGATCAATTAAAAGTTTGTTTGTAATGGCTTCAATTTGCGGATGGGAGTCGAGATCCTCTGCTATCATTTCCTTGAGAATGACCTTTAGAAAATACTGGACAGAGTACAATTCCTTGAATTTTAGAATGGAAGCAAGTGCTTCTTCATAGATTTGGGCAAATAAATGTTCCGGATTTCCTTTCTGAATTTCTCCAAACGCTTCATAAAGCAGATCAATTTTATCGGCAACGGACAATATTTTCCCTTCAAGTGAATCATCTTTGCCTTCCTGAAAACGTTCCTGATAAATTTCATGAAATTCAGTTGGAAATTCGTTATCAAGGAAATCGCGGGTCATTGAACCTTCAACCTGGGAGAATAATTCCCTTAATTTGGGCAGAGCGTATTTGACAGGGGTCTTGATATCACCGGTAAAAAGTTCGGAGTAATCATGATTAATTGCCCGCTCATAGACAGTTTTCCAATCAACCGTTTGTCCATTCTCGGATTCAACAGTGGCTAGGAACTGAGCAATCGTCGCTACCTTAAATGAGTGACTGGCTACCGAATGTTCCTGATATTTAAAGACACCTGGACAGCGATAAATGCCTTCCAGGTCAGACAAACTTTGAAAATATTTATGGATGCCCATATTTCATTCCTCCTCACGCCGCCCGCGTTTATAGTTTATTAATCGCAGGAATAATTCAGATCAGTATAGTACGCCGAACACTGAGCGTCAATCGTTTAATCCATATCCGTTTTCTTGTTGGATATGCAGATTGTTTTCCTCGATCTGCATTCGCAGTTTATCGAGATTAAGCAGTGGGATCTGTTGATCTTGGACCCTGATTGACGTATTGAGCAAGACATTCAAGGTTTTATCGTCCGATTCGGATGGGACAGGATCTGAAGAGCAGGTGATTGTGTCGCCAACTCCATCGATGCGAAGAGCCGCTGAAAAAGAGCTGCTGGAGATGATCACATATTTTTCTTCATCTGAGCACCGGTACGGCTCCTCGCCGAGCATCTGAACCAGATCGATGAGCGGAAGAATCTGCTGCCGGAAATAGATAAAGCCTTCAAAGCTTGGGGCAGTAACCGGGACATGTGCAAGAGCAACAGGCTCGATAATTTCCTGAATATCATGGATGGAAAGGCCAATTATCTTACGACCAGTCTTTAAAGTCATTAAAATGAACTCGGAGGGACGGATTGCCATTTCAACACCTCATTTATAGTAGATTGCATAACAGGGGGCGTTGGGAAAAAACGCCTCTCCTTTTTTATCGGCAACTTGATGCTGTTTGATTATTTTTTCAGGTTCGGAACCGATTCAGGTTCGATGATTTCACGGTCAGCGTACCAAGGATTAATATGAATCAGCACTTCCTCAACATCGGGAAATTTTTGCATGACTCTTTGCCGAATTTCTTCAGTAATATCATCCCCTTGCTGGATATTAAAGGAAGCGGGCAGACGAATCTGGGCATCGATTAAAATCGAATTTCCGTGTTCGCGTGCGCGAAGAATATCCACCTTTTTAACTTCAGGGAAAGATAGGAAGACCTGAATATATTGTTCCTGCTTGATCTCGTCTACACTGCTTTCCATCAAGACGTTAATTGATTTAATAATCATGATAATGGCAATACGCAGCACCAGCAGCGACACCAGAATACCTGCAAGCGGGTCGCTGAAACGAGTGTACGGCAAATGGATCATATGTCCAGCCCAGCCAACGGTCAGCCCGAGTGCCGCAGCAAAGGAAGCATAGATATCTGCCAGATGATCGGAAGCGGTAGCTGCGAGACTCTTACTATGGTAGGCTACGGATGCCTTGTGCGTATAGAGATAGAGGAACCATTTCCACACGGCAGAGATCAAGGCGGCGATCAAAGCCCAGAGGCTGACCGTATGCTCCGGACCAAGCAAAGCCCTGACGGCATCATAGATCAAGAAAGAAGCCGCAGCGATTAAAATAATGGCAATGAATGCGGTGGAAACATCTTCCGCTTTGCCATGGCCGTACGGATGTTCACGATCCGCTGGGTGACTAGACAACTTCATCGAACCAATAGTTGCAATAGAGGCAATGACGTCACCACCGTTATGCACACCATCGGCAATCAGCGCCGTACTTTGAAAAACGGTGCCGAAAATGATTTTAATCAAGGTCAGGAAAAAATTGCTGATTAAACTTATCCAGGCGGCAAAAAGGGCTTTTGGACTCTCATAGGGCATAATGGTTCACCCTCCTTAAATTGTTTGCCGAGGGCAAGTTGAACATCAGAAAAGGCAATCCGCTGTTGGATTGCCTTTGAAACAAAGAATTTTTTATGGTAAAGGTAGTCATCACGACACCAACTCTCCCAATGAATCGCTTTTAATATGCAAGGCGATCGGTTTTCACCGGCTTGTATTCCATTTTCACAAAGTTCCATAGAGCAAAAAAAAAGAACTTTTAAGCAGATAGAATATAATTATAATCAAATCATTAATTTTATAAGTTTTTTGAAGATAAACCGCTTACTTTTTTTAATATTTATTACCTCAATTATAAGGACTTAGCGGAGCAGATGCAACTCATAACCGGGCATCAGGCATAGTATTCCCTCCAGTATACTTTCCCAAACGATTCTGTTTATATTATAATGAATCTTATGGGAAGAATAGAGTGAGTAGAACATCATAATTATTCGGGTTTTCCTAAGCCGGTTAGACATCAAATGATAATTTCGGCTTATGCCCTCTACTTTTGTATTCGAACTGAAATTGAAACGTTCCAAGATAGACCTAACCTGTGTTTGATTGCCAAGAGGTGTGATTATGAAAGATAAAAACGCTCTCGTGATTGGAGCGCTATCTATTGTCGTTCTTTTTGTATTAATCGTACTGACTGTTGTCGGGGGTCTGGCTGCCCTTTTAATGATCTGGCTGATCCCAATTCCGGTGATGTATGCGGCGGCAAGGTTGGGCTGGCGTTATGGACTGGCTCTACTGATCGCTGGGATTATTTTTCTGCTCATTTTTTCTCAGACGGTATTTGTTCTGCTCCCATTTTTTATGCTTGCTATGGGCTTTGTCATGGGTTGCGTGATTAGGCTCAAGAAATCGGCATTTGCTGTTCTGCTTGCTGGAACACTGGCTAATTGCGCCCTCTTAATCATTTCTTTAGGCGTTTCTATCTTGTTGTTTCATTATAATCCGATTGACGCCGGTATGAAGGAAATGCTTGCCTTTTTCCAAAATGCTAAAGAAATCAATCCTGCCTTGGGTGCGCAGCTGAAATCGATGCGTGAATATAGGAGCTTATTCAGCGAATTATCTTATTTCGCACCGTCGATGCTGGTCATGCTATCGGCATTTTATGCTTTGATCGTTGAATTAATCAGTCTGCCGTTCCTGCGCGCTTTTCATGCAGAGGCGCCGCGCTGGCTGCCATTTCGTAAGTGGAAGTTGCCCAAAAGCGTCATTTGGATTTATCTGTTCGCGCTGATCGCCTCTAACATCGGAATTTCCAAAGGAACGCCTGTTTTTGAAATTGCCGTCAATTTTCAGTATATCATGCAGGTGCTGCTTGCCGTTCAGGGTCTCAGCTTTCTTTATTCCGCTGCCCATAAGCGGAGACTGCCGCTGGTTATTCCAATCGTGTTAACGATTTTAGGCCTTTTTCGAATTGAAACCCTGATAATATTGGGTATAATTGATTTAGGCTTTGACCTGCGCCAGCGGATTAAAAAGAAAGAATAAGAGAACCTGACTGCCGGGTTTGTAATACCTGTAAGGTGCGGTTAAAGCGGGCCGATGGCATTCGCAGCAATGTGTGCACTCGAAGGATCAGTTTCTGGAGTGTCTCAGATGAAAAGTTTATGTCCGTGAAAATGTGCGGCGTCGGGAGCTGAAGATATTGGCGAACCAATTCAAACATCGATGGCGCAGCGACATGTTAATCGTGCTGGGTGTGCTGTGCCTTCTCTTTATAGCATTTGTGTCCTTTTTAAATTGGATGCTGGCGCTGGCCGGTCTTGTTATCCTTGCTTTGGCGATTAGCTGGTTTGTTTATAACGAAAATCAATTCGATAAGGAGCTGATCGAGTATGTTGCGGGATTATCCTATCGCCTTAAAAAAGTCGGCGATGAGGCCCTTTTGCAAATGCCCATTGGTATTCTCCTTTACAATGAAGCTGGGCGAATTGAATGGTGCAATCCGTATCTGAACCATCTCGGAACGGATACGGAAATGAAGCTAGGGAAATCTGTGGCAGAGTTATCGGAGTCCTTGACGCAGCTTATTCACTCGGATAAAGACTCTTCAATCATCTTGATTCATGAACGCCAGTTTCGCGTCAGGATCAAACGAAATGAACGATTGCTCTATTTCACAGACATTACTGATCTCTTAAAAATAAAAAAGAATTATTTTAATGAACACATTGTTCTTGCCTTAATTTTTCTCGATAATTATGATGAAGTCACACAAGGACTCGATGATCAGGTTCGCAGTACGATTAGTAATGAAACCACTACAGTGATAAAAAATTGGGCCAACGAACATGGCATTTATTTACGCCGAACTGCGGCTGATCGCTTTCTCGCTGTAATGAACGAAAAACTGTTGAGGGCTGTCGAAGAAGAGCACTTTTCTGTCCTTGATAAAGTAAGAGAAATCACCGTACCGCTCAGTCACATTCCGCTGACATTGAGCGTCGGTGTCGGTGCCGGAACATCAATGCTGGAGGATTTGGGCGACTGTGCTCAGTCTGCCCTCGATCTTGGCCTAGGCCGCGGCGGCGATCAAGCCGTAATCAAGAGGCCTGATGGCGATGTTCGCTTCTTCGGCGGCAAGTCCAATCCTATCGAAAAGCGCACGCGTGTGCGCGCACGCGTAATCTCGCATGCTCTGTCGGAACTGATGCTGGAGAGTGATCAGGTGATGATCATGGGCCATAAAGCCCCCGATCTGGATGCGATTGGCGCTTCTATCGGGATTATGAAAATTGCTCATGCCAATGGTCGCAGTGCCAAAATTGTTATTGATTCAGCTCGCAATGTTTCCGGTGTCGAACGGCTACTTTCTGAGTTAAAAAAGAATCGTAATCTTTGGAGCAATTTTATCTCCGCAGAAGAGGCAGGAGAACAAATCACGAAAAGGACCTTGATTGTTGTAGCCGACACGCATCGGCCATCGCTGGTCGCTGCTCCAGATCTTCTGCAGGAAGTTTCACGTATTGTCATCATTGATCATCACCGGCGAGCCGAAGAATTTATTAAAGATCCCGTCTTGGTCTATATGGAACCCTATGCTTCATCGACCGCTGAACTGGTCACGGAACTTCTTGAATATCAAACCAATCAGAGGCCGTTTGATGTCATTGAAGCGACAGCGATTCTAGGCGGTATAGCCGTCGACACAAAGAACTTCACGCTTCGAACGGGATTTCGCACCTTTGATGCCGCTTCCTATCTTCGGGCTCATGGAGCGGACACAATTTTGGTTCAGAAATTTTTATGCGACGATCTGGATCAGTTCAATCAGCGAGCGGATTTGATTCGGAGAACTGCCGTTTATCGCTCCAATATTGCTTTGGCTGCGGGGACAGAAAATCAGGATTACGATCAGGTGTTGATTGCCCAGACGGCAGACACGCTGCTGATGCTTGAAGGGATTCGCTCTTCCTTTGTTGTCGCCAAGCGCCCGGATGGAAAAATCGGGGTCAGTGCTCGTTCACTTGGCGAAATCAATGTGCAGATTGTGATGGAAAGTCTCGGCGGTGGCGGCCATCTGAATAATGCGGCCACACAGTTTATTGATATGAGCGTAGAAGAAGCGGTGGCGAAAGTAAGAAATGCCATTGATTCGTATTTTGAAGGGAGACTGTCATAATGAAAGTGATCTTTATCAAGGATGTTAAAGGGAAGGGACAGCAGGGAGAAATAAAAGAGGTTTCAGAAGGTTACGCACGCAACTATCTCATTCCGAATCATATCGCCGTGCCGGCAAATAAGGGCAGTCTAAGTCAATTGGAAGCTCAGAAGAAACGCAAAGAGCAAGAATCTGCCAAAGAGTTGGAAGAGGCAAAACAACTGAAAGAAAAAATCGAACAGCTGACGATTAATCTGCAAGCGAAGTCTGGTGAGGGTGGCAGATTATTCGGTTCGATTACGAATAAGCAAATTGCTCAGCAATTAAAAAAGCTCAAAATCGATGTGGATAAACGAAAGATTGATATGAATGAACCGATCCGTTCGCTTGGATTCACGGATGTTCCGCTGAAGCTTCATCCAGAGGTTACAGCAACCGTAAAAGTTCATGTTACTGAAATCTAATCAAAAATGCTGATAGACGCTTGAACCTGCAAGGGAGGTAAGATAATGAGCGATCTTTTTGCGGACCGGACGCCTCCGAATAATCTTGAAGCCGAACAGGCGGTACTGGGTGCTATATTTCTTGAACCCTCTTTGATTATTACCGCTTCTGAGGATTTAGTACCGGAAGACTTTTATCGGACAAGCCATCAATTGATTTTTTCGGTAATGCTGGATCTTTCTGAGCGTAATGAACCGGTCGACGTGGTCACGGTTACGAACGCCCTGCAATCGGCCAGACATCTTGAAGAAATCGGCGGGGTCTCCTATTTGGCAGAGCTCGCGGAATCGGTACCAACGGCGGCTAATTTGAGCTATTATTGCCGTATTGTTGCCGAAAAAGCCTTGCTGCGTCGATTAATTCGCACGGCGACACAAATTGTTTCAGAAGGCTATACACGGGAAGAAGAAGTTGAAAATATTCTCGATGATGCTGAAAGAAAAATTCTCGATGTGGCCGAACGGCAGCGTACCGGCGAGTTCCAGCCAATCAAGGATGTATTAGTCGAGACCTATGATAATATTGAACTTCTGCAGAGTCGTAAGGGCGATGTAACCGGAACGGCAACCGGATTCATTGAGCTCGATCACATGACGGCCGGGTTCCAGAAAAGTGAATTGATCATTGTTGCGGCCAGACCGTCTGTCGGCAAGACTGCTTTTGCTCTCAATATTGCTCAAAACGTGGCGACGAAGAATGATGCTAATGTGGCTATTTTCAGTCTTGAAATGGGTGCTCAGCAGCTGGCTATGCGTATGCTTTGTGCGGAAGGCAATCTCGACGCCCAAAAACTGCGTACCGGCAGATTAGAAGATGAGGATTGGCAGAAGCTGACGATGGCGATGGGCAGCCTTTCGCGGACGGGAATTTATATTGATGACTCACCAGGCATAAGAGTGAACGATATCCGGGCGAAATGCAGGCGGCTTAAGCTTGATAAGGGGCTGGATCTGGTGGTTATCGATTATCTTCAGCTGATTTTAGGATCCAGCGGTGCAGGCCGGCAGGAAAATCGGCAGCAAGAGGTTTCGGAGATTTCCCGAACGCTTAAAGCAATGGCCAGAGAACTTGACGTACCGGTGATTGCACTCTCTCAGCTGTCCCGAGGTGTCGAGTCCCGTCAGGATAAACGACCGATGATGAGCGATATCCGCGAATCCGGAAGTATTGAACAGGACGCTGACGTTGTCGCCTTTTTGTATCGTGATGACTACTACAATAAAGAGAGCGAAAAACAGAACATCATCGAGATTATTATCGCTAAACAGCGTAATGGCCCGGTGGGTACAGTCGAGCTAGCTTTTATTAAAGAATACAATAAATTTGTCAATTTGGATCGCAAGCATCAAGATGAGGTACCGCGGGGTGCTTAATGGCCACAGAAACGCCATTTCCGAACAAACCCAATAAATGCATCTATAAATGTTCGCTCTTTCATTGACTTATTGCCTGAAAAGCTGGTAAACTTAAGCTTGGTTTCAGGATATTAAGAAACTGAGAGAGAATGAATCAGGATAGCTGTGTTTCTCGTTGACCTCTTTGGTTGCGGGTTATCATAAAGTATAAAATATTTTTAAAAGAAGCAGGGGGCTTGATGAATGGCTTCAGTAGTAGTGGTTGGTGCCCAGTGGGGCGATGAAGGAAAAGGCAAGATTACCGATTATCTTTCAGAGAATTCGGAAGTAGTCTCCCGTTATCAGGGCGGAGATAATGCTGGCCATACGATTGTATGGAATGGGAAAACATATAAGCTGCGGCTGATGCCCTCAGGGATTCTATACAAGGACAAGATCTGTGTCCTTGGTAACGGAATGGTCATTAATCCGAAATCGCTCTGCCGCGAACTGGACTACATGAAAGAGAGCGGGATCTCGACAGAAAATCTGCGGATCAGCAATCGCGCACATCTCATCCTGCCCTATCACCTGAAACTCGATATTCTCGAAGAAGAGAGCAAGGGTGCCTCAAAAATTGGAACAACCCAAAAAGGTATTGGGCCTGCTTATATGGACAAGGCAGCACGTGTTGGTATTCGGATGGCAGATCTGCTGGAACCGGAGACGTTTAAGGATAAATTGCTTAAAAATCTGGCAGCCAAAAACCGTTTGTTTGAAAAAATGTATGAATGCGACGGCTTCAACATAGAAGACATTTATGGAGAATATTTGGCTTACGGTGAACGGCTTCGCCCGCTAGTCTGTGACACTTCCGCTGTATTGAATGAGGCACTGGATGCAGGCAAACGTGTCCTTTTTGAAGGTGCCCAGGGCTGCATGCTGGATATTGACCAAGGGACCTACCCTTTTGTTACCTCATCGAATCCGATTGCCGGCGGTGTCACTATTGGTGCCGGCGTTGGTCCGACAAAGATTAACCATGTTGTCGGCTGCGCCAAGGCTTATACAACACGTGTCGGAGACGGACCGTTCCCGACTGAGCTCAACAATGCGATCGGCGATCAAATTCGTGAAACTGGTCATGAATATGGGACCGTCACCGGACGTGCACGCCGGGTCGGCTGGTTTGATAGTGTGGTGCTGCGTCATTCCCGCCGCGTCAGCGGATTGACCGATCTTTCATTGAATTGCGTTGACGTGCTGACGGGTTTGGAAACGATAAAGATCTGTAAGGCCTATGAATATGAAGGGGCAATTCTAGAGGAATTTCCGGCAAGCTTGAATGTACTGGCCAAGTGCAAGCCAGTCTATGAAGAGATGCCGGGATGGACCGAGGATATCACGCAGGCACGTGCACTTTCCGAGCTTCCAGTGAATGCCCGTCATTACATGGAACGCGTTTCCCAGTTGAGCGATGTGCCGTTGTCGCTGTTTTCTGTCGGACCCGATCGCACGCAAACGATTGAGTTACGCAGTGCTTTTGCCTAAAAATAGAGAACAAGACATCCGGAGCAGTCCTTGCTCCGGCTATTTTTTTCTGAAATATGAGCAGGTCGGCCTTGTCTGCCCAATCATAAAAAAGATCCTTTGCTGTTTAAGAAAGAACAAATTAAGTAGGATGCTTGTTTATGTAAAATAAAAAAATTTAACTATGGCCTTGTGTTTTATTTTAAATGATGTTAAACTATTATCTGTGCCGCAAACGGATGGACAAAATGTTGCCGGCTAGTCATATTATCGCGGGGTGGAGCAGTCTGGTAGCTCGTCGGGCTCATAACCCGAAGGTCGTAGGTTCAAATCCTGCCCCCGCAACCATGGGTCCGTGGTGTAGTGGTTAACATGCCTGCCTGTCACGCAGGAGATCGGCGGTTCAAAT
>JBHGUY010000034.1:0-16512 GCA_048976585.1 Sporolactobacillus sp. | reverse complement strand
TAAAGGCCAGTCACTACATGGCTTCTCTAAAGATGCTATTGCTCAGGTTCAAGATGCACTGAATCAGAAACACCGCAAGACGCTCGACTATGCTAGCGCCACCGAGCTTATTGAGGCCGCGCTAGCAAGCTAGCTCACGGCCTTACTCCATGGTTGTTGCACTTGATTTGACATTCCGGGTTTATAATTAGATCCCATTATAAGTGCAAAAATTATCACAAATAATAAATACATTATAAACCGGCGACTACCCAATACAATTTTAACAGCACCCAAATTGGTAATTTTAGTGACTGCTCCGGTAATCATAAAAGCAGCAGATCCCGTGTTCATGCCGTCATAAGACATTTGATTTCTCAGTTGTTAAATAGGGTCAGTAAATATTTTGATCTTTGCTTCGCTGTTCGTGTTTTACTGCGCAACCATTTTCCCGGTGAATCACTCTATGGCTCAATGCGTATTTCGATATGATGAATGCCGTTTGGAGACTGCACTTCCCAACGACATTCATTTTAAATCCGCTTTTATTCTCACACGCATCTCATCTATACTAAGAGCAGAGATTGGTGAAATGGGCGGTGACTTTATGACTAAAGTAATGATTGTTGAAGATGATGAGAAGATCCGCGATGAACTGCGGCTGTTCTTTGAGCGGTACGGTTATCAAGTCGCGTGCGCAACGCAGTTTGATCATGTCGTGGATGATGTGTTGTCCGCCAAACCTGACATCCTGCTATTGGACATCAATTTACCTTATTATGACGGTTTTTACCTATGCCGCTCAATAAGAAAGCAATCGAAAATGGGGATCATTATTGTGACCAGCAGGAGTGCAGAAATGGACGAATTGATGAGCATGAATCTAGGCGCTGATGATTTTGTAACCAAGCCGTTTAATACACAGATTTTACTGGCACGTGTTGCGTCATTGGCTGGCAGAGTCCAAGAAAAAGAAGAACAGGACTCAGTCATCTCCTATGGCAACTTTTCTCTCGACACCCATAAGATGCTGCTGATTTGCGGGGAGCAATCCTGCGAATTGTCCAAGAATGAATATCGGATCGCTGCCTGTCTCTTGCGGGAGCAAGGGAATATTGTCACGCGCGAACAGCTGATGGACGATCTATGGAACAATCATCAGTTTCTGGATGACAACACCTTAACGGTGAATGTTAACCGTTTAAGACGAAAAATGAGCGAAATTCACGCGGAACCAAGCATTCAGACCAAACGAGGAGTCGGCTACCGGCTATGATAGAGTTCAGCGATTATTTAAAGGAACGCCTGCCGCTTCTTCTGTCTCTTTTATTTTCGTTTGTTTTATTTGGCGGCGTGTTTGCGCTTTTTGCGATTAATTTCTGGATCTACGCGTTAGTCGCGGCTATGGGGCTTGCGGCAGTTTTGACATGCATTGCTTTTGATTACCGGAAGAGACGGCATTTTTTTATGCAGGTCACGCAGCAGTTTGAACGGTTCGACCAGAAGTATCTGATTGCCGAGGTTATTGAATGCCCAGAATTTGCGGAGGGACAAGCATTCTATGATCTTGTAAAAATGACCAATAAAGCGATGATCGAAGAGATTAATCGTTACAAATTCACGATGAAGGATTACAAAGAATACATCGAGCTGTGGCTGCATGAGGTGAAAACGCCGCTCGCATCAAGCCAGTTAATTCTTGAAAATCACCGATCGATCGCAACCGACAGCGTGCGCGAGGAGTTAGAGAAGGTTGAAGGGCTGCTTGAACAGGTGCTGTATTATGCGCGCAGCAGCGCTGTTTCCAGCGATTACGTGATCCGTACCTGCAGCCTTGATGCGCTTGTGAAGCAGACGGTCCAAAAACACCGCCATGCATTTATTGGCGCGCATGTTCACTTAGACTGTGTACCACTTGATGAGAAGGTTGCTGTCGATCCCAAATGGTTGATGTTTATTCTGGGGCAGTTACTGACCAATGCGATTAAATACAGAACCAGCAACGATCCATGGATTCGAATTGAAGCCATACGCCAGAAAAATTCCGTTGATCTGCGTGTGATTGATAATGGCTCAGGCATTTCAGATCGTGATCTGGAGCGTGTGTTTGAAAAAGGCTTCACCGGAGAAAATGGCCGGATGAATGGGAAATCAACAGGTATGGGTTTGTACTTGGCGAATAAGCTTTGTGAGAAATTAGGCTTTAATCTAGTGATCGATTCGAACAATGGAGTGGGTACAACAGTCTCAATTATTATTCCACAACGCAATCCCTATGAATAACGCAACGTTTCTTTTCGAGAAAACGAACAGTTTTGTTCGTTAATGATCGCAAGTTCAATGGAACGGCTTCAGATTCCCTGCCATACTGAATGTATCAGATGATGGGAGTTGGATAGAAAATGGCTCATGTACTTGAAGTCACACACATTGAAAAATATTACGGGAATATGCGGAACCTAACCAAAGCCATTGACGACCTGTCGATGACTGTTTCCGAAGGGGAATTTGTCGGCATTATGGGTCCGTCCGGAAGCGGAAAGACAACACTATTGAATTGCATTTCCACGCTCGATACAGTGACAAGCGGCCATATCCTCATTTCAGGACAGGACATTACCCATTTAAAAGGGGGAAGATTAGCTGCCTTTCGCAGGGAGAACCCAGGGTTTATTTTTCAAGACTATAATTTGCTGGACACCTTGACTATTTATGAAAATATTGCTCTAGCATTTACGATCCAAGGCATCAAACCCTCTGAATTTGATTCGAAGATCCACAAGATGGTACGACTCCTCGACATCGAAAGTTGTTTGAACAAGTTTCCTTACGAACTATCAGGCGGTCAGAACCAACGTGCGGCAGCTGCCCGAGCGATTGTGACCCAGCCATCGCTTGTTCTTGCTGATGAGCCGACCGGTGCACTCGATACAAAATCATCGCGGATGCTTCTTGAACAAATGACAAAAATGAATGAAGAACTGAAGGCGACCATTGTGATGGTAACCCATGATCTGGTGACGGCAAGCTATGCGCAGCGTATTTTGTTTATTAAAGACGGACAACTCTTTCATGAACTTGTTCGCGGTGACGACTTGCGAAAGGATTTCTTCGACCGTATTGTTGAAGTGACAACAGTTATGGGAGGGGACGCAGAGCATGTTCACTAAACTCTCGCTGCGCAACGTGAGACGCAGTTATAAAGATTATGCGGTCTACTTTCTGACCATTATTGTTGCCGTCAGCCTTTTTTATGTGTTTAATGCCCTTTCTCAGAAAGATGTTTTAGGTCAGATCATGCATTTGAAAAACTCGGATACTGCCAAAGCGATCAATATGGTGATGACTTTCTTGTCTGTTTTTATTTCGCTGATTCTCGGCTTTCTGCTTATTTATGCCAACAACTATTTAATCCGACGCAGAAAAAAAGAAATGGGCATTTATTTAACTCTGGGCATGAATAAACGTAAAGTTTCCGGACTTTTGTTTCTGGAAACATGCGTCATTGGACTGATTTCGCTCGTTATTGGTCTTATTGTCGGTGTCTTTCTCTCACAAGGATTTGCGGCACTAATTCAGCGCCTCGCTCTTGGTAATCTGCAAATTTCGATCCATTTTATTTTCTCAGCTGCGGCAGGTATAAAAACGATTTTTTATTTTGCAGCCATGTTTCTTTGCGTCATGATTTTCAATACGTTCGTGATTGGACGTTACCGAGTGATTGAACTGATTCGCGGTGAGCGAAAGAATCAGCGGATCAGACATTGGCCGTCTTTTGTTTACTTGATCGTGCTCGCCTGCGGTATTGGGCTGATCGGGCGCGGCTATTGGTTGATTAACCATTACGGCTTGCATACGGTCTCAAAAGAAATGGGTTACGCAATTCTGTTCGGGATGATCGGTACTTTTCTGCTCTTTTTCTCACTAGCCGGGTTCGCTCTCAAGTTCATGAGCATGAGCAAAAATTTGTATTTCAGGCATCTGAATATGTTTGTCATGCGTCAGATCAGCAGCAAAATGAATACAGCGTGGATTTCCATTTCACTCGTTACGCTGATGCTGTTCTTCTCCATCACCGGTCTTGCGCTCGGTGTGAATTTGAGTAGAAGTCTGAATGGAGCAACCGACCAGTATGCCGCTTTTGATGCCAGTATAAGAGGAAAAGGGACAATAGATGACCTTAAGCAGCAACTTAAGCAAAAACAAATCAATCCTGATGATTATTCGCATCATTTGAATGCGTTCACGCTCTTCGACTCGCCTTTACGGTTAAGCGACTTTCTTCCCTACATCAATCAGAGTCAAAAACAGTCAATGCTTCAGTTTTATAACACGGAAGCGCCGATACCGGCAATGAAGCTGTCGGCTTATAATCAATTGATGCATGTGCAAGGAAAAAAACAGCTTCATTTAGTGACTCATCAATGGAAACTTATTACTCCTATCCCTGAAGTTGTGAAGCAGATCAATCCGCCAAGCTCATTAAAGGCAGTAACTTTTTGGAACAAGGGTAAAGTTCGCCAAGTCACTATTGAGAATTCAGTCAGTACTTCATACGCGCTCGGTGTTGTCGTTCCGGATCATGAAGTACAGAGCATGAAGCCTGCTTCTTCCATCATTAATTTTAACTTTGACAGAAACAAAAAGGAACAACTAGCGAATCTGCAGAAAAAAGCAAAAGCTCTTGAAGATCCGACAGCAGAAACGAGAGTTCTGACCCGTGCATTTATCGCAGATGCGATTTTGGGAAACAACCTGATGGTCAATTTCGCCATTCTCTATCTTGGCTTGATTTTCCTGATTGCCGGATGTGCGATTCTTGCTTTGCAGCAGCTCGCGGAATCCGCGGATAATGTTCGGCGCTATGGAGTGCTGCAGCAGCTCGGCGCCAGTCGCAAAATGATTCACCGCGCCTTGTTCGCGCAGATCGCGATCTACTTTTTCATTCCACTCAGTGTCGCGATGATTCACGCATTTGTCGGACTGAAGGCGATGGACGCGCAAAATCAAGTGATCGGCAGCAGCGAGAGCATATGGAAAACCGCCTATGTTGTGATTCCGATCCTGCTTGTCATCTATCTCGCCTATTTTATTGTCACCTATTTCAATTCAAAATCAATTGTCAATAAAAACGCGCGGAGTGTCTAAGAAACAAACCAATGATAAAAGAATAAAGCACAGGATTCTGAAGGAAAAAGATTCAGATCCTGTGTTTTTTATGTAAAGTACGCGACCTCAGCATCTGGAAAATAGTGATAGTAGCCTTCAATCGTCTCTTGAAGCAGCTGTTCATCTTCTTTTTTACAAATGTATTTTCCGATTCCGTAGCGGCCCCATTTATAGCGGTGTTCCTCTTTATTCATGACCAGTTTTGAATTTGGGTAATTTTTTTCAATCACTCGCTTTGCAGGACCGGTAAAACGATGCTGGACGAGTTCGAATGTGATCGGAACTGCAGTCCGCGCCGGTAGGTCATCATTCAGGATACACAAAAACCCGGATGGTGATTACCTTCCAGGTTTTTGGCGAGAAGCAGTAAAGATTCGGTTAGAGCGATTTGGTATTGTATGAGATTTGTTAACCATCAACAGAGACTCTGTCTTTAAGATTTGTGATCACCACTGAACATAAGGTCCACGATTTCTCAGAACAATAATTGGTAGACAGGTGTATGAACTACTTAATCCATGCGAGCAAATTTCAACAGGGTTCGAACCATCTGGCAGGTAAACCCGTACTCGTTGTCGTACCATGCGACTGTCTTTACAATTTGATTATTGCCAGAGGAAACCACCGAAGTCTGAGTTGGATCAAAAATTGAGCCGTATGTCGTGTTGACAACATCGCTTGAAACAATCTGATCGTCATTCCAACCAAAACTTTCGTTGTTAGCGGTGTATGGTTTGATTTGTTCATTGATGATATCGGCAGTTAAGTCCTTAGTTTTCAGAATGGTTACCAACTCCGTCAGAGAGCCATCAGTAACCGGGACACGTTGCGCATGGCCTTGTAGTTTTCCGTTAAGGTTGGGGAGCACCAGACCAATTGCTTTGGCCGCTCCTGAAGAATGCGGAATAATGTTAGTAGCTGCCGTGCGGGCTGCGCGCAGGTTTCCACCACGCACGGGTCCATCAAGAATCATCTGTGTTGATGTGTATGCGTGTACAGTTGTCATTGTACCGGCAAGAATACCGAATTCCTTATCTAAGGGATCCGCCATCAGTGCCAGACAATTTGTCGTGCAAGAGCCAGCGGAAACGATACGATCCTCGGGGGTCAGAATGTTATCATTGACGTTGTACACGATTGTCTTTACATCGTTACCCGCGGGTGCTGAAATCAAAACTTTTTTAACACCTGCATCGATGTGTGCTTGTGCCTTTTGTCGTGATGTGTAGAAGCCAGTGCATTCGAGAACAAAATCCACACCGTCGTTCTCGACCCAAGGAATCTTTGTCGCGTCCGGCTCAGCATACACGTGGTACGTTGAACCATTGACGATAATTGCATTGTCGGATACTTCAACGCACGCATCTAATGTGCCGTGCGCTGAGTCATAATGCAACAGATGCGCCAACATTTCCGGCGAGGTGAGATCATTAATGGCAACAACTTCGATACTGCTAGAACGTTGCTGAAGCTCCAGAATGCGCCGAAAAGCTAAGCGGCCAATACGGCCAAAACCATTGATACCAATTTTCACTGTCATGAGTGAACCTCCTTATTACTCGATTGGTATTCCTCTGAACGGTTATAGTATACTGGTTTGCAGTTGGTATATTCAGAGCGGATTTATCATAGGACAGGTAGTCCTAGTTTGGGGTGATTAACATTAACGAGAGAGTGTTAGGCCATTTCTTTAGATATAAGCGCACCAATGTAGACATTGCCGAATATGAGGTATCGAAAACTGAACGGAGACGTACACCAGGATTAACACGTGATGAAATCGCAGCTATGGCAAATGTCAGTACCGATTGGTACACAAGGATTGAGCAAGGACGTTCGGGGGTCAATGCGTCCCCAGAGGTTCTACGAGACCTCTGCCGTGCGTTAAAATTAAATACAGCTGAAGTGAACTACGTTTTTCATCTGGTGGATCAAGTGCCACCAACAGCAACGAAGAAAGAAGTCAATGAATCGATTGTTAGCCTAATCCAGGCACAGAGACCAGCACCAGCTTTTATGATGGACAAGAATCTAACAATCCTGCAAACAAACGAAAGCTATTCGCGAATTTATGGAAATTTGGTGAGCGAAGATTCTTTGTGTCGTAATGTCGTTTGGCGTACTTTTAACGATGAATTTATGCGCACAGCATTGAATGATTGGCCCAGTTATGCGCGACATCAAGTGGCGCTTTTCAGGCAAATTTATAGTCGCGATGCAGACTCTAAGTTTCTGTATCAAGTCTTCGTATCGGTTAAGAACGATCCAACTTTTCGTGAGGCATGGGATGAACTTGCCGTGGCAGACTTCCACGAGCAGCGTCTGCTAGTAAATACAATGGAATTTGGTGAACTCTACCTGATAGAGAACACACTCCAAATTCCCGATACAGGGCAATACGTGGTGTTTCAGAATGCGGGTGATAATTCCACTGAGAACAAATTGAGAGTTATCGGAACTTTCCACTGAAAGTCTTTTTAACAATCATCTCCAAAAATACGTTGAAGTTTAAAGATTGCCTCTCACTTTACAAAGCGTAGTTTCTTGTTTTAGAAGATACACTATAAATCAAACATAAGGATGAACCAAAAACCAATGAAAATAGGCTTTATTGTTGAAACGGTCAGCGAAGAGTATTGATAGGCAGAAAATTTTTCTGCTCATATCCTTTCATACAGATTTTCTCAGAATAGGATCGGTTTCGTTGGCTGGACAAAATGAAGATTTTTTAATGTTTACCTTGCTAATACCCCCTATTCTTAATGCGGATAGAGGATATTTTATACTCCTGAATAAAAGAGCATGCAGTTGAATCATGTTTTTATAAGAAGCACTGAATCTGAAAAAAGATCAACGAATGATTAGTTAAGAATATCACCCAATTCGTTTTTTATTCATCTCATCTATGTTGCTAAATCATATTTGACTGAAAGTAGGCAAAACCATGTTAACTTTTTTGTGAATTAAATTCGGCAAAAAGATAAAATCTTCGGGTATTTTGTTTTTAAGGGGAGTAGTCTGCTCTTTTTTAGGCCAAGTACACTTTATGAAAAAAGTAACCGGAAATTATTTGCCTCCTTTTATGAAAATCTGCATTAGATGAACTATTAATTAATACAGATTAGCTATCAGAGTTGGCATCGGTACATTTTCTGGTGTCTTTATTGGCTTTAGTTCGCTACTCCTTTGAGCGATGTCCTTGATAGGCTGCATCTGTAGTTCTACACAATACTCTGGCACACCACATGGGCCAAACAAATCGAATAAAATTACCAGGTTTTAAAAGAACATTTGAATAAGGAAGAGTTCGTCGAGAAAATTGATAGTCAGCGGACTGTATAGTCGCTGTTACTTTTTGCAAACCATGACTCTCACTGCCACCCATCAGAACCATGACATTATTACTGCCTATTCCGTATACTGAGGGAGTTTCACTCCAAAAGTCTGACGTATCTCCAGTGCAAGTCAACATTTTTTTGTTTCATTTGTTCCGCCTGTTACAGGAATGGTTTCATTTGTCACCCCCTGTTTCCATGCTCCGGAATTTCTGATTTTCTTAGTGAACGTAAATCGTAACTATTGTAAATAAACCAAAGAATATTCCCGGAAGATTAGAAATAATTACCGGCCAATCTTTATAAGTCTTGAGATATCCGTAACCGACCCATAGAGAGGCATTGGTTGTGGCAACTGCGGGTTGTAATGCTGATACAGGGTGGCCAGATAAATTGGCCATGATTTGGGGAATATAAGAAACATACATTAATGTGCAAGTGAGTACAGCAAATTTGCTCATCAGTTTTAGGCGTTTAATCCTCTTTTGCGTAACCTTCTTTTCGTTTGATTCAGACACGTCATTATCAATTCTAATAACAGTTCCCCCTCAAAGATCCATATTTAAATGAGTATATACATCTAGTTTAACATATCCCACTTTTGATAAAATTAGAGTTGCAGAATACTTCAACGATTTCCCGGATTAAAGGACATTGTGACTGTCGACAGCTAATACTCTTAGCAGTGCGATTTTTACTGCAAAATAGCCGGATAACTGTGGGGTGGTAAATGAGAGGGTGAACGAATTGAAGCAGAATATTCCTGATAGAATACATATAATCGGATCCGTTGGTAGTGGTAAAACTACGTTAGCTCGAACATAGTCAGAGAAATATGATCTTCCTTATTATGAACTGGAAAATGTAGTCTGGAAAAGAACTAAATAATTTAAATACTCCGTAATCAGTTATAATGAGGGAAAAGAGCTCTGTTTCATAGTTGACGAATGCTACGTAATAACTGATTTGTGAGAGGTGATTCCAGTGAAAAAAGTTTTACTTATCATATTTCCTAGATATGCAGATTTTGAAATTGCGCATGCGCTTTTTCTTTTACATAAAATTGGCAATGCGGAAATTATCTCAGTCTCTATTAATGGGGACCCCACAGAAAACATCGGCGGATTAGTAACCGTTGCATCCTCTGCAATATCTACTATTCGAGTTACAGATTTTGATTTGGTACTTATTCCTGGCGGAGACGGGATACAAGAACTTTTGGCGGAAAAAATCGTATCAAGAGTATTAAGAAACGCTTATGAGTCTGGAATACCTATCGGATCAATGTGCGCTTCAGCTGTTCTGCTAGCCAAAGCGGGTATTCTGGATGGTAGAAAATTTACATGTCTCCCCCATACATTCAATCATTATCAATCAATTTTTGCCAATGGTATTTATACCGGAAATGATATTGAAACAGCTGGTTCCATTTTAACAGCTAAAGGAACTGCTTTTGCAGAATTTGCAATATCTGTTTGCAAAATACTTGGAATGAACTTTGACAATGAACAGATGAATAAATGGCAAAGATTTTGTAAAGGGATAGCTTAATCAGTATTCCATACGAATGCGCAATACGTCTTTACTGCGCGACAAGATCACCTCGAGGATCCAGCTGGGGTCGTTGTTGTTTAGTGAGCATTTATGAAGGAATACCTCTCAAATGAAAGGGATTGAGGGGGTTTCATGGGGAAAATAATATAGGTGAGCAATTCATCCAGGGTGAAAAAATGAAAATAAAAAAATTAATTTCTATTACTTCATTTGCCTTTTTTATTATTTTAATGGTCTTTTTAATGTATCTTATGCCATATACTTACGTACAGTTTGCTATATTTCTAGGTGTTTTGTTCTTAAGTAATAGTTTTAAAATTGGTAAACCTTTGAACAATAAATTATATGACTTTATCATCAAAAAGCAAAAAAAATGATAGTTTGAATAATCTATACACAATTATACATGATTTGTGCAGAACTTTTTAACAGCATTTAGAATGATAATGAATTGCTCTTAACAAAAGTATATCCTTTGGCAGCTTCATTCGGGGATTCCAGTTGGGGTAACGTTGTTCGATCAAGTGAGTTGGGCATGATCAAAAAAATATAGCTATGACTTATGTCCTTTACCCTAGTACCCCTAATGTTTACAGCTCACAATCGGATCCTGTTTGAGTGTCTCTAACTCACTCAAAATCTGGGTAAATCAACGTTTTTCCCGCTAAAATCGTTGTTTAGAAAACAGATAGGGCAATAACGAAGGGCCTAAGATCTTTGATATATCAAGGATCTTGAGCTCTTTTTGTGTCCCTGTGTCACCTTTAACTTTTCAACCGACTGCCGATTTGTAGGCAGTTTTTCTCTTCTGTTGCCTGCTTTTTGTGATGACTTTTCTTCTGATTGCGTCATCTGCTTGGGCGTTTCCGATGCCCGCAACGTTACTAATCAATCAAGTGTCTGAGCCAGTTTCTGATCACGATTGGGATACAGGTGACGTATATCTCCAGCGTAATTTTCACATCGGAATGGCCTGAATCAAGAGTGGATCGGCCTCTTTTTTAATTAAGCAACTAATCGAATGTCATGATTGATCAGCCATTTGGAATCTAAGCCGATACTCTTTGGGGGTTCGGTTTAATTGTTGATGAAAAATATATGAGAAGTAACTGGCTGTTTGGAACCCACAGGTTTCAGCGATTTCAGAAATCGAGATATCCGTGGTGCAAAGCATTCTACAGCTTTCTGCTACTCTATATCTCATAAGGTAGATGTTTGGCGTTTGACCAACAAACTGCTTAAATAGTTGAAAGCAGTGACTTCTACATACTGCACCTGCTTCGGCTATATCACTATTGCTAATTTTTTTGCCAAAATTCTTATGAATAAAATGTGTCATTCTCCAAATAATCATCTTGGACCGAATTTCATTATCACTATGCGAAACTGCCTGCAAATGATCACTGATTATGGAGCATAACAAGGAAACTTTTGACAGGATCAACAAGGGCTGGTTCAACCGCTTCATCTGCTCTTGCATTTTTTGATAGGTTTCTTGAATTAATGCCAGTGCCTGACGTTTCCATTCTGTTGTGCCCTCTAAGAGAATAAAATCTTCGGTATAGATGCCAAATTGCTTTTCTAGAAAAATCTGCATATACACACCACATTCAAAAAAACTTTGTGGATTAACAATGAGAGCAATAAAATCACATTCTGTCATCGCATCCGAAAATCCATAATGCAGCCGCTTGCTATTAACAAATATCCCCTGCTTTGCTTTTAAATGAATCACCTTGCCATTTACAAAATAGTCCATTTTTCCATCAATGATGTAGATGAACTCTAAGTCCGGATGCCAGTGGCAAGCTGCATGATATTCATAATAGGATAATTTATCTTGCCGTGCATAGAGTGGATAACCCGCATGATTGTAATGCAGTTTTTCAGACAGGTCAGAGAATATTTCTAAATCGATGTGCATACAAGAAAGCTCCTTTCTTTTTGTAAATATACGATTTTGATATTTTAAAAGCTGATTTTAGTAGTTTAACTTACAAAAATAAAATATCATTTTAATATGATATTAGTAAATATAATAGTGAGGTGTTTAACTTATGTCAATCTTTAAAAGGGACTTTCTTTGGGGCGGATCTGCGGCCGCTCATCAACTAGAAGGTGCTTGGCAAGAAGAGGGTAAAGGTGTCAGTATTGCTGATGTCATGACTGTTGGCGCTAATGGTGTTCCTCGAGAAATCACTGATGGTGTGATTGCCGGCAAAAATTATCCTAACCATGATGGAATTGACTTCTTTCATCGTTACGAAGATGATATCAAGCTATTATCTGAAATGGGTTTTAAGGCGTTTAGAACATCAATTGCCTGGACACGAATCTATCCAAACGGTGACGAAGAAGAACCTAATGAAAAAGGATTGGAATTTTACGACAAATTATTTGACGAATTGCGCAAATATGGCATTGAACCCGTAATTACACTGACTCAGTTTGAGATGCCATACCATTTGGTAACAAAATATGGGGGATGGAAAAACCGCAAATTGATTAATTTCTTTGTTAAATTTGCGACAACCTGTTTTCAACGCTATAAAAGAAAAGTTAAATATTGGATGACTTTTAATGAGATCAATAACCAAGCAGGTGCCAGTCAATGGGCGATGTTCACTAATTCAGGAATCAAACTCGATCCTACTGAAAATACAGATGCTAGAAAATTGATGTTTCAAGTTGCTCATTATGAATTAGTAGCTAGCGCTCTTGCGGTCAAAAAGGGACGTGAGATCGATCCTAGCAATCATATTGGCTGCATGATTGCCATGATACCAATTTATCCACTAACAGCTAATTCGCATGATATTATGGATGCTGAAAAGGCGATGCAAGGTCGTTACTGGTTTGCAGATGTTCACTGCAAAGGTCGTTATCCTAGCTGGATACCAAAGCTTTTCAAACATCATCAATACGAACTAGATATAACCTCTGAAGATCTCGATATATTGCAACAAGGCACTGTTGATTATATTGGTTTTAGTTATTACATGTCAACCTGCGTTAAAGGCCAGGGATTCGAGCCTGAATATCCATACGACGATTCTCATGGAAGAATTCAAAATCCTTATCTAAAAACTACCGAATGGGGCTGGCCGATCGATCCTGAAGGGCTGCGTTATAGTATGAACTGGCTGAATGACCGTTATCTTCAACCACAACTTATAGTCGAAAATGGTATGGGGGCTAAAGATAACGTTACTACTGATGGTAAAATTCATGATTCCTATCGGATTGAATATTTACGGCAACATATCAAGCAAGTCAAATTAGCTGTTAAATTTGATGGTATTAACTTACTCGGTTATATGACTTGGGGACCCATCGACTTGATTTCAGCTGGTACTGGTGAGATGTCTAAACGTTACGGCTTTATTTATGTAGATAAAGACGATAACGGCAGGGGAACTTTAAAAAGGATCAAAAAGGATTCCTTTGGGTGGTATAAACAAGTCATTGCAAGCAACGGCGAAAAGCTATAAACACGAGTTCTTACAAATTATCTTTGAATGGAGGACATTATCATGGATAGTATAAAATTAATTGCGACAGATATGGATCATACTTTGCTGACTGAAGCGGGTGAGCTACCACCAAATTTTAGAGATTATGTTCGCGAATTATTCGATCTCAAAGTTGACTTTGCTATCGCCAGTGGCAGACCTCTCTATACGCTTTCAAGTACCTTTGCTGACCTAAAAGATAAGATGACTTTCATTAGCGATAACGGTGGTGTTATTAGTCACAAAGGACAAATTATAGCGAAAAGTCTTTTAAAACCACGTGATTATCAATCGATGATTAGGTTCGCTGAACAGGAAACCGACGGAATTGCAATTGTTTGTGCTTTGGATTCAGCAATTCTCTCTGAAAAAAATAAAAAGTATGATAAATTTCTAAGAGTATTCTATTCGAAGATATCTTATGTAACAGATCTCAGTAAAGTAAATTCAGAAGCGGATAAGTTTACAATTTATTTTCCAAATGAAAATAGCAAAGAATACTATGATCAAATTTTCAAGCCCAAATATAGTCAAAACTTTTCGGTTACTGTCGGTGACACGATCTGGATTGATATTATGAATCGAGGTATCAATAAAGGGAAAGCCATGCGCATTCTAGGAAAGAAGTTAGAAATCTCAACTGATCAAATGATGGCCTTTGGTGATACCTATAATGACGCAGAAATGTTGAAAGCTGTTAAATACAGTTATCTCGTTAAAAACGCTAGCGAAGATATGAAACAGTATGCTAATTTTATGACTGAATCAAATGATGATTTTGGTGTAACTAAAATTTTAGACCTCGTCATTCAGAGTAAAGTTAACGAGAATGACAGCTGTCAACTACCTCCAGATTGATAAAGGATGAACCTATTCAGCCATCTTCTGAGTGGAATGAGTGGCAACCTTGATGATTATTCCCCTTGGTTGCCTCTTTTTGCGGTTATTTTTCGTCTGAGTTAAGAATCGTCTCTACCCGCTTCAGATGAAAGCAGCGTTGCCACTCCATCGAATGCCTGTGCGATTGGCGCAAATCATGAACACGAATATGTGCACGCCGACCAAGCAAAAATTTGAGGGACAGCACAATGAGTCCCCTATGTCCTCACTCTTCGCACAGCAAGAGGAATCCGCAACTTTTTGAAAATCGGGCCGTGTCCAGAAATTCAGGAGGCATCGTTCATCGTGCTGATCTTAGATTCTTTCCCATACATCTGCTGGATTCATCTAGCAAACCAGCTGCATTAAATCTTAAACTTTACTTATTTTCAAAGCAGCTATGGAAATTTATTCACCCTTCGTTTCATGTTCTGTTCCACCGCTGCTAATGCCTAGTAACCCTCGATAAAACATCTTGTCCAATTCATGGTCAATCTTCTGCAGCAATTGCGGAGTCATCCTGAACTTCTCCATATGTTGCCGATTGCGGAAGTACTGGAAGAACATGTCGATATAGATAAAAACAGCGGTATCGCTCAGATCATCAGCAATGTATTCATCCTTTCGGCCACGCTTGACAAATTGCTGCCAAAAATCACTCTGACTATCAAATAACCAGTTAATTTCATTAACATTTTGGTACATCTGTAAGAAAAGCTCAATCATTTTTATATTCACATTGTTTGATACTTGCTTGGATAACTGTTGCATATGCTGTACAATTTCGGGAAATGTTAGCCCTGGATCGCTCAAATCATTCATTATCGTATCGTGATAATGGGTAAGTATTCGCATAACTACTGCCCTGGATAACTCGTTCTTGCTTGGAAAATAGTTGTAAATCGTCGCCGATGAAATTCCGATCGTGCGCGCTAATTCACGCATATTGACTGCCTCTGGATCTATCTTCAAATACATATCAGTAGCCACCTTTAGAATACGCTCACGCATCATGGCCTTTCGTATGCACCGTTTCATTTGCTGTTCACTTCCACGTTTTCATACTAGTTTTTCATCATAACTATTTTAAGAACAATCTTCTATTTTGTCAAAGAAACTAAAACTATATTGACTTATTGTTTTAGTTTTTGTATATTTGTCCATGGTATTGAATGAATAAAAGGAGGAAACACATGGCTTTTCTAGAATTACATAACGTTCACAAATCATATTTTTTAGGAAAAGAGGAATTTCCTGTACTGAACGGTATTGACCTCCAACTCGAGCGGGGCGAATTCGTCTCGATTTTAGGAGAATCCGGTGGAGGCAAGTCAACCCTGATGAATATCATTGGTGGATTGGATCGTAAATTCACGGGTCAGGTCACCGTTGACGGACATCTATTAGACCATACAAAGGAAAAACAGCTGGACAACTATCGCCGCAGCACGATTGGCTACATTTACCAATCGTATAATTTAATTAGCCATCTTAACATTGTTGAAAATGTTTTGGGGTCTTTAGACATGACCACGCTGAGCGGCAGCCAGCGAAAGGAGCGAGCCATCGCCTTACTCAAAAAAGTAGGCCTGGGCGAGCATTTAAAAAAGCGGCCCAATCAGCTCTCCGGTGGTCAAAAGCAGCGGGTGGCGATTGCACGGGCTCTGGCCAGCGACCCTGAAGTCATTATTGCCGATGAGCCAACGGGCGCTTTGGACTCTAAAAATACCGCAGAAGTTCTTGAACTTCTGGTTCAAATCGCAGCGGAGGGAAAACTGGTCATCACCGTGACCCATTCTCAAGAGGTTGCTGGCTTCGGAACCCGAATTGTTCATCTTTCAGATGGTAAGCTGGATGGCGACACTCGGCTCAAGGCAGCTTATCCGGTGCCGACAGACACGCAGACCGAATTTCAGCCAAAACCGCTTTCCGCCGCAGCAAGCTACAAAAATGCTTACAAGCATCTCACCTTTAACTTCTGGCGCAATTCGCTCATTATGCTGGGAACGGCTATTGGACTATTCGCTGTACTGCTATTTAGCGGTTTAGGTAATGGGGTCAATGCCTTCATCCAGAATCAAATC
>JBHGUY010000033.1:0-22837 GCA_048976585.1 Sporolactobacillus sp. | reverse complement strand
TTGGCGAAGGCAAACGTCGTTTCGGTTTGAATCGTATCTACACGATGTTACGAGAAACCAGTGAAACAGTGATCGCCCTCAAATTCTTGGTCATGAACCTGGAGAGACGCCTTAGGGTTTCTCTGCGCTTTTTTACTTATTTGCGAACAAATGTTCCTTCCAAACTAAATTTCCTACACTTTTCGACCAGATAGTCCTGTAAGAATCAGGGAATGGCCGATTTGGCTATTGGTGCAACAAACCCTTCTTAGCTGCACTTCCAATCAACCAATATTTCAAGTAATTAATTATTGGATTATCGGTATATTCAGTACCAATGATTTTTTTAATCCGTTTTCTTCCATCATAAGCTAATGTCACCCATCCCGGTCAAGCACCATGATAGTGTTTAGTATTGATCTATCCTTATCTAGTTTGGTATTTCCAATGAGATTTTTATTTCCAGATCTCTCTTGATGTCGTTAAACTAAATGAAGTTATTAATAGCACAAATCGTTATAATACAAAAAGGGCACTTTCTATTGAAACGATGAGACATTAATTATAAAATTTTGACAGAGGTTGGAAAAGTAAATCAAACAGTACACATACAGCTATTAATTTTATTTTTTCTACGTTACTCGCCTTTTAATCTATCCTGCCAATATGTACTTCCAGTGCCAAGTTATATTGACCTGTTATCCGAGTGATATAAGTCCTCATCAGATGATTCGTAAAGTCATCATCACTCCGTGGCACCGAATAGCTGTTAATGACCTTTCCATTACTATCTGCCTCCTGAATCCAAGTGATATCATTATGATACAAGATTCTCCCCAAAATATTTGGCCGATCAGCCACCCAATTGCTGTCTGGATTACCCGTAAACATCCCTAACGGATTTTCGGCATGATCTGCATTGTACGCAATTTCAGAAATATCATTAAGTCCAATAACAAGATCTAACTTCTCTGCCTTAAAAGTCCTACCTTTGTCATAGTTATCTTCACTAATTTTTGCTTTCTCATACTGCAAATTCAAGATACGCACAGCAGGAATAATAATAGACTCAACGTTTTCAAAAACAATTTCGAGATTGTCATAAGCCATTTATACACGTCCTCCTGATCATTGGGATTCTTAAATTTTTTTGATAAATGGCCAAGTATAAACAAGCGGTAGATTGCAATCTACCAATTAAATTTCTTTGCTCAAATCAAGACTTTCCGAGCTCCAATTCCACAATTCAACAGCACGATCTTGATTGTACGACTCATCTGAAGATGATATTTTCTTCGACCCGTCCCAGTATGAACCGGTAATAACAGATTCATTAAATACAAGGTTTGCAAGATCGGCCCCGGATTGTTTGGTTGTGCGAATACTGGAGCGAACGAAACGCATGAGCGGCATAACATTATTCCACATAAATCGTAGAAAAGGCTTATAATCCCTAGTTAGGCCTGAACCTTTGCCAGGCATCATACCGGGATTCAACGCTACAACCGAAATGGAAGGTTTGGACTTCCGAATTCTGCTCGATAGTTCATGGGTAAAATACAGGTTGCAGAGCTTGGACGTTGTGTAGCGAATTTGTCCCTTAGCCAAATCAGGTATATTCCCCAGAAACTTATCTGATGCAACAGGGTCAGCCATTATTGCGGGACTGGTGTAGCGCGGAGCCGGCATTCCGGTTTTCTTAGTGGGGTCATGCGTATCACTGCTAACTACGACAATGCGTCCTTGTTCCTGGAGCTGATTAAGCAGCAACCTCACAAGTAGGAAGTGACCGAGATGATTCACTCCAAAAGTTGCTTCAACGCCATCGGCAGTTGTTTGAGTGTCTTGTACGAATTGAGCACCGGCATTGCAGATAATAGCATGAAGAGGTGGAAGTCCAGCTTTCATGAATTTTTCCGAAAAACGTTTAATCGACGAAATCGAGGCTAAGTCCAATTCCATAGAAGATACATTGGGATTGCGGGTAGACTGAATCAATTCATTCACTGCTTCGTTCCCTCTATGTTGACTCCGTGATGCAATTACGACATGCCAATCATTTGAAGCACTCGCTATGACTTTTGCTGCTTCAAACCCAAGACCTGTATTTCCTCCTGTAATGATGATTGTTTTCTTTGCCTTCTTCATATGATCATCTCCTTAATGTGTTTTATATTAATACGATATAGTATCGTATCGTATTTGTCAATGAAATTTGGTCTTGCGATTTTCTACACAAGACCTTCATTCCGATTGGCTAATTCCATCTAGAATGACTTTTATACCTTCTTTAAGATCAGTTTCCAAGTCTGAGGAAGGAGGTTTAAATAACAACTGATACATGATAAAACCGATCAAAAGATCCGAAACCAGATCAATATGAATATCGTTACGGAGTTGTTCTTTCTCACGATAGTTTTCAATAACACTTGAGATTTCCTTAGTCTTAGGTAAGGAATGTTTTTTCCAAAAAGACTCAGATATCTGAGAGTTGCCAGATATAGTTGAAATCAGCATTGATAGCATTTGTTTTCCAAGAGGTGTGTTCATCTGCTGGATGAAATTGCGCGCTAGTTCGAATAAAACTTCGCGAAGATCCCCTTGTATAGAGGTGTTCAATTGGGGTTTAATTTGTTCCAGCGCATCGACGATTAAAGCCTCCTTACTGCTCCACCTCCGATAGATTGAACTTTTACCAACGCCTGCACGTTGAGCGACCATTTCAATGCTCAGTCTCTCAACGCCAACCTCGGCAAGTAAAGCCAGTGTTGCTTCCAAGATGCTACGATGCACTTTTGTACTTCTTGGTCGACCGCGGGATACGCCCGATTGATGTTCTGTATCCATATTTCATCATTCCCTTAAATCTCTTTAGTCACGTATTGCCAATTATAACACATAGAATGTCTTTCCCGTTATATGCTGCCAGTCAATTGAGGAATTAGCTACGACTTTAGCTATTTCATATCCTTGCCCTGAATTTCCACCTGTAAATATAATCGTTTTCTCATATGATCATTTCCTTAATCTATTTATATTAATACGATACTACATCGTATCATATTTATCAATAAAATTTGGTCTTGCGATTTTCTACACAAGACCTTCATTCCGATCCTTACGGACTGGATTGCCTTAATGGCAATAATTTTTTTAACAAAAAAATATCCAAATTTAGTATTGCAATTCTAAAGCCGAATTGCTATTAAACAATAATGATAATAGAGAGATGTTTTTAAAGTGGTTTTAAGTGTTGATATGACTAGTTTTGTTGTACTTTTTGGGGTGTGAGGTTTTCCTTGTTGCTTTAGGATAATGTTTGATCAAAAGCCTGCTACGAACGTTGATTTTATAATAGAAGTAAATTTCACTTTTATAAAAAAGTTTGATTAGAATTAATTAAACCGAACCCCGAATAGTGGACACTAAAAAAAAGTGGACCTATTCGGGGTTCAGTTCATCCTTAATAATCCGATTTATTTATTTCCGCCAAAAAGTTGAACAGTCTGTCTTATCCAAAATATTAAATTCGATCATTTTCTCAAGTAATGAGAAATCAACCGGACTATCCCGAGGCTTGATCGCCCATGAAATATCAACCCGTTGCTTTTTACCGCAATTTTTACAATCTGTTCGAGGATGTTCAGCGTGGATATAGCAAGGTTCAAACGAAGTATATTTCTACCAACTGTTCTTAGTCTCCCTTTACGAGTTTGAATACTCCAATTCCATAAGTTAATCGGCGTTGGCACTAGTCCATCAGCTACCATTTCTTTTTCAACGGGATATTTATCAATGATTTTTTGGTTATGATGTAGCACCATCGTAATAATAAGAGACGTAAATTCCTTTAAATTCAGTGTAGCATTTAAGCGATAATCCTAATCCCCACGCTCCCGATATTCCTTCTGTTTTGACAGATTTGTTTTGGAAGTTCCTTTTCAGTTATAATACCCCAGTCAACTTTTGAATCTTTCCAGTATTGTCGTTCAATCTCAAATTTATCAATTATTCGCGGATCATTCAGTAACTTTGAAGGCTTAATCGTTCTGGCTAAATATTTGATAGTGGCATTTTTACGAATTGTAATGAAAAAATCTGTAGTAAAAACAAGCGGGGTCTTGGTCTCAGAATCTTCGGGATGCTTTATCTTCTTACTCTCTGCGATAGCAAGCGTTTCTTCGCGTTCCAAAGGGAATTGCTCACGGATATCGATCACACTGTATGGTCAGCCAGGGTTTATAGTCTGTTAATTCACCGCTGCCTCGGCCTTCAGCGTAATAACGTTCAATTTTATCTTCCGCCCAATTATTCGTTCGCTTCGGCAAACAATCACCCCCTGAAAAAGAAAAAACTGTTACTATGATTATCTCATAGCAACAGTATCAGTAAAGAACTTTTTTACCAAGTAAACAACTTTATCCCCAAGTAAAGAACTTTTTTTCGACGGTACACGCGTGCTTTACCTATTTATTTCATTCACTCAACCGTTACTGATTTGGCAAGGTTGCGTGGTTTATCAACGTCGCATTCGTTCTGCAGGGCCGCGTAATAGGCGATCAGCTGCAGCGGTACGGCGCAAACAAGTGGGGTAAACATTTTATGGACTTTCGGCAGGACAATCTGGTCTCCCGGCTGTTCGGTGACGCCTTTCATGCTAATCATGCAGGTATGAGCGCCGCGCGAGGCGACTTCCTGGACATTGCTGCGGATGTTATTGTTGACATCCGCCTGCGTCGCAAAGGCAAAGACCGGTGTCCCGTCTTCAATCAGCGCAATCGTTCCGTGCTTCAGCTCGCCGCCGGCAAATCCTTCGGCCTGAATATAGGAAACTTCCTTCAGCTTGAGCGCGGCTTCCATGCAAACATAGTAATCCAGACTGCGGCCGATATAGAAGGCGTTGCGCGTGATTGAGAGATAGTCGCGGGCGATGCCCTGCAGTAACGCTTTTTCGTCAATCATCTGCT
The DNA here is from genome assembly GCA_048976585.1 of Sporolactobacillus sp. GTDB lineage: Bacteria > Bacillota > Bacilli > Bacillales > Sporolactobacillaceae > Sporolactobacillus. Next base: position 17,891 of record JBHGUY010000033.1, on the reverse strand, counting down.
CCATCGCCTGCGCGGCAATGCTCATTTCATGAACCGGATCATAGTCGAGCTTGAGTCCCTTTTCTCCGGCAACGGTAACAGCCATAACGGCGAAGACAGCAATCATGGCCGTATAAGCCTTGGTCGAAGCAACAGCAATTTCCGGTCCGGCATAGAGCAACATCTTATAATCAGCTTCACGGTAAAGGGTAGAGCCTTCGACATTGGTCAGCGTCAGCGTCGGGTAACCGAGCTTCTTCACCTTGACCAGTACCGCCCGGCTATCGGCAGTCTCTCCGCTTTGCGAAATGAAAATGAACAGTGGTTTTTCCGAAAGTAGCGGCATATTGTACGAAAATTCGCTAGAAATATGCACTTCGGTCGGAATACCGGCAATTTTCTCCAGCAGATGCTTACCGACAATGCCAGCATGATAGCTTGTGCCGCAGGCAATGATATAGAGACGATCAGCGCTGTTAAGCGCTTTAGCGATCACCGGATCAGTTGTCAATTTACCGTCTTTGCCTTTATATTCCTGCAGCAGACGACGGATGACCGCTGGCTGTTCATCAATTTCCTTCAGCATATAATGCGGATAGGCGCCCTTTTCCGTATCTGCGGCATCGAAAGAAACCGTGTAAGGTTCCCGCTCTTTGGCTTCGCCGTCCAGATCTTTAATCACATAATTCTCGCGTGTCAGTTCGACGATTTCTTCATCCATCAATTCGACATAACGCTTCGTCTGCTGGATCATCGCCGTCGCATCGCTGGCGACCACATTGAAACCGTCACCAACACCAATCAGCAGTGGACTCTTATTCTTGGCTACGTAAAGCATATCCGGATTCCGCTGGTCAATCAAAGCAATGGCGTAAGATCCTGCGAGCAGCTTCAACGTTTTCCGAAAAGCTTCCTCAACGGCTAATCCGCCGTTAACGAAAACTTCGATCATCTGGACAACAACTTCGGTATCCGTGTCGCTCTTCAAAGTGACACCGGACAAATATTGTTCCCGCAGCTGGTTAAAATTTTCAATAACTCCGTTGTGCACGATCGAGAACCGACCAGATACGCTCTGATGCGGATGCGCATTGCGTTTGCTCGGCTCACCGTGTGTCGCCCAGCGGGTATGGCCGATTCCGAGTGTTGCGTGGACGTTCGGATCCACGGATGCTTTCAGAACAGAAATCCGTCCTTTTTCCTTGAACACGTGAACACCCTGATCATTCAAAAGTGCGATACCTGCCGAATCATAACCGCGATATTCCAGATTGCTGAGCCCTTTAAGTAGAATAGCCGGTGCGTCTTCATTACCAATATAGCCTACAATACCACACATAGGAAAAATCCTCCTCCGCGGGGCAAGAAAGCTTTTCGGGGCAATCTCGCCCCACTTGTTTGTTTTTTTCAAAGCCTATGTGCATGCGATCCAGCTTCTGTGCAGAAGATTGCTCTCCTGTTTTGAGCTTAGATTAACGGGTGCAAGCATCCCGAGAGGTATCCGCCGAATCCTTCGATAAACCTCTTCCTCGTCAACTATTCCGGAATTCTCCGGTCACGAAATAGTCCAGGCGCTCTCTATTCAGTTATTCTGCCCTCTCTTTCCTTCTTGAGTCAAATTCATCGATGCAGCTAAATTCTACTGGAATTTTGGATAGCTGTCAATGACATTTCTACCCAACAAATGGAGCTTTTTTCGGATGCGATCCTAATCAATCCTATCCGATAATTTATTATTATTCAACGGGTTCTCATTTCGTACCAACGGACGTGCCATTACAAAGAAAAAGGTACAGAAATAGTTGTCCGTAAAACATGAAAACGGCGGGCTCCGCTTATTTCTGAATCGTGCCGCCGATTTCTTTTTCAATAATCTCCGCAATTTGTCCAACGTAGGAGTCGCATAGCTCTTCAGTTGGTGCTTCCACCATCACGCGAATCAAGGCCTCTGTCCCGGATGGGCGAACCAGCACTCGGCCGTCACCATCCATCTGGTTTTCAACATTAAGAATGGCCTGAGCGACTTGTGGTTGATCGGCAACGTGAAACTTATCGGCCACTTGAATATTGACAAGCTTTTGCGGATAAGTATGCACATCCGCGGCTAGTTCGGAAAGTTTCTTTCCAGTCGCTTTCATAATGCTGACCAGCTGCAACGCCGTCAGCATGCCATCCCCTGTTGTCGAATGATCGAGAAAGATAACATGTCCAGACTGCTCACCGCCCAGCGAATAACCGCCGGCGATCATCTCCTCCATCACGTAACGATCACCAACAACCGTCTGCTTCGTTTCAATCTGCGCATCCTTCAGAGCTTTATATAAACCAAGATTACTCATAACCGTCGTTACGAGGGTATCCTTATTTAACTGTCCGATCGATTTCAAATACATCGCGCAAATATACATAATTTTATCGCCGTCAATTATATTGCCCAGTTCATCAACGGCAATCAGCCGGTCGCCGTCGCCATCAAAGGCAAGCCCGCAATCGGTACCCTTCTCCACGACGAATGCGGCCAGTGCTTCCGGATGAGTGGAACCAACGTCTGCATTAATATTTTCGCCATTCGGGCTCGAACCGATCGTGACAATATCTGCTTCAAGATCGGCAAAAAGATGCGGTGCGAGTGAACTGGTCGATCCGTTGGCGCAGTCGAGCGCGATCTGGAGCGACGAGAAGTCGTCCTCCTGGATGGTTTGCTTCAGGAACTGAATATATTTCTGGCTGCCTTCAAAATAATCATTCGATGTCCCCAAATCCCCGCCAATCGGCCGCGGTAAATTATCCGTCTGCTGAGAAAGGAGGCCTTCAATTTCTTCTTCGACCTCATCGCTGAGTTTGAATCCATCGCTGCCGAAGAATTTAATTCCATTATCGGCAACGGGATTATGCGAAGCAGAAATCATGATCCCGGCGCTGGCATCCATGGCCTTCGTCAGATAGGCAACGCCCGGTGTCGTGATGACGCCAAGCCGCATGACCTCAGCACCAATCGAGAGCAACCCGGCAATGAGTGCCCCTTCAAGCATCTTGCCGGAGATACGTGTATCACGTCCGACCATGACCTTTGGACGCTCGGTTGTCTTGGTCAGCACATAGCCGCCTGCTCGGCCCAGCTTAAAAGCCAGTTCCGGCGTCAGATCCTGATTAGCAATTCCTCTGACCCCATCTGTTCCAAAATACTTTACCATTCCAATCGCTCCTATCTTTCCGCTCATCCAAGCTCGCCGCTTAATTGTAAACTGCGGTAGACGTTCTGTCAAAGAGGCTTTCATTCATTAGCTGATGCTAATTCCGACTGTTTTAGGATTACTTTTCCCAGACAGACCATTGGGTACTTTAACCGCTACAGAAACGTTGTGATCACCGCTATCCATATTGCTTAAATCCACCTGCGCCTGAATATCGCTGGCCGATAGGCTATTGACGTCACTCGGATCCCCAGTCACCGTCACGTCGACTGACCCGCCAGCATCAAATGAGGCCTGCTGATTGTCTTTGAGTCCGACTATATTGACAGGGATCGCATTGAATTTCTTTGTCACATCCGATGGGCTGGAGTCTGACGAAGAACTACTGCTTTCCGAGCTGCTGTCTGAACTGCTATCTGCACTTGCCGGCGCAGCTGACGGATCAATATGAACGGTGACTTTCACCTTCGTCGGAGAAACTTTGCTCGCTCCTTGCGGCAGCGGAACATCGACCGTAAAAGTTTTATCAGATTTCAGTCCGCTTGCAGAGACAGAGAGCGGCGGGATCGCTGTGATCGATTTAAGTGTTGCCGCGTCTGCGGCCGTTACCGTCGCCTGCTGCTGTGACAAATCAATTGAGCTGACTGAATATCCGCTGGCCGGAGAGCCGGTTGTTGCCCCCTGCAGCGGGAGATCTTTTGACAATTTATTTATCGGTATTTGAACACGGACAGTTGCCGGCTGGAGCGTCACATCCAGTTGATCGCCATTGTTATTGTAGGCATGAAGAACTACGGATTGATTCACATTACCTGTAGCGCCCCTTACATTGACAACACCCTTAACGAATGCAATTGAATCAATTGTATCCGCTCCGCCGGTCACCGTTACGTTTTTCGGGAAAATAGTCGGATCATCTGCAATAAACCCATCGCCTAATTTATTTTTATTCAACAGATCGATAGCCACCGGAAGCTCTTTGCTCGTCTTTTTCTGCAGTCTAATCCGCACGGTCTTCGGTGAAGGCTTGATCGTCAGATCGCTAGGAAAGCCTTTCGTTTGAACACGTGCATCGAAAGTCCCGGGTTTCATACCCTTGAGATCAATATATGCACTTTTCGTCATCAGTCTCGCCTTCAAGATCAGATTGCTCGAACCGCTAACATGGATGGTTACGGTTTGCGGTGCCCCGCTGACAACATATTTATCCGAATCATAAAGAACATTCAGTTTTTCAGTTAATGTCGTTTCCTGCGTAGGACTCACCGCTATATTGGACGGGCTAGAAGAGGGACTTTCTCCTGCCGACACGACAGCATAAAGCATCAAGGCGATCAAGAATGAAATGATCTTAACAAGCCAGTTTTTACGCAAAAGCTTATCCATTATTCTTTCCTCTCCAATTCCAGCGCAAAGAATTGCCGGTTTCCGGTCGGCTGAGCTCATTCTCCAGCGTTTCCTTCAATTGCTCTTGAGAGATATCACGTGTCAGTTTGCCATTCTTCGTAATCGTAATCCCGCCTGTTTCTTCAGAGACGACAACAGTTAACGAATCGGTCACTTCACTGACCCCCATGGCTGCGCGATGACGTGTTCCGAGCTCTTTGGAAATAAAAGGGCTCTCCGACAACGGCAGATAACAGGCAGCCGCGATCACATCATCCCCTCTAATGATGACAGCACCATCGTGAAGCGGTGTATTCGGAATAAAAATATTAATCAGCAGCTGCGACGTGAGATGCCCGTCAATCAGGATGCCTGTTTCAATATACTCATTGAGACCGGTCTTCCGCTCGATAGACATCAGCGCGCCAATCCGCCGTTTCGCCATATAGGCAGTGGCATTGACAATGGCATCAATCATTTGTTTGTGCTGCTCCTCGACAAGCGGTCCCCGTGAGAAAAGTCTGCCGCGCCCCAATTGTTCGAGTACCCGGCGAAGTTCGGGCTGGAAGATGACCATGATGGCAAATAGGCCGTATGTAATTGCATTATTTAAAATCCACTCAAGTGTTCTTAATTGAAAAAAGCTGCTTAAAAACCAGGCAGCGACAATAAGCATAATACCCTTCGCCAGTTGAACAGCTTTTGTCCCCCGGATGATTAAGATTACTTTGTAGATCAGATACGTTACAATGAGTATATCAACAATATCTGTCAAGTAATTAAGAACATTAAAATGAGCCCATAAAGCCATGGCTTTCATCCTCCAAATCAACTGCACGTTTCGCGGGCTAAACCGATCGTCATGTGCTTCGCGGGCGGCAAACCTCGATCTTTCCATTCTCTATCTTGCTTAAAGGCCATCAATTTCTCTCTTTTTCCGATCACCTGCGTAGAGGGGAAGCCTGCCGTCTTAGTATTTCCTAAGTTTTCCCCATTTAAATAGACCGAAAATCCAACATTTTCTATTCTATGCTGTTGGCTGTAAAAAATGAATAACTTGTCCGCAACGTTCTTTGATCCCGTGGATCATTGTCTTTCCGGTACTTTGACGAGAACAATTCCTTTCTCATGCATCTTTACTTGCCCAGAAGATTGCCGTCCCGCCGCATAGACGACGAGGGACATTGGAACCGCACAGACCGCCATCGTCGCCAATACCGGATGCTTCGAAGTCCATTTTCTGAAGGCATGGCGGGTGTCCGCCGGAATATGTTCAAGAACATTTTTCGTAAAGTGATCAGACAATTGAGGGTTCACCAGGTGATTTAATATCTCAATTGAATCCTTTAATTCCATAAAATGTTTTCTGCAGCTTTCACAATGTACCATATGTTTATTGAGTAAGTCACGTTCGCGTGGATTGGCCTCTCCATCCAGAACCTTGTTAATGAGTAGATTGTATGATTTAGTTTCTGAACAATTCATTCATTTTCACCTCGAGATGCAATGAGATACTTTCTTAAAATTTCCCGACCGCGATGGATCCTTGTCTTTACGGTTGCAACCGGGATTTCCATAATATCACTGATCTCTTTCAAGCTGAGATCTTCGATATACTTTAAAACAACCGCCGTCCGATATTTTTCGGGAAGATGTTCTATTTCTTGCTGAACCATCTGTTCCTGTTCGTTCCTAACCATCTGTTCATCCGGCAATGGCACTTCCTCATCCGGCAGCATAGCCTCCAATGAAAGTCCTTCCGTTCCTGGAATTTCGGCATCCAGCGAGACGCCTAGTTTTCGGCGACGTAAATAATCAATGGAAAGATTCGTCGCGATTCGAAAAAGCCAGGTTGAGAACTTACGTTCCATGTCAAATTGACCAATATATCGATAGGCGCGAAGAAAAGTCTCTTGAGACAGATCCTCTGCTTCTTGACGATTACCGACCATCCGCAAACAGATCACGTAGACACTGTTTTTATATTTGTCGACCATCTCGGCAAAGGCCTGATGATCACCCTTTTTTATTTTTTTGATCAGCCGCTTTTCCTTCTGCTCCATAGTGACCTCTCTATATCGATTTATACGAGATGAAAACAAATCAAGTTTCAATTCATATTCAGGAAGTTCGTTTAATTTCATTAGGCAAACTTACCGCGATTCAGGGTGCCTAGCGGCTTTGCGTTTGCCCTAGTCTCTATGAATTATTTTCTTGAAGCCCACGGCTGTGTCCAGCGCTGAGAAAACTCAATAAAAGATAATTTTTTTCAGGAAAGCTGTCAAAAAAGTGATTTAAAACTTGTTTTATATAGAAAACTTAGGGTACATTTATACTATACAAATTATCTATTTTCGGAGGTGGTTTGATGAATAAACAACAGCTTACTGCTAAAATTGAAGAACTGCGTCAACAACTTTTCTTAGTAGCGACTAAAGAATCTCTTACCTCTCCAAATGTGCAATGTATGAGTCAGACTCTCGATCAATTATTGAATAAATATGAACGTTTACCGCGATAAATAAAGAATGAAAACGTATTATATCCGTTTTTTTACGGTCTGAGAAGTTGCCGGAAATGAAAGGCGGCAGCGCGATCCGCCCGTGTGATTATTATAACATATCCATGTTCCTGCAAAAAGTAAGCGGGATTTCTTGGCGACTCGGCCCGGAAATCCCGCTTACTCTTATAAAGCTTATGTATTCTTTCACTTTCCTGATGGAGCCTAGGGGGATCGAACCCCTGACCTCCTGCGTGCAAAGCAGGCGCTCTCCCAGCTGAGCTAAGGCCCCATAAAAAGCGGAAGACGGGATTCGAACCCGCGACCCCCACCATGGCAAGGTGATGTTCTACCACTGAACTACTTCCGCATATCCTCTTATCGAAAACGATAACTTCAAAACGTCACAAGACATATTTTAAATGAACATCCGCAGCTTGTCAACATGGAGACTTTTTCAGTTCAAAGAAGCCATTAAAATTCGTCTTTTTCTGCCAACTCAGCGGATCATTTCTTTTTTCTGCCTTCCTAAGTGCTCCTTATGGATGACACTCAAAAAACCAAAAATACCTAAAATGGTTAAGAAAAAGAAGTCATTCCCACCGCCGAGTTGTGTCAAAACATGTTCCGGCAAATTCCGTGAACTGTTTTGACTCGTTGAGATAAACGTCGCCATGATTCCCGTACCGATCGAACCAGCATATTGCTGCAGCATATTGAACATCGAATTCAGGTCCGCTGATTTATCTTTGCGAATCTGCAGACTGCAGCTGGAGAGGGTATTGCCAAAACTGAAATTAAATCCAAATCTGAGAAATAAATAGAAAACAACAATGAGCAATGGGGTCAACTGCTGGTGAAACAACCAGAAAAACAGACAGCCGAAAGTCATTGAGAGATTGCCGATGAGAATCGGTACAAAGCCGCCACACCGGTCAAACAGACGTCCAGCGATTGGCGACACAGCGGCGCCTAACAAGGAACCCGGCAAAAGCAGCAATCCGGCGATCATTGAGTTTTGGCCTAATACAGTTTGCGCATAAATCGGCAGGACAAATGAGATGCCTATATTGGTAAATTGAAGCACAAAATAATTAAAGGCTCCCAGTCCGATCGCAGGTTGCTTTAGTATCGAATAATCCAGCAGAATCCACCGACTGAGGTGGTTGTAAATCAGCAAAGCTATCAATAAAACGAAGCACAGCGCGAGAAACGCAAAAAAGCTGCTGCTCAGCCATCCATAAATACCCGCCTGGTTAAAGGCCCAGACGGCACTGGCGAACGCACAGCTAAGCAGGAGCAGGCCCGGATAATCAAAATGTGCGGCATCGCCGGTTGCCTGAATAGCGATGTTGTGGACACCCAGCCAAAACACCACGAAGGTGACCGGGATCACGATCCAAAAAATGAAACGCCAAGAAAGACAGGCGGTCAAAACGCCGCCATAAGTCGGCCCCAGTGCCGGAGCAAGCGCGATGATCATACTCGCAATCCCCACATACGTGCCTCGTCTGCGCACAGGTATCTTCATTAAAATAATATGAAACATCAGTGGTGTCGATAGTCCCGTAGAAATTGCCTGCAGCAGTCTGCCTATAATTAATAGGAAGAAATTGGGTGCTACCGCACACAATAGCGTGCCTACAACAAAATTCAGTACAGCAAATATAAAAATTCTTTTCGCGGCGAACCGCCTCATAACAAATGCTGTACAACCCATGACAATCGTGACGAGTAATAGATATCCAGTCGTAATCCACTGTACCGTGGATAAAGGAGTCTTGAATTCGCGAATCAATTGCGGAAAAGTAACATTCATAGATGTTTCCACTAAGATTCCCATGAATGACATCATTCCTGCCGCTAGAATTGCCAATTTTGTTTGTTTTGAAATTCTCTCGATTGGATTCAACGGTATATGCCTTCTTTAATACAGTATTCGCTGTCAGAATGAAGCGATTATAAGTCTCTTAGATTCGGAAGATAAATAAAGTATACCTCGCCAGTCTCTTAACAAACGAATCATTAGGCCTTCCGTTCGCTTGCGTGAGGCGTTCTGATACAGATGATTTGCCTGTTTCTGGAAACGCAAAAAACAGCCTACAATGTTGTAGACTGTCTTTTGTATAGCGATAATGCGGATGAGAGGACTTGAACCTCCACGAGCCGTAAAGCCCACTAGAACCTGAATCTAGCGCGTCTGCCAATTCCGCCACACCCGCATAAAAATGGTGGGCCATGAAGGTCTCGAACCTTCGACCCTCTGATTAAGAGTCAGATGCTCTACCAACTGAGCTAATGGCCCACGTAAGTGGTTATAAATGGTGGAGGGAGAAGGTTTCGAACCTTCGAACCCAAAGGGAACGGATTTACAGTCCGTCGCGTTTAGCCTCTTCGCTATCCCTCCATATATCGTTGTCAATGGTGCCGGTCAGAGGACTTGAACCCCCAACCTACTGATTACAAGTCAGTTGCTCTACCAATTGAGCTAGACCGGCGTTATGGTGGAGGATATAGGGCTCGAACCTATGACCCTCTGCTTGTAAGGCAGACGCTCTCCCAGCTGAGCTAATCCTCCATAGTGACCCGTACGGGATTCGAACCCATGAACCCACCGTGAAAGGGTGGTGTCTTAACCGCTTGACGAACGGGCCATACTGCTTGTCCGTCGTAATCGACGTTTTTAATTATATACAGTAAAGCATCAGTTGTAAAGCATAATATTAAAGGCAATATATTCTGACTAATTATGTCCTGATCTTTATGTCTAAAATCAACCGACGAAAAAACGGGAACCCGATCAGGATTCCCATTTTTCCATCAACTATTCGGAAACATCTGTTTCTGCTCTGCCATCTTGTTCATCCGGTTCTTAATGGACTGCCCCATTCGGTTGTTTGGCTTCATCATCTGATAAGCAGCCGCACCGATGCCTATGGAAGCGATCATGGACATTAAGCGTCCCTTCTGCATCATCAATTCAGTTCACCACCATCCATGGTTTTGTCCGCGTTAACGTGAACCTTTTTAAGATACCCGACTCGTAGGTGAACATGCCCGACAATGTTTGGAAAATCAATTGGTCACCGGCACCGTGCTCAGGTATTCTTCCAGTGCCAGATGCCTGTCCTTAATTACTTTTGAGGCAGGCAGACCAACGTAACGTAGATGCCACGCCTCATATTCATAACCGGTCACAGTCTCTTTTCCTTTCGGATAACGGATAATATAGCCATACTCCTGAGCATGAGCCTTAAGCCATACCGCTTCAGGTGTGCCAGCAAATGCCGGCGTAGCCGCATACTTTCCGCTCAATCCAGATACGTCAATCGCTAGACCCGTCTCATGTTCGCTTGTCCCCGGCAGGGCACTGTAAGTGAGTGCCTTCTTCTCTCCATCAATCGCGGCATACCGTTCAAAAAGCATCACTTGCGAGCGATGCGAGCGATAAGCCGAGACTCCGGCAAGATGAATCCCGTCCTTTTCTGCGGCCGCAAACATCCGTTCAAGTGCCTTGGCAGCTACTCTGCGCATTTTCGCCTTCTCTGTTCGGCCGGACAGGAATGGCACATTCGGATAGACGAGCGAACGCGGCACGTAATTCTCGGGAAGCTTGAAATGCTTATTAACCAACACGAGAATACTCGCCGGATCAGCGACAACATGGATGCCTTTTTGATCCATCGGTGACAGATTTCGTCCTTTATGTGCTGACTCTTTGGGGCCAGTTGTCTGAGCCGGTCCGGACTGCGTTACTCGAGGTTCATGAACCGGCGGATCTCGTAAGGTCTGTCCGAGATAGATCCATAAACAAAGCCCAATCAAAATAGCCAGTCCGAGTAAAAAAAGATTTTTCGATTTCATCACCTGCTCCAGATTAACGATCCAATATTAATCCAAAATTGCCGTTCTTTATAGGATTCACCAACTCATTGAAATAAAAAACAAAAAGACGGAGATTGATCACTCCATCTTTTATTATTTTATTTATTAATTTGTCCTCGATCAAGAAAAAGGATATATGTTTATGAATGATTAGCCAAAAATCAGTTTGACATTGACAACAATGGATACAATAAGAACCAGACGAGTAATCAATAAACGGCGGTTCATCCGTACACGATCATCAGCCGGACGATTTTCCCTACGTGCGATCATTCCTGTTTCATGATTTTTAATGTATTCCATTATTTTCACTCCCGCTTCCAGCATTCTCACAGTCGCGTTCCGGTTTGCCTTACATCTCTAGAATACCTGGAATTTGTTAAGAGGTTATTATTGATTTTTAAAGGAATTGTTAAATTAGCGCTGCTTTTTTAAAAAATGGGCTGTGAAATCGACTATCTTCTTTTGCGAAAAGAGCAATGCCCGAGCATCACCAAGGAAGCCTTCCCTGAAATACGATGTATTGGCGTATGTTTTTTTAAACAACTTGCCGATTTTGGGGAATCGCTCTTCATGATAATCCCAATCTCGGTAACTGACCCATTCCCTTTGTCCATGAATCAGAACCGGGCTTCTTCTGCTCACCTGTTCCAGATGTCCAGAGAGCATCTCGCCTAGATGCATCGAGGTATCATTTCCATGGCCTACGCCAATCAATAAAACGCGCCCATCCCGCTGATAGATCCGCCCGAGCGGCGATTCCATACCTAGTCCGTCATCCAGTGCATGTCGAGAAAGAAGTGTTTCCCGACCACGCCCCCATGCAGCGAATGAATAAATCGGATGGCGGCTGCGCGATACATCCGGGCAATTTCGAAAAACTTCGGCAACAGTACCCATACCAAGCGTGGGGGTCCGGTCCGGATCAAAGGCCGGCATCTCGTGATAGATGGCCTCAAGCCAGGCATCTGGTACAGCCGGATCGCTCCAGTCGGCAGGATCAGAGACATCCGCGCTGTGTGCTGGCATAACGAGTGTTCCCTCAGAGGTGAGCACCTGCTGCAGCGCTTCAATGACAGTCAGTGCTCCTCCGCATACCCAACCAATATGACTCATGGCCGTATGGACAACGACGAGGTCGCCCGCCTTTAGTCCCAGCTGGCGCAAATCCCGAATCAGCAATGAACACGTGATTGGCCTTTTGCTGCGTTTAATGACATCCTTCTCAGTCACACAAATCTCCCTTTCACGGTCGTCCCTCAGAAATTCTATACCCGAACAACAGACAAGAAAAAAGGACACCCGTTTACCGTAACCGAAAGTGCCCTTTTCTATGCTTGAATCCGTCGCTTATTTAACGATTAGTACCGGGAGCTTAGAGCGTTGAACAACACCGTGGCTGACACTCCCCAGGAACTCCTTAACTCCACTAAGCCCGCGACTGCCGATCACGATCAAATCATATCCATTCGATTCTGCAAAATCGAGAATCGTGCGGACCGGCTGGCCTTCCTCGACAAAAGTATGTGTGCGATTCGGTAAATCGGCTAGAGCACCCTCGGCCTTTGCTACTATATCATTGCCGTACTTAAAGGTGGATTCGCGGACTTCCCTATACACATCGCCTACAATGAACTGATTGGTCGGAACAGTCACGACATTCAAGACATCAATTTCAGTCTGGCTGTCCAATTGAGCAAGTTCGATGGCCTTTACCAACGCCAACTTGCTCAATTTTGAATCATCATAGGAAACCAAAATTTTAGAAAACAGCATGTTCACCACGCACCTTTTCTGTAAATTGTGTTTCTGCATCTGTCAATAACACGGTATTGACCTGGTTAAATCCGATCAGATTCATGTACAACGCTTTCAAAAACATTTTGACCCACAACAAGCGGTCAAGTATCGAATTTCCCTTTACTATTTTACCATATGAAACACATGTCGGCAGAGTTTCCGGCATTCAAAGCGGTAATTAATTTTCCTTCCCGCAATAAAGCAACAGCATCTGAAAAAACGCTCCAAATGCTCAGAACATCTGGACACAACAGTTGTCATATCACCAAAAATAGAACGAACCAAATACCTAGAAATGTGAATTTTTTCATAAATTCGTTTTCATTTACTTTTGACCCTTACACTTTTTTCATATCTGCGCTATATTAGTAGTGTTGAATAATTACTTATTAAGTATTTATTGGTAACGTTTTCAAGGCATCATAGGATGTGCCGGTCTTTCGCGGCTAATTTTTAAAAAGCGATCAGATCACCTGAATTCAAATACGGTGAGAAATCGAGGTTTTGCATTTATGAAAAAAGGCTATATCTTCATTGCCTTTTCAACTTTGTTCTTCAGTACGATGGAAATTGCGATTAAGCTGATCGCTTCAGAGTTTAATCCGCTTCAGCTGAATTTTCTTCGTTTCCTGATTGGGTCGGCGATTCTGGCACCTTTGGCTATCCGTCACTTGAGAGGGAGCGGATTTTCATTCAACAAAAAAAATATTCGATTCTTTCTTTTTTCAGGATTCATGTGTGTGGTTGTCAGTATGACTTTCTTTCAAATGGCGATCGTGTACGCTAAGGCTTCCACTGTTGCCATTTTATTCAGTTGTAATGCAGCATTCCTGATTCCTTTCGCTCACTTCTTCCTGAAAGAAAAGTTGGCGAAACTATCGATCGTTTCCTTGGCCATCAGCCTGATTGGCATGGTGTTTATTATCAATCCGGCAAACTTGACCAATCCGCTCGGGGTCACACTTGCCATCGTTGGGGCTATCACCTTCGCTCTTTACGGCATTATCGGACGTAGAGGCAGTATGAAATTTGGATTTGACGGTGTCGTGCTCAGCAGCTTCAGCTTTCTGACCGGAAGTGTAGAACTTCTGGTTTTGATGCTTCTCACAAAGATCAACTTTATCGCTGGATGGCTGCAAAGCGTTGGCATGAGCCAATTCAGTAATGTTCCAGTATTTCAGGGGATCTCTTGGGCGACTGTTCCAATTCTTATTTATCTGGGTATCTTTGTTACCGGGCTCGGTTTCTGTTTCTACTTTTTGGCGATGGAAGAGACATCGGCGTCAACTGCTTCACTTGTTTTCTTCATCAAGCCAGCGCTCGCACCAGTGCTTGCTCTGTTCATTCTTGGCGAAGCGATCACATCAAATATGCTGGCCGGAATGGTGCTGATTGTTGCAGGTTCTTGTGTTCAGCTTTATTCGGATAACCGCGAAGCTCATCTCGCTAAACGAATGGCGAAGCTAAGTCAGGCGCCTGTTATTCGCGCAGATTCACGTCAATTGCATATTCACTAACTCATCATTTATTGACAAAAGCTCGTCACCAAATGCGGTGGCGAGCTTTTTTATACAAGTGAATGTTAGTGGATTGTCCGCAAGGCCTTAGGAATATAGACGCAATAGGGTTCTGCCGCCTTGTAATCGCCAGTAAGCGCGTAGGCCCGAGAACGGGAACCCCCGCAAACATATCGAAATTCGCAAACCCCGCATTTCCCTTTTGTACTGTCTGGATCGCGCAGTGCTTTAAAAACCGGATGATTTCGGTAAATCTCCGGAAGCGGTGTATCTTTGATATTGCCGCAATTAATCGGCAGAAATCCCGCTGGCTGCACTTCGCCGGTGTGTCCAACGAAAACAAAGCCATTGCCGTCATTCGTTCCGCGCGGCGCTTTGGCCAGATCGTCCTGCACGTGTCCTATCGGGGCCAATCCCTGCTCCCGCCGCTTCGCATTCTCCTGAAAAACGACCCGCCGGTAGAATTGTCCTTCTGTTGTCGAAATGATGTAGGGAACCTTCTCCTGCATCTGAAAAGCCCAATGCATCACCTCTTCATGCCTTTCCGGACTCATCGGCTGCAGCAATTTCCCACGTCCGGTCGGCACAAGAAAAAAGAGTGTCCAGACCGCCGTTCCGCATTGGGCCAGAAGCTCGGCCATCTCCGGAAGTTTATCAACATTATATTCTGTGACCGTCGTGTTGATCTGAAAACGGATAGCTGCATCATTCAGATAGCCAATCGCTTTCATTGTCCGTTCAAAGCTGCCTGTGACGCCGCGGAAGTGATCATGAGTCGCTGCATCCGATCCATCCAAAGAAAGCGCCCAGCGCGTCATACCGGACTCTTTCGAGCGGATCACCGCCTTCCGGGTCAGCTTTGGCGTCGCGGAAGGCGTGATAGAAACGCGCATCCCTTTCGCCGCCGCATACGCTGTCAACTCAAACAAGTCCTCACGCATCAGCGGATCTCCGCCTGAGAAAACAAGCAGCGGATTATCCATTGAGTAGATTTGATCAATCAGCATTTTCCCTTCATCTGTCGTCAATTCACCGGGATAAGGATGCAATTGAGCCGCTGCCCGGCAATGCAAGCAATGCAGCGGGCACATCCTTGTCACTTCCCAAATCACAATAAACGGATTCTGATTATAATCACGTGTCCGCATCAACAGCCAGCCACCGCTTTCCATCATTTTCGCCGCATGATCCAAGCGAACCTTTTTTTGTAAGCTAATTGTAAAGCTTCACCGCTGATCCTTCTGCATCTATTCTCACAATTCCATTTGATTACCAAGTTAACTATTCAATGGGATAAAAAACTTTTTATTAGAAAAACCGGGCAAAAGACGCCCGGTCCTTTGACTTGCAAGTACGCTTCGGAAACTCGCTTGCCGCGGGCAGTCTGAGAGCCTCCTCGGTCAGGCACGAGTCTGCGGGGTCTCTCTTAGCCTGCTCTTCCCGCAGGCGCCCTCGTCCCTGCGCTTCCCTGCTCTATTTTTTATACTTTCTTATCTTTTGAAAAAAGAGCCCTGTTCTCACAGGACTCTTACAAAAATTATTTCTTTTTTAATCAAACCGTGCCTTTCGGATTCGGTCCGTATTTATTGGCTTCTGGTTGGCTGTCCAGGCAATCAAAAACAAGCAGGACGATCCAGCCGATAATCGGAATCAGCGCAATAAACAACCAGCCAGCTGAACGGCCAATATCATGCAGACGCCTGAAGGACAGCGCCAGAGATGGCAGCAAGAGCGCCAAAGAATAGATAGCGGTTAGAAGCGGATAGATACCGGCGACCTTATCAATGATTTCAATAATAAGAGTAATAATGAAGTTAATCAGGGCAAACCACCAATATTCCGAGCGCGTCGCCCGTCCGCTGAAGCCAACATAATTTTTCAAAATATCTGTGTACCAATGCATTCCAATCACCTCCTTAGTAAATTATGGTTATTATAGCACATTCACTTTTATTCCCAATTAAGCAGACATAAAAATGAAAAGATTCAGGAATTTATTGTTTCATAGAATCCCCGGACTCGTAGCCGATTGCCGTCGTTTTTTGCACAAAAAATCCTCGAAAACAAACATTTCGAGGATTTGGTCTTGGAAGACTTAAAAATAAGTCCGGATCAAATTTTTCGCACGGCATCCTGTATTTTTTTTAATTCGCGATTCACTTGTGTGATCATCTGGTGCCATTCATCAAAAGATTCCTTACGCTGTTTCAGCATCGAGACTGTCTTTTTCACAAAAAATACGATATATGCAAGTGCAAAAATAATAGCTATCATTATAAGATCAGCTGAAAGGATGATTTTGAACACTCCTATAGGTTTTATTCTCCATCTACATAGCATTATATAGCATTCGTCCAGAGATGAGCCAATTCTGGGCATAACTTCATTGAAACTTAATCATCTGATCATTTTCTTAATATTTTTTTGGACTTATGCTGCTATCTTGCTGCTGAGCGTCTAACCATTCTAACATGGCGCCCCATTCGTTGACAAGAATGCGGCGCACCTGAGACACCTGTAAATATAAGGAAGATCATCGGAGGATCACCTTTTTATTGTTTCCATAATCGTTTTCCGGATACAAAATGCTGTCTTTAAAAATTCCGTCTCCCCAAATCTCACTTTCAGAAAGTGTTGTTTCAATGATTTCAATGGGCTGCTGGTTAACTAAAATCATTGCACAACGGTAGTCTCGAAAAGATTTATACAACGGCATAATGATTTTCTCACCCTCAATCGCTTTTTCGATAGTATCCGTCGTAAATGCAACATGTGCTTCTTTTTGGATTACTTTACAAATAAAGAATGCGCGCAAAAGCATGCAGCTCAATCGGTAAACCCAAGGCATTGTTCATGTCTAATGAATACATATCAAATAAAGGACTGTATTTGGTAGCTGGGTGTTCCTTAATTTGTTCAAGTTCCACTGGTTTTCCTAGTATGATGAGATTCTAGCTTGATTTTTTTATTCATTGTAATTTTCAACTTTCCCTTTGTGTCTCGTGGGTGAAAACAAATCCATGCATCATTTGAAATTTCACCATTCTTTCTTCGCTCTCATATCTTGCTTTGTCTGATCTGTGAATATCATTCGGTGCTTTTTCATCTACCGATCGCTATGGCTGCGCTTTTCTTCTCTATTAGGCGATTCGTATTTGCTGGCAAGCAAGAACGCGCTCGATCGCAAGGGTACGGACCTGCTGCCGACTATAGCAATAGGCTCTCATGTACGTTTTCCCGACTGAAATAATCCGGATACGCCGCTTTGAAAACTTATCGGCTTTATCTGATAAATAATCTCGACAATCTCGTTCTTATGCATCCTGCTTCTCCCTTTTTCACCTTATATCGAACAAATATCCCCAACGTAATACTGGCGCAGCGAAGTGATAACGAGCGGCGTTTGAAGTCAGCCAAAAAATTACAAGATTAATCAACATTTTTTAAAAAGGTAGATTGCAACAATAAATTAGCCACCTGGACATCCGACGGTATCACTGAGTTTGTTCCTGCCGCCTAGGCGGCAGGAACAAAAAGCAGCTCAGCTCACGAGCTTCTGTACTTCTTTCTCGAACGCTTCAGCGGGGGTCCGATAGTTCAGGATCCTTCGGGGGAGATGATTCATAGCTC
>JBHGUY010000032.1:0-28838 GCA_048976585.1 Sporolactobacillus sp. | reverse complement strand
GAAAAATCCTGGGGGACGACCAAATTGTCTATTTTCTTCATCAGATCTATTCATTGCATCTTTATCAACAACAAGTATTGTGACTGCTTCATCATCAACATCCACAATAATTCCCTCAAGGATCGTTCCGTCATGTAAGTGACCCATCACGTAATGGTTCATATGTCTTTTACATAATTCTTTAATTTGCATGTTATCGGGGTGTTGATTGGTGTTTGGTGCTAACGAATAATTATTGGATAAATTTCTTTCATCAGTAGACTGGCCAGATTCTTGATTCATGTTTTAAACTCCTCCTTTGCAATGAACAGGGTATTCACCTAGGAAGAGATGTGTGCTTTTAACAGAATATTTGCTGCGTATAATTTGGATGCAATGGGGTAGAAAGGAGAGGATGCGGTTACTATACAAACAGACTAGGGTGAACCGATGAAACAGTTTGTTTTGACTACGACATCAAGTTTTCAAGTTCTTGCAACCGTAGCTTCACTGCCACAATAAAATAAAAAGTGGTGCAAGGAGTACCGTCGTACTTCCTGCACCACTAAGGTTAGTATGTTTTGACTGTTAAGTAGTTAAGAACTGGCTTGAATCCTTAAGCAGAGTTCCAAACCGAATCCCACGCACACCGTGTTTTCGAACTTCTTATTCCACTGTGGACAGGTGACATTCAACCGGAAGAGATTCAATTCGTTTTCTTTCACAGTTTCTATGACATTTTTTAACATTTTTAAATTTATAGCTGCCGCAAGCGTTGGATGATCGTCGTATAGTCGCCCCCCTTATCAAACAAAGAAGACGTACCAAGAATAAAACCGTTAACGCCGCGAGCAGACAGCATCTGAATTTTGTCTGGTGCGATTGCACCATCAACAAAGATTTTGTATGAATAGGTTTCCTGTAGCTTAACTAATTCGTCAATCTTATCATTTACAAAATCAAGATACTTTTGCCCTGAGAAACCTGGATTTACGGTCATAACCAGAACAGTATCAACAAGGTTCAACAAGGGCTTAATCGTCCCGACTGCTGTACCTGGGTTGATGGCTATACCCGGGTAGACGTTCAAATCACGAATAGTCTTGAGAGTCGATGAAGGACTCTGATCTGCTTCTGGATGAATGTAGATTGTATTTGCACCGAGTTCCGCATACAGTTCAACGTAGCGCTTAGGGTCTTGTACCATGAGGTGTGCGTCAAGTGGTTTCTGCGTCAATGAACGGATGGCTTTGTAATCTTCCACACTCAGAGCCATGTTAGGAACAAAGTTGCCGTCCATGATATCCATGTGATAGACATCAACGTCCGCTGCATCAAGAGCCGTGACTTCGTCCTTGATTTTTATGAAATCTGCACACATCATCGATGGACAAAATAGTTTTTGCATTTGTGACACCTTCCAATTTTTTTGAATTGGAAACGTTCACTGCGACAACTCAAATATATTGGTTCAAAAGCTGTTTGTCAAATATCGGTTTCAATACCACGATACTTAAATTCGTTTGGTAAGTGTTTGTCAATGGAGTATTCAAAGGCCGTCCCATCATCAAAATAAACCGTTTGGACGATTTGCATCAGAAAGTCTGTGTCGGTCAGATTCAGATACTTTTTGTCGTCAAAATTCGGTCGTACGCCTGTAATAGTAAAATCGGAACTTGAGATATTTTTCTTTAGATTCTGCCGGATGTATTTGTAAATGGAATCCTCCAGAATTTCTTTTGTAAGTCCTGGAATGACCGTTATCGGCATATAAACGTATTCAATGATGATCGGCTTACCGTTCAGAACACGGATACGTTCAATATTGTAGACAAAGTCATCGGTTGAAATTTGCAGTTTTTCCGCTGCTTCTTTCGACGCTCTATCGACATCAAAATGAATAACTTTAGTATGCAGTTCGTTTTTAGGGAATCGAGACGAGTTACCAGAAAGTGGGATTCTTTCCTTGATGTGATCTGTGTTCATCTTCACATAGATGCCGCTCCCTTGCCGGCGTTCGATATAACCAGACTTGGTTAGAATATCGAGCGCCTTTTTAACAGTCATTGCACTAACGTGGAGTGTTTTCGCCAGCTCATTGATGGTTGGCATTTTCTTTCCATATACGTACTTACCAGTTTCAATTCCAGTACGAATATAATCAACTACTAGCTTATATTTCAATGAGTTCACTCCTATGTGCTGTTCTCAAGATAGAGATTAAGATATTTATTTTAAAACAATTATACCACTACGCAAATACAAGCGCACTGTAATTTAAAATTGATACGTTTCAATTAATAAAAAAGATGTACAAATATAATAATTGGTATATAATAATAAATGAAAGCGTTTACTGCGACAAACTGAACGCTTCGGAAAGGGGATACAATATTGAGACTCAAGGTCAAATCGGATTTTCTTTGGGGCGGTGCTGTTAGCAATGTTCAAGCAGAAGGGGGAAAACAAGCCGACGGAAAAGGGTTGAATGTTTATGATAAGTTAGAAGTCATTCCAGAACGCGGACAGACAAACCAAAGTGATACAGACATTGCTTCTAATCACTATTTTCAGTCTCATGAGGACATTAAGCTTCTGAAAGACATGGGCCTTCGTGCATATCGCCTGTCTGTAGTGTGGTCCCGTATCCACCCAACAGGGATTGAGAAAGACCCAAATGAGCAAGGCCTAGCCTATTACGATGCTATGATTGATGATCTGCTTGCGAGTGGTATCCAGCCGGTTCTCTCATTAGTTCACTTTGATATGCCGGTATATTTGTCCGAACACTACAACGGCTTCTTAAATTCAGAAGTTATTAACTTCTATCTGCACCACGTGGAACAGGTTGTAGAACATTTTAAAGATCGTGTGAAGTATTGGATTACCTACAACGAAATTAATACCGCTCCTTATGACAACATGTCTTATCTTGTTGCTGGTGCGAAACGCCCAGACGAAATGAATAAGGCACAATTCTTCCACGACATTTTCTATAATACAGAGCAAGCCTCAGCACGCGCAATGAACCTAATTCGTCGCCTGTCACCTGACGCAAAAATTTCTGGTATGATCACGGTCAATGAAATTCGACCGAAGCGGAACGATCCACGCGACCGTTTTGCGGCTCATATCCAAAATGAGTTTAATTTCGATCTTTTCGGCGACTTAATGTGTAACGGTTATTATCCAGCATTCTATAAGCGTTACTTGGAACTGAACAACATCGACTATTTTGATGATGATTTAACAGCAAATGCCGAAGCAACAAAGAATATGGATTTTCTTTCGATTAGCTGCTATCAAACTCGCGTTGTTGAAAGTAATTTGAACGCTGACAGCATTGACGAAATTAATCAAATCATTTTTGAATTGCAAACCGAACCCAACCCTGAACTTGGTGCTAGTCATTGGGGCTGGACGATTGATCCGATGGGATTTCGCGAGGAATTGGACCATATGTATCAACGTTATCAAAGGCCACTCTTCGTTGTGGAGAATGGTATCGGCTTGAAAGAGGGTAAGACAACCGAAGAAACTCTCAATGATGAGGAGCGAATCAGTTATCACAAAGCGTATATAAAGAACATGATCGACGCAATTAACTTAGATGGCGTTGATGTCGTGGGATATTTAATGTGGTCACCAATTGATATTCTCAGCAGTCATAAGGAAATGGGCAAACGGTATGGCTTCATCTATATTGCGCCGATGGAGAACGGTAAAATGAAGCGTATTCCTAAGAAGTCTTACTACTGGTATCAGAAGGTAATCGCATCCGATGGGGAGATCGTTTATGAATGATGAATTGTTGTTTTTCAAAATTGTGCCGCGTCACGCAATTTGGGGCGGCAAGAAGATTCAAAAGTATTTCGGATACGATGTGCCCGATAAAACAGGTCAGATCTGGGTGTTCTCTGCGCAAAAAGGGGAGGATACGATTTGCCAGAATGGTCAGCTAAAAGATGTCGGCTTATTTAAAATTTGGAATAACAATCCAGAATTGTTTAATAGTAATAGAGAGCGGTTTCCATATATCATTTCCTTAGTCGCCCCTGTAGACAACCTTAGCGTTCAGGTTCACCCAACAGACAAGGTGGCCAAAGACTTCGGTTATCAGAACGGAAAGAATGAAGCATGGGTTCTGTTGCATACAGACCCAGATGCGTCTCTGATATATGGCTCAAAAGTGCCAATTCCAGAGCTGCATGACAAAATCGACAATCGATACTTCGATGGCGTCTTTAACTCAATTAAGACTAAGGCTGGAGATTTTATATACATTCCTGCGGGTACAATTCATGGACTTGGCAAGGGCAACATCGCTTATGAAGTTCAACAATCAACAGATCTGACATTCCGAATTTACGACTATGACCGTCGGGAGGCAGATGGCTCATCACGTGAACTCAATGTGAAGGAAGCCATTAAGAGTATTAAAGACACCGATGACAAATACAACACGACTCTCGACTACGTGCACCCAGAACCCAAGGATCTTGTTAAGAATGATGATGTAACCGTACACGAGTATATCAGTAATCATGCATTTACCATTACTTCTATTAAGGTTTATGGCAAAACGACGCTTAAGAAACAGGGCTACTGGTTGACAACAGTATGCGAAGGAGAAGGGAAGGTTAACGGCACAAACATCAAGTTTACCGACAACTTTATTGTGCCAGCTACTGCTAATGAAGTAACTCTTGAAGGTACTTTTACGTTGATGATCACATCAGAGAACCACACCGTGGTTGCTGGCTAACAAGGAGGAAATCAAGATGGAAAACAGCGAAAAGACAAACAAGTTTCTCGATAAAATGATGTCGATTGCAGCATCTGTAGGGAAACTTTCTCGTATTTCTTGGATTCGTGCCATTCAAGATGGTATGATCGCGACGACTGCACCGATTCTTATTGGTAGCATTTTCTTAATTATTTCAATCTTTGCGCAACCGGACTTAGGTAACTCGAAGACCGCGTTACTGCCATTCTTGACGCCATATGCAGCACAACTGAATATCGTTAATAGTATGACGCTTGGATTTGTAGGCCTTTACGCAGCATATAGTATTGCAAAGTCCTACGGCGAAATCCTTAAGATCGATACTACCCAATCAGGTTTGTTGGGTCTCATTTCTTTTTTCTTCATCACATACAGTGGTCCTAATGCAAATAGCATGCTGAACGTTTCCTTCTTCGGTACTAACGGGCTGTTTGTGGCGATGATAGTTGGTCTTTTATCCGTAAAGTTATATTCAACTTTTCTGAATCACAATATCACGATCAAGCTGCCAAGCAGTGTGCCTCCCAAGGTCGGTAGCACGTTCGCATCATTAATTCCAATGACTGTAATTATCGTCATCTGTTGGGGCATTCGTACGATAATTGGTTTCAACTTTGCATCCTGGCTGACTACTGTACTGGCACCGCTGCTGAACGGTTCTGATACCATCTGGGGATACGGACTGATCACATTGATTATTATCCTGCTCTGGTCCGTTGGTCTGAACGGCCCAGGCATGTTGGCTGCAATCATTACCCCAATAACAACTGTCGACTTGGTTGCGAACGCCGCGGCGAAAGTTGCCGGCAGTCCATTGCCACATATTTGGACCAACGCTTTCCAATTCAGTTTTCTCTGGGTAGGTTCTGTGTTCCCGATCGTGATCTGGTACATTCTTTCCAAGAATAAAGGTAAGCGTGTGCTTGGTGTCGCCGCTGCGCCTGCACTTCTTTTCAACATCATCGAACCTACGATGTTCGGTGCGCCAGTCGCAATGAACCCGATTCTGATGATACCGTTTGTCTTGAATGGTGTTGTTGGAAGTTTGATTGGTTACATCTCAGTAATGATTGGCTTTGTAGCACGTCCGTTCGCCGAAGTTCCTTGGGCAACACCAGCGCCAGTTTCAGGTGTACTGATTACAGGCGACTGGAAGATCCTGATTGTTCAAGCTATCGTGTTGGCTATCGGTATGATTACCTACTATCCGTTCATTAAGATAGACATTAAGAACAGCGAAAAACTGGCATTGGAACAAAGCGCTGAAACTTAACATATAGTTAGACCGTCGGAAGAAACTATTGTACGAATTATCCAGAACTATCGGTCGGTCTTCCTGTCAGGTTGACACAAAACTAACTATTTTGTTGATAAAACTGAGTATTGAGAAAAAATGTTGAAAATATTAAATTAGGTACTGAATGCTAAGGAGGAATAGAAAAATGAAAATTATGCTAGTATGTTCAGCTGGCATGTCGACTAGTTTATTGGTTTCCAAGATGCAAAAGGCAGCTGAGGCCAAAGGGATCGATATAGAGATTTTTGCAACCGCTTCATCGGATGCTGATAATAAATTGGCAGAAAAGCATCCAGACATCTTGATGCTTGGACCGCAAGTGCGCTTCATGCTGAATAGCTTCAAAGACAAGCTTGATATCCCGGTTGAGATCATAAATATGCAGGACTACGGCATGATGAACGGTGAAAATGTTTTGAAAGCAGCATTGTCTTCTATTGAAGCTTCTCAAAACTAATCGTTGCAACTTCACACACTGATTCGGATTGGAGATTATTATGGCTGAAGAACAGAACATAGAAGCAATCATGGGTTTGATCATCAACGGTGGAAATGCAAAGAGCTCTGCATTTGAAGCAATTTTGGCCGCCAAGAAGGGTGATTTCGGTCTCGCTGACAGCAAACTGAAAGAAGCGGATGGTTTCTTGGTAGATGCTCACAACTCGCAAACTAAGATGCTAACCGCCGAAGCAAGTGGCAAACAGGTCACCGTCACCTTGCTGACTGTGCACTCCCAAGACCATCTGATGACAAGTATCACATTCCGTGATTTAGCGGGTGAGATTGTGGATTTGTACAAATCCATGGCGAAAAAATAGTCGAATACTTTCTAGACCGTTAAAGAGGACGCACCTTAGCGTCCTCTTTAACGGTCTAGATTACTAGCGGCGCATAAAAGTTGCAGTGAAAAATCGCTGAATATTCAGAACATATTTTTGCTTCTCTGAATCAAAATGAGACGTATCATTTTTCCCTGATCGTCTCTTACGGTAACTAAGCGAAAAATATTTTCTACTTGATGTAACGAATCACCTAATCGTATCATTTGATCCGTGCGACATTTCCGTTTTCTGGAACCTTGTAAGAATGAAACGGTTTTGCTGTGCTAGTGCTGATGCTGTCAAATAAAAAAAAATAATCCGTCTCGTACGCCATTCGCGGTGGCTGAGAAAGATTACCGTTGATTAAGTTAAGTAATTCAATTTTAAGCGCCGAATCCGCTCAATGCGGACATTGCCATACCGTCAGTGTGCAAGCACTGGCGGATTTATTTTCTTCGTACATTCATTATACACAAATTTGGCTCAACCATGCAATCATTCAATGATACATGAATTTTAAGAGTATGCCCTAGGGTCAAATCTATTTCGGGACTCCGGTTCCATACTTGATTTTTCATCATCCCAACTATTATACGCAGATTGACAAGCAGTAAATACAGAGGCATGATAAATATATCAAATTTCTATTAAATGTAATATC
Organism: Sporolactobacillus sp.; assembly: GCA_048976585.1. Taxonomy (GTDB): domain Bacteria; phylum Bacillota; class Bacilli; order Bacillales; family Sporolactobacillaceae; genus Sporolactobacillus. The sequence continues at coordinate 21,294 of JBHGUY010000032.1, read as the reverse complement.
ACCGTGAATCGGCGTTTGGAAGAAAACAGTGCATTTGTTTTCTAAGCGAATGCATTAAATCGAGGAGTATTAGTTTGGAACAGTTAAAAAAACAAGCTTTATATGGTTCAGTCCTCATAAAGGCCGAAGAAATTATGGAGTTTATATTAAATTCTAATTCAGCTCCTTCCTTAAATGAGCTGAGCAATGGATTGAACATAACAAAACCGACTATTTATAAAATTCTTAACACTTTACAGTATTTTGGCTATGTCATTCGAATGGGTGACAGTGGGACATATTGTTTGGGAACGAAGTTCTTGAAATATGCACAAAAGGTTTCAGAAGATTTCGATATTAGCGCCATTGCAAAACCCTATTTATCAGAACTCAGAGATAAAACAAATGAAACCGTTAATCTTGGGATCGTTCAAGAAGACAAGATCGTTTTATTGGCTAAATTAGAAAGCGCCCATAGTGTTAATCTCGTGTCAAGAGTCGGCGGCTATATGGAAATGTATTCATCTGCTATGGGAAGAGCACTACTCGCTCACTATCCGATCGAAAAAATTAAACATTATATAAAAGAAACGGATTTCAAATCCTTAACACCTAATACGGTAACAGATAAAAATAAGTTTCTTGAATTATTAAAAACAACAAAGGACAATGGTTACGCAATTGATAATGTTGAAAATCAACAAGATATTTTTTGTGTCGGTTTTCCTATTATTAAAGCACAGAGAATATTTGGCGCGTTTAGCATCAGTGCACCTAAGTACAGGATAAACAAGAAAGTGTTAAATAGTATTATAAAGTTTGGGAAACAGACACAGCTGGACATCGTTTCGGTAATATAAACTAGCACCCCTGCTGCGTCCGATAGATGCTTGAACGTCCAGCCCTTATGTTAGACTGTTTATAAACCATAGTGTAGATTTTCCGTAAATTTTTGTTTGAGTGAACATTAAATTTACAGGATCTCACTGTGGTTTTTCTGCTTTTTTTTTGCCTGTTGCCTTTCATTTTGCAATGAATCGTAAAAATAAAGATAAAAAAACATTAATAATACGTTTACATTGTTGTATTTAGGGATTATAATCGCATTGAAGATAAAGGAAACTACGTTTCTTTATAGGAAATTTATCTTCCGAGATTAGCTAAATTAATTCTGAAATGACTGATGTGCAAGCACTTTATGTAAACTCATAAAGTGCTAATATCAGCGATTAAATTATTAGAAATTATATTTCTAAATAGGAAATGAAAGGAGGGCTATTCATATCCCTTTCAGGCTAGCAAATCTTAGCAGATTATTTGCTGAAATAAGAAAATGGTTCCCGGATTCCAATCAATAAAAAGGAGTGTTTTTCTATGCCTCAATCACAAGAAGAAATTAAACGTAATGAAGAAGCCTTGGATAAGTTTAAGATGAGCTTTTTTAATCTAAAGGGTAAAGTAGCCATTATTACCGGAGGAAATACCGGTTTGGGACAAGGATATGCAGTTGCATTGGCCGAGGCTGGTGCCGACATCTTTATCCCGACCTATGGTCAGAAGGAATGGGAAGAGACTAGAGCATTAATTGAGAAACGTAACCGGCATGTGGAATTTATGGATGTCGATTTAACACAAAAAGGCGTTGCACAAAAAGTAATCGATAAGGCCATTGAATTATTCGGGCATTTTGATATTTTGATTAACAATGCGGGCATGATTAAACGCAATCCCCTTTTAGAGTCTAAAGATGAGGATTGGGATGCTGTCATTAACATCAATTTAAATACGGTTTATCACATGTCTATGGCTGCAGCCAAGGTGTTCGCTAAGCAGAAATCCGGTAAAATCATCAACATCGGCTCCATGCTCTCTTTTCAAGGGGGAAAATTCATTCCTTCTTATACAACGTCCAAACATGGCGTCGCCGGTTTGACCAAGGCTTTTGCCAGTGAATTGGGTGCCTATAATATTCAGGTGAACGCCATTGCTCCCGGTTATATCAAAACAGCTAATACGGCACCGATCCGTGCTGATAAGGCGCGCAATCAGGAAATATTAAGCCGCATTCCCGCAAATCACTGGGCAGAGCCGCATGAATTGATGGGAGTAGCTGTTTTCTTGGCCAGCAAAGCTTCTGACTACGTGAATGGTTATGTCTTGGCGGTCGACGGAGGGTATCTTGTTCGATGATCGATCATGCAGGAAAATAAATCGGTGTGACTATTTGAAAGGTGGAGTTTTTGCATTGAAAGGCTGTCGGTGGGAAAAGTAGGGATAATCTTTTTAAGCGGATGGCAGAGAACGAACAAATAGTTTGGAGGGTTTATAGGATGACACAAACAATGAAAACACGTTATACGCATAGTCCGGCAGATATACGTCAGTACACGACGGAAGATCTGCGCAGAGAATTTCTTGTGGAAAAGGTATTTGAACCGGGAAATATTGTACTCACCTATACACACAATGATCGTCAGATTTTTGGCGGGGTGACCCCGACTGATCAACCGCTAAGTATTACGCTTAGCAAGGAATTAGGCGTTGACTATTTCCTTGAGCGGCGTGAATTGGGCGTAATCAACATTGGTGGTTCGGGATCGATTTCCATTGACGGCAAGGCCGACAAAATGGAAAAGCAGGACGGTTATTATATCGGAAAGGAGACCCGAGATATTGAGTTCAGGTCTGATAATCCGAATAACCCTGCTAAATTCTACGTCGTGTCGACGCCGGCACATAAAAAATATCCAAATGTTAAAATCAGCATCAACGATATTAAGCCGAGAGAAACAGGAGAATCGCTGACGCTGAACGAACGCAAAATCTATCAGTATATTCATCCGAATATTTGCGAGAGCTGCCAATTGCAGATGGGTTACACGGTGCTTGCGCCAGGCAGTTCTTGGAATACGATGCCCTGCCATACGCATGAGCGGCGGATGGAAACGTATCTTTATTTCGATATGGATCCAGATACACGTGTATTCCACTTGATGGGCAAGCCAGACGAAACGAAACATCTTGTTGTCGCAAACGAGCAGGCCGTTATTTCTCCAAGCTGGTCCATCCATTGCGGTGTAGCAACGAAAAATTATACGTTTATCTGGGCGATGTGCGGCGAAAACATTACTTATGACGATATGGATTTTGTTCCGATGGACCAACTTAGATAATGAACAAAGATGGGGAACTGCTAATCTTCTTTTTTTTAATAAGATCCGACAGTCTTCTCCGTGAACCACGAGTAAGGAGGGTTTAAACAATGCTCACAGGAATTGGAATAAGGGCACATAATTATTCTGCCCGGGATGATATTCAGGTTCTTACTAATATGCTGATTAGTCAACATGTACCCTATCTCCAATTTTCACCGGCTTTTTCATTCCCAGAATTAACCCATAATGGTGATTTAATAAATGTGGGAATGGGTGATTATATGCGAAAAGTGTTTGCTAGGTCAGGCATAAACATCGCTGTATTAAGTTGCTACGTGAATATTATTCATCCAAATCTGACTGTAAGAGAGAAACTATTATCTCGTTTTGAAAAGTATCTCATGTGTGCTCGTTCATTTGGGGCGAATATTATTGCAACAGAAACAGGAAGCATTGATAATCAATTCATTTACACACAAGAAAACTTTACCGATCAAGCATTCTCAACAACCATAACATCCCTTAAGCGATTAGTACAGTGTGCGGAAAAGCTGGGAGTAATTATTGGTATTGAGCCCGGCGTTCATCATCCCATCTATTCATTAGAGCGTACTTGCAAAATGCTTGAAATGATTCCTTCTCCTAATTTACATGTCATATTGGATCCCGGGAATCTTGTGATGGTAGAAAATTACAAAGATGAAATTTCGATAATGGAGAAATGTTTTCAAGTATTTGGGAATAAAATTGTCGCTGTACATTTAAAAGATTTTATCGTTTCTGATAATAAAATGCAGTTAACTTCAATGGGGAAAGGGTGTGCCCCGATCAAAGATATGCTCAGTATTGTAAAGCGTTATATGCCGCGGGGATATGTTTTTCTAGATGAAGTGCCAAAAGGAACGAAAGAGAGTGTCGATGAGTCGTTTCAATACTTAGTTCAAGCACAGGCAAGTTTAAAATGAAACGATGAAAGCTATTTCAGCTTAATTTGCTAATTGCAGACTGAGCAAGGCTTAAAAGTCAAATTTATAGTTAATAGGAGTGGGATATCAATGTTTAATTATCCATATTGTCAAGAAACATTTCTTGTTTATGGGTAATCGGGAACGATTGTGTTCATTTTTCATCAAGCGTCAACTTCGCAATTTGGCGAACCTATCCCCGCAGGAGGAAGCAAGTAAAAAGCGCTTATAATGATGAATTTTTAGAATAATAAAAATTTGGAAGGAAGGTAAATCTAGAATGAAAACTGAGATTGTTACTTCCAATCAAAAAATATCGGGTATTGTAAAACCTTTTGGGATAAGAGATAAGATTGGTTATATGTTTGGTGATGTGGGTAACTGTTTCATTCTTGGACTTGTAAACGGTTTCTTGATGATTTATTATACAAATGTCTTAGGCATTTCTGGTGCGATAGTTGGTATAACCTTTTTGATAGCAAAAATATTTGATGCATTTATTGATGTCGGAGTGGGTCACTTGGCGGATATATCAAAACTGAGTAGTGAGGGGCGTTTTCGCCCGTGGATTCGTAAAATGAGATATCCCTTTCTATTTGCCTCTATTCTGCTTTTCATACCATTGGTGAATCATTTCTCTATGTATGGAAAAATAGGTTATATATTTATAACGTATATCCTATACAATGTCTTTCTTTCCACAGTTAATATTCCTTACGGGGCGTTGGCCTCAGCAATAAGTTCAGATTCTAATGAGCGTGCTTCGTTGTCGACATTTAGAAGTGTTGGCAGTGCAGTCGCAGGAACAGCAACCGGTTTTGCAATTCCCATTTTTATGTATGGTGCAAATGATGCTGGTAAACAAATTATATCTGGAAATCATTTTTTTCTGATTGCTTTGGGATGTGCTGTTTTGGCGTATATTTCTTACGAATTCACTTATAAATTGACTTATGAACGAGTTCGAGTAGAAAAAACAGGTCAGGTAAAGATGAAAAAATTGATAAAAGGTTTATTTACAGACCGTGCTTTATTGGCACTGGTCGTTGCGGATATGTTTATCGTGATTAATCAAATATTGGCTACCACTAATCTTACGTATCTATTCAATGATTACTTCCACGATAAACTAGCGATGTCTGTTGCAGTCTCATTTAACTTTATCTCAGTTATTTTAATGGCTCCTTTTGCAACATTTTTTTCACGAAAGTTTGGGAAAAAAGAATCCAGTGTGGTTACTCTGTTAGGTGCATCGGTTATCTATTTTATAATGTTTACGTTTCATTTGCATAATCAATGGGTATTTCTGGCGCTATTGTTTTTTGGAACCATAGGTGCTTCGTATTTTAATCTAATGGTTTGGGCATTTATAACCGACGTCATTGATTATCATCAGACAATAACCGGACTTAGGGAGGACGGAACAGTATACGGGGTTAATTCATTTTCCAGAAAGATTGGGCAGGCACTTGCAGGTGGAATTAGCGGATTCATGCTATCACTGATTGGTTATCAGTCATCGTCGGCAGGCGGCGTTCTCCAGACGGCTGTTGTTTCAAATCGAATTTATATGTTGGCAACATTAATTCCGGTAGTCTGTCTATTGATAGCCATGTTGATTTTGGCTTTCTGGTATCCATTAAACAAAATGAAAATTCAAGAAACGGAACACATTTTGAAAAAGGATTAACAGTTGAACTTTTAACCGCCTAATTTGAAACTTAGTTCGATTGCGATTGCATCAGGTGTGTTGAAGAATCGTAGGAGTAAAATAGAAGTTTAATTGTAAGCGGATACAAATATAATTAGGTTGATTAATAAAAAATAGCATGCAAATAAATGAGGTGATGTTTGAATGATGAATTTAAGAGATTCTGTTTCGAAAAAAATAGATTTATTGATTGACAATCTAATTCATTTAAAAGATGAAACAGGTGAATATTCAATAAGGGTTGCTGATGGCCGGTTGATTGATAACAAAAGTTTTAGTTTCTGGGAGTGGACTTCTGGAATAGGGTTGTACGGTTTGATGAAATATTATTTAGTAACCCGAAAACCAGAAATACTAAATATAATAAAGAAGTGGTTTAACGAACGTTTTTCCGAACCTCCAGTGGAGAAAAATATAAATACGATGGTGCAGATGTTAACATTATCGTATTTATATGAAGAAACAGGCGATAAACGTTACTTAGTTTATATTAAGAATTGGGCGAATTGGCTTTACTATAAATTACCGAGAACGGAACTTGGTGGTTTTCAGCATGTTGTTTATGGTGATCCGAATACAAATGAAATGTGGGACGACACATTAATGATGAGTGTCGTGACGCTAGCAAAGATTGGAACATTATTGAATGAAAAAAAGTACATTGAAGAGGCAAAAAAGCAATTTTTGCTTCACATTCAATTTCTTGAGGACAAAAAAACGGGCCTTTGGTATCACGGTTGGAACTTTAACAATCGAACAAATTTTGCAGGTGCCTTTTGGGGACGGGGGAATGCATGGATTACAATCTCAATTCCCGAATTCTTGAGCTTAGTTGATTTACCAGAATATGACGCTGTGCGAAATTATTTGATATTAAATTTGAAATATCAATTACACGCGTTGAAGAAATTTCAGGATAAGAGCGGAATGTGGCATACTTTGATTGATGATCCTAGTTCATACGTTGAAGGGTCTGCGACAGCAGGAATTACTTACGGTATACTAAAAGCAGTTCATTGCGGATTTATTTTGGAGAATGATTATCGAGAAATGGCCGATCTTGGTTTAAAGGCGGTTATTGATAATATAGATGAAAAAGGGTCACTCGCCCATGTATCGGCTGGAACACCAATGGGAAGTACGAATGACTTTTATAAACATATTAAAACAGCAACAATGCCCTATGGTCAATCAATGGCAATTCTTTGTTTAGCGGAGCGTTTGAAAGAATTAATTTAATCAATTTTTAAGAAAAATGAATGCCCCCATGAAAAGATGATGAGCATATCTATGTTTCTTTCAACAGTGTCTCGTTTTAGTATAAATTTACGGCACGATGAGAAAAAATATGTTCTTTGTTCGAAAGGCAGAAAAAAGACCTTTTAAAATATGTGTCCAATCACCCACACCTAGCTAAAAAGATGTGGGTTTATTTATAATTATTTGGATGATATTTTGCATCTGTATGGAATGCTTGAGGATCAAAAAGGCGGTGTCTAGTAATTTTTTTATCTGTTCTTCAGGCCCACAATCATCACTTCAATTTCTCTCTTTTTAAATTTAATGGTTTTCTCTTTCCACCGGACCAGACACAATAAAGAAAGTAACGCAGATCCTCATTCTGTCCCTACTGTACACGGTTCCATTTAATTATTAAAACAATGCATATTTTGAAGATCCCCGGTGAAAACTATTTTTAACAAGCCATTTTGGTGTATCATTTCAGAAATTTCAAATGAGTCTAACCGAGCCTAGAGCTCGTTCGGACAAGGGAGAATCTAATCCCGATTCTTCATTAGAAATTCAACCGACGGACTCGAGCATGGATGATGTCGAAAAACTGTACAGACCTATCCCGATTATGTGAAGAGCGGTGGTTGATCAATAGTGCATCCAAATGAAGTTTGACCAAACTGTCAGTTGTTTAGGGAATCCTGCTCATGACAAATGAAAATGCTTTCGCCGTCGAACATTCGGATAGATGTACCAATTGATCCGCCTGTTTTGACGGCTTTTGTTTGGCATTTACTGACTACTGTATGATCATGACTGGACAGGATAATTGACAGAGTGAGGTGAGCGCATGTTTGTTTTTTTCCTGTATCTTTGTTATTTCATCCTCTTTGCTGCCTTTTTGACGGGAGTACAATTGAGAATTGAATTAATTTCGAACCTTTTGATTTACAGTTTAATTATCTACCCGGGTATTATGCCATTTGTTTTCATCATTTTAGATCAGCGAAAAAAGGGGCAAACTAAAGCAAGAGATTTACCCCAAAAAAATAAGAGCGCTCAGTAAGATTGGGGGGCACGTGATGTTCTGGAAGAGGCAGCAAACAGTAAATCAAGAAAGGACCTCGATTGAAATAAAATCAATTACCGATCTATTTTCGCAATTAGAGAATGGTCCGGACTTTATTCATTTTGAGCACAAAGGTGAATACTTCAGTTGCTGGATTTCTTTCATTCAGACACTGGTAGATACTGAATATGTGCATCGTGATGTCTTTGCTCATCTTTATAGTAATCGGATTCATTCTCTGGCAGACGTCCAGGCACATATACCAATCGAGAAGATAGTGCGCACAAAGGATCTGTCCCTGATCCAATCAAAATTGTTAGAGGGATATATCGTTATTCAGGCATCCGAAAAAAAAGCCGATTGTTTGATCATCCCTTCGATTAAAATTCAGGGCCGTCCTATTGAGCAACCTGAAAATGAAACCAGTGTAATCGGCCCGCGTGAAACATTTGTAGAGTCCTCAGACACAAATATTAACTTGATCAGAAAACGCATGCCGCTCCCTCAATTCCAGATTACAGAAATGCATATTGGAAAAATGTCGAAAACACGCGTTTGTATCTTGTATATCGATGGTGTTACTAGTCCGGAAAATGTAAATACGGTTAAGCAAAGAATAGGCGATTTGGAAATCGGTAGTATGATCGATGCGACCATGCTGGCTTTAATGATCAGTGACAACAATAATTCTATTTTCCCGCAATTTATTGATACAGAAAGACCAGATCGGGCCGCGGGCGCACTTTATGAGGGTAAGGTTGTGGTACTTGTTGATGGTTCTCCCAATGCTTTGATTCTCCCTGCTTCTATTACTGAATTTTTTATTGCCTTTGACGATTACTTTCTGGTTTGGCCGATTGCCACGGCCTATCGTCTTTTAAGACTTTTTGCCGTTGCTTTTTCTGTCTGCGCTTCGTCAGTCTATGTTGCCATTTTGACTTACCATTATCCGTTGATTCCCGATAATCTCATGCCAGCGCTGTTCATTTCTCGTACGCCAGTTCCCTACGCGCCTGCTGTTGAGACCCTTGTTCTTGAGATCATGATTGAGCTGTTGCGTGAAGCCGGAGCTCGCCTGCCGACTAAAGTCGGTCAAACGATCGGTATTGTAGGGGGTATCGTTGTTGGTACAGCTTCAGTACAGGCCGGAATTGTCAGCAATGTTTTATTGATCATTATCGCACTCGCGGCCTTGTCTGCATTTACTACTCCTAATTACCGGATGGCAACGACCATTCGTTTTATTCGATTTCCGTTTATCTTGTCTGCCCAGGCGCTTGGGTTGCTCGGTATCGCACTGTGTTTCATGGTTTTTGTGAATCATCTGCTCCGGCTCACTTCGCTAGGCCGTCCGTATATTGAGCCTATTTATCCGCTACGTGTCAAGGACTTAAAAGATACATTTATTCGGTTGCCTTTGAACTATCAGAGTGAACGCCCTCTTTTTCTGCATCCCCTTGATTCCAAGCGCTTTAATGATAAGCGTGCGCATAAGAAGGTGGGAAAGCATAAATCTGAAATAGATGATTGAGTGTTCCGGAAACCAGGAGGTTGGGTCATGACGGATAAAATAAATAAGGCGCATCAGTTAAGTCCTTTGAGTGCTTTCTTCATCCCGCAATCCCTGCAATTGGGAGCAAACCTTTTGCTATTACCTAGACCGCTTGTGGATTACAGTTTTCAGGATGCATGGATCGGCATTCTCATCAGCGGTTTTGTGTCTTTAGCGATCATGTGGCTGATTCTTCGTTTGCTGGAGAATGAACATGTCTATGGCAGAGCCGATTTATTTTCGATTCATCGCCGCCTGTTCGGCAAGTGGGCTGGTAATATACTGAACTTTATATTCCTAGGTATGGTTATGTTAGATTTAGTCCGGTTATTGCGTTATTACACAGAGATATATCAGGTCTGGCTTTTTCCAAATTTGTCAGTATTCATATTTTCATCGATTATTTGTCTAATCGTTGGATATATTGTCTTGGGAGGAATTCGTAATATAGGTGGTATTGCGCTACTCAGCTTTATCTATTTGATTCCCCTTTTTCAAACGCTAAATTTCACGGTTCCTTATCTCCGCTTTTCTAATTTGCTGCCCATGTTCGATCACACGCCACTGGACATTTTGAAGTCCTGCTACTTTGGCGCAACCGCATACCTGAACTTTGAGCTGATTGTATTTTTCTATCCATTCATCGGTCAACCAGAGAAAGCAAGGAAATGGGCTTTTTTTGGTATGGTAACAACGATCATTATCTATCTCAATCTAACAGTCGTCGGCATCATGTTTTCGACACAAGGAGCTATACAAAATTCAATTTGGCCTTTCATGTCTTTACTCAAAACACTTCAGATTCCGTTTTTTAATCATGCTGAAAAATTGGCAACTGTTTTTTTTGTCTGGAGTTTGGTCCCAAACATCTGTTTATCTGTTTGGATTGTGATACGTGGTATCAAATTTACTTTTCCAATTGTTAATCAAAAATATCTGATTGTTACGGTGCTCGCTCTGAGTGTTGGGCTATCCTTATTAATTACGAATGGCGATCAAATAAGAGGGGCCAATCAACTTTACGGAATCATTGGTGTCATTTTCACCTATGGTTATCTTCCATTTTTACTTATTTGTCAATGGCTGAATAAAAAGATCAGGGAGAGCGTATGAAAACTAGAGTGATGTTCACGTTAAGTTGTCTCCTACTCCTTAGCGGCTGTCTTCCCACGAATACACTTGATGAAACGCTAATGGTTGAAGGGGAAGGGTTTGATTATATTGGACACGGGAAACTGATTGGAACCGTTGTCATGCCCAGCTTTGTACAGGGAAATAATCAGGGGGCGCAGGGAGCCGGAGTTCCTACAACGGCTTCGATGATTCGTAGCCTGTCTGGAATAACCTATGATGGAAAATCTCTTGTTGACAAATTTCAATCGAGTGGTCAGGAGGTCATGCGCGTCGGTTCAATGAAGGTGATGATTTTTGATAAGAAGCTAGCCAGACATGGATTAGGTCGGCAAATCTCTTTTCGAAACCGTGATCCCGATGTCCCTAGTGCCATTTCCATAGCGGTGGTTGATGGCAGCTCAAAAAAACTATTAACAGCCACTGATTATCAATCACAGATTCCTATCGCCCGATACATTCAGCACATGGTGCTCCAAAATAGTCAGCAAAATTATCCCTTATCAAATCTCAGATATTTCATAGATAGTTATTATGGAGCTTACATGGATCCTTTTATGCCAATTATAAGAAAAGATGGTGATCATTTAGAAATGAAGGGATTAGCACTGTTCAAAGATGACAAATACGTCATGAGTATTGGTGAAGATAAAATGTTTATTTTTAAGATGCTTTATCAAAAATTTGATCAAGGTTTTTACGATTACCGGATCGCAAGAGATAAGCATATCGCGTTACGAAATGTTCAGACTTCTGTCAAATACAACGTTGCACATGGCAATAGTTCCACACCTCAAATTGTTGCGACCGTCAATATCAAGGGGTATGTACGACAGGCGAGTCCGAAAGTTATCTCCACAGGAAAGACTGCAGGTATGGATAAGAAGATTGCCGCAGATCTAGCCGAAAATGCTGAGAATCTGGTCCACCGTTTTCAGGCGAAGGGAACTGATCCGCTTAGGCTTGGTGATACCGTCCGTAGTTTCACACGTCATTTTGATGGAAGAACATGGGAGAAACGGTATCCTGATGCTGACTTCTCTTGTAAAGTCCATGTTGTTATTGTTCAGACAGGTATCTCTTCTTGAAAATTGGGACTGATCTATACTTCATCTGAATCCCAAAGTTAAGTGTAGTTAATTGGAAGTTACCGTGAAAATCAGTCATTAAGGATTAATCGCCGCATACATATCTCTGTTGAGCACTTCGGGAGGAGAAAATAAGGGGAAAAGGTCGTCTTAGAAAAATACAGTGCTAAACGATGAATAGATTTTTGAGAATCATTTATCTTGGTGTTTGTCGCGGCAGGGATCCGGGTTAATTCCTCAAAAGACTTGTGTAAGATTATCATTTCCTATATGGTATAATTAATTATTCGTGGAAACAATTAGCATTTTTTAAACGATTAAGCTAAGAGATTAATAGATGTCTTGAGGTGAAGGATCATTCGCAGGTTAACAATTATTATTATTAGCAGTGTTCTGGCCGTTTTAGTTCTTCTTGGTGCCGGATTGGGTTTTTATCAAGCAACACATTTTAATAAGCAGGTGATGATTAATGGGGCACAGGTAGGTGGTATGAATGCGTCACAAGCCCTCAAAAAGTTCAAAACCTTGTCCTTAAAAAATGAAGTCAGCATCAATGGAGAGGTCATCATCAATGGAAAAGATACGAAGACCCATTTTACGAATCATGATATAACCGCAGTAAAAGATCTGCTGAAGAAACAGCGCACTTGGTGGCCGTCTTCAAAAGCGAAAAATTTAGCGTTCATTCCGAAAAGTTCGGATAATTATCGAGAAAAAGTGTTAAAAAATGAAGTGTCGGCTAAATTGAAGCAATTAAATAAAAAACTAAAAGCACCGAAAGATGCTCAGGCAACGTTAAAGGATGGAAAACTGGTGATTACCAAGCCGGTGGATGGGAGCAAGTTCGATATTCCGGCAATGATGAAGAGGTATGAAGCTCATCAGTATGACAGTCAGATCGATCTGAAGGCTATTCGGCTAAAGCCGCTCGATCCCAAAAGCCGAACTGTGACAGCTGAAAAGAAACTCCTACAGAATTTGCAGAAGCAAACAGTCGCTTATAAGGTTCAGTCAAAATCTTATCCGTTTGCTGCAGCCGATTTCATTCAAGACGCCTCAGTGTCAAAAACAATGAAATTGTCGGTCAATGATCAGCAAGTCAAGGCAAAGCTGTCAGAGATCAATCAGAAGCAATCAACCCTCAATAAAAATTTTGCCTTTAAAACACACGCGGGGTCGACAATCTCAGTAAAAGGGCAATCCTATGGCTGGGCTTTGCATGTTCCGGCGGAAGCAAAACGGATTATCACAGCGCTGGAAAAAGGAAAAAAATCAATCAAAGCCTATAATGTCTATGGCGTCGGTTTTAGCACGTACGGGGTAGGCTATCATAATCAGTCCAGCAACAATATCGGGAACACATATGCCGAAGTTTCTATCAAAGAACAGAAAATCTGGCTTTACCGGAACGGCAGGCTTGTCGTATCGACTAATGTCGTTACTGGAAGGCATGATACCAATGAGGATACACCGACAGGCGTCTGGTATATCGAATACAAGCAGTCGCCTTCCACATTGGAGGGCAGTGAGGCCGGCAATGCGAATTATAAAGTGAAAGTGAAGTATTGGGCACCATTCACATTAAGCGGCTGCGGATTCCACGACGCGCCCTGGCGCCATAACTGGTCTTCAAATGCCTATCTGACTCAGGGATCCGGCGGCTGCATTAACACACCGCCAGGCGTCATGAAAGAGGTTTACGATAATCTTTCGCAGAACGAACCTGTGATTATCTATTAAGGATATCTCATAAAAGCACTCATCGGAACTTTTTGATGGATGCTTTTTTGAATTTTGCATATCTATTATTGGAGAAGTTCTTTTATAATAAATCCTGTATTTAAGAGAATGAACTCGCTTACTTTTTTGACTTGTGATACACTAACGATACACAATACAGCCAAAAATGAGGGTATATGATGACACGGCGTGAAAAAGTTTTAACTTATCTGGAAAAGTACGCAACTCGTCTGGACCAAGGGGTTACAACAAGTGAAATATCTGAAGCCATCGGTGTGCTTCGCCCGAATGTGAGCAAGGAGTTAAATCAGCTTGTCAGAGAAAGAAGGATCGAGAAAACAAATGGTCGACCCGTTCACTATTTCGTTAATCCTGTAACTGAAAAACGTGAAATGAAGATGGAGCAGAAACCCAATATCGGGTTTGCGGGGTATGCTCGGGTCAGTGATCAAGGCACTGGGGAGAAATATACGACAAATAAGAGCAAAGTGGATGCTTTTGAGAACATGATTGGCAGTCGTGATAGCCTAAAAAATCAGGTTGATCAGGCCAAAGCAGCATTGCTTTATCCGCCGCATGGACTGAATACACTGATCATTGGACCGACAGGATCCGGTAAGACGTATTTTGCTAATAAAATGTACCATTTTGCATTGGATGGGGAGATCATCTCCAAGAAGGGATTCACCACATTCAATTGTGCGGATTACGCACACAATCCGCAGTTATTGATGTCGCATCTGTTTGGCTACGTCAAGGGAGCTTTTACTGGGGCTAATGCTGATAAAGATGGCCTGATTCAGGAAGCGGATGGCGGAATGCTTTTCATTGATGAAGTTCACCGTTTGCCGCCTGAGGGGCAAGAAATGATTTTTTATTTTATGGATCATGGAACATACAGTCGTTTAGGTGAAACGGCCAAAGTTCATCACGCGGACGTCAGACTTGTTTATGCAACGACTGAAGACCCGGAAAGTTCATTGCTACGGACTTTTGTCCGTCGCATCCCGATCATCATTCAGTTGCCGGAATTTAACCAAAGAAGAGCACGTGAAAAATTGCAATTATTAGAGCAATTATTGACACTCGAAGCGAATCGGATCCATAAAAATATTCGTTTAAGTGAAGACGTCGTTCAAGCTTTGCTGGGAAGTGTAACCTATGGTAATGTTGGGCAGTTGAAATCTAATATTCAATTAGTGTGTGCTCAAGGTTTTTTGAATAGCATGCATAATAAAAATGAAATAATCCTGCTTTTTAACCAATTGCCGCCTAATATCAAAGATGGACTTTCCAACTTGGCGAACAATCGGCAAGAATTGGGGAATCTGAGTCGTTTATTGGAACCGACAATGGTCATCAAGCCCGATGCCAGGCGCGGTCTGCCCGACATTGACAGTTATGAACTGCCTTATAATTTGTATGAAATCATTGGCGATAAAGCGGCGTTGTTGAAGGGCGAAGGATTGGATAAAGCAGCGATCAATAACTTCATTATGACCGATATCAATCTGCATCTAAAATCTTTTTACCATCAAGGGAAACTGGAAAATACAGTCAGCAGCCTGCATGAGATTGTTGATCAAGAAATTATTGATTTAACAGAGCAGATCAAGCGGCTGCTCCAGGAAAGAGAGAGCTATCCAGTCCGAGATAATTTCATTTATGCGATGAGTCTACACATCAGCTCTTTTATAAAACGGGTTCAGTCAGGGAAACCGCTGCGTAATATTTCGGCGGATTTGATCTCAATGGTCCATGATTATCCAGTTGAACTCAAGATTGCTGAACGAGTCAAAGATTTAATTAAGGATCATTATCGTTTCCCTATTCCTGAATCTGAAGTTTATTATATGGCCCTTCTTTTAGTCTCTTTAAAATCAGAACCTAAAGCCGGGAAAGTGGGAATCGTGGTGGCAGCTCATGGCAACAGTACTGCTTCCTCAATGGTGCAAGTTGTTTCGCAACTCCTGTCTGTTGATAACATCGCTGCCTATGATATGCCGCTTGAAATGAGTCCAAAGGTTGCATTGGATGGCATTGCACAACAAGTTAAAGCTATCGATCAGGGAAACGGCGTTTTATTATTGGTCGATATGGGCTCTCTCAGCACATTCAGCAGTAAATTGACAGAGAAAACGAATGTTCATGTCAAGACGATCGATATGGTGACAACAGCGATGGTGCTCGAAGCAGCGCGTAAAACCGCATTGATAGATAGTGATCTTGAAACAGCCTATCGGGAATTGCATGAATTTGATGGCTATTCACGAACAATCGAAAAGGTCCAGAGAAAGAAAAATGATGTCCAGAAAAAATCAGATCAAGGAAATAAGGCGATTATTGCAATTTGTTCGACTGGTGAAGGAACAGCCAGGAGGATTAAGGAACTGTTAGATAAGATATTAATCGATAATCTGATCGATGATATCACCGTGATCACCGTTTCGGTCGTGAATATGAAAGAACAAATTGCTCAGATTCAGCAAAAATATCAAATTGTGGCCACAACAGGTGTGGTGAAACCCGAAGTCGCTGCACCATTTGTTTCATTAGAAAATTTGTTGCAGGGTGGAGGCGAAAGCTTTGTCAGTTTGATCGAAGAAATAAACAATCGTGCGGCCCATGAAGTAGAGACTCTGGAACATTCACAGTTATTAACGGAAGAAATGAGTCAGAAATATTTGGGACAGTACTTCACATTCATTAATCCCGCAAAAATTGTAAAAATATTGTGGAATTATTGTGATTTTATTCAGCAGCGCAGCAAGGTTGAAATGTCAAATGCTTTCAAAATCAGTTTGATCATGCATGTGGCAGGAGCACTTGAGCGTTATCTGACACGCTCAGAAATGAGTGTTGATGAGCAAAGACTATCGAGCATCAGAATGGAAAAAATGTATCCGATCATTAAACAGGCGAATGAGATTCTTTATGATGTACTGAATATCGATCTTTCCGATGCAGAAATGTATTATATCGTCGAATTATTTAATACAGAAGAAGAAAAAAACGATACACAAAACAAGTGATACACTTTCGAGTGTGTCACTTGTTTTTTTTATAAAAGTAGAAGCCTTGTTGTATCAGCCTTTGTAAGCGATACACAAATGTTGGCACGTAAGTTGCTAATATTGAGATGTAGATATTTTCTGAGATGTGGTTTGAAACTCAATCATGAAAGCGCTACGGCAAACTCAGAGACTACAAACGCCTGTTGGTCGTGAATGACTGACTTGGAAAAGGTGGAGAATGATATTCGTTTTGGGCCGCACGAGAAATGATGGGGGATTGTCATGACAATGGATGTTCGTCTATTACGTATTGACAGTCGCTTGCTGCACGGACAGGTTACAACTAATTGGGCAAAAGCCATAAAAGTTAATCGCATCTTAGTTGTGTCCGATCGTGTAGCGCGCGATCGGACACGCAAAACACTAATCATCCAAGCTGCACCTCTTGGAATTAGGGCGAATGTCATTACGGTAGAGAAAATGATTAGATTATATCATGATCCGCGTTTTGATATTTTCAAGCCGATGATTTTGGTTGAAGATCCAGTGGATGCAAGATACCTTGTCGAAGGCGGCATCAAGATTGATTCTGTCAACATTGGTGCGATGAGCTTCGACAATTCACGCGTAATGGTTACGGATGCGATAGCTGTTAATGAGGCTGATGTGGAAGCTTTCAAATGGTTTCATAATCATGGTATTAAGCTGGATGTCCGCAAGGTTTCCAACGATAATTCCAAAAATCTTTGGAAATCGCTTTCTGAAAAGGGTTTAGTGTAGACTTAATCATTCTTTTATATTTTCATGTGCGGTTCCTTCACCTTGAAGGGTGGTGATAAGCGTTTCAGCACGACGAATCAACCCGGTATATTGTTTCGATTTTATGAAAGCGATGACATGGCCGGGAACTTTAGTCATGGACTAAAGTGAAAATGTTGCTATAGGAGGTATTAAACAATGGTAGGTATTATCCTAGCGAGCCACGGCAGTTTTGCTGAAGGCATTTACCAATCCGGCTCCATGATTTTTGGAGAGCAGGAGAATGTCAAAGCTGTTACCTTAATGCCCAATGAAGGTCCCGCCGACATTAAGGCAAAAATGAAAGAAGCCATTGCATCTTTCAATGATCAAGAACAAGTGCTGTTCTTAATCGATCTTTGGGGCGGCACACCTTTCAACCAAGCCAACAGCTTGTTTGAAGAACACAAAGACAAATGGGCAATCGTTGCTGGTCTGAACCTACCGATGCTGATCGAAGCGTATGCTTCACGCTCATCAATGAACACGGCGCATGAAATCGCTACACATCTTTTGAGCGCAGCTAAAGAAGGGGTCAAAGTAAAACCTGAAGAATTAGAGCCAGCAGCAACTGCTGCAGCCCCTGTTCGTCAATCAAAGAAAGGAGTTCCTGGTCAATTTAAATACGTGTTAGCACGTATTGACTCTCGTTTACTTCACGGGCAGGTAGCGACTGCCTGGGCAAAAACGACACAGCCGACGCGTATTATCGTTGTGTCTGACGCAGTAGCGAAGGATGATCTTCGTAAGAAATTGATTCAACAAGCTACACCGCCAGGCGTCAAAGCACATGTTGTTCCTGTCGCTCAAATGATCAAACTAGCCAAGGATAATCAACACTTCGGCGGTGAACGCGCATTACTTCTTTTCGAAAATCCACAAGATGCACTAAGAGCGGTTGAAGGCGGCGTTCCATTGAAGACCATCAACGTTGGTTCGATGGCTCACTCAACGGGTAAAGTTCAACCGAACAAAGTGTTGGCCTTTGATCAAGATGATATTGATACTTTCCTTAAGTTAAAAAAAGCAGGTCTCAACTTCGATGTACGTAAAGTTCCAAACGATTCAACGGCTAATATGGACGAAATTATCAGGAGAGCGCAAGATGAATTAAATAAAATAGGACATTCTTAAATTATCAGGAGAAACGGAGGATTAATAATCATGGATCTGAATATTATTCAAATGATTTTAGTCATTATCGTCGCATTTCTAGCTGGTATGGAAGGAATTTTGGATGAATTTCACTTCCACCAACCAGTCATCGCTTGTACGTTAATCGGCTTAGTCACAGGAGAATTAATACCCTGTATTATCTTAGGCGGTACCCTTGAAATGATCGCTCTTGGCTGGGCGAATATCGGTGCCGCAGTAGCGCCAGATGCTGCACTCGCATCCGTTGCATCTGCAATTATTTTAGTTCTTGGCGGACAGGGTAGTGCGGGAGTTCCTTCGGCAATCGCGATTGCTGTTCCGCTGGCCGTTGCCGGTCTATTATTAACCATTATCTGCCGTACGATTGCCACAGCATTTGTACACTTTATGGATGCTGCAGCCAGAGAAGGAAGTATCAGGAAAGTTGAAATGTGGCATATCATCGCTATCTGCA
This sequence comes from Sporolactobacillus sp., assembly GCA_048976585.1. Classification (GTDB taxonomy): domain Bacteria; phylum Bacillota; class Bacilli; order Bacillales; family Sporolactobacillaceae; genus Sporolactobacillus. Next base: position 2,250 of record JBHGUY010000032.1, on the reverse strand, counting down.
TGCAAGGGGTACGTATTGCTATTCCAGCCGCATTGATTTTGGCAATTGGTGCCGGTCCTGTTAGAAGCCTGCTTGTATCTATGCCAACTTGGTTGACAGACGGTTTAGCAATTGGTGGGGGAATGGTCGTTGCCGTTGGTTATGCAATGGTCATTAACATGATGGCTACTAGAGAAGTCTGGCCATTCTTCGCGATTGGTTTCGTACTCGCGACAGTTACACAAATCACACTTATCGGTCTCGGAGCTATCGGTGTGGCTCTTGCACTTATCTATCTCGCACTTTCCAAACAAGGCGGCTCAGGTAATGGCGGGAACACTGGTGATCCACTAGATGATATTATCGATAATTACTGAGAAGGAGGCGGACATAAAAATGGTACAAAGAATAGAATTATCAAAAAGAGATCGTATTTCTATTTGGTGGCGTTCAACTTTCATCCAAGGTTCATGGAACTATGAACGTATGCAAAACGGTGGCTGGGTTTATACAATGATTCCTGCAATCAAAAAATTATACAAATCTAAGGAAGATCGTACTGCTGCACTAAAACGGCACTTGGAATTCTTTAATACGCACCCCTATGTAGCATCACCTATTATTGGTGTCACGTTAGCACTTGAAGAAGAACGTGCAAATGGCGCACCGGTTGACGATGTAGCCATTCAAGGGGTTAAAGTCGGTATGATGGGACCTTTAGCCGGTATCGGGGATCCGGCTTTCTGGTTCACAGTTAAACCAATCCTTGGTGCATTAGCCGGGTCCCTTGCTATTTCTGGTAATATACTTGGACCAATTATTTACTTCGTTGCATGGAATTTCATTCGTATGGCATTCATGTGGTATACACAGGAGGCCGGTTACAAAGCCGGATCGAAAATTACTGAGGACTTGTCCGGAGGATTACTTCAGGATATTACGAGAGGTGCATCAATCCTTGGTATGTTCATCCTTGGCGCATTGGTTAACCGTTGGGTGTCGATAAAATTCACGCCGGTTGTCTCTCAGGTCAAACTTTCCAAAGGTGCTTATATTGATTGGAGTCAAATACCTTCCGGAGCGCAAGGGATTAAATCGGTGCTGGAACAGCAAGCTTCCGGTCTTTCATTAGAGGCTACAAAAGTAACGACCTTACAAAATAACTTGGATAGCTTAATTCCTGGATTAGCTGCATTGGCATTAACATTTCTTTGCATGTGGTTGCTTAAGAAAAAAGTTTCTCCAATCATTATGATTCTTGGGTTGTTCGTGGTTGGTATTGGTTTACACTTACTCAACGTCATGTAATATCGAAAATTTTAGCCTGGGCATAATTGTGTAATTTAATTTAAGCCCGGGCATTTTTATATTATTTTGAGATGATAATTTGAAAACAAATAATAGATCGGGAATGCTCAAGCAATATTGCTTAGACGATCGGCAAAAAGTATAATTAATTAGTGAAACGAAAGAGAATGGAGCAAAGAAAATGGTCCAATCAATTAACACAAAAGTCGATTTTATTACGAATGCCACTTCTCATATGGGACTGGCTGATTATGGAAAAATCATGATCGGCGACAAAGGGTTTGAGTTTTATAACGACCGGGATGCTCAGAAATATATCCGCATCCCTTGGGATGAAGTCGATTATGTTGTTGCCTCAGTGATGTTCGGGGGAAGGTGGATTCCTCGCTATGCAATTAAAACGAAACATAACGGTACTTATAGCTTTTCCGCTAAAAACACAAAAGCGTTACTCAGGGGGATTCGTGAACACGTTGATCCTAGCCATATGGTGCGTTCATTAAGTTTCTTTGGTGTCATGAAACGTAGCTTTATGCGCTTATTCAATCGGATTTTTCGGCGTGGGAAAAAAAGCTGATCTGACCACCGTGGCAATATAAGGTAGCTAGAGCTTGCTGAACATAAAAAAAGTGCTGATACAGCAGGTTTTTTGAACACCTTTGTCGAATAAATATGCAGGGTAATAAACCGTCGTTCGGGCAATTCCGGACAAAAAACCTTGCAGATGGGGTGACTCAATTGTACAAATATCAGGAACATCAAATGATTTTGCCTGAAGACTTTTTCCTTCCTTTCGGAGGAACTCTCAATAAAGAGGATCGCTGGGTCAAGTTGGCCCAGATCATCCCCTGGTGGAAAGTGGAAGAGCACTATGCCGCCACCTTTAAAAAAGCGACAGCGAAGGGAACCCAACCTTTTTCCGCACATCTTGCGCTGGGCGCTCTAATTATCCAGCAGCGCCAG
>JBHGUY010000031.1:0-10801 GCA_048976585.1 Sporolactobacillus sp. | reverse complement strand
TTGATGCATCTGTTTATGATGCCAGGTATGATGAAGAAGGGTAATGAGCATCATCATTGACCTGCAAAAAAATTTTAGATCGACTGTTTTTATAGAGACGAAAACTCAAGCGGGTTTTTCGTCTCTATTTAATAAGGAGCTCCAGAACCCATACAGATGATAAAACCAGTACAAAGAGGTGAAATGTGAGATGAAAGAATCAAAAGAAGAAAAAGTAAAGCCAGGGACTTTAGCTTGGCAAAAACAAAAAATAAAAGAAGAATATGTTTATCCCATTTTAGAAAGAGAAAATGAATCAATGAGAACACGGAAAACACGGAGAGGCTCTAAACGATCCCTTTTTAACAAACGAACTGTTAGAACGGAACTTTAGTCAAGTGTTGTTCAGTTAAACTCTATGGATAAGCGTGGGGGAATCCCTTTTATGCGATGACCTAGGGCGGCCACCGATGTGGCTGTACATAAAAAGTCCACATTTTCAACAAAAAATTGAATGATAAACGGCGAAAATTGGAGCGACTTTCCACTTTTGAAATATAGGAGTTCTTGACGAGTGAGTGGAGGAGACAGATGAAACGTGCATATAAAAATATGATCATTTATGTTTTTATCCTTCTGACTGTTGTTAGCGTTACCAAATGGCTAACCAGTCCGAACAACGTTGTTGAACCGATGGCATTCAGCGTCTTTCAGCAACATCTTGCCAAAGGGGATGTCAAAGAACTGACGCTTCAGCCGGATGGAAGGGTCTATACGGCCACAGGACGCTTGAATAATGAAAAAAAGGATACGACTTTTAAAGCCTATGTCCCGGCAAGTGAGAAGGAAATTGATCAGATTACTTCATTGGCCAGACAATCCAATCTGACCATTCAACCGGAAGCCAGTACACCTAGCTGGGTCATGGCTCTTACTTCACTGATCCCATTTGTTCTGATGTTCTTGTTGCTTTTCTTTCTCATGAATCGTTCACGTGGTGGCGGTCAAATGATGAATGTTGGTAAAAGCAAAGCTAAACTTTATAAAGAGGATAATCATAAAGTTACGTTCAAAAATGTCGCGGGTGCGGATGAAGAAAAGCAGGAATTAGTTGAGATTGTCGATTTTCTAAAAGATCCGCGGAAATTTGTTGCCTTGGGTGCAAGAATACCAAAAGGGGTTTTACTCGAAGGACCTCCGGGAACAGGGAAAACGTTGCTGGCTCGTGCGGTTGCCGGAGAGGCGGATGTTCCCTTCTTTTCAATCAGCGGCTCTGACTTTGTTGAAATGTTCGTCGGTGTCGGCGCATCACGGGTTCGTGATTTATTTGAACAGGCAAAAAAGAATTCACCTTGTATTATTTTTATTGACGAAATTGATGCGGTTGGCCGTCAGCGGGGAGCAGGTCTTGGTGGTGGAAACGATGAGCGCGAACAGACCTTGAACCAGCTGCTTGTTGAGATGGATGGTTTCGCTGCGGATGAAGGGATGATTATCATTGCGGCGACGAACAGGCCGGATATACTGGATCCTGCTCTTATGAGACCAGGCCGTTTTGATCGCCAAATTCCAGTTGGCCGTCCAGATATGAATGGACGTGAGGCTGTACTTCGAGTTCATGCTCGAAATAAACCGCTGTCGAAAGATATTGATTTGAAGACGGTAGCTAGACTGACACCTGGATTTTCCGGAGCAGATTTAGAGAACTTGTTAAATGAAGCGGCATTGGTGGCGGCACGCGCCAATAAGATCGTCATTGATATGGAGGATATTGATGAAGCAGTTGAACGTGTCATAGCAGGTGTCGCAAAGAAATCACGTGTCATTTCCAAAAAAGAACAAAATATTGTTGCCTATCATGAATCCGGGCATACAATCATTGGCCTGGCTCTGGATGGTGCTGATGAGGTGCATAAAGTGACGATTATTCCACGGGGGCAGGCAGGCGGATACACTATTTCTCTGCCTAAAGAAGATCGTCATTTAATGACTCAACCGGAACTGCTGGAACAGATCACCGGCCTGCTTGGTGGCCGTGTGGCTGAAGAAATCATATTTGGCGAAGTATCTACGGGCGCCAGTAACGATTTTCAGAGGGCTACAAATATCGCCAGACGCATGGTGACTGAGTGGGGGATGAGCGAGAAGCTTGGTCCTTTGCAGTTTGGAAATAACAATCGTCAGCCTTTTCTCGGTATGATGCAAAGTGAACCAAATAATAGTGATCAGATTGCATATGAAATTGACACCGAGGTGCAGAAAATTATTAAAAGGCAGTATACACGTTGTAAGGAATTGCTGATGGAACACCGTGATAAACTGGAACTGCTCGCGAAAACCTTGCTGAAAGTGGAAACACTGGAAGCCGAACAGATTAAAGCACTCTACGACCATGGAGAATATATTGAACCTCGAAATAATCATTAAGGCGAGAAGAACGGGTTGAGTATGCATTTGAAACCTTCTTTAAGAAAAATAAATTTGTTCCGCGAAATAATTCAAAGTTGATTCTAACGAAATGTTAATGTTTTTGATGAGGTTACAAATGAGTAAGGTTAGAGTGAATAGATGTCAATTGCTCAATTTAACTTTTTTATAGATGTTAACAGTTTCTACATGTTTTCAACTCAGAATCTACACGATTATTAATTAACATTACTTATGCAGGAAGAGGTTCCAAAATGATGGCATCCTTGACCGTTATCTTGAACGCCGATCGATAGATTATCAATAAAGAGGAGAGATTTATTCATGCCTAATGAAAAATACGCTTATGGTTTATGGGGTGCTGTCCTGTTCAATATTGTTTTTTTCGGACTGTTTGCTTATTCAGTGTTTAAACCGACGACAAAACGAGACTGGAGAACTTTAGGTGTTTTTACGGGATTTATGGTCGCTTTATTCAGCGAAATGTTTGGCTTTCCCCTGACCATCTATATCTTGACATCAATCCTTGGGAAGAACTATCCGGTCCTTGATCCGTTCAATCATATTAATGGTCATCTATGGGTGGCTTTAACAGGAGGTTCTCCGGTTCTATTTGATATTCTTCACCCGTTAAGTAATGTGTTTATTTTTGGTGGGCTGATTATTATCGGAATTGGTTGGAGAAGAGTACATTCAGCGCGAGGAAAATTAGTCACAGATGGCATTTACCGATTTATTCGCCATCCTCAATACACCGGTTTCGGAGTGGCAATCATCGGTTTTCTAATACAATGGCCAACGCTAATCACGCTCATCATGGCACCTGTTTTACTGATTATGTATAGAAAACTGGCAAAAAGAGAAGAAAAGAACATAATTCAGGAGTTCGGTGAGGAATATCTCGAGTACATGAAAAAAGTACCTAGATTTGTTCCCCGCATGCATTTATTTAATTTCAGAAACGAAGGGACAGATCAAAAAAGCTGATGCTTTCCCCTTTCAGCTTTTTTATTTGTTTTATAAGTTGAATAGATTTAAGTATTTACGCTGACTAAATTTTAATCAACTCACCGATGACGCTCCGAGCGTCCTGTTAGGATGGTTCAACTCGAATGTGAACAGAACATCATTGCCATAGGTAGATTGATGATTATTTCTACAGCAGATGACTTGTAGATGGGCGAAATATTTTCTAGCTCATTCGTATCGAGCAATATTGATTGAATGGTGTCCTCAAAAATTGGGCTGCAACTGAAGCTATGCTTTATTGTTTCCACATCGTTTCCACATATTTTTGCAATAAAATTCAATTTATAGAGATTATTTTCATAAAAAGGAGAAAAGCTCATGTGGTTTCCAGGACCTGTTTTATTTAGAATTGGACCGATTCCAATTAATACGTTAGGCGCTGCTGTAGCTCTGGCAACGCTCCTCGGCTTATGGATGATAAATCGCGAGGCAAAGAGTCAAAGCATTCAGACTGATTATATGATGGAGTTTGTCATTTATTGTGTATTAGGCGGAGTTGTTGGGGCAAGGTTGTGGTTCGTTCTTTTCAAATGGTCGTATTACGTTGTTCACCCAGCAGAAATGTTTATGGTTTGGATGGGGGGATTAGCAATACAAGGTGGAATTCTTGGTGGTATTTTAGTAGGAATCTGGCTTGCTAAGAAACACAAATTGCCGGTTTGGCAGGTAGCCGATATTGTTGCCCCGGCATTAATACTCGGAATGGCCATTGGTCGCCTATCAGATTTTCTTACCGGGGATGCTTACGGTATTCCTAGCAATTCTATACTGGCGATTTCTTATCCACCAGGAACGTTTGTTTATAACATCTTTGGCAGCACGCCAGTTCTTCCGATGCCGTTATTTGAGGCTATTGGTGACCTGATCATTTTCGGACTTTTGCTTTTGATCAAATATAAGAAACCATTTCAGGGTTTCCTTTTCCTAGCGATGCTTGCACTGTACTCGGCCCTGAGATTCACATTAGAGTTCTGGAGAGGAGACAGCCTCAGAACATTATTTAATCTGAAAGTTGCACAACTAACAGCATTGGTAACGATTATTATAGTGATTGTTTTTATGTTCAGGATGTACAGACAAACAAAAAATCCGCAGAGAGAAAGCAACAAAGAATCGTAGAAAGTCGAGCAAAGGGGAAATAACGGTAAGTTGTAGAATCAAATTAGCCACTAGTTTGATTCTACAATGTGTCTCATTTATTTCTTTCAATTCAGAGTGATCTTCTCAATAGTTCATGAGAAGATTATTTTATGTTATCCTGTTACATAATAGAAAGTATGTCCGATTTGATGCTTATTTGAGGTCAACATCAAATAAAGTTCTTGCCATGGAGTTGACTCCAAGGTTTACAGTAAGAGTGTTGATAAAAAATTGATTTAAAGGTGAGGGAAAAAATGACGAGTAAAACGTTTACCGATGTTGATATTTCAAAATTTCCGCCAGTGAAGACTCAATATAACAATCCTTTTGGTCTAGTTTATCAAGGTGCAATTACTGAAATGCAGAGGGCAAAGTAAATATTCATCCGATTACTTATGATCTGAATGGGATAAAAATTGCGGCAAATGTCCATACAGTGAAGGCTATGAACACTACGGAAAATCTCATGCACATCCCTATTCTACATTCAAGTATACAATAAGCAGCTTGCTCGATCTCTTCACCTTCGACGCATCTGAAAATATGGATTTGATCAATCAACCCCTACTGATGATGGCAGGCAACCATGCTGATATATTCTATCTGACAGAAAAGGCTTATTCTGCAGCAACCGGTACGGATGATGAAGAGCTCTTCCTTATTGACAGGGCAACACATATTCAAACCTACTGGAAATCCGAATATGTCAAACAGGCCGTCGCTAAAGCAACCGAATTCTTGGGCAAGCGTCTGTAAAAATTGATCAATAGCACGGCTCTTAAAGTCATTCTTTAATGACTAGGTAAACCTGAGGCTCAATTAATTGAAGTAGCTCACGTAGCGGTTGATACGTGAGCTTTCTTGGGTATGACGGACAGAATGAGCGTTAAGCGATGAAAGTCCGAAATTGAGCGAAATCAAACGTAAAAAATTCCAGCGTCTGATCAATGATTGTATGCATGATGATATTGATAGAGTCATTACAACAATAAGGAGAAAATAAACGAGTGAAGGAATTTTCAAATGGGCAACCGAAACAAATTGAAGTGATAGGTGGGTCGGTTAATAATTTAAAAAGTATTAATGTCAATATCCCGTTGCATCGTTTTGTTGCTATTTCTGGCCGATCAGGATCTGGGAAAAGCTCACTAGCGATGGGAATCCTCTATGCAGAAGGGTCAAGGCGTTATCTTGAGGCTTTGTCGACTTATACAAGACGAAGAATTAGTCAATCCAGTAAGGCCCAGGTTCAGGAAGTCAGGCATATCCCATCGGCTTTAGCGCTAAAGCAGAGGCCGAAAGTCCCGTCCGTGCGCTCCACGGTAGGCACCATGACAGAGATTTTCAATGTAGTACGCTTAATTTTTTCTCGCTTGGGGTCAACGTGTTGTCCCAATGGTCACAGAATCCCGCCAACATTAAAAATAGCTCAGGCAATGGACTTGCCTTCAGGATCTGATCGCAGGCCGGGAGAGATGACGTGTCCCACTTGCGGTATTAAATTTATGGCTCCTGGAGCAGAAGATTTTGCATTTAACTCTGGTGGTGCATGTCCTGAATGTCAGGGGTTAGGTCAGATTAAAGAGTTGGACCCTGAAACTCTGATAGCTGACGAAAACAAAACGATTCGAGAAGGCGCAGTTTCTTCCTGGCGATTACCGGGAAGAAACTTCATGCCAATCGTTGCAGAAACGATTGGTGTGAGAATCGACGTTCCTTTTAAAGAACTCACAGAACGTGAAAAAGAAATTGTTTTCCATGGAGAAAAGAAAAAATATCCTGTCGATTTTACGGCCGGTACGGGTCGCGTATTCCATACAGAAAAAACACTTTATGAAAATGCTTATCAAGCCATTTATGATTCAATGAACACGACCAAGAGTGATCGCGCCATCGCACGTTTAAATCAGTTCTTCCACTTCTCAACATGCCCCACTTGCCATGGCACCCGGCTCGATCCTAAATTATTACAGCAATTAGTGGGAGGGCAAAATATTGCACAGGTGAGTGATCTAACTCTTGGGTCATTAAAGGAGTGGCAAGAAAAAGCTGAGAGCCAATTACCCGAGGAAATGAAGGAATTAGCTCGTACTTTATTTAAAGGTCTCGATGATCATTTAAAACCGCTGCTTCAACTGGGGTTAGATTATTTAAACTTGTCACGCAGCGGTAATACCCTATCAACTGGAGAACTGCAGCGAATTCAGCTCGCTCGAACTCTGCGGACCGAAACGACAGGTGTTCTCTACATTTTGGATGAGCCTTCAATCGGCTTACATCCTGATAATATTAAAGGATTAATCAATGTTTTTCATCAACTGATTGCGCAAGGCAATTCTCTGGTTGTCGTGGATCATGAAGTCGACATTATTAGCGCGGCGGATTGGGTGATAGAAATTGGGCCTGGTTCTGGTGCGGCAGGTGGGAAAATCATTGCGCAGGGGACCCCGCAGGAACTGGCCGATAATCAACATTCTTTGATTGGACCCTTTATTGCTGGAAAAGCTAAGATAAAGCGAAATTCGAGTCCATCAGCTCAGCAACTGGATACAGCTGATCATTTAAACTTTGCGGTAAATGATTACTTTAATCTGCACGATGTAGCGATAACTATTCCTATCAATCATTTAACAGCGATGACGGGTTTCTCTGGCGCGGGGAAAACAAGTCTGATCTTGGATAGTTTGGTACCGGCAATCAAACAACAAGGAAAAAATGAGCGTCTGCCAAAGCAAGTTGCTTTTTTAGATACGGAATTGACCGATGTGGTTAGTGTTGATGCCGCGCCTGTCGGAAAAAATGAACGCTCAACCTTAGCGACTTACACAACAATAATGAATGAATTAAGACGCCTGTTCGCTGCCTTGCCAGCTGCTAAAGAGAAGGGCTATACGAGTTCTTATTTTTCATACAATAATAAAGAGGGAGCTTGTCCTAATTGTGGTGGGAGTGGAACAATCTCATTAGATATCCAATACTTGCCTGATATGATTGAAGTTTGTCCCGTTTGCCATGGAGGACGTTTTGACGAGAAAATTCAAGCGATTAAATGGCATGACTATTCGATTACCGATTTATTGGAACTATCCGTTCGGCAGGCGTTGCCCATTTTTAAAGAAGAGCCCAAAATTTACCATCAATTAGAAACCTTGCAGGAAATTGGATTGGACTATCTACACCTAGGTGAAAGTACTCCGGCATTATCTGGGGGTGAGGCGCAACGTCTAAAGCTTGTGAAACACTTGCATCGGCGTAACAATCAGACGTTGTTTGTTTTTGATGAACCTTCAGTAGGGTTACATCCGCTTGATGTACAGACATTGTTAGAAGTAATGGCGCGCTTAATGGCTAAAGGGGCAACGATCATTATGATTACGCACGATCTTGATTTAATGACTAACGCTGATTATTTAATTGATTTAGGACCGCATGGCGGTAATAATGGTGGACAAATTATGGCAGCAGGGACACCGGCGGAATTAGTTCAGCATCCGCAAAGCTTGACGATTAACTATTTGGCACAACATTGGCGTAAATATGATTTAATCTAATGGATAGGGTCAATGTTTAATTTTGGTAAGGGAAAAAATAAAAAAACCTCTTGACCTGGAGTCTACTTAAAGGTTTAAAATCAATTGATGAACAAAGTAGAAATGAATAGTTGTGGATGTCAAATAAAGCGGGTCCGATGTCGTTGGGGCGTCGATGGTGTTGGTGTCAGCGACCTCATACAGATTGGACAAAATATCTTTTGGTTAAAGGACTGAGAAGTATATGAATATCAAAACGGCAAGTAAAGAAACAAACATGTCGGCAGATACGATTCGATATTATGAACGTATTGGCTTGATCCCCCCAGTAAAGCGAAATGAAAATGGCATTCGCAACTTCGATGAGGAAGATTTGCGCTGGATTGTCTTTAGTCGCCAAATGCGTAATGCAGGGGTATCTATCGAAGTGTTGATTGAATATTTGCAGCTTTTGCGTTCAGGTGATGGTACGGTGCCGGCTCGAATCGATTTGTTACGAGAACAGCGAAATGAACTTCAGGATCGGATTGACGAGATGCAGGGTGCATTAGATCATTTGAACTATAAGATCGAGAACTATCAAACCCATATGGTTGCCACTGAGAAAAAATTGAAACCTTTTGAATAACAGGTATAGGAGGATGGTGCAACAGCGGACAGCTGGTTTGTACACTTTAGCCATCTCGACGAATCCTCAAAAAGGCGGGACAACCTGGTTAGAGCCGGCCACTGAAGAAGAATACAATAACCTGTGATTTTTAAATTAATGGTCTGGCAATAAACATTTTTTCGTTGTATCTGCTCCGTCGACAAAAGAGAGTGCTACACGAACGAGATACACAAAGGATCCGAAGAAAAGTGTTCAAACACCCTTTTTCGGATTTTTTATTTCTCTAGATCTGAGTAATGGGGAAATGATTGGTTGTTCGTCCCATGATTTTGATTTTATAAATGAGTTTTGATAATGCAAAAACGAAGGAGAGGTCTGAAGATATGGAACAGAAATATAGCAAATTAATGGAACCTCTTACGTTTAAAAGTGGGGTAACCGTCAGGAACCGGATAGTCATGGCACCGATGACAACATGGTCAGCGAATGACGATCTGACGGTCTCGGATGAAGAAGCGCGGTATTACAGGGCTAGAGTAAATGGCGCGGGTCTGGTGATTACCGGGACTACATTTGTTGCGCCGAATGGAATTGGCTTTACTAACGAATTTGCCGGATACGATGATAAATTTATTCCCAGTTTACGGAAATTGGCAGATGTAGCCAAGAGTGGCGGAGCTGCTGCCGTTTTACAGATATTTCATGCCGGCAATAAAGCAGTGCCAGAACTGATTACGAACGGTGAGCCTGTCAGTGCAAGCACAGTAGAAACAGGAGCGACGACCCCTTTTGCCAAATCAGGCGTAAAACCAAGGGCGCTGACAGAAAATGAAATTCTCGATATCATTAAGCAATTTGGGGAAACCACACGGCGTGCGATCGAAGCCGGCTTTGATGGTGTCGAAATACATGGCGCTCATGGCTTTTTAATTCAAAACTTTTTTTCTCCGCATTTCAATCAACGGAAAGATTGCTGGGGCGGAACACTTGAAAACCGCTTGCGTTTCCCACTTGCCGTTGTTCGTGAAATTAAGAAAGTCGTTCAAAAGTATGCAACAGAACCTTTTATTGTGGGCTATCGATTCTCTCCTGAAGAAAGCTCAATAAAGGACGGACTGTCGCTAGACGATACCTACGTATTGATTGATCGATTGGCGGAAGAAGGATTAGATTATATTCATGCTTCATTGGGCAATGTCTTTGCAAAATATAAAAATAATCCCAATGAAAAAACGCGGCTGGAATTGATTGTGAAAAGAGCAGGTGGAAGAATACCGCTGATTGCTGCAGGTTCCGTTAAAAAACCGGATGATGCGCTCAAAGCGTTAGAGCTGGGTCTACCCCTTATTGCTCTGGGCCGGGCATTGGTAATAAATCCGACTTGGGTGGAAATGGTCTCAAGCGGACGCGAACAGGAAATAAAAACAAAGTTGCAAGCTTCAAGGATCAGTACTATCGCTCTTCCTGAAAAGTTCCAGCATGTTATTGAAACGACGCCAGACTGGTTTTAAGATAAAGAATAGAAATGACGGGCAGTCAAAGCCGCAAGCATTGTGAAAACAATGTTTGCGGCTTTGTTACCGTCTAATAATTGAGTAGACGTTTGTTTTTTACTTGGAAATGCAGTCACGATAATTTTATGGGGCAAATTAAGAATAGAGAAATTCGTGCGCTAAACTAACGCGTTTTTGAGAATTAGATATTTTCTTTATCGGTATGGGTAGGAAAATAGAGAGATCAAGTCATGAAGAGTCAGTTATCTTTTTTAACAAAAAGGCGCTTGACTTGAAGTCTACTCCAAGTATTATGTTAGAAGAAAGGCAATTTGAATTTTTTATAAGAAGAGAGGGAGAATGTTATGGCTACATGGTTAATCACGGGTTGTTCAAGCGGCCTTGGCCGCCATCTTGCTCAAGCTGTACTGAAACATGGGGATAAGGCAGTCGTTACGGCAAGAAAGCTTTCAGCGATTCAGGATATTGTGACTTCCTATCCGGATACCGCATTGGCTCTTCAACTGGATGTGACGGACTCCGCGCAGATCACTCAGGTCGTGCAACAAGCAGAGGCTCGGTTCGGCGGTGTG
>JBHGUY010000030.1:0-217181 GCA_048976585.1 Sporolactobacillus sp. | reverse complement strand
TTGTACAATTGAGTCGCCCCATCTGCAAGGTTTTTTGTCCGGAATTGCCCGAACGACGGTTTATTACCCTGCATATTTATTCGACAAAAGTGTTTAAAAAACCTGCTGTATCAGCACTTTTTTTATGTTCAGCAAGCCCTAATTAACGGAGGAATTACAATCTTGACACCTTTCAAAACATATGGAGAATTATATCATCTATTTTGCAGTAAATCTCCAGATCTCGTTGAATATATAAATGATTACGCCCAGGCGGTTTTACAAATCTTGGCAGCAAAATCTGGTTTAACTCCGGGATGATCATTATTATCCATTATAACGGAGAAAATGATGCTTTCGAACTTGAAATAAATGAGAACGAGGATGACGAATAAATAAACAAAAACACTGGCCAGTGCTGGGATTTTGATCATAAATTTTTGCATCAATCCGCAAATTTTGTGTATAATGAATGTAGGAAGAAAACAAATCCGTCAGTGCTTCCACACTGACGGGATGGCAATATCCGCGATTAGAGCGGATGCAGTGCAAAATTAAAGTGAGCATTAACGAATGATCCCTTCAATCATTGCCACCGGTAATGGCATATGAAGCGGATCATTTCTTTTTATTAGACAGCATCAGCACTAGCACAGCAAAACTAATCATTAATGTTAGTGTTTGAAATACTGTCATCGGCGCCACCCCCTTTCGTGAGGGTGTCACCGCATCCGCTCATCTGTTTCATCTATTGCCGTTTTAAATTATAGCATGATTCTATGAGGCTATGTATATTCTGGTCAATCACGGGGATATAATTAGATATGAAAAAAGAGACCGTGCTGAGCAGTCTCCCTATTCCTTTTAATATTAATTTTTAGATTATGGAATGTTATTTATCATATATTAATGGAGGATATTCTAATTTATTTGATGTGATATCGCGTAGTAGTATGCCAGATAAACGTATTTTGAACAGCAACTAGGATTCTTGTGGTAGAGAAAGTATTCTTCGCTCCCGGTTCCATGACAAATTAAGAAGATTTTTCTCTGCCTTTCAGCAAAAGAATAGAAAAAAGATCCAGGATATACTTCTGGATCGATCATGCATTCATTCAATTTTTAACTTTCTTACAAAACTGCCGGCATCTGGCCAGTTGGACTAACCACAGAGCAAGAATAGGGTTGTTTGAAAATCCGCTGAGCAACTGCCTGAACGTCTTCCAGCGTTACCGCATCTACCTCAGCCGTGAATTCATCAATCGTCCGATCACGTCCGAGGATCATCTCATTCTTCGCATTGCGACTCATGCGGCTGTCTGTACTTTCCAAAGAAAAGATCGCGTTCCCCTTAATCTGTGCCTTGCTGCTCGCCAGCTCCGCTCCGGTTGCTCCTTCTTCGATGAAGCGATCGATGGTTTTGAGAATCATCTCACTTAAAGATTCAATTTGACTCACACCTGTCCCGCCATAAATGGTCAGGAGTCCACTATCTTTATAGGCGGTATGAAAGGAGAAAATGGAATAAGCCAATCCCAGTTCTTCGCGTATATTTTGGAATAAGCGACTGCTCATCCCACCACCCAGCACATTATTCATCACCATAAGCCGGGCTAAATCTTTATCATTATTCGCGAGTCCGGAGTAACCGAGACAAATATGAGCCTGCTCGGTTTCCTTCTTACGGGCAATTTTTCCTGAATGAAAGGCAGGTGCCGGTTGACTTTCTTTCGTGGATGGCATCTGATAGGCTGAAAAGACCGCAGCAACATCTTCGATAAAATCGGGCGGTACATGCCCGGCAATCGATACAACGATATTTTCCGGTGCATAATGTTCAGCGATATGATGTCGCAGATCCTCCGGGCGGAAACGAGCCAGGGTCTCTGTACGCCCCAGAATCGGATAGCCAAGTGGATGATGCGCGAAGCTGGTCGCACTCAGTAAATCATGAACCAAATCATCCGGGGTATCTTCATACATTTTAATTTCTTCGCCAATAACCTGCTTCTCTTTTTCCATATCTTTTTCATCAAATCGTGAATGAAAGAACATGTCTGCCAAGACGTTTACCGCATAATTTGCATCGCGATCCATGACCTTTGCATAATAGCAGGTACATTCCTTGGAGGTGAAGGCATTGACCTGACCGCCAATTTTATCGAATGCTTCTGCTATCTGCCGGGCATTGCGCGTTTTAGTTCCTTTAAACAGCATATGTTCAATGAAGTGCGAAATGCCGTTATTCTCTGCGCGCTCATAGCGCGAACCCGTAGCGACCCAAATGCCGATACTTACCGATCGGACAGAGGGTATTTCTTCAAATAAAATTCGGATGCCATTCGGGCATGTATGTTTAATAAGCAAAAAAGCTCCCCCATTTTTCAAGCTAAAATCACTTTATACTATAGCACTCTGCGAAAGAGCAGACAAATAGATTAGCAGAATAATATGTGTACCGCGGGCCTGGCCTTGAACAATAAGAATGGAATACAGGTGATTCGATTGCGATTCAAAAAGCTTTTGCTGCATAGTTGCGGATGCGTTAAATCGTTTATCTTATATCTATGCTAAATGCCGGAACGAAAATGTCCGATTAATTAAAAAAAGAAGCGGGATTGATCTGAACTCCAAAAATTGGACAAATTAAAATCCAACCTCGGGGGGATTAGATCAGGGACAACCCAGCTTCTCTCCACTCTTTTTAAAATTCACTTGCTTTTTTCTAAATAACTTATGATTTCGTTTCTACAGTTTTGGGGAGGAGAGCCTTTCTTGATAATTTAACCCGTCCCTGACGATCGACTTCAATTACCTTAACCCGCACCTCTTCCCCAAGATGAAGAACATCTTCCACATTATCGACGCGCTTATTGTCGAGTTCAGAAATATGAATCAATCCGTCTGTACGACCAAAGAGTCCAACAAAAGCCCCAAACTTCTCAATTCGTTTCACCTTGCCGACATAGATCTCTCCAACATTAGCTTCACGAACGATATCTTCAATAATCGTTTTTGCCTTCTGTCCGCGCTCCTCGTCGATGGAGAAGATGTTGACAGAACCATCCTGCTCGATATCAATCTTCACACCGGTTTCATCAATAATCTTATTTATCACTTTGCCATTCGATCCAATGACATCCCTTATCTTACCCGGATTAATCGACATTTGAATGATTTTCGGTGCGAATGCAGAAAGATGAGTACGCGGTGCCGGAATGGCTCGTAGCAAGATTTCCATGATCTTCATTCGACCGTCTCTTGCCTGACTGAGCGCTTGGGAAAGGATCTCTCTTGTAACTCCGGAAATTTTAATATCCATCTGCAAGGCTGTTACCCCTTTTTCAGTTCCGGCACATTTGAAGTCCATATCCCCTAACGAATCTTCCATACCCTGAATATCCGTTAAAATCACGACATCCTCACCATGCTTCACGAGTCCCATCGCAATGCCGGCGACCGGAGCTTTCAGCGGCACACCGGCATCCATCAAAGCCAGCGTACTACCGCAAATGCTGGCCTGAGAAGAGGAACCATTGGACTCAAGCACTTCGGAAACGCAGCGGATCGTATAGGGAAACGTTTCTTCTGATGGAATGACAGGTGCCAGTGCGCGTTCGCCGAGAGCGCCGTGACCGATTTCTCGTCTGCCCGGTGAACGGACGGGACGCGCTTCTCCCGTACTAAATCCCGGGAAATTATAATGATGGATGTATCGCTTCGTATCCTCTGCGGTAAAGTCATCCAGTGATTGAACTTCACTGAGCGGCGCGAGGGTACAGGTACTTAGTGCCTGAGTCTGACCACGCGTGAACAAACCGGATCCGTGCACACGCGGCAGCAGACCAACCCTCGCTGCGAGTGGCCGGATTTCATCGACTGCCCGTCCATCGGGGCGGAGATGTTCGACCACTATCATCCGCCTGACTTCTTCCTTTAAAACATTATGTAAAACCTCTTCAACCAGTGCCAGATCGACCGGTTCCGCAGCAGACTCGTTTTCTTCAGAGATGCGATCCAGGATCAGCTGGTTAACAGCAGCAATCGCCCGATCCCGCGCTTGCTTCTCTTGAGTGCGTATCGCCTTATCCAGGCGATCGCCAATCAGCACGCGTACGTGCTCTTTGAGGGCGTCATTTGCTTTGAATAAACTGACTTCCATTTTGGGTTTCCCGATTTCTTCAATAATCGGTTCCTCAAAAGCGATCAGTTTCTTGATCTGTTCATGTGCAAAGAGGATGGCATCCAGCATGACCTCTTCCGGTATCTGCTCCGCACCGGCTTCGACCATATTAATGGCTTCTTTCGTCCCGGCCACAGTCAGATGAAGATCGCTTTGCTTCGATTGCTCGACGGTCGGATTGACGACAAATTGACCGTTGACCCGGCCAATAATAACCCCCGCGATCGGAGCATCAAAAGGGACATCCGATATCGAAAGGGCCACTGAAGAACCCAACATGCCGGCCATTTGCGCACTGGCGTCAAGGTCAAGGCTCATGACCATATTGACAATCTGCACTTCATTGCGAAATCCTTCTGGAAATAATGGTCGAATCGGTCGATCGATCATACGTGCCGACAAGGTCGCCTGATCGCTGGGACGCCCTTCCCTCTTAATAAACCCGCCCGGTATTTTTCCGACTGCATAAGCCTTTTCTTCATAATTGACCGTAAGCGGAAAAAACGAGCCCTCCTTTGGTTCTTTCGAGGCGGTGACCGTAGAAAGAACCACGGTGTCACCATAGTATATTAACGCTGCACCATTCGCCTGTTTGGCCACTTCTCCGGTTTCGATACGGAGCGGACGCCCCGCCCAATCCATCGTAAACACATGTTTTTCATTTGCCATTTCCCGCACCTCTTTTCCTTAATCCTTGGAAAAATGCCCACATCTTCATGCGGGCATCTCGAGAGAATCACAAAGCCGGTCAGCAAATAGAAATCCGGTTTCGTTATCGTTTTCAATTTATTTCACATAAAAAAGCGGGAGATCTCCCGCTTTTTTTTACGCTTATCGACGAAGACCTAATTTGTTAATCAGTTCACGATATCGTTTCACATCTTTACCGCGCAGATACGTCAATAAATTACGACGCTTACCAACCATTTTCAACAAACCGCGACGCGAATGATGATCTTTCTTATGCAACTTCAAGTGATCATTCAATGCATTGATCTGTTCTGTCAATACAGCAATTTGAACTTCCGGAGATCCGGTATCATTCTCATGCGTCTGATAATCCTGAATCAGCTGATTTTTACGTTCTTTTGTCAAAGCCATCAGGTATTCACCTCCCTACACTCTAATCCCCGCAAGCACAGCAGGCGTTGGTGACTCGCACTGCCGAGCATGGGTTCATGTAACCACACATTTTACTTAATTAGTTTACATGATCAGCACGTTGATTTCAAGTCTTTGTTTTTCTCTTCGCAGCATCCGTCAAATTTGAAAAATAAACAGCCGTCTGTTTTTTATCTTCTTCCATTTGCTGGATTAATTCATCTGCGCTATTGAATTTCTCCTGTCCCCGCAACTTTTTATACCAATCTATAAAAACAGTTCGTCCGTAAAGGTTGCCGTTGAAATTTAAGAGATAGACTTCGACAGCAATAATGGCATGTTTTTCATCGTAAAAAGTTGGACGCTTACCGAGACTGCAGATTCCGTCAAAAGAATCACTGCCAACGATTAGCCGGACAGCATAGACCCCTTCACCGGGCATCAGATAAGGCTCTTCTGTTTCAACATTCGCCGTCGGAAAGCCCAATTCTCTTCCCCGCTGGTCGCCATGGACAACAACTCCGGAAGTCTGATAAGGATGATCCAGCAACATCGACGCCTCATCGACTGAGCCGCCGGTGATCAGCGCCCGGATCCGCGTCGAACTGACTTTATCGCCAAAGCGCTCAACTCGGGGGATCACGGTATACCCAAACATGCTTCGCGTATAGGTATCGATATTATCCATATTTCCCTGAGCCATTCGGCCGAAGGTATAATCAAAACCAGCAACGATATGCTTGGCATGTAAATTAATTAAATAGTAGTCCACAAATTCCTGCGGAGATAGTCTGCTCAGTTCCAAATCGAAAGTGACAAAGATCAGCAGGTCCACACCCAACTGCTCAATCAACCTTTCTTTGGCTTTAAGCGGAGTCAGGCTGTCTGCCCGCTTGGCTGATGGCTTCAGTACAACTGCGGGATGCGGATAAAAGGTCATCACTGTCGCTTCCAATCCCTTTTCCCTGGCAATCGCGACGGCCTTTTTAATGACTTCCTGATGTCCCAGATGAACTCCGTCGAAATAGCCCAACGCAATGACTTTTTCTTGACTGTCGATATCATCGATATTCGGCTTTTTGTCTAAAAATACTGTTTTCACAGGCAGCACCTTCAATTCTCTTAAACTGAAATACAAAATTATCGGTAGGACCGGTGTCATTCATAGCAGCACTTTCAACGGTTTGATCAATCCGGGATTTTCTGGATGAATTTGATAGATGGCCAAACAAACTCCTTTATTATTATAAACCGCATGCGGCTGATCATCAAACTGAGCAGGGATTGGCAGCACAGCGCCATGACTGATCTTCACCGCCTCCTGATCATCTACTGTCCAAGACCCCAGATGACCGAGCGCGACTTCAAGCGGCTTCAGACAGCTCTGAAACCGATTTTCTGAAACCTGAGTTTCGATCTGCTCAAAAGTCAGACAATCGCTAAGTCGGAATGGACCGGCTTTTAAGCGGGTTAAGCGATGCAGGTGCGCCGGGTAACCCAGTCTGCGCCCAATATCCACAGCGAGTGTTCGCACATAGGTCCCTTTGCTACAGGAAACCCTGAAAGGAATTTCCCGCTGATATTCCTGCGCCTCATCCAGCAGTTCCAAATGATAGATCTTCACCTGACGAACAGGCCTTTCAACCGGCAAACCGGCACGGGCATACTCATAAAGCTTTCTGCCATTGACCTTTACAGCTGAATACAGGGGTGCCTTTTGTTCGATAGTCCCATGCAACGAAGCAAAAACAGCTTCGACCCGGCTGCGCGCCACCGCTGTTTCCACGTCACAGCTTTCGATCACTTCACCTGAGCGATCTTCGGTCGTCGTCGCCGTACCGAGCGTCAGGATTCCCTCGTACGTTTTCCCGTAATCCAGAAGAAAACGGGCAACTCGTGTTGCCCGTCCCAAACAAAGGACAAGCACGCCATCGACATCGGGATCGAGCGTGCCTGTATGTCCGATTTTGCGAAACTTTAGAAGCTTACGCAGGCGGAAAACGCAGTCATGGGAGGTCATCCCTCGTGGTTTATAGAGCGGCAAAATGCCGTTATACTCTTGCATGAGTTCCCCATCCTTTATTCCCCATCATTACGTCGCAAGTCATTGATTAAGCGATCGATGTGATTGCCATATTCAACGGACTGATCAAATTTAAATTGGATTTCCGGCGTTTTCCTCAAACGAATACGTTTGCCGATTTCGCTGCGAATAAATCCTTTAGCCTTTGCTAATCCGGCCAACGTTGCGTCTTTCTTTTCGTCATTACCGAGCACACTGACATAGACTGTGGCTTCCTGAAGATCGCCTGTCAAATCCACACCGGTCACTGTTACAAAGCCGACGCGTGGATCTTTTATCCGGTGCTCGATAATGTCGCCCATTTCCTTCTTCATTTGCTCGGCGACCCGATGCACCCTTAAATTGGCCATGGTGTCACCCTCCTTTTAAAACCATTCATAGGTTGTCTTTGTTCGTTCCATTTCGGTTTGCCCGTCAATCAGGGCAAGAGCCCGCGCGAGTTCCTGCTCTACTCTTACTTTCGATGTCCCTACAGAAACAAAAGCCAGAGATGTCCGCTGCCAGGCATCCTGCCAATCCGTTTCGCTGGCCGCCAGATTATGGTTTCTCGTCGCTTTACGCAGAATGCCGAGCAGAACCGATCGTTTGTCTTTCAGCGAATGCGCCGAATATAGCAGACAATCACATTGGACTAATCCGACAATCATTTGGGCTGAACTTCCTCCATCACATAGGCTTCCATGGTGTCTCCCTCTTTAATATCATTAAAGTTCTCAAGAGTTACACCGCACTCAAAGCCTTGCTTGACTTCTTTTGCATCATCTTTAAATCGCTTCAGCGTATCGACATGTCCCTCGTACACGACCACACCATTACGGACAAGTCGAATTCCGGCATCGCGAGCAATTCTCCCGTCTGTTACATAACAGCCGGCAATCGTACCAATTTTAGAAACCTTAAATGTGGTGCGGACATCTAATTGGCCAATCACTTTTTCCTTAAATTCAGGATCCAGCATGCCCTTCATTGCTGCTTCCATTTCATCGATTGCATCATAGATTACGCGATAGAGACGAATATCGACCTTTTCCTGTTCAGCCACTTGTTTGGCATGATTATCTGGACGCACATTGAAACCGATGATAATAGCATTGGACGCGGAAGCAAGGATGATATCCGATTCACTGATCCCGCCGACACCTTCATGAATAATATTAATCTTAACGCCATCAACATCAATTTTGCGCAGTGATCCCGACAATGCTTCAACCGATCCCTGCACATCCGCTTTGATGACGACATTGATTTCTTTCATTTCGCCTTCTTTGATCTTTTCGAAGAGATCATCGAGACTGACCTTGCTTGTCGTTTCTTTTCGTTCGGTAATGACGGCGCGTTCTGCACGAGTTTCACCGATTTGACGCGCCTTCTTCTCATCCGCAAACACAATAAACTGATCCCCTGCCTGCGGCACATTGCTGAGCCCAGTGATTTCTACAGGTGTTGATGGGCCGGCTTTTTTTACACGGCGGCCAACATCATTGACCATCGCACGGACACGACCATAGGTATTGCCAACAACAATGGCATCACCGACATTCAGCGTTCCGTTCTGAACAAGTAAAGTCGCGATCGCGCCTTTGCCTTTATCCAATTGAGCTTCAATCACGGCACCTCTGGCCAGTTTATCCGGATTCGCTTTATATTCTTCCATTTCCGACACGAGCAGAATCATTTCAAGCAGATCATCAATGCCTGTTCCCTGTTTGGCAGATATTTTTACGAAGATCGTATCTCCGCCCCAATCCTCAGGTACAAGGCCTTGTTCGGATAATTCTTGCATGACGTGATCCGGGTTGGCGTTCGCTTTGTCAATTTTATTAACCGCGACAATAATCGGCACCTTGGCTGCTCGGGCATGGTGAATCGCTTCAATCGTCTGCGGCATTACACCGTCATCGGCAGCAACGACTAAGACCGTAATATCAGTAATCTCCGCGCCACGAGCCCGCATGGTCGTAAAAGCGGCATGCCCTGGGGTATCAAGAAAAGTTATTTTTTTGCTATTGTGAACCACTTGATAAGCACCGATATGCTGAGTAATTCCACCAGCTTCGCCCGCGGTTACTTTGGTATGACGAATGGAATCAAGCAGCGTTGTTTTCCCGTGATCGACATGTCCCATAATGGTAACGACCGGTGGACGGATAACGGCTGTTTTTTCATCGATTCCCAAGCCTTCAGCCTCGAAGTTCGCTTCATCCACTAAAACTTCTTCTTCGACGGCAACCCCATAATCCGATGCCAAGAGTTCAATCGTGTCCTTCTCAAGATCCTGATTCTTCGTTGCCATGACACCAAGAGCCATCAACTTCTTAATAATATCTGTGGATGGTCTGCCCAATTTCTCGGCAAATTGGCCAACAGTCAAAGATCCGGAAATCATAATCTTTTCCGGAAGCTTAATCTCCATCTTCTGACGGCTAGCCGCGGAAATATTGCTGCGGCGTCTTCCGTATCCCCGATTACCGCGTTTCCCGCTACTCCGGCGATTGTTATTGAAACCGCCACCCTGACTGTTTCTAGGGCCTTGATTGTTTCGATTGCCCTGACTACTGTTCCTTGCACTTCGATTGTTTCCTTGACCTTGGCTGCTGGTATTGCGATTGTTATTGCTGCTGCTGTTATTATTTTTGTTATTGTAGTTGTTGTTACTGCTGCTGCTGCTGTTGTTGCTATTGTTCACTGTTCTTGTCTTAGGACTTGAAGTGCTGTTCCGATCGCGTTTTTCTACCGTGGCCGTTGATCTAGTGGTTCGTTTTTCACTTGTTTTTGTTGTTTGATTCACAGTACCCTCTGCATTCTTTTTTTTCGGAATCGCCGTCTGCGTACGACCGGTGTCCGTTTTCTTCTGAAATTTTTTATTCAACTGGTGAATGGCGTTCTCCTCAATCACTGACATGTGGCTCTTCACGTCAAAACCCAGAGCCTCCAGTCTCGCAATCACGTCCTTACTTGAGACATGATTTTCTTTAGCATATTCATATACACGCATCTTAATCATATATTCACCCCCGTATTGATGGTTCAAGCCGCCTTATCAGTCCTCCCGCAAAATGAATATCCTCGACTGCAACAATGACGCGCGCAGGCTGGCCAATGGCCTTCCCAAGTATGAAGCGATCAGGTACATAGAACAACGGTACTTGATAAAACGTGCATTTATTGGTCACCGTTTTTTTTGTGCGCGGTGAAGCGTCATCTGACAACAGGACGACTCTAGCCTTCCGATCCCGAATCATTCGCAAAACAGTATCTTCTCCGGAGACAACTTTTCCTGCTCGCTTGGCTAAGCCTAACAGGGATTGCCAGTCATTCGTTTGTGACATCAGCGGGATGTGCCTCCAGATAACTGATCATTTCTGCAAAAACTGAATCCGGGACATTGGTACCCAAATGACGAGAAAGCAGATTCTTGCTTCTTGCCTTGTCAATACATTCCCTCTTCATCGACAGATAAGCTCCGCGCCCATTTTTCTTTCCGGTAAGATCCAGAAAAACAGCTCCTTCAGGAGAGCGGACAATACGGAACAAATTTCTTTTATCCATCGATTCCTGGCAAACGACACATTTGCGCATTGGTATTTTTCTCATTTTCGGCATCGGCAGCGCCTCCCTTAATCTTCCGATAGATCAGGAGAATCTGTCCGTTCTGCGTCTTCTCCGTAACTCTCCTGAGCGTCCTCTGATTTTTCTCCATCAAAGGCATCAAGAAGGCCGTTTTCTTCCGCTTCGGTTTCACTCTTGATATCGATTTTCCAGCCCGTCAGCTTCGCGGCGAGCCGGGCATTTTGACCTTTTTTACCAATAGCAAGTGACAATTGATAATCCGGCACGATGACTGTTGTCGCCTTATCTTCCTCATGGACGAGGACCTTGACGACTTTGGAGGGGCTGAGCGCATTGGCGACATAGACGACCGGATCCTCAGACCAGCCAACAATATCAATTTTTTCACCCTTCAGTTCATTAACAATGGTTTGAACTCTGGCACCCTTCTGACCCACGCAGGCACCGACAGCATCCACTTCCGGATCAGACGCGTAAACGGCAATCTTTGAACGATCGCCAGCTTCTCTGGATATCGACTTAATTTCAACCGTTCCATCAAATATTTCAGGAACTTCCAGTTCAAAAAGACGTTTGAGCAGACCCGGATGCGTCCGAGAAACCGTGATCATCGGCCCTTTTTTGGCATTCTCCACTTTAGTCAGATAGACTTTAATACGGTCATGCGGATGATAAGTTTCGTTTGGCATTTGCTCGGCGAGCGGCAACAGGGCTTCAACCCGTCCTAAATCCACATAGATGAAACGGCGATCCACACGCTGGACAATGCCTGTCATGATGTCGTCTGCGCGGTCGATAAATTCGGAATAGATCACGCTACGCTCAGCTTCCCGAACTCGCTGCGTCACGACCTGTTTCGCCGTCTGTGCGGCAATCCGTCCGAAGTTACGCGGTGTAACCTCAACCTCTACCGTATCACCAATCTGATAATGCGGATTCAGATTCTTCGCCTGTTCCAGTGAAATCTGCAGATTATTGTTCTCGGCTGCCTCGACAACCTCTTTGCGGGCGAAAACCTTAATCTGACCGAGCCCTTCATTCACATCCACACGAACATTCTGCGCTTGATCAAAATTACGTTTATAGGCGGAAATGAGGGCTGCTTCTAGTGCATCCAGCAGAACCTCTTTGCTAATCCCTTTATCTTTTTCCAGCGCCGCCATCGCTTCGATTAGATCACTGCTCATATTTCTCTCCCCTTTTTGGAACCGATGCCTGCCGCCCTAAAAAATGATCGCAAGTCTGCTGCTTGCAATCTTATCGAAAGGCAGTGTCACATGAATCACTCGCGTTTTATCCCGGATAGCAAGGATAACAGATTCTTTGTTCACGTCAGATAATTTACCTTCAAAAATTTTGGAACCGTCTATCGGTTCATAGGTCGTCAAATGGACGTCTTTGCCGATGGATTTAACAAAGTCTTCATATTTTTTCAGCGGACGCTCAGCTCCGGCAGAAGAGACCTCAAGAAAATAAGCCTCTTTGATCGGATCCTTCTTATCCAGTGCCTCGCTCAATTTTTCGCTGACTGTTGCGCAGGTATCTAAATCGACTCCTTGCGCGGAATCAATGAAGACCCGTAAAAACCGATTTTTCCCTTCCTTGACATACTCGATGTCTACAAGTTCAAGATTGAGCTCCAGAAGTATCGGGGAAATCAGTTCATCAGTCATCTTCGCGATTGCGCTAGCCATATTCAGCCTCCTTTGAAAACAAAAGAGCGGGAATTTCCCACTCTTTCCAGACGAACTATTTCCAGTATTTCCATAAACACTATATCATACCCATACAATCTAGGCAACAATCTGAAGAGATACGGCGCTTGTCGCCGATGTTCTATCTGTATAGGCGAATGGTCTTTGAATGATCATCAAGATGCCAGGCGCAACCGTTTAAAACAACGACAATTGATTGGCATCCGGCATGCCCTCAAGGCAACCCTGACCATCCAGATATTCAAGAATGGTTTTGGAGATTTTTGCCCGTCTCTGCAAGTCTTCCTTTGAAAGGAATTCGCCATCATCCCGTGCCTTGGCGATCGCTTTGGCTGCATTCGTTCCGACTCCGGGTATCGCATTAAAAGGCGGAAGCAGTGAACCGTCCTCAACTAGGAAACGCGTAGCATCTGAACGGTACAAGTCAACTGACTGAAAACTGAATCCACGTTCGCACATTTCAAGGGCAACTTCAAGCACCGTCAGCAGACTTTTTTCTTTGGGGAGGGCATCATTGCCTTTCCGTTCGATCTCTTCCAGCTTTTCACGGATGGCGGCAGAGCCCTTCCGCATGACATCAACGTCAAAATCATCGGCACGAACCGTAAAATAGGTTGCGTAGAAGAGAACCGGATAATGAACCTTGAAATATGAAATTCGGAAGGCCATTAGAACATAGGCGGTCGCATGCGCCTTTGGAAACATATATTTGATTTTCAGGCAGGAATCCATATACCAGGAAGGAACATTATTATTCTTCATTTCTTCAATCCAGGCGTCATTCAGTCCTTTGCCTTTGCGGACCGATTCCATGATTTTAAAGGCATGGGAAGGTTCGAGCCCCTTATGCATCAGGTCAATCATAATGTCATCACGACAGGAAATGACATCCTTCAGCACGCAGGTTCCGTCATCGATCAGCGTTTGGGCATTGCCCAGCCAAACGTCGGTACCGTGAGAGAGACCTGAAATTTGAACCAGTTCGGCAAAAGATGTTGGTTTCGTATCCTCCAACATTTGTCGGACAAAACGGGTACCGAATTCGGGAATGCCCAGTGTTCCTACCTTGCAGCGAATCTGTTCCGGCTTAATACCCAGCGATTCGGTAGAGCTGAATATTTTCATGACCTCCTGATCGTCAACCGGAATCGTTTTCGGATCAATACCGCTCAGATCCTGAAGCATACGAATGACCGTCGGATCGTCATGTCCGAGGATATCCAGCTTCAGGATATTATCATGGATCGAATGGAAATCGAAATGCGTCGTTTGCCATTCAGCTGTTTTATCATCTGCCGGATATTGCACCGGTGTGAAATCATAAATATCCATATCACGAGGCACAACAACGATGCCTCCGGGGTGCTGGCCAGTCGTTCTTTTGGCACCGGTACAACCCGATGCCAGTCGATCGCGTTCCGCTCCGCGTAAATGGCTGCCAGTATCTTCCTCATAACCCTTGACATAACCATAAGCGGTTTTATCGGCAATCGTGCCGATCGTTCCCGCCCGGTAAACTTTATCCTCGCCGAACAGCACCTTTGTATAATTATGAGCAACCGGCTGATAATCGCCGGAGAAATTTAAATCGATATCGGGCACTTTATCCCCTCTGAATCCGAGAAAGGTTTCAAAAGGGATATCGTGACCTTCTTTTTTCATCATCGTCCCGCAATCCGGGCAAGCCTTATCGGGCAAATCAAATCCGCAGGCAACGGATCCATCCGTAAAAAACTCAACATGATGACATTCAGGACAGAGGTAATGTGGCGGCAGCGGGTTCACTTCCGTGATTTCCAGCATCGTAGCTACTAGTGAGGAGCCGACCGATCCTCGCGAACCAACCAAATAACCGTCGGACAGCGATTTTTTAACCAGCTTATGAGCAATCAGATAGATTACAGAGAATCCGTTGCCGATAATGCTCTTCAATTCTTTGTCCAACCGTTTTTCGGCCAATTCCGGCAGCTTATCACCATAAAGAAAATGAGCTCGGCTATAAGTCTTTTCTTTGACTTCTTCTTCGGCGCCGTCAATCGTCGGTGTATAGAGTTTGTCTTTGACTGGCATGACCTCATCAATCGAATTGGCAATTGCCTGAGGATTTGTGACGACAACTTCCTTCGCCTTGTCCTCACCGAGAAAGCGCATGGCCTCGAGCATTTCATCTGTCGTCCGAAAGTGAACGTCTGGCTGCACTTGCCGGTTCAGCGGATTGCCGGCCTGCGAACCGATTAAAATCCTGCGATAAATTTTATCATGCTCATCCAGATAGTGGACGTCGCCGGTCGCAACCACGGGTTTATTTAATTTTTCGCCGAGATGGGCGAGCTTCTGCATGACATCCTTCAGCGCCAGCTCATCACGGACGATCCCTTTTTCAACAAGATGGGCATAATTTGCCGGCGGTTGGATTTCAATATAGTCATAAAAAGCGGCGACCTTTTCAGCGGCTTCGGCAGACTTCTGCATCATCGTCTCAAAGAGCTCGCCTTTATCGCAGCCTGAACCGACAATCAAGCCCTCCCTGTATTTCGTCAAAAGTGAGCGCGGAATCCGCGGCACACGGAAAAAATATTTAACATGAGACAAGGAGATCAGCTTATAGAGATTTTTTAAACCGATCTGATTCTTAACGAGCAGGATCATATGCGATGGACGAATGCGATCCAAATTTCCTTTGCCCAGGTTATTATTTAATTGATCATGGTAAAACATTTCTTTTTCCGCGGCGTCCTTAATCATCTTCCAGGCGAGGTACCCCGTGGCTTCCGTATCGTAAATAGCCCGGTGGTGGTGGGTCAGTTCAATATTAAACGCCTTGCAAAGGGTGTCGAGCCGATGATTTCTGAATTCGGGGTAGAGAAAACGGCCGAGTTCAAGGGTATCCATCCAGGGATTCACCGCATCGGCGTAGCCGAGTTTCTTATAGGCTGTATTCAAAAAGCCCATGTCAAAAGTGGCATTATGGGCGACAAGAATCGCATCCCCGGCAAACGCACGAAACTCATCAACGACCTCATTCGCATCCGGAGCGTCAGCCAACATCTCATCAGTAATGCTGGTCAGTTCAATGATCTTCTGCGGCAAGGGATGATGCGGATTGGCAAACTTATCAAATTTTTCCAGAACCTCGCCATCCTTCATTTTGACCGCGGCGAGTTCAATAATCGTGTCATAGACCGCTGAAAGACCGGTTGTCTCGACGTCAAAGACAACATAGGTTGCCTCGGCCAGCTCGCGGTGCTGCAGATTATAAGCAATCGGAACCCCATCATCGATCAGGTTCGCTTCCACGCCATAAATGATTTTCACTCCGCTTTTTTGTCCGGCCGCATAGGCCTCAGGATAGGACTGTGCCACTCCGTGATCGGTTATCGCAATCGCCGGATGCCCCCATTCCTTCGCTCGTTTGACTAGAGCAGATGCCGTCACCACTGCATCCATTTGGCTCATGACGGTGTGGGCGTGTAATTCAACCCTTTTTTCACCATCTGGTGCTTGATCTCTTTTACGATGCGGCTGAATTTCTTCAACATCATTGGCAATCATGACCAAATCTCTAGCAAAGCTATCATTTTGAACGCCGCCGCGCACCTTGACCCAGATCCCTTTCTGCATACTGGCAAAACGCTGGGCATCATCTTTGTCTCTGGAAAACATTTTTATCATTAAGGAATCCGTATAATCGGTGATTTTAAAGAGCAATAGCGTCCGTCCGCTGCGCAGTTCGCGCGATTCGACATCAAAAACATAACCCTGGATTGTCATTCGTCTTTCTTCATCTTGAATGGTCTCGATTGCTACAGGGTCATCCTGTATCGCGTAACCGATTTTAAAAGGACCCGAAATTTGTTCAGCGGCGCCTTCTTGCTGCTTGGCCTGCTCCCTCTCGGTGACAGCCTGCAAGACTTTCTGATGATCTTCCTGTTCTCTCTGCTTGACAAAGCTGTCATAGGCTTTCGTTTTATCTTCAGCATTGATTCGAACCTCAAGATTCACTGGCGAAAATCCGAACGGCCTGAGGTATTCATTCACAGCATGCGGCAATTTGCGTTTAATCAGGCCAGCTTCTGTTTCATTATTGACCGAAAAAATAAGTAAATTTTCATCAACATCTGGCCCTTTTTCCGAAAAGCAGGCCTTCAGTGCCGGAAATTGAACAGACATCGCCGATCTAAGTCCAGGCCAGTACTCCGAAAAATGCTGATCTGCTTTTTGGACATCTGTCGTCTGAATCGTAAAAGTCAATGCCGGAACAATCGCTCGAAATTTTTCTGTTAATTTGCTTTGCAGCCACTCATAGACCGTAAAGGGCAACACAGATTCAAGCTTAAAATCAAAATGCCAACGCCTTTCATTACGAAAAACAGTCAGCTTCTCAATTTCTCCGCCTGTAAAATAGAGCGTCTTCCATTCCTCAGGTGCCCCAATTTGCTGCAACAGAATTGACCAACGCGAGGTTTTGGCTAGTACTTCGGACATTTTCCCCGTCTCCTCTCATCATCCATTCTCTTTCTCTCTAATCGATCCTATCAGCTAAAAAAGCTATATAAACATATCATACTAAAAAGAGTTCTCAATGGCCAGACAAGGAACGACGGCAGAGCCCCACTCCGGCTTTCACTTAAAATGATAAAAGCGAAAGGACGCCTCTTCGCGTCCTCCCCTGAATCCTTGCTCCTATTATTTTTCATCCCGCACTGCATTCATTTTAGCATGTCCAGCCGCCGATCGATCAACTGCTGCAGGTCATCAACGCTGCATTCTTCACGTTGATGATCCTGCCGTGTTCCGATTTCAGCGATCTTTTCGTCGGCTTTCTTTCCGACGACAATCTGGATCGGGCAGCCAATCAATTCGCTGTCGGCAAATTTGACGCCTGCTCGTTCCTTGCGATCATCCCACAGAATCTCATAGCCTTTTGCAGACAGGTCCTGATAAATCTGCTGTGAGAGTGCCCCTTGTGCTTCGTTCTTCATATTCATCGTAATCAGATGAACGGTGAATGGAGCCATGGCTTTCGGCCATATCAAGCCCTTTTCATCATGATATTGTTCGCAGATTGCGGAAAGCGTTCGCGAAATACCAATTCCGTAACAACCCATGATCAGCGGCTGACTTTTGCCTCCTGCATCCAGATAGAGTGCGCCCATCGACTCAGAATATTTTGTGCCAAGTTTAAAGACTTGGCCGATTTCAATTCCCTTGGCAAATTTAATTGTGCCTTTGCCATCGGGTGATGGATCGCCTTCTTTAATAAAACGGAAATCGGCATAGGCTTGGATAGGAAGGTCACGTTCCGGATCGACCTGCGTATAAGTTTTCGCTTCCGCTTCATTATAGAAAACAGCGCCGGCGAGTCGCTTGACACCATTGTCCGCGAGTACACTAATGGGCGCAAGCGGGTGAAACAGATCGATTTGATCCGTTTGCTCCATTTTCTCAATGATATCCGCGCCTAAATAATTTTTCACTTTTATTTCATTCACTTCATCGCCAGATCGAACAAGTACAGCAACTGCTTCCGAAGGAGTTTTAAACCAAATGGTACGGAGAGTCGGTTCTGCCGTTTTACCTGAAGCCTGCTCCATCGGCGGACAAGCCTTTTTCTCGGCAGTCTTTGGCTCGCTCACCTCTGCCATTTCAAGATTTGCCGCGTAATCGGACTGATCAGAATAAGCGAGGGTGTCCTCGCCAATCTCGGCAAGTGCTTGGAATTCATGTGTGTCCTTGCCGCCAATTGCTCCTGAATCGGCGATAACCGCACGAAACGTTAAACCGCAGCGTTCGAAAATGCGCTGATAGGCATGATACATGGCCCAATAGGTTTCGTCCAGTGTTTCCTGATCGGCATGGAAAGAGTAGGCATCCTTCATAATAAATTCCCTGCCGCGCAATAATCCGAATCGCGGCCGCTTCTCATCACGATATTTGGTTTGAATCTGATACAAAGTCATCGGCAATTTTTTGTACGAATTGAGCGCGTCGCGTACGAGGCTGGTAATTAATTCTTCTCCAGTCGCTCCCAGTGCAAAAAAACGGCCGTGGCGATCTTTCAATCGCATGAGTTCAGGTCCGTAAACATCCCAGCGACCGGATTCATGCCAAAGCTCCGCCGGCTGCATGGCAGGCATCAGGAGTTCCTGAGCACCAGTCCGATCCATCTCCTCACGAATGATGGTCTCAATTTTTTTGATGATTTTATAACCAAGCGGCAGATAAGAATAAATTCCCGCCGCATTCTGCCTGATGAAGCCACCGCGCAGTAAAAATTGATGGCTGGCCGCTTCAGCGTCTGCCGGAACCTCCTTTAAGGTTGGAATAAACATTTGGCTTTGTTTCATGACATGCACCTCATCTGGGAAAAAGTAAATACGCGCTACCCTTTTCTAACGCGAAAAAATATTTTGAATATCATTCCAAGTAACAAGCAACATCAAGAGCATCAAGAGTGCAAAACCGACAAAATGCACAAGGGCTTCTTTTTGCGGTTCGACGGGTTTACCTCGCACGGCCTCAATGATCAAAAACAATAAACGCCCGCCGTCTAATGCAGGAAGCGGCAGCAGATTAATCACGGCCAGATTGATACTGAGAAAGGCCGTCCAGTTTAGCACAAGAATCAGTCCTTGGGCAACGACTTCTCCTGTAGCATGATAAATGCCGACCGGACCGGAAAGATCATTCAAGTTGAATCCGCCACTCACAAGTTTCCCAAGTCCCTGAAGTTCCATTTTTATCCAAAAGTAGGTTTGGGATACGCTGGCTTTCAATGAACCAGGAACGGAGTAGTAGGTCGGTTGATAAACGCCAATCACCCCTGACGCCTTCCCTTGCTGTCCTTTGCGTGTGCCAATAACGAGATCCTTGTTCTGGACCTGACCGCTCCGCTCGATACGAAAGGTCACTTTCTTGCCAGGTCTGGAATCCACATAGCGTGTAATCGCGTTCCAGTTGTGAACGGGGACCTGGTTGATAGCGAGAATTCGATCGCCACTCTGCAAACCGGCCTGCTCGGCGGGATAGCCCTCTATCATCTTGCCCAAGCGTGCAGCATCTGAGGGAATACCTTGAATATTAAAATAGATAATAAAAATGATCACGGCCAATACAAGATTCATAAATGGACCCGCGAAAATCGTCAAAAATCGTTTGTACAGTGCTTGTGATGCAAACTGACGATCAAGTGGTGCGATTTGAAAATCCTGATGGTCGGACACATAAGTGGCCTCGTGATTCACAGCATAACGAATTAGCGGACCTTCGTCCTCTTCGTAGCCAGAGATAAACAGATCTTTCTCCAGATCACATTGTTCAACAGTCATAAAACGGGCATCCGGATATTTTTCCAAATGATCAATGACGATTCTCTGGACATTTCCAGCGTGATCAAAATAAATACCGACACTTTGTCCCGGTTTTATTTCGACCAGCTCAGGATCCTCTCCAGCCATGCGTACATAGCCGCCTATTGGCAGCAGCCGCAAGGTGTAAACTGTCTCTCCTTTTTTAATTGCAAATATTTTCGGACCAAACCCAATCGCATATTCCCGGCATAATATGCCGGACCTCTTTGCGACAACCAAATGGCCAAATTCATGAATCGACACAAGAAGCCCGAAAATAACAACGACTACAATTAAAGTTTCCAAGATCGTCTTCACCTCTGCTTAATTAATGGCTCAGGACTCTATTGCTGACAAAATGGCGTGCTTTATGATCCATCTCTTCAATGGCTTCTAAATCGGGTAACTCGACACGCGGATAATGATCAAGCGCTTCTTTGACTAAGGCTTCGATGTCAAGGAATTTAATTTTTCCCTGAAGGAATAAGCGGACGGCCGCCTCGTTCGCCGCATTCAGAACGGTCGGGCAAGATCCGCCTTCCTTGCCAGCGTTGTAGGCAAGTCCAATGGAAGGAAAACGCTGTCTGTCCACCTTCTGAAAATGGAGTGTACCTATTTCCCATAAGTTTAAACTCTTTGTCCCTCTAAGTTCAAGTCTTTGGGGATAAGTCAATGCATACTGAATCGGAACAAGCATGCTAGGAAGGCCTAGCTGGGCGATCTGACTATGATCAGCATATTCCACTAAGGAATGAACAATACTTTCCCGGTGAATCACCGTGTCGATTTTTTCATAAGGCATGTGAAAGAGCCAGTGTGCTTCGATGACCTCAAGCCCCTTGTTCATCAATGTCGCCGTGTCAACAGTTATTTTTGCACCCATCGACCAATTGGGATGCTTCAAAGCATCCGTCACGGTCACATTTTTCAATTCAGCCCGCGACTTGTCACGAAAGCTTCCGCCTGAAGCCGTCAGAATAATACGCGATATCTTTGCCATGTCTTGTCCCTGCATCGATTGAAAAATGGCCGAATGCTCGCTGTCAATCGGAAGAATGGCCACGCCGGCCTTTTTTGCTGCCGCCATGACGAGATGTCCTGCCGTTACGAGCGTTTCCTTATTGGCCAATCCGATTGTTTTCCCCGCTTCAATCGCGGCAAGCGTCGGTTCCAGTCCGACACTGCCGAGAACGGCATTGACGAGCATGTCGCTCTCCGAAAAAACAGCGGCTTCAACCATACCACCAGCACCGTAGACGATTTTGACTGACCCGTTTAATTCAATCTTCAATTTTTCAGCGGTCACTTTATCCTTCGCAGAAACAATTTTCGGTTGAAATTCCCGAATCAGAGGCAGCGCCTTCTCTACATTGCTGCCGAATGAAAAAGCAGAAACAGCAAAATGATCGGGATGCTCGCGAACAACCGATAATGTCTGCGTCCCGACAGATCCTGTTGCCCCTAGCAGACTGATTTTTTTCAAAGCGACTCCTCCCGTCATTAGTTGATTACTCCCAGCAGGAATAGAACAGGCAATACAAAAATCAAACTGTCGAATCGATCAAATAATCCGCCATGGCCGGGCAGTATGGCCCCTGAATCTTTGACCATGAAATATCTCTTAACTGCGGATTCTGCCAGATCACCCAGTTGGCCGGCGACGGAGATCAAAATACTGATTGCAAGGAGTGCTCCCCATGACGAAAAAAGCGGGGCCTGAACAATCAGCTGAAAAATAATGGCTACGAGAACTGCTGAGAGCAGTGCACCGGCTGATCCTTCGATCGTTTTATTGGGACTGATATGCGGCGCCAGTTTATGACGCCCCCATTGTTTGCCTATAAAATAGGCACCGCTGTCGGTCGCCCAGATCAGAATCTGAACGAACAGAACAAATTGCAGACTCTGCATTCGCAGATGAACAAGCAGATAAAAGGAAAAACCTATGTAGATGACCGAAAACAGTACATATGCCGCCTGTTCATATTGAAATTTATTCTTGGTGAATACCGTAGCTACAAGTAAAAAGAGAAGAAGCAGAGTGATCAACTTGATAAGTACGGTGCCGAAAGAGGCTGAAAACAACAGCGTTGCCAGATTCTCTAAAACGATGAGACCGGTAATTATCGCTCCAGCGATGACCGCAAAGGAAGTCCGTTTTAATTTTTTCATCGCTGCCAGTTCAGTAAAACTAATGATCGCAAGCACGGCGGCAAATAAAGCAAAAGAAACTGATCCGAGAAACAGGAAA
This sequence comes from Sporolactobacillus sp., assembly GCA_048976585.1. GTDB lineage: Bacteria > Bacillota > Bacilli > Bacillales > Sporolactobacillaceae > Sporolactobacillus. The sequence continues at coordinate 194,950 of JBHGUY010000030.1, read as the reverse complement.
AGAAGATAAACCGCCCCCGCTAGAACACCTGTAATGATTCTTTGTTTCATTTACTTTTCTCCTCCCGAGCGGACGCCGCCGAATCGGCGCTGGCGTTCAGCAAAAGATCGAACGGCTTCATGCAAGTTTTCTTCATTGAAGTCCGGCCAAAAGACATCTGAGAAATAGAATTCCGTATAGGCCAACTGCCAGAGCATGAAATTGCTCAGGCGAACTTCTCCGCCCGTGCGGATCAACAAGTCCGGATTCGGCAACGTCGGACTAATTAAACGTGCGGAAATGTCCTGCGGTTGAAGCGCATTAATATCTAATTTATTGTTCAGGACATCTCTGGCAATCTGTTTCACTGCCTCCGTAATTTCTGCGTAGCTGCCATAGTTCAAGGCAAAGTTCAGAATCATCCCGTCATTTGTCTTCGTTTGTTCGACTGCCTGATGAATGGCCGCAAGCGTATAGTCTGGAATGCGGGACATATCGCCCATGACTTGAACCTGAACATTGTTTTCAATCAATTCAACGAGATAGGAATTGAGAAATTGCTGGGGAAGCTTCATCAAAAAATCAACTTCGTTCTTCGGTCGTTTCCAGTTTTCAGTAGAAAAGGTATATAGGGTCAAAACTTTAATGCCGATATTTTGAGCTTCCCTTGTTATCCTTTTCACTGTTTTCATTGCTTCCCGATGACCCGCAATTCGCGGCAGGCCACGATGCTGTGCCCAGCGTCCGTTCCCATCCATGATAATAGCAACATGTGCCGGTATTTTCTCCGAAGCCGGTCCATTCAGCGCCTTTTCTTCCGTATTCCCTTTCTTATTAAAGGAAAATTTACCAAACATCTGCTTTCCTCCAAATAGCGAGTACTGAATTGTCCAACTACCTGTGTCCGGGCTCGCTCCGAATCCAAACAGTCAAAAGTGTCCTGTTCTCAATTAAATATCCATCATTTCTTTTTCCTTATCTGAGGAAATCCGATCAATTTTTTTAATGGTTTCATCGGTCAGTTTCTGAACGTCTTCTTCTGCTGCGCGAACATCATCTTTCGTCAATTCATTGCTCTTTTCCAGCTTTTTGACTTGTTCATTGGCTTCCCGGCGGACATTGCGAACCGCAACTTTCGCTTCCTCAGCAATTTTATGAACGACTTTTACCAATTCTGCCCGGCGTTCCTCCGTGAGCGGTGGAATAGCGATCCGGATAACGGTCCCATCGTTTGTCGGAGTGATTCCGAGATCCGACTTCAGAATTCCACGTTCAATATTAGCCAAGGCGGTCCTATCGTAGGGCTGAATGAGCAAGAGCCGAGCCTCAGGCGCAGTAATAGAGGCAATCTGATTCAGCGGTGTCTCTGAGCCATAGTATTCGACCGTCACTTTATTTAAAATTGACGGATTCGCCCGTCCGACGCGAATCGTAACCAATTCCCGTTGATAAGCGGACACGGTCTTTTCCATTTTTAAGCGAGCTTCTTTTAAAGTATCACTTTCTGCCATTTTTATCTCCCCTTTACAACTGTACCGATATCCTCACCGAGTACGGCACGCTTGATATTGCCTTCAACAGACAGTGAGAAAACGATCAGCGGGATATCATTATCCATGCTGAGCGATGAGGCTGTCGAATCCATCACCTGTAGACCTTCGTTAAGTACCTTTAGATAACTGATTTCTTTATATTTAATAGCTGCCTTATCCAGCTTCGGATCAGCAGAATATACACCGTCGACATCATTCTTGGCCATCAGAATCACATCCGCCTCGATTTCCGCTGCCCGCAAAGCCGCTGTAGTATCGGTTGAAAAATAGGGATTTCCGGTGCCTGCCGCAAAAATGACAACGCGTCCTTTTTCAAGGTGGCGAACCGCCCGCCTGCGGATATAGGGTTCAGCAACCTGGCGCATCTCAATCGAGGTCTGGACACGGGTCTCAACCCCTAGTCCTTCCAGACTATCCTGAAGGGCCAAGGCATTCAATACAGTGGCCAGCATGCCCATATAATCGGCCTGCGCGCGATCCATCCCCATTTCACTGCCGGTCTTGCCACGCCAAATGTTGCCGGCTCCGACAACAATAGCTACCTCAACCTGCAGATCAACGACTTCCTTAACCTGCTGTGTGATCGACCGGATAACTTCTGGTGAGATGCCAAAACCGTTTTTTCCCGCCAGCGCCTCTCCACTTAATTTCAAAATCACGCGTTTATATTTTGCCTGATTGGGCATAACTCATCTTCCTCTCCAAAAGAATCCTATTTTAAAAAATGGGACACGTCACTCGTGCCCCATTGTGTTCCCTACTTATCTAACAGAGGTGCCGAACATGCCCTAAAAGCCATTCATTCAGGCGGCTTGAAGCCATGCGGATTCAACACATGAAGGCACCGCCTATCATTGTTTCATCTGAGCTTTGACTTCGTCTGCAAAGTTTTCTTCTTTCTTTTCAATACCTTCGCCGACTTCGTAACGGACAAAGGACTTAATTTCTGCGTTTTTGCTCTTCAAAAATTCCTCAACTATGATATCGCCGTCTTTAACAAATGGCTGATCAACAATGCAAATTTCCTTGAAGAATTTTTTAAGCCGGCCAACCACCATTTTTTCAACAATATTTGCCGGTTTGCCTTCGCCGAGTGCTTCCTGCGTCAGGACTTCTTTTTCATGGGCAACAATATCTTCCGGGATTTCTTTATCAGTGATATAGCGCGGCTTAATCGCTGCCACATGCATGGCCAGATCTTTGGCAACCGCCGAATCGCCGCCGGAAATCCTAACCAGCGCTGCAATCCGTCCACCCATATGCAGATAAGCACCAAAGGTTTCGTCATCCGTCTTTTCAACGATAGCAAAACGTCTCAGAGAAAGCTTTTCACCGATCTTAGCGATCGCTGACGTGATATGCTGATCAACAGTTTCTTCTGTGCCGGCAATCTTCTGTTTGAGCACATCATCAACTTCCGTGCTGCTTTGGGACAGCAGATGATCAGCCAGACTATCAATCAATCCCTTGAATTCTGCGTTTTTGGCAACAAAATCGGTTTCTGAGTTGACTTCGAGTGCAACAGCCCTATTTCCTTTCACTTTAATCTCTGCCAAACCTTCTGCGGCGATACGACTTGATTTTTTCGCAGCTTTGGCAACGCCTTTTTCACGCAAGACATCAATCGCTTTTTTCAAATCTCCATCGGTTTCTGTTAACGCACGTTTGCAGTCCATAATTCCTGCACCTGTCTGATCGCGCAGTTCCTTAACTAATTTCGCACTAATCGCTGCCACTTGACATCCTCCTAGATACTCACTTGTTTTTTCATGAAAAGAGTGATAAAGGGCTTTTCCCCTTATCACCCTGTTTTGTTTCATTTATTCAATAATCATTCAGCTTTTACAGTTTCTTCGCTTTTAGCAGTTTCCGCTGCTGGTTCTGCAGCAGCTTCAGTTTCTTCACCCTGGTTGGCTTCCAGAACAGCGTCAGCCATCTTACCTGTCAACAGCTTGACCGCACGAATCGCATCGTCGTTGCCTGGGATAACAACATCGATTTCATCCGGATCGCAGTTTGTATCTACAATGGCAATGATCGGAATCTTTAATTTATGAGCTTCAGCGATCGCAATTCTTTCTTTACGCGGATCAATAACAAATAATGCCTGCGGAACACTGGTCATTTCTTTGATGCCGCCGAGAAATTTCTCAAGACGTGCCAGTTCTTTGTTCAGACCAACAACCTCTTTCTTAGGCAGAACATCAAAAGTACCGTCTTCCTGCATCTTTTCGATGTCTTTCAGACGTTTGATTCTTTTACGAATTGTTTCAAAATTTGTCAGTGTACCACCAAGCCAGCGCTGATTGACATAATACTGGCCGGAACGTTCGGCCTCAGCTTTTACAGAGTCCTGAGCTTGTTTCTTTGTGCCGACAAAAAGAATCTTACCACCGTCAGCAGCGATGCTTCTGACAAAATTATAAGCTTCTTCAACCTTTTTCACAGTTTTCTGCAGATCAATAATATAGATACCATTTCTTTCTGTGAAAATGAAAGGTTTCATTTTCGGATTCCAGCGGCGGGTCTGATGACCAAAATGAACACCGGATTCCAAGAGTTGTTTCATTGAAATAACTGCCATTATAAATTCCTCCTATTGGTTATATGCCTCCGCAGGCTTCTTCTTGAACGACGACTGATTGCTTCAGCACCTGCCATTCAATCGACCTGCGTGTGTGATTGACACCAAAAGTTAATATATCATAATTTAAGGACGATGACAAGAAAGGCTGCACTTCTTAAAAAAATTTTCCATTTTTAATGTGGGAGCTTTCACCAGGTCAGAAATAGTACAGTGGCGTGTTTAGTGATCGTAGGCGCTATAGAATTTATCCGACAAAAAAAGCTCTGTTCGATTAAAAACAGAGTCTTTTCGAGTACAACCATGTTCTAAATTTAGAGGGTTACTTCAAGAGGGGATTCACTCAGAGGAATGATTTGAAGGATAGAATAATCCAATGAACGGAGTACTGTCACCGTATTCTGTTCAGTTTGAGCGACATATATCGTTTTCTGATCAGGAGTATAGGCAGCACTTCTGGGCTTATTAAGCGCTTTTTCGCTCTTCACACGATGGTTGGACGTATCGATGAGAATCAATATATCCCTATCCCTTTCTCCAAGTAGAGCAAGCGAACCATCAGGCGAGAAAGTGATAAAAGGGTTTACATAATATCCTATACTTATTGAAGCAATTCTTCTGAATGCCGATAAATCAATGACCTCGATCAGGCTGCCAAGTCCCGGTGCTTCTTCTAGAATATAAGCGAAATTCTCGGTCGAACTAATCGCTATGACACTGGGATAATCGGAGGCTGTTGGTTTCTCCTCAATTTGTTTTGTAATTAGATGAACACGCAGGATACTCCATGCCGATGCGTTAATCACGAAAGCATATTGGCCGCTTGGATCGATGGCAAGGCTCGAATAACCGGAACCAGAGAATGAAATACGCTCTGAGATTGTCTGTGCTGCGCTATCGACAACTGTTATTTTTCCGATATTGCCGCTGAGAACATAAGCAAATCTGCTATCTGATGAAAAACTGACTGCCACCGGATTTTCAATATTGAGAAGGTAAGCGACGTCTAACGAATCTTCATTAATTACAGAAACCCTATTGTCGCTCGGATGCAAGACAAAGACAGACTTTCTGTCAGGAGCGGCTTTCACTCCTCTCGGCAGATATTCAAGATGAATCGTCTGTTGGAGGACCATTGCAGCCGTGTCAATCACCGAAAGATCTTTGCTCCCTTCCTTGACAACAAAAGCATAGATGGGCGACTCACGCGGCACAAAATAAATCGTTCCGCTAACAAAGCATGTTTTTGAATTTTTTCCAGGCGTGACGCGCATATTTTCAATTTTCAATTGATTAAAATCAATCGGGCAATCGGGAACTCTGGTATACTGGACAAATTGTTTAATCGGGAGACGATATCGTTCAGAGGCAGCGGCATTTCCTTTTCCATTCCGATTCAAAACGGGAGACACACTGATTAGCAATGGAATTTTGCCTTTAATTTGAACAGCATATCCTTGATCGGAGTCTCCCGGGTGCTCCGAATCGGCGAGGTAGGCATTCTGAAAACGCAATTGACATGGCCAGAGCTTACATCTCAACTGATTGGTATCCCAGGTGACGTTAACTAAACTTCCTGTCGAATTCAGAATAAACCCGGTTGGAATCTTCAGTGGTAATTTAAAATTGAGACTCTGACTAAATGATTTTTGATAAAGCTCTATTTTATACACGACCTTTGTCAAAGAATTATATTTACAGATCTATTTTATTAGCGTCGAATGAAATTGCTTGTACGCATTTACGATGAAAAAAGCGGATTCTAGTGATAAGTGTGCTTCACTAGGATCCGCTTGAGTGGAGAGTTAGAATTCGTCCGCTATGTAAATTTAGTTGGGCTTGATTGATTGAAAAAGTTCTTATCTTTTTTCTTGGAATTTTAGAAGAAGTTGAATTTCGCCTTCTCCGCGTCCTAACTTTCTGGCGATCTCGGTCACGCTCAAGCCTTTTTTTTGCAGATTCATTGCCTGGAGCGCTGGGGACTCTTCCAAGGCATCCGTAATTTGGTCAGTTGGCGGTACCCAGTCAACTGATGCAGCCGGTTGCCGGTTGTCGGTTGATTTTTTCTGATAGCTGGCCTGCTCAGTTAAGACATCGCGAAATGCTCTGCCCGCGTCCTGTGCCGGAATCTCCGAAGAAACGTCCTCATTTTTAGCGGTCGTGGGCTGGACTTTTTTCCGCGTATTTTTTCTTCCGGCGGGAGTCCTCTGTTCCTGCAGCATCTGTTTCAATTGTTCGGCAAAATGAGCATTCTCTGCTTTAATGTCTTCAAGATAAACATCAAACGCCGCTTCTATCTCCTTGGCAATATCTTCCGCGTGCGATTGCTGCAATAGACGAATTCTCTGGTATAAGTGCAAGATCAGATAAAAAGCAAGCAGGATGAGAACGAAATTGAATACAATCCATAGCGCTGTCAAATAAATTCACCGTCCTGTTCATTTATTAATCATTCGTGCCGCGTTTGCTGAGAAACTGCCGTAATTTAAAGAGCGCTTTGCTATGTATTTGCGAGATGCGTGAGGTCGACAAATTCATCACCTGACCAATTTCTGTCAGGGTCAGGCCATCAAAGTAGAAGAGGGAGACGACGAGCCGTTCTTTCTCGTTGAGCTTATCAATCTCCTCCGAGAGCATCCGCCGATTTTCCTGATCGATCAAATGTTGTTCAGGAAGGACGGCATCATCGTCTTCAATTCCGGAAGAAGCGGATTCACTGCTGGCTGTGCCCGGTATTTCATCGAGTGACAGAAGATTGGATAGCAAGCCCTCAGAAAGTATTTGAGAAACTTCATCCGAAGACATCTCGCAGGCCGCGGCGACCTCTTCCAAGGTTGCCGCCCGCATCTTCTTCTGCTCAATCCGTTCAGCGGTCTTTTCGATTTTCTTACTCTTCTCCCGAACCGATCGCGGCATCCAGTCCTGTTTTCGCAGTCCGTCAAGGATAGCCCCTCTCACGCGGAAGGAAGCATAGGTATCGAATTTCAGATCGCGGTTGCGATCAAATTTTTCGAGCGCGTCATAGAGCCCGATTAAGCCAAAGCTTTGCAGATCACCCCGATCTACGCTTTTTGGCAGTCCGGCACTGATTCTCTGAACATGGTAGTGAACAAGAGGGACATAGAGTTGAAGCAAGAAATCGGCGGCTGCTTTATCATGAGACTCATACCACCGGTTCCAATACTCTGTCTCGGTCGCATCGGTTTTTGCCATCTTTTTCCCTCCTTCTTGTATTGGCTAAATGATTCGTTCTTCCTGATTAATCGCTCGGATAATAAGCGTTTGTGTTGCCGTAACGAATTCAATCGTCCGCCCATAATTGGCACCTGTTTCTTCAGCAACGACTGGAATATGAAAACGATCAAGCTGAGCATGCACGGCTTTTGTATTTCTACAGCCGATACTGCCCATCGGCAACTTCCGGGTGGAGCGAAACATTTCTGCCCCGCCAGCTAATTTTGCCCGCAAGCGACTTATCGAAACACCTTTAGCCGTCAAGATTTCAACAAGTGCCGGAACAGCGGTGTCTGCGTATTTCCCCAGCAAAAAGGAATTCGACCGTGCCAAAGAAGAATCAGGAAGCATAACATGGGCCATTCCGGCAATCCCCCCGGATTCGTGATAAATAATCACGCCGACACACGACCCTAATCCCATACTTCTTAAAGTCTCCGGACTTTCCGCATATTTGATTTCAGACAGGCCGACATGAATCACAGAGAAGACTTCCTTTCGGCAAGCTTAAAAATGATCTCTAAAGATTCAGCAACCGGCAGAAAGAAAAATTCGCCTTCGATCCTTTTTCGGTTCAGCCGTTCAGAGAGAACAGCATCAATCAAAATCACTGAATCGTCATAGAGAGACAATTCGGCCAACCCTTCGCCCAAGATCGCTCCTTCCATATCGATGGCGTAAATCGGCGGTGTCTGCGATATGTGGATATTCAAGAAGGTAGCCAGCGCAGACAAATAGGAACCGCAAAGAATATTACCAATTTCACAAAAAGCAGATTCGGCGATTTCATCTCCGAGGACAGTGCCTTCCGGGACTATCTCCTGAATGAGACGGTTCGCCAGCGGGACTTCAAACATCATGAAAAAATAGCCTTTAATATCTCCCTCTACCTGAATATAGGTAGCCGCCACATGCTTTTCAGTTTCCGCAGTAACGATATCCGTCAGCGGGATCACATTCACCGAAGGAATCCTCATGTCAATTCGTTTGCTAAGCAATATGGACAACGCATCCGCAGCATGAGCCGCACCAATATTGCCAATTTCTTTGAGCAGATCAAGATGAGCAGGAAGTAGTTCACTCCATCCCGCCATCTCAGACACCCTCTATACTTTTCAAGTCATCCATCTCTTTATCATTCAGAACATGCTTTAAATCCAGCAGAATTAACAAGTGATCCGCGTCAATGCCGCAAACGCCGCTAATATAGTCTGCTTTCAGGCCGCCAACAATTTCCGGTGTCCTTTCAATTTTATCCGTTTCAAGATCAAGCACTTCTTTCGCGGCATCTACGAGCAGTCCAACCTGTACAGAGTCAACCTCGACAATAATAATCCGGCTTTCCTTCGTCAGTTCGCTTGGCTGCATTAGAAATCTTCGGCGAACATTGATGACCGGTATGACAAGCCCACGCAGATTCATCACGCCTTCAACAAATGGCGCCGCATTCGGAACCCGCGTCACCGACTGAATCCGTTCAATCGACAGTACCTGATCGATTGGCACCCCATAGGTCTCATTATCTAATGTAAAAAGAATTACCTTTGTGGTTGCTATTGTGCCTTCATTTTCCATCTTACTCTCCCCCTTTACACACTTTGCTTCATTTGTTTTTTCTTCTGTTTCTGAATCAATGATTGGCAGTCGAGAATAAGTGCCACCTTACCATCACCAAGTATCGTTGCGCCGGAAAAGCCATCAACATCCTTCAGGTAAACACTCAGTGGTTTTATGACAATATCCTGATAGCCTAGTAATTTCTCAGTCTGCAGACCGACAATCCTGTCGCCGCTTTTAATATAAACGATAGATCCCCCTACTTCTTCTTGCGGAGCAGCCGGAATATCAAGATAATCGCTGAGATTAATCAAGGGGATAACATGATCGCGAAGCCTTGTAACCTGCTGATTCTGAATCATTTGCACCTTCGTTTGGCGCCGAAGTGCCGTTTCGTGAATCATGGTAATTGGAACGGCATAGATCTCCTGACCGGATTGGATCAGCAGTGCATTGATAATCGAGAGCGTCAGCGGCAGCTTAACAGTGAATTTACTTCCTTTATTAGGTGAAGAGTCCACTTCAACAGTCCCGCTCAAGGAATGGATCTTGCTCTCCACGACATCAAGCCCGACTCCGCGGCCGGAAATATCGGATATCTTATCTGCCGTGCTGAAACCTGACTCAAAGAGCAGGTGATAAATTTCTTTATCAGTCAATGTTTCTGCGGCCTGCTCAGTCACAATTCCCTTTTCAATCGCTTTTCCTAATACTTTTTCCCGATTAATCCCCGCACCATCGTCTTCAATTTCAATAAACACATGATTGCCGCTGTGATACGCACGCATTGCCAGGGTTCCTTCCTCCGGTTTCCCTATCTCTTTCCGGATCTCCGGATGTTCAATGCCATGATCCATTGAATTACGAATCATATGCATGAGGGGATCGCCTAACTCGTCGATAACGGTTCGATCAAGCTCTGTTTCTTCGCCACTGATTACCAGATTGACCTTTTTATTTAATTCCTTTGAGAGACTGCGAACCATACGCGGAAAACGATTAAAGACCTGTTCAACCGGTTCCATGCGCAGATTGAGGATCGTCTCCTGCAATTGATTGGAGACGCGTTTAATTGAAGCTACCGATTCTTTCAGATCATTATTATCGATCGAATCAGTGATTTTTTCCAATCGACTGCGATCAATAATCATCTCTTCAAAAAGATTCAAGAGACTGTCGAGACGATCGAGATTCACCCGGATTGTTTTAGAAACAGCTATCTTTTTAGGCGCTGAGGACTTGGACGGGCCTGAATCTTTCTTGGCGCTCGGAGCCGTTGAAGCCTGCGCCTCGGGTTTCGCGGATTCAGTTTCCTGTTCGTTCTTTACGAGAAAAACGTCTGCCTTCTCAATCTCCGAGATATTTAGAATAGCGCTGCGAACTTGATCGATATTGGCATCTGTGATAAGCAAATAGGAAAATTGTCGATCAAATTCTTCTTTTTCAATAGCTTCCGCCGGAGGATCCGACTTAATAAGGCTGCCAAGATCCTCCAGAGCGTTAGAAACAATCAGCGCGCGCGCCGCTTTTAAGACGCAGTCCTGACGCAAGGTCACTGCTGCTTCAAAGACATTCAGGTTTCCAGCAAGCGCCTGGTCGATCATCGAGCGATCATATTCATCAAAATTCATCCGACCCGGCTGTTTCTCTTCTTTTTCAGCTGATGGAGATGCTTTTTCCTCTGTAGCAACCGCTGCTTCCGCTCCCCCTGCCGTCAGAAGTTTCTGCAGATTGGTTTTTGTGTTCTGCACATCCATCTGATCATTGCCGCCACTTGCAATCGCATCGATCATCGCTTCAAGCACATCGGTTGTTTCGAACAGGCAGTCGACCATCGCTGAATTAACAGTGACCGTATGATGGCGAAGTGCATCAAAAACGTTTTCCATCGTATGGGTAAGTTCCATCATATTCTCAAAGCCCATCTGTCCGGAGCTGCCCTTCAGCGTATGCGCCGATCGAAAAATACTATTTATTAATTCTGGATCATCTTGTTTTTCTTCCAATTCCATCAATTTATCATTTAAATTTTGTAGATGCTCCCTCGCTTCATCAACGAAAACACCTAAATACTGACTCATATCCATTCCAATCATCTCCCTTATTGAAAAATTTGATTACTGATTACTGCTGAGATATCCTGCAGATCAGCTACTCTGTCAACCTTGCCTGTTTCAATCGCCGCTTTGGGCATACCGAAGACGACACAGGTTGCTTCCGACTCAGCGAGCGTATAAACATCCCCGCCCCGTTCCTTCAATGCGGCAAGCCCGTCAGCCCCATCACGCCCCATTCCAGTCAATAGAGCCAAAATCATTGCATGATTCCTAATCTTAAGAAAGGATTCCAGCGTCACGTCCGCCGATGGCTTGACGCCATGAAGAGGCGGTGTGTTCAGCAGGTGAACGATTAGCTGTCTGCCCTTCTCTTCCAGCTGAAGATGCCTGCCCCCGGGTGCGATATAGGCATGACCGTTTTCTAAGATATCGCCTTCACGCGCCTCGCTCACTGTAAGCTCTGACATCTGGTCAAGCCGTTCCGCCAGCGATCGGGTAAACTGAGGTGGCATATGCTGAACGACAAGAACCGGTGCTGATAAATCTTTCTTAAAAGCAGGAATAACGATTTGCAAAGCCTTGGGCCCGCCTGTGGAGGTTCCGATAAAAACAAGCGGATTACTCTCAGCAGAAAAAGCCGGGCGCGCCTGGGGAGGCTGGTGCTGCACTTTCTCTGCCTGTTCTGAGCCTCGCCCGATAGAGGAGATATCGGTTTGATCAGAGAGAGGGCTGCCCGCTGGCTGCGGCGTACCTGCCCAACTTTCCGGGGCGGGGCGAACCGTCTTTCTTGAGAGCACAGCCTGCAACAACTTCGTTTGTAATTCTTTTTGGATCCGATCAATTTCGCTCATTTTCCCAGTAGGTTTAAAAATAAAGTCAAAAGCACCGTTACTGATCGCTTCAATGACATAATTGGCATTCTCATCCGAGGCACCGCTGACCATAATTGTCGGTGTCGGCTGAATCTCCATAATCCGCCGCAATACCTGCAGACCATCCATATCCCCAGACATCACGATATCAAGAGTAATCACATCTGGACGATACAGCGATAATTTTTTCAAAGCATCTCGGCCATTTCTGGCAGTTGCTACCACTTGAATCCGGTCATCCTCTTCAATCATTCCTTTGATGGTTTGGCGCATAAATGCAGAATCATCAACGACCATTACCTGAATCGGTTTCACACGTTTCGCCCCCTCGCAAATTCAAAATTTTTTCTCGGTCTTTCTAAAATGGGGATAGCGATTCGTTCTCCCCTTTTAGCAGCTCGCCCGCGAGATAACGAGCAGCGAGCAATTTGATATCCGCACTGTAAAGCGCTCGCGGATGGCTTAAGAGACAAGGAAGCTGTTCCCTGACTGAACGGGAAACATTCTGATCATGGTGCAGCGCTGCCAACCACTTGATCTCTATCCCAATAAATCTCTGTGCTGTCTCAGCAAGTCTTTTCCAAGTTGTCTTACCCTCCGATGTGCGCGATACCTGATTCACTACGCAATAGGGATCACGGGCAATAGAAGATTTCCCGATCAGCTTGAGCGCCGTGTAGCCATCAGCCACAGCGGCAACTTCAGGAGACGTTACAAGAATGAGTTGATCAACGGCACGCATGAACGAAACCCACTCTCCCGCCACCTCGAACCCCAGATTGAACAGAATATAATCATAATCTGGTTTCATCGCATTGATTTGTTCCAGAAAAAATTGAATAGGGATGTTGCTGAGTTGCAGCGATTGTTCCAACTCACTGCTACTGGAGATATAATCCAGATCGCCGGGACCATGGCAAACGGCTTTGTCGAGCTGTAGATGATCCCGGAGACAGTCATCGATACGAAATGAAGACGATTGTCCAAGCAGCTGTTCAATATTCTCCAGTCGCCCATCCAGATCAAGAATCAATACCTTTTTATTCAGCCGGGCAAGCGCAAGCGAAAAGTTTACAGAGAAAACAGATTTTCCAACTCCACTTTTTCCGCTAATGATGCCAATTGTTTCAGCACCTCCTTTTTGCACCCGCTCACCGGAATGAAAATGCTCCATACGCGCGCGTAGCTTTTCAGCCTGATCTTGATTATTCATGGGCATCATCCAATAAATGATCAATTATTTTTTGAAGGTTCGGTTTGGCCAAATCATCGGGGACATCTTGTCCATTAGTTATGTATAACACGTCCTGATCCGGGCAGGTAAAAAGAATATTCGCCAAGTTTCCGTAAGTTGTTGTCTCGTCCATTTTAGAAAAAATAAAGTGATTAATATGCGCCTGCTTGAAGGAATGGATCATCTGCGCCAAATCTTCATATTTTGCCGTTGCCGAGAGCACAAGAACTCCGTCAACCTGATCCTCGCGGCGCGTAATCGCCTCTATCTCACTGATGTACTCACTACCCAGAAAATTTCGCCCAGCAGTATCAATAAAAACTTGATCATAGTGCGCGTATTTCTCGATCAATACATGCAATTCTTCTGCGGTATAAGCGGTTTCCATCGGTATATGCAATATTTCTGCATACTTTCTTATCTGATCGATTGCCGCGATTCGGTATGTGTCCAGCGTAATCAATGCCACACGCTTCCGTTCATCCAGAACAGCATGACCAGCGAGCTTGGCTAAAGTCGTGGTTTTGCCAACACCCGTCGGACCGACAAGCATCAGATACGGCTTTAAGCGTACGGGAGAAAAAAAACGAGCCGGATCGATTTTCATCAACATTTCTTTACGCAGCAATTGACGCATCTCTTGTTCGTTCAAATGCTCATCATTCTGATACCATTTGCGGATGAGAGCCTTCAGCAGATCATCAATGACCGGTTCTAAAATTCCCTGGCCACTCAGCTGGCTGCGAAATTTTTCTACCAAATCAGGTCCTTTGAACAGGCGATCCACTTTTTCCGTGACTCGGAGAAAGGGCATCGCAGATGGAGAGGAGTTCTGATGAGAAAGCTCCCCCTCAGCTTTAATTTCGGCACTTTTATTCGGATTCTTTAATGGGAAGTCCGTCTCCGTATCGATTGCCGCAAGCACTTCAATATGTTCTCTTTTTATCAGATTAAAAAAATGATTATCGTTGACTTTCCGTGTCTGAAAAATAATTGCGTCCTTGCCCAGTTCCTTTTTGACCTTCTCCATGGCCATAGCCATCGTCGGTGCAATAATTTTTTTCATTTTCATGCCGCATTCAGCACCCCAATGCTCTGAACTTCAACGTTTGTTTCCAATTCATTATAAGAGAGAACATGAATATTGGGAAAGTAGCGTTCAATTAATTGATGCACATAGATTCGGACCGCCGGAGAACAGAGGATGACTGGATCACTGTCCATATCCGGCCACTTCTGGACAGAAGCCGACAAGCTCTTAAGCACCCGCGAGGTGGTATCAGCATCCAGTGCCAGAAAATTACCGTGTTCTGTTTTTTGAACTGAATCGTTGACTTTCCGTTCCAAATCAGGACTCAAGGTCAACACTTTTAATGATTCGCCTTCCTGAGTGAACTGCTCCGTAATTTGACGGGAAAGCGCCTGACGCACATATTCGGTCAAAAGGCCTGTATCCCGGGTCATCTGCGCATAATCAGCCAATGTTTCAAAAACAATCGGCAAATTTCGAATCGACAGCTTCTCTTTTAAAAGATTCACAAGGACCTTTTGAATATCTCCAATGCTGAGCGGTTCGGGTGTGACTGCATCGACAAGTGCCGGCAGCTTTTCTTTCAAGTGGTCAACCAACTGCTTGGTTTCCTGCCGACCTATAAGTTCCCATGCGTGTCTCCTCATGACCTCCGTCAAATGCGTCGAAACAACAGAAGGAGGATCAACGACCGTATAGCCTGAAAGTTCCGCCCGCTCTTTTGTTTCTTCATCAATCCATAACGCTTTCAGACCGAATGCAGGTTCCTCGGTCTCAATGCCCTTGATCGACGGATCATCCATCCCCGGACTCATTGCCAGATAGTGATCGAGCATCAAGCTGCCCTTGGCAACCTCGCTACCGTTGATTTTTATTCGGTAGCTATTCGAATCGAGCTGAATATTGTCTCTGATTCGGACAATCGGCAAAATCAAACCGAGTTCAAGAGCCAATTGCCGGCGGATCATGACAATGCGATCGAGTAGATCTCCACCCTGACTGCTGTCGGCCAAGGGAACAAGCGCATATCCAAACTCAAACTCGATCGGATCCATCGTCAGCAGCCCCATGACATTGTCCTGATTTTTAAAAGTCTCCTCTGCCTTTTTATCTTCATCCTCAGCAACGACCTGTTCGGATTTCCGTCTGTACCGCCGAATCATGATCCCGCCAATGACAAGCAGGGCAGCAATGGGCAAGGTGGCAACCATACCGATCGGCGTCAGCCCAAGCAGAAAAATAACCGAGCCGGCAATGATCATCAAGACTGGAAAAGCAAGCAGCTGATCAGAAACCTCTTTGCCCATATTATTTTCGGAAGAGGAGCGGGTCACTATGATCCCGGTCGCCGTGGAAATTAAGAGTGCTGGAATCTGGCTGACAATTCCGTCACCTACAGAAAGTAGCGAGAACGTCTGTGCCGCAGAAGCGAAAGACAGACCCTGCTGAAGCACGCCGATGATCATGCCGACAATCAGGTTAATCGCGACAATAATCATACTGGCGATGGCGTCTCCTTTAACAAATTTACTGGCGCCGTCCATTGCTCCGTAGAAATCCGCTTCCCGGGTTATTTTTTCTCGCCTTTTTTTTGCCTGGCGATCATCAATCAGGCCGGCATTCATATCCGCATCTATGCTCATCTGTTTTCCTGGCATTGCATCCAGTGTGAAACGTGCCGCCACTTCGGCCACCCGCTCCGCACCTTTCGTGATTACAATAAACTGAACAATGATTAAAATCAGGAACACAACGAGTCCAACAATGATGTTCCCGGAAACAACAAATTGTCCGAAAGCCTCGATAACCTGCCCTGCATCTCCTCTGGTCAGGATTAAACGAGTCGTCGACACATTTAATCCGATTCGAAACAAAGTCATAATCAGGAGCAGCGAAGGAAAAACGGAAAATTCAAGCGGTTCGATCACGTTCAACGCGACTAAAAGAACAATAAGCGCAAGCGATATATTAATGATGATCAGAAAACTGAGCAGTGCCGCCGGAAGGGGAATGATCAGCATCAGAACAATCATGATGACCCCAATCATGACTAAATAACTGCTGTTTTTGAGAATCTTCACAAAGCATCTACGCCTTTCCTTTTAATCGATAAACATAAGCGAGAATCTCGGCAACCGCCTGAAAAAATTCTTCGGGCACGCTGTCCCCGACCTCAAGTTGAAAATAAAGAGCTCGGGCCAGCGGTTTACGTTCGACAATCATAATCTCATGTTTTCTGGCAATATCTTTGATTCGAAAAGCCACTTTGTCGGCGCCCTTGGCAAGAACCTTGGGAGCGCTCATTTCACCCGCCTCATACTGAAGGGCAACAGCGAAATGCGTCGGGTTGGTAATCACTACATCGGCTTTGGGCAATTCCTGCATCATCCGTTGCATCGCCATTTGTTTCTGTCTTTCGCGGATCCGCGATTTAATCTGCGGATCACCCTCAATTGTCTTATACTCATCTTTAATATCCTGTTTGGACATTCGAATATTTTTCTCATAATCATATTTCTGATAAAAGAAGTCAAACAAGGACAAGACAATTAACGTCAGCGAGGCGATAAAACCCATGTCCAGAAATATTTTCCCAAACGTTCTCATTCCCGTGCTCAGTGATTCCTGCGAAGATTGGGCAATGGATGTCCGGTGATACCAAATGACCGAGAAGGCAATAAGACCAATGATAAGAATTTTCAGGATCGATTTCAGCAGTTCAACAACTGCTCTTAGAGAATATATCCGCTTCAAGCCTTTCAATGGATTAATCCGCTCGCCCTTGAACAGCATGAGTTCAGGATGAAATAGGAAACCAACTTGGAAAAGCTGGCTTAAAAAGCCGACAACCATCGCCAGAACCAACAGTGGCAAGAGTATTTTCAAAACGGAAATCGATAAATCCGTGAATAATTTAAGAAGATTATTCTGAGTTAGATCCATCTGAAGCTTGTTGTTGTAAAAAGAAGTGATCAGATTTAGCAACTGACCTGCCAGATGCCCTCCTGCGACTCGAAAATAGAGAAAGAAGGCAAAAAGACTGATCGCCGTACTCAAATCAACACTTTTAAAAACCTCGCCCTTTTTTTTGGACTCGTCACGCTTATGCGGTGTCGCCTGTTCCGTTTTTTCACCGGCAAAATATTGGAGATCGAGCAAAAACTGCCTATCGCCGCTCATTAAGAACCACCCAATATTTGCATATAGGCACCGAACGCGTCGGTCATTGAATCAAATACAAAGCGAAAAATCAGGATAAATGCCGGGAAAACGATCAACAACATCAAAAAGCCGACAATGATTTTAAGCGGAAGCCCAACCACAAATACGTTGATTTGTGGTACTGTCCGAGCTACAAGTCCGACAGCAACGTCCACAAGAAACAAGCAACCGACAATCGGAAGCGCAAGCTGCATGGCAATCACGAACATCTGGGCAGACAACCTCGTCACAAATTCGGCAGCATGGCCATTTGCCAGATCCAGATTCAGCTCATTCAGCGGGACAACGGTGAAGCTGTACATGATCCCGTTCAGCAGCATGTGATGCGCATCAACCCCCAGAAAAAACAACAATTGAAGCACGTTCAGCATCTGCCCGGTAATCGGGGTCGTCGATCCATTTTCTGGGCTGATCGTATTGGCAATCGCAAAACCCATCTGCAAATCAATAATCGATCCGGCTAATTGAACGGCGTAGACAAGAACGCCGCAAACAAATCCCATCGACAAGCCGACAAGCGCCTCTTTAATAATCAGCAAAAGAAATTGCGCATCTAGAGGAATAGCCTGACTTTTAAACAAAGTCACATCGATGAGCAGGGCAATGGCAACGGCCAGTCCGATTTTGATCTGAGCAGGAATCGTCCGATATGAAAAGATCGGCATCGTAACGAAAAAGCTGGCTACCCTGACAAGAATAAGCAAAAATACCGGAATTGCGTTGAAGAGAGCCATTCGACCAAAGTCCTTTATTTAATATAATTTGGCAGATTATTCAGGATGTCTGTAGTAAAGGTCAACATCTTGGTTAGCATCCAAGGTCCAAACAGAATCAGGCCAAAAAACACGGAAACAATTTTGGGTATGAAAGCAAGTGTCTGTTCCTGAATCTGAGTGGCTGCCTGAAAAATACTGACAATCAAACCAACCAGCAGTGATAACACAAGAATCGGACCGCCGACCTCCAAAATTAACATCACACATTGATCAGCGATTGATAAAACCATTTCTGAACTCATGAGGCCGCCCTCTTTCCTCGTTATTGCAAGAGATCATAGCGAACAGAGTGACTCTTAAAATAGAACTCTATGAAAAACTTTTCAGAAGCGACTCCACGATCAAATACCAGCCATCTACCATAATAAAAAGCAGAATTTTAAATGGAAGAGAAATCATTACTGGCGGAAGCATCATCATACCCATGGCCATTAAAATACTGGAAACCACCATGTCGATCACAAGAAAAGGAATAAAGATCATGAAGCCCATCTGAAAGGCAGTCTTGAGTTCGCTGATAGTAAATGCCGGAACCAGTGCAGTTAATGGAATCTTATTTATTTTATTTGGCATTTTATAGTGACCATAATCCATAAAAAGCTCCAAATCCTTGACGCGCGTTTCTTTCGCCATAAACTCCTTCACGGGCGCTTCAGCTCGGGAGATCGCCTGCTTCTGCGTGATTTTATGGTGCTGATAAGGCTGAAGCGCCTGTTGATTAATTTGTCCATAAACCGGTGCCATGATAAAAAAAGTCAGAAAAAGCGCCAATCCAACTAATACTTGGTTCGGCGGCATTTGCTGCGTCGAAAGCGCCGTCCGCACAAAAGAAAGAACGATAATAATCCGCGTAAATGAAGTCATTAAGATGAGAATGGCCGGAGCGAGCGAGAGGATGGTCAGCACAAACATCAATTGCAGAGTTGTCGTGACATCCTGAGGCTGGTTTGTAAAGAAACTGGATGAAATGCCCGGAATGCTACTCATTTTTTTTGACCTCCTGAAGCAGCTCGTTCATTTGAAGCACTCGTTCTTCTTTCAACTGACTCAGCTCGTCTGTCATGGCCTGAGTCAGTGATCCTGAATTTCCCGTTTTTTCCTGCTTCTTGCGTTCAATCGTATGATCCGCCGTCCATTTCAAAAACTTAAGAACATTTTCCTCCATCGTTTCCGATTCAGTATCCGGCTTAGTCAAGGCGGCAACCGTTTGCGGATCATCGATTTCCTTCAGCAGTTGAACCGTATCGCCCACACCGACAACCAGAATCTGTCCAGCGACTTGAACCAATTGCACCGAGCGATTAGATCCGACCGATACACCACCCAGATTCTGCAGCGCCTGTCTGGAACGGAACTTGCCAGATCGTTTCGCTACAAAATGATAGAGCAAATAGATAAGTGCAAGAACAATAATCAGTGCCAATATGAGTCTCAAAAAAATGCCAAGCATGCTGGTATTGCCTTCAGGGGTTTGAGCAGGTTTCTCCTTAGGCACCGAACTTGATCCAGAAGGACTCGCCGGCGCCTTCTGTCCACTTCTCCCACTGTTGAAAAGCGAATCAACAGTGCTGCTGCCTGAATCTGCATAAGCAGCGGGCAGACTTGTACAGAAGAAAAGTGTCAGGGCAATCAGTGCAGCGATAAATACTCTGGGCGACAAAGAGCCACCTTCTTTTCAGTTAATTTATCCCAGTGTTTTCTTAATGGCTTCAATGACACGATCTGCCTGGAAAGGCTTAACAATAAAGTCTTTTGCTCCAGCCTGGATTGCATCAATGACCATGGCCTGCTGACCCATTGCCGAGCACATAATGACTTTGCAATTACTGTCCGACGCTTTAATTTTTTTCAGGGCCTGAATGCCGTCCAGCTCAGGCATCGTAATATCCAAAGTGACTAAATCCGGTTTCAATTCCTCATATTTTGTCACGGCTTCATTGCCGTTGGCCCCTTCTCCGACCACATCATACCCATTTTTCTTCAGAATATCTTTTAACATCATTCTCATAAAAGCTGCGTCATCCACAACAAGAATTCGACCTGCCACGATTATCCCCCCACGATAGTTTATAAGTTTTTAATCCGATCATAATGATCGAGAATTTCTGTGATGCGGATGCCAAAGTTTTCATCAACAACAACGACTTCACCCTTGGCGATATATTTTTGGTTGACGAGGATGTCAATCGCTTCGCCGGCCAATTTGTCCAGTTCGATAATCGAACCTGGTCCAAGTTCCAGAACCTCTTTGACCGTCTTGCTCGTATGCCCCAGTTCGACACTGACGTCGAGCGGGATATCCATCAAAAGATTCAGGTTTCTGGGAACTGCTGAGGATGTGGCCTGTTTTCTCTGATCAAAACTCGAGAACTCTAGCGGCTGGACATCTCTCGCTGCTATTTGTTTGTTCAATTCTTGTTTTTCAGTGTCTCTTTTCGGTTTGTCCCTCTCGATAGGATCGACTTGTCCACGTGGGGATTGCTCAATTGCCGAAGGAGAAGCAGCTTCCGCATCAACACTCGTTGGGACACTTTCAACTTCAGAATCGTTATCCGAGGATTGATTGGCATCAATTAATAAATCGACCAACGCTTTTCCAAAGCGTACGGGGATAACCAGCATGATATTGGAATCCACCAGTTTCCCTATCCGCAGTTGAAAAGAAATTTCGAACATGACTTCATCACTCGGAATATAGTCCATGCCTCTCCGGGTTCGGACATCCATTAGTGTTAATTCAGGCGGAGAAATATCAATCCTCCGACTAAATACGGTCGACATCGCTGTAGAGGAAGACCCCATCATTTGGTTCATCGCTTCCTGAACGGCGCTCATTTCCATTTCACTAATCTCCGAGCTTGGATTCTTGCCGTCCCCGCCCATCATCAAATTGGCAATAATACTGGCATCGGTGATTTTAATCACCAGCATGCAGGAACCTTCGAATCCTTCCGTATAATTGACACGGACAGAAACGTAAGGTACCGGGAATTCATCAGCCAGATCTTTTTTATGAACAACTGATACGACAGGTGTTGTTATTTCCACCTTCTGATTCAGGCAGGTGGATAATGCAGTTGCAGCACTCCCAAATGAAATATTACCAATTTCACCAAGCACGTCCTCTTCCAATTCTGACATCGTATCGTCATCATCCGGATGCGTGGCGTTTGAACCTTGGTGAATCGCAGAAGCAGTCTGTTTTTGCTCTTCTGCGTCTGCTTGTTCGCTTTTCGGTTTTTCATCCTCTTGAGGATGATTGCCAAGCAGCGCATCAATTTCTTCCTGTGTCAATTTGCCATCACTCATTGGGGTCATCCTCCTCCTTAACAGGCCTGATAATCTGAACGGCGAGTCGTTTGTTTTTCTTTCCAGGCTGGGCAAAAAATTTAGGATGGCCCGCAACAGCTAGAAAAATCGGCTGATCCATCGCTTGATTCAATTGAATCACATCGCCGATATCAAGGTTCAGCAGTTCTTTGACTGTGATTTGCGAATGTCCCAATTGTGCCCTGATATCAACCTTTGAACTTTCGACATTATTCTTCAATGCCTGTAACTCTTTATCCGTTGTGTCATTTTTCTTCTCACTCATCCAATAATGCATGGAAAGTTTCGGAATAATCGGTTCAAGAACCACATGAGGCAAGCAAAGATTTATCATGCCACTGGATTGGCCGATCATTGCCGACAGCGAGATGACAATGACCGTCTCGTTCGGCGATACAAGCTGAAGAAATTGCGGGTTTGTCTCCAATTCCATCAGATTCGGCGCGATATCAGCCTCGACTGAAACCCAGGCTTCCCGAAGTGCGGGAAGTGTTCCATTGAAAAGATTTTTCATTAATTGTGTTTCAATTTCCGTCAGACTATCGATTTTATTCATACTGATTCCGGCACCGCCAAGCAATCTGTCCAGCATCGCATAAGCAATATTGGGATTGATCTCAACGATTAGATGTCCTTCAAGCGGCGGTGCTTCGATCACATTTAGAATGGTCGCTGAAGGGATGGACCGAATAAATTCCTCATAAGGCAATTGATCGACCGATGCGACAGAGATTTGCACATAGGTTCTTAGCTGAGCCGAAAAATACGAGGTCAGAAGTCTGGCATAATTTTCGTGAATTCGGGTCAAGCTACGTATTTGATCTTTTGAAAAACGAAGGGCTCGCTTAAAATCATAATTACGGACCTTAGGCTTGGTTTCCTCTCTCTTTAACTCTTCAGCGCTCATCTCACCCGTTGACAAAGCGGACAATAATGCGTCAATTTCTGATTGTGAAAGTACGTCAGCCAAATTTAATCATCACCTTACTTCTTCCATTAACACTCTACTGGACTATTTTTTCTGTGGTATAGACGTGCACGACATGGCCGTTCTTCAGGAAACCGTTTATCCTCAGCCTGACCTGATTTTCTAGATTGGCTATGCCTTGCTGATCCTGAATTTGATGCGGGGTCATCCCGGAAACAGCATAAATAACGGCATTTTTCACCTGAAAAGAACGTTTATTCAATTCATCCCGGGCATCTTTATTAGAAACCTGAATGTTAAAGCTTATTTTGATAAAATGATCACCTTTAATATTCGTGGTAATCTCGCCCGTCGATACAGTTAAATCGTTAACAATCTGATCAATATTCGGATCTTTCACATTGACGCTGTCCTGGGCATTGTTCGACACGACAAAATAAGCGCTGATTGCGCCGATAATCACAATCAGCATAAAAATAAATAAAATATTTAATCCTCGGCTTTTGAACATTTCATCACACTCTCTTCCGCTCGAACAGCTCCCGGCCAGGAAACACTTTTCAAGAACTGACGGATACGCTCGCTGACTGTATCTGGACTCTCCTTGACAACTAATTTCTTACCCGTAGTCAAGGTAATGGTTGTATCCGGCAGCGCTTCGATTTGTTCAATTAGAAAAGGATTCAGGAGGAACGGTTGACCCTTAATTCGCGTTAACTCTATCATTCTATCTCAAAAATGGGGCTGGATCCACATGCCATCCGGCCCATTCCCTTCCCTATTTTAATTAATTTCTCTTAAGCTGAACAAGTGTTTGCAGAATGTCATCGGCTGTTGTGATTGTCTGAGCATTCGCCTGATAAGCCCGCTGCGCCTCAATCAGATTGGTCATTTCATCCGTCAGATCGACGTTCGAGCCCTCCAATGCGCCTTGCGTAATTTTGGTGTCTCCTCCTAGGGTTACTGGCGTTTCATTACCTGATGCGCTTGTTTGAGTATATAGAGAATCTCCTTCCTTTGCTAAACCAGCGGGATTGGAAAAATTAACTACGTCGACTGTTCCTAAAGGAACAGTGGTATCGCCATTAACTCCAACAACCGTCCCATCTGGAGCCACGGTAAATGAACTGAGGTTCTGAAAATTACCTGTACTTCCCCCTGCTGAACCGACACCAACAAGGGTCATGCCTTGGGAATTGACCAGACCGTCTCCGGCACTGTTCAATTTGAAATCCCCGGCTCTTGTGTAATAATCATTGTTATTTGCATCACGGACATGAAAATAGCCTTCCCCGTTAATCGCCAGATCATAGGGATTGTCTGTTTCATTGACCGTGCCACCCGTCGTGATATTGTCGATCGAACTCGTTTCCGTGCCTAAACCGACCTGGATCGCATTGCGATTGTTTGATGCCCCTTGCATCTGCTGGCTGAAGGTATCTTGAAAATTAGCCCGTGATTTTTTATATCCTGTCGTCGAAACGTTAGCAATATTGTTTCCAATGACGTCAAGATCCGTTTGAAAGTTCTTCAGTCCGGAAACACCTGCACCTAATGATCGTAATAACATTTGAATTTCCCCCTTTAATTGGCTGCTTCTGTCAGTCGGCGGCCTTAGCTTCCCTGTAAAGGTCCAGCTATTTAAGAATGAATTAAAATGGTTCCATCAATATTGGTAAAGATATGCGACTGTGCATCGTGCAGATTCATCGCAGTAATCACTGTATTATTGGGCGTATTGACAACAAGAGCTGCTTCTTTCGTGATCACCAGTGAATCCCGGACACCCATTTTGTGAGCCTCCTGCATCCTCTGCTGAATTTGACTCCATTCTGCGCCGGAGACATGAATCTGGCGCGTTTCCAGACGTTCTTTCGCGTGTTTGGAAAGTTTTATCTGATCTCCATTGTCTGCTTGCAACTGACTGACTAGTTTTTGCTGAAATTTCGCACTTGACGCCTTATCAGCGTGGCTCGCGCTCCGCTGCAAGAAACCTGGTCCAGTCATCGAACGCGATTCTATTTGTAAATCCTGAATCTTTGTCAGACTTTATCACCTCAGTTCGTCTGAATTTGAGTGACCGTCGAAGGATCGACCGTGTCTCCATCTGCTGTCACATAGCTGACCGATCCATCTTTTGCTGCAACTGCTTGAACGACCCCTGTTTTACTGGTCGTTGACTGCTTGCCATCACTACCCGTTTCCGTATCGTCCCAGGTGATCTTTTTGCCAATCATGTCGGCCTCAGCAGAAAGCGAACTGTCCGACTGCGTTTGAACCAGCTTGTTGATCGCATCACTCATATTCTGCGTTTGTTCCAGGGTCGTAAAATCAGCCATCTGAGAAACAAACTGCCCACTGTCCATTGGCGAGGTCGGATCTTGGTGAGTCAGCTGAGCAACGAGCAGTTTTAGAAAAGAATCCTTGTCAAGCGCTGTTGTCCCCGTTTTCGATGCGGAACTGCTATTAGTCGTTGTGCCTGATGTTCTTGGTGTTGCGTCAACATTAGTATCCAATTGTTGCCACTCCCTCACTCATGATCTCTTTAAAAGACTGCCCGTCAACGCTCTCAACAATTTTCTGAATCGCCGATTGCTGCTGATTTTGTTGATCCTGCCCTTGCTGCCTAGTATTCTCCTGATTTGATTGTTGCTGTCCCTGATTGTGCTGCTGCGCATCCTGGGCAGTGGTTTCACTTGGCTGGCGGGCAATATCAATGTGATGCACAGGAAGACCTTGACCGGATAAATCTTTTTGCAATTGATCAATACCGGATTTAAGCAATTCTTTAGCTGCCTGAGTCTGCGCCGTCAGCCGGGCACTAATTCCGTCCTTATCCTGCGTGACCGTAATAGTCAATTGCCCTAAATGCTCCGGATAGAGGGTCATTGTCATGCTCTTTACACCATTTTGTTCCAAAGAGAATGAGGATTTACCCATCCATGTCTGCATCTGATCAAGAACCTGATCAGCCAGTGTATTCCCCTCTTTCGCCGGTGCTGCTTGAAAAGACTTCCACAAAGCCAGTGTACTCATCTGTTTCATGGCGACCGGTGCTTGTCCGGCCAGCCCCGCTGCCCTTTGCGATTCCTTCGTCTTGGGGTTTTCCGAATGCAGGGTTTGAACATCGTCCGCCTTCTCCGTCAAAGGTCGATCGTCCAGACGATTCTGCTGCTTCATCGTCGGTTTCAAATCGGCAGGTGAGTCACTGATTGCCTCTTCTGTTAATCCAGGTAACGAGGTAACCAGAGGTTGATCCCCTTTTTGCAGGGCAGTTTGGGAAGAGACATTGAGTGATAGGGCGACGGATGAGCTATTGGTCCGCTTGGGTGCCGATGAAAGCCATGCAGCATTTCTGGTGGGCCCTCTTCTTCCCTCTGCTTGATCCTGTCTGCCGGCATCTGGAGTGACCGAAATTTCATTTGAATTCAATAAAGGCACATCGGCAACTGAAAGCTTCGTTGATGTCCCAGCAGCACCGAATGGAGGATGGAAAGTCGGCAAACGATTCTCTGGTTGTGGAATTTTTCTCTGACGAATCGATTCACTCATTTCCGCAGGTGGTTGATTGGAAGAAACAGAGTTTTCTGCCAACGCTTCCTTTCTCCCGCTGCTCTCCTCTTGAGGCTCTAATAATTTAGAAAGTTTGCTAGAATCCGTATCCCTAGTTTCCTGATTATTAGAATCATCTGTATCCCTAACTTCCCGATTAAATGGAGTGACCTCTGAATGGGTATCCGCTCGATGAGCAGCTGCCGGACTCTCTGCAACTTTACTCTCTTTCCCTAAGAGTGCAGGCGATTGATCATCGCTGCTTTTTGAGGGAGCAGAGACCGGATTAGCCGTTAAAGGTACGCCCGCAGAGTCCGATAATTTGACCATTTTCTTTGATACGGCGGCTTTTTGTTTTTTCTGAGACTGTGTTTTCAGATCTTCTCCGTCCACATCTGCCTTCTGATCCTTTGTTTTAGTTTGCTTACCCGCTTCGTGGATCATCTGAAGAAAAGAAAATTTATCTTTGCTCTTCCTTTTACTGCCCTTTGTTTGCTGTGCCATCGCGGCAGCCGCCGAAAGAATGACCGTATGGTTTTCCATTTGTCTATCACCTCCTTTCAAGGCAATCAGATTCAAGGAGTTGTCGACACCACATCGCCGGACGACGTGCCCGAAGACGTATTCGCCGATTCCGCTGTATCGGCTTTTAATAAGGGTGCCAGTTGTGCCGCTTTGCCGGCTGTCATATTATCCATGATCGATGCTTTGGTGTTATTATCAAGCATATTCATATAAGATGCTGCTCGTTTCAGCGGCAATTTGGCAAATACGGCCGCTGCTTTTGCCGGATCCATATTCCGATAGGTTTGGGCATATACCTGTTCCCGAGCAGCCTTCGTTGCATTTTTTTTGGCAGAGCTGGTTTGATTGGCCTGCTGTTGTGCCTGCTTCAATTGTGTATTCAAATTGGCAATTTGATCGGATTTTTTGCTCGTGTCGCTTTGCAATTGCTTAATTATTTTTTTCTGGGCACTGATTTCTTGGTTCAATTGCCTAATGTCAGCCGATGTCCCGCTGACAGGCTGTACTGTCTGCCCACGATGACCAGGGAGCACACTCTCAGCCACTTGGATCGGATTAATTCCGGCAAGCTTGCTGAAAAGAACGACTAGGAGAAGCAAAAAAAGAATTGGCACAAGAATAGCCAGCAAAACCTTCATAAACTTCAAACCAGCCGAGGTTGGTCGCTGTTCTTCCACTTCGAGTGATTTTTTAGCCATTTTTCACCACTCGCAATGAAGCAATTTCATCCATTTCTTTCATTTCCTTTTTCTTTTGTTCCGTTTTTATCACCGATCGCTGCCGATCACGAATCTTTTCATATTTTTTAACTTCAATTGTTTTTTCCAAA
Organism: Sporolactobacillus sp.; assembly: GCA_048976585.1. Taxonomy (GTDB): domain Bacteria; phylum Bacillota; class Bacilli; order Bacillales; family Sporolactobacillaceae; genus Sporolactobacillus. Next base: position 167,688 of record JBHGUY010000030.1, on the reverse strand, counting down.
AGAATCGGCTGCAATTCTTCAAGTCTGCGCTTCGCTTGGTCATATTCAGAAGTTCGTAGATTAATTATTTTTTCATATTTTTCAACATCAAAAAGATGAAGTTTCATCGAATCAATCGTCATCGACTGGCTCAATTGCTGGTTCAGCTCGATTTGTACGGTTTTCTTTTTATTCATTAAATCGATCAGATTGCCAGCCAATTGTTCCAAAGCTTGGAATAACTCCTGATACTTGGATTCAAGCGCTGCTTTTTCGCTTTCAGCTATCTTCATGATTCGTTTCAGTCGAAAATCAATCGCCATTCATTCCCGCCTCTTCCCCGAATTGCTTCAATAATGTCTCCACCGACTGCTGCAGAGTGATTCGCTCCGCCTTCTGTTGCGTGAGATAATCAATAATTTTGGGATGAAACTGTACGGCAGCATCTATGGCTGCTGAGCTCCCTTTTTTATAAGCCCCGATATTAATCAAGTCTTCTGATTCGGTATATTGGGAAAGCAATTTGCGAAACATCGCGGCTGCCTGCAGATGCTCAGGGGAATCAATCTGTGTCATCACACGGCTGACGCTTTTAAGCAGATTGACTGCCGGGTACTGTCCCTTCTGAGCGAGGCTGCGATCAAGAACAATATGTCCGTCAAGAATGCCTCGCGCCGTATCAGCGATCGGTTCATCCATATCATCGCCGTCCACAAGAACGGTGTAGAAAGCAGTAATCGTGCCGGAACGGGCGGTGCCTGTCCTTTCCAAGAGCTGCGGCAGCAGCGCAAAAACGGAAGGGGGATAGCCCTTGGTCGTCGGTGGTTCGCCAACTGCAAGACCAATCTCTCTCTGGCTCATGGCGACCCGGGTCAGGGAATCCAGCATAAATAGCACATTTTTCCCCCGATCCCGGAAATACTCGGCGATGGCGGTCGCCGTCATTGCTCCTTTAATCCGCACCAATGCCGGTTGATCACTCGTAGCCACAACGACAATGGACCTTTTCCTGCCCTCTTCACCCAAATCATTTTCCAGAAATTCATTGACTTCCCGGCCGCGCTCGCCAATCAAAGCGATCACATTTAAATCTGCAGAGGTGTTGCGGGCAATCATGCCCATTAACGTGCTTTTGCCTACACCGCTGCCAGCAAATATGCCGATTCGTTGGCCTTTGCCGACGGTCAACAATCCATTAATAGAGCGGACACCCAATTCGATCGGTTCCGTAATTGGCGGACGTTTCAGCGGATCAGGTGGTTTCCGGTTCGTTGGCACCTTATCAAAGCCCTTGGTAAATTTCATTTCGGACATTGGATTGCCAATACTATCACATACCTGGCCGATGAGTTCTTCATTGACCCGTATTTCAAGTGGTTTGCCCGTCGCTTCAACGAGACAGCCCGGAGCAATCCGGGAGGCCGGTGCGTAAGGCATGAGCAGCACATTTTCTTCCCTGAAACCGACGACTTCAGCCTTGAGAACTTCGCGACCGTCTCGCAGATGAATCAGACAGACATCACCGATGGATGACGCAGGTCCCTTCGATTCAATGAGCAGCCCGACCACGCGGCTTATTTTCCCAAATCTGCGGTAGCTATCCAGATCCGTCAATCGCTGCACCAGAAAGTCGACGTTCATTTTGCTTCACCGTCCATAATCTGCTGCAATTTGCTGTGAATAACGTTCAACTGACTTTCCGTACCGGCATCAATTTTTCCAAATGCTGTCTCAACTGTACAATCATTGAATGCATAGTCAGTGTCTGAATATATGTATATTTTTTGATCCTGCACCAATCCGTCCAGCAAATGTCTAGAATCTTCAATTTGTTTATGCCTTTCCGGAGCGACCGTGATCTTTATATTGCCTTGATCTCGTACCTCTTTAACTGCCTGAGAAACAAGATCCATCCAGCGATCCTCACTGCCAGATAACTCCTCACCGATGATTTTCCCGGCAACGGCGAGGGCCAATTTTAAAATATCCGGTTGAGCTTTTTCAACGGTCTGGACGTAGGTGTCATGAATCTGATTCACGATTTGATTAGCCTGAGCAATCCGCTGATCATAATCCGCCTTACCTTGCGCTAAACCCTTCTGATGCCCAGCAGCAAAACCTTCTTTTTCTTTCTGCTTAAAAGCTGCTTCGTTCTGCTCTTTGGCCAATTGTTCTTCATCCGCTAGTTTCTGCCTGACACCTTGTTCCAATTTTCTGGCCTGTTCGATTATTTCAGCCGCTTTCTTTTTTGCCTGATTGATCTTATCATCTAATGTTTTTTGAACTTCTGCCTCATTCATGGTATCAGTGAGTGCGTCTAACATTGGATCAATCACTGTCGTTAATTTCAACGTTTTGTGAATGTGACTAGATCCAGGGGACTTAATGAGATTAGACAATGACATCATCCCCCTGTCCGCGGGCAATCACGATCTCACCGGCATCTTCAAGCTTGCGAATCGTATTCACGATTCGAGTCTGAGCTTCTTCGACGTCATGTAATCGAACCGGTCCCATATATTCCATCTCTTCTTTAAAACTAGCAGCCATTCGTTCAGACATGTTGCGGAACAGCAGATCCTTCACTTCATCGCTTGCTGTGCGCATCGCTAGAATCAGATCTTCATTCTCGCTCTCCCGAATAACACGCTGAACCGCTCGATCATCGAGGACAACAATATCTTCAAAAACAAACATTCTTTTTTTGATTTCTTCCGCAAGATCGGGATCGACTCTTTCCAATTGATCGAGAATATTGCGTTCAGTTGTCCGATCGACTCCATTCAAGACGTTGACAACCGATCCCACCCCGCCAGTCTGTGTATAATCCTGATTGATCGCGGAACTGGAAATTTTCTTTTCCAAAATTCGTTCCACCTGTGAGATGATCTCAGGCGAGGTCCGATCCATTTGAGCGATTCTTCTGGCAATTTCCGCTTGATTCTCAATGGGCAACGAAGAAAGAACCGCTGAAGCTTGTTCAGGCGTCAAGTATGAGAGAACGAGAGCGATTGTTTGCGGATGCTCGTTTTGCAGAAAATTCAATATCTGCTGCGGATCGCTTTTGCGCATAAAATCAAAAGGCCGGACCTGGAGTGTCGAAGTCAGTTTTTGGATCACTTCATTCGCTTGCTGCGGCCCCAAGGCCTTTTCAAGTATTTGTTTGGCATAACCGATGCCGCCCTGAGAAATATATTCCTGAGCAAGAGCGGTCTGATAAAATTCTTCAACAACTTGATTTTTCAACTCTGTGTCCACTTTTCGCGCATTCGAAATGGCCAGCGTCATTGCTTCAATTTCCTGTTCAGTCAGATGCTTGAAGACATTGGCTGAAATTTCAGAGCCAAGCGAAATCAACAAAATTGCTGCTTTTTGTTTGCCATTCAAACTTGATTTGCGTTCCGTCATTCTGCCGCCTCCTTACCGATCATCCGACATCCAGCTTCTCAGCAATTTGACAAATTCGTCGGGTTTTTGTTTTGCCAATCTTTCGAGCTCGTTATATTTCTTTTGCTCTGGACGTTCTTTCGTCAAGTCATCAGCCTCTTCCCCTTCAACCGCAGCTGGAATGTCCTGAACCGTGGCTTCTTCTTGCTGTTCAGCTATTCTGCGTCTTCGGAGGAAGAACCAGAGCGCGAAGCCAAGAACTGCCGCTGCAATTCCAGCTCCGATAATATACAACCAGTAATTATGACTCTGAATGGGTTGGGCCGATAGATTGCCATTAAACCTGCCCACTGAAACATAGACTTTTTGATCAACCGCATTCTGGTTCAACTCTTGGCCCTGCCCATTATCAATCGATGTTTTAACGATCGAGCCCAGAATCTGCCTCACATCATTGATCCGCTGCGGCGACAAGGATGAGGTTCGCCTCGGATTCGGTGGCTCAATCATGACCTGAATGCCCAAATCCGTCACATGGTAAGGACTTTCCGCGACCTCTCTATGAATCTTGTTAAAGACATAGTTAACCTTGTCTTCAACTTTTTGGTAAGAACCGTTCCCGTTTGATCCATTCGCCTGATAATTCGCTACATCGTTCGTTCCTGTTCCCGCCTGTCCGGCAGCTCCCTGACCGGAATAGGTTTCCGCAATGTGTTCCGTACTTGACTGCAGTCCTTGCATCGTCTGCGTATTCACGGGTTCAACCAGATGCTGATCTTCTTTCGTCTTTGTAAAATCAACATCTGCCGTGACGTTGACCATGACTTTTCCCTGACCCATCATGGTTGTCAGCATTTGTGTCACCCGCCGCTGAACATTGCTCTCCACATCGTTAACGACTTCCTGCTGCTGTTTATAAGCAGACAAAGTTGATGAGCCTCCGGAGCTGCTATTTTTTAGATCATAATAGTTGAAATATTGATCCATTATAACAATATTATTTTCTGGAAGATTCGGTACACTTTTAGCAACTAAACGATAAAGTCCGCGTACTTGTTCATCAGTCAATTGATATCCCGGGTCGACATTTAAAACTATCGATGCTGAGGCTTTGTTCTGATTTTTTTGATTAGCCACCCAAACATCGGATTGCGGCAGCGTAATCATGACCTTCGCTGACTTGACTCCCTTAGAGTTTGAAATCAAATTGGCGAGTTCTGTCTGCATAGCCGCACGCTGGAGAACATCGAATTGTTTATCCGTCATCCCGAATCCGGAATTCTGATTAAAGGTTGAGTAGTCAATCTCTCCGGTTTTCGGAATCCCCTCAGCGGCAAGCTCAACTTTCAAATTATCGACTTGGTCTTTGGGAACACTAATCGTTGTCCCACCATTGGACAGCTGGTATGGAACCTTCTTGCTGTCGAGTGTGTCTTTAATCTGTCCGGCCTCATTGGCTGATAAATTGCTGTAAAGCGGTGTATAATGCTTCACATTTAATAAAATAAGAGCAAGAATTAATATAAAGAAGAGAACTGCCGCTCCGCTAATCCAGGCAATTTTCCTTTTCTTCGGAGTGTCCTGCCAAAACTTTTTCAAGCGGCGAACCCATGTTAGTAATCGTTCTTTCATAATATCCTCCGTTCAATGCGGCCTCACCGGGTCAGACTTGCATCTGCATCACATTTTGATAAGCACTGATCACCCGGTCTCGAACCTGAACGGTCGTTTTTAATAAAACATCTGCTTTTTGCATCGCAAGCATTACATTATGTAAGTCAACATTGCTGTCACCATTGGCAAGTCCCGTCACCATCTGATTGGCTTCTTGTTGAGAAGCATTGACCGTCCCTAGTGCTTTCTGCAGGACATTGGAAAACGAATTCTGGTTCCCGGCAACGCTATTTATTGAGGTTGCTGACGGCATGGAAACCGTTTTTAAATTAATTGCTCCAATACTACTCATGGCCATTCACCTACTTCCCAATTTCCAATGCTTTTTCAAGCATGTTTTTATCTGCATTCATAACCGTGACACCGGCTTCATAGGAACGATTGGAATCCATTAAATCCACCATTTCCTTCAAAGGATCCACATTGCTTTCCCGTACATAGCCGTTCGCATCCGCATCCGGATCGCTGGGATCATATTTTTCCGGAAACGGTGCCGGATCATCCGTCACCGACTGGACTTCAACCCCGCCGCTCGACGAACCAAGTGCGTTCTGAAAAACGGAATCAAAAGAGGAATCTTCTGTTTTCAAGCTAACCACTTTTCTCGCATAGGGTTGCCATTGTCCATTAACTCTTTTTTCACGTGTCGTATCCTGATTGGCAATATTCGCCGAGGCAACATCCATCCGCAATCTTTGTGCGGTCAATCCGCTCGCCGAAATATCAAGGCCGCTGAACATTCCCATCAGTTAGAGCCTCCCAATACGGTATTGAATTGCAAAAACTGATTTCCGGCAGCCTGACTCAAGGCTTGGTAATAAACCTGGTTTTGGGCCAGTTTGGACATTTCGTTATCGACATCCACGTTATTACCATTATTTTGCACCGTGCCGGAAGTATCCGTTTCCAGATGATAGCCTGATGAACGATCGGAATCAAGCCGATCCAGAGCATCACCGAATGCATCGCCAAAGACTACCTTTTTCGCTTGATAGCCTGGTGTGTCAACATTGGCGATATTCTGCGAAACTGCATTCTGCTGAGCCATAGAACCATTCATTGCCCGTTCAATGGCATTTAGTGGAGTTGTCTCAAAAAACATGCACTGCCACTCCCTTTTGATTAACTATAATTTTATTGTATCAACTTTTGGCCTAATGTCTATGCTATTCTTTCTTATTCGACTTATTTCGTCATCCTTTTATCCTTAAAATTAGGCCCTATGGCCCATTTTTGGTTTGATTTTGCTTCTTATTGTGAAATAAATAAGTCATTTTTGTTGCAAATAAATTTCTTAATGGGTAAAAATAAGACTTAATACTCAGCAATAAGAGAGCCTTTACCTAGTGACTAGCATAATATAAGCCAATAGTACTATTCTTTTTGTAACGTGCAAAAAAGGCTTGAACAGAAAAAAGGACTTTTGATTGATCAGTTGCTCAATCAAAAGTCCTTTTTATCTAATATCGATGCTCTTAATCATTTTTCTTTTTATTTAATTCCACAAGGAACTTATCATTCAATACTTTAATGTAAGTTCCCTTCATCCCTAGTGAACGAGATTCGATCACTCCGGCACTCTCAAGCTTGCGCAACGCATTGACAATCACGGAACGAGTGATGCCGACACGATCGGCGATTTTGCTGGCAACCAGAAGGCCTTCTTTTCCTTCCAGTTCTTCAAAAATGTGTTCGATTGCCTCAAGTTCACTGTAGGACAAAGATCCGATTGCCATTTGAACAATCGCCTTTTCCCTTGCTTCCTCTTCGACTTCTTCTGTCTTCTCCCTGAGGATCTCCATGCCGACAACTGTCGCACCATATTCCGCCAGGATCAGATCTTCATCCGTGAATGTCTCATTCAAACGCGATAAAATCAATGTCCCCAGACGTTCTCCCCCGCCAACAATCGGCACAACCGTAGTCAGACCACTGGCAAATAAATCCCGGTTTTCGTCGGGAAAAACACTGAAATCACTATTGACGTCCAGATTCGGTGATGTTTGCATTACGCTGAATAGATGCTGAGTATATTCCTCCGGCAATTGCCTCGTTGAAAACATTGTCTGAATGCGTTCATTTTCAAATTCCAGCTTCAGCGACATGCCAAGAATTTTGCCACGTCTGCTGACAACGAACGTATTCGTCTGAATGACGTCACGCAGGGTTTGAGCGACTTCATTGAAATCGACCTGTGTTTTCGTCCCTTGTAATAATTGATTGATTTTTCTTGTTTTTTCTAGCAAAGTCATCTTAATTCCTCCCAGATAATGTCCAATCAGTTAGTCACTTAAAATTTTTGTTCGTCTTTCTTATTAAATAAACTGCAGATTAAAACCACTGATCAAAAGCAGGCGTCCCGGATTTATATGTAATCTTCCACACTGGAGTGATCGATGAATCAAAGAGCCATATTATGAACAGCTTCGTCTGAAAAATTAATCTTTATACTTTCCTATTGCAGTTAATAAAGGAAGCAGCAGATCGTTATCCTTTTCTATCGGAAAACAGCTCCTTTTTCACTTGAATCAACAAAAAAATTGTTTTCTCCTTATTCAACGAACAATGAAACAAGACTATATAACCGGAATCCAAGTTTCTGCTTTCTCATGTTAGCATAAGTTCAACAGGATAGCAACACAATTTACAGTTTTATAGCAACATTCTGAATTGTATTAAGTGCCCGTTCTGCATAAGCGAGCGCCCGTTCCTTTTTATCTTTTATCGGCGCCTTTAAGGAAGGCATCAAACCGAAATTCGCGTTCATTGGCTGGAAATGTTTCGAATTGGCAGAGGCAATATAGTGTGCCATGCTGCCAATCACCGTCTCTTCCGGAAAATTGAGTACTTCCTGCCCCGAAGCAAGCCGTGCTGCATTAATTCCGGCAATCAGTCCAGATGCCGCGGATTCCACATAGCCTTCAACACCGGTCATCTGTCCGGCAAAAAACAGATTATCTCTCACACGAGTTTGGTAGGTGGCATGAAGCAGCTGCGGCGCATTCAGGAACGTATTGCGATGCATGACGCCGTAGCGGACAATTTCTGCAGACTCAAGACCTGGAATCAGCCGAAAAACTGCTTTCTGCGCTCCCCACTTCAAGTGCGTTTGAAAGCCTACAATATTGAAAAGTGTGCCTGCTGAATTATCCTGTCTCAGCTGAACAACGGCAAAGGGCCGCTTGCCGCTCTCCGGCAATTCCAACCCGACCGGCTTCATTGGACCGAATAACAGCGTCTTTGCCCCTTGCCTGGCCATAATTTCAATCGGCATGCAGCCATTGAAGTAATTCTCTTTTTCAAATTCCTTCAACGGAGCCGTCTCAGCCGTTACAAGTGCCTGGTAGAATTCCTCGAACTCGTCCTTTGTCATCGGACAATTCAGGTAAGCGGCATCCCCCTTGTCATATCTTGACTTGAGGTACACTTTCTTCCGATCAATGGTCTCTCCGGAAATAATTGGAGCGGCAGCATCATAGAAATAAAAATAATCTTCACCTGTCACCTTTTTCAATGCCGTCGAAAGGGCTTCCGAAGTCAGCGGTCCCGTAGCAATAATTGTCGGGCCCTCCGGAATTTCAGTGACTTCTTCTTCGACAACCGTCACATTTTTAAGACTTTTCAGTGTCTCCGTGATATGACCCGAGAATTCATGACGATCGACGGCAAGTGCGCCGCCAGCCGGCACACTTGCCCGATCTGCTGCCTGAATGATTAAAGAATTCAAGCGGCGCATCTCTTCCTTCAAGATGCCCACCGCATTCGTTAAAGTATTGGAGCGCAAAGAATTGGTGCAGACCAGCTCCGCAAACTGATCGGTGTGATGAGCCGGCGTCTGCTTCCCCGGACGCATTTCATAGAGACGGACATGAATTCCACGCTTCGCCAGCTGCCAGGCAGCCTCGCTGCCGGCAAGCCCTGCGCCAATAACGTTTACTGCTTGCTCGCCCATATACTCTCCTCGCTTTCTGGCCCGAATTCAGGCAAAAGGAAGGGTTGACCATGCATGAAAACATTCACACAGCCAACCTTATTTCTCATGCGATCATTGGGTTTCTTCTTTGTAATCACATTTCGGACATTCGACTTTTTTCCCACTTTTCGACTTCTTCTCTACAAGATAAGACCCGCATTTCGGACATTGTCTTTGGATTGGCTTATCCCATGATACGAAATCGCAATCTGGATAACGATCACAGCCGTAAAAAATTCTATTTTTCTTGCTTCGCCGTTCAACAACTTCACCCTGCCCGCATTTCGGACAAGTCACACCCATCTTTTTTAGGATCGGTTTCGTGTTCCGACATTCCGGAAAATTAGAACAGGCCAGAAACTTGCCGTAGCGGCCCATTTTATAGACCATTTCATGACCGCATTTTTCACATTTTATCCCGGCAGGTTCATCCTTAATCGTGATCGATTGCATTTCTTTTTCCGCAGTCGATAAGCGCTTTGAAAAGTCCTGATAAAAATCATCGATCACGGCTATCCAATCTTTCTTGCCGACACCCACTTCATCGAGACTCGTTTCCATCTGCGCTGTAAAATCAATATTAATAATCTCAGGGAAAAATTCAACAATAAGCTTTAAAACGATTTCGCCAAGTTCCGTTGGCACAAAACGCTTGGCATCCATGCTGACATAGTTTCTGCGCTGAATGGTGTCGATGGTCGGCGCATAGGTCGAAGGTCGTCCGATGCCGATTTCTTCCATCGCGTGAACCAACGAAGCTTCCGTGTAACGCGGCGGTGGTTGGGTGAAATGCTGCTTCGGATCGGTCTTCTCCTTAATCGCTTGCATCCCGTCCTGAAGATCCGGAAGATACTTATCAACTGTCTTTTTTTTCTCTGCCTTAATATCATCGGTCTCTTCAATATAAACTTTCATAAATCCGGGAAACTTTACTTTTGAACCAGTTGCCCTAAATATGACGCCATTCTGAGTCAAATCGGCGCGGATGGTATCCATCACAGCAGGAGCCATCTGACTGGCAATAAAACGTTCCCAAATTAATTTATACAACTTAAATTGGTCACGATTTAAAAACTCCTTGATTTCTCCAGGTTGACGGAGTACCGAAGTGGGACGGATTCCTTCATGGGCATCCTGCACATTTTCTGCTTTTTTTTGCTTTTGCGGCCGTGATCCCAGATAATCCTTCCCATAGTTCTCGGAAATAAATGATTTGGTTTCTTCCTTCGCCACATCAGAAATACGTGTGGAGTCTGTACGCATATAAGTAATCAACCCGGTGTTTCCTTGCTTACCCAGCTCAATTCCTTCATATAATTGCTGAGCGACCATCATTGTTTTTCTGGCTCTGAAATTCAGCTTTCTTCCTGCTTCCTGTTGCAGCGAAGACGTGATAAAAGGAGCGACTGGATAACGAAGACGTTCTTTTTTCTGAACACGTTCCACTGCGAAAGGAGCTTGCACGATCCTTGAAAGAATCTTTTCGACGTCCGCCTCGGACTTGAGCTGCATTTTTTTGCCGTCCGCTCCGTAGAACTCCGCTTCAAATGTTTGCTTATCGACACGGAAAACGCCAGAAATGGACCAATACTCCTCAGGTTTAAAGGCTTTGATTTCATTCTCTCTTTCAATGATCATCCGCAGCGCAACGGATTGAACACGTCCTGCACTTAACCCTTTTTTGACCTTTTTCCAGAGTAAAGGGCTGATATTGTAACCAACCAGCCGATCCAAAACACGCCTAGCTTGCTGGGCGTCAACCAGATCCATATTAATTTTTCTCGGGCTCTTAAAAGCATCTTTAATCGCCGGTTTGGTAATTTCATTAAAAACGACTCGGCAGGCGGAATGGTCATCGATTTCGAGACTATGTGCCAAATGCCAAGCGATAGCCTCACCTTCACGATCAGGGTCAGCTGCAAGATAAACTTTCTTCGCTTTCTTTGCCGCGCTCTTCAACTCTTTGAGGACAGGACCCTTCCCCCTAATCGTTATATACCTTGGTGTATATTGATGATCAACATCTATGCCCATTTGGCTCTTCGGCAAATCACGCACGTGACCCATCGAAGCCTTCACTTGATATCTCGGGCCTAGATAGCGTTTAATTGTTTTTGCTTTAGCGGGAGATTCCACAATGACCAAATAATCACTCATAATGTTGCTCCCCCTTTCTGAGAATATTCAAATCTTCACTTATATTAATGATTGATGGATACTTTGTCAAACGTAAAGTTAATTTCTCAATCAATGAAAGAGTCAAAGTCCTGCTTCCACACCTCAGGTTGGAGATAAAAATTATCTTTTGAAATCATTTTGCTGCCAGTTGTAATTCATCTGTAATATCACTTGACTTCATCACCAATTTCGCTCCTTGTTGGATCAACCCATGCGTTCCGCTGCTATTCGGATTCAGCACCGATCCGGGCACCGCAAAAACTTCCCGTCCCTGCTCGATCGCCTGATCGGCCGTGATCAGTGAACCGCTTCGTTCCCGAGCTTCGATAACCAATGTGCCAAGCGAAAGTCCGCTAATAATTCGATTCCGCTCTGGAAAACGCCAACGTTCAGGTCGCGCATCTGGAGGGTATTCACTTAAAACGAGCTGATAGCGACATAATTGTTGAAACAAATTTCTATTCTGCGACGGATAGGGATGAAATAAACCTGACCCCAGTACAGCAATGGTCCGGTGCTCTAGTGACAGCTTGTGCACCATCCCGTCAACGCCGTTCGCCATGCCACTGACCAGTGTCCAACCGGATTCAATCAGCGGCATCAATAATTTCTCCATCACTGGCCAGGCTTCTGCCTCCGGATGCCGTGACCCAACGACAGCGAGTGACCTCTCGCTTTGCAGCAGGTCAGTATTCCCGCAGGCATAGAGTAGAAACGGCGGATCATAAATTTCTCTGAGCAACCGCGGATAATTCTTGTGATGGAGGGCAATAATCTGTATACCTTTTTGACTGTAATCGGACACGAGGCGCTCTCCGTCCAGTGAAGAGTAATCCTCTAAATAGTATTCCGCATTTCTTTTTGAAAAACCAAATTCTTCAATCAGTTCATTGCGACTCAGGTGATCCAGTTGCCGCAATTCCGGGTCGCTTCGTAAAAGACGATGAATCAATCTGCGTCCGATTCCGCGGCAATGCGTTAACTGAACCAGTTTCACTGTTTTCTTATCCACTTGTCAACACCCCTGATGTTTTCTGCTTGGATAGCATCAAATCCTATTTATTTAATGAAGGAACTGGATGATTTACCGGATATCGTAAAACAGGGAATTTTATACATAAAAGAATGAGGCTGACCGCCAATGAATGGTCTTTAGAGGGAAGATGATAGGGGGCGCGTCTTACCCAAATCTGCATTTGTCTTAAATAATAGGAAAAAGCGCGGGGGCCGCGCTTTAAAATTTCAAAAGGTTCAACCCTGCTCAATCAAGCAAGCTTCGTAGATACCCCTTTGCTTCAAAGCCTTTTCCATCGTTATGCCAATCTTCGCCGGCGTTTCCGCAACCTCGATCCCGTGATCACGCATGACACGGATTTTTTCAGCCGCTGTTCCTTTGCCCCCAGTGATAATCGCGCCTGCATGGCCCATGCGTTTTCCTGGAGGCGCTGTCTGACCGCCGATGAAACCAACAACCGGTTTCTGCATATGTGCTTCTGCCCATTCTGCTGCGGCTTCTTCACTGTTCCCACCGATTTCACCGATCAGCACCACGGCATAGGTTTCCGGATCCTCATTAAACATTTTCAATATATCGACAAAACTCGTTCCATTGACCGGATCACCGCCGATACCAACGGCCGTCGTCTGTCCAATATTGAGCTGAGTCAACTGGTGAACCGCTTCATAAGTCAGTGTCCCCGAGCGGGAGACAACGCCAACATGGCCTTTTTTATGAATATAGCCAGGCATGATGCCTATCTTACTGGCATCCGCAGAAAGTACGCCTGGGCAATTCGGCCCAATCAAGCGTGTCGGTTTGTCCTGCAAATATCGTTTGACTTTCACCATATCAAGAATCGGTATCCCTTCGGTGATTGTAATCACCAAGCGGAGCCCTGCATCCGCCGCTTCCATGATCGCATCCGCCGCGAAAGCCGGAGGAACATAAATCACCGAGCAATCTGCACCTGTCTGACGCACCGCTTCTTTAACTGTATTAAAAACCGGAACCCCTTCCACTGTCGTTCCACCCTTTCCCGGTGTTACACCGCCGACAATACGGGTTCCATAGGCCAGCATCTGCTGCGTATGAAATAAACCCTGCGATCCGGTAATTCCCTGGACTAGAACTTTTGTACTTTTATCGATTAAAATGCTCATCCGGCAATCCCCCCTGCGGCTTGTTTGACAAGTGTGACAATTTTCTCGGCTGCATCAGCCATCGAGTTCGCTGCTGTAATCGCCAGCCCGGATTCTCTGAGAATCTCTTTTCCCTTTTTGACGTTCGTCCCTTCCAGACGGACAACGAGCGGCACAGCAAGCTGAACACTCTTTGTCGCTGCGACAATGCCCTCAGCAATGACATCGCATTTCATGATCCCTCCGAAGATGTTGACAAGGATTCCCTTGACATGCAGATCAGAAAGAATGAGACGAAAAGCCGCTTCAACTTTTTCTTTACTCGCCCCGCCGCCGACATCGAGAAAATTTGCCGGATCGCCGTGGAATGATTTAATAATATCCATTGTTGCCATGGCTAGACCGGCTCCGTTAACCATACAGCCAATATTGCCATCGAGTGCAATGTAGTTTAAACCATATTTTGAGGCTTCGATTTCTTTCGCATCTTCTTCAGCAAGATCTCGAAGGTTCTGGATATCCTTGTGCCGATAGAGACCGTTATCATCAAAATTTAATTTTGCGTCGAGTGCCAGAACCTCGCCATTCTTAGTCACCACTAGCGGATTGATTTCGGCGATCGAACAATCTTTTTCAATAAAGACTTGGTAGAGTCCAAGCATAAACTTAACAGCTTTATTGACTAAAGAATTCGAGATTCCTATGGAGAAGGCTACCTGACGTGCCTGAAAGGCGGTCAAACCAACGACCGGATCCACTGTAATTCGCACGATTTTTTCCGGTGACTTTTCAGCAACCTCTTCGATCTCCATACCGCCCTCTGAAGAAGCAATGACCGCGACGCGTGAGGTATTTCTATCCAGCACTATCCCAAGATAATATTCTTTAGCAATCGCACTGCCTTCTTCAATCAACAGCCGTTTAACTTCTTTTCCAGTTGGACCCGTCTGGTGCGTGACCAGTATTTTACCCAGCAATTCATCTGCGAACCGGCGCACTTGTTCAGGTGAATGTGCAATCTTCACACCGCCGGCCTTGCCCCGCCCGCCTGCATGAATTTGCGCTTTGACCACCAGCACATCAGTATCTAATTTTTTAGCCGCCTCATCGGCCTGATCGGCCGTAAAAGCGACATACCCCCGAGGAACAGCAACCCCGTATTGCTTCAAGAGCTGTTTTCCCTGATATTCGTGAATATTCATTGCATCCCCTTCTCCCAACATAATGAATAATTTTTTATTGAAAGCCCTTTCTTTTACAGTATAACGAAAATGTTCTTTATTTGTCCATTGATTTGTCACCATTTTGTCACTTATAGCATAAGAAAATAAACAAGCCGCTTTCAAAAGAAAAATGAAACAATGTTCATTATATGTTTGGGAAGAAAAAGATATGCTTTAAAATAAGGGGGGAAGAAAAAACAAAACAGATTGTTTCACTTTCCAGACGCTCTGAAAAGAGGAAACAAAAGATGAAGTAGGGGGAAAAGGAGTGATTGATCAAACCTCGTCTATTATTCTATTCTTTTTTACTGTAACTTTCATCAATTTTATAGATAAAAGAAAAAATTTCAGCAACAGCACGATATAATTCAGGCGGAATCATTTGATTCAGATCGAGTTCAGCAAGGAGTGCGACAAGATTCGGGTCTTCTTGAACCGGGATATGGTATTCTTTTGCTGCTTCAATAATTCTACGGGCAATTTCGCCTTCACCCTTCGCTTGAACGACTGGTGCCTGATCCAGCCCTCTGTCGTACTTCAGTGCAACTGCTTTTTTTATCTTTTTGGCATCCCGTTCGTTCATGCTTTCACATCCAGATGATTGTTTCGTGCAGTCAGCGGTTCGGCTGCTTTTTTTATCAGAAACGGATCGATCCCATCCGTCTGGAGAACGGAGTTCAGATGGTAATCCAAGGCTTCCAATTGTTTGGCAAGTTCTTTCTCTTTCGCCTTCAGATACGGGCGCAAATCGGCTGTGCTGTTCTGCACACGCAAGGAGACTTCCCTTTTCTGTACACGAACACTGATCAAGGTTCGACTCAGGTGACTCAAGTCGAGACAGAGGAGCAAAGTACAGAAAGCCGGATCAATAGTCCCCTTTCTATCCTTTTTCCCTTCCCAATAAACCGTCAAATTCTGCAATTGTTTCTGATAAGGAAGCGGTATTTGTAGGGTAAACTGGGCAGCCATCGTATCCGGATTCAGCATCTGAAGCTGCTGACCGGTTAGTTGCTGGACTATCTGTTCGGCTTCTGCACGCAAATGAGTCGGAATCGCCTGATTATCTGTCACGGCCATCAGCGCCTCTTTGAGCGTTCCCGTGGGCTTCAGATCACCTTGTTCAATCCATTGCCTTTTCCAAGTCCCTTCCAGATCGAGTCCGAGTTGCTTCATTATTTGGAACAATGGGGGGGCCTGAGCGAAATCAGCAGGCTTTCCCATCGTGGATAAAAGGTTGCTAATTGCTGCCTTTAGTGAGACCGTAGCGCTTGTTTCCGGAAGCCTATTCAGACTCTGCAACAAATGGTTGAGACGGTCTGTTATCGGTCGGTCAGTCTGATTTAGCAATTTGGCGATTTGAAAAATATTTGGGGAAAGAGGCAGTTCACGCTGCATCATCCAGTGAAGAGCCTGAATGTCTTCCGAATGGTTGCCGCCCCCCTTTATCAACGCACCCGCAGCATTTATCGAATCACGAGTTAGCGGATCACCATGATCGAGGAACGAATGAATGAGTTCTCTTGTGACGGGTTCATCCTTTAAATGAAAGGCATTCAGGATATCATCAACCATTGTGGATGAGGGTTCTCCCTCGGCTGCATTTCTGCGCGTCACCACTTTGGCCAGAAGCGGATTCGACTGCTGCTGAATCTGAAACAAATATTCTTGTCCGGTTTTCAGCGGCGGATCAATAACTCCCACTTTGGCAACCACCTGCTGCGTTCCCATCTGCAGCAGTGCAGTCCTGTCGGGGAGAATATCCAGCACCTTGCCACGCAGAATTTGTTCAGGCGCAAAGGTGCCAATCAACTGGCTCTGGTTGACTGCGTACGGCTGAAAGTTCATCAGATTTCCTCCCTTTCGATCAGGATTTTAAAGGGGCAAAGCTCATTCGATGCTCAGGGCATGGTCCGAGCGTGTCGATTGCCTGCAGGTGAGCCGGTGTTCCATATCCCTTATGTATGGCAAACCCGTAACCCGGATACGTTTTATCGAGTGCTTCCATCATTCGATCACGCGTGACTTTGGCCATAATCGATGCGGCAGCGATCGAGTTACTGCGTGCATCTCCTTTAATCAAGCTCTTCTGCGGCAAATCACTCGGCAATTCCATGGCATCGATCAGCAAATAGTCGGGTTTCACGGAAAGCGCATCAACAGCCCGCATCATTGCCTTTTTGGCTGCCTGATAAATATTGATCGCATCGATTTCCTGAGCAGAGGCTACCCCAATCCCAAAAGCAATCGCTTGAACTTTAATCTGTTCAAACAACCCTTTCCGCTTTAAAGGAGTCAGTTGTTTAGAATCATTAACACCTAGAATCATCGTCCCGGGCCGCAACAGGACACAGGCAGCCACAACGGGACCGGCCAAAGGGCCTCTCCCCGCCTCATCGATACCGCCAATTGCCTGATAACCCATCGACTGAAGCGTATCCTCAAACAGGTTCATCTCACGAAATTTTTCCTCCAGATGGTGTTCACGGGCACGCCGTCTCTCCCAAATCTCCAGCAGACGGCGCACGCCTGCTCTTGGATCCTGTTCGAGCCGGGCAAGTTTGTCCGGCGGCAAATTCTGTCCGTCATTTAATTGTTCTTTGATTGCTGCAATGGATTCCTTTTTCATAGGGCTCTCCCTAATCATCTATCGGATCGTTTACCGATTTTCTTTATTTTCTCTTTGAGGACATGCAAAAAGCCCGGCAAAAATTTCAGCGGGCTTCTGGCCATTCCAGTGTGAGTCGGCCCAGCTTCTGGTGGCGATAGTCACGGACAATCATTTCGGCTGTGCGATCATAATCGACCGTCCCTCCGCCCATTAGGCAGCCTCTGTTCTTGCCGATTTGGTCAAACAAGGTCACAATAAAAACGGTGTCCGACTCCGATGAATCGGGAAGGGTGTCCAAACGGTATCTTTCCTTTAATTGTTCCGGATAATGGAGACACATAATATGCAGCAGGAAAGCGGCAATCTCCTGAAAGTCGAGCAGTTCTTCTTTAATCGCACCCGTAGCTGCCAGCCTGAGTCCAACTCCCTGATCATCGAATTTTGGCCATAGAATCCCTGGGGTATCCAGCAACTCCATCGTCTTACCGACCTTGATCCATTGCTGCGCCGTCGTGACTCCCGGGCGATCACCAATCTTGGCGATCTTTTTCCCTGCCAGACGATTGATCAAAGTCGATTTGCCGACATTTGGAATACCCAGAATCAAGGCGCGATCAGGATGAGGGGTAAAGCCTTTGCTTTCCAGCTTTTTCCGGCGGTCAACGGTCAATGCACGAACAGCTTCCGGTAATTTGGCCACTCCCTGACCCGTCTGGCTATTCACTAAGTGAACCGCCATTCCTTCTGTTTCAAAGGTTCTTCGCCACAGTTCTGTCGCCTGTGGATCTGCCATGTCCGTCTTATTCAGCAGCAATAGGCGCGGTTTCCCTGAAGAAATTTCTTTGACCAGCGGATTCCGTGAGGCCTGCGGAATCCTACTGTCCGTCAATTCAATAATCACATCAATTTGTTTGATTTTCTCGATCATCTGCCGCTTGGCCTTCGCCATATGGCCCGGATACCACTGTATCGTCATTTTTTGCCTCCAAAAGAGCGAGCGAAAGCAAAGCTCCATTTTCCGTCCGCCGACTTTTCAAATTTAGTAACAAAAAGGAACTTGGTCGCCCAAGCCCCTCTCCGCATGTTATACCTTTAATCACGCATCGTTTACCTGCTCTTAATTCTTGCCTTTTTACCGCGCAGTTCGCGAAGATAATACAATTTTGCACGACGCACTTTACCACGTCGAACCACGTCGATTTTTTCAATCTTAGGGGAGTTCACTGGAAAAGCACGTTCAACACCAACGCCATAAGAAATTTTACGAACAGTAAAAGTCGCGCTGATACCGCCGCCATGACGTTTGATCACAACGCCTTCAAAAACTTGGACACGCTCGTGAGTTCCTTCAGTGATTTTCACATGAACCTTCAATGTGTCACCTGGTCTGAAATCAGGAATATCACTGCGGAGCTGTCCTTTTGTAATTTCATCGATTACATTAGTCATAAGAGATAATGGCCTCCTTCCGTACAAATGCTCATACCACCCTCATGATGACAGCGGAACATCGTATTCAATACAATTGCCACAAGTTTCATCATAGCATAACAGAAGGGCTGCAGCAAGCAGAACTTTATTTCTGATCGGCCGCGTTTGGCGTCGTTTTACGCTGAAACTCCGTGATCCATTTTTTCTCTTCTGCAGACATCCGGCGATGCTGCAGAAGATCCGGGCGGCGCAAATAAGTCCGCCGCAGTGATTCCCTGTGCCGCCATTCAGCAATCCGTTCATGATTACCGGAAAGCAGGATGTCCGGAACCTTCATTCCACGAAAGTCAGCCGGCCGCGTGTAATGAGGGTGCTCCAGCAGTCCGTCTGAAAAGGAGTCTGTCTTTGCCGACGTTTCATTACCAAGAACGCCGGGAAGCAGACGGACGATACTGTCAATCATCGCCATGGCCGCCAGTTCCCCTCCAGTCATCACAAAATCACCGAGAGAATATTCATCAGTCACTAAATGCTCAGCGATCCGCTCATCAAATCCTTCATAATGTCCGCAGATAAAAATAAGATGCTGCTCATTCGCCAGAGCTTCAGCATCTTTCTGCCGGAAGGGTTTGCCTTGCGGTGAGGTCAGGATAATCCGTGGCGGCGTCCCATCCGCCTGATGTACGGCAGCCATGGCGTCGAAGAGCGGCTGAGGCATCAGCACCATCCCGGCACCGCCGCCAAAAGGGGAATCATCCACTCTGTGATGCTTGTTCTCCGTATAGTCGCGAAAATTCGTCAGCTGAAAAGCAACTTTATTCTTTTCCGCCGCCTTTCCGAGGATCGACTCATTCAGAACACCGGTAAACATTTGTGGAAAAAGCGAAAGAATATCAATTTTCATCGTCAACCAGCCCGGGAATTAAATGAACCCTAATTTGTTTTTTGACCACGTCCACATTCTTGACGACATCATCAATATAGGGCAGCAGAAGGTCGTTCCCGCCCGTTTGAATCACCCATACATCATTCGCTCCCGGTGAAAGGATTTCTTTAACAGTGCCCAGCAGCCGCCCCTCTTCGGTCAATACCTGCGAACCAATAATTTCGTGATAATAAAATTCGCCCTTTCCGAGTTCAGTAAGCTGTTCTCTCGGAATGAAGAGTCCGCTGCCCTTGAATTTTTCGACTGCGTCTATTGACAGATAATGTTCAAAGGTCAGACAGACAAAAGGTTTATGGTACCTACAACCGGAAACGGTCAGCGGATCATAACTGCCTGTTTTCTCATCGTTCACGTAGAGTACCGAACCGGCAGCGAATCGTTCTTCTGGGAAGTCTGTCTCGCTAATGACCTTCACTTCACCTTTTATTCCTCTGGTATTGACAATTTTACCCACATAATGCCATACAGCCACTTCGTTTCCTCCTTTACGGCATGCGGCAAGCCGGGATCCTTTCCAGCTCGCTTCAGTTGCACGAGTTGAGAAAAAAGAGAAGGGTTGATCCCTTCTCTTTTTCATAGAATGTGTTAATTCATCATTCATTTTCAGGCTATCGCTCGCCATTATTCACGAATCAAAAAGCGAATAGCTTGTCCGTCATCTGCGGCAGCGGACAAAATCGTCCGAATGGCCGTTGCCACGGCACCATTCTTTCCAATGACCTTCCCCATGTCCTCCTTGCTGACTGAAAGGATATATGTCACTTGGTTTGGACTCTCCTCGCGGATAATATGAGCACTATCAGGATCATCAATGAGCGGGGTAATAATGGTCCGAATCAGTTCCTCCATTTTCTTACCGCTCCCTGATTGTTATTTTTGAGCCTTAGAATTATGATATTTCTCCATGAGTCCTTTTTTCGAGAAGAGATTGCGAACCGTATCTGAAGGTTGTGCACCCTTGCTCAGCCAATCGAGTGCTTTGGCTTCATCAACATCAAAAGCTTTCGGAGTCACAACAGGATTATATGTTCCAATTTCTTCTATAAAACGTCCGTCACGCGGCGCGCGTGAATCGGCAACAACAACTCTGTAGAACGGACGTTTCTTAGCACCCATACGTTTTAAACGAATCTTAACTGACATAATTAAACACCTTCACATTATAAGTATTTTGTTTTAAATGTTGCAAAATCACTTGTTATCCCGCTCACATAAATGGCAGATTAAAAGGATTCTTGCGCTTCTTGCCCTTGGTCTGTCCCATAAATTGTTTCATCATTTTTTTCATGTCTTTAAACTGTTTGAGCAGCCGGTTGACATCGGCAATCGATGTTCCGCTTCCGAGTGCAATTCGTTTTCTGCGGCTGGAATTAATCACATCCGGATCATTTTTTTCTACCGGAGTCATCGAACGAATAATCGCTTCAACCTGATCAATCTTTTTCTCATCGACCGACATATTTTTCATGCCTTTGAATTTATTCGCACCCGGCATCATCGCCAGCAAATCTTCGAGCGGTCCCATATTTCTGACCTGCCCAATCTGATCCAGAAAATCATCCAGAGTGAAGCTGACGTTGCGCATCTTTTCTTCCATTTCGCGTGCCTTATCTTCATCAACTGTCGCCTGTGCTTTTTCGATTAGAGAAAGCACATCGCCCATGCCGAGAATTCGTGAAGCCATCCGATCCGGATGAAAAGGTTCAAGAGCATCCATTTTTTCACCCATACCGACAAACTTAATCGGCGTGCCCGTCACCGAACGAATGGATAAAGCTGCACCGCCGCGGGTATCACCGTCGAGCTTAGTCATAATCACTCCGGTCAACCCGAGCCGCTCATGAAAACTGCCGGCAACATTCACAGCGTCCTGCCCGGTCATCGCGTCAACTACCAAAAATATCTCATCCGGATGACTGACTGCTTTAATTTGTTCCAGTTCTTCCATCAGATTATCATCAATGTGAAGTCGGCCTGCCGTATCGATCAAGACCAAATCCTCGTGATCGTCCGCTGCCTTTTCTAGACCACGGCGCACGATTTCAACAGGACTGACTTTGTCCCCAATGGAAAAAACTGGAATGTTTAGTTGAGTCCCAAGTGTTTCCAGCTGCTTGATTGCCGCCGGACGATAAATATCGGCCGCAATCATCAAAGGCTTTTTGTTATTCGTCTTGCGAATATAATGGGCAAGCTTCGCAGCTGAAGTTGTTTTACCGGCACCCTGCAGACCGACAAAAAGAATGACGGTCGGCGGTTTTAAAGCAAAATTCAGTTTGGTCTGTTCTCCGCCCATCAAGGCCGTCAGTTCTTCCTGAACGATCTTGATGACCTGCTGACCTGGCGTCAGGCTTTTCAATACATCCTGCCCGACCGCCCGTTCCTGAATCCGTTTGACAAATGACTTGACAACCTTGAAATTTACATCGGCTTCAAGAAGTGCGAGACGTACCTCACGTGCCATCTGTTTAACATCAGCTTCAGAGACTTTACCTTTTCCACGGATTTTCTTCATCGTTGCCTGAAGCCTATCAGCTAAGCTTTCAAATGCCATTCTTCCCACTTCCTAATCCAAATTCTCTAGTCTATCCAGAAGCGAATTCAGCTGAGCTTGCTCTTCACCGCCGCATGCCGCTGCCCGTTTCCGAAGCTCTGTAATCAAAGACAACCGGGCATGGTACTTGCGCGACAATCCCAATTTTTCCTCAAAGGCCTCAAGCGCTGCTTCTGCCCGTTTCAGGTTGTCATAGACAGCCTGACGAGAGACATGGCAACGCTCGGCAATTTCGCCAAGTGAAAAATCATTAAGATAGTAAAGATCCAAATATTCCTGCTGTTTCGAGGTGAGAAGCGGCTGATAAAAATCATATAAGGCATTGACTCTTAAAATCTTCTCAAGCATCGCAAAATCCCCTCGGCTGTAAAGGCTTTTTACTTTACTGGAACAGTTTACCGGAATCCAGTTCTCGTGTCAAGTTTTTCCCTTAACTACCCTAAAAAGAACGGAGGAGGGGGGTTCATTCTTGATTATTTTCAGGCTCCGTAAATAATTCGGCAAACAAACCATACACAAATGCATCCGCATCGAAGGGTTGCAAATCGCTCATTTGTTCACCTAGTCCGACCATTTTTACCGGAATATTCAATTCATGACGGATACCGAGTACGATGCCGCCCTTTGCTGTTCCATCCAGCTTCGTCAGGACAATTCCCGTCACATCAGAGGTTTTCTGGAATAGTTTCGCCTGATTTAAGGCATTCTGACCGGTCGTCGCATCGAGGACAAGCAGGACTTCCTGCGGTGCGCCGGGAACTTCACGTTCGATCACTCGTTTGATTTTTTCCAGCTCATTCATCAAATTGACCTTATTCTGCAGACGGCCAGCGGTATCGCATAAGAGAACATCAATATTTCTTGACCGCGACGCTTTAATGGCATCAAAAATCACGGCAGCCGGATCAGAGCCTTCCTGATGACGAATGACATCAACACCGGCTCGATCACCCCACACCTTGAGCTGATCAATGGCTCCGGCCCGGAAGGTATCTGCGGCCGCGAGCAGCACATTTTTCCCTTCACCCTTTAACCGTGCAGCCAGTTTTCCGACGGTGGTCGTCTTTCCTGCTCCGTTAACCCCGACCATCAGAATGACCGTTAAACCATCCGGATTGATCCGAAGCTGCGTATCCTCCGTTTGACTTTTCAAAAATCCCGAGAGCACTTCAACGATCACATCCTTCAACTGCTCCGTATCCTTGATATTCCTGCGTCGCGATTCGTCTTTCAACTTTTCAACGAGATCCATGACGGTCGTCACGCCGACGTCTGATTCAATCAGAATATCCTCCAGCTCTTCAAAAAAATCTTCATCCACTTTTCGGTAACGTTTCACCAGATTATTCATTTTTTCAGAAAATGATTTTCGGGTCTTGCTCATGCCTTCACGGAACTTGCCAGTCATGGCTTCCGTTTGGCCGCTGATTTTATTTTTAATCTTGCTGAAAAAATTCATGAGTCGCTCCCCCTTCTTGTGATCTTAGATCAATTTCCGCTGTCAAGCCGTCTTGTGTTCGTCATCCTCCGGTCTGTATCAATTCTTCGGTCTCCTCAAGCCGGACCGAAACCAGCCTTGATATCCCGGATTCTTGCATGGTGACGCCGTATAGCACATCGGCATGTTCCATGGTTCCATGACGATGAGTGACAACAATGAACTGGGTTTCCGCGCTAAACTTTTTTAAAAAATCGGCGTAGCGATCCACATTGGCATCATCCAGAGCTGCTTCGACTTCATCCAAAACGCAAAACGGGACAGGACGTACCTTCAGAATAGCAAAAAGCAGAGCAATCGCTGTCAACGCCCGTTCACCACCGGATAATAAGGACAATTTCTGCATTCTCTTCCCAGGAGGCTCGGCCATAATCTCAATCCCGCTATTGAGCAAATCTTCTGGGTCGATTAATTTGAGATCCGCGTGGCCTCCGCCGAACAATTCGCTAAATACCAAGCGGAATTGAAGCTGAATCTGATGAAAAGTTTTCGAAAAACGCTGGATCACTTCCTGATCCATCTCGGTCATCACATGCTCAAGCGTGGTACGG
Organism: Sporolactobacillus sp.; assembly: GCA_048976585.1. GTDB lineage: Bacteria > Bacillota > Bacilli > Bacillales > Sporolactobacillaceae > Sporolactobacillus. The sequence goes on along the minus strand of JBHGUY010000030.1, from coordinate 143,547 downwards.
GCCTCCATCAAATCTTCACGCTGTTCAGAAAGGAACTGTTCTCGTTCCAGTACATTCTGATAGTCTTCAATCGCCGCCAGATTCACTGTCCCCAATTCTTCAATGGCTCGTTTGATTAGCTTGACTTTTTTTCGTGCTTCTTCCGGCTCGTTCGCCAGCGAATAATCTTTCTGAGCCGCCTCAAAGGTCAGCTCATAGTCTTCTCTGAGTGTATTCATTAGATGATCCAATTGAACATCCATACGGCTCAGTGCTACATTGACCCGTTCCAAATTGCCACTGACCTCACTCAACTCCTTACGTGATCCCTCTAGATCTTTTTCCTGGGTTCGAAGGATGAGCTGCAATTTCTGGCGTCGCTCTTTTTCTTCAGCGAGCTGCCGGATTAATTTTTCTTTTTGCTTTTTGGTGGCGGTTGCTTTTTCATCAAGTTCTTCGGCCGTTTCGATTTGGTCGCCAACCTCTGATCCGGCGCCTTCGATCGAGGACTGCAGAACGGATAAGGAGGACCGCAGTTCTTCAACACGAGCCTTTTCCTGTGACCACTTTTCTTTCTGATGAAGGGCGATCTGACTTTGTTGTGCTTCCTGAACCTTTAAATCGGTAATCTCAATCTGAAGCGCACTTTTCTCTGCGTCTTTGTTCTTGCGAAAGGATGAAAGCCGGTCGACCTCTTGGGTTAGCGCCGTTTCTGCTAGTTTTTTCTGTTCCAATTCCTTCGTAATTTGTGCGAGCCTTTTCTGCAACGTTTGCTGTTCCTGACCGAAGTCCCGGTTCTCTCTCGAGAGCAGCTGGTATTTGTCGAGGCTGCTTGTTTCAGCCGCTTCCGCTTCTGCTTTCAAACGTTCGAGCTTCCTGCAGGACTCTTCTGCAGCATTCAGGCTTTTATGCAGCTTGCCGCTCTCAAATTCTAATTCAGCCATTGCATTTTTTACGCGCGAAAAGGCATTCTTCAGTTCGCTGCTTTTGCTTTGCATTTCGCGAATCTGCCCTTTTAATGTCTCAATCTCCGAAGAGCGTCCGATCACCCCGGAACGATTCTTATTGACACTGCCTCCGGTCATCGCTCCGCCTGGGGCAACCACATCTCCTTCAAGGGTCACCATTCGATAGCGATAGTTTAAAAGCTTTGCCAATTGATTGGCACCGGCCAGATCGCTGGCGATCACAACATGTCCAAGCAGATGGGCAATGGCTGGCTGATGCAAGGGGACCGTTCGAACAAGATCCTTCGCTATACCGATAAATGCCGGGTTCTGCTCAATCCGCTGTTTCTCAGCAGCGCCGATTTCGCGGGCCCGCATCACCGTCAGCGGCAAAAATGTCGCCCGTCCGGCCTTGTACTGGCGCAGGTATTGAATGGCCCTTCGCCCAGCCTCTTCATCTGAGACGATCACGCTCTGAGCCGAGCCGCCCAAAGCCGTTTCGATCGCCAGCTGATGGGCCGGGGCCACATGAATCAGTTCCGCGACTGCACCATAAATGCCTCGCAAGTCTTTTCTGTGAGTCAATACAGCTTTGACGCCCTGAAAAAAACCGGCATAATCTTCCTGCATTGCCTCAAGTATTTCCTTTCGAGACGAGACCTGCTCAATAATCCGATCAATCTTTTCCACTGCCGTTTTCTGCTGCTGATATTGTTCATTGGCCTGTTTTAGCTGGGACTCATTGACATGAACCGTTTTCTGCAGATCGGAGAGCACAGCCATCTTTTGTTTGCAGGATTCGTCCAATTCATTCTTTTTTTGACGTGCCGCATCTGCTGCCCGCCGTAGATCTTCCGTTCCTGACGCAGCCCTGTTTTTTTTCTCATGAAGGGTTTGCTGCTGACCCGACAGATAACGTTGCTCATTATGCAGCGCTGCCTGCCGATTGAGAACTTCAATATACTGGCTTTTAAGTTGATCAATGCGCTCCTCCATATCTTGCGGATCGCTGGAGAAAAGTTGTTCTTTTTCAGATAATTGCTGACGCAGCTGATGTAATTTTTTATTCTCTGTTTGATAATTCGTACCTGACACTGCCAGTTCCTGCTCTTCATTTGCCAGCTGTTCACGTAAATGGTTCAGTCTTTCCTTTAATTCGAGAAGAGTGCTTTTGGCATGCTTCCGGCGCTCGTTCATAACCTCTTTCTGACCAATTATTTTTTCAAGCTGCTCGCCTGCTTCTGCGCTTTCATGCTGCAGGCGATCCAGTACTTTTTCAAGCTGCTCCAATTGCAGGCGATTCTTCCGGAAGCTCTCTTCTCTTTCTGTACTTGCTTGTTCAATCTGTTTTTTTCGTTCACTGAGATGAGTTGCTTTCTTTCCAGTATTCTCCCATTCCTCATGAAGCTGCCGGATATCATAAGCAAGCAGCGCCACATCCGTGTTTTTCAACTCTTCTTTTTTCACCAGATAATCCTTAGCAATCGCCGCCTGCTCCTCAAGGGGGCCGAGCCGGCTATGTAATTCATGAAGAATATCTTCTACGCGGTTCAAATTATCTTCCGAATCATCGAGTTGTTTTTCCGCCGCTTGTTTCCTCAGTTTATATTTTAATACACCGGAAGCCTCTTCAAAAATCTTTCGTTTGTCTTCAGCTTTGCTATTTAGAATTTCATCGATCTTTCCTTGCCCGATGACGGAATAGGCTTCCTTACCCAGCCCGGAATCCATAAATAAATCGATAACGTCTTTCAATCTGCAATTCTGTCCGTTAAGCAGATATTCACTTTCACCCGAGCGGTAGACGCGCCGCGAGACACTCAATTCGCTGTAATCCAGGGATAGATAGTGATCGCTATTGTCCAGTATCAACGTTACTTCAGCGAGGTTGACTGCTTTACGGGCATCGCTGCCTGAAAAAATAATATCTTCCATCTTGGAGCCGCGCAGAGATTTGGCTGACTGTTCACCAAGTACCCAGCGCACGGCCTCTGTAATATTGCTTTTCCCGCTTCCATTCGGTCCAACGACAGCGGTCACACCGGGCACAAACTCAATAGATGTCTTATTGGCAAAGGATTTGAATCCTGACACATCCAGACGTTTGAGAAACATCCCGATCCCTCCGTTTCCATGTAGCCTTCATTCGGTCAGGTAACAAAAACAGCCGAGGATTCTCGGCTGTTTTTGTTACCTGGCAATGCTTTTTAATGCAACGCGCGCAGCACTTTGTTCCGAGTCTTTTTTTGAATGGCCTTTGCCATTGCCAATCACCTGGCCATTCAGCAAGACTTTTGCCACGAACTCGCGTAAGTGAGCAGGCCCTTTTTCCATAACTACATCATAATCCAGCTCGCCCAGATTTCCCTGCTGGACTGTTTCCTGCAATTGGCTTTTATAGTCCATCACATGGGAAAAAGTACCATCTTTGATTCTCGGATAGACAACCGATTCAAGGAACCGGCCGACCTCCTTCAAACCTTGATCGAGATACAACGCACCAATAAAGGCTTCAAATACATCGGCCAAAAGCGCCGGCCTTTGCCTGCCACCCGTTGTCTCTTCACCACGGCCAAGAAAAATTTTATTGTCATAGGACAAAGAATTAGCGAATTGCACAAGACCTGTCTCACAGACAATTGCGGCCCGCAGCTTCGTCATATCACCTTCAGATAACTGCGGATAGTTCTTAAATAGGTATTGGGAGACCATCAGTTCAAGTACCGCATCTCCCAAAAATTCAAGCCGCTCGTAATCTTCCTGAGCGCCGCCGCGATGCTCATTCACATAGGATGAATGTGTAAAAGCCTGCATCAATAATGTCTCATCATTAAACTTAAATGAAAACTTATCGAGCAATTGATGGATATTTTCGAGTGTTTCATTTTGTTCTGTCATTTTCTTTGATTCAGCCATGAATCATCACCTCCACTTGCCCCTCAAACCCATCGTCCCTTACTCGCTGAATTAAAAGAAAAATCCCGGATTCATAAACAATGATTTATAAAAACGGGACTTCAGGAGTTAGCATGTCAAGATTTGTGGCTTTGTATGTAAGTAATGACATCGCCAACAGATTGAATCTTTTCTGCATCTTCATCTGAAATTTCCAGATTAAATTCGTCTTCAAGTTCCATGACAAGTTCTACGATATCAAGAGAATCTGCGTCAAGGTCTTCTTTGAATGAAGCTTCCGGTTTCACATCCGCCTCATCAACGCCGAGCCTGTCGACAACGATTTTCTTCACACGTTCGAGTACATCTTCTTCTGCCATGTCTTCACCTCCCCTCAAGGATAACATAGATAAAAATAACAGGAAACGCTATGAGAGTCAAAACTTATTTCATTAACTCGCCCCAAAACCATGGGATGGCTTCAGGCATGCTCAACTATTTTATTGCATAGCCATACCGCCGTCAACACTTAAAATCTGACCCGTCATATAATCGCTTGCCGGTGAAGCCAGGAAACCGACAACTTCGGCAACATCTTCGGGTCTTCCGAGCCGCCCAAGTGGGATATCGGCCATCATTTTTTCTTTAATGTCTTCGCCAAGTTTGGCCGACATGTCGGTCGTAATAAAGCCCGGTGCTACGGCATTGGCGGTGATCCCGCGAGAAGCAGCCTCCCGCGCCGTTGTCTTCGTTAAACCGATGACCCCTGCCTTTGCTGCAACATAGTTTGCCTGTCCGGCATTCCCCAGAATCCCGACAACAGACGCGATATTAATTATCTTGCCCTTTCTTTGCCGGATCATCGGACGTAGAAACGCTTTTGTCATTAAAAATACGCCCTTCAAATTGACATTCATCACGGCATCCCAGTCTTCCGGTTTCATGCGCAGGAGCAGTCCGTCACGTGTAATTCCGGCATTATTGACCAGAATATCCACGTGACCAAATTTCTCCAAAGCGCCTTTGCACATCGACTGAACATCGCTTTCCTGTGAAACGTCCCCCTGGTAAATGATCGCCTCGCTGCCGAGTTTGCGGATTTCAGCGACCGTTTCCTCCGCACGTGCATGATTTCCTGAATAATTGACCGCGACGGACGCCCCCTGACGGGCAAGTTCAAGGGCAATGGCTCTGCCAATTCCTCTTGAGGCACCTGTTACAAATGCGACCTGACCTTGCAGACTCATTCGCCGACACGCTCCTTCAGCTTACTTGCCGTTGTTTCCAGCGATTCGAGATCATGGACCTGAAAGATCGCTGCCCCGCGGTGTATTTTTTTAATCAGCCCGCTGAGAACTTTTCCGGGACCGACCTCCAGATAGGTATCCACGCCCAAATCTTTTAGGCGCTCGATCGACTGGATCCAGCGAACCGGTGAATAGATCTGTTCGATTAAATGCTGGCGGATCACATCGACCGCCTCTTCCTCCTCAGCCGTACTATTGGCAATGACGGGGACAGCTGCAGTCTTCATCTGTAAATTATCAAGAACCTTTCTCATCGCTTCTGCGGCCGGTTTCATCAAAGAAGAATGAAAAGGCCCGCTGACCGGCAGGGGAATGACTCGTCTAGCACCCGCCTCTTCAGCCAGAGCTGAGGCTTCCTCGACCCCCTTCACTGATCCTGAGATAACAATCTGGCTGGGCGAATTTAGGTTGGCCAGTTGAACCGGCTCACCTTCATCGCTGACTTTCTTGCAGAGCTTCTGCAGCATTCTTGCTTCAAGTCCTAGGACCGCAGCCATCGTTCCCTGACCGGCGGGAACAGCAGCTTCCATCAACAATCCACGTTGGCGAACAGCATAGACAGCGTCTTCAAAGGACATGACTCCTGCTGCATACAACGCGCTGTACTCGCCCAGACTGTGTCCGGCGACAAAATCCGGCCGAACGCCCTTTTCCAAAAGCAGCGCATGCAAAATAGCACTGACGGTTAAAATAGCCGGCTGCGTATTTTCGGTCAATGTCAGTTCTTCTTCCGGACCATTCATGATCAGATCCGTTATCTTAAAATTTAACCGCTTATCGGCGGCTTCAAACATACTCCGCGCCTTGAGGGACTGCGTAAGCAGATCCTTTTCCATCCCCACTTGCTGTGAACCCTGTCCAGGAAAAACAAATGCAATTTTACCCATATAGGAGAAACCCTTCTTTCATTTATTCAAGGGCATCAAACCCTCGTCCACAGAAACCGTTCATAAATGGTTTAATTTTGATTCAGATCGTGCCGTTCAAACTCCTTGATCGCTGCGGAACCTCCCGAACTGCGAAACATCGTGAACACGCCACGGAAGACGTGATCCTGCCCCACATAACTGTTCACCTCAACGATCGTACGAACTCTTTCTTTTTCCACAACCTTCGCTTTAGCTACCACACGTTCCCCGGCTTTCACCGGCCGGATAAAATGTATCGCTGCTTTGGATGTCAAGGCTAGCGCGTCATTTATAACGGCAACAGCGAGTGAGTTAGCCTGTGCAAAAAGATGATGTCCGCGTGCAATACCGGTACGGGCAAACACGTGCTCATGGCCGATCTCCAGCAGCGAAATCGCGCTGACATCTAATTGTAGATCGACAATTTCTCCAATCACTTCATCTTCATGAAGGGCCTGGACATCGTCGAACTGCCGTTTCGCAACATATTTTATTCGCTCTCTCAATTCAGGAATTGACAATTCCAGCCTGTCCAGACGTATGGTCTGGACACTGACTGAAAATTTTTTAGCTAATTCATCATCGGTAATAAAAGGATTCTCGGCGATTGTCTGTTTCAGCAATTCCTGCCGTTCCTGTTTGCTTTTTCTCAAGCGCTCAGCCACCACCCCAGAATTAAGACTAGGTAATAACAGTAAGTATACCATACCCAAAGGGTTCCGTGCAGCAGCTGGCAAAAAGCGAATCAAGCGTTCGATCATCAAGTGTTCCCAATTACTTACGTAGCTATCGGCCGAGAAGTTTCATCCTTTCAATCTAATTGCGTTTTTTCGAGAATGCCGGATTCAAGAAGCGGCTGGCGGAGCGGTAAAAAAACCTCATCCTTCCAAAATGCCGGATCTCTGACCAAATGTGTGGCGTCGCTTCTCGCGGTCACTAGCGTTTTAAAGTCATGAACCATATCACCAAGTTTAAAATCAGGAACTCCGCTTTGTTTCTTGCCAAAAAAGTCACCCGGACCTCTGAGTTTTAAATCAAATTCAGACAACTCAAATCCATCGGTCGTCTCTGTCATTAATTTCATTTTTTCCCGACTAATCTCCGATTTAGCCTCGGCAACGAGGACACAATAGGATTGATTGCTTGCGCGCCCAACACGGCCGCGCAGCTGATGCAGCTGGGATAGGCCAAAGCGATCGGCATCGTAAATAACCATCAGCGTTGCATTGGGCACATTGACCCCGACTTCCACCACGGTCGTTGAAACGAGTACATCCAGCCTATCTTGCTTAAACTGATTCATGACCTCCGTTTTTTCATCAGGCGTCAGGCGTCCATGCATTAAACCAATCTTATAGGGCTTCAGTTTCTCTGTCAGTAAGGCATGTACGTCGATCGCATTTTGTACATCGAGCTGCTCAGATTCCTCAATCAGCGGACAAACAACGTAAACCTGACGACCTTCGGAAACTGTTTTCCTGATAAATCCGATCACGCGATCCATCATTTCATGACGCACCCAATAGGTTTTGATCTTTTTCCTACCAAGAGGCATCTCATTAATCGTCGACACATCCATGTCGCCAAAAACGGAAATGGCAAGCGTTCGGGGTATCGGCGTCGCCGTCATGTAGAGGACATCCGGCTCGGCACCTTTATTACGCAACAGGCGTCGTTGCTGAACGCCAAAGCGGTGCTGTTCATCAGTGACGACAAGTCCAAGGCGCTGAAAACGCACACCCTCTTGAATCAAAGCATGTGTCCCGACGATAATTTTTATCGTTCCCTGTTCCAATTGTTCCAGCAGTTGTTTTCTTTTCTTTCCTCTCACATTGCCGGTTAGAAGCGCTACGTTCACCGAAAAAGGGGCAAAAAGTTGTTCTAAACTGTCTGCATGCTGCTCCGCCAAGATTTCCGTCGGTGCCATCAGCGCTCCTTGAAATCCAGCGGTAACCGCAGCAAAAAGACTGATTGCCGCGACAATTGTTTTCCCTGATCCGACATCACCCTGAAGCAGGCGATTCATTGGCGCTGCAGCCGTCAGATCGGCCAGAATTTCCTCAGTTACCTGGTGCTGCGCATGAGTCAGAGTAAAGGGCAGTGCCTCTGTAAACCGCTTCAGCCAGTCGGACTGTACGTTCATCGGAATCCCGCGACTTTCCTTCTGTCTCTTCAACCGGTGCGCCTGCATTTTTAATTCGTAAACTAAGAATTCTTCATAGACGAGACGGCGTCTGGCCTGCTTCAACCGGTCCGTTGCCGTTGGAAAATGGATCTGATGAATGGCTTCATTCCGTCCCATTAGCCGGTAGGCGTCGAGAAGACTTCTGGGAAGCGTTTCTTCAATTCGACCGTTATAGAGTGTAAGCGCCTGCCGGACAATTGCCCGCATCCGCTTCACTGTAATCCCATCTTTAACCGGATAAACCGGCATAAATTCACCTTTTTGTACTGGTGATCCGATATGAAATTCAGAGACAACAAGTGTCGCCCGTGCGCGTTCCCATTTACCGGTCAAGGTAACCTGACTGCCTAATTTCAGGCTTTTTTTCAAATAAGGGCGATTAAAGGCAATGGCGGTCAGTAAGTAACGGCCCGAGAGCACACGTACAGAAATTCTTGATCGCTTTTTCGCATAATAAGAAAAAAGAGCCTCGCTCTGAACCTTTCCAGTAATCGTCAGATGCTCGCCGTCCTGTGCCTCGCCAAGATCTTTGACCGAATAATTTTCATAGCGATACGGGTAATAATTAAAGAGATCATCGACGGTCAGGATATCCAGGCTTTTCAACTGATCCGCAAGCGCCGTTCCGACTCCTTTGAGCACATCGACTGGAAGATTGTCCTTATTCATGTCCTCTTCAAAACGGAGGCTTCTCCGTCATGCCCGAAAATCCGTTTTTTCAAAGCTCTTCCGGTGGGAGTATCTGCAAGCCCGCCCTGTGCCGTTTCTCTAAAGGCGGACGGCATCAGGCGTCCGACGCGATACATCGCATCGATCACTTCATCGCAGGGAATCACACTTCGAATCCCGGCAAGAGCCATATCGGCCGAAACCAGAGCACTGGAGGCACCAATCGCATTTCTTTTGACACAAGGGACTTCGACCAGCCCGGCAACCGGATCGCAGATTAATCCAAGCATATTCCCAAGTGCCATAGCCATAGCATCCGCAGACTGCTGGGGCGTGCCTCCGGCAAGTTCAACGGCTGCGGCGGCGGCCATACCGGTTGCCGATCCTACTTCGGCCTGGCAGCCCCCGGCCGCACCGGATATCGAGGCGTTATTTGCGACCACAAATCCGAAGGCTCCAGCGGTAAAAAGAAAGCGGACCATCTGTTCATGAGTTGGATGAAGCCGCTCCCGCAAACTGAATAGGGTACCGGGAACCACGCCAGCCGATCCGGCCGTCGGCGTGGCACAGATCTTTCCCATCGCCGCATTGACTTCGTTTGTCGCCATTGCTTTGCTGACCGCATCAAGCATCGTCTCGCCGCTTAGCGTCTGCCCCTTGCTGAGATAATCCTGCAGCCTTCTCGCATCGCCTCCCGTGAGGCCGGAACGCGAACTTATCTGCTCATTGATTCCTCGCTCAACCGCCTTCTCCATGACCTCCAGATTCGCCGACATCTTTAATAAAATTTTCTCTTTGCTGATCCCTGTCGTTTCTGCTTCTGTGTCGATCATGACCTCAGCAATGAATTGATTTCTTTCTTCTGCCAAACTGACAAGCTCACTTACCGTTTGAAACATGGTTATCGTCCACCTTTCCTCTTAAGTCTCCGGTTTTCTCAGGACAATACGGCGACATGTAACATATTCGGCAAGCGGGCGACTTCCCCGGCCAGCTGCTCGCTAATCTCCTCGTCCGTCTGGATAACCATTAAGGCCAGACTCCCCTTAATCTTTCGCGAGACCTCCATATAGGATATATTCATTTCATATTGTGCAATCAAAGTCGCAACCTCTGCTACTGCTCCATATTTATCCAAATGAAGAACAAGTAAAGCCGGATTGCTGCCGGTCAACGAAATCCGGAATCCGTCGACTTCAATAATTTCAATTTTCCCGCCGCCAATCGATACACCAACGATTTCCATATCGTTCTCGCCGCTATAAAGTTCCAGTTTTACGGTATTGGGATGATCGGTTTGAGTCTCCTTGTCTGTATGAAAATTCACTTGCAGGCCATGTTCTGCCGCCAAATTCAGCGCATCCGGCAGCCGGGCATCATCTGTATCAAAGCCCTGAAGGCCGGCAATGAGTGCGACATCCGTGCCATGCCCCTTATAAGTCTCCGCGAAGGAGCCATAGAAAGTGACCTCAGCACGTCTGGGCTGCTGTCCAAAAAGTTTTCTAGCCACAAGGCCGATTCGCGCAGCTCCCGCAGTATGCGAACTGGAAGGGCCAATCATGACCGGGCCAATGATGTCAAACACACTTCTGTACTTCATAACCGCACCTCCCTCAATCATTCACGAGTTCTTCAGAGGTCTCTTTCTCCTCAACCATGCGAACACCCTGAACATAGATATTAATTTCAGCGGCACGCAAACCGAGCATGTGATGCAGAGCACTCTTCACCTTGTTTTGCAGATGAATGGCCACATCGGAAATTTGAGTTCCGTAGTTGACAATGATGTACATATCTATAAAAAGATTTTTCTCTTCATCAAACCGGACAATGACACCGCGGCTGAAATTCTCTTTCTTCAGCAATTCATCAAATCCATCTTTCAGCTGATTCTTAGAAGCCATTCCGACGATTCCTTCACAGTCCACCGCCGCACCACCAGCGATTTTTGTGATCACATCTGCGGATACTTCAATCTGGCCGAATTGATTATTCATTGAAATTGCCATGCGTCCATCTCCTCCAAATTCGGTTTTCTTCCCTATATTAATGCGTGAATAGATTTATTCCTGCTTCAATAATAACGCACATGCCTGTCAAAGTTATTTTACACTAGCCTGCATTAATTGGAAAGTCACAGATCAAGTGACGGAATTCTGGTCTAATTTCAGTTGCTTCTCGCGAGCCTGCATGGTAATATAAAATTATCGCTTAATGAATGTACTTGCAGGGAGGTATCTTGAATGGGACGTAAATGTTTCGTAACAGGCAAAACAACAACATTCGGTCAAAAACGTTCGTTTGCTGAAAATAAATCGAAACGGACTTTCAAAGCGAATTTGCAAAAAGTTCGTATTCTTGTTAATGGCAGCCCGAAACGTGTCTATGTATCCACAAAGGCATTGAAAGCAGGAAAAGTTGAACGCGTTTGATCAAGAAACAGATTAGAGAAGCTGCTGCAGTATGGGGCAGCTTTTTTTATAGAACAAAACGCCTGCTGCTTGCAACAGGCGATCATTCAAGTATTTTAAGAGACGAAACAAAAAAGACTCCCTGCCGTCAGCAACAAGGGCCTTTTTTGTCTGTCTGATTTTTTTACCCCTTCCGGAAGGAACCGAGGAGGGCTCTCACTATACTGCCGAGGAAGCGCGGCAGTTTAATCGTATAGAATTTCATCGCATGCTCCTCCTTGTCTCATGCACCGTCAGCCTTTATCACGTGCTTCTAGATTATATGAGTCTGGCATTGAATCTATGACCTTGTCAGCTGAGAGATTCAATCACTGCAGCGCATCATCAGCAGAAGCCCCGTCTTAAGAGAGACGCTGAAGCTATCCCGTTCCGCTTCATTACTAATGCACAAACTCGAACCGATCACAAGTTTCGCATCCGTCAGGGGGTATTTCACTCCACGCAACGTTATCCCCGTGACCCTGTCTGAGAGTGCCAGAAAAGAAAGATAGTGATAAAGTGGGTCTCTCTCTAACTGATATATGCCCGGAATGAGCAAACGGATACTATTCTTCTGATCAAGAAGTCTCATTTTTGTTTTTGTCCCGCTCGCCTTAAGCAAAAGATAGACAGAAGCAAGTCCGTGATCCGCTCTTCCGCCAGTCGCTCCGAAAATAATCAATTCTTCAGGATTTTTTTCAAGCGCCCAATCGACCGCCAATTCGAGATCCGTTTTATCCTTTTCCCGCGGATAGGTTACGCAGTGAATCGATTCTTTCTGGATAGCCGCATACTCGGTTGCCGAAACGGAATCAAAATCTCCAAAAGCAATGGCGGGTTTAATGCCTTGTTTCAATAACACGAAGGTTCCTCTATCAGCACTGGCCCATTGACAATCCCGATACAGCGGATCTGAAAGATCGGGAATCAAATTTTCAGGTCCTCCGGCAACAATCGCGATTCTCATGAATTTTCCCTCCCGCCTGAGCAATTTCTTAATCGTTATCGTTATTTAGTAATTCACATTCAATAGATTTTTTTTCGCTGGCTGATTTCCTGAAAGAATAAATGGTAATGGGCATAGCGGTCTTTATTGATCTTGCCCTCTTCAAGAGCTGCTTTAACGGCACAATCGGGTTCAGCGATGTGCGTGCAGCCTCTGAACCGGCATACCTCACTCAATGAACGAAATTCAGGGAAGCAATCAGGTAGCTCCTCCAGTTCGACGGATGAAAAGTCGAGAGAACTGAATCCCGGCGTATCGGCAACGAAACCGTCGCCGACCGGTAATAACTCAACGTGGCGCGTCGTATGCTTACCGCGGCCGAGCGAATGCGAAATCGCCTGAGTATCGATTTTCAGATGCTGATTCAATTCATTCAGAAGCGAAGATTTTCCAACACCTGATTGTCCGGTGACAACACTGATCTTTCCATTCAATAAATCCAGAACGGCCTCAAGTCCTTCGAGACGAGCACTTGACGTCTTCAGCACCGGATAGCCGATCGCTCGATAACTGTCAATCGTTTCCTGCAAATCATTCATTTGCTTTTCATCGAGTAAATCGCATTTGGTCAGACAAATGATCGAAAAAATATGATGACTTTCCATATGAACCAGAAAACGATCAAGCAGCACGCGATCGAAATCCGGCTCAGCGACCGAAAAAACGAGCAAGGCTTGATCAATATTAGCAATTGGTGGCCGGTTCAAGACATTTTTCCGCTTACCAACAGCAAGGATATAGCCGTCAGTCAGGTTCTCCGCCTCATAGGTAACCGTATCACCGACAAGCGGATTGATTTTTCTTTTCCGGAAGACACCTCTCGCCCGGCATTGCACGACTTCTTGATCATTTTTTACGTAATAATAGCCGCTGAGTGCTTTGATGATCGTTCCTTCTGGCATAATCCGGCTCCTTTTTTATGATATCTTTTCCCGACTTCTGAGCGTTCATAACATCCGGCAACCTGCTTTTCTTCTCGACTGTCCATCCTGAATGGCTTAATCATTCAGGATAATTGACTGTCCCTGTTTTGCGTTCTGTACCGTCAATTAATACCTGGTAATTCCCTTGTTTTCCGGGTTTCAGTGTAAAGGGAATCGTGTATGTTTTCGTTTCTGTAATCTGCTCATCGGCAAAAAGCGCGTTATCGTGCATTGCATCCGTATAATAAATTTGAACATGTGCCGGCTGCTCGCTCGCTCCAGATTCTGAGCTTTCAGAATCACCGGAATAAACCACTTTAATCGGTTGATCGATTTCTTTCGTCTGTTTCTTTTTCCCTTTTGAGAGCGAAATAACGATTTTTGTCCCCTTTGCCACTTGACGGCCAGCTGCTGGTTCCTGACTGGCCACTTGCCCCTTTTCCACCTGATCAGAGTAATCGCCCGGCATATATTCGGGACTGAGCCCGGCAGCTCTGAGCATCTGGTTCACTTCGCCTTTAGTTTTTCCGCTCAGATCGGGCACAGTTGCCTGGGGTTCGCCGCCGCTATAGGTCAGCGTCAGGATTGTTTTTGAAGGAATAACGTGTTTTCCTGCCGCCGGATTCTGTCTGATCACGAGCCCTTCCGGCACTGAAGAGGATTCTTCATGCCAGACAACCTTCCTATAGTCCTGATCGGAGAGTGTATTGAGCAGTAGATCACGATATTCACCAACATACTTCCCAACTTTTAGCGCGTTTTCCCCGCTGCTGACAAATAACGTCACCGCTGAACCGGACTTGACCTCTGAACCTGCTTCCGGATTTTGACGGATGACATTATTTTTTTTGACATTTTTACTTGCCTGCGTGGCACGATGCGGCTTCAGATGACGGGCAGATAGGGCTTGTACTGCCTGATGATAGGATTGTCCACTGACATCCGGGACTTGCACGTTATTCACATAAAACATTTTGGGGAGCACGACCAGTCCAATAATCAGACCTGCCGCGATCAATAGAATAAAAATTCCGATTCCTGTCATCCATTTTTTTACAGCCGATTTCTTCTTTTTCTTTTTTGGCTCAGGCGTCGCTTCATCGGCAGTCCGTATAGACTCCTGATTAGCCATACCGGCAATCGGTGCTATTTTAATGGTTTTATCCGCATCGTCTTCTTTTTCTTCATCCGATTCAAATATCAACCGTTCTTCATCCGCCCGCTCCGGACTCAGCGTCGTCTTCAAATCGGCATACATTTCCGCAACACTGGCGTAGCGATCCGCAGGGTTTTTGGCAAGCGCACGGAGCATCACGTTCTCCAGGCTCTGAGGAATTTCAGGGCGAAAATCCTTGGGATAAGGCAAGGGATCTCTCAATTGTTTCAATGCCACAGAGACCGGGGATGTTCCTGGAAAAGGCAGGCGTCCGGTCAATAGTTCAAACATGACGATGCCGATTGCATAGATGTCCGACTTGACAGTGGCTTTACCACCTTTCGCCTGCTCTGGGGAAAGATAATGTGCTGATCCCATGATCGAATGTGTGAACGTGATCGTAGCGCTGCTCACAGCCATCGCGATACCAAAATCGGTGACTTTGACATGCTCCGATTCATCAATCAAAATATTATGGGGCTTAATATCGCGGTGAATAATGCCATGCGAGTGAGCGTTTGCAATTGCTGCATCGATTTGCTTCATTATGTGGACAGACTCGCTGATTTCTATCGGTGAATAATCCTTGATAAATTCTTTCAGACTCATGCCATGCACATACTCCATGACTATGTAATAGAGATCCTCTTCCTCGCCAATGTCGTAAATAGCGACAATATTCGGATGCGACAGACTGGCAACCGATTCTGCCTCGCGATGAAACCGTTTAATAAAATCCTCATCACCGGCAAGTTCGGAACGAAGAATTTTCACCGCAACGAGCCGATCTAAGATTAAGTCTTTCGCTTTATAAACAAGTGCCATGCCGCCTTCACCCAAGCGAGCAATAATCTGATATCTGCCTCCAATTTTTCTGCCAATCATATCTGTTCACCATCGCTATCACGAGAAATGATAATTAGGGAAATATTATCCTCCCCGCCGGCATCATTAGCCGCCGAAATCATTTGCTCTATTTTTTCCTGAAGTGATCCGGCGCTTCCAAGGATTCCGCTTATCCCTTCGTCAGACAACTTATTGGTCAGTCCGTCAGAACAAAGAATCAAGTGTGAGCATTGACTCCAATTAAGCGTCAGCGTATCCAGTTCAATTGCCGGCTCTGTGCCGAGTGCACGCATCAAAACATGCTTCTCAGGATGTCTCTCTGCATCTATTTTAGATATCTGTCCGCTTTTGAGTAGTTCATTGACTAATGTATGATCTTCGGTCACCTGCTGAACCGCTTCGCCTTCATTCCAACTATAGATGCGGCTGTCGCCGACCGTGGTAATGACGATAAAGTTCTTGCTGCAAAATGCCGCCGCAAATGTCGTCCCCATGCCGCGACAAGTTTCATGCGACTCTGCATAATCATATAAGTGGACGTTTATTCCGCGAACGAGGTGGTTGATCCAGCCGACGGCTTCATCTTGAGTAAATTCCGCTTCACGTTCCTGCCATTTTTTTTCGGCATACTGGACAGCCATGGTACTAGCCACCTCGCCTGCTGCGTGACCGCCCATGCCGTCAGCGACAACAGCGAGTAATTCGCTGCCATGATAAAAGATATTGACGCTGTCTTCATTATGGCTTCTCTGCCGGCCGACATCACTTCCAAATACAGCCTTCATTTTCTGCATTCCTCCATCGCCTTAATTCTGCTGTTGTTCCTGATCATGCGCGGGCAAGCCCAAGCCGCTTCCCCGGCAGAGATTCTGGCGAATTTTACTTTCTTTTCAAACAGGCAATAAAAAAGCCATCCGACTCAAATGTAAAAGGCATGATCTGCAGCATCGATTCTTGCCGGGAAAAGGAATCATGTTCAAAGCCTTTCTCCGGCATTCGCTCATGGAAACCCGGCTCCCAGTCAAATTCCGGATGACTGGCTAAGAAAGCAAGGATTTGCCGATCGTTTTCCTCGCGATTGAGTGTACAGGTGCTGTAGACCAGCCAGCCGCCTGCACGGACTAGCGGAGCCGTTCGCTCGAGAATTTGGGCCTGCACGCGGAGTAATCCTTCCAGATCCTCGGGGCTTTTCTCCCAACGAATTTCCGGTTTGCGGCGAATCACGCCGAGACCTGAACAGGGTACATCCAGAAGTACGCGATCAAATGAAGCTTCACCAAACGTTTCGACGGCTTTACGGGCATCGAGCGGACGGGTTTCAATATTCGTGAGTCCAAGCCGCTGAGCCGTATCATCGATTAGCTTCGTTTTATGCGGATGCAGATCGAGCGCAATTAGCTGCCCCTTATTTCCCATTCGTTCGGCCAGATGCGTCGTTTTACCCCCTGGGCCGGCACAGGCATCCAGAACACGCATCGTTTCATCCGGGCAGACAGCATCGGCGACCAGCATCGAACTCTGATCTTGAATCGTCATTAGACCTTCGGCAAAGGCGCGAGATTGAGCAGGATGCCCTGTCTTAACCTGCAAACCATCCCGCGAAAGCGTGCTCTTATCCGCATAAATCTCTTCCTCGGCTAACCGCGCAATCAGTTTTTCAGGCGTCAATCGTGTTCTGTTTGCCCGAATATAAGTCAGTGGCGGTTGATTGTCTGCTTCGGCAATGCGTGCAGCCGTTTTCTGATCCCATTGTCCCGTCCATAATTGCATCAGCCATTCCGGATGGCTGCTCGTGACGGACAGCCTTTTCATTTCCGGCTTGATAGCATTGAAATCTGGCAGCCCCTCACGAAGCAAATGGCGGAGCAGCCCGTTGACAAGCCCGCTGATCCCCTGGTGGCCGCGCTTTTTAGCAATCGTCACCGCTTCATTGACCAGTGCGTGATCCGGAATCCGATTCAGATACATCTTCTGATAAATAGAGAGCCAGAGCAGGATTCTGACCCAGTCATCCAGTTCTCTCTTGCCTGAATATAGTCTGTTCAAGACAAAATCAAGCGTCATTTTACGCTGCAGAACGCCATACACCAGTGTGGTTACCAAAGCGCGATCACGCTCAGATAAATCACCATTCGACAGGGCATCGTTCAGCGCAATCGGGCTGTATGATCCCTTCTTCATTACGGCGATTAAAAGATCAAGAGCCTGTTCACGCGCCGAAATCCGGTTCATAGGCGTTCACCCAAACGCCTACCCACCTGTAGATCCCGGCCGCTGCCCCGCAGAAAATCGGCGACCTTCATTTTCTTTTTACCGGCAGGTTGACATTCCGTAACTTCAAGAACTTCGCCACTTCCGGTCGCCACAAATAAGCCGTCTTCAGCGATTCTCGTCAGCGCACCACTGGACTCAGACGTCTTCTCATCCGTCAGTTCAGCAGTAAAAATTTTAAAAACTTTACCCTCAAGTGTTGTGAACGCACCAGGAAACGGGTTCAGCCCACGGATCAAATTACGGATCGCCGCTGCTTGCTTCTCCCAGTCGATTTGTTCATCTTCATGCTTAATACTCGGTGCAAAGGTGACCCGCGCTTCATCCTGCTTCCGCGGATGAAGTGCACCGCTCGCCAGCTTCGGTAAGGTATCCATCAAAATCCGGCTTCCCGCTTGACTGAGTTTGTCATGGAGCATGCCAAAGGTCTCATCCGCTTCAATAGGCACACGAACTTGCGCAAGAATGTCGCCTGCATCCAGCTTCTTGACCATATACATGATCGTGACGCCTGTTTCCGTTCGCCCGTCAATGATCGCCTGCTGGATCGGTGCCGCTCCCCGGTAGTCCGGCAAGAGCGAGGCGTGCACATTAATACAGCCGAGCGGCGGTCCTTCCAGAAGGGACTGAGGAAGAATTTGTCCGTAGGCAGCTGTCACGAGCACATCAGGCCGATAGTTTAAAATAGTTTCTACGGCTTCCTTCGCTCGAACTTTTTCCGGCTGCAGGACAGGAATGTCATACTGCAACGCCAGTTTTTTGACTGGGGTCGGCAGCAGGCTATGCTTGCGCCCCTTGGGCCGATCGGGCTGAGTGACTGCGCAAACGACTTCATAATCTGAGTTATCGATTAAGTTTTTCAGAACCGGTACAGAAAAATCCGGTGTACCCATAAATGCTATTTTCATCAATCTATCATCCTTTTCAAATACTGCGCTTGATCGGTTCCTCACATCAAAACAACAGGATTCAGATCAATCGACAGTTGCAGTGCATCTTTCCCTGTTTCATGAAAATGTCTGCTGATTTTCCGCAAAATTGGAATTAACTGCGGTTCTCTTTTGTATTTTACCATGCACTGGTAGCGATATCTATCTTTTATCCGCGCAATCGCTGGCACAACCGGCCCATATATCTGCGCCTGATCCGACAAATTATTTTTTAAGGCAGAGGCGACTCGTTCTGCCGTTTCTGCCGCTTTATCCAGACGGGGATGTGAAACATTGATTAAAACAAGATAATAGTAGGGCGGGTAACCGAGCCGGCGACGAATCTGCATTTCTTCATTGTAGAACTGCTGATAATCATGCCTAGCGGCATCGGTCACCGCATAATGGTCTGGAGAATAACTTTGGATAATGACTTCTCCCGGTAAATCATGGCGCCCGGCACGTCCTGAAACCTGCGTGAGCAGCTGAAAGGTTTTCTCCGAGGCGCGGAAATCGGGCAAATGAAGCATCGAGTCGGCAGCGAGAACACCAACGAGAGTCACGTTCGGAAAGTCGAGCCCCTTGGCAATCATCTGTGTGCCAAGCAGAATATCCGCCTCATGGTCGCCAAACCGGCGCAGAAGTTTTTCATGGCCGCCCTTTTTGCGCGTCGTATCGACATCCATTCGAACAATACGCGCTTCAGGTACAAGTTTATTCAATTCCACTTCGACCTTCTGCGTGCCGGCACCGAAATAGCGCATCGCGTCGCTGCCACAAGAAGGACATGCCTGTGGCACACGTTCCGCGTGGCCGCAATAATGACATTTCAATAAATGTTCCGCCCGATGGTAGGTCAGCGAAATATCACAATGCGGGCATTTAATGACGGTCCCGCATGAACGGCACATCACAAATGTCGCGTAGCCTCTCCGGTTTAAAAAAAGAACGGTTTGCTCGCCCCGTTCCATTTTATTTTTAATTTTCTCCAAAAGAATACGTGAGAAAACAGAATGATTGCCATCGCGCATTTCTTCACGCATATCGATGATCTTAACCGGCGGCAGCGGATGGTGATTAAACCGTTCTTTTAATGTCAGCAGCGTATAAACTTGTTTTTGCGCGCGAGCATAGGATTCCAGTGAGGGTGTCGCACTGCCAAGCAGCACGGGACAATGATGCCCGTTTGCTCTGCGGACGGCTACATCCCGGGCATGATAACGCGGATGATCCTCCTGTTTATAGCTGGACTCATGCTCTTCATCAATGATAATCAGACCCAGCTGCTTAAACGGCGCAAAAACAGCAGAACGGGCACCGACGACTACCGAGACCTGTCCATCACGGATCTTGCGCCATTCATCATATTTTTCACCGCGGCTGAGTCCACTGTGGAGCACAGCCACTTGATCGCCGAAGCGCCCTTTGAAGCGGTGAACCATTAACGGTGTCAGCGAGATTTCCGGGACGAGAACGATCGCCTGCTTCTTCAGGTCGATTACCCGCTCAATCGCCTGCAGATAAATTTCGGTCTTTCCGCTTCCTGTAACCCCGTGGCAAAGAAATATCTCCGGCTTCTCACTGGCAATTGCGGCAAAAATGGGCTTGATCGCCGCAGCTTGCTCATCGGTTAGCGGCAGAGGGGTTGTCCTTTTTTCTTCATTGACAAGATAGGGATCACGTTTGATTTCAATCTGCTCGATTTTCACCAGCTTTTTCTCTTCGAGCCGGTGAAGCGCCTCGCGGCTGAGATGATAGTCCTGAGTCAACTGCTTCATTGCGAACGGAGTTGGTGAAGGATGATCGATGAAAAAAAGAAGCGCCTCTTTCTGCCTTCTGGCACGAGCGCCGGATTGTCGGCAGGCTTCTTCGAGTGCATCTACCGCACCTATCCTGCGCACGGCCGCGGCCGTCTTGACTTTCGCCTGATTCTTGACCATCTGTGTCACGGATAGAAGCTTCCGATTCAGAGCCCTTTGCACCGACTTGAGCAATTCAGGATGCTCTCTTGCGATCGATTCCCATTCAGGTTCCCGGCCCTTCGCAAAAAGCAGCTGAAGCTCGGGAAATTCACGGTTGAAGCTCTCCGGCTGCGTGACAGCGAGTTGTTTTCGATATTCCGCCTTCATAACTGCTGGGAGCATGGCTTGATAAGCCGTCACGGTCAGGCACAGCGTTGTCTCGGCCAGCCAATGGCCAAGTTCAAGCAGTTCTTGAGTCAATACCGGCTGCGGATCAATGACCTGGTCAATGGGCTTCAATCCGGAGACATCCGAAGAGTCTTTCACCTGTGTCACAAAACCCAACCTTCGCGTCCTGCCGAAGGGGACACTGACCCGCATACCCGGCTGAATGACCTCACGCAAGGGATTAGGCACCAGATAATCGAAAGGACGGTCAACCGGAACGGCCGGTATATCGACATAGATTTCGGCGATCACTGAGATTCACTCTTCCCGAGCAATTCGCCAAGAGTCCGACAAATTTTCGCGGCCAGCTTCTCCTTTGCCATTTTTTCCTGGGCTTCCGTTCTCCCATCAGCATATAAGAAGGTCACTTTATTCGAATCGCTGCCGAAGCTGTCCGCTGCCAAATTGGCTACCAGCAGATCCAGATGCTTTTCCTCGAGTTTCTTCCGGCCGTTTTCTAAAAGATGCTCCGTCTCCGCAGCAAAACCGATAAGTATCTGACTGCCTTTTTTCTCCCCGAGTTCTCTTAAAATATCCGGATTGCGGACCATTTTTACCAAAAGCGGGCCGTCCTTTTTCTTTATCTTTTCTTCACTGACCGTATCCGGGCGATAATCAGCCACTGCCGCCGTTTGAATAACCGCATCAGCATTCGTGTATAAGCGAAGAACCGCTTCACGCATCTCACAGGCGGAAGTCACCCGGATGGTCTGTAAATTTGCCGGTGCCGCCAGCTGCTGAACCGGGCCGGAAATAAGCGTCACATCCGCTCCCTGCGCAGCAGCGGCAGCGGCTATTGCATAGCCCATTTTCCCCGTCGAGAGATTGCTGAAGAAGCGAATCGGATCGATCGCTTCTCGGGTCGGTCCGGCAGTTACCACTATCCGTTTTCCTTTTAATATTTGCGACTGATCCAGAGCAGTGCCGTCCTCCGTAAAATAAGCCTGCAGATCAGAAAAAATGGCTGCCGGCTCCGCCATCCGCCCTTTACCGGTCCAGCCGCAGGCCAGCCGTCCCTGATCGGGTCCGATCATTCGATAGCCGTAGCTCTTCAGCGTCTCAATATTTTTCTGCAGCGCCGGATGCTGATACATATGGACATTCATCGCCGGGGCGATCCATACCGGACACTGCGCAGCAAGCAGCACGGTAGTCAGCATGTCATCAGCGATGCCGACCGCCATTCGTGCCAAGGTATTGGCTGTTGCCGGAGCAATAAGAACCAGATCGGCCTGATCCGCCAGATCAATATGAGCGATCTGCCCCTCCTGTTCCTCAATAAATACCGATCGAAAAACGCGATGACCGGTCAAAGCCTGAAAAGTAGCTGCCCCGACAAAGCTTTCAGCAGCCTCTGTCATCAGCACATGAACCGATGCGCCGTTTTTAACAAGCAAACTGGTCAACTCCGCCGCTTTATAGGCCGCAATGCCTCCAGTGACTCCAAGGACGATGTTTTTCCCTGTTATTCCCATTCCGCTCACTCCTCCATTTGCCCAGAGGTTTCTGGAATTTCATTTCTTCAATTGACCAACCATTCGCTGATTGGCCTTCGCACTCATTGAAGATTCTCTAATAGACAAAAAGCAACAACCTGATCAAGGTTGCTGCTTATCAGATCTTCAATTCTTATTTCTTAACGATGGTTTTATAGGTAAGCAATCCGGCACTGACTTCTTCCAGTGCCTGGCCGACTTGTTTCACCGAGCGCGGATGCTGGAGCATTAAATGTCCTGAGCCCTCCTGCAGCTGGCGCGCCCGTTTGGCCGAAAGAGAGACCAGGGTATACGTAGAATTCACTTTTTCAAGCAGATTGTCAATTGACGGATAAATCATCATTGTCGATCATTTCCCTTCAAGATTTTTATATTTTTCGATCAGTCGATCTACCCGGCAATGTTCCGCTAGGACGATCGATTCAATGCGATCACAAGCTCGCTCAACCTGATCATTTTCAACAACATAATTATAATTCTCCATGAGTTCCATTTCAGATTTGGCAACCGTCATCCGGCTTTCAATCAAATCTGCCGTTTCCGTTCCCCGTCCGATAATGCGCTTCTTCAATTCGCTCAGCGTCGGTGGTGCTAAGAAAATGAAGGTAGCCTCTGGAAAACGGCGTTTGATTTGCAGAGCACCCTGGACTTCGATCTCGAGGATCACATCGTTTCCCTCGTTGACCGTCTGGCGAACATAATCGACCGGCGTGCCATAAAAATTGCCGACGTATTCGGCCCATTCCAATAATTTATCTTCCCGTATCATTTTCTGGAATTCTTCCCGCGTCCGAAAAAAATACTGTAATCCCTCTTTTTCACCTTCACGCGGTTTTCTTGTCGTTACCGAAATTGAATAATTCAACCGCGTCCCCCGGCTGCGCAAGGCTTTGCATACGGTCCCCTTACCCACTCCAGATGGCCCGGAGAGGACAACCAATAATCCTTTTTCTTTAAAACTCATCCGTCCCTGCCTCCAACCCTTCATCGTTGATCCGCCCGCGATTCGCCTATTCGACGTTCTGCACCTGCTCACGGATTTTTTCTATCTCGTTTTTGAGCTGAATCACGTACCGGCTAATACGGGCGCTATTGCCCTTTGAACCGATCGTATTCACTTCCCGGTTCATTTCCTGTATCAGAAAGTCCAGTCTTCTGCCGACAGCGCCGGCTTGAGAGGCCGGATCAATAAAATCCAAAAATTGTCCGATATGACTTTGCAACCGGATCAACTCCTCATCAATCGCCGATCGGTCTGCAAAAACTGCCAGCTCATTCATCAGCCGTTCTTCATCGATCGCGGCTGAATCGCCTAAGAAGTCGGTCACGTGTCGGCGCAGCTTCTCCTCATACTTCTTTTGCACCTCTGGAGTAAAGTCTGCCAACTTCTGAACATGCGCCTTCACCTGATCAATCTTTTCCTGCAGATCGGCAGTCAGCCGTTCGCCTTCACTCTGCCGCATCTCCGTCATTTGCTGACAGGCATGATCAATGGTCCTTAGAATCGAGGGTTCCAGTGCCCGCGCCGCATTCTCGTCTGCCTCCTGCAGCGTAAATACGCCCGGCAGCGAAAGAACTCTGCTATAATCCCATCCGCCTTCCGTGCCGACTCGTGACTGAATCTGCTTCATAGAAGCCAGATATTGATCGATCACCGGCCAATTTGTCGTCACGCGCGGGGCCAGAGTTTCCGCATCATCAATGGTCAAAAAAAGGGTCAGCGCTCCCCTCCGGACACGTTTCTGAATCAGTGCCCGTATCTGAGTCTCCAGATAGTTGAGCGGCCGGGGTATACTCAATGTCAATTCCAAATAACGATGGTTCACAGACTTCAATTCTGCACGAATAGTCGCCTGTCCCTCGTTCTCTATTGCCATCCCAAAACCCGTCATGCTGCAAACCATTCCATCACTTCCACTTACCATTTTATACAATTAACGGCTCATGAAGCAAGTCAAGCTGTAAAATAAAAATTAGGCAGACCTGTCCGCACGGTTTTAATGAACTTGCGGCTTCATTCTCAGTTTCAAAACAAGGGCCTCATCCGGAGTCACATAGAGCGTCTTATTGTCCGTGTAGATGACAAATCCAGGTTTCGCCCCGTTAGGCTTTTTCACATTGCGTACCCGCGTATAATCCACAGGAACGCCACTGCCCATCCGGGACTTGCTGTAAAAAGCAGCCAGTGTTGCCGCCTCAAGCAAGGTTTTATCACTCGGATCTGTCGACTGAATGACAACATGCGAACCCGGAATGTTCTTTGTATGCATCCAGATATGATCTTTACCGGCCACTTTAGTCGTCAGATAATCATTTTGTTTATTATTCTTGCCGACCAATAAAACCGTACCATCCTCAGCATAGTAGTGATCCAGCTCCGGCTTGCTCTTTTTTTTCTTTGTTCGCGTTGACCGCTTTTTGCGCAGATAGCCGCCTTCTTCCAGCTCTTCACGAATTTCCTGAATATCCTTCATGGAAGCCGATTCAATCTGCTGGGCAAGGCTGTCAAAATAGCTGATTTCACCATTTGTTTCCTTGATCTGCCCGCGGACAACTCTCTTCGCTGTCTTCGCTTTCGTATATTTTTTAAAATAGCCCTGGGCGTTTTCGGAAGGCGAACGATTCGGATTGAGTGGAATACTGATCGATTGCTGTTCGGGATCATAATAATTGACGACTTCAATCGATCGAACGCCTCGCTTCAAAAGATGCATATTAGCCGTTAATAGTTCGCCGTACAGGCGGTAGGTTTCTGCTTTCTCCGCAGCGCGGATCGTCTGCTCCAGTTTCTTCAGCTTCGTCTGATTCTTTTTCAATTCCAGTGTAATAAAATGACCGAGGTCTCCTGCCTTTTGCCGTACAACATCCTTTTCCGCTTTTACCGCGTAAAAATGATCCAACATCTCATGAACATTTGGGAATTGCTGCTGTTTCCCAGCCAAATGCGTGAGTTCAAGAACATGACATTCGTCTTTTCCATTCGGCACGCTGACAATATTCGGAGAATAGTCATCTTCGCGAATGGACTGCTGGACTCCGGCAAAAGCTTCAGCAATCCGATCCTGACGTTCCAAACCGGCGCGGTGAGTGATTTCCTTTCCTATCAGTGGTGAAAAGCCGCTGATAAGATTGACAATCTGCCGATCAATCTGACCGGAATTCCACTGAATATGACGAATCAAGTCATCAGCCGCGATCGTCAGCGGATTCATTTTTTCCTGATCAGGCGGCGCCACATAGGTATCTCCTGGCAGCACCGTCCGGAATCGATTCACCGCATGAGTCAAGTGCTTCATACTGTCGATTATCCGGCCACTATCCTTATCTGTTAAAACAATATTGCTGTGCCGACCCATCAATTCAATAATCAGCTGTTTTTCAGTCAGATCGCCAAAATCATTGCGGCTGCGCAAATCAATATGAACAATCCGTTCAAAACCGACCTGAGCAATCGCTTCAATGACGCTGCCCTCCAAGTACTTTCTCAGCAGCATGCAGAACATCGGTGGTTCTTGCGGATTGCCTTCGATTAATTCGGTCAGATGCATCCTCGCAAATGCCGCATTGATTGAGATTAGCAATTTACCCCTGGCGCTGCGCGAGCGCAGGTGAAAAACGAGATCGGTTACTGTCGGTTGATAGATCTTTGTGATTCTGCCGCCGACGAATTGCTGCAGACCTTGCACGACAGCGTGCGTCACAATTCCATCATATGCCATCCGTATCCCCCACTTTCAAAAAAGCGAGCCAATTGAGCTCACTGCACGAACATGAATTCAGAACCTAATTGTCTCACTCAAAAGTGGAATAAGTCAAGGATTTGGCAGGATCGTTCTCGTTTGCAGTTGCCGATGGCTCAGATTTCATTCGCAAGTTAAAGGAAGCCGAAACACAATTTTGAATAAATCGCCGTCGAGATCGATCGTGAAACTTCCACCATGTAAATCAATAATCGATTTGGCGATTGCCAGGCCCAGCCCTGATCCCTGCGTGTGCCTAGAGGCATCGCCGCGTTTAAAGCGTTCAAAAAGATCATCGACCGAACCACCAAGCTCGTATTTCGTGACATTTTTAAAACTGACCACAGCCTCACCGTCAATTTCTCGCAGTTCAATATAAACTCTTGTATTTTCTAATGAATACTTAAGCACATTGCCAATCAGATTATCCAAGACCCGCCAGATTTTCTGTCCATCTGCGTATACGTTGGTCGGATGTTTCGGCAGAACGATGCGAAAATCAAAGGGAGCCTTTTGAATCAATTCATCGTATTCGGCAAGTGCCTGAGTGATTAGCTGAGTCAGATCCGTTTTCGTTTTATTCAGTTCCATTGAACCGCTGGCGATTTTAGAAGCTTCAAACAGATCATCGATCAGTTGTTTCAATCGTTTGGCCTTGCGGCTGACTATTCGGATATAGGCCTGCTGTTCATCTGCAGGCAAGGCAGGCGTCTGGAGCAATTCGCTATAGGTCATAATCGACGTCAGCGGGGTGCGCAGGTCATGGCTGACATTGGTTATCAGTTCCGTCTTCAGGCGTTCACTCTTTAATTGTTCATTGCGAGAACTCTCCGCGCCATGATAAATACGATTAAGCGCGGTGGCAAGCCGCCCGAGTTCACTGCCGGTTTGCTTAAGATCAGGAACTCTGATACCCTGAGAAGCGCTCTCCGTATTGAGCAAAAGACGATTAAAGTAAGCAACTCGGCGCAAAACAAAATACAGCAGCGGCAAAGCAGTTACCGATAAAAATAGCAGCGTTCCAAAGAAAGACATAAGATCAAACATATCAGAAAGAAACAGAGTAAGCAAAGGCGCGAGCATTCCTAGCAGAAAAAACAGGGCAATGAGCACGAACACTCGCCATCCGGCCGGACTGAGCGCAATGGCATCGCGGATCACTCGTCGAAACTGATAAAGGAGGCTTTGCCGCCAACGTCCCTGAATTCTTTCTTTATCACGTAACAGAGCGGTGAACCACTGAAGCTGATAGAGATAGATAATTGAACAGCCAAGCACGAGCACGTAAAAGAAAAGGGTTGCTCGAATAGTTTCAGTAGCCGAGATATTGACCATGTACCGAAAAGAGATTAGAGCGGCAAGACTCTGCATGCCCAGAAGTAGGCAATAAAAATCTAGAGGCAGTCGTTCAAGAAAACGATGGAGGCGCACCATTCCGTCTAAACGGCGGATCTTGAATTTACGAATCAGGTAAATCGCGAAAAGTATTATGCCAAACGTCAGAAGTGCGATCCCGACGAGTGTCCAACGCATGATCATAAAATGGCGGTAATGGCTGGCAAAGACTCCATGATAATCGCCCTTTTCAATCGATATGGTGCCGGAATAGTTCTTGGCTGTCTGTTTTAAGACAGTAGAGACAACATGATTTTCACTTTCCTCATATCTGGCGCTATTCAATCTTTTAAATTGATGGGAATAAAGTTTGGCCACCTTATCCTTCGTTTGCCCGGAAAGCTGAGCAGAGCTCAGATTCGTAACCACATTTCCAGTTGCTTTATTAATAAAGTAGTACTTAAAGTTTGTCGCCTGACTCTGAAAATTGTTTTTCTCATGGCTGAGTCGCTTATAATAGCGAGTCATCGCAGCCACTCGTTCGGCGCGCACCTCGGCAATAATGTAGACGTCGCTCGCAAAATTTCGATGCAGTTTCGCCAACTTTTTACCGCGTTCCTTTTGATAGAAAGAAACCAAATGTTCATTTTTCCCTTCGCGCGCTTTATGAATCAATTCTGCATACTGATCACGGATTTCAGCCTGCCGTTTTGCCAGCGTCCCCTGCCGATAACGGAATTCATGAATGGCTTTGGGCGAAACAGGCAATGATCTTACTTTTGCCAGTGAAGGATGATTTAATTGCTGGTTAATCAAGTTAGATTGAAAAGAATTCAGATCGTCAAAGAATAAAACAGAATTTGTGTAGGGTTTAAAAAAGGAATATGCCGCGTTGAAGCATAATAGACTGTTAAGACAAACGATCAGCAGGCAAAGTATAGCCAAGAAACTAGCCTGTTTATTTTTCAATTTTATAGCCAATTCCCCACACCACCTTTAAATATCTGGGATTTCGCGGATCAATTTCAATCTTTTCCCGAATCTTACGAATATGGACGGCAACCGTGTTCTCCGCATTCAAACAGGGTTCCTCCCAAACACGTTCGTAGATCTCATGGATCGAGAAGACCCGACCCGGATGACGAATCAACAAGTCGACGATTCGGTAATCGATCGGTGTAAGCCTTACCTGGTCACCATTTACGGAAACTGTTTTTTCTTCTTGATTCAAGGTGAGCCCGTTTATCTCAATTATCGCCGTCTGTTTTTCGTAGGTCCCCAGTCTGACAAAGCGTCGCAATTGCGATTTGACACGGGCAATAAGTTCCAGCGGATTAAACGGTTTGGTGACATAATCATCCGCTCCCACCTGCAAGCCCAGAATTTTATCCATATCTTCACTTTTTGCGCTAATGATGATAATCGGAATATTCTTCTGCTGCCGGATGCGCATGGTCGCCTGAATTCCATCCAGATTCGGCATCATGATATCCAACAGCAACAGATGCACCTGATGCGTTCTCAGCATATCTAGGGCCTCCAGTCCATCCCCGGCTTGAAGAACGCGCAATCCTTCATTTTTCAAATAAATCGTGATCGCTTCGCGAATTTCTTTATCGTCATCGACGACAAGAACGGTATAATGCTCCACAAGTTCCACTTCCCTCATCTTTCATATCCCCATTGTAAAAGGTGTCTCTTAAAAAAAACAAATAGAAACTATGAAGAATTTCTTAAGTTCTCTCTCTTGTGCGCATTCAGCTTGGCGCTGAAACAAAAAAAGAACCTCCTCATTAACAGGAAGTTCACTCGCTGCTTTAACTAGGTTTTTTGGCAATCAGTTCTTCATCGTTCGCCAGTCTTCTGAAGCGGGGTTAGCATACCATTCTTTAAGCTGTCTGAGCTGCCTGCCGCTGATGATCTCCTGATCAACGGCCATCTGGATCAGCGTATCAAAATTGGTGAGAGTCTGCAGCGGAATGTTTGCTTCGGCAAAATTGGTAGCCGCCTGCGGTAATTGATAGGTAAAAATAGCGGCCACGCCAAGTACCTCGGCTCCTGCGGTTTTCAGCGCATGAACAGCCGTCAGGACACTGCCGCCTGTTGAAATCAAATCGTCAATCACGACAACCTTTTGACCGGGCTTCACAATTCCCTCGATTTGCTTTTTTCGGCCATGTGATTTGGCGGAAGAACGGACGTAAGCCATCGGTAGATGCAAACGTTCGGCAATCCATGCGGCATGAGGAATTCCGGCTGTCGCTGTCCCAGCGATAACTTCAGCTTCCGGGAAATGGTTCTGGATCAGGTTAACAAAGGCTTGGATGACATCCTCCCTGACTTCAGGGTAGGCGAGAATCAGCCGGTTGTCGCAATATACCGGAGAGTGAATTCCTGAAGCCCAGGTAAACGGTTCGTCCGGGCTCAGGACTACTGCCTGAATTTCGAGTAGATGACTGGCAATTAGTTGATGATATTCCATGCTGTTTTCCTCCATTCTTCAGATACCTGCTGGTAAGCGTTCGCCGGATCGGCTGCCGTCGTGATGCTGCGGCCGACAACGATATAGTCACTGCCGAGCGCCTTTGCCCGGCTGGGTGTGGCAATTCTCTTCTGATCACCGGCCGCATCGCCGGCCAGGCGAATGCCGGGTGTGACCGTCAGAAAATCATTGGCGGTGGCTTTTTTAATCGCGGCGGCTTCCCATGCGGAACAAACGACCCCGTCGAGCCCGGCCTGGGAGGCAAGCACAGCATAATGCGCGATGACCTCCGCTATCGGTTGATGAATCCCTAATTCCGCTTCCAGCATCTCCTGATTGGTGCTCGTCAATTGAGTGACGGCAAGACAGAGCGGGCGCTTGCCTTCGGAGCCTTCTTCCAGTCCTTCCATCGCCGCTCGCATCATTTCGGAACCGCCTGACGCGTGAACATTGACCATATCTGCTCCGAGTTGTGCCAGTCCGCGCATTGCCCGATGAACGGTATGCGGGATGTCATGCAGCTTCAGATCGAGAAACACTTGATAGCCTTCCGCTTTTAAGGCACGGACAATATCGGCTCCTTCCTGATAATAGAGCTCCATCCCAACCTTCACATAACAGCCCGGATGATTAATCCTTTGCAGCAATTGAAACACCTGCCGCTTATCAGGAACGTCCAGAGCAATAATCAGCCGTTCGTCTTCGTGCATGCCTTCCAACTCCTTCCGATCAGATCATTAATATCATGAATGCCCATTTCCTTTAGTTTTTCTGGCAATGCGGCAATAATATCTGGGCAGATAAAGGGATTAACAAAGTTTGCTGTGCCGACCTGTACAGCGCTGGCGCCTGCCAGCAGGAATTCAATCACATCATCGGCACTTTGAATCCCGCCAATACCAATTATCGGAATATGTACCTGGCGGCTGACTTCATAAACCATCCGCAAAGCGACCGGTTTAATCGCCGGACCGCTTAAACCGCCGGTTATATTGGCCAGAACCGGTTTTTGTGTTTTCAGATCGATCCGCATGCCGAGCAGCGTGTTAATCAGAGAAAGCCCATCAGCACCTGCCTGTTCAACGGCAACGGCCATGCCGACAATATCCGTCACATTTGGAGAAAGCTTCACATAGACCGGTTTTTCGGAAACGGCTTTGACCTTCTCCGTCAGTTCCGCAGCGATCTCGGGAACCGTCCCAAAAGTGATCCCGCCCTGTTTGACATTCGGACAGCTGATATTTAATTCCAGCGCCTTGACAGCCGGTTGTTTAGCCATTTTTTCCGAAGTTCGGACGTAATCCTCCGTTTCACTGCCGGCAATATTGGCAATTAAAGGGATATCATATTCAGCCAGCCGCGGCAATTCCTCGGCGATAATTTTATCAACCCCTGGATTCTGCAGACCGATGGCATTGAGCATACCATCCGCTGTTTCAGCAACGCGTGGCGTCGGATTGCCGAACCGCGGCTCAAGCGTCGCCGCTTTCATCACCAGCGCGCCGAGCACGTTCAGATCATAGAGTTCGCCGAATTCCTTGCCGAAAGCAAAGCAGCCAGAAGCCGGCATGATCGGATTTTTCAAGTCAAGGCCGGGTAATTGAACGTTTAGCATAATTCCACCTCCCCCGATGGAAAAACCGGTCCGTCGCAGCAGACTCTCCGATAGCCCTTTTCATCCTCAGGATTCGTCGTATGCATCACACAGGCCATACATGCACCAATCCCGCACCCCATCCGCTGCTCAAGAGAAAGAAAGAGCGGCTTCTCGGTGATTTGGCGCTGAACAGCACTAAGCATCGGCAGCGGACCACAGGCGAAGGCGCTATCGAAAGAAACGTTCTTGAGCAAATCGGTCACGAGCCCCTGCCTACCGCAGCTTCCATCTTCAGTCAGGACATGTGTCGCTCCCAATTTTGCAAAATACTCTTCATAAAAGACATCCTTTGCTGAACGGAAGCCTAAGAGATGAGTCAGCGAAACCTTCCGTGCATGGAGAGCTGCTGATAACCCGTAAAGCGGGGGGACACCCACGCCGCCACCAATGATCAGCGCCTTACCGCCTTCGGGCACCACGTCCAGTGGAAATCCGTGACCCAGCGGTCCAAGAACATCGAGGGTCATCCCCGGCTTAAGCCGTGAAAAACTCTCGGTCCCGATACCCCCTTTCCGGTAAATCAAAGTCATCCTCTGATTCGCCGGATCGGTTTTGCAGATACTGATCGGTCTTCTTAAAAGAGCTGTCTTTGTTGCCGGATTGCCTCCGGGCAAGATATGGACAAATTGACCCGGTTCCCGGACATGCGAGGCGATTTTCCCTTCCAGCTCCAGTTCATAGATTTGATCGGCAATCTCTTGCTGACTGACAACAGGCATATCCTCCCTCATGCTCATTGAGGTGCACCTGCTCCGCTAATCAACGCAGTGCGGTCACTTCTGTCATCCATTCTCGGCATGCATTCCGTCTGAAATGCCAGAGATTCCAGCACTTTAAGCAGCGCTTCTGTTGTGTCGAGCGAGGTCAAGCAGACCACGCCATTTTCGACCGATTCCCGGCGGATACGGAAACCGTCTCTTGCCGGCCGCTGCCCTTTCGTCAAAGTATTGACAACAAACTGGGCACCTCCATGCCGGATCACATCCAGCAAATTCGGGGCGGCACCGCCAATCTTATTGACCACGGTCACCGGCAGATCGCGTTCCATAATTAATTTTGCAGTGCCCTCGGTCGCAAGAATATTATAACCGATATCATAGAATCGTTTGACAAGGTCCAGCGCTTCTTCTTTATCTTTGTCAGCAATGGTGAAAAGTACCGAGCCATGCGACGGAATGATCATGCCGCTTGCGAGCAATCCCTTATAAAGCGCTTTTTCCAGCGTTGTATCCTGTCCCATCACTTCTCCGGTTGATTTCATCTCCGGTCCAAGTGTCACATCTACCCGGCGCAGCTTGGCAAAGGAGAAGACAGGTACTTTTACATAAACGCCGCGTTCCGGTTCCGGATGGACACCTGTCGGATAACCGAGACCATTCAAGCTTTCCCCGAGTATCAATTTCGTCGCAACCTTTGCCATTGGGACGCCGGTGATTTTACTGAGGAAAGGCACCGTCCGGCTTGCACGGGGGTTGACTTCAATCACATAAACATGGCCCTTCTGAATCACGTATTGAATATTGAGCAGACCGATGACACCGAGTCCGCGGGCAATTTTTATCGCCGTCGCGATGACCTCTTCTTTGACTTCGCGGCTTAATTTCTGAGACGGATAGACGGCAATCGAGTCACCGGAATGAACCCCTGCTCGTTCGATATGTTCCATGATTCCCGGAATGTAGACATCCGTGCCATCGGAGAGCGCGTCGAGTTCAATCTCCGTTCCGACAAGATAACGGTCAACCAGAACCGGATGATCCGGATTGATTTGTACAGCGTTATCCATATAGTGACGCAGATCCTTCTCGTGATAGACAATTTCCATCGCCCGACCGCCAAGGACATAGGATGGCCGAACGAGCACCGGATAACTCAACTTATTGGCAATCTTCACCGCTTCATCGGTAGAAAAAGCGGTGTTGCCTTCTGGCCGATCAATGGCCAGTTTGAGCAGCAATTGTTCGAAACGGTCGCGATCTTCCGCCTGATCCATCGCGTCGAGCGAGGTACCCAAAATGTGTACACCGCTGGCCGCGAGTCCGGAAGCAAGGTTAATTGCCGTCTGACCGCCAAATTGAACGACAACGCCCTTTGGCTGTTCCAAATCAATCACGTTCATCACGTCTTCCAAGGTTAGAGGTTCGACATACAGCTTGTCGGAAACACTGAAGTCCGTGGAAACCGTCTCCGGGTTATTATTAATCATTATCGCTTCGTAACCCTGCTGCTTAATCGCCCAGACTGCATGTACGGTCGCATAGTCGAATTCAACGCCCTGACCGATACGGATTGGTCCAGAACCAAGCACAATCACACTTTCCTTTTTTGAAACGAGCGATTCATTTTCTTCATCATAGGAACTGTAATAATAGGGTGTCTCCGATTCAAACTCACCGGCGCAGGTGTCGACCATTTTAAAAACGGGACGGATTCCTTCCGTCTTTCGCCATTCGGTGGCTTCTTTTTCAGTCATCGCCCATAAACCCGCAATTTTACAATCGGAAAAGCCCATTTTTTTCGCCTGTCTCAAAATGTCCCCATCAAGCGGACGCGCCGTTAATTCTTTTTCCATACGGACAATATGGGCGATTTTTTCAATAAAAAACGGATTGATTTTGGTTTCTTGCCAGAGCGAATCAATGGAATCACCACGCCGGAGCGCTTCCGCAATCAAATAGAGACGGCGATCATCTTTTTTATCAATATTTTCGCGAATTTGATCCAGTGTCATCGTTGCCGCTTCTTTTAATTCGATATGCATCGTTCCGTTCTCTAGCGAACGCACAGCTTTCAGCAAGGACTCTTCAAAAGTACGGCCCATTGCCAGCACCTCACCCGTTGCTTTCATTTGTGTCCCGAGTGTCCGTTTGGCGTCATCGAATTTATCGAACGGCCAGCGAGGAATCTTCGTAACCACATAGTCCAGTGTTGGCTCGAAGCTCGCGTAGGTTGTTCCTGTTACTGCATTTTTGATTTCGTCCAAATGATAGCCGACCGCAATCTTGGCGGCAACCTTGGCAATCGGATAACCCGTTGCTTTCGATGCCAACGCCGATGAGCGGCTGACCCGCGGATTGACTTCGATAATATAATAACGGTCACTCGCCGTATCCAGTGCGAGCTGGACATTGCAGCCGCCCTCGATTTTAAGTGCGCGGACAATGCGCAGAGAGACGCTGCGCAGATGCTGCAGATCGCGATCACTGAGCGTCTGGCACGGGGCAGTGACAATCGAGTCACCCGTATGGATGCCGACTGGGTCAATATTTTCCATTGGGCAAACGGCAATCGCGCCGTCATTGGCATCGCGCATCACTTCGAATTCGATTTCTTTGAAGCCCGCAATACTTTTTTCAATCAAGACTTGATGAACGGGACTGAGCTTCAGCCCGTTTTCCGTTATTGTCTCAAATTCCTCTTCTGTCGAAGCAATGCCGCCGCCCGTTCCGCCGAGCGTGTATGCCGGCCGGATGATCACCGGAAGATGAATTTTGCTGACAAATTGACGGGCTTCTGCAAGTGTCGTCACAGTCTGGCTCGGCGGTACCGGTTCGCCCATCTCGATCATCAGGTCACGAAATTTTTCTCGATCTTCTGCTTTTTCGATGCTTTCAAGATTCGTTCCGAGAAACTGGACGTGAAGCTCGTCCAGAATTCCGCTCTGATGCAGCTGAACAGCCAAATTCAAGCCTGTCTGCCCGCCCAATGTTGCGAGCAGACCGTCCGGATGTTCTTTGCGGATGATCTTGCTCACAAATTCAACGGTCAGCGGTTCGATATACACGCGGTCGGCAATATCTGTATCCGTCATGATGGTCGCCGGATTCGAGTTAACCAGAACGACCTGATAACCTTCTTCTCTAAGAGACTGGCAAGCCTGTGTCCCTGAGTAATCAAATTCGGCAGCCTGTCCGATGATAATCGGACCGGATCCGATCACAAGAATCTTTTTAATATCCGTCCGTTTAGGCAAGATCGGCACCTTCCTTTCTGTTTTCATTGACCATGGTGATGAAGTCGTCAAAGAGAGCCTCGCTGTCATCCGGCCCCGGGGAAGCTTCGGGATGGTATTGCACGCTGAACGCCGGGTATTTTGTATGACGCAGGCCTTCAATCGAGCCATCGTTAATCGCCACATGAGTGACTTCTAGATCTGTACCCGCCAAGGACTCCTTTTCCACAGCAAATCCGTGATTCTGAGAGGTGATGACAAATTTACCGGTCTTCAAATCCTTGACCGGATGATTCACTCCTCGATGTCCGAACCGCATCTTAACCGTATTGGCACCTGCAGCCAGAGCAAAAAGCTGATGCCCTAGGCAAACACCAAATAGTGGAAGTTTTCCGAGAATATTACGTACCATTTCAATCGCTTCCGGAACCGATTTGGGATCGCCAGGTCCGTTGCTGAGGAGCACACCATCCGGATGCAGCTTCAGAATATCCTCTGCTGTCGTCCGGTAAGGTACAATGACGACATCGCAGGTCCGTTTAATGCATTCACGGAGCAGCCCCTGTTTCGCGCCAAAATCGACGAGAACAATTCGCGGACCGGAACCCGGTGTGACATAGGCGGATTTAGTAGAAACACGGCTAATCTGATCGACTGGAAGCGCCCACTTTTTCAGCTCTGCGGCGACCTCTTGCGGATCCGCTGCCGCATCGACAATCTTGCCCCTTAGGGTGCCATAGTGGCGAATAATTTTGGTCAGACGACGTGTATCCACTCCTGAAATCCCGGGAACATCGTATTCTGCCAGCCAGTCACTCAATGTCTTCTCTTTTTGCCAATGAGAAGGTGCCGTCGCGACTTCCCGGACGATCAGTCCGGAAATGCTCGGACGTCCGGATTCGTTATCTGAACGGTTAATCCCGTAATTTCCGATTAACGGATAGGTCAAGGTCACAATTTGCCCGTAGTAGGAAGGATCGGTGATCAATTCCTGATAACCGGTCATCCCGGTATTGAATACAACCTCTCCCTTTGATTCCCGCAGGCTGCCGAAACCGTCACCGGAAAATGAGTCACCATTCTCAAGTACTAGCTGTTTTTTCAATGTTTTCTCTCTCCTTTTTCTTCAAAAGCGATCGATTCTCAGATAATCTGCGGTTTCTTTGCCGT
Source organism: Sporolactobacillus sp. (assembly GCA_048976585.1). GTDB lineage: Bacteria > Bacillota > Bacilli > Bacillales > Sporolactobacillaceae > Sporolactobacillus. The sequence continues at coordinate 107,055 of JBHGUY010000030.1, read as the reverse complement.
CTGCAGCGCCCATTCCAAGCTGGCCATCCGAACGGCAACTCCATTTTTGATTTGTTTGAAATAGCGTGAGCGGGATGACTCTACGAGGTCGCTGTCCAGCTCCACACCCCGGTTTATTGGGCCCGGGTGCATGATAATGCTTTCAGGCCTCATCTTTGCCGCCCGTTCAACACCTAATCCAAAAAGTCGGTGGTAATCTTCTTTGCTCATCGGCATCGCCGTTTCGTGCCGTTCATGCTGAATACGCAGCATGATGACGGCATCGGCGCGTTCGATTGCTTCGTCAACACTCACAAAGGTTCCGGGAAGCGCTGGATTTTTCCACTCGTCTGGCCCGGAAAGCAGCACCTGGCAGCCCAGTCTTGAAAGAATTTCCGAATCCGAGCGAGCAACACGGCTGTAGCGGAGGTCACCGATAATTGCAACGGTCAGTCCTTCAAAAATAAGGAATTCCTGCTGAAGAGTCAGCAGGTCAAGCAATGCCTGCGTCGGATGATTTCCGGCACCGTCACCGGCGTTCAAAATAGACACTCCAGCGATTTGAGACAGTTCATGGTAGTAGCCCTCTAACGGATGACGGATAATCACAGCCCGGCAACCGATTGCTTCCATCGTCCGAACCGTGTCATACAGCGTTTCTCCTTTTTCTGCACTCGATGTTTTGCTGCTGAAATTAAGTACCTGATAACCGAGCCGCTTTTCCGCCGTTTCGAAGCTGAACCGCGTGCGCGTACTGGGTTCATAAAAGAGATTGGCCACTAAGGTTGGGTTTGCTGCTTTTTGCAAATCTTCTTGATCCATTTTCACGAAACGATTGGCCTGATCGAGGATTTCAAAGATTTCGGATTCCGATAAATCATTCAAACCAAACAAATTTGCCATCATAAAACCCCCTCTAAGTATCATTTGCACCTGCCGGATGCATCCATCCATTCAAGTGGTTTCCATATTTATCCGTATCGTTTCGAAAAAAAACCTCTCCGTCCGTTTTAATCGGGCAGAGAGGTTTTGAAGATACGCAAACCGTGCACAGTGAAGTTTCACTGCTTTTCTTTGTCAGTCTCTCTGGACTGCCCTTAAAAGAACTCTATACAGTTTTTTTCCTTTATTTACAGATACTCAATCCTTCGTGCGAATTAAAACCTGATCGGTTCCATCGGCTTCAACCAGCTGGACCGAAATGATTTCTTCCTTGGACGTCGGCACGTTTTTGCCAATATAATCTGGCCGAATCGGCAGCTCCCGGTGTCCCCGATCAATCAGCACGGCAAGCTGAATTCGCTGCGGTCGACCGATGTCCATCAAGGCATCCATCGCCGCCCGAGCTGTCCGACCGGTATAGAGCACATCATCGACGAGAATGACTGTTTTTCCTTCAATTGAAACCGGGATATCGCTGCCGATAATCTCCGGGTCATCCGCTTTCCTGCGCAGGTCATCTCTATACAACGTGATGTCGAGCTCACCGACGGCCACCGGTTTATTTTCGATTTCCAATATCCGTTTAGCCAGTCGGTCGGCCAGATAGATTCCCCGCGTCTTAATTCCGATCAGGATCACCGAATCGACGCCTTCATTACGTTCAATAATTTCATGAGCCAGGCGAATCAATGCTCGCGACATCGCCTTCTGGTCAAGAATTTCTTTTTCATCCAAGTTACTCTGCACCTGCCGCTTCTTTTCGGCCATAAAAAAATCCTGCTTGTTCAAGCTCAAGCAAGAGACCATTATGCTGCCTTCCATCGGCATCCATCATCACCCTTCTTAGTCTCCCGGACTAACTTAAAAGGAATATTCAATTTCTTACTGTGACCAGTATGACAAAAGTCGTGCGTACTGTCAATGTGAAAAGCGGCAAATCGAAGATAATTTATCGGTTTGCGCGCAGCTTATCCAAGAGCGCTTGAAAATCCTCCGGTGGATCCGCTTTAAAGAGAAGAAATTCACCGGTTTGAGGATGTGAGAATCCCAGTTCCGCCGCATGAAGAGCCTGCCCGTCTATTGGCAAGGTTTTCCTCGGTCCATATTTCGGATCGCCAACCAGCGGATAGCCGATGTAAGCCATATGCACCCGTATTTGATGAGTCCGCCCAGTTTCCAGTTGACAAGAAAGATAAGTATAACCATTAAAGCGTTCGAGTACTTTGAAATGGGTCACCGCATGTTTGCTGTTTCGCGCCGTCACCGCCATTTTTTGCCGATCCTTCGTGTCGCGGCCAATTGGTGCATCGATTGTTCCACTGTCCTGCGGGATTTCTCCGTGAACGATCGCCAGATACAGCCGCTTTGTGGTTTTATCCTTGAGCTGCTGCGCCAATGAACGATGCGCTTGATCAGTCTTCGCCACCATTAAAAGCCCGGACGTGTCCTTATCGATTCGATGAACGATCCCGGGGCGCAAAACCCCATTGATGCCTGACAAATCCTGACAATGGGCAAGCAGGGCGTTAACAAGCGTCCCCGTTGTATGGCCAGGGGCCGGATGGACAACCATGCCCCGCGGTTTATTGACTACGATAACTGACGCGTCTTCATAAACGACATCGAGCGGAATCGCCTCCGGTTCGATATGCAGCGGTTCAGGATCGGGAACATCAAAATGGATCCGATCACCGTTCTTCAGTCGATAATTGACTTCACTGACAATCTGCTCATTAATTCGCAGATGCCCGCCACGAATCAATGCCTGAAGCCTGCTGCGCGATTCAGTTGGAAAGGCCGAAGCCGCCCATTTGTCGATCCGTTTTCCTTGATCATCAATCGCTGCTGCTTTTTCCCAGTCTGTCATTCGTCATCCCTCTTGACTTTTCCTTTTTTTTCGTCGCGGATGAGATAAATGAGCAGCAAAACCACACCAATAAAGAGCGATGAATCTGCTATGTTAAAAACAGGAAAGTTGTAGCGAACGATGTAAATATGTATAAAATCCACAACCTCTCCGCGAAGCAGCCGATCGATAAAATTCCCAAGTGTTCCGCCAATAATCAATGCCAGAGCCAATCCGAATAATGGCTGTTTTCTTCCAGCTTTTTGCATATAATAAATGACAACGATCAGAACAATCACTGTAATGATAAAGAAAAAAAGAAACTGGCCTTCCAGCATACTCCAAGCGGCGCCCGTATTCCGCACCGATGTTAAATAAAAAACACCTGGAATAATAGGAAAACTTTCTCCTACACTCATGTTTTGAATAATGGACCATTTAGACAGTTGATCGAGAATAACCACTACAATGGCCAGTAAATAATAAATCATGCCCACGTCCCCCAGCTCTTTTTTCCGTTCCCCCTGCATTTTAGCATAGATCACCGTTCCAGGCACTTTTTCACATGCGATTATTTTTATATGTAACCGGCGGCAAGCCGCCGGAAGAAGTTATTCTGCCGCTTCTCAATTTGTCCTTTTAGTTCTCGGGTTCTGTCTCGTCCATCCAATGATCATAATGCGGATTGCGCACGAAACCGACCTTCTCGTCCCCTTCATAACCCTCAATTCCCGTTGCCGCTATCGCTTCGACGTCTTCGACAAAACCGATGCCCTCTTCATCGTCCTGATAAGGTGCATCCTCAAAGATCATCGGCATGTCATTGTATGAAGATACTAAATCAAAGGCATTTTCCTCATCAAAATTATTCTCAGCGAAGTTTGTGATAGACGCTTTCTCCATGGCAACGATTACGGATTCCTCGTTTGGCCGTTCTTTAAAACTGTGTTTTTTAGGGGTGCGACTGACGATCGTCCGGGCAGTGGGCAGAGCCTCCAGCCGCTCCAGAGGAATCCTTTCACCTGTTTGCTCGTCACGTCCATAGGTGCCCTGTTCTATTTTGCTTAGTGCATCCTCGATATCTTTTAACTCATCTCTGAACCGTTTGTCAAAGGCCAGATCTTTTTCACGTTCATAGAGCTGCGTCGCCGAATCTGCCGGATGATTATCATAAGCAGACAATTCACCGGAAGCGATATCAGCGACTGAGCCCAGTTCATCAGCAGTCTCCTGATCACTTTTTAATTTCTTCAGCAGATCATTTTTGCGATTTATTAATCGCTTCTTTATCTGACGATAATCGGACAAAATAAAATCCCCTCCTTTATCTGCACTCGTTAGTGTGAGACAAAGGAAGGGATTTAGACGGGTCAAATTTTAGCTTTTCTGGGAATACCCGGAGTATGGTCAGTTGTCCAGGCTGACTCCGGCGTAATCATGCCGAACTGTCTCGCAGCAATTTGTGCAAAGCGTCGGATGTTCATGATCCTGACCGACTGAAGGGAGAATTGCCCAGCAGCGTTCGCATTTTTCGCCTTCTGCCACCTGAACAGCTACAGAACCGAGCGAATAGTGATCGGCAGAATCGGGTGCCTTCTCAGCAAGTACATCAACAGCGGAAACAATGAGCAGCTTATCCAGAGCGTTCTGGTCAGCCAGCCACTCCATGCCCTTTGCCGGGTATAAAGTAACAGCGGCTTCAAGCGATTTGCCAATCATCTTGGCATCTCGCGCTTTTTCCAGAGACTTCAGAACATCATCCCGAACAGCCATCAGCTTGGTCCATTTTTCCATCAGGGCGTCCGCGTGGGGAATAACGATCGGTTCTGGCATATCCGTTAATTGGACATATTCCGAGATCTCTGATGCACCCGGGATAAAGCTCCAGACTTCCTCGGCCGTATGCGGAATGATCGGCGACAACAGTTTTGTCAATGCCGTCACCGTCTTGAATAATACAGTCTGGGCGGAACGACGGACAAGACTTTCCTTAGGCTGCACATACAGAGCATCTTTGACAACATCCATATAAAAAGCACTCAAATCGCTGGTGCAATAATTCTGAATGGCTTTGTATACATTTAAAAACTGATAGTTCTCATAACCCTTCGTACAGGTTGTGATCAATTGATTGAGCCGGATAAGCATATATTGCTCAAGTTCGGGCATTTCATTAACAGCGACCTGATTTACCGGCGCAAAATCATGCAGGTTACCAAGCATGAAACGAATCGTGTTCCGAATCTTTTTATAGACATCGGCGACCTGCGCCAAGATTCCGTCAGAGACACGGACATCGGCCTGATAGTCGACTGAAGTGACCCAGAGGCGAACGATATCAGCTCCATATTTCTGCGTGACTTTCATCGGATCGATCACATTGCCAAGCGATTTGCTCATTTTAAAGCCTTTGGCATCCATTGCAAATCCGTGGCTGAGCACCGTTTTGTACGGCGCGTGACCCGTTAGCGCAACCGCCGTCGATAGCGATGAGTTAAACCAGCCACGATACTGATCGGCCCCTTCGAAATACAGATCGGCCGGCCGATGCAGTAGTGGCCGTGTCGTCAGTACGCCCTGGTGTGAGGAACCGGAATCAAACCAGACATCCATAATATCCGTTTCTTTTTTGAAAACACCATTCGGACTGTGTACCGATGTAAAACCTTCCGGAAGCAGTTCCTTAGCTTCGCGCTTGAACCAAATATTCGATCCATATTGACGGAACAATTCCGCCACATGATGCACCGTCTCCTCAGTAATGATCGGTTCGGAGTCCTCACCGTAGAAGACAGGGATCGGCACACCCCAGGCACGCTGGCGAGAAATGCACCAATCTTCGCGATCTTTAATCATATTGGTCATCCGCACATCGCCCCATGACGGGATCCACCGCACCTCATGAATGGCTCTGAGGATATCCTCACGGAAGGCTTTAATCGAAGCAAACCATTGTTTCGTCGCTCGCCAGATAACCGGCTTCTTCGTCCGCCAATCGTGCGGATAAGAGTGAGTAAACGTTCCCTTCTTCAGCAGCGCATGGCAGCTTTCCAGCTTATCGATCACCGGTTCATTCGCTTTGGAATAGAACAGGCCTTCAAACCCAGGTGCCTCATCGGTCATGCAGCCGTGATCGTCGACCGGGCAGAGAATATCCAAACCGTATTTCTTACCGACATTGAAGTCATCCTCGCCAAAACCAGGCGCCGTATGGACACATCCGGTTCCTGCATCCAGAGTCACGTGATCCCCGAGAATCATCAGTGAATCGCGATCATAAAATGGATGACGACAGACAACGCCTTCCAGCGTTTTACCGCTGAATGTTCGGATGACCTTCACCTGTTCCCAAGCCAAGGTCTTCGTCAGCGATTCAACCAATTCGGTAGCGACAACGTATTTCTGACCATCGGCTTCAACCACGCTATAATTAAATTGAGGATTGACAGCAATTGCCAAGTTTGCTGGAATTGTCCATGGTGTCGTTGTCCAGATCACGACTTTTTCATCCGGATTCAGAACACCTTTGCCATTTATGACATTAAAGGCCACGAAAATGGAGTATGACTGCACATCTTTATATTCGATTTCTGCCTCAGCCAGCGCAGATTCGGACGATGGCGACCAAAAGACCGTTTTCTTATCCTGATAGATGTAACCCTTTTTCGCCATTGCGCCAAATACTTCAATCTGTTCAGCTTCGAATGCTTTATCCAGGGTCAGATAAGGATGCTCCCAATCGGCCCGTACACCGAGTCGTTTGAATTGTTTTTTTTGCCTGTCGACCTGACCAAGCGCATATTCTTCGCATTTCTCCCGGAGTTCAGCAACAGACATTTTTTTGCGATCAATACCCTGCTTGGCCAGCTGCTGCTCGATCGGCAGACCGTGCGTATCCCAACCGGGAACATAAGGAGTTTGATAACCCGTCATCGATTTATAACGATTAATAATATCTTTAATCGTCTTATTCTCGGCATGACCAATATGAATATTGCCATTCGCGTAGGGAGGTCCGTCATGAAGAATAAATGACGGTTTCCCCTGATTGTTTTTTAAGGATTGTTCATACAGATGTTCTTCATCCCATTTTTGCTGCATCAACGGTTCTTTGACAGGCAGGTTGCCCTTCATCTTGAACGCGGTTTTCGGCATCAATAAAGTCTTCTTATAGTCCAATGATCTAGCGCCTCCATTATCATAAAAAATAAATCTAATTAAAAAAGTCCTCCTATCCCAAAGGGACGGAAGGACCGCGGTACCACCCTAATAACAGACATCGTCTGTCACTCAAATCACTCATAACGCGAAGTGTCGGCGTTTTGCCCTAGTCGGAGATCCTCCTTTCAGGCAATCACTCAAGGGTGATGTTCATTCCCACCTGACTGCCGGACTCGCACCAAACTCCGGCTCGCTTCAGTCGTGCAGTGAGAACTACTCTCCCTCTCATCGTTTCCTATCTTAAAGTCATTCTTAATATTTAAGAACAGTATATGCAAACAATCAGCCCTCGTCAAGCCTGCACATTAACGTTCTCCTTGTTTTCGCCTGTGTCATTGTCTTCGTCCTCGTCAGCAGAAAATTTCTGCCAGTCATTGCCCTTCAGCAATTCAAGCTGGGCTTCAATCAACATCTGGAACCGTGTTCTGTAAACATTCGCTTCTTTTTTCAACTCTTCAATATCAAGCGTGATCCGGCGGGACTTCTCCAAGGCTTCATTGATAATCCGATCGGCATTCTTTTTTGCCTCCATGACAATGAGCTTGGCCTCTTTATTCGCATTCGTCTTCACATCTTCAGCCGTTTCCTGAGCCACCAGGATACTTTTATTCAACGTCGTTTCAATATTCGAAAAATGGCTTAATTTTTCCTCGGAGTTCTTGACCGTTTGTTCCAAATCCTTTTTTTCACGAATTACAGTTTCGTAATCCTTAATGATCTGATCCAAAAAATCATTCACTTCATCTTCATCATACCCGCGAAAACCACGTGAAAATTCTTTATTATGAATATCTAATGGGGTTAATGGCAACCCGGTCACCTCCAAGTCTTCAAAAATAAATATAAAATTCAATTTTCTAGTCTAGTTTACCATAGTGTAGACGAATTTTGTTCTTTTTTGTCAAGCTCGAAGCGGATATAATTTTAGAACGACCCGCTCCGCGCAGAGAAAGAACATCTCCCTCTGCAAGTTCATAATCATGCTTACTGATCGGCTGCCAATTGACCTTTACAAGTCCGTGATCAATTCTTTCCGCTGCCTTTGTCCGCGAGAGATGGTAAATTTCAGAGAGAACGGTATCCAGTCTGAGTGAGGATACCGTTCCTTCGTTCTCCTGCCAGTTCTCATCGCTATGTATAATTGATGCTGGATCGACAGGAACCAGCCGCACTCGGCTCTTACCGACTGATACAAGATTCAGCATCATATAATCCTCAATCTCATTCGCACAAACGAATTGAGCTTGATTTCCGTCAAAGAGCAAGTCACCAACTTTACGCCTATCCACACCTGTTCCCATGAGCGCACCAAGCAGTTCCGGATGAGTAAGGGTTGTAAATTTCTGCGGATATTGAACATCAAAACAAGTGAGTCGAAAAGAATTCGCCTCAGGCTGATCAAAAACAGGATAAATCAATGCCCGGCAGCGCTCAGCCCCGGAATAGCCGCCTGAAAATTGCAAATGGATCTCTTCATCATTTCCAATGAGCGATTTCAGAATTTGCTGTTCGCGAGGATCAAGAAAATCCGTCAGTCGCTGCTGGTAACGTCTGGCAGCTTGATCCCTGAGATCGAGGAAATGCTCGATCAGCGGCCGCTCCTCAGGCCTGAAATGTTCATAAATGGACATCGCTTACCCGAGTATCCAGAATAATTCTTCGATCCCGCGGGAAGCGAGACGCAGAACGAGAAAGGCGACAATTGGCGATAGATCCAGCGCACCGCCGATTGGCGGGATAATCCTGCGAAATGGCGAAAGAAAGGGTTCACTGACCCGGGCAAACCAATAACCGATCTGCGAATTCTGTACACTCGGAACCCAGCTCATGAAAATATAAATCAGCAGGACCCAGGAATAAATATGAATCAGCTCGATTAATGCCGTTGCAATTATGCTCAAATGTTTCACCTCATAAGATCCTGTAAAGTATGTTTCAGGATGGATTTTCAGTCTTCCAGTCGCTAATCATGCCGGAGATGTCCACATACTCTGGCGCAAAAAGGAATGTATTTTTCCCTATTTTTCGCACCTGACCATCCAGTGCAAAAAGTGTTCCACCCATAAAGTCAAGAATTCGCTGTCCAGTAGCCTTATCAACACTCTGCAAGCTGCAAATGACCGTCTGTTTGCTCTTCAAGTGACTGACAAATTCCTGTACTTCTTCAAACGTCTTGGGCTCGACAAGTATCACTTTTTCCGGCTGACGAACGTTTTGCAGCGCTACAATCCGTCCGCCCTTCTCAAAAGTCCTTTTTTCCTCATGATTTGAGGATTTTTCAGGGTTTTCCGACACATTTTGTCCATTGCCGGAGGGAACCATCGTTTCTTCTTCAAGATCAAAGAATCGCTTGAAAGCTGATTTTAGACTCATCTCTCTAGCTCCCCTTCCGTTCATTTCCGACGAGCGCCGTTCCAATGCGTACAAATGTTGCTCCTTCTTCTATAGCAATCGGGTAATCATGAGACATGCCCATTGATAATTCACTGCACGGTGCGAAAGACAGCTTCTTCGCTTGTATCCGGTCTCTGCAGACTCTTAAACTGCGGAATACGGAGCGAATCAGATCGGCATCTTCCGTATTCGGTGCCATAGTCATTAATCCGGCAACTTCGATATGGGGGAAAGCCGCAAGTCCGGCGATAAAGGCATCCAGCTCATCTGGACGGATGCCGTGTTTGGACTCTTCCCCCGAGATATTAACCTCGATAAAGCACTTCAATTTCGTATTTAATCTTTTTTCAATTTCCTCGGCAAGCTTTAGGCGATCCAGTGCATGAAAATAATCAATCCGATTGATCACGTCTTTCACTTTACGGGTTTGAAGCGTCCCAATCAGATGCCAGACAACCCGCTGATCTTGAATGGCCTCTTGTTTTTCGAGCAGCCCTTCCCGGCGATTTTCAGCCAGGTGGCGGATACCGCTTGCCAGCGCTTCTTTCGCTCGTTCCGCGCTGACATACTTTGTCACCGCAAGAAGGGTCACCTCTTTAGGACTTCGTCCAGATCTCATGCACGCCTCTGCAATTTCTCCGTTAATTTTTTTGAGATTATCTGCTACTGTCACTATGCCCTTCACCTTCATTTTTCAAGCCAATATAACCGATCATCCGTCCGGTCTGCCCCTTGTCCCGCCTGAACGAGTAAAAAAGATCCGGATCGGCATAGGTCGTATAAGCCGTTACCTTGATTTGTTCGGCAGGTACCCCGGCCTGAAGAAGAATGGTCCGATTCAATGTTTGAAGGCTCAAGAGGTAATGTCCGCTGCCGCGCCGCTGAACAGCGGGCTCAAACAGCTCCTCATCAAGCTTAAAAACCTGATTCATGACGTGTTCATCCACTTCGTAATCGATTTGGCCGATCGCCGGACCAATGATCACGTGGATTTCTTTTGCCGATGCGAGATTCAGCTCACGGATCAGGGCAGCCACCATCTTCCGGGCACCGCCACCCACTGTTCCCCGCCATCCCGCATGCAGCATGGCGACGGCGGGGGGATTTACCGTATAAAAATACACCGGCACGCAGTCCGCATAGCAAAGTGCAAGCAGCAGATTAGCCTCAGTGGTGATCAAACCATCGGCCCCTTTGATGACCGTCTGAAGATCCCGCGCGCCTGAACCGGCATCCGCCGAGGACACGCGAACCACTTCTGTTCCATGTACTTGTTCGGCGCAAACCCAGCGTTCAAGCGGGAAACCGATATCCCGGGCGAGCAATTCTCTGTTTGCAAGGACGGCAAGCGGATTATCACCAACATGCAGGCCAAGATTCAGTGATGAAAAAGGCTCTCGGCTCTTTCCCCCGTCTCTAAGAGAAAAGCCGGAATGAATCGATAGCCGTCCAGCCTGAACCGTCTCCATTCGGATCGCCCGTCTCTCTTCGATGGAAAAGACTTCTTTCATCAGAGTTACCCTTCTTTCATCAAAATAAGCACCTATAAACTTACTTTATTTTACCATAATGTATTGCAGAGCGCTTGTTATTTCTCCCGGTTTTCAGACAGGGGTGCTTCCGAATCATGATAGAAGCGTACAAGAATGACATCGGCACCTATCCGAACAATATTGTTCCACGGCACGATAACATCATTTTCCCGGCCGAACCATCCCATAACCTTCCCCGCCCCAGGGATAATCAGATTTTCAATCTTGCCGGATGATAGATTGACATCCAGATCGCCGATATGCCCAAGCCGCTTCCCATTTTCCACATTCACCACTTCTTTGGTCTGAAAGTCAGAAATTCTTGGCATTTTACTCCTCCTCCAGTCTGTCTTTCTTTAATATATGGACCTGCCTTGGAATTGAGAAGTATTTATTGCATGATCTCTGCCTTCAGTCCATCTGCGCTGGTTAGACGCTTTTGTCCGGAAGAGCGTTTCTTTATCACTGATCAAAAAAAAGCGCTTGAATCAACAAGCGCTTTAAGGACCTATATCCTGATTCATTTCTTTAATGGCCATTTTTTCAAGTCGTGACACCTGCGCTTGGGAAATACCAATTTCTTGAGCAACCTCCATCTGTGTTTTCCCATAGAAGAAACGCATGGCAACAATCCGTTTTTCGCGATCATGCAGTTTATTCATTGCTTCTTTCAGGGCGATCGTGTCCGCCCATTCACGATCCTTATGCTTTTCGTCGCTGATTTGATCCATGATAAAAATCGGATCGCCGCCGTCGCTGTAAATCGGCTCGAACAACGAAACCGGATCCTGAATCGCATCCATGGCAAAAACCACATCTTCAACCGGAAGATCCAACAATTTTGCTAATTCCGCTGTTGTGGGTTCTTTTGAATGCTTGTTTACATAGCGCTCTTTTGCCTGCAAAGCCTTATAGGCCATGTCGCGAAGTGATCGCGAGACACGAATCGGATTATTATCCCGCAAATATCGGCGAATTTCTCCGATAATCATTGGGACCGCGTAGGTAGAAAAGCGAACGTTCTGACCTAAATCAAAATTGTCGATCGACTTCATCAGCCCGATACAGCCGACTTGAAATAAATCGTCTACCGATTCACCGCGGTGATTAAAACGTTGAATCACACTGAGAACCAGCCGGAGATTGCCATTGATCAACTTTTCTCTGGCCTCTTCTCTTCCAGACTGAAGTTCAGCGAATAACTGGCGCATTTCTGCATTTGTGAGCACTGGAAGCTTTGATGTGTCCACTCCACAAATCTCAACCTTGTGCCGTGCCATAAAGGAACCCCCCACTGCCTGCGCTTCTCGTAAAAGAATCGATTCGAAAAGAAAGTTTACCGGAAAGATTCGGCGCACTGTCTTTTTCAAAACGGATTCATATTTTTGCTTAACAGGTGTCAGCCGTCAAAGCGCTCATTTTATCAATGAACGGCCCTGCCTTTTCCCTGTGGTACCTGTTAACCTTTCACAAGCACAAGTATTTCCTTTGGCGATCATTTTATGCACACGACTTTTTCAAGCAGCTTGCGAATTGTGGCAGCTCAGGCCATTTTGCTGAATTCTTTTTTTAGACGTTTAATAATTCTTTTTTCGAGTCGGGAGATATAAGACTGAGAAATACCCAGTTGATCGGCGACATCTTTCTGTGTTTTTTCTTTCCCGCCTTCCAGGCCGAATCGGAGCATCATAATCTCTTTTTCGCGATCATTGAGCATGAGCATGGCCTTTTGCAATAATGTATGGTCGACCTTTCGTTCCATATTGCGGGTTGTCACATCGTTTTCGGTTCCTAAGACATCTGAAAGTAATAATTCATTACCATCCCAATCCACATTCAAGGGTTCATCCAGCGAAACCTCGGAACGCGTTCGGTTATTGCGGCGCAGATACATTAAAATTTCATTTTCAATGCAGCGCGACGCATAGGTTGCAAGTTTTATCTTTTTTTCAGGATTAAAAGTATTCACTGCTTTAATCAGACCAATCGTGCCGATACTGATTAAGTCTTCAATATTAATCCGTGTATTATCAAATTTACGGGCAATATAAACGACGAGACGAAGATTGCGCTCAATCAGTGTTGCCCGCACTTTGGGGTCTCCGGTAGGCAGCCTTTCCATCAATTCCGCTTCCTCATCTTTAGAGAGCGGGGAAGGAAGTCCATCATTCCCTCCGATATAAAAAATTTCCTCAGGGCGCAGATGCAGCAGAACCAATAGTTTACGCCAAATAGCCATCCATAATTTTTTCATTTACTGTCATCTCCCTCTTTCATGAAGCTGGTTTGACCATTTTTCCATTCTGAAGCATGGCCGGGTGCAGAATACAATTAAAATCATCTTCAGAACTGAGCTTATGTCCGGTCAGCGCGATCAGGGCTCGCCGGCATTCGATTCGCTTCCCCTCATGAAAAATGATGATTTGATCCGGCCTGATTGCACAGATTAGGCGCGGATTGCCATCGACCGCCTGATAGGGCACGAGAGACACCCGGCCTTTCCATTCATCGTCCAGGGTGTCGATCCAGTCTGTGCTCTCTGACCATTGGTTCTGAGCGAATAACTGGTCAGGAAGCTGCTGATTGCAGGCTTCTCGGCTGAGAAACATGACCGGCAGGCGCGTCAGCGGATCATAGAGCTTATTGCCGCTGTCAATCATTCCCCGTGCATGAATCGTGCAATCCCCAATAAAGATACTTACCCGGGCTCCCAAGGAATTCTGCCATTTGCGAATCACGGTTTGATCGATCCGCTTTTTCGAGAAATACCAGAGTAGCGGGAAAGCCGGAATGACCATCAGCCAACTGATCGGGTCCCCATAATTCATGGTTGTTAAAAAATGATTATCCGCATAAAATGAAGCGTTCTGAAAGAAATAATGGATAGCAAATAATCCACCGCCAATGGCAAACGCCGAAAAATAGAATCCGGCCAGATTCTGCAGAAAAGCAGTCCATTTGTGATAACCAAATGTTACGAAGATGATCAGTGCTGAAAATCCTACTTTGCCGAGCGGTCCGCTGATGTACAGTGACAAAGGCGTGAAAAGAAGAATAATGATCGAAGACGCGAGCAATGCGCCGATCCAAAGCCTGACCCTGCTCACCTCGCGTTTCAGCATGAGCGCCGTCAGTTTCAATAGACAGGCATCAATCAGCAGATTCAGCAGCCAGATAACATCCAGGTAAACAACCACAGGCTCACCTTCTTTATACATGTTTAGCACTAGTATAACGGCGCTTGTCTGTGAAAGTCTGTCAGACTGTGGCGGGTTTTTTCTTGTTATTTTGACTATTTTTGTCGCCTGCACGATATTGAAAATTCCAATAAATTTTTTCTCTCTCAGTGTGCGGTTTGGGTTTCGATTTTATTTGAAGAGGGCGGTCATTCAGGCATAAAAAAATTCATTCGGTCAGGCTTAGTTTGGTGTACTCTTTTGGGGAAATTTTTGAAGAATCCGATATTTACCAATCTTTTTACTCAAAGAGCTTGGCAAAAGATAGAAAAAAACACCCGAATCACTGGCAGCTTGCGCCAATCATTACGGGTGTTTCGATATGAATGAGAGAATTTAGACCATTAGACTTTCACCAAGATTACTGATTTTTATTGCGGCGATTCCGCAAAAAAGTTGGAATATCCAAGGTTTCTTCGTCATCAACCAGACTGTGTGGCCGGCGCGAAGGCTGCACATGCATAGAACCCTCTTTATTTCTCCGGTGATCATGAGCTGACTTTCCTGCTGGATCATCCTCTTCAGAAACAGCCGGTCTGCGACGGGACAACGGCTCCTGCTCCGCCTTGAAACTTGGATGTTCTCTGGCATCTTCTTCAAATCCGGTAGCAATTACCGTAACAACAATTTCATCCTCAAGTTCTTCACGGATGACGGAACCGAAGATCATATTGACTTCCTCGTCTGCTGCTGTCGCCACAATATCTGCCGCTTCGTTCACTTCATACAAGCTGAGATTACTGCCACCCGTAATATTCATCAAGACGCCTCTTGCTCCGTCAATTGATTTTTCGAGCAACGGGCTGGATATTGCTTTCTTTGCTGCCTCAGCCGCCCGATTCTCTCCAGAAGCGATACCAATCGCCATAAGAGCTGATCCGCCTTCGGTCATAATCGTTTTAACATCGGCAAAATCAAGATTAATCAGTCCGGGAATAGCGATCAAATCCGATATGCCTTGAACCCCTTGCCTGAGGACATTGTCGGCCTCACGAAAAGCGTCCAGCATCGGTGTATTTTTGTCAACAATCTCAAGCAGACGGTCATTGGGAATGACAATCAGCGTATCCACTTTTTCTTTAAGTGTTGCAATGCCCAATTGAGCCTGCTTCGCCCGTTTTCTTCCTTCAAAAGTAAAAGGACGGGTAACCACACCAACCGTTAAAGCACCGACCTCTTTGGCAATTTCAGCGATGATCGGCGCTGCACCAGTACCTGTACCCCCGCCCATGCCGGCAGTGACAAAAACCATATCGGCACCCGACAAGATTTCTTCAACCTGATCGCGACTTTCCTCTGCGGCTTTCTTTCCGACCTCAGGATTGGCGCCCGCGCCGAGCCCACGAGTCAGTTTTTCACCTAATTGCAGTTTCATCGTCGCCCGTGAAAGCTTGAGCGCCTGGGCGTCCGTATTGGCACAAACAAAGTCGACACCTTGGATGCCGCTCTCAATCATCCGGTTTACCGCGTTATTGCCACCGCCCCCAACGCCAATAACTTTAATATTGGCCAGACGGTCTGTCTCCACATCATAATCATGCATTCTTCATATCCTCCCATTCAGAGGTTGTTATAGTTTTTATAGGTTTTCCGGAAATTTTACTGACAATCGAATCCCATTTTCAGTATCCGTGCCCCTGATGGATCCGATCAGTCAAAGAACACATTAAACCAGTGTTTCACTTTGGAGGTCACACCCTCATGGTCTTCGCTCTGCGTCGCCGTGGATTTCTTCTGTTTGCGGGCGCTGGTTTCTTCTTGATATTGTTCAGGTTCAATTGAAGCGGCGACTTCCTTCCCCTGAATCTTGACATTGTGATAGGCAAACTGAATCAGACCGATGCAGGCTGTATATTTCGGATCGCGAACACCGATATAATCAGGAACCGCAAGACGAACATTAGCTCCCAATTTTTGTACCGCAAGATCCAGCACACCCATCATACCCGTGACTCCTCCGGTCAGAACAAAACCGCCGGGCAGATCATAGATGCCGATTCGCTGCAATTCTTCGCTGATAATGTCAAAAATTTCACCCATCCGCGCTTCGACAATCTCCGCTAGATCAACCTGGGTCAAAGTCTGCTTCTTGGCACTTCCAATTTGCGAAGCGACAAACGTATCTTCTTCAGATGCTGTGCTGAACATTGCAGCACCATGCTTAATTTTCAATTGTTCCGCTTCTTCCATAGGAATCCGCTGGATGATTGATATATCTTTGGTTATATGATTCCCGCCGAGTGGCAATTCAAATGTCGACAGCAAAACGCCTTGGTCATAAACGGCCACACTCGTCGCTCCGCCGCCAATGTCGATCAGCGCAACGCCAAGGTTTTTTTCATCTTCTGTGAGCGCAACAGAGCCGAGTGCCAAGGATTGAAGGCAAATATCTGATACACTCAGTCCGGCACGTTCGACGCAGCGAAGAACATTGTGAAGAACTGTTTTCGAACCGGTAATCAGTGTCCCCTCCATTTCCAGACGAACACCGATCATCCCACGCGGATCATGAATTTCGTCAACACCATCAACGATAAATTGCTCAGGAATGACATCGATTATTTCTCGCTCAGGAGGGATAGACATCACCTGAGCCGCTTCAATCACCCGAGATATATCCATATCACCAATTTCATGATTTTCATTTGCAACAGCGACAATGCCATGGCAGGGTTTAAGCTGTATATGATTGCCCGAAATACCGACAATGACACTTTTAATACTCAGACCGACCATGCGCTCAGCTTGCTGAACAGCCTGCTGTATGGAACGAACGGTGGCATCAATGTCAACAATCGAGCCTTTTTTGATACCTGAAGAAGAAGCTTCCCCGACACCAATCACATTCAGAGAACCCCCAGCCATCTCGCCGATAATTGTCTTAATACTGGAAGAACCGATATCTAGGCTTACATAGACTTCCTCACTTTTCATTCTGTGGCACCCCCTTTAATTTCATATTCTTTTTCTCTGTTCAGGGATGTTTGGATTAAGCGATTATGAACTGATTGAATGATTAAACTGTCAAGTCTCATTAGAATTCAACCTAACGCTTTCTGTTCCTTAAAATAGAAACACTTCTACTACTCTGTATTCTACAAAACGGAACAAATCCCTTTATTTAATTCCAAAAACATTTATCCTCTTAGAAGTTCATCGGTAATCTTTAGAAAAATATAAACAGATTCCGATGATTTTTCAATATTTACTGAATAAAAGAGAACAATAGATCAACGCTAACTAAATAATAGTCTACACCAAGTTGCTAGAGTAGAAAAGATTTAATTGATTCTTTCAGCGAAAAAATTGCTTCTCCCGCCGCACGAGGCAGTCCTTCCTGTCATTTGTTCTCAATGGCCGCTAAGGGATCATTGCCCGTCTCCAGCCTGATGATGATCGGGCACGAAGTAAGTTCCCAGGCTGAGATGAATGATCCCGGCATGATCTTTGGGCAAATTAGCGGCAATTTCCGGATAGACGCGAATATTTTTCGCAAACGTCTGCGTACTCGCTACTACTCTATTTCCGTCATTCATATAGAGGATAAGATCGTTTCCGCCTGATCGGTTATTTATGTAATGAATATCCGAAATGCTATGAATGATCGATAGAGGAATATGTGACAATCCCTCGGCAACATTCTTCAAAGCATGGCCCTCATGAAAACCGATGAGCATCGGTGCATCGGCCGGCATTTTGCCGCCAGGCAGCCTGCTCAGCACGGCTCCATTCTGCAAAATGGGATAATAGTGTCCATCTTTCATCAGGTAGGCCTTTCGGCTGTATTCCTGAACACGAATTTCTACCCGGTTCGGAAAAGCAATCGACACTCTCGCCTTTTGCACAGATGGTAACTTCTGAATCTGACGCTGCACATTCTTCGAATGAATGTCCCAGATATGTGTCCCGGATGAAATACCGCTGACGTGCAAAATACGCTTTGCACTGGCAATTTGTTCACCGCTGATTGCGATGTGGTTCACTCGGCTGAGTGGTGACTGAAAATAGACAACACTGAGAATCAGCAAAAAAAAGATCGTTGCATAAAAAACAAAACGCCTGTTGGCTTTCTGTTTTCGCTCTTCTTTTAATTTTGGCAGACGATCTTCCAAGGGCACCACTTTTCTCGACATTTCCCCCATCCTCCGCTCTCTGCCGGTAACTCCACGTTTCCGGATTAATAAACCTCTGACTCTCCTATTGTAAAAGCTATACAAAAAAACAGCAAACCCTGTTTCAGGAATAAACAGGATCCGCCATTTTACAGATTAACGGGCATAGCGGCTGATGTTCAGCAGAATGCCGATGGAAACCAAAATTAACGTCAAGGATGATCCGCCGTAACTCAGAAAAGGAAGCGTTATCCCGGTGACCGGTATCAATCCTGTGACGACTGCGATATTAATCATCACCTGGATGGCGATCATCCCGGTAATTCCGACGGCAAGCAGCGTCCCGAAGAGATCCGGAGCTTTAATGGCGATCAGTATACCGCGCCAAAGCAGTAAACCGAATAAAACTAAAACAAAAGAAGCGCCAATTAATCCCAGTTCTTCAGAGATAATCGCAAAAATAAAATCATTCTGTCCCTCAGGCAGAAATTGATATTTCTGCCTGCTCTGTCCAAGTCCGAAACCGAATAGCCCCCCGGGACCAATAGCCAGCAGGGATTGGATAATTTGATAGCCTTTCCCATTCGGTTCCTGCCAGGGATCAACAAAAGCTGTCAACCGTCTTATCCGGTAAGGAGCAGAGAGAATCAATGCGACGGCTCCCCCTGCACCTGCGAGTCCCATCACCAGAAAATGTTTCACCCGTGCTCCGGCAATGAAAATCATCATCATACACGTGAGGACAAGGACCGTACCCGTTCCCAGATCCGGCTGGCACATGATAACACCGAACGCCAGAAATACCGGAAGGAGAGCAACCATCAATCCCTTGGTAAACAAGTGGAGAGAGTCCTGGTGCTCGGACAGATATTTGGAGAGAAAAATAATCAAGGCAAATTTCATGAACTCAGAGGGTTGAATAGAAAAAGCCCCAACCCCTAGCCAGCTTCTCGCCCCGCCGCGGGCTAAACCGACTCCTGGAATCAGTACAACAAGCAGGAGAACGAAACAAATGATTAGAGCGAGCTTCGCCCATGACCTCCAGAGGTGATAATCAACTTTCATCACCAGGAACATTAGGGTGACACCGACAACGGCAAAGAGCAGCTGCCGTTTCAAAAAATAGAGCGGGTCGCCGAAATTATTCGTTGCCGAGACGACACTCGCACTGTACACCATCATTAGCCCGATCGTTAATAGTCCGAATGTAACGAATAGCAGTAAGTGATCCGGCGAAGACCGGCGTTCTGACATGTTCAACACTCCGTTCAGACAAGGCTCGTTTCCGGGACGAAAACAGTACGTCCCGGCCTGTCCTTATCTAAACTTATTCACTTCATCAATAAAAATGTCTCCGCGAACTTCAAAAGATTGATATTGATCCCAGCTGGCACAGGCCGGCGAGAGCAAGATGACATCTCCAGGTTCAGAAAGCGAAAAGGCTTCCGGAACGGCCGCCTCGACATTTTTCACGCAACGGATCACATGAATTCCCGCCTGCGTGCAGGCATCTTTTAATTTTTCAGTCGTTTCACCAAAAAGAAGAACGGCTTTCACAGCGGCTTCCTTCAGATGAGGAACGAGAGCATCAAATGTATTACCCCGATCGAGACCGCCGGCCAGCAAAATAATCGGTTTCCCCGGAAAAGCCTTCAATGCTTGTGTGGTAGCCAGAATATTTGTCGCTTTTGAATCGTTATAAATGATTCGGTCACGGACTTTCCCGACGTATTGCAACCGGTGACGGACGCCAGTAAATGTTTTCAGTACTTGAGCAATATGAGCGGTAGGCACATCATAGATACTCGCTGCAGCAACGGCGGCCAGAGCATTTTGCAAATTATGTTCCCCTGGCAATCCTAATTCCGAACAAGCGAGGATCTGCTGATCTTTAAAATAGATAAATCCGTCTTTGACGGACGCTCCGTCCGCCAAATAATGCTTCGTGCTGAACGGAATTTTCTGTGCTTTTGTAATATCCGCGATATATTGGACGACCCGTTCGCTTTCCGCGTTATAAACCAGATAGTCCGTTTCAGTCTGATTCGCCGTAATCCGCGCCTTAGCCTGTGCATAATTTTCCACAGTTCCATGATAGTCCAGATGATGATCAAAAATATTCAGCACAACGGCAATATGCGGGTGGAAGGTCGTGATACCCAATAATTGAAAACTTGACAGTTCAGCGACAATCACATTTTTTCTTGTCGCCTGTTGCACCACAGCAGTCAGCGCCGTACCGATATTCCCGGCAACAATTGGCTGCTCCGCCGAGCCCTTGATCATCTCGCCAATCAGCATCGTTGTCGTTGTCTTCCCATTTGATCCAGTAATACCAATAAATGGAGCAACGGACAATTCTCCGGCAATTTCAACTTCCGTCAGGATTGGCAAGCCGCGTGTTTCGGCTGCCTTGACCATCGAATTCGTATAGGGAATGCCCGGGTTCTTAATCATCAGATCAACCCCGTCCAGAAGGTCTAGCGGATGCGAACCGCCAATGACTGTCAGGCCCAACGCTTTTAGTTCTTCAGCATGGGGATTTCCGTCCAGCTTCGTGCGATCATTTACGACGACCTCTGCACCGAGTTCATGCATCAGCTTTGCTGCAGCATAACCGCTCTTACCCAGACCGAGCACGAGCACTCTTTTACCGACATATGTCTCTATTTTCTTCAATTCGTTAACCCCACTTTCAAATAAACTGAAATGGCTGCAAGAAGAAGTCCTGCTATCCAGAATACGGTAACGACCTTCCACTCAGACCATCCGGAAAGTTCAAAATGGTGATGAATCGGGCTCATCTTGAAGACGCGTTTCCCAGTCGTTTTAAATGAAATAACCTGAATAATGACAGATAGGGTTTCGATAGCGAATACACCGCCGATAATGGCCAGCAGCAATTCTGTTTTTGTCAAAATCGCCATGCCGGCAAGCGCCCCGCCAATCGCCAGCGATCCGGTATCACCCATGAAGACTTTCGCCGGATGGGCGTTAAAGATCAGAAACCCGAGAATCGCCCCGAGCATTGTCGTCGAAAAGACGGCAATGCCCAAATCGTTGGTGACAATCGCGATCAACGCGTACGCAGCAAAAGCAATGGCGGTCAATCCGGACAACAGACCGTCCATACCGTCCGTCAGATTCGTCGCATTCGGAACGCCGACCAGAAGAAAAATCACAAATAGCGGATAGAGCCAATGGAGATCGATCATCCAATTTGTTCCGGGAACCGAAAGGTAGGTCGCATAATCATAGCGGGTAACAAAAAACCAGAATACGATCGCAATGAACAACTGTCCTAGCATTTTCTGCTTCGACGTCAGTCCCATATTCCGCTTCATCACAATTTTAATAAAATCGTCAAGGAAACCAATCAAACCGAAGCCCAGCGTGACAAATAAAACCATATAGGTATCTTGAGTCGCCAGATGGTATCTCACGGCCATCACTGCGACACCGACAACCAGACCAAGCAGAAAAATCACACCGCCCATGGTCGGTGTCCCTGCTTTTTTCATATGGCTTTTCGGGCCTTCCTCACGGATGTATTGGCCAAAATGCAATCTTCTAAGCAGCGGGATAAAAAACGGGCCAATAACCAGCGTGCATAGAAAAGAAATGGCTAAACCAAATAAGAAAAATAATATCATAAACCTTTTCGCCCCTTTAACGACTTTTCAAGAAATGCCGTTCTTCCTGTCAAAGATTGCCTCAGGCTGTTGCCCCCATTGACTGATTATTTTTCGCTCAAATCATTCACTAAATCTTCGAGAGCAAGCAGCCGCGAAGCTTTAAAAAGCATGACCGTCTGCTCATCAAGCAGAGAAGCCAGATAGGAGCGTGCATCCATTTTATTCTGAAAGGAGCGAATGGTCAGTCGATTCGATCCCGCCTGTTCAAGCAAGGGTTCAGCGATCCAGGCACCCTTGCCGCCAATCGTGATTAAGTGAGTAAGAGGAGCCTGAATTACATCGGCAACACTGCGGTGCAGCTCTTTTTCCTGCGTACCCAGCTCATACATATCGCCCAGTACGGCCACTCTCTTTTCAAAACCAGGGAGCGCTTTTAATGTCGCCAGTGAAGCTTTCATCGAAGTCGGACTGGCATTATAACAGTCATTGATTAAAAGGGAGCCGTTCATTCCCGCTACTTTTTCAAAACGCATCTTTGTCAGACTTAAGTGCTCCAGCCCCTCCATGATCGATTGCGGACTGATATTCAATAAACGAGAGGCTGTCAGACTATAGACGGCATTTTTAACATTATGCAACCCCAGCGTCGGCACTGTATAGACATTCTGACCGTGATTTAATGAAAATTGATAGCCATCGGTTCCTTCTTTGACATCCGTGATACGCCAATCGTTGTCTGCTCCATAACCGCATCTAATGATTTGGAAAGCATTTGTGTGCACCTGACTAAGCAGCGGTTCATCCCCATCAATGATTAAAGAACCGTGTTTTTTCAGGCCATTCGTGATTTCCAGTTTGGCTTTGGCAATTCCCTCGCGGTTGCCAAGAAATTCGATATGGGATTCACCGATATTGGTGATGATGGCAATATCTGGCTTTGCCAGCTGACTGAGAAAGGTCAGTTCGCCGAAATGATTCATGCCCATTTCAAGCACAAGCACTTGCGTGTCCGAAGGCATTGACAGAATTGTCAGCGGGACACCGATATGATTATTCAGATTCCCCTGAGTTTTGTAGGCCTTAAACATTCTGCTGACCATGCCATAAACCATATCCTTAGTGGTCGTTTTTCCATTGGATCCGGTAATTGCAATGACTTTCGGGCAACATTGATTCAGATATGCTTTTGCCATACTCTGCAGCGCCCTCAATGTATCATTGACGAGAAACAATGGAAAATTTTCCGGAAGTGATTCCGGAAGCGGCTCCCGCTCCATCCATAACGCGGCAATCGCACCGTTTTCGATGGCCTCCATAAGGTATTGATGCCCGTCGAATTTTTCCCCGATTAGCGGAACAAAAAGGCCGTTCACCATGATTTTGCGGCTGTCCGTCATTATATTTAATTGTTCCAGAGCAACAGGTCTGCCTACAATTTGCACAGCCTGACCTCTGACGATATCCACACCAATACTCATCTGAAAATTCCCCTTTTTATAAAACTCATCATTTCAACTGGTCAATGATGGCCTGTCTTGCTGTTTCTCTATCATCAAAATGGTGTTTGACCGTTCCGATAATTTGATAGGTCTCATGACCTTTGCCGGCAATTAAGATAATATCTCCCGGCTTCGCGTTCTGCACGGCACAGTCAATCGCTTCCCGCCGGTCGCCAATTTTTTTATACGATCTTCCTTTAACACCCGTTTCCATCTCAGCAAGTATCGCCTCCGGATCCTCTGTTCTTGGATTGTCGGAAGTCAGAATCGTTAAATCGCTGTTATCTACTGCTATTTTTGCCATAATCGGCCGTTTTCCGCGCTCCCGATCACCGCCGCAGCCAACCACGGTAATGATTCTTTTGCGGGCGAATTCCTTAATCGTCATCAAAGCGTTTTTCAAGCTGTCCGGCGTATGGGAATAATCCACAATGACGGAAAAGTTCTGTCCGGCGCTAACCGTCTCAAAGCGGCCGGCGACTCCTTTGACGGCGGATACGGCTTGGATCATCGGTTTCATATCGAGCCCGTACAGTCTGCAGGCAGCGAGCGAGGCAAGAACATTATAGACGCTGAACTTGCCAATCAGCTGCATCGAAACCGGATAATCCCGGCCTTTAGACTTTAAAGTGAACGTTGTACCCGTTGGAGTGATATGGATGCCTGCGGCCATCAGATCGGCCGGACGGTCAATTGCATAAGTGACGACATGCGCAGCAGTCATATGGCGATAAACCTCAGACACCGGATCATCGGCATTGAGTACTGCAGCCTTTATTTCAGAGGATTCGCTATAGGCGTTGCCGAGCTGCGAAAAAAGCAGACTTTTGGCGTACATATAATCTTTCATCGTTCCATGTAAATCCAAATGGTCTTCCGTTAAATTCGTAAAGATACCGATATTGAAGTCGCAGCCGTGAACGCGGCCGTCATAGAGTGCATTCGAAGAGGTTTCCATCACAACGGAGCGGGCACCTGCCCGTTGCATTTCATCCAGATATTTGTGAATTAAATGAACTTCCGGTGTTGTATTGTCTACTGGATTCTGGTAATCCTTGAAATGCACGCCCATCGTGCCGATTACACCTGTGGCAACACCGCAGGCTTCTTGAATGGCCTGAACTAGGTAGGTAATCGTCGTCTTTCCATTCGTCCCGGTCACACCTACCAAATGCAGTCTGTGGCTCGGTGAATGATAAAAGCGGTCCGCGATCATCGCTAAGGCACGGTGCGAGTCATTCACATAAATCACCGGAATAGAGGCCTGGATCGTTTCCTGAGCAATAATTGCCGCTGCCCCATTTTTTTCCGCTTGTTGGGCATAAACATGACCGTCCAATGTATGTCCTTTAATACAGAAAAACAGTGATCCCGGTTTCACCTGCCGAGAATCAATCGTCAATTGAATAATTTCCGGATTTTCTTCGCCGACTTGCCGAAAATCAGCAAGTGCCGCGAGACAATCAGCCAATTTCATCAAAAACACGTCCTTAATCGTCGTAATTGCTGCATCAATCCGCATCATTCAGCGGAATCCTCGCTTCTCTTATCATGAACCTCGCCCGGTTAAATGATGTAAAAGAAGCGGCAGAGATAGCGGCCGAATATGTATAACGGAAAAGCCGGATGCCAGCATTTCCGGCTGTTTCCGGCTATTTTCCGTCCATTGCTTATTTTAATCGTCAGCCTTCTTTTTGTCACCTAAGTATATCATTATTGTTGAACCTTGTTTGACCTTAATTCCTGCCTGCGGGGACTGCATCGTCACTGCATTGCCCTTTCCAACCGCTTTCAACTTCACGCTGGCGTCCTGATTGATCAGGTCATCCTTGGTCTCTCCAATCAAATTCGGCACCTTGACGAGGGGCTCTTCCGGCCACTTCGTTACTTTATCGAGACCTCCAATTTGTTTTTTGACCCCCATTGCACTCAAGCTGTCGCCGATAATCTTCCCGGCAATCGGTGCCGAGACCGTCCCTCCGAATTGAACCGTATTTTTCGGATTATCAATAGCAACATAAACAACAATCTTCGGATTATTGGCCGGAGCGAAACCCGTGAAGGACAGAATATAATTCCCCTGCCGATAGCCGCCGGTTTTCGGATCGACCTTCTGCGCCGTTCCTGTTTTTCCGCCGACACGATAGCCGTCGACATAGGCATTGCGGCCGGTGCCGAGTGCAACGACACTCTCAAGCGTTCCCCTGACTTCCTTAGATATTTTTTCACTGATGACGCGTCGCTTTTCGACGGGCTCGATCCGGTTAATCACTTGACCATTATCCGTGTCAAGCCATGCCTTAGCCAGGTGCGGTTCATAGAGAACGCCTCCATTTACAGCAGCAGATACGGCAGTAATCTGCTGGATTGGTGTCACTGAAACGCCCTGTCCGAAAGCTGTCGTCGCCGCTTCAAGCGGACCGACTTTACTTTCTTTGAAGAGGATCCCTTTCGCCTCTCCCTGCAAATCGATACCTGTTTTTTTCCCGAAACCGAATTTATTGATATAGGAAAATAGCCGCTTTTTCCCCAATCTTTCTCCGAGAGCTACAAAACCCGGGTTGCAGGAATTTTGGACGACCTGAAGAAAGGTTTCTGAGCCGTGCCCGCCCCGTTTCCAGCAGTGAAGCTTTGTCCCGGCGACATCAATGGCCCCTGAATCAAAAAAATGGTCCTTTTTCAGATTGACGACTTTCTCCTGAAGCGCGGCGGCCAATGTAATGACTTTAAAGGTCGACCCTGGTTCATACGTCTTCCATATCGGCAGATTTCGATTATAAATTTCCGGAGCAACCGTCTTATATTTTTCAGGATTAAAATCCGGTTTGGATGACATGCCAAGAACGGCACCCGTATTCGGATCCATTGCGATGGCCAAGGCGTTCTCCGGATGATATTTGGCGACCGCATTATCCAGTTCCCGCTCGATGATCGACTGCACGCGGGAATCAATCGTCAGTTGCAGACTCGCTCCGCTCTTTGGCGGTGTATATTCATCTTTAAGATTTTTCATCCGATTGCCGCGGACGTCGGCGTAAAAAGAGACATGCCCATTCGTTCCTTTCAAGCCGTCATTATAATAAGATTCCAGCCCAGTCAATCCTTGATTGTCAATCCCCGTGAAACCGAGAACATGTGAGAGATAATTTCCATGCGGATAATACCGTTTGAAATCTTCTGCGATAAAAACACCCGGCAAGGCCAGCGATCGGATTTTCGATGCTCGATCATTGGAAATCTTGCGTCCCTCCGGAGTCATCCGCACAATCGCCTCATGCTTTGTTATCTTTTCATACGCTGATTTTTCACTCATATGGAGAACATTGGAAAGTTCCTCAGCGACACGGGCACGCTGAGGTTCCTGAATTTGTCTGGGAACGACGAGAACCGACGGACTGCTGACATTCGTGGCAATAATCTTTCCCCTTGTATCGAGGATGTTGCCGCGCTGCGCTTCATAGGGGATATCCCTCCCCCATTCCTGAAGCGCTTTTCCGGTCAGCAACTGATTATTAAAAATCTGGATATAAATTAACCGGCCGACAAAGACAGCAAAGATGCACAGCCCAACCGACAGGGTCAGAAACAACCGTCTTTTTACCGTCACATTGGATACACGCAAAATAAGCCCCTCCTATTTTCCCCTTGTCCTAGCCATATGTCAGGCCAAGAAGAAATAGAACGAGCTTTCCTGCGATTTTCAGCTACTAGGGGCATCACTTTAGGGAGCTGAGGATTCGGCGGAGCTGCTACTGCCATTTCCAATCTGCTGCGAACCATTCGCTGAATTCACGGACGTGCTTAAATCGATGCTGATTGTATCGCCGCGTTTAATTACCGTCCCTGTTACCGGCTTCTGAAGCTTAACAAATCCGTCCCCTTGCACACGTAATTTCAAACCGGCCGCTTCAGCCAGTTTCATGACATCCCCCAGCGACCAGCCGGTCATATCCGGAAGCTTGGGATTTTCATGAGAATACAGAATAATTTTGCTGCCGTCGACCAATGATTCCCCTGCGTACGGCATCTGTTTCTCAACGCTGCCGTCACCGACTGTGATCGGCGCTAACCCTTTTGCGGTCAGTGCCTGAGCGGCTTCGCTCATCGGTTGCCCCGTATACTCGTTCAAGCGACGTGAAGCCACCTTTACCATATCTGTGCCTTTATCGATTTTTTTCTGCACCTGAAGATATTGCAGACTGCTGGTCATGACCGGACGAACGATGGCTTCGACAGGCTCCTCACCCAAATCTGTCGGCTTGAGATGTGGCTGTTTCACTGCAACATAGACAATTAACTTTGGGTTTTTTTCCGGTGCCATCCCTAAGAATGAATAGATATAATTATTCTTACCTACTAGATAACCAGTCTTCGATCCAATTTGTGCCGTACCGGTCTTGCCAATGACGTCATAGCCTGGCAAATCATAAGCAACACCAGTCGCCCCTTCGTTGTTAATCACATGTTTATTGCTCACGACCTTGCGCATCAGCGCTCGGGTTTTCTCCGCGGTAAGCCTGGAAACCGGATGGCCTGAAATGACCGGTTTGTTCTGCGAGATCACTTTTCCGGAATCCGGATCGACAATTTTATTAACAAGGTACGGTTTCATCATCGTTCCGTTGTTGGCAATAGCCGTTGCTGCCTGAACGATCTGGATAGCGGTAAACGCAGAACCCTGACCAAAAGAAGATTCCAATTGATCGATTTTATATTGCCAATTGACCCGGCTTTCTCCTTCTCCCGGCAAGTCAATACCTGTTTTTTTCATGAAACCAAAGCGATTCAGATATTCCTTCAGACGCCAGGGCTTTAAATACTTGTCGGTCAGGACAGACATACCGACGTTGGATGATAATTGAAAACCTTGGTTAAAGTCAATCGGCCCCCATCCCGCGCGATTCCAGTCGTGAATCACACCGCCGTCGGTCTGATAACTGCCAGATTGATAGGTTGCCTTTCCGTTGTACACACCTGAATCAATCGCCGAAGCGATGGTGAAGGTCTTCATAACCGAGCCTGGTTCATAAGGATCAGAAATGGCCAGATTATTGAATTGTTTAATATCCCGTTTATTGGGATTAAAATTTGGATAATTGGACATTGCCAATATTTTTCCCGTTTTTGGATCGGCGACAATGCCGATCATGCTGGAGGGCCTGTACTCCTCGCTGACCTGATCCATCGCCTGATCAAGCACCGTCTGAATTCGTGTATTTAACGTGAGATAAACATTATTCCCCGGATTAGCCTTGGTCAGATGCTGATTCTCATCAGGTATCGGTACACCCCCCAAGCTTCGATAGTAGCGCACCGACCCGTCTTTCTCAGTCAGGTAGCGATTGAGCGACTGTTCAATGCCGAATACACCTTTCTGTTCATTATTCGCTGGGTTCATCTGCGTGAATCCCAGCGAATAAGCCGCGCTCGATTGTTCCGGATAATAGCGCCGGGATTCGGTCAGGTAATAAATTCCCGGCAGTTTCAGCCGATCAATCTTTTTCTTAGTAGCGTAACTCAGCATCCGTCCTTTTGAACCGAATTCGACCTGATAGGCATTGCGGCTCAGACTGTTTAAAATATCCGCAGGTTTCATGTCAAGGATTGGCGCCAATTCATCAGCCGTTTTTTCTTTATTTTTCACTCGATTTTCCGCTTTCGGACTGATGACCGCATACAAAGAATAGGCAGGAACATCCTCGGCCAGAATCCGCCCATTACTGGAAAAAATAGTTCCCCGCTTCTCATCGATCAGCTTGATCTCCGACCATTGTTTTTCCCCGGCCTTAATGAGCTGATGACCATCCACTTCTTTCATTTGCGCAATATATACAAATCGGCCAATAATGACAAAAAAAGCCAGCATAAAAAGGATGCCGACAATTTCTGCCCAATGACTAATCAATTTTCGTTTTCTTTGAGGCATGCAGAAGAACCACCTTAGGGAAGTACTTTAATATTGTTGATATTCAGCTTTAATCCGAGCTCACTTTCAGCATATTTAACAATCCGTTCAGGAGAACTGAGGCTGTCAGACTCCGACTTGAGCTGCTGTGTCACTTTTTGCTGATTCTCTAAATTGTTTTGGAGCTTGGCGACATCTCTGGATACGGAAAAAAGAGTCGCTTGATTGGCCACCATGTAGATTGCTAATGTAAAAAGAATAACACTGGCAAATGTCCAAAGTGCTTTCTCTCCCCTGGTGATATGGCGTGTGATAATAATGGGTTCCTGTTGAATCTTTCTTTGCGGGGCCACCCATTCCTCTGTTTGTCTGCTTCCCACACGTTGCGTCTGATTCATACCTCTTCCTCCTCAACATCTCTGATTTTCTCGGCAATTCTTAATTTTGCTGAATGTGCGCGATGATTTTGCTCAAGCTCCTCTTCAGTCGGCAAAACTGGCTTACGGCCGATCTTGCGCAACAATGGCTGCTGATCCTCAGGAATAACCGGAAGACCAGGCGGCAATTCTGGCAGCTCACTATATTTTTTAATAAATTGTTTGCATAATCTATCCTCAAGCGATTGAAAAGTAATAACGGAAAGTCTTCCGCCGATGGAAAGCAGATGCGCCGATTGGTGAAGGGCCTCTTCAAAGCTGCCGAGTTCATCGTTGACAGCGATTCTCAGCGCCTGAAAAACACGTTTCGCCGGATGCCCACCCTTTCTTCTCGCCGGAGCCGGTATGGCTTCTTTGATCAGATCAACCAATTCCTCTGTTGTCTCAATGGAGCGTTCTTTACGCTTTTTCTCGATAATTCTTGCAATTTGCTTTGAAAAACGTTCTTCACCATACATAAAGAAGATTCGGACAAGATGTTCATAGGGCCATTCATTGACAATAGTCGCAGCATTAAGCTCCTGATCGCGATCCATCCGCATATCCAGCGGCCCGCTATTCTGGTAGCTAAACCCTCTCTCTGCATGATCAAATTGCGGAGAAGAGACACCTAAATCAAACAAAATCCCGTCGACTTGAGTGATCTCCCGTTTTGCCAACTCTTCTTCTAAGCAGCGGAAGTTTGACTTGATAAAGGTGATTTTACCCGAATAAACAGCCAATCGCTCTTCTGCGGCATCCAAAGCTTCCTCGTCCTGATCAAAGGCGAACAAATGCCCATTTTCCAATCTTTGGACAATTTCAGCACTGTGACCGCCACCGCCTAGCGTGCAATCCACATAGAGGCCGTCCGGTTTAATTGCCAATCCATTAACCGCTTCGTTTTTTAATACAGTCACATGTTCAAACATATAATCAGGCTCCTATAGTAGCCGTTTCCGGCATTGATACTTTCTTTTTCAGCCGGCGGACTTACGAGTCTAAATCAAGCAGGCTCTCAGCGATATCGCTGAATGAAGCCTCAGATTGTTCAAAATACTTACTCCATATTTCCTGATCCCAGATTTCCAACCGCGTCGAGACGCCAATGATTGTGCAATCCTTCTGCAGATGGGCATAGTTACGAAGGCCCATGCTGATAGAAACGCGCCCCTGTTTGTCCAATTCGCTTTCACTTGCACCGGAGAAGAAGAAACGGGTAAAAGCGCGTGCGTCTTTCTTCGTAAAAGATAGACTCTTAAGCTTTTCTTCCAAGCGTTTCCATTCATCGATCGGATAGACAAAGAGGCATTGATCCAAACCGCGCGTGATCACGAACGCATCGCCGAGCTCTTCTCTGAATTTAGCAGGAAGAATGAGGCGCCCCTTCATGTCTATACTGTGATTAAATTCGCCCATAAACATGAATGAACCCTCCTCCTATGTGATTTACTTTACCACAATCCCCCACTTTTCACCACTTGATTTTATATATTCGCCTCTGATCGGTCGGACTCCTCCTTTAATTCCATTCTTTTGTTTTTTAGTATCTTCAATAAAGTCTCTGAAAATTCGTGATTGAATTCACAGTAGGCATTTAGTCCCGCTCATTCCTGTTCTATTTTTTAGAGACAGACACAAAAATAGAGCCAGGCGGTCATGCCGCTAGCTCTCCGGGTTGTCACTCATCAGTCTTGTGCTTATTCAGGCTTCCTCTGTCTGGCCTCCCGCCGATACAGTTGCTCGATCGACCGGTATCTGTTTTCTGGCCTGATCAACCAGATTAAGCACTCTGAGAAGCGAGGTATAATTCCGCTTAAGATCACGATATTCTTTTTCCAGCTTGCGGTACGCCTCTTCCAGAAGACTATTCTCATTTTTCAGGCTCTCGATCTGTTTCAGCGTGTCGGCAGTTTGATCAGTCAATTGTCCGCTCTTGAGATGATTCAAAAAATTAATCAGCTGATCGATTACCGGTATACTGAAATCTGAGCTACCTTCATCTGCACCTGTAGTAACCAATTTTAATGGTCCTTTCTTTCTCTCTGTTTTCAACGCTTTGCGCGCGTCCTTCGCTTCTGTCATCTCAGTCTCATACTGCTTGCGAATGGTTGAATTCCAACGAAATCCGCAGGCAGCCGCCGTTCGTGAAAGAGCCTTTCCTGCTTCCGCGAACCCTGTCAATTGGGTCTCGCCTTCTCTTATGAGCCTGAGTATGATCTCTGCCAATTTAAGATCTTCCGCATGGGACCATGCGTCTTGCCTAATGGACGGCATATCGATTTCCCCTCTTTTCTCGTAAATGGGAAGTGTAATCTCACTCCTGATTCCATCAATATGCGAATTCCAGGTTTGATAGAAGAAAAGATTTTATTTTTACTGGAATAATGGAAGAAATCTGGCTGTTTAAAAGACAAAAAAAGAAGGAGCCGAGGCTCCTTCAAATCTTGCACATCATTATTTTTCTACGATTACTTCGCCTTTGTATGAGCCGCAATTCGGACATACACGGTGAGCTAATTTATATTCACCGCAGTTATCACATTTAACCATGCCGGGCACAGCTAATTTGAAATGTGTACGCCGTTTGTTTTTGCGAGTGGTTGACGTTCTTCTTTTCGGTACTGCCACGGTTCACACCTCCTCGGAATCTATTTAATCGTCAAAAAACTTCTTCAGTTTTTCCAACCTTGGGTCAATTTGCTGCTTCGCTGCCTTTTCCGTCATCAAGGTCCACCCGTCACCGGAACGTTCTTTCTCGGCTTTTGCCTGATCACTGACGACCCGAATCGGTTTTTCAACCAATATGGCCTCCACAAGACATGGAATCAGATCAATTTGTTCATTCTCAATGAGGTGGACAAATTCATCCGCTTCCTCCTCGCCGATATCGGTGCCAGCCAGTAGAAACGTTTCTGATGTATCGATCTTAAAAGGATACGAAACATCCACCAATGTGATCGCACATGGAAGGATCATTGTTCCCTCAATATGCAGATGAAAGGTCAGTGACTTCTTTGAAAACTCGACAGTTCCTTCGACATGAACAGGGGATAATCTTCTTATTTCAGGATCCGCACGAAACAATTCCAGAGGCAACACGACTTCTTCGTTGAAATTCAGTCCCTCATTTTTATGATTCATCAAGTCAGGAACAGACCATGATAAAGACATAGTAAATCACCTCTAGAGCAACATTTGTTATTATAATCTCTGCCCGTCAGATTGTCAAACAGGCGACAAGGCTTAAGCCTTGCCAGCCAAAAAGCGCTAGACGGTTCCTCTTTAGATTAACACAGCGCTGCTGGTCATGGCAATTTCTTCTTACCGCGAAAATATGATAAAATGGCACATGAATAGCAAGCAGCAACTGCCCGCAAACTAAAGATACAGACGGGTGACTGCTATCCGGTTAGTATACCCGGGAGAAAGGATCATACATGCGTATTGCCGGAATTATTGCTGAATATAATCCTTTTCATAATGGACATCTCTTCCTGCTCAATAAAATACGCAGTGAGCTGAAGCCGGATCTGGTCATCGCGGTGATAAGCGGTGATTTTACACAGCGCGGCGAACCCGCTATTCTGTCAAAGTGGGAACGCACGCAAATTGCCCTTCACGCGGGTGTTGATCTGGTCATCGAACTCCCTTATTTGTTTGCCGTTGGTCGAGCCGATATCTTTGCCAATGGCGCGGTCTCCACACTTGATCAGCTTGGCATCACCCATCTGGCTTTTGGCAGCGAAGAAGGAGCGATTCAGCCTTTTTTAAACAGCATTCAAGAAATCAAGCGGCATCAGGCCATTTATCAGGAGACATTCCATCAGTCGCTCAGCCTGGGGATCAGTTATCCAAACGCTCATGCCGCCGCCTACCAAGCGGTGAACCGCATCTCCGCTCAACCCCTGATTGACCTGACTAAGCCCAATAACAGTCTTGGCTATCATTATATTCAAGCGATTCAAAAGAGAGGCAGCCGGATTGAACCGATCACATTCAAACGCAAACAGGCCGGTCATGGCGACTCCTCCTTTAAGAGCAGTGCTGAAATTGCCAGCGCCACAAGCCTGCGGACCTATTGTCTGTCTGGAAAGCCTCTTGAAGCGATTCGAAATAAAATGCCCGATTTCGCTTATTCGATCATCAAGGAGCAAAAGAATTCCGGCCGGCTTGTTGATTGGGAAACCTTCTTTCCTTTTCTTAAATACCGCCTGCTCTCATCATCGGCAAG
Organism: Sporolactobacillus sp.; assembly: GCA_048976585.1. Taxonomy (GTDB): domain Bacteria; phylum Bacillota; class Bacilli; order Bacillales; family Sporolactobacillaceae; genus Sporolactobacillus. Next base: position 73,104 of record JBHGUY010000030.1, on the reverse strand, counting down.
TGATATCCGCCAGATTTACGAGGCCGAAGAGGGTATTGAAAACCGTCTCTATAAATTTATTCACCTCTCTGAAGACTTCGAGTCTTTCATCGGGCAGATCAAATCGAAGCGTTACACATGGGTGCGTCTGCAACGCCTCGCCGTCCATATTCTGACACAGACACGAAAAACAGAAGCCAAAATACAGGCTTCCGCTGGAGAAGCGGCTTATCTACGGCTCCTTGGGATGAATTTAAAGGGGCAGGCCTATCTGTCTCAGCAACGCAAACAGCTGCAAATCCCCTTGATCGCAAAAATCCGCCGCTTTCGTCCGGAAGTACTGGAAATGGACGTACGTGCAGCGCAAATTTACGATTATCTGGCCAGCCAGCACGCTGGAGATCGCTTGCTCGTTTCAGAGACCGCTCATGCACCGATTCGTTACAACGAGAACCTCGGCACATTTGCTCAGAAAGCATGATTTTTTGCCAAGAAAAGCCTGACACCCGTCAATGAAACGGCGAATGTCAGGCTTTTTTCTATTTTGTTCGCTGCAAATAATCGACAGCATCACGAAAAGTCTTGACTGGAACAACCTTCATCGGCGAGCCGATGGCTTTCGCTGTTTTTTTTGCCGTCTTGTACTCATGGTCAGCAACTGGGGCAAAGAAAATAGAAACCCCGGATTGATTGGCACCGACAATTTTTTCTTCAATCCCGCCAATCGGTCCGACCTTCCCCGTCATATCGATGGTTCCCGTCCCAGCAATCGAGCGTCCTTTGGCCAGATCTGCGGATTTAAGCTGATCATAAATATCGAGCGTCATCATCAGACCTGCGGAAGGGCCGCCGATATTTTGAATATCGAAATTCACTTTCGGCGACACAGCAACCTTCATCTGATCCGCCTGATAAATGCCGATACCGTCCTTTTTCCCTGAGCCGGCCAGATTTTTAGGAAATTGAGCAATCGTGACCCTGACCTGCTGAACCTTTTTCTTCCGAATGATCGTTAAATCGAAGGAATCGCCAAGTTTCTTCTGTTTCACATAGCTATCCAGCTGATTGAAAGTGGCCACCCGATGATTCTGCACGCCAATGATCAGGTCACCGCTCTTAAGGACCTTTGCACTGGGCATCGATGGCATCACGTCCAAAACAAGCACACCTTCTTCGTTCACCTGCGGATGCTTGCCCGCCTCCTTATAGGCAACGAAAGAAGCACTTTGCTGCGCACTAGTCATATAATTTTTCTGACGCAGATTATAGCCCTGATCATTCTCATTAGGCATCTTAATTTCATCCTCTTTTACAAGGGTGGTATATTTATTTCCGTCAAACCTGGCCCATAAATATTGATAGACATTGGCCTGCCCCAAATAAATGTAGACGAGACTATATTTCCCGTGAATTTTCTGTCCGCTCTCGACCTTTATCATCCCGGCCATCGATTTGGCTTCGCCGGGCGTCTGGACAAAATAAGGCAGCCTGACGAAATAGAGAATGATCAAGGCAGCGACCAGAACCAAAGATAACCATTGCCAGACATATTTTCTTTGTTTCATACCCGTGCTCCTCTGATTTAAAAATAATTCATCCGTATTCGGACAACAAGTATTTTTGATCCTATGTATTTGAGATTATCCTCATTCTCCCCTTTATACCCGGGAGATGTCAAATTCAATTCAAAGGTCTATCGACGAGCCTTTCTCATATAGTTAAATCAGAGCCCGTCCGTTTCCTTCGGAGAACACGAGCAATCAGGAGGAACCACTCATGAAGCATTCAAAAAGTATGACTTATCTGCTGGCAAGCGGATCCGTCGCACTTGCACTGCTGATGGTCCGATATCCGGAAACAGCAGTCAAGGCCTCTTATGCGGGTTTATCCATTTGGTGGAAAAGTGTCTTTCCAGCCTTATTCCCCTTTTTTGTGATCTCAGAAATGATGATCGGGTTTGGTGTTGTCAGATTTGCGGGAGTCCTGCTTGAGCCGATTATGAAGCCGCTCTTCAAGGTACCGGGTATTGGCGGATTTGTCCTGATGATGGGCATGGTTTCCGGATTCCCGGCTGGCGCCCGGATCACCTCCCGCCTTTATCAGGAAAAAAAGCTGTCGCGGACTGATGCTGAACGTCTCTCCAGTTTTACGAACTTCAGCAATCCACTCTTTCTTTTCAGCGTCACAGCCGTTGATTTTTTTGGTCAGCCGTCACTCGGCATTCTCTTCGCCATCGCCCATTATGCCGGAAATATCTGTGTCGGATTGCTGATGCGCTTTTATAAAAAGGAAGCAGGGCAGAGCCATAAAGTACATACCCCCTCAGTATTTGCGAAGGCTCTGTCAGACATGCACCAAGAGCGCATTGAAAATTACCAGCCCTTTGGCAAAATGCTCGGTGATGCGGTGATTTCCTCGGTGACCACTTTACTGGCTGTCGGAGGGTTTATCGCTCTTTTCTCGATGATCTATCAATTGCTCTTTCAAGTCGGCATTATCGCTCAACTTGGGATCATTCTTAGCCATCTATTCGCCGGGATCGGCCTCTCACCAAATCTGGGCCCTGCCTCCGTACCTGGTATTTTTGAGCTCACGATCGGCGCCAATACCATTGGTGCGACCTCTGCACCGTTGCTGGAGAGAGTGGTTCTGGTCAGTGCGCTTCTGGGCTTTTGCGGATTATCCATACAGGCTCAGGCGATTAGTATTCTTTCACAAGCCGGCCTGAGCGTGAAACCATTTTTAATCGGACGTCTCTTTCAGGCCTTATTCTCCGGGGGGATTGCTTTCTTTTTGTATGGATGGCTCCATATGAGTAATAAAATCGAGGCAAGGGCAACCCTAGCCTCGCCATTTATTCGATCAATCGACAGCTATTCCCACTCTATTCTGGAGTCTGGACCCTGGATCACGATAGCGGGATTGCTGCTGTTTATCTATCTGCTGCTCAGAAGAACTTTTCATCTGCAAAAAGCTTAAATAGACGGCAAAAGAGGGCAAACGTTTACTTACCCACCGTGATAAATTTCTTTTTCAGTGCCTCTTCCACGATCGGTGGTACAAGACTTGCGACAGTCCCGCCATATCGTGCGGCCTCTTTGACCATGCTGGAACTGAGAAAAGAATACTTATTGCTGGTCATCATGAAGCAGGTCTCAATCTCCGGATTCAAGTTCTTATTAATTGCTGCAATTTGCAATTCATACTCGAAATCCGAAATCGCCCGCAGTCCGCGCAGAACGGTACGCACCTTTTTCCTTTTAACATAGTCCATCAAAAGTCCGTCAAATGAATCAACAGTGACAGCCGGCATGCTGCGGGTTGCTACCTGAAGCAGTCTGACGCGCTCTTCAACCGAAAAAAGAGGATCTTTTCTTGAATTATTAAGCACTGCGACAATCATTTTATCAAAAACAGTCAATCCCCGGGTAATGATATCTAAATGCCCATAGGTTATCGGATCGAAACTTCCCGGATAGATGACAATCTTCTCGCTCATTCTCGCTCACTTCCAACATTCTCAGATTCAAAGCGGTAGATAGAAACAGCTGTTTTCCCTTGATAGGTTTTATATTTCCATCGATTCAATCGATTAGAAAAGGAAGCTGGCAATTGAACTGAATCTTCATATTCAGCAACAATGATGGCCTGAGGCGCCAGCAGGCCGTTTTCCAGCAAAAATTGGATGTCATGAATCAATGTCTGTTTGGCATAAGGTGGATCGAGAAATACAAAATCGAAATTTCGTCCTTCTGCAGACAATTTTCCCAATGCCTGCTTCGCGTCTAGACGTAACAGCCGCGAGCGATCTGTATAACCGCATGCGGCAATATTCTCTCGGATCATCTGGCAGGCAGGGGCGGCCTTGTCCACAAAAATGGCCTGATTGGCTCCTCTGCTCAGCGCTTCAAGGGCTAGTCCGCCACTTCCAGCATAGAGATCGAGGACGGCCCCGCCCTGAAAAAAAGGACCGATCATATTAAAAATGGTCTCCTTGACCTTGTCCGTCGTCGGACGTGTGCGTTTGCTGCTGACTGTTCGCAATGCCCTACCCTTATTTTCACCGGCAATTACTCTCAAACGAATAACCCCTTCTCTAATAAAAAGATCGATGGTTTGGATGCCGAGCTGTCACACCCCGCAGCCAACTCTATGGTCATGTATAGATCATCGAGCAATTGTCCATACTAGCATCTGGCAGCATCCTTTGAGATGTTGATCCAACCGCGGAAGCTTACGTTTCCCCATAAGTTTCCGCTGGTTTCTCCTCTCCCATTGCCCTTGCATCGCTGGATGCATGAGGACGGCCCGCAGAAATCTGCGGGTTTTTTTTATTTTAAAATCCTCATGCAGGCGCATTTCGATCTGCTTTTTATGACTAATGCGCGGGCAGATGAAAAACGCAGACTCAGAACAGGGGGGATTCAATTAAAAACTTCATCCTTTTCTTCCTGAATGCTCTTCCCTTTTTCATAGGTTGTCCGCACTTCCTGCAAATGAGATCGATTAATATGGCGGACAAATTTTAATCGTGTCAGCTGAGCAATCACGGAATCTGTTGACTGGTGATCGCAGTACATGACCGCATACTTCATTCGTTTCGACACATAATGCACATAGCCATAACGCCTGAGCACCCGCAAATATTTTGTATTATATAGCCAGATGATCAATCCGTCTCTCTTATTTTCCGGCATTCAGCTCTTCCACCCTTATTTTCATTTTTCTGCATCTCGTGACCGCGCAAAAATGCCTTACTTCACATGACATTTGCAGGAACCGCCGCCTCCGCAGCCAGTACTACAGCTCCGATCAAAAAAGGGATCACCCGTAGGCACCATAATGGATGAAGAAACAGACCCAGCCAACTCTTGACTTACGGCATGCAGCAAGTTCTCTAATTCTTTTTCTGCCTGCTTATAATCGCTGATCGCCGAATCCAAATCTATCGCCCGCTTGGCATCCATCATTTGTCGGATGACTTTTTTATAGTCTGGATGATAGCGTCCGAAACGCTGAACTTCATCATATTTTTCTTTTATACGTAAAAAGTCCTGGATGAGCTTTTGCGATTGTGTCCGCGTGCTGACCAATTTCCGTAACTTCATATAGCTTATATAGCACTCAGATTGCGTTATCATCGAGGCCAAAGCCTCAGCCCGATCAAACAACGTCACGCTTTCCAAAGTAGCAATCATATGAACACCTCCGTTATAAATAAATAGTACAACAAATGCATCGAAAGCGCCATTCGTTCACATCGGTGATCCTCTGTAAACAGCTTGAAGCTGCGTTCAACTCTTATCTTTCTCGCTCCCCCGGCTTATGTCCATTGCCTGCGCCATCGACATAAGCATTGAAACCATGCTGGCTCGCTCATTGAACCGTTCCAGTCTCTGCTGGAAGGTGCGGCCGTAGAACACTTTTGCAGCAGGTTTCAGCTCCCTTAAATCTGCCGGCGCGCGGCTGAGTCTCCGATACCAGTCCGGATGAAGCCGGACAAATAATTTTTCGTCAGGATGCTGGTCAAGATATTGTTGGATTTCTTTGCGCATCGCGGCATCAATCCTTTCTGAAGAAGAATGGTCGACGATTCATCGGCCGCGATCCGGGCATTTGCGAAGCCTGGGGTCTACGTCGTCTGTCTCTGGCGGCAGACGGCTGCGCACCAGCTCCTTGCTGCGAGGCTTGCTGCGGCTCGCTATTCTGCTCGGCAGTGGTGGTGTCTGCACTATTCTGTTTGAATTGTCCAATAAACGATTGTATCCCGTTCAGTGCACCGCTGATCGTGTCCAGACGTTCCTGCCACTGGCTGGTGTCCAATTTATCGATAGTTCCCAATATTTTGTCCCACGAGACGCTGGAGCCCTTTTTTTCAGGCGTTTTTTCCTTTTCCGCCGCTACCTTTTTCACATCGACTCCATAGGATTTCCAGATTTCATGAGATTCTCCAAAAATCACCCAATCATCAAAAACATCATTCCATTTGATCCTATTTTTGCGAACATGTGTAATAATTTCAGGATGATTCTTTAAGAAAATTTTAAATTTCTGAACAGCATCGTTGGTTTTTTCCTCGCTCATTTGCTGATGCACTCCTTCCTCATGATCAGATTCCTATAATTATCATAATCGTGACCTAGAGGAATGTGCATAAAACCAGAAAAAGTTGGATCTTTACTGCTTAATCATTCATTCATGGGAAGAACAAAATCCTGAGTATAATAATCGTGATACGAACCAACACCTAGCTGTGAGAATGAACGGTTAAGCAGGTTCTCACGGTGATCCGGGCTATTCAGCCAGCCGAGACTCACGGCCGCTGCATCCGGATAATGTGCTGCTATATTCTCTCCGGCCATCTCGAAGGTAATACGTTCCCTCTGCAATCTCGTTTTTAGGTTCCCCGACCACTTGGAATCATGAGAAAAATAATTTCTGATTTTCATTTCGCGGCTATGTTTAAAAGCTGCTTGATGCGCCTCTACGCTCCAGGTCAGCATCGGTTTCTTATAGCGGTATCGCAATAAATTACTGATATCAAAAATTTCCTGATCGCTGCCGGCATCGACAGCTTCCCACTGCTTGGCCGCCAGAGAAGGCAGCCGGGGAAGCTGACCATAATAGGTCATCGAATAGGGATGCTGCCGAGCAAGAACCGCGGCACTCATATAACGGATGGCGACTAAGCGATCGGAGATATGATCAAAATTGAGCTGTACCCAGTATTTGCCGAATTTTAGAAGCGGGCGCATCATCATATCCTCTTCATTCAATTCAAAATTGATTTTTGTCCCGCGATCAGTCATCGCCACTTCATCAGAAATCGGAACTTTTTCATAAATTTTCTGCGAAGAAGTCCCGATTGGAAAAGGAGTCGTATTCAATTTTCTGCCCAAGGCATAGATGGTTGTGACGGTCCCATTCGTTTGGTCGATCCCCACCTGAACATAGCGTTCTGTATTTCTTCCGTAGATATACCACTGATATCCATAATTAGTCGGATCGATGCGGTCCGGTTTACCGATGGACTGGAGCACTTGCGCTCTTTTTTTGCCCATCAATGAATAAATTCCCTTATCTGAGAGTTTCAGATTTTGTTTTCCTCCAGAGGTTCCTGAGGTGAACGCGCGGTTCTCAGGCGAACGCTGATTCGTCTCCGACCCGGGAAAGCTGACAAGGCTAAGAAGAAAAGTTGCGGTAAAAACCAGCAGCGCAATAACGAAAATGGTAATATTGGTTTTTCGCACCGTTTTTCCTCCTCGAAAAAATGACCAATTTAATACTGTTCTTAATTATAACAAGACTGTTTGATCGATGTGAAATAATAAAGATCATTTATTTAAATTTTTGAATAGAGAATGACCCATACTTGTTCGGTTCCTCTACTCGCATGACCCGTGCCGATCTGCGAAATATAGGTCTGACCAGCGAATCGCTGCCAAGCGCCGGTTTGCCACCAGGATTCTGGAAAAGATTGATTAACCGAAGCACGGATGATCAAACAGCCCGTATTCGTAGGAGCGCGTCCAAGGTCGCTCAGCATCCGATCAATCTCACCGATCTTGACTTGTTGAATTTTGCCTTCCGCCAATTCCTTCGCATAGGTCCGGGCAAAGCGGAACAAATCCCAATCCGGATTTAGAGAATGCAGTCCGCTTGACCTCCGCTTTTCATTAATTTGACTGGTCAGCCATTTTTCAGATCGGAGAACAGGGGTCAATTGCTTTCCAGCCGGTCGATCCATGGCCTCCGCCTGCTTGAGACCGATGCTGTCCCCTGTGAACAGTAGGATTAGGCATAGGGACACGATAAACCCTTTCAGTATAAGGCGTCCTCTCCGGCATCTGGTCTGCTTGATCATTAAAACCCCTCCTCGTATGATAAGTTTTAAGTTCAATGACTCAGACCTATTGTCGCCAAATGGCAAGCGGTTTAAACCAAATTGCATTCATTCGTCATAATGTTCAATCATTTCTGAAATGTGTCTGTTTTAAGAGGCCACTTCTACTATTCTATGGCTTGACCTGAAGAATCATGTGGGGAAATAGGACGGGCGCTGAATGACACCAGCTATTAGATTTCCCAGTCAACGAGAATTCCTCGCCAATGCTGCAGACAAATAAAGAACGTCCGAAGAAATCCAGACGTTCTCGAAGCTTTCCGTTGATTTAGATGCCAGATTTAGATGAAAGTGGCTAACACCATCACTGTAAATAGCAGGGTCATATAGTTGAGCGAAAGAACAAACATCAAACGCGACCACTTTACTGTGTCTTTAGCAAACATGCCGTAGACAGCGAAGGCGAGCCATCCAGCACCCATAAGCAAGGCACAGGTCAGATAAAATGCACCAAGCGAATAAAGAAGCAGAGAGACGGGAAGAAGCACTGCAACATAGATGATCATTTGTCTTTTTGTAATATCAAAGCCCGCTACAACGGGCAGCATCGGAATTCCGGCGCGCCGATACTCTTCCACCCGTTTGATCGCGAGTGCCAAGAAATGCGGCGGTTGCCACAGGAACATAATCAGAAATAAAATCCAAGGAATTGGCGAATTCAGTGAGGGATCAATCGCTGCCCAACCAATCAGCGGCGGCACAGCACCAGCGATACTGCCAACGATTGTGTTTATCGAATGGGTCCGCTTGAGCCACATGGTATAGACGAGAACATAGACAAACAAACCGATAAATCCGAAAACAAGCGCACTGGGGGAGGCAGCCAGTAAAGAAAGCAGTCCGATAGCTGACAACCCAAATCCCAGCGCTAGAATCGTCTTCCCATCCAATCTGCCGGTCGCAGACGGTCGTTCATGCGTTCGAGTCATCAGAGGATCGATATCACGATCAATATAGTTATTCAATGCGCATCCGCCAGCAATAACCCATGCGGTACCTGCCAGAACGAAAATAATCGGCAGCAGATTATCAATGAACGACTGACCCGTGAAATATAGGGCAAGCCAGACACCTGTAAACGCGGTTATCAGATTTGAAGTAACAATTCCCATTTTTATGGTAGTAAAAAGATCCTTCACCAGGCTTCCAGTCTCTCCCTGATGAATTTTGGCTGTTGATTTTTCTATGGCTTGCTCGGACACAAAGGATTTGCTCATAATGACAACCTTCTTTCTGTGAAACTGAATACAAATAAGCAGGTATTCTCAACCATCGACTTATTGAATTTCTTTAAAAAATTAAGATTTTGTTCATATTTTCATTATATATGAACCTTTTCTCTTTGTCTCGGGATTAGCACAATGATTTTGATCACACTATCATTCCAATCTTTTTTCCAATGAATTCCAGGGTAAGAATTGCAGGATGTTGTGGTTCTGAATGATCGACTAGCTAAATTTTTAGACGCTTCATTATTATTCTCCGGGATTAAATCTGTTAAAATAAAGAAGGTTGTTCTAAAAACAGACACGTCTCGCTCCAACCGGATCGGTTGATCTTCGGAAATTTACAGAAATCAGGTGCTCTCTGTGAAAGACAGAATATTAAGGATTTTAGCGATTGCGGCCGCATGTGCCGTTCTTCTCGTTGTTTTAATGGGCTCCCTTGTTACAAATACAGGATCGGCCTATGGATGTGGAAATAACTGGCCGCTTTGTAACGGACAAGTCATTCCCACCACCTCCTCCGATCAGACTTGGATTGAATTCGGCCATCGTTTCGTTTCCGGTCTAACATCGATTCTGGTTTTCATTGTCGCCATTTGGATTTGGATACGGCTGAAAAATGTGAAAGAAATCCGCTTTTTATCCATCTCATCCATTTTCTTTATCCTTCTTCAGGCTTTTCTCGGGATGAGCGCGGTCGTATGGGGGAATTCGTCCATTGTTCTCGCCCTTCATTTCGGTGTCTCTCTGCTCTCTTTCTCAAGCAACCTACTGATTGCCTTCATCGTCCTTGAGGAGACCAATCCGAATGTTCAGCGAATCATTCCACCGATAAAAAAGGGAATGAACTGGAATTTCATCATTCTCTCTATCTATACTTATATTCTGATGTATTCTGGTGCATTCGTTCGCCACACCGATTCGAGTCTAGCCGCAACCGACTTCCCAACGATAAACGGTCGCCTCTTTCCGGTCACTTTGTTCAGCCGCGCCGGTGTGCAATATATTCACCGCGTGCTGGCATTTATCCTACTCGTTTGGCTGGTCTGGACATTGATTGTCTGCCTGCGGCGTTATAAAAATATTCCGAGCCTGACGATTGCTCTGTTCGCATCTCTAGTTTTGATACTGCTGCAGGCTGTATCTGGTATTTTTATTTTGAAAACGCATATGGCTCTGACTTTCCTATTGCTCCACTCGTTCTTCGTGACGCTTTACTTCGGAATACTGATGATTATTCTCATGCTTGGACTAAGACGGAACGAGCAAAGATCGGAAAGTTAATTTTTTCGTCTATTGTTTTAGCGCCAGAGTGCCAGAGTCCTGAGATCGCTGGACGGCAAAGGGCTGCGGAAAATTCCGCAGCCCGTTTTGAATCCATTCTTATTTACTGAAGCTCAATCATTAAGTCCCCGGTCTCAATCACATCATTTTCGCCAACATGTATTTTCTTGACCGTGCCATCACTGGAAGCTTGAACCGTTGTCTCCATCTTCATCGCTTCAGTAACCAGCAGATGATCGCCCTTCTTGACACGTTCACCAGGAGAAACCAAAACCTTTACGACGGTTCCCGGCATCGATGCTCCAATCTGATTTGGATTATTTTTCTCGGCCTTGGCATGAACCGCTTCTGAAGACTGAACATTCATATCCTTGATCATCACTTCGCGCGGCTGGCCGTTCAATTCAAAGTAAACGGTACGGAGACCGTCTTTTCTCGCATGTCCAATCGAAATCAGCTTGACAATCAGGGTCTTTCCCTCTTCAATCTTGACCGCCACCTGCTCGCCTAAGCGCAGTCCATAGAAGAAGGTGGGTGTACCCAGTACACTGATATTCCCGTATTCCTCGCAGAAACGCAGATAATCCGTGTATACCTTCGGATAGAGCGCATAAGAAAGGACTTCGTCATTACCGAATTCCCGATCAAATTTCTCTTTCAGCACGGTTCGAATTTCATGCAAATCAACCGGCTCCAAATATTTCCCTGGGCGATCGGTTAACGGTTTTTTCCCTTTCAGGACAATACTTTGCAATTCCTTTGGAAAGCCCTGATAAGGCTGGCCTAATTCGCCCATAAAGAAATTAATTACAGAATCCGGAAAATCGAGTGTCGAACCCTTTTCGTAAATATCATCTTCGTCCAGATTGTTCTGAACCATATATAGGGTCATATCGCCGACCACTTTGGAAGACGGTGTCACTTTGACAATATCGCCGAACATTTGATTCACTCGCCGATACATCGACTTGACTTCCTCAAATCGCTCCCCGAGTCCGACAGCAATCGCCTGTTGCCGCAGATTACTGTATTGACCGCCGGGCATTTCCAATTTGTAGATTTCGGCATTTGAGGTCTTCATGCCGCTTTCAAAAGGAAAATAGAATTGACGGACTTTCTCCCAATAATGACTCAGTGATTCAAGTGCACCAATGTCTACTTCAGGCTTCCGCTGATTTTCGCTCATCGCATAGAATAAGGAGTTTGCACTCGGCTGCGAAGTCATTCCCGCTAAGGCTTCTACCGCCACGTCAACGATATCTACGCCGGCATCGATAGCGCGAAGATAGGTATAAATACCATTCCCGCTCGTGTCATGCGTATGCAGATGGACAGGAATCGACACGGCATCCTTTAATTCAGAGACGAGCTGATAGGCAGCCTCTGGTTTCAAGAGTCCGGCCATGTCTTTGATTCCAAGAATATGAGAGCCTGCCGCCTCCATGTCCTTCGCTAGTTTTCGATAATAATCAAGATTATATTTCGTTCGCTTGCCGTCAAGAATATCGCCAGTATAGCAAATCGTGCCTTCAGCGATTTTGCCGCTCTCAATTACAGCATCCAGCGACACTCGCATGCCTTCCAGCCAATTCAGACTGTCAAAAACACGAAAGACATCTACCCCTTCCGTTGCTGCCTGATGCACAAAGGCGCGAATCAGGTTATCCGGATAATTCTTGTAGCCGACGGCATTAGAACCGCGTAACAGCATTTGCAGTAGGATATTCGGCATTCTCTTACGAATTCGCCGCAGTCTTGCCCAGGGGTCTTCACGCAAAAAACGATAGGCTGTATCAAAGGTCGCCCCACCCCAAGCTTCTTCAGAAAAGAGATTCGGCAAAAGATGTGCTGTCTGTTCGGCAATCTCGACTAGATTTTTTGTACGCATCCGTGTGGCCAGCAGACTCTGGTGAGCATCGCGAAATGTGGTATCGGTAAGCAGAACTTTTGATTGACTCTTGACCCAGTCGGCCACACCTTTCGGCCCTTTCTCATCAAGAATCTGTCTGGTCCCTTTGGGAAACGGATCGGATAATTTCACATCTGGAAGCGGCGGTGTATCAAAAACCGGTTTTTTTATCTTATCGACTCCCGGATAGCTATTGACGGTGATATTACCGATATAAGTCAGCATTTTCGTGCCACGATCCAGACTCTTTTCGAACGAAAAAAGTTCCGGAGTGGTATCAATAAAAGTCGTCGAAACATTGCCCTCAAGAAAATCAGGATGCTGGACCACATTCATCAGAAAAGGAAGATTCGTTTTGATGCCGCGGATCCGGAATTCTTTCAGATTTCTGAGCATTTTCGCTGCCGCGCCTTTAAAAGTACGAGCATAGGTCGAAAGTTTAACGAGCAAAGAATCATAGTAGGGGGTGATCACGGAACCTGTATAAGCGTTTCCGGCATCGAGACGGACACCGAACCCGCCACCGCTCCGGTAAGCCACAATTTTCCCCGTATCTGGCATAAAATTATTGCTGGGATCCTCAGTTGTCACCCGGCATTGAATGGCATAGCCATAGGTATGGATCTCTTTTTGTTCAGGAATCAAGACCGGATCCTCATGCAAACCGTAACCTTCGGCGATTAAAATCTGCGATTGGACGATGTCTAAACCTGTTATCAGCTCGGTGATGGTATGTTCCACCTGAACACGCGGATTGACTTCAATAAAATAGAATTGACCGGACGGAACAACAAGAAATTCAACCGTCCCGGCATTCAGATAATGAACGTTCCGCATCAGCTTCACCGCTGCATCGCAGATTTCATGGCGCAGTTTTTCACCAAGCCCGCGGCTCGGAGCAACTTCGACAACCTTCTGATGCCGACGCTGCACCGAACAGTCGCGTTCATATAAATGAACGGTCTCACCCGATTCATCGGCAATTATCTGTACTTCAATATGACGCGGATTTTCCAAATATTTTTCAACATAGACATCTTCTTTGCCGAAGGTCTGTTTGGCTTCGGATGTTGCGCGTGCGTAAGCTTCTTCAACACTTTTTTCACTACGGACAATTCTCATGCCGCGGCCGCCACCACCAAGGACGGCTTTTATAATAATCGGGTAGCCATGCTCTTTCCCGAAATCACGAACCTCATCAACAGACTGAACCGCATCGCCGGATCCAGGAATAACAGGAAGACCGGCTTGTACAGCGGCAGCACGTGCTGCCGACTTATCTCCGAAGGTGACCAGATGCTCTGGCCTAGGGCCAACAAAAAGAAGCCCTTCTTCTTGGCAACGCCGAGCAAAGTCAGCATTTTCGGACAAGAAACCATAGCCGGGATGGATCGCATCGACTTGATGCTCTTTCGCGATCTCTATGATACCTTCAATATCAAGGTAAGCTTCAATCGGCTTCTTCCCTTTACCTACCAGATAGGATTCATCCGCCTTATAACGATGATAGGAGCTGATATCTTCTTTGGAAAAAATAGCTACCGTGCGAATACCCAGCTCATTACACGCACGACACACCCGTATCGCGATTTCCCCGCGGTTGGCAACAAGCAATTTCTTAATTGAATGTTTCAACATTCTCTCTCTTCCCTTCTTGACTGCGGCTTTGCCGTCTCATATTGACGGATGATGAAATATTAAGAAGTACACCAATGGAAAAAACAAGTGTAATCAGTGAGGAGCCTCCATAACTGACAAAGGGGAGTGTCACTCCAGTCACCGGCAAAAGTCCGGTCGCCGCACCCAGATTGACAAAGGTCTGAATCGCCAACAGGCTGGAAATACCAATCGCCAGCAGACTGCCAAAGGCATCCTTACAGCGAATAGCGGTGACAAAGCCTCTGAAAACCAGATAGGCAATGCACAAGATGACAAATAGAATACCTATCAGCCCGAGCTCTTCGCCAATGATGGCAATAATGAAATCCGTTTGGGGTTCAGGAAGAAAACCCGTTTTCTCGATACTTCTCCCCAATCCTTTCCCAAACAGACCGCCAGATGCAATAGCGATATAAGAGTTGATCAGCTGCCTTCCTGTCGTATCCGCAACTGAAAATGGATCATAGGCTGCAGTAAAACGCCCGGACTGGACATGGCTGGTTGCCATCACCATATATGCGAAAACAAAAGTAACGGCCCCTCCAAATAATAGTACCAGATGTTTCATCCGCAGTCCTGAACAAAGAACCATGATCGATGAAAGCATAATTAAAATCATTGCCGTCCCCAAATCAGGCTGCATTGCCACAAGGAAAAAAAATAGCGCAATGACGATTAACGGTGGCAAAACGGCAGTCTTAAAATCACCAATTTTATTCTGCTTATTTGAGAATACGGAAGCCAGGTAAAAAATTAATGTAATTTTAACGAGTTCGGCTGGCTGCAGATTTAAGCCCCCGAAAGACAGCCAGGATGCAGCATTATTGCGCACGCTGCCGGCAAAAAAAAGCAAGACAAGCAAAAGTAATGAACAGATAAGCAAGGGTTTAACAAGCTTGTGATACTTCGTGTAAGGGATAATCATCCCAAGCACACCAAAGGGCAGCGAGGCAATAAACCACATCCCTTGTTTCAGAAAATAATAATCGGCGGGTCGCGGCGGCCTCATGACCATACTCGCCCACACCGAACCGGCACTGTAGACCATGATCAGGCCGAAACCGATCAGCATTAATGTTGTTACAAGCAGCGAATAATCGTAATGAAGAAACATTTTTTTAATCATGACACTCACCTTGCCAGCAGGATTCAATTTGTAGAAAAGATCTGTCCCTTCTCAGCAAAGCGACGAAAGCTTTGAGAGCAAGTACCAGAGAACGCTCATCTTGCCACCAGTTGACAAAAACCGAATACCTTTTCCATTTTCAGCAAAAAAAAAGCCAAAACGTCTGAAAAGATAACTGAGCGCTTGAGCTTAAGAAATTTTATTTATTTATCGATGCTTCATGAAGGGCGGACACTTGCCGTTCGAGAGAACTAAGCAGTTCTTTTCCTTCATCAGCCCGAACAAGCCCTAACCGTACGGCAAAATCAATCTCACGGGAAAGGCCGAACATTTGTGTATCCAATACTTCTTCATAAAGAGGACATTGAGGCATCGTCAAATTCTCCATCTGCACCCCAATCAGCTTCAGAATTTTCTGGGCATCGGCCTGCAGCAATTCATAGGCTTTTTCACGTCTGCCTACTGTCATTTCGACGGACAATTTGTTCCCCCCCTCTCATTAATACTTACTTACATTTTATCTTACCTTCTGTCCAGTTAAAAAGCAAGAATTATCAAAGACAACCAAGAATTCCTGCTGCCTTGCAGTGATTATTCGCCGAATCCACTGAAAATTGGTATACTTGTTCTAGAGTTACAAGTATTCAGCGAATGCTGACTCATTTTCCGCCCGAATCTATTTGAAGGGAGCGATGCTTTTTGCGCGTTAAATGTGTCTTGTGCGAAAAGATATGCACGATCGATGATCAATCTCTGCTCTCTAAACGATTGAGAAACCGCCCAATTCATACATTCATGTGTGAAGATTGCCATAACCGAATCAGTGAAAAAACACGTGCACGCTGGGCCACAGGTAAATTTACTCTTCATCTGCCTCAAGAAGAGACGCCCAAAAAATCATTGCGCAAATGATCGGTGTCCATTCCTTCATTTGTATAAAAATAAACCGGTCATCCTGAGCTTAATCAATCTCAGATGACCGGTTTATTTATTCATTAATTTTTTAAACGGAGCCCGTACAGGCCATTTTTATTTTAGCCGTTAAACTTAGGAATCTTACTTCCGCGCCGTTCATAGCGTTCACGTTCGCCCTTATTGAGCAGCTTCTTACGCATCCGCACACTTTTAGGAGTGATTTCGCAGTACTCATCGTCATTCAGATAGGACAATGAATCCTCCAGCGACATCTTTCTTGCTTCCTTCAAAGTAACCGTCTGATCCTTGTTTGAAGAGCGGACGTTCGTTGCGTGTTTCGCACGGGTAACGTTAACCGTCAGGTCATTTTCCCGGTTGTGTTCGCCGACGATCATGCCCTCATAGACATTTGTACCCGGTCCGACAAACATTTCACCACGCTCTTCCAGAGCAGCCAGTGAATAAGCCGTCGTCTGGCCTTGATCCATGGAGACGAGGACGCCCGAGCGTCGCCCGCCGATTTCTTCACGGATAAATGGAGCAAAGTGATCGAACGTATGATTCAAAATGCCGTAACCACGTGTATCCGCCATAAACTGACGGTTATAACCGATCAGTCCGCGAGAAGGAATCATGAAGGTCAGACGCGTCTGTCCTGGTTGTTCCTGGCGCATATCCTTCAGTTCTGCTTTTCTTTTACCCATCGATTCGATGACTGAGCCGACATATTCTTCCGGAACATCAATCTGTACGGATTCATAAGGTTCGCACAGTTTTCCATCGATTTCTTTTGTGATAACGCTAGGTTTGGAGACAGATAGCTCATAACCTTCACGCCTCATCGTTTCAATCAAAATCGACAAATGCAATTCACCACGTCCGGAAACAACCCAAGAGTCATGGGAAACAGAATCCGATTCAACTTCCAAACTGACGTCGCGTTCCATTTCCGCCATCAGCCGTTCTTCAATCTTACGGCTGGTCACATGGTCGCCTTCTTGGCCCGCAAATGGACTGGTATTCGGGAGAAAGGTCATTTTCAAAGTCGGTTCATCAATTCTAAGCGGCGCACACGGATCAACCTTATCAACATCGTTGATCGTATCGCCGATATCGATGTCTGATACACCGGTAATCGCAATGATATCGCCAGAAAACGCCTCCTGGATTTCTTTCCGTTTCAGCGCATGGTAGCCAAACAATTTCGTGATCCGGAATTTTTCGACACTCTTGCCGCCGTTTTTAACGAGTACAGCTTCTTCGCCGACCTTGATTTTGCCCCGATAAATACGTCCGATGCCGATTCGTCCGACATAATCATTATAATCAAGCATGGTCACTTGAAATTGCAGCCCTTCATCACTATTATCAATCGGAGCCTGCACATTTTCGAGGATCATATCAAGCACAACACTCATATCCTGATCGACATGTTCAGGATCTCTGCCGGCGACTCCATTAACTGCAGAAGTATAAACCACCGGGAATTCCAGCTGACTTTCGTCCGCACCGAGGTCGATGAACAAGTCAATGACTTCGTCAACCACTTCATGTGGGCGTGCCATCGGTTTATCAATCTTATTCACAACAACAATCGGCTTCAGATGTTCCTCAAGAGCTTTTTTTAATACAAAACGTGTCTGTGGCATACAGCCCTCATAGGCATCGACAAGCAACAGCACACCATCGACCATTTTCATGATACGCTCAACTTCTCCGCCAAAATCGGCATGCCCTGGGGTATCCACAATATTTATCGTATGATCCTTATAGGTCAGACTCGTATTTTTTGCCAGAATCGTAATTCCGCGTTCTCGTTCGATAGCATTTGAATCCATTGCCCGTTCATTAATATGTTGATTCTGACGAAAAGTGCCCGACTGCATCAGCAGCTTGTCTACCAAGGTCGTCTTGCCATGGTCGACGTGAGCAATAATCGCGATATTTCTTAATTCTTCCCTGCGTTTTGTCATTTCTACTTTACTCTCCTCATAATTTCCGATAACTTCCAAGACCGAAATCTGCACATGCAAACTATTTTCTCATAATATATGCAGTTTTGTCAATTATTTATTATGTCTCTGGAATTTTATTTCATCGATTCCAATGGGCAGTGTATATTGTACTTTCTCGCAGTTGCGATTATCATGGAGACAGGAGGTGTCGGTCCGTGATGCGCATTCTCTATCTGATTTTAGCCGTCCTCGTCATCGCCTGTTTAGTCGGTGTCGCCGGCGGAATCGCCTATGGTAATATCACGATCACTTTTCTCTGCATGATCGGTATCATACTTTTCATGTGGCTAGGCTTTTTCACCAAAGCGAAGCAGCAGCGGGTCAGGGAAAGTGACCATAATTAATCATTGAGCCGGTATTCATCAATATGCTGAATCCGGCTCTTTTACAAATTTGCCGGCGTCTATCTGGCTGCGGATATGGCTGACCATCTCGTGGTGCAATTCAGGACCAGCAGCCAGAACGGATGTGCGGGATAGAATATTGATCGGCGTCCCGTCTACCCGAGTGGCAACCCCGCCGACCTCCTGGATAATAATAAGTCCCGCGGCATAGTCCCATGGAGATAGTCTCATCGTAAAATAGCCATGAAGCAATCCAGCGGCAACATAAGCCAGTTCAAGGGACGCTGCCCCGTATGATCTTGTGCCTCCACATTTAAGGACCAACTCGGTCAGAACATCCTGATCAATCCGTTTGTTGGGTTTGATCCAAGCCGTTGAGAGATCGATCAGCGCATCGCGAACGGCAACATTCCCCAATCTATCAAGCTTATCGTCATTCCGATAAGCTCCTTCACCGGAAAGACAATGAAATATTTCATTGTTCATGACATCATAGATAAATGCCGCGCGTCCCTTCCCGTTCTCATATACTCCAATGGAAATCGCAAAAAAACGTTGCTGCTTGACGAAATTCATGGTTCCGTCAATCGGATCGACAAACCAGATCACACCCGCTGTCGTTTGCGGCTTATCCCCAAAACCCTCTTCGGAAACAATCTGATGTCCAGGATAATTGGTCCGGATTTTCTCAATTAGAAATTTCTCTATCGATCGATCCATATTTGTCACCAAATCATTCGGAGCACTCTTACTGCTCACCTCAAGTGGGAGGGCCAATGAGTTCTTGATCTTTTGGCCAGCCTCTCTCATCCAAGCTATCGTTTGAGATTCCATTAAATGCCAATCTATTCTTTCCAATTCAATCACACCCCAACTGCTCATTTTGCGCGCCTAGATTTCTACCCTCAATAGTACCCCATTTTCATAAAAAAAGAAAAACACCGCTCCAGGTTTTCCCTGTTTGGTGTTTTGCAGGCCCTTAAAGTGCAAGGTGTCCATTCATTGACCGACCAGACTCATATCTCGAGTAAAAGCATCTCTCTGCGCAATGTCTCCAGCTTTTCCTTGCATTGATCAATGGCTTTTACATTTTTACTGGTCAATGCCTGGTGCAAAGCAACCAGCTCCGTATCAATTTCCTTGCGGAGAACTGGTATTCTTCGCTCTGCATCTTTTCGGCTAAGCGTTTGATTTATCTCTTTCATGGCAAACGCCACATCCCTTCCACTGTGAGATTTGATAAAGGAGATCCAAAAAGGGACAGAATAAATTAGTTTTTAAAGATAATCTTCATGCCTCATTTGTCATCTAAGTTGTTTCTTTAGTTTATGCGGGAAGCATTCGCTTATTGCTATTAAATTCCCTGAATCATGCAAGCTTTAAACCCATTTTTTCAGGATAGAATATGATAGACTGGCACTAGGGATCATAGAATTTCGATTGGAGCGTGAAGAATATGCCTTTTTCCGGCTTTTCAGAAGATGATTTCAGAGCCATGCGTATAGACGGTCTCGATCCACGGATGACCGCCATCAAAAAGCAAATTCAGCCCAAATTCAGCCAGCTCGCCGAAGAACTCTTAACTGATTGTTTTACAGCTCCTTTTTACGCTCATATCGCCAGACATGCGCGGCGAACAGTAAATCCTCCGGACAGTACCTGGGTGGCCTTTTCCTGCAGCAAACGCAGTTATAAGAAGTTTCCTCATTTCCAATTCGGTATCTGGCCGACCCATCTCTTCTTTTGGCTGGCCTTAATCGAAGAATATCCAGCAAAAGCCCTTTTTGCCGATTATCTGCTGGAGCATGAAAAGCAGATCATCAGCCGCATTCCAGACCGTTTCAGCTGGAGTCCGGATCATACGGAACCCTCCGCTTATGTTCAGCACGAATTAAAGAGTGGAGGGCTTACGGACCTGTTTCAACGACTGAAATCTGTTAAAAAAGCAGAAATTCTTTGTGGATTCACGATCTCAAAGGAACGTGCTGCGCGGATGGACGGCGAAGTGATGATCTCGCAGATAAAACAAGGGATCGACAACCTATGGCCGCTCTACGAGGCAGCATTGCAAACGATGAAACAGACCAGTCTTTAATCTTTTTAAGACCGAGAGATAGATCAAACCGGGCGGAAAGAACTTTCCGCCCGGTTTTTTTTCTGCCTTAATGATTATTTTGCAATGTGAATCGGTTTACCAAGAGCGACTTCTGCAGCTTCCATCGCCATTTCGCCAAGCGTCGGATGGGCATGGATCGTCAGAGCGATATCCTCTGTGGTCATTCCGGACTCAATGGCCAAGCCGAATTCCGCAATCATATCGCTGGCGTTTGTTCCCACGATTTGAGCGCCAAGCACCAGTCCATCCGTAGCACGCGAAACAATTTTCAGAAAGCCGTCCGTCTCTCCTAGTGACAGGGCGCGCCCGTTGGCAGCAAACGGGAATTGTCCCGTTTGCACCTCATAGCCCTCGTCCTTCGCCTGATCTTCGGTTAATCCAACTGTTGCGACTTCAGGATCTGAGAAGACGACGGCCGGCATCGCCCGGTAATCCACTTCAGAAGACTCGCCGGCGATCGCTTCCGCAGCCACTTTACCCTCATAGGACGCTTTGTGGGCAAGCGCCATCCCCGGAACAATATCACCGATAGCAAAAATATCGGGCACGGAGGTCCGCCCTTGTTTGTCGACTTTAATCAATCCCCGTTCAGTTGCTTCAACGCCCGCCATATCAAGGCCCAAATCCTTTGTGTTCGGCCGGCGTCCGACTGTTACCATCACATAATCGGCGTCAAAGGTCTTGTTTTCTCCCTTGATTTCAGCTGTTACTTTGACTCCGGATGGCGTTTCTTCAACGCCTTTCGCCATGGCCTCTGTATAGATGGCGATTCCTTTGGCTTTCAATTTTTTCTTCACCGGAGCAATCAATCTTTTTTCAATATTGGGCAATATAGAAGCGGTTCCTTCAAGAATCACAACCTCGGTTCCAAACCCGGCAAATGCCGAACTGAGCTCAATGCCGATGTAACCACCGCCAATGACTACCATTTTTCGGGGAACTTCCTTCAGCGCGAGTGCTCCAGTTGAAGAAATCACGCGGTCGCTCCATTTAAAACCGGGAATTTCAATCGGACTTGAACCAGTCGCAATGATACAATGATTGAATTTATAGCGGGTGGATTCATAGCCGTGATTCACGCGAACAACATCCGGCTCGACAAACAGAGCCTCTCCTTCGACCACTTCGATATCATGAGCCTTGAGCAGGCCTTTTACACCGCCAGTGAGCCGGTCAACGACCTTGCTCTTGAATTCCTGTACCTTCATAAAATCAAGTGTGACATTATCTGCATAAATACCGAATGCTTCGCTGTTCTTCGTTTGTTCATAGCGATGACTGGCTGAAATTAGTGCTTTGGACGGAATGCATCCGACATTTAAACAAACGCCGCCCACATACTCCTTCTCAACCACAATGACTTTCTGACCAAGCTGAGATGCACGAATTGCCGCAACATATCCTCCCGGTCCGGCTCCTAAAACAACCGTATCCACTTCAGTAGTGAATTCCCCAACAACCATTTTTACCCCTCCAAAATTAGGCGCTGTGGATCAGATAACAGCCTTTTTATTTTGTTCATTGCCTTCTGAGCCGTCGCACCGTCAATTAAACGGTGATCAAAGCTCATCGACAGAGCAAGCATAGGTGCAGCCACGATTTCTCCATCGCGGATAATCGCTTTCTCGGCGATCCGGCCGATGCCAAGAATAGCAGACTCCGGCTGATTGATCACCGGCGTGAACCATTGTCCGCCTTCTGAACCGATATTGGAGATCGTGCAGGTTCCGCCCTTCATTTCTGCAGAACTGAGCCGGCCATCATGTGCTTTTCCAGCAAGTTCGCTAATCTCAGTTGCCAGCTGATACATCGATTTCGATTCTGCGTGTTTGAGCACGGGAACAACCAATCCATAATCGGTGTCGGTGGCGATGCCGATATTATAGTAATGTTTATAGATGATTTCCTGGTTTGCTTCATCGAGCGAGGCATTAAGAATCGGGAACGCCTTCAGCGAAGCGACCAAGGCTTTGACCACATAGGGAAGATAGGTCAATTTTACACCCTCAGCGGCGGCTTCCTGCTTAAAAAGTTTTCGATGGGCCACGAGCTTGGTCGCATCCACCTCATCCATTAAAGTCACATGCGGAGCCGTTTGGACAGAATGTGACGTTGCCTTGGCAATTGCCCGTCGAATGCCTCTGAATTTTTCTCTGCTTTCCGGGTAGGCCTCATCCGCTTGCTGAGCAGTCTTTCCACTCGTCTCTTCATTATCTGTTTCAGCATCGGGTGTTGCTTCCGCGTTTTCAGCAGACGGACCCTTCAGGAATTGATCGATATCCTCTTTCAGGATGCGCCCGTTTTTCCCAGTCCCGGATACCTGAGCAATCTCAGCGCCCTGATCACGGGCATATTTGCGGACAGAAGGCATGGCAATGACTTCCTTTTTTTTATCCTGCGCCGCCGTTTCAGCGGGTGCATCCGGTGTCCCTGCCTCTTGGTCGTGCGGGCTTTCCAGGCCTTCCGCTCTATTCTGCGGGGAGTCCTCAGCTTCCTGTACCCCCTCTTCTTCGTCATTGGACGTTTCAGAATCTAGAGTAATCACAACAGTTCCGACTTCAACCGTTTGGCCCTCCTCAGCGTCTAATGACAACACTTTCCCGTCTACTGGCGATGGAATCTCCACGACCGCCTTGTCATTCTGGACTTCCGCCAGTGTATCGTCTTCCTTCACTTCATCGCCCGGCTTCACAAACCACTTGACGATTTCGCCTTCATGAATGCCTTCACCAATATCAGGCAGCTTAAATAGATAAGCCACTGGACACCGCCCTCCTTCTCTTCATCAATAGATGTGCCTTGTTTTTTTAATCAGAAGTTAACTGTTTCTTTCACTTTTTCCAAAATGTCTTTTTCATTCGGTAGCCAGGCATCTTCAGCGGCAGCAAAAGGAAAGACCGTATCCGGTGCATAGACCCGCCCAACCGGAGCCTCCAGGTAGAGTAAAGCTTTGTCATTGATTTCAGCAATGATATGTGAAGCAATTCCAGCCTGCTTCTGTGCTTCCTGAACAACAACGGCGCGTCCTGTTTTTTTAACGGATGCAGCAATTGTCTCCGTATCAAGCGGGCTGATTGTCCGCAAGTCAATGACCTCTGCACTGATTTTTTCTTTGGCCAGCTTTTCTGCTGCTTTCAGCGATTCACGCACCATGGCGCCATAGGCGATCAAGGTGATATCGCTGCCTTCTTTGACGACCTTGGCCTTGCCGAGTTCAACCGTATAGGTTTCCTCCGGGACTTCCGCGCGGAATGACCGATAAAGTTTCATATGCTCGAGGAAGAGTACCGGATCGTTGTCCCTGATCGCTGAAATCAACAGCCCCTTGGCGTCATATGGATTCGACGGAATGACTACCTTAAGCCCTGGGCATTCATAGAACAATCCCTCAAGGTTATCCGAATGGAGCTCAGGTGTCTTAACGCCTCCGCCAAAGGGTGCTCGAATCGTAACCGGCGCGTGATAAACGCCTCCTGAACGATACCGCAGCCGAGCCATCTGGGAAGCAATACTGTCCATCGCTTCGAATACAAAGCCAAAAAATTGAATTTCCATGATTGGGCGGAATTTCTGCAGAGCCAAACCGAGAGCGAGTCCACCAATTCCGGATTCGGCCAGAGGCGTGTCAAAGACGCGATCCTCACCAAATTCATCAAACAGACCCTCCGTTGCTCGGAAAACCCCGCCGTTTTTGGCGACATCTTCACCAAAGAGCAGCACGTTCGGATCATTTCTGAGTTCTGTACGCATGGCATCTGTAATTGCCTGAATCATCGTCATTTGAGTCATTGTTGTTTACCTTCCTTCTTGCCGTAACGCGCCAATTGCTCCTGAATGTCGGCTGTCGGTTTTTCATACATCAATTTGAGCAGGTCAGTCACTTTTTGTTTCGGTACCTGATCCGCTTTTTTCAGCGCAGCTGCCACATCTGTCTTAGCTTCAGCTGACGCGTCCTCTTCATCCTTTACGCTCCAGAGACCCTGGGCTTCAAGAAAAGTTCTGAAACGGACAAGCGGATCTCGCTTCTCCCACTCATTATTCAATTCTTTCGTGCGATAGCGAGTCGGATCATCTCCGGCCATCGTATGCGGACCGTAACGATAGGTCAAGGTCTCAATCAAAGTCGGCCCTTCCCCGTTGATCGCCCGCTGACGGGCCTCGCTGGCTGCTGCATACACAGCAAGCGGATCCATCCCATCGACCTGAATACCTTTAATACCAGCCGCCGCTGCTTTCTGTGCCAACGTCACCGCAGCCGTCTGTTTTTCGACGGGGACGGAAATAGCAAAACGATTATTCTGATTTATGAAGATTGCAGGAGCTTTAAAAACGCCTGCAAAATTAATGGCTTCATAAAAATCACCTTGAGAAGTCGCTCCATCGCCAAAATAAGAAAAAGCAACATTCTTTTTGCCCCTCTTTTGAAGACCGAGAGCAATTCCTGTCGTTTGTGTACACTGCGCGGCAATGATGATCTGCGGCATCACTGCATGAACGTGCTCAGGTATCTGGCCACCGGCAAAATGCCCTTTAGAATAGAGAAAAGCCTGATAAAGGGGCAGGCCATGCCAGACAAGCTGAGGAATATCCCTATAAGACGGCAGCAGCCAATCTTCTTTATCCATAGCAAATTCACTAGCGAGCATCGATGCTTCCTGTCCAGCCACCGGTGCATAGAATCCAAGCCGTCCCTGTCTGTTTAAAGAAAGCGCGCGCTGATCCCAGACTCTGGTGTACACCATACGGTACATCAATTCATGCATTTGTTCGTCGCTCAAATCCGGCATTGCTTTTTCATTCACCACTTGTCCTTGCTCATTAATAATCTGCAGCGTCTGTGAATAGTTATCAGTAAGTTCCAAATGTTTTGCAGGCATCTTTCTCACCTCTTCCTTCAGAATCGTTTTTCATCATGAAAAACTCATAAAGAATTTCTTTTTTTAAAACGCTTTCATCATCTGAAAAATGCAAAATTCTAATTTGCATCCCTGCCATTCAGGTGAAAGTTATTTTTTTACAGTTGAAAAGTGATCGATCTCATTGATTGATCTCCATTTCAGTTTATAATATCTGCTTTAATTAAGTCAAACAAGAGGATTCGCCGGCGTAAACGATTACATCATAAATAAAAAAAGCGCGGAAGATTTACTCTCCGCGCCCTTCTCTTTCCCCCAGAAACATTTCGCAGGCTTAAATTAAGCCTATTTTTTTCAAACCATAATAAATGCCTTCTTGATCGACTGGACGAGTGACGAGATCGGCAGCTTTTTTTGCCGCATCTACAGCATTACCCATGGCCACACCTGTCCCGACATAGCCGAGCATCTCAACATCGTTATTACCATCACCGAATGCACAGGCTTGATCAGGTGATAAATGAAGGATTTCAAGCATTTTTTTGACCCCGTAGGCCTTCGATCCATTCTGTGGAATAACATCGACGGCCAGAGGATGCCAACGTACATACTCCAGCGAATCCAGCGGCTTTCTTTTCAGATAGCTGCAATCATCCTGATCTGAATAAAAAAGCAGGCCTTGATAAATTTCCTTTTTTCGGTAATAGTCGGCATCAACTTCCGGATATGGAAGGCTAAGCTTGAGGCTGTCAATGGCATCTTCAACAGTCGGATCCAGTTTCCCGTCAATTTTCATTCCTTTTTCATCAACAAAGACGAGCCGGTGGTTGTGGGCCTGAACTGCATCTTCCAGCCTCGAAAGGACATCTTCCGGAAGCGGTCGCTTTGAAATCGCCTGATCCTCGGAAACGACATAAGAGCCGTTAAAACTAATATACGAATGGATGTCCAGTTCCTTTCGCAGTTCTTTAAACATAAACGGAGCTCTTCCTGTCGCGATCGCAGTCTTGATTCCTTTTTTCTGAAGCGTGCGCACGGCCTCAGCAGTTGATTCGGGAACCGATTTATTTTGATCGTACAAAGTGCTGTCGATATCAAAGAAAACAATTTTTACTTGTGACAATTTTTTTCCTCCCTCAATACATAAAACGATCCCTTCTAAATGGGACATATTAAAGACAAATAGCCAATTTGCTCTAGGCGAGGCCTTTTTTCAGAACACTGCAGCCACTAAAATATATTCTCTGCTCATTATAGCAGTTCATGGCAACTGATAGCGATGGGATTTTCTTTTCCGCCGGCAAAATTTTAAAAAAAATTAAAATGCGTCCTTCCAAGTGGGCAAAATGCCGAATGGGCAGACTAAAAAGACAAGCGAATAAGTAAAACAATGAAAAATGTGTCGGTTTCATATATAATGTAATTTAGAATCAATTTTTGAGGGGAGTATTGTTATGATTTTCAAAGTGCTTTATCAAGAATCCAGAAATGAAATGCCTGTGCGTGAGTCGACAGAGACCCTGTTTCTCGAAGCAAATGATGTCCGCGATGTCAGAAATAAATTAGTAGACAGACCTTATAATGTGGAATTCATTCAGCCGCTAAGTGGAAAATTCCTCGAATATGAGAAAAAGTCTCCTGATTTTAAGTTGGAGAAGATCTAAGCTTATGAAATTTGTTAAAAATCACCAGACGGCTGTTTTCTCGCTTGGCGGACTTGGCGAGATCGGTAAAAATACGTATGCGATCCAATTTCAGGATGAGATTATCGTCATTGATGCCGGTATCAAATTTCCTGAAGATGAATTGCTGGGTATCGATTACGTCATACCGGATTACAGCTATCTGGTCAAGAATGCGGATAAGGTCAAGGGTCTTTTTATAACTCATGGTCATGAGGATCATATTGGCGGCGTCCCTTACTTTCTGCGCGCTCTGAATGTACCTATTTATGCGGGCAAGCTTGCCGCGGGATTGATCCGCAACAAACTGGATGAGCATAACTTGTTGCGCCGGACCGTGATTCACGAAGTCGCAGAAGACGATGTGATTAAATTTCAAAAAACATCGGTCAGCTTTTTCAGAACGACTCACAGTATCCCGGATTCCTATGGCATCGTTGTAAAGACTCCGCAAGGCAATATTGTGGAGACGGGTGATTATAAATTTGATTTCACTCCGGTCGGCGGTCAAATCGCCAACTTAACAAAGATGGCTGAAATCGGCAAAGAAGGCGTGCTCTGTCTGATGTCTGACAGCACAAATGCCGAAATTCCCGGTTTCACAACCACCGAACGAGAAGTCGGAGAAAATATCAAAGACATCTTTCGAAAAGTGGATGCACGGATTATTTTCGCAACCTTCGCTTCAAACATTCATCGATTGCAGCAGGTTGTTGACGCAGCAGTAGAAACCGGCCGAAAAATTGCCGTTTTCGGACGAAGCATGGAAGCGTCTCTGGCAATTGGCGAAGAGTTAGG
Organism: Sporolactobacillus sp.; assembly: GCA_048976585.1. GTDB lineage: Bacteria > Bacillota > Bacilli > Bacillales > Sporolactobacillaceae > Sporolactobacillus. The sequence goes on along the minus strand of JBHGUY010000030.1, from coordinate 45,292 downwards.
CTACGTCAAGGCTCCTAAAGATACTTTTATCGAACACCAGCAAATTGCTCATTTGCCGGATAATCAGGTGACTATTCTGTGTACAGGCAGTCAAGGTGAACCCATGGCTGCACTTTCGCGGATCGCGAACGGGACTCACCGCCAGATACAGGTGCAGCCGGGCGACACGGTCATCTTTTCATCTTCACCAATTCCGGGGAATAAGGTCAGCATCAACCGAACGATTAACCAGCTTTATCGTGCCGGCGCTGAAGTTATCCATGGAAAATTAAGCAATGTGCATACTTCCGGACATGGCGGTCAAGAAGAAGAAAAACTGATGCTCCGGTTGCTTAAGCCCAAATTTTTTATGCCGATTCACGGGGAATATCGGATGCTGAAAAAACATGTGGAAACCGCTCATGCTTGCGGTATCCCCTATGATCATTCGTTCATCATGAACATCGGCGACGTGCTAGCTCTTGATCAGAATCATGCAGCCGTTACAGGAAAAGTGCCTTCTGGTTCGGTGTATATTGATGGCAGCGGAATCGGCGATATCGGAAACATTGTGCTCCGCGACAGAAAAGTCCTCTCGGAAGAAGGCCTCGTCATTGTCGTCGTCAGTATCGATATGGACGCTCATAAAATTCTTGCTGGGCCGGACATCATTTCCAGAGGATTTGTTTATATGCGCGAATCCGGTGACTTAATTAGTGAGGCTCAGGAGCTGCTTGCTAGGCGTCTTCAGGAAATGATTCAAAAAGACGGCGTGCAGTGGTCAGAAATCAAAAGTGGACTTACCGAAATTCTTTCTCCGTATCTCTACGAAAAAACACGTCGTAAACCAATGATCCTGCCGATTATTATGCAGGTCAATGAAAAAGGTAGCAAAGCCGTCGAAGACAGCAAATCATAAATAAGTGAAAGGAGAACAGCAAATGCTGTTCTTTTTTTATGTCGAGAAAAAGTGAGCCGCGAGTAAGCAGCCCTTTCATTCAGCTAATTGTTTGAACTGCGCACGCCGGCGAATCGAGCGAAATTTGAAAAAAAGAGTCAGAATCACAAAAGCAAGAGAGAGGAGGAAGGCAAGCAGGATGAACCACCAGGAGTGGATTAGCCGAGTGGACTGAGAAGAGAGTTTAATATCCGGATAAATAATATAAGGCAAATGACTTTGTGTATAGCCCATCAAGGCGAAAAAATATTGCATCATTACACTCAAAAAAGAAAGATAATAAGCGCGTTTCATAAAAACCAGGGTAACAGCGATTAACAAACAAAGAAGGGAAAGCAGGAATAGCCCATAGTTGTCAAGTGTTTTCATGAAATGATCCGGGTTCTGATTTTCGAGCCCAAGAAACGCCAGACCACTTGCCAGAACAGTCGGCATACTCCAAAATAAGGCGAAATTTCTCATCCCATCGCTCAATTCTCCCTTGCCAAAGGTATCGGCAACCAAGATAAAATAAATGGCGCTGATATATAGAATACTGACCACGGCAATCAGCATGACCGTCCAAAAATAAAAGTTTCTCACCAGTTGGCTGGCAAATTGCCACCAATTATTTCTCCCGTTAAATCCCCCTTCACTAATCACCATAGCAATGCTGAGCACAGGAGCAATGAATAATCCTGTGATTCCGTTTCCTGCGATACAAAAGCGTCGCAAACGGGCCTTTTTTTGCGACAGTTCTGCTGCCGTAAAAAAAGTGCCCTTGATCAAAATAAGCAAAATGGCCAGAACGCCCGGAGCGGCCAGTGTCGTTTGGTACATTAGTGTAATTTCAGAAGAAAAGCCGCAAAACAATGCGAATGCCAGAATAAAAGCAATATGGATTAACTCTGATATCGGCGAAAGATATTCTTGAATCGGCAGAAACAGCGAGCCCCTTTTCAGAATATTTTGTCCATAAAACAGATAAAATCCAGCGCCAAAGTCAATCGATGCCAAGATCATATAACAATAAATAAAAATCCAAAGAGCCGCAAAAATCAAAGACTCATTCATCCCAAGTTTCTCCTCTCAAGCGGCCGCCAAGTTTCCCACACCACTATCCATCTCACTTACAAAACCATTATCCGCGTCATTTCGAGCTTTTAAATGCTTTCTTACTTCTCCATTATAGCAAAGTCTCCGTCCTGCGCGCAGAAAAGCTCCTGAACCATTCACTGAGCGCTCCGCCAAACCGAACCAATGGATAAAGAAATCGAAAAAAGAAATGGCATCCATTACTGAACACCATTTCTCTCGCCGTAAAGTTGTATTCTCTATGACTGCAACTTATTTTCTATCAAACGTGAAGGGTCTCATCACCCGGATGCCAGTTAGCCGGGCAAAGACCGCCAGACTGAAGGGCCTGCAGCACGCGCAGGGTTTCGTCAACATCACGACCGATATTATTGTCATTCACTACAGAATAGCGGAGATCGCCTTCTGGACTGATGATAAAGAGACCGCGCAACGCAACTCCCTCTTCAGGAATCAATACACCATATTTTTCAGCCACTTCATGCGTGTGATCGGCAGCCAGTGAGAAGTTGATTTTGCCAATGCCACCTTCTCTACGGGATGTTTTCATCCATGCTTGGTGTGTGTAAATTGTATCACATGAACAGCCAATAATATCTGCATTCAAATCAACAAACTCGTCATAACGATCACTAAATGCAGTTATCTCTGTCGGGCAGACAAAAGTGAAGTCCATCGGATAGAAGAAAAAGACCGTCCACTTTCCGGCTTTCATATTTTCTTCAAGATTTGCCTTCCCAAAGGATCCATCCGCATTGACACAATCCAGCTCAAATAATGGGGCTTTCGCGCTTACAAGACGTTCTACCATTAAAAAAAACCTCCCGATATTTTATCTGCCTCACGCAGTGTGAATTTTAGCACATTGTTTATTATACCCACTTTTCAAATGCTAGTCAATATTAAATAATAATAATTATAAATTTTGTCCATTCCTTTTATAATCGATAGTTATTTTTCTAAAACGCTATTTTTGATTATCATTTATGTGGCCGTATTATCGAATAATAGGCCGAAAAGTCATTCCTATCTCTACCCACTTACTATAGCACGTTTGCCCTTATTAATCGAAAGAGACGATTCAAGCACCGCTTCACTTCCTTCAGCTGTTGGAGAAAGGCCTAAAAAAGAGCATCTCTGCTCGTGAGATGCTCGAATAGCTCTGCTATAAAAAAAGCAAAGGCCGGTGAATCAAATTCCGTTGATAATATACTCGCTGACCACCTTCACGCCGCGCGCCAGCGCCGCTTCATCGGGTTTAAAATCAGCGGAATGCAGACCGGATGTTTTCCCGACACCCAGCCAAAACATAAACCCTGGAATGTCTTTTAGAAAATAGCCAAAATCCTCCCCTGTCATCGATTCCTTGCAGAGGACATAATGAAAATTCTTTCGTTCCAGAAAGTCGATGAAGGGTGTTACGAATTTCCGCTGATTATATACCTGATAATAATTTGCCCCATAATCAATATGACCGTCGCAATGATAAGCAATTTCGACAGCCTTCACCTGGCGCTCAATATCATCCTTAATCAGCGCCATCGTCTCTTGATCGAGCGTTCTGATTGTTCCTTCCACCCGCGCATGCTCTGCAATAATATTCTGCTTCGTTCCGCCACTGATTTTCCCGATGGTCAAGACCGCTGAACTCAGCGGATTCACACGACGAGCGACAATAGTCTGCAGTCCGACAACGAAATGACTAGCCGCAACGATGGTATCATGAGTCAGATGCGGATAAGCGGCGTGCCCTCCTTTCCCGTAAAAATCAATAAAAAGCTCCGAAGTGTTGGCAAAGAGAATGCCCTCGCGCGTCGCTACCGTTCCTGCTGGAAATTCAGGTGACACATGGAGTGCAAAAATCAGATCAGGTTTCCATTCTTTGAATTCCTCACTGGCCAGCATTGGTAAAGCACCACCTGGGCCCTCTTCTGCCGGTTGAAAGATAAACAGTACATTGTCGCGAACAGGCTGCCGCGCGATACGATCCAAGGCTCCAAGCGCAACGGTCATGTGAAAATCATGACCACAGGCATGCATTTTGCCAGTATGTCTAGAGGCAAACGGATAACCCGTCTTTTCTGTCACAGGCAGCGCATCAATGTCCGTACGAAAACCGATCGTCCTTGCAGGCTGAAGTCCTTGAACATGAACAAATAACCCAGTCTTCCATTTCATGATTTGCAGCCGTTCCTGAGGCATTTCTTTTATCTGGCGCAGCAGAAACTCCTGAGTTTCTGTCTCTTCAAAGCCCAGCTCTGGTATTTGATGCAGGGCGCGCCGAATGGCTATATAATCCATCGATAATTATCCCCTTTGATCGTCAACTTGTTCTCACAGTTGACGCAATTCCTGCATAATTTCTGTTTTTGATCGTGTCTGATCATCAATTTCCTTTATGACCCTAGCCGGTGCACCGACAACGAGCGTATTTGCCGGGACATCTTTGGTCACAATCGCGCCCGCTGCGACGACGGCACCCGTGCCGATCTGCACACCTTCCAGCACAACCGCATTGGCACCAATCAAAACATTATCCTCGACAATAACCGGTTTTGCCGACGGCGGTTCAACAACACCGGCGAGTACTGTCCCAGCGCCGATATGACAATTTTTTCCGACTGTTGCTCGTCCACCAAGAACGGCATTCATATCGATCATCGTTCCTTCGCCAATCACTGCTCCGATATTGATCACAGCGCCCATCATAATGACCGCATTTTTACCGATTTCAACCTTCTCGCGTATCAAGGCACCTGGTTCAATCCGCGCCTCTATACTCTTAAAGTCCAGCAGCGGAACAGCTGAATTCCGGCAATCATTTTCAATGACATAATCCTCTATCTTTTGATCATTTTCTTTTAAAATGACCTGAATATCGGCCCAATCCCCAAAAATCGTTCCTGAAGAGCCACTGATGAACGTCTGACAGCCTTCCCCAAAATCAATCTCCTCCAGCTCTCCTTTTATGTATACCTTCACTGGGGTTTTCTTTTTGCTATTTTGCAAAAAAGAAATAATTTCGTGCGCATTCATTTCCATTAATTGTGCCTCCGAATCTTATTGTAGTAAACTTACTCAGTCATTTCTTGTATATCTTTATTTTACCATGAAAAAGGAATGAATTGCAGTCGCTCTCCCGCTTCACGCGGACTAAACTGATGTTCTGCCTGCGGCACAGAAGGGATGTAAAATAATTTGATTATATCTGACAGTTTGTGATAAGAATGGATAGACAAAATAAAAAGAGATGCTATAATGAGGTGGATAGAGAGTTGTACACGGACCGAAAGAAGGAGGACTAAAGACAGATGCCTCGAAATTCTGCATTGGAAACTGTGATTGATTGCACATACTATTCTTCAGCTGCTGTTGAACAGAAACGTCAAGAACTATTCGCGACTGCTAAGGCTTATGGAATGTATGCAGAGGAAACCCTGCGGTGTAGTCAGGAGTTGGACAGGCTGATTATCCAGATTCAATCTAACCAATTACCTTCCTAAATTTTGTTTTTGCCCATTTCCTCTTTTAATGGATGGTCCCCTTCATTTTGTATCAATCACGATTTGGAACCGCTTACAAGTCCATGCTCATAAATCCTCCGGTTTCCCGCCTACCGGAGGATTAGTTAGTTAACGGATTAAAGAATCCAGTTCAGCAATCTGAATATCATAAATGCGAACAGAGCAGTTAAGGGCAGCGTGATGATCCAAGTGATCACAATATTTAGTGCTACTCCCCAGTTAACACCCTTCACGCGATCGGCCGACCCGACTCCGAGGATCGAGGAAGTAATAACATGAGTTGTGCTGACAGGAAAATGGATGAAGGTAAACCCGAAAATAATTGCTGCCGAGGAAATATCTGCCGCAGCCCCGTTTATCGGTTCGATTTTCATAATCTTGGTACCAACCGTGCGAATAATCCGCCAACCACCGATCGATGTCCCCATCGCCATGGCAAAACCGGAAGCGACGCGAACCCACATAGGGATTTCAACTTTATCCAAATATTTTGAAGCGACGAGCGCCATTGTGATAATTCCCATCGTTTTCTGAGCATCATTCGTCCCATGGGCAAACGATTGAATAGCCGCTGTGAAAACCTGCAAAATACGGAAACGGCGATTGGTATTGACAAGTGAAAAATTGTGAAAGAGATATGTAAAGAGCTTCATAATAATAAATCCAAGGGTAATAGCGGCAAATGGAGATATGATTAGGGCTTCAAAGATTTCAATGAACCCGTGGTAATTCAGGGCACCAAAACCCAGTGCCGATACACCTGCACCTGCAAGTGCACCAATTATGGCGTGGGAAGAGCTGCTTGGAATGCCAAGCAGCCAAGTCATCAAATTCCATAGAATAGCAGTAATCAACGCAGCCATGACAATGATCAAACCCTTTGTTTCATCATGAATGGTAAAGGGATCAATAATCCCCTGGCTGATCGTCTGGGCAACGCCTGTAAAGGTGATCGCTCCAAGAAAGTTCATCGTTCCCGCGAGTACAATTGCTATTCTTGGACGAAGAGCACGTGTAGAAACAGAGGTCGCGATCGTATTGGCTGTATCGTGAAACCCATTAATAAAATCAAATGCAAATGAAAAGAAAACGATCATCAGCGTTAAGACAAGAAGACTTTCCATGATCTAGCAATCCTTTCTGAATAAAGACTAGGTTGGAAGTGATACAGAAGATAATCGAATCAAGCATTCCGCATAATAATCGTCTCTAATGAATCAGCGACATCTTCACAACTGTCGGCAACATTTTCTAACATTTCATACAGCTCTTTGTATTTAATAATATTGATAGGATCTTTTTCGTTTTTAAACAAGTTAGTAATACATTTGACCAGCAGATCGTCGCATTCCGTCTCATAATCATTAATCTTAATCACGTTATTACGGATACTGGACATATTCTTTTTGCTGAGCAGGGTCGTCGCTTGGGCAATTTCCTTTGAGGATTCATAGAGGTAATCAACAAACTCCACCATGTACTCGTCCGCATGGGTCAGGCCATAAATTTCGAGTCGCATTGACCATTCTTCAAAACCATCCAGAACCGTATCCATCTTCATGGCGAGTTCCAGAATGTCCTCCCGTTGCAATGGAGTAACGAAGGTCTTATTCAGAGCAATAATCAGTTCATGAATATAGGAATCTCCTTTACGTTCATACTTCTTCATCTTCGTTGAAAACTCATGCAAATCCGCTTCGCTTTTTATCTTATATTCAACAAAAAAACGTGCAGCTTCCTCCAAATTAAGCGATATCATTGAAAGCATATTCAAAAATTTATCATTTTTCGACAATAGATGCACGAAATTCACCTCTCAAATAGGATTTCAGAGATCAAACAGAGCAGCAGTCCGTCCGGGTATTTGAACAAAATATGAAAACATATCGAAAGACGTCTCTCGTTTTCCATTGAACTGGCCTGACAAAGACTGAAGCATCAAAAAAAGCGCCCAAGTTTCATTTTAACAGAACACAGTTAATTTACAATCTCTTTTCAATCCCTTTATAAAAGTTTATTACTTAATTCGACATTTTTCGCATAATTGTCTATTTTTCCCTACCCAAATAATATTATGTATTTGAGGATTACAAAAGAGAAAGAAGCCATCAGCCATTTTAGATTTTCTCTTCATATTTACGTTCAAGATAATAGATGGCCACGTCAGCGACCCCCTTTTATCAATAAATAGTCCACCTGATTGCGGCAAACTGAAGTGGCCTATTCCGATGGCCGCCTTCAGATCATTCAAATCAATCTAAAATCATAGACACACGCAAGAAAAAAACGAAGGCCCGGAAAGGGGCATTTTCATGCCTTTTTTCCGGGTTTTGTGTATCTAGAGCTGTCGAACTCGAATTGTGGCACGAGTGGCCTATTCCGATGGCCGCCTTCACCTAGCGATGTTGATCCAGAAAAACGTCCGCACGTCCCTTTTGCAAGAGAATAAACCAAGAGGGGCAATCATCAAGTGAATTGTCCCTCCTAATCCTTGTTTAACCGATCATTTATCATCTGGTAGGCAGGTTCGATGAGCTAGAAATCAATTTTAACGAATCGTTTCACCGCTTTTCAAAATAGCGTCGATCAATGCACTATCGCATAACCCATTTATACGAAGAAGACGTCTACCATTTGACACTTACCTATTAAAAATTCATCAAATTAAGATATCTTTCAGATGACGCCTGTTCTCTTAACAAGGATAGATATCGTCGGAATAGCGAATATACATGGCTCTTATTAGATTTTATTATGTGAGTGCTAAACCTCACAAGATTATCTCTCTGGAGCTCCTATAAAAGCATTAAGGAAAGTTATTTTTTTTTCTTTAATAACTTGAGTCCATCTTTCTTCATTCTCGCACAAAACGATCTTACCCTGATACAATACATGAACGATATAGTGCTGAAGATACTTTAAATCATCAACTTGATGAGTAGCGTATAAAACAGTATGGTTCTTTTCCTGTAAATTACTAATCGTTTTGACGATTTGTATCTTTGAGTATGGATCCGTACCTGCTGTTGGCTCATCAAAAATGTATAATGATTTCTTTAAGAGACAGCATAACAGAATTGTAAACCATCGTCGTTCACCTGGAGACATCTGTCCATACTGGGTTACCCATATGCGTTCAATCTTATCTAAAGAATCTTCATCATGGTAAAGTTCATTTTCAAATAACTTTGGAGACAAGTCACGAAAGTTATATTGTCCACTTGAGCATAATATTAATTCGGCCAAATCCTTTCCTTTAATAGTGCTGAGAATTGGAACGCCTTGTATCTGATATAGGATTTCATTTGAAGGAACAATATTTTTAAATTCAGCTTTGGTCTTTATCAGCCCAGAAATAACGTCAAAAAGTGTAGTTTTCCCCTCCCCGTTCATTCCAAGCAAAATGTTGATCATGTTTTCTTGGATGTTCATTGATAAATCATTAAAAATATTACGCTTGCTTTTTGGATAATGATAGGAAAGGTGTCTAATTTCCATATACGGATTTACCTCAATTTCTAAATATTGGAAGAAGTTTCATTTTCCGAAAAGAAAATAAACCAATTGATATATAAAGGAATGTAGTGCATAAAATTATTAAAAGTGAATACGAATCAAGCATATTACCTGATTCAATAAAGTGCAATAATAAATGTCCAACTTGTATTGTATATTCAATTGGATTAATTATTGTCATAAACATTGACACAAATCCAGTTGTTGAATAGTTACTACTTATGCTAGTCAGGTAGATAAAAATAAGAATTAAAATATTAACTATTGGCATTACAGTTTCCTGTCTAATATTTAAGGCACCGAAAAATAATAAAAGGAGATAAATAGGAACATCACAAATAAGGATCATAATCAATGATATTCCAAACAAAAAAAGAAATGGAATGTAAAAAAGGATGCTACACAAAACATCAATGATGATTATTGAAAACAACAAAGTGATTAGCTGCGTCATAAATTTTGCGTACACAATCAAAAAATGGTTTCCTACAATAAATCTGAACATTTTAATAAATTGCTCTTCTCTCAATACTATAATTGCTGGTCCGCTACCCATTAATGCATATGTAACAATCATGTACCCTGTCCATGACAAAATCATCATGGACAAGGGGAACATAGATGAATGATGAAAAATATCATTTCTCATATTGAATATTAAATATATTATTGGTACACCTAAAGTTGATATAAAGTTTATTTTATAATAAAACATAATTTTTAGAAAATGTTTTGTTAAGGACATTAATTTAATATGCGTAATTATTACCCCCAGTTCTTTGCTATCTATTAATCTCAATCTAAACCTTTTAGGGGAATGGTAAATATTTCCTTGAATTAGGAAACTTCTGATTAACATCCTTTATAAAAGACATCTTGTATTTATTAGGATCAATCATTAATGTATTAATGTGTGGATAGCCATCAATAGAAAATATTTTTATCATCTTATTACTTAAATTTAATTTATCAAATGGTATATATGATAGTAAAATATCTATTTGAAATTTATCAACAAATTTTAATATTAATTCTATGATTCCTTTATGATCAATATTATCTTTTTCTTCAACAATAGTTCTATTGTTATTCTCTACTAAGTATGAAAATTTGTTATAAAGATACTTTGAATTGACCAATTTGGAAAAAATACTTGAATACACATATGGATCATTTTTCGCCAAAAAAAGTTGATTAATCCTATCATCGTTTACAGTTTGAATCTGGCTCTCATTACCTTGGTCCGTTAACTCTTTTGTTGGCATGTCCCAAAAAAAACAGAAGAATTCTCTAAATGCGCTGAAAATTGCATCATCCAAAGTTAGCCCACTTCCTAAACCAATGCCATGGTACTTTGTTCCAAGTCCAACAATCAAAATCACAAATACATCATCAAATATTGAAATATCATTAATAATGATGTTATCAATATATTGTCTGGCCTTTGATGAAAAGTTCTTTATTAATCTTGTATAATTCTCTGGAACAATTAGTCCTGGATCTTCTGTTAAGAATGAGAATACAAGACTTTGTCGCTCTACAAACTCTAGAAAAGAATTCGTGATTAATTGATTAGAGTTTGTATGTGAAGCTACACCCGAAGTATCTGTATAGAAATTTTTAGATTCAGGAGTATCATGTATTAAAGATACGTAATAGGCTGGTACTTTCTTAGTGCTCCCCTCTTTAAAACTATATGCTTTAATATAATCGTTATCCAATAAAAAGTTATTCTTGTAAACAGAAATTCGCTCAAGATGTTCCCCAAGAGCTGATTTAATGGAGTGTCCCACTCCATTACTAAGTGAAAAACCTTGATCCCCTCTACTATATGGGACTATTCTAGTAACATTAAAATTGTTAAGGAAAATAGAATTATAAAGAAATAACTCTTTAATTGTACCAGATCCATATTTCATCTAATGAGTTCCTCCGTCATTTTTACTCTCTATAGATTTCTATTAAATAAATTTCTACTATATGACTGGACAATCAGGTGCCTCAATTATATTTGTATTCAAGCTTTCGAAATCAAAAGGAAAATTATGCAACTTTTTATTTCTAAATATGATTTCTTTAATAGGTATACTGTTAAAAAGCTCATCGCTAATAATTTTAACGATTTTCATTGAAGGGTTTATTGTATTAGGTAATAAAGCCACGAATAATGTTTTTATCCAAGGAGGCAACGCATTTACTATTTTAAAAATAGACATTTCATCTTTTATTTCCCATTTTCCAATATTATAATATGCAAAATTTCGAGTGAATTTCAATAGATACTCTGAAGAATTTAGTGTACTATGTGCATCTACATAATTAGAATCTCTAATATTTCCAAGTAGTTCACTGTATTTTTTGTTAATTGTGTCTTGTTCTTTTATTAATTTCATTTCTTCAAATGATAGACGAATCGCTTTATATACATTAGTATCTGTCCCTAAACCTGATGATATAATACACTCATGACATTTATCAAATACTATACAGATAGATGTAATTAATGGCTTAAAATAATTACTAATAAAAAATTGAATATTTTTATAGTTTCTCACACCGTCTATTTTTACCTTATTAAGGATGTCACTTGTCCTAATTGAATAGCCCTGCTTTAGGTACCAAAAAATCAACAATTCATTTTTTTGAATTATTTCAACTAATGCATTTAAAAGTGCTTTGCTTCCTTTTAGATGTGCGGCTGCACCTGTAGTGTCATTATATGAAAACTTGTCTGTAGAGTAACAAAAGTTTTTGAGAGGGATTTCATTACAACGTTTGTCTACTAAATTCAGAGATTTTATATTACGTGTCTTATCTACGCCCACCATTAAAGCTCGGCGTTCCAACATTTCTGAGAAGGCCTTTTTAATTGAGTTGGCCTTATTATGATCAATTCCTTCCCCACCGTCAGGACCGAGCGAATTATCAATAAGAAAGGTACCAACTTTAGAGAATGCAAAGTAATCATTGTTATTAAAAATCCTAAAAGGTATATTAAATTTCTTTGTTCCAATAGAATTGTAAATCATTAGGTTTCACCTCTTCTTCTTCCAAACCATTGAACTAAGATAACTGGTGAATTAGAGACATCAAATCCTGAAAGCTTTGTTAAAGCATTGTCATTAAACCCTGAATATGATAAGTCGCCATATGATTTATTTAATATAACCAAATTATCTCTAAACTGTTGAACCATCATTCCAGCTTCAAGCATCACATGTTTATATCCTAATGATCTGTATTTTATAATAGCCTTTCTAAAATCAGCCACATAACCAATTGCATAATGAGAAAATAGTAAGCCATCTGGTTTTATCGAATCAATTGCTTTTTGCATTTCGACCTCTGTCCATTTTTTCACTTGTAATAATTGATTACTAAAACCATCATAATAATATACACCTTCTTCAAAAGATCCTTCCATGTATTTTTTATTAAAGACATAAACAATAGGATAAACAGGATATAAGGCTCCAGCCGATGGGTACTTTCTGTGTAAATCACCATCTTTTTCTGCACCAAAACTTGAGTGGAGAAGAACACTTAAATCATGTAGAGGAAAAATGTAATTTTTGTCATAATTTCTTTCACTGGATATCCCTTTAAACTCTAATTCGTCTTCTAACTGAATCTTTTTTAAATACGATTGGGGAATAGGAGCCTTTTTTTGATGTGTAATACACCAATCATAAAGCGGTTGTGAAATATTTCCTATCATATTATTTTTACTGTTAGTTAAAACAGTTGATTGATGAAATTTCATCACATTTTTAAAACATTCTCTGGGCAGCAAAAAGTCACTTTCAATATCCCAATCCATTACATAGTGTTTTTCATAATCATTGTTCATAAATGTCACTCAATTCCCAAAATAAGGCTGTATCTTTGATCAATTTGTTTTGTTTATAATCAAAGCATAAATTTTCTGTTAGCTCATCCGGATGCAATATTTTGTCTCTGTCAAGATAAAAGAATTTTTCAAATGCGTCAATTAAAATTATAGTTGTTTTTAATACCATTCTCTGAGTTAATGGTAGCTCAATCGTAAATTTTTGATCGTTCTGATATATCATATCTATTAAATCTTGATAGGTCATAGTGTGTTCCTCTTCATTTGATCTAATTGAAGATTCAATATAACCTTTATGATCAAAGTGAGAAGGGTTATTCCATTTTGCATTGTATAAACAATCCATATACATTTTAAAGTCATATACGTATGACATAATAAGATAAGTTGAATCGACATGGTCAATTTTCTTTTTAATTTTTTTTGCAATTGATAAACTATATGGATTTAAAAACACAATGAAAAGAGTGTTATGTGTTTCACTCAATTCATTAAATTCATTGATATCAAGTGCTGAAAAATCAGCACCTGGGAAGTCATGATTAAAATACCCTTGAATGCATTCTCTTACTCTCTGACAATTGGAAACTAAACATATGTTATTAACATCATAATTCCAGACTTTTTGTTCTTCTATAAGATTAAAATTAAGAAGAAAACTAATTGCCCTTTCTTTAAGGTCGCCAAAATAATCAGACAATTCCTCTTCAGAAAGTTTTTTATTGTACCGATCACTAATATTTATCAAAAACAATTTCATTTTTTCTTGTGAAACCTTTGTTATACTATCTTGATTTTGAACCACTAATTCTTTCGTCGGCAACTCATAAGTAATAAAATTATTAACTTTAAACATGTCAAAACCTCTCATTGAAAATTTATTTCCAACTTAGAATGATTCTTATTTATTATTATTTTTAGATAAATTAACGGCTCCAAGACATGCAACCATTACGCAACAGTACACTACTGTTTTTGATCTAGGATATCGTTTTGTCGCAGAGATGCCTATTCCAAAGATTGATTCATCACTAGTAGTAACATCGTTAATGGCTTTATCTTTCGAACTGTATATCATTTTGCTATCTCCTCCTCTAATTTCAAGCCTTTTTATTATTTCTATAAACTATTTATCAGATTTTACTGGTTTATTTTTCCTCGTGATCTAGATTAACGGCTCCAAGACATGCAACCATTACGCAACAGTACACTACTGTTTTTGATCTAGGATATCGTTTTGTCACAGAGATGCCTATTCCAAAGATTGATTCATCACTAGTAGTAACATCGTTAATGGCTTTATCTTTCGAACTGTATATCATTTTGCTATCTCCTCCTCAAACTTATAAAGATAAAAAAGAATTTCTCATTTCACTTACCATTTTGTTCTCAGTTATACAAGATAATTTAAAACACTTTCTCGACATCAATTACCGCAAAGATTAAACTAGACTGGCAATAACCAATATCCCACCTCCACAAAAGTAGTTTACACTTTATAAAATGAAAATGTTGTCGAATCGTGTCGTTCAAAAAAATATTTTTCAGTATATATAGCTATTGCATAATATTTGTAAATTTCTTCTCTTAGTTTTCTTTGTTTTTGGTTGGTCAGGATCCATCTATAAATCTCCAGAAAAATTAGCTGCCTAAATTACATGAATAAATTAGCTACCACTAAGATCAGTTGAAGAAGGATTCTTCTCAGATATGACTCATTCTTTCATCTAAAGAAATTCATTGCTATTGAAGAATATTTCTTGACGCCTAGGATTTTCCGGATCGACGGACTCTGATAAAAGGCAGCTAAATGTTCGGATGCCTGACTCTTATCCTGCTCCACAAGAGCCGCATGGACATGAAGCCTATCCGTCGTATTCGTGGTGCTTCCCGTTTTACTCAGCGCTGTACCCAGAATCATGGTGAGCAGAACAGGGAGCAGCAGCATGAGCACCAACCCTTTGTAATCTCTGAAATTCTGCTTGAGCGTTATCACCGTGATTATCGCGATTGTTTTCATGAATTTTCCTCCCGGAGTGCACGGCCGGTTAATGTCAGGAAGACATCCTCCAGTGTCGGCTGATCGCTCTGAACAGCGAGAACCGATGCTCCTTCATCCAGTAAAGTCTGCAAGATTGGATTGAGGGCGGTCCCATTGCCAACCAGCCGGATTTGATGCTCAGTCAGCACAGCGTCTTTAACCTCTGGCAGAGCCTTCAGGCGTTCAATCAGCGTATAATTCGGTTCCTCCACAGTAATCGTCAGGATTTGATCGTCCTCGATCAGGCGGCTCAGTTCTTCCTTTGTTCCACTCGCAACGATTCGGCCTTTGTCAACAATGGCAATCCGGGTGCAGAGTGCTGCCACCTCCTCCATATAATGCGAAATATAGATGACCGTACATCCCTGGGTGTTCAGCTTTTTTACGGACTGAAGGATAAAATGACGCGATTGTGGATCGATGCCAACAGTCGGTTCGTCCATAATCAGTAACTCTGGATGATGAACAAGCGCGCAAGCGATGTTCAATCTCCTTTTCATCCCGCCTGAAAATTGAGTCGGTCTTTTTTGTTTCATTTCCTGAAGTCCGGTAAATGCCAAGGCTTCGCTCACTGCCTGGTGAAGTTTTTCACCTTTCAATCCATATAGCCGGCCAAACAATTGGACATTCTCTTCTGCCGACAGATCATCATATACAGCCAAATCCTGAGGGACAAGACCAATTTTCATTTTAATTGCTTTTTCATTCTTTCCGAGCGGCGTACCAAAAAGCTGTATGGCCCCCTGATTGCAGGTTGTCAGCCCTAGCATCGCGTTAATCAATGTTGTCTTCCCCGCACCATTTGGCCCGAGCAATCCGAAAATTTCGCCTTCAGCAATCGTTAAATCCAGATGATCAATCGCCAGAAATTCTTTATAACGTTTCACTAGATCCTTCACCTGAATGAGCATCATCCATTCCCCCCGTTTGAAACTATCATCAGCTTACCAGCAGCAGGTATAAAAAAATAGTGACATTACGCCATGTTTTTTCATGACAAATGTCACCATTCTTTATTTGTGCCGCAATTTTTAATCGCGAATATATTTCTCGATTTTACTCTTCCATAACAAATATCCTTTGCCATTGAGATGTGTACCGTCAAACGTATATTGCACTTTGAGATGCCCCGTTGAATCCACAAAGGAGGGATACAGATTAATATACACTACGCCTTCTCTCTTTGAAAAAAGCTCCAGATTTTTATCCAAATCGGTAATTTGCGCTGGAGTGGTCGCATATTTATTTAACTTGTTATTTATTGGTAATGTACTTTGAATATAGACCTCTGTCTGCGAAGACTCCCGCCGAATATGGCGAACGATCTTCTCGTAATTCGACGTCACTTGCTTTACCGAGCGGCCGAGCGAAAAATCATTAATTCCTGCCATAATGAAGATCTTCTTCGGCTGGAGATAAACGATATTGCTGAGCCGATCACGTATGCCGGATGTCGTGTCTCCGCTGATTCCTCGGTTAATAATATTTTGATTATCGAGCAGCTCACTCCAGGGACAATTCTGAGTAATGCTGTCGCCAAGAAAAATGATTTGATGCTTCTCTGAGGGCTTCTCGAGGCTGTAAAAAATACTGTGGCGCGTTTTATAAACGCGGTCGTTGACGGTCAGTACTTGATCGGGATTCACCAGCGATTTTAACCGAATGGTGTCCCGATTCATCCCCTTCCGTAAACCGTAAACGAGCAGCCCGGCGATAATTAGAAGAAAGAGGATGTTAAGCGTCAGTGAAATATACAACTTTTTTTTCATTATCAAAAGAGCTCCTTACACGTGTCTTCTTTCATTCTAAGCGGAAATACAGCGGGCAGCAACCGATGAAGTGTGAATTTTTACCGCCTCAGAGGCGAAGCATAACGCCCTTATCACTCAGCTCTCAATCTATCAAAAAAAGGAACTCTTTGACAGCAGTCCCTTTCTGATTCCTGATGATTTTGTAAATTCCTTCAAATCGTCGCCAGCGCAATTTGCGCCTTTTGGCGCGTAAAATCAACTGTTTTATAGTAGGTATTTTTTACAAGTACATTGGGCCCAAGGCATTTCATCTCCGGACAATGACAACTCAACGATTTCGCAAGCGCTGTCTCTTTCCAGTTCTCATAGGCTTCATTCAGAGAGGTGGTCTGTACATTTCCCAAGACCGGCGCATCGCCAAAATCGGTCACAATAATATCTCCCGTAAAGATACTCACATTTAACCGGGAGCGGCCATCCGGATCATTGCGTACGGTCACATTTTTTTCAGAATGCAATCTTTTCAATAGATTCAAATCCTCTTCTCTGCGGCTACATGGATAGAAGGGCAGCGTTCCAAAAAGCATCCAGACCTTTTGATCACGGAAGTCTAGCAGCCGCGTGATCCCGGAACGAATTTCATCCAGAGAAGCGACCTGCAGACTGCTGGCAAAATCACTGGGATACATCGGATGGATTTCATGACGCAAGCAGCCCATCTCAACCACTTGTTCATGTATCCGTTCCAGATGGGGAAGGGTCCTTTTGTTAATCATCGTTTCCGCCGAGACAAGCACCCCGCGATCTGACAAGACTTTGGCGTTTTCAATCATTCGATCAAAAAATAATTGCTGCAGTTCATGTTTGGGCTTCTTCTCCATTACCGCAAAACCGATATCGGAGTAATCCTGAAAACTCCCGTAATTAAATGAAATATGCAGAACATCAAGATAAGGGATAATGAGTTCATAGCGGGCAAGATCTAAGGTTAAGTTTGAATTAATTTGCGTTCTCAAACCGCGCTCATGGGCATACTTTAAAATCGGCACAACATAATTTTTTACAGAATGCAGAGATAACATCGGTTCTCCGCCCGTGATGCTCAGCGCGCTTAGATGCGGCACCTCATCCAAACGTTTCAACAATAAATCGACCGGCAAAGGCTTCGGATCACGCTTTTGCAGCGTGTAGCCAACCGCGCAATGCTCACAGCGCATATTGCACAAGGTCGTTGTCGTGAATTCAATATTCGTCAGTTCCAAGTGCCCGTACATTTCCATATCATAATAGGCTTCCCAGGGATCGTTGTCCGGACTAATTGGTGCTGTCCTGATCATTTCCAAAGTGTTCATAAGTCTGTCCCTTCTTCAATCACTTCATTAGAGCTTGCACCTCGAAAGAGTATGTGAACATTCTGTGTACAAGGTTCTTTTCTATTACTATAGCATATTCATCCATTCATCGTAAAAACTTTTCATCGTTAATTCTACTTAAGCGGACAGAACACCGGATAAGTGCTTAGAGATATAATCTTTTGTCTCACTAATCCCGCTTCCTTCAATAACAATTAGGCATTCTTCGTCATGGCTGAATAAGACAAACGAAAGAAGTTCAGAGAGGCGATGAACTTTATGTGCTTCGTTCTTGCCATAGACATAGATATTCTGCTCCCATCGCGTGCAATAACTATAAAAATCAATAAACAGATTGAGTTTCAGTTGGGCAGGGTTGAATCGGAACGAAATAATATTGCGCATCGCTGCACTTCCTTTCATCGTAATTGGTGTACCTTCATTGTCACACATTTCCGCTAAATGATGAACGGGGTTTTTTTGTCGATGCAGCACTAGTTTTAGCAAAACATTTCATGTTTTTTTTGTTGACAAAAGTAGCTCAACCTGCTTCTTTTCAAGGCAATAAAAAACAAGCCCTATAAGTTCGGACTTGACAGGTGTTCTGCGTGCGATTGCCGATTGTATGAGATTTTTGCCTGTTCCCATCGATCAATAAAAGAAAAGACCGACAATCACAAGGAGAATAAACATGACAACGATCAGAATAAACATGCTCCGATCTCCCCCTCTATTTTTCTATACTTTATGTATTCAGAGCGAGAATGGAGACGGATTCTGCCTATCCTTTGGAAAAAAGGCTCTTTATGCGGAAACTGTTTTCGCGCAAGCGTAAGTTGTATAAATCGAGTAGACCAAATAGATACTTGCATAGACGGCCATACAAATGATCACCGGAATCGTAATATTTTCATCAAGGACCTTTGAGAGTGCAGCCAGGGCGATGATGCTGTGACAAATCCCGACGACAAGAGGCAAGGCAAAAAGAAAACCGACTTGACTGGAAAGTGATCTGTTAATTTCTTTCTTGCTGATGCCCAACTTTTTCAGAATAGCATATTGCTTCTTTTCCTGCTCCAATTCATTCATTTGTTTAAAAAAAAGGATACTGCCGGTCGCCAGCAGAAAAACAAGACCGATGAAGAGACCGAGAAACAGGGTCAGTCCGTTACTAATCATCCTCGAATGATAGATTTCGTAAAAACTTGAAGCATTCACAAAGCTGGAAGAATGCGACAAACTACTATTCAACCGATGAATGAAGCGTCCAGAATCGCGATCATTCGTAAACATGAGTTCTCCGAGAGTAGAAGGCTTATGATTTCTCTCGATTTGAGTAAATTGACTGTCAGAGATAACGATCGTTTCAAGACTTTGAATAGCCATCGTGTTAATTAATTGAAACGTTTGGTAACTCTTCATTTTTATCTTAATTGCTCCATCGTTCACGCTTTGACCAACCTGGAGTGCCGAGCTTTCTGGCTGATAATCTGGATCGACAATGACTCCTTGATGACGATTTAAGTGAAACGACTCAGTCTTTGCTTGCATATGCAGCAGTCGATTGGCAGAAGACTCTGAAAGGAACGTCATTGGAATTTTCCCTAGCGGGCTCGTCGTTCTTACATTAAAGGTGACAATTGGGAGCGCTTCCCGGTTGATTAAACGATGCCTTTTTTGATCATTCACTTGGCGCAGAAATAACGTTTCAGCCCTTCCTGTATCCTTCCCCCTAAGCAGGTAAGAATAACTATATGGTGAAAGACTTCGTGCCAGCTGCTCGCAGCGATAATAGGCGCCGAAGCTTGCTCCGACTGAGCACAGCGTCACCGCTGAGAGCGTCGTAATTATGGTCAGTACGCGCGCGTTACCGCGGATATGAAAGCTTAATTGAGAGATACTGATCAAGTTTGTGCCGCGAAAATAAAAACGGCGCCGCTTTCGGCAGTGCTGCAGAAAAGCCACGGTTGTCGAGCGGAATAAGAGATAGGAGCCGAAAATGGTACAGAAGAGGATCGCCATGGTGCAACGGAGCAAGCCTGCTTCTCCGCGACCCCAAATCTGTGCATGCCTCAGCGGAGTCAGAGCGATTGCGTAGCCAGCTATGATCAAACAAATGGCCAGCAATCCGGTTAGCGGATGACTTTTTAGCATTCGATCACCTTGTTTCTCTGCACGGAACAAGTCAACAAGGTGGAAGCGGTAGATTAACGCATAATCGTACAAGGAACTAAGAAAAATGATACTCATAAAAACAATCAATGTCTCAATCACGGCCTGCGAAGCAATCATAAAATGGATCGAAACCACGGTATCCATCAATTTCATCAGCAGCATCGTAAAAAATTTGGAAAACAATGTGCCGATCAGGATGCCGAACGCCAGCGATAAAACCCCAAGAATCAGATTCTCATAGAAAAGCATCCGGGCAATTTGTTTTTTTTGCAGACCAAGCAGCGCATAAAGACCGATCTCCTTTTTGCGTCTTCTTGTGAAAAAGCTGTTCGAATAGCCGATGAACATAGCGGCAAAAAGAATGAGGACAACAGCCCCCGCTTTAAAAGCTGCATCGATTCGCATCGATATCGCCCGGTCAACCTGAGTGTTGTACTGAATGGAGACAAACGTAAAAAAAATCAGTACACTGAAGATCATTGAAGCAAAATAAAAAAGATATTGATAAAAATTGCGTTTCATATGGCGAAAAGCGAGGTCAAACAAGGTCATGAACGCCGCCCCCCATCGCCGACAACACATCGAGAATTCTTTGGAAATACTCACGGCGTGACTGGCGCCCACGCCCGAGTTCCGTGAACAATTCCCCATCACGTAAAAAGACGATTCGATCACTGTAGCTCGCGGAAAAAGCATCATGCGTGACCATCAGTAGCGTCATCGACTCGCGCTGATTCATTTCTGAGAGCATTTGCAGTAATTCTGTTGCCGACTTTGAATCGAGCGCACCAGTCGGTTCATCAGCAAAAATCAATTCCGGTCGTACGATCATCGCGCGAGCGGCCGCCGTACGCTGCAATTGTCCACCAGAAACCTCATACGGATATTTACCAAGCAGGTTTTTGATCCCGAGCCGTTCACTGATCTCTCCGATCCGCTTGCTAATCTCGTCTGTATCTGTTTTGGCGAGTGCAAGTGGCAAGGCAATATTCTCTTCAAGAGTCAACGTGTCGAGCAGATTGTAGTCCTGAAAGATAAAACCGAGATGATCTCGGCGAAAAAGTGCCAGATCTTTATCTTTCATACCGGAAAGTGGCGTCCCATTTATTTCCACGTCGCCTTCGGTCGGTTGATCAATCGTTGATAAAATATTCAGCAATGTTGTTTTTCCTGAACCGGACGGTCCCATAATACCAACAAATTCACCTTTTTCTAGCTTCAGATCAAATTCTTTAATCGCTGTATACGTATTTCCGCGCCTACCGTAAACCTTTTTTAGTCCGCTGGCTTTCAATTGAAATGATTCCATAGACTAACGTCCTCCCTTTTCCATCCACTGGCAGTAATGAATACCTGCTCCTTCTTTCATTGTAATGAGGTTAGAAGAGGGATTCCCTCGATTTAACTTACAATTGATGCTGCTTAACTTACACTTTTGTCACCTGGGCACGGGCCACAGTTGTAAGGTTCGTCTGATCTGAAAAGAGGAGACAAACCATCGTGTATTCATTTTCGGAAGACTCAAGAGTAAGCTCATGGCCTAGCTTCATGGCCAACTTCTTCGCCAGAAAAAGCCCCATGCCTGTCGCGTGCGTTTTCTCTCTCCCTGTATAGCCCGTATAACCGCGATCAAAAACACGACCAATATCCTCTTTTCTGATTCCGCAGCCATCATCTCGAATAGACAATCTTAAACCATGCGCCATCTTCTCGCAGCGAATAATGACATTCCCGCCTACTTCAGTATATTTTCCAGCATTCGAAAGGAGTTGATCGAGAATAAATTCGAGCCATTTGCTGTCGGTAAGTACCCTCTGATCAATCTGCTGCAAGGTGACACGAATCTTTTTTATGATGAACAATTCGGCTTCTTTTTTCAGCACATGATGGATGATCCGCTGAAGGCTTGATTCCTGAATCAGATAGTCGATAGAGAAGCTGTCTGTCCGGGAATAATAGAGCGCTTGTTCAACATAGTGATCAATTTGATTCAGTTTATTTTTTAGCAGTTTTCGCTCCGGTTTCCTGTATCCATTCGTCTCGCTATCTTCAAGAATCATTATGCCGGCAGCTATCGGTGTTTTAATTTCATGAACCCAGGACATGACAAAATCTTTATTTTCGGCAGCCTCTCTTTTCAAAAGCTGCACAATCCGGATACTTTCACTGCTTGCTTCTTCAAAAATCATTTGGAAATGTTCTTGTTCATTTGTTGCTGGATGCGCGTTACAGACGAGAAAAAAGCGATCATTCGATGGGCCCTGCTTGATGGCATCCAGTTCACGAAGATAGGCACTGCGCCGCAAATAATCCAAGAACAGGAAAGCGGAGAAGAAAAACAGAAGAATAAGCAAAAGATAACAGGTACTGCCAAGCGAAAGAGATACAGAAGGTTCGAGTAATAGATAGATGAATAGAAAAATATTGCCTACCGTATAGAAAAAAAGCAATAGCCGCTGATCCGACAGATACTCTGTGACCTTCATCTGATCTGATACCCCTGTCCCTTTTTCGTCTGAATTAACGAACGCAAACCGATTTCTGAAAGCTTTCTCCGCAGCCTGACGATGTTCACAGTCAACGTATTGTCATCAATAAAATGCGCGTCTTCCCATAGAGCTTTGATAATTTGTTCACGCGAAACGATTTTGCCTACCTGGCGCATCAGTAGAGATAGAATCCGAAATTCATTCGTTGTTAAGTCAACACTTTGACCACGATGGCTGATTCGGCTGTCATCGAGATGCAGAATTATCTCGTGATATTCTAAAACGTGCGGTGCTTCAAACTCACCATATGCGTAAGTTCGCCGCAGCAGAGCATGGATTTTAGCTATCAGAATATCCTGCTCTATCGGTTTCTGGATATAGTCATCTCCTCCCATATTCATTGCCATGATTTTGTCCATTGTGGAATCCCGTGAAGAGATAAAAATAACCGGTACATTGGTCATTTGTCGAATTTGACGGCACCAATGAAAACCATCGAAAAACGGGAGGTTGATATCAAGTAAAATAAGATGTGGCTGATAGGCGATCACAGAATCAGTGATTGCCTCAAAATTAATCGTATTCAGAACAGAAAACTTCCATTTTATAAGATTCTTCGCAAGAATAGCGTTCATCGTCTCATCATCTTCGACAATCATAATTTTAAACAATCGGGCGCACATCCTTCCTTAAAATGGGACACTCGATTGCACAATCTACCGCTCAGTCAATTGCTTTGTGCAACCGATTCAAAATTTACATAGAGTTGATTTTGCAAAAAAAGGTTTCACTGTCAAGAAAGTCGGGAATTCTAAAATTAAGTATAGATCCAATTCCTGATCAGATCGAAAAAAGCCGCCGATAAATACTATCGGCAGCTCAGATATTCGAGGAATGGACAAAATACGGATTAATTAAGGATCCGGCGAACAACACCTCTGAAATGCGATTTCCAATAAGGATTGCTCATGCTAACAATGGCAACGCCTGTACCGCTTTGCGAGCCGATAAACCGGCCGCCGCCAAGATAAATAGCCACATGACCGTTTGTTTTATAAGTATCAAAGAATACGAGATCACCAGGTTTTGCCTGAGAGATGCTGACCGGGGAACCTTCGCTAACCAAAGCATCCGTCGTCCGTCCGACACCGATACCATTAGCCGCAAATGCTGCATGGACAAACCCGGAGCAATCGAATTGATGACCGGCGGGGTTGGAAGCACCGAAGACATAGGTGGAATTGCCGATGAATCGATTTCCATAATTGAGAATTCCGGAAATGCCGCCGCTTGCTACTGAAGCGGACAGACCGGCAGGCTTCGCAGAAGGTGCGGGTTGGCTAGCCGGAGCTGAACTTGTGCTACTCCCATTATTAGAATTGCTGCCGGAGCTGCTTCCCTGAGTCGAATTGCTGCTGCTATTTGAGTTGTTGTCCGAAGCTGCACCTGTTGTGCTGCTATTGTCATTAGATGATGCAGAATAAGAAGCCGGGGTTACATCAGCAGATACCTGCTTTGCATTCAGGCTCGCTTCTGCATTGGAAAGAGCCGTCAATTTCTTCGATAGGCTGGACTGTTTAGTCGATAATGCACCAGCAGCAATTTTCTTCTGAACCTGCAGCTGTTCAACCTGACTCAATGTGTTTTTCAATTCTTCCAGCTTAGCAACATTTGATGCCTGCTTGGTTTCAATCGTTTTCTTTTTCTTACTGACGGCTTCTTTATCGTTTTGCTGATCGGTCAGAATTTTTTGATCTTGAGAAGTGATCATGTGCAGTGCCTTGACCCGATTCACAAAATCGCCGAAGCTCTTTGAACCCATTAAAACTTCCAGATAGTCGGCTGTACCGCCATTCTTATAAATAGAAACAAGTCTCTGATCAAGAATCGTCTTACGGGCATCGATTCGTTTCTGAATAACACCGATATCGCTTTTCAATGCATCAATCTGGTCGTTCGCCTGATTGATATCAGACTGACCCTGACTGATTTTACCTGTCAGACTTAATTGTCGTTTATTGATTGCTTTAAGATCATTCTGAACTTTTTCCTGTTGCACGCTTAACTTAGCTTTCAAGGATTGAGTTGAAGACTCCTGATCCTTTACTTTATCAAGTGATGTTTTTGCATATGTAATCGACGGCATTACGGAAGTATATGTCAGTCCAACGGTCAAGACTAAGGTAACAGTGACTTTCTTTTTGTCCAATCTCATAATCGGCATTTGTCCTCCCCAAGAACATTCATTCTCTCTTAATCTGGTATAACTCAAATATAATTTTATAGTAGTTTCTCGACAATTTTATTTCCCTTTATCGACCTTTTTATTATAGCATCAGCAAATTTTTACAGATATTAAGCTTATATTTCCTAGTGAAACACAAATGTAACAATACACGACAAGTCTTTTGCTTACTGCATTTTCTTTTGTAATACAAATGTAATTTACTCAATCTTTTGAGTAAATTGTCGTTTTCTGTCAGTTGATTGCTGTTATAGGACAATTCCATCCGCTCATATGCTCAATCATAAAGGTTGAATTGGAGGTGGCAGCATGGTTCTTGCTACGGGAGCTTTGCTTGTGGCAATAATTTTGATTAATCAATTAAGAGAAAAACCGCTGACCGGGCGGCTCTATCGTCAGCCCCTCGCGTTACTCTTATTCGTTGCCTGCGCTCTTTCCTTCATGACTGCCCTATCTGCTGCTGACTGGGTCATCCTGAGCGGAGCCCTGATAATGTCCTTTGCTCTTGGTCTCTTGCAAGGCCGCTATACGCCGCTCATTCATCATGATGGCGCCTGGTATCTCTCAGGATCGCTTCTGGCTGTTGCTGTCTGGCTCATTTCTATTCCCATCCGTTACGGATTAAACGCTATCGCTGTCCATTATTTGTCCCTGACTCCGTCTCTGACCGGTTCATCGAGTTTCATCATTTACTTTATTTTTATTGCTGGTTTTCTCTTAGGCCGTTATACAATGCTCTTTTTCAGATATCCGCAATTACTGAAGAATGTCGGTCGGAACGAAAAAAGATTGGGAAGAATTCATGCGCGGTAGACGATAAACATATAAATAGTAGATAAATTTTTGGAAAAGTCTGCAGCTGACCATTTTCACAAATATTGCTCCAGCAGCCACTCCCCTTTCTCCTCTTTCTTTGGAAAGGGGATTTTTTCATACTTTCTTATTTCTTCCATATAGATGGCTATAAACAGGACAAAACCCTCTTGTCCTGTTTATAGCCAATGGGATTCAAGTCAGGTAAACCCGGAATGCAAAATTCCCGATCATGAAAAAAAGATAGATATCTTTTTTTTTACAAATTCTTTAGGTGTACATAACAAACACTTTATGATATTAATAAATAAGTCTGCAAAATTAGGATTACGAGAGCGATAGAAATAAACTTCTATTTGTTATTTATAGGGGGTTAACCATTTTGAAACAAACATTGAGCAAGTTTCGACGGCTGCTCGGCAAAAAATATACTTTGTTTTTCCTGGCGGTCTTTCTCTTTTGGGCAAAGACTTATTATGTTTATTTGACCCAATTCAATCTGGGTGTTAGCGATAATATGCAGCGTTTTCTGCTCTTTTTTAATCCCTTAAGTTCCGCTTTGCTGTTTTTCGGCATTTCCGTTATTTTTAAGGGAAGGCTGCAATTTTCTGTACTCCTTTTAATGAATCTTGTGCTTTCTTTTTGGCTATATGCCAATATTGTGTACTATCGATTCTTCAGCGATTTTATTACGTTCTCAACGATGACAGAGTCTGGCGGCAATGCCGGTGATCTTGGTGGCAGCGTCGTTGCTTTGATGAAGCCGGCAGATATTTTATTTTTTCTGGATACCCTCATCCTGCTTGTTCTTGTTCTCACCAGGCTCGTGAGACCCTCACTCGAACGCTGGAATGTACGGTCAATCTTTACGGTCTTTGTCTCAGCAATTATGATCTTTATCGTTAACCTGAGCTTAGCAGAAACGGATCGTCCGGAATTGCTTAGCCGGACATTTGACCGAGCTTATATTGTCAAATATTTGGGTGCCTACAACTTTGCAGTCTATGATGCGATTCAAAATGCTCGCTCGAATGCGCAACGGGCTATGGCCGATAGCAGCGATATTAATGATATCGTCAACTACACAAAGTCAAATTTCGCACCCGCTAGCCCGAAATATGCCGGTGTCGGCAAAGGAATGAACGTTATCTATGTATCGCTCGAATCCCTGCAGAGTTTCGCTATCAATTATAAAATGCCTGATGGGACGGAAGTAACGCCTTTCTTGAATTCGCTGGCAAAGGGTAATGACAACACCGTATATTTTAATAACTTCTTTCATCAGACCGGTTCTGGAAAGACCTCTGATGCCGAATTCATGATGGAAAACTCGTTATACCCATTGTCTCAGGGTCCCGTCTTTCAAATGAAGGGTACGAACACCTACGAAGCTGCACCGGCGATTATGAATCATCTCGGCTATGAGACCGCAGCATTTCATGGAAATGTTAAAACCTTCTGGAACCGGGATCAAATGTATAAATCATTGGGTTATGAACGTTTCTTTGATTCCAAATATTACGATATGAGTGCTCAGAATACCAAAAATTACGGCATGAAAGACAAGCCTTTTCTGAAGGAGTCCATGCCTTACGTGACACAACTGAAGCAGCCTTTTTACAGCAAATTCATTTTGCTGTCCAACCACTTCCCATTCGGTATGGACAAAGAAGATACGACCTTTACGCCTGGAAATTATGGCGATTCTGTCGTCAATAATTATTTCCAATCGGCAAATTATATGGATCAGGCGGTTCAGCAATTCTTCACAGATTTGAAAAAGGCCGGACTGTTTGATCACACGATTATCATCATGTATGGCGATCATTATGGATTGTCTGAGAATCATGACCCGGCAATGGCGAAGGTTCTGGGAAAGACAATTACGCCTTTTGAGAATGCGCAGCTGCAGCGTGTCCCGCTTTTCATTCATATTCCGAAAACAAAAGGCGGATTAAACACAACTTATGGCGGAGACGTCGATGTCCGCCCGACATTGATGAATCTTCTGGGCATCAACACAAAGGATTATATCCAATTTGGAACGGACTTATTTTCAAAACGACACCAGCAGATTGTTCCTTTTAGAGATGGCGACGTGATCACGAATAAATATACTATTCTGGATGGAGTCGTTTACTCGAACGCAAACGGGCAAAAGCTGAAGGCATCGCTTGGAAAGCCTTACGAGGAAATTGCCAGAAAGAAATTGGACTACTCAGATAAAGTTATTTATGGTGATCTGATGCGCTTCTATACGCCGAAAGGATTTGTACCGCCCGCGAGCGACAGAATTAATTATAATACTGATCAGAAAATTGTACCCGATGGGAATTATGGAGAGAAAGTCATTCCAAAGACGAAGCGAAACAAATAAGCGGCTATTGACTCTGCCTTATTTTCTCCAAAGAACTTTCCCCTCCCTCTCGTCAAAAAATGCACGGCTCAAGATGAGCCGTGCATTTTTCATTCGTTAAGATCGTCTTGCATTAATTTTTTGAATGCGTCATTTCTTCTGGCTTTACATACTGATCGAATTGTTCAGAGGTCAAAAAGTTAAGCGCCACAGCAGCTTCTTTTAGACTTAGCCCCTCCTTGTACGCTTTCTTTGAAATTTTCGCAGCTTTTTCATAACCGATATAGGGGTTCAGAGCAGTCACAAGCATCAGCGAACGGTGCAGATTTTCTTCAATTTTTTTTGTATTCGGTTCCAGTCCCGCTGCACAGTGCTTATTGAAGGAATGAATGACATCGGTCAATAATTTTACCGATTGGATAAAATTATAACCGATGACCGGTTTAAATACATTCAGTTCAAAATTACCCTGGCTGGCAGCAATACCTATTGTCGCATCATTGCCCATCACTTGAACGGCAACCATTGTCACAGCCTCACACTGTGTCGGATTCACTTTTCCGGGCATGATTGAACTTCCCGGTTCATTTTCCGGAATTGACAACTCACCGATACCGCAGCGCGGACCACTGGCAAGCCAGCGAACATCATTGGCAATCTTCATCAGGTCAGCGGCGAGTGCTTTAAGCACACCATGGACGGCGACAATTTGATCATGACTCGTCAATGCATGAAATTTATTGGTCGACGAATGGAATTCTTTACCCGTCACTTCACTGATTTTCCTCGCAGCACAAGCACCGAATTGCGGATCGGCATTTAGTCCCGTACCAACAGCCGTGCCTCCGATCGCTAATTCCCGGAGATATTGGCTGGTGGAGACCAGCATCGCTTTTGAAACGTTGAGCATGGCCGCCCAGCCACTGATTTCCTGTCCCAGAGTCAGTGGTGTTGCGTCCTGAAGATGCGTCCTGCCAATTTTGACGATGTTTCGGAAAGCCTCTGCCTTCTGTTCAAGCGTCGCCTTCAATTCATTCATCGCCGGGAGCAGCCGATCTTCCACTGCTTGCAGCGCTGCGATGTGAAGCGCTGTTGGATAGGTGTCATTTGAACTCTGTGAGCGATTCACATCGTCATTCGGATGGATCCGTTGATCATTTCCCGCAGCTTCGAGCAGCTGATTGGCGCGACGCGCGATCACCTCATTGACATTCATATTCGACTGAGTCCCGCTTCCCGTCTGCCAGACCACTAAAGGAAACTCTTCCTCCCATTTTCCGTCAATAATTTCTTCGGCAGCCTGAACAATCACCTCTGTCTTTTCCTTTTCAAGATTACCCAATTCATGATTGGCCAGTGCTGCACTTTTCTTCAAAATGGCAAATGCATGAATGATTTCAGTGGGCATTCGTTCCCATCCGATTTGAAAGTTTTGTCTGCTCCGTTCCGTTTGTGCTGCCCATAAGCAATTTGCAGGCACCTTGACTTCACCCATCGTATCGTGTTCTATCCGATAATCCATGTCCTCAGTCCTTTCATTTGTCCGGCCTTTAGAGCTGCAATGGCTGAATTCGTTTTCACTTTTATTATAACGTCTCCTGTGCCAGTGTCCTAGTTTCTGATTCTATCTTTTTTTGCTCGCTGACCAACCTTATAAATCTCGATCATTTGCATAATCGGAGGAAATTTGTCTATGATAAAGAAAGAAAGCGGGGAATTATCGTGCAGCCAGTCAAACGTTTGCTTGTGATTAGTGATATGCATGGACAGATTGATATGTTTCATGCGCTTCTTGAAAAGATAAAGTATCAAGCGGAGGATGATTTGCTCTTTCTGCTTGGTGATTATGTGGACCGCGGCCAAGATCCAAAAGCCGTTGTACAGCAGGCCCGCGAACTGGAAAGTCAGGGAGCCATTGTTTTGAAGGGCAACCATGAAGACATGATGGAAAAAGCATTGCTCGGACGTACACCTGAGTCCCTCGCGCATTGGGCGGCGAATGGCGGCGGCGAGACCTTGAAGAGCTATGGACTTGATCTGAAAAAAGTTAACAAGAAACTAATAAAAGGTGACGACCTGGATCTTCCACAAGCGTTAACGGACGATTTGGCCTGGATTCAGCAATTAAATTTCTATGCACAGACTGAGCACTATCTGTTCGTTCACGCGGGGATAAATCCCGACTCGGCAATAGAAGACCAAGATGAGCAGGATTTGCTTTGGATCCGTGATCCCTTTTTCGAGCAGTATCACGGGGAAAAAACGGTCGTCTTCGGGCATACGCCAACGATGTATTTTCACCAATCCTACGCCGTCTATTTTGGCGAGAATAATATCATTGGCATTGACGGCGGCGCAGTCTTCGGAGGGCAGCTGAATTGTCTGGAACTGCCTGCGAAAGCGACTTTCTTTGTTCGTTAGTCAAGGCATACCGGCGGAGCGATCAGCAAAATCTGCGAAATCAAGACCGCCCTTCAAAAGGGTGGTTTGCTCTAAGGCTAAAAGCCTTGGATTAACGACCAGCGTCTCAAGGCGCTGAATAATCCTTCGTCTAATAATTAAACAAAAGTGCCGGTCAGTGCTGGAACTTTGATTCTAAATTTTTGTATCAATCCGCAAATTTTGTGTATAATGAACGTAGGAAGAAAAATAAATCCGCCAGTGCTCCCACACTGACGGAATGGCAATATCCGCAATGAGCGGATGCAGTGCTAAAATTCATATTCCAAGTGAAATAATCCGTTCAGCCCGCTATGGCATATGAGACGGATTATTTCTTTTTATTTGACAGCATCACCAAGATGCTGACAATTCCTAAAATTACCGAGCAAAAAACACCCGTAATCTGGAAAGCAAGCACCAATGCTTGGTACACTGTCATAGGCTTCACCCCCTTCACAAGGGTGTCACCGCATCCGCTCATATACATCATCTATTGCCTATGGCAAATTATAGCATGATTCTAGGAATCTATGTATGCCAAAAAAAACGGATTCTTTTTAAAAGGATAAAGATAAAATGTAAAAATGTTCGCATTCGCAGATAAATAAATTAAAGTCCTCTACCTGTGAACGATAGAGAATTTATTTTATTTATCATTTCGAAAAATCGAAATAATTTTTTTAATAAATGAACTTAACCAAATTATAAAAACTACTGCTACTAAAATAAAACAAATAGGCGGACCCCACGATGTTATCCAATCAGCCCTCCATCATTCTTGATACCAGCTTTCTCTTAACTCCATATTTTTAGCAGATTTATGCCACTTATATAATTGAACTTTTCCATGAACTTCATCATATCTTGTAACGCCAATATCCAAACTTATATACGCCATATGCGTTAACATCAGCGCCCTCATGTGTTGCTACTGAATCAGTAGTATGAGCTGAAGCTGTTATGCTGCCCATAACGATGTAAGATCCAATTATTGAGGACTCCCGCATTTTGATACCATAACTTCCTAAACTATAATGCATAGTTAGCCTTTCATCATTAATTCCGAAACCTTGAACATTCGCTGATGGCTGCTCACTCATTGCCACATGCCTCTATTGCCGCTATACCAGATCGGTTCCGTGGTACCACCATTGTAGCGGGCGAGCCAAACTTTCTTAACTGGTAAACTGCGCGAAACGATATGCCGAGACCACCATCCTCGCTTTATGAGCATTGGCCTATTGACTGACGCCGCCAGATCAAGGAGCGTATTGCCCGCGGAAACCTTCACGACCACACCCTTCATGCCTGCTGCCTTCATCGTCTGATAGAATGCCAGCGTGCAGCCAGATTTCCCCTGATTTATTAGCATGATGGATGCTAGAGAAACGTGGAACATCCGTGTAGTCAATAGAAGCGCCAGCTTGATATTGAATCCGGGTAATTTGTGTTCCCCAGTCGTAACCAGAAGTAGATTATCTACCTATGTAGCAGCCTATTATTAACAGTAAAAATCTTGTTTATAGCGGCCCGGATTGGCATAAAAATATTTCATTATTTACCCGGCTCTTTCGTCGATATGGTTTACAAGATGCCAGCTCAGAATTATGATTTAGTAGAACATTTAACAAGTGGTTATTTTTATCAAATGCTGGATGGCACTCTATCTGTTGAGCAGGCCATAAAAGATATAAACAGAGATTATAATAATCAACTCGATTGATTAAAGTTAAACTATAAATTGAAAAGCAGGTGTGTCTGATTATGAGAACTTTTTTTATTTCCTATAAAAAACCATTTTCCTTTGTTATTGTTGCCGTAATCTCCTTTTTTTACTGGCATCATCAATTTCCAAATACTCCACAAACTATAAACTACATTGATTATTTATTTAACCTGGCATTCATTGCGGCTATATTTTTTTTACTTACTAGAAAAATACAACTGGAGTCCATTTTTCGTTTCATCATGTATACACT
The DNA here is from genome assembly GCA_048976585.1 of Sporolactobacillus sp. Classification (GTDB taxonomy): domain Bacteria; phylum Bacillota; class Bacilli; order Bacillales; family Sporolactobacillaceae; genus Sporolactobacillus. Next base: position 12,748 of record JBHGUY010000030.1, on the reverse strand, counting down.
ATTTCAACTTTACTGCTTCTGGCTCTATGAACTGACAGCATTTTTTAGCTTCGATTTTATAATCAACGCCTACAAACGTCATCAAATGACTAAACCCTTTCATTTCCCTTTTGAGGTCATCAATATTATTCCATTTCACACAATCTTAGGTGATCTAGCTACATTTTCAGAAGTAACGATTATTCAGATTATCGGAAATCTACTTTTACTCATGCCCTTGGGCTTCTTCATCCTCTATTTTAAAATGGCGTCTCAACGGAAAATGATTTTATTAGCTATCTGTATTTCATTTGTCATAGAGCTTGATCAATTATTACAAGCGTTCATTGTTTCCCAATACGCTTGGGGAGCAGGTCGAGCGTGCGATATAGACGATATCATCCTGAACACACTCAGTGCTTTCCTTGCGATTGGCGTCTATAAGCTCTATTCAATTTTATGCCTGAAAATTAAAAGATGGACGAGATTGTCCAAAAATGGCAGCCTCAGATAAAGAATGGTAAGGATCAATAAAAACCAGCCGGGCTATGACCCGGAAAAGGGCATTATTTCTCGCTTTACGTGAGAAATAATGCCCTTTTCAATTTTTAGGACTTTTTCAATAGTTTCGAAACAGCACCTATCTGCCTCACAAGCTTATTTCAATATATTTCTGACCCTTATTGATTCAGCTAAAGGGTTCGTCGTCCTTTTTCACCAAATCAACTGCTTTTGACTTCGCCTGCGAAGCGGCTAATTTAATCTTTTCTACTCCACTATTAACTGCCGATTTAAGATCAATATTCTGACGCAATTCTTCACCTGTTTTTGGAGCAAGAAGTAATGCAGTGACCGCTCCGACTGCTCCGCCAATGATCCCACCAATAAATAATCCCTTGCCACTCAGACCGCTGCACGATTTATTTGCGTTGCATACACCCATTGTTCATTCCTCCTAATATGACGATACCTTCACCTATCATGCTGGATCCCAACCTCTTTCTTTCCAGCCTACCCTGCACCCGAGTACCGATCAAGCTGATGAAGCCTAAAGAACATCCACTTTCAGTATAGCAATATTCTCCTGCATCGTCTAACATTTCTGTTTTACAGCCGATCTTCGCTTAAATCGTTGCCAAATTTCAATTTTGAAATTTAACTAACGTATATTTCTTTTTCCCTCTGCGGATGATTGTGAAACATCCATCAATCCGATCTTTCTGTTCGATAATCGAATCGATAGCTGTGGAGCGTTGACCGTTCACATAGATGGCTCCCTGCCGAATGTCCTCCCGCGCCTGTCGTTTCGACGACGTGACTCCGGCGTCTACAATCAAATCCAGCAATTTGACGTTATCGGCTTTTTCCACCACATAACAAGGAAAGGCTTTAAAACCCTGTTCAATTTCTTCGCCGGTTAAGTTCGAGACCTCACCGCTGAACAAGGCGGCAGTGATTTCTTCAGCCTGCTTTAACCCTTTTTCGCCATGCACCAGCCGAGTCATTTCTCTGGCCAATGTTTTCTGTGCTTCCCGCAGTTCCGGGTGCTCCTTGACGGCTACTGCCAGCGATTCAATCTGATCTTTTGAAAGGAAGGTAAACCATTTCAGATAATTCACGACATCAACATCGGTCGCATTGATCCAGAATTGGTACCATTCATAAGGAGTGGTCTTCTTGGGATCAAGCCAGATCGCTCCTCCCATCGATTTGCCGAATTTGGTTCCGTCACTCTTTGTAATCAGCGGAAAGGTCATACCGAAGGCCGGTTCTTCGTGACCTCTTCGGCGGATTAATTCGAGACCAGCAGTAATATTCCCCCATTGATCACTGCCGCCGACTTCCAGACGGCAGTGATTTCGTTCATAAAGATTCAAATAATCAAAGGACTGCAGCAGCATATAAGAAAATTCGGTAAATGAAATTCCGGCTTCCAGCCTTTTTTGAACCGATTCTTTGGATAGCATATAGTTCAAAGGAAAATGCTTGCCGACATCCCGCAGAAACTCTATCGTGGATAGTTTACCCAACCAGTCATTATTATTCACATAGGTCGCTTTTCCATCACTAAAATGCAGATATTGATCGAGCTGTGCCTTCAGGCGCTCGGAATAACCTTCGACCACTTGCCGTGTATTCAGTTGACGTTCCGCCGAGCGCCCGCTTGGATCACCAATCATTCCTGTTCCGCCGCCGACAACAGCAACAGGGTGATGGCCAGCGCGCTGCAGGCGCATCATGATCACAATCACCAACAGATTTCCAGCATGAAGACTGTCAGCGGTCGGATCAAAACCGCAATAGAAGGAAATCGGCTTCTTAAGAGCCTCACGCAGGCCTTCTTCATCAGTCACTTGATTGAATAGACCCCGATATTTTAAATCATCAATAATGTCCATCGATCCCACTCCTCTTTTTCTCGCATTCCTGATCGATCAGGCACCGGAAACGCCAGAAAGACTTTTTTTGCATAAAATAAAAAGCGCCCCCAAAAAAGGAGCGCTGATCGCACGGTACCATCCTCATGGCCGGAAAATACTCCGACCGCTTCATTGTTGTTAACGATTCCTGATGAACCGTCCCCGCCTACTAGGGGTTCAGCGGGGAAACTGCTGGGAGGTAATTCAGCGATGAACCTCTGTCTGTTCGCACCTTGCACAGACTCTCTGAAAGAAAAATTCACCACCTACTAAAATCCCGTCATTGCCTATTGGTTATACATAAGTTGAAGTAATACTATTCTGCCATTTTTTTTTCGACTTGTCAAATCCGTTCTGCATACCGTTCTATTCTCATCTAAATTAAATCAGATTTATTCCCCCGAGAAACAGTTTACACATAGCTGCAGCGCCTGAATAAAGAAATTCGGAACACGATCGGAAATTAAAATTAGCTGGGCAATAATATAAACACAGACGGTTTTTAATGATACACTAGAACTATAAGGATTTGTTCGAAAGGCAGCGATTGACAATTGAAATGCCTGGGGGTATCTGCTTGACGTCACAAGGATTTTCCGGATGGAATCTGCTGGAAGGTTTCTTTTGTTGATGGTGCCTTTTTTTCGAGCATCCGCTTAAAACGTTCAAAAGACTTAAGCTTTGATTAAGGAGTTGCAGATTAATGATTACGATGGATGATATCATACGCGAAGGTAACCCGATTCTCAGACAAGTGGCTAAAGAAGTCACTCTGCCGGCAAGTCAAAAAGAAAAAGACACGTTAAGAGAAATGCTCGACTTTTTAAAAAACAGTCAGGATGAAGATCTCGCCAAGAAATACCATTTGCGTGCGGGTATCGGACTCGCTGCACCGCAAATTGCGATTAGCAAACGGATGATAGCTCTCTGCCTTGATGATGATAATGGAAAGCATTATGAATATATGCTTTTTAATCCCAAGATTGTCAGCGAGTCCGTTGAAAATACATTTCTGGACGGCGGGGAAGGCTGCCTGTCTGTCGATCGTGAGGTGCCAGGTTATGTTCCGCGACATGCCCGTGTTAAAGTCAAAGCCGTTGACATTGATGGTAAGCCATTGACTCTAAGACTTAAAGGGTATCCGGCGATTGCCATTCAGCATGAAATTGACCATTTGAACGGCATTTTGTTCTATGATCACATCAATAAAGAGGACCCGTTTAAGGTTCCCGATCACGTCGTCCAGCACGAGGAATTATAAAAAGATCGATTGGAAAAACGAACAGCCTGAACGCTCGGCATCTTGCCGAGCGTTCAGGCTGTTTTGTCTAGTAAAAAAGAGAGGAATTGCTCCCCTCTTTTTTACTTCATGCATTTATTTTTCGAAAGGCTCAGCGATCGGCCTTGACGCAGACCGCATCCTTCTCGAGGTCAACGGATACCGATTTAAGATCCTCATGATCCAGCAGGAGATCAGAAATTCTATCTTCCACTTTTTCTTCCAGCACGCGGCGCAGTGGACGAGCACCAAATTCAGGATTATAACCCAGTTCAGCCAATTTCTGTTTCGCCGCATCCGTCACAATGAGCTTAATTCCCTTCTCATCTGCGACCTTCCGGATATCCTCCAGCATCAAATCGACGATTGCCTTCAGATCCTCCTTCGTCAGCGAATTGAATTTGACGATAGCATCGAAACGATTCAAAAATTCCGGCTGGAAGTAGTTCTCCAACTGCTTAATCATATCGTCATGGCTGTTCCGCGACCCGAATCCTACGGTCGCTGCACGATTGCTGATACCGGCATTGCTTGTCATAATAATAACTGTATCCTTGAAGCTGACTGTTCGACCCTGACTGTCCGTCAAACGACCGTCATCCAGAATCTGCAGGAAAATATGCATCACGTCCGGATGTGCCTTCTCCACTTCATCGAGCAGAATAATACTGTAGGGCTGACGACGAACTTTTTCAGTCAGTTGCCCGGCCTCGTCATGTCCAACATAGCCCGGGGGTGCTCCGATTATTTTGGAAACGGAGTGTTTTTCCATAAATTCGCTCATATCGAGGCGAATCATCGACTCCCGATCGCCGAACATTTCATAGGCAAGCGTCTTCGCAAGCTCCGTTTTGCCGACACCGGTCGGTCCGACAAACAGGAAGGAACCAATTGGCCGTGTTTCTTTCCTGAAGCCGGTCCGGTTGCGACGGATGGCCCGAGCGACTTTTTCTACCGCTTCATCCTGCCCAATAACGCGGGTATTCAGATTTTCAGCAAGATTACGCATTTTATTCTGTTCATCATTCTGCAGTTTGCGCACCGGAATGCCTGTCCGTGTCTCCACGATTTGCTCTATCAGTTCAGGTGTCACGACTGCAGATTTTTCACCGTCTACAGGTAATTCCGATCCGTTTGCTTTAATTTTTTCTAATTGTTCCAACTGTTTCTGGTAGGCATGTTCCTGATCACGCAGATGCGCGGCCTGTTCGAATTGTTCGTTCTTTGTAGCCGCTGCTTTCGCCTGGCTGATCTCTTCGATTTTGCGTTTGACACTCTCTGTATCAACCGGTGTCAGATTCAAATTCATTTTTGAGCCCGACTCATCCATCAAATCGATGGCTTTATCAGGAAGGAAGCGATCCTGAATATAACGGGATGACAAAGCAACGCAGGCCTTAATCGCCTCATCCGTATACTGAACGTGATGGAATTTTTCATATTTTGACTGAATGCCTTGCAGAATTTTAATGGCCTGTTCCTGGGTCGGTTCATTAACAATAATCGGTTGGAAACGGCGTTCGAGCGCAGCATCCTTTTCAATCTTCCGATATTCCTTCAATGTCGTCGCGCCCATAATTTGCAGATCACCACGGGCAAGTGCCGGCTTCAGGATATTCCCTGCATCCATGGAGCCCCCTTCAGCGGAACCGGCTCCAACAAGCAGATGCACTTCATCAATGAAAATAATCACATTTTTCCTTTTTTCCAGCTCGGCCATCATTTGTTTCATCCGCTGTTCAAATTGACCGCGGATTCCAGTCCCGGCAACGAGTGAAGAAACGTCAATCAATAAGATTTCTTTGTTGGCCAATTTCGCCGGAACCTTCCCTTCAACAATTTTTAGAGCAAGTCCTTCGGCTATTGCTGTTTTACCAACACCCGGTTCGCCTATCAGTACCGGATTATTTTTATTTCTCCGATTCAACGTTTCAATCACCAATTGAACTTCTCGATCACGGCCGATGACTGGGTCGATTTTTCCTTGGCGAGCGTCTTCCGTCAGATTACGGCCCAGTTTTTCTAGGAAGCCGCTTCGTCCGCCGCGGTTCCCCTGAGCTTGAGACTGGCCAGCAAAATCCATTCCATTTTCCTGGGCTTTATTTTGACTTGCAGCAAACGACGGCTGCATAAAACTTCTGAACAATTCTTCAAAAGGAGAATTGCCGCCCTGAAAGAAAGGAGACTGATCCAATCCATTTTTCATTTTTGCGTAACATTCCTCACAGAGATGCAGATGTTTTTGTTGCCCATTAACGAGCACATTCATTTCTATTACTGCAGGATTTACCTTGCATTCATCACAGAGCATCAATCAAATCCTCCTTTAAAATAAAGAGTGGTTTCTTTGACCTACTTTGACCTTACAGCTTTTATTATAATCTGACCTTCTTTGACTTTCAAGTCCTTTGAATCATTTTTTTATTTTTAAACTGAAAAGGGACCTTTCCTCTGCTTCTTCTCTGATTCAAAGCACATCCGTACAGCTCAAACGAATATAAGAAAAAGCACACGCCATTACTTCGTGTGCTTTCATCCAATTTTATATGGTTATTTGACAATGAGTACAGGACAAGCCGCCAAATGAAGGACTTTATTGCTGACACTTCCCAGCATCACCTGACCAAACGCTCCCATGCCGCGATTGCCCATAACAACCAAATCCGTTTTTGTATCTCCTGCATAATCGACAATTTGCTGAGCAACAATGCCGTACAAATGCTTCTTTTTAAATTGCACATTGGCTACAGTGCCTTTTTTGTGGATAATATCATCCAGCATCTGATTGCCCTCCCGCTCCTCAACCTCTTTGGCATCAGCATTCAGCGACGGTCCGACCATCGAATAATAGGGAAAATAGACCGGAGAAGGACTCACATAGAGTAAGGTAATCTGTACGTCTTTCTTGCCTTCAGAAAGGACAATCGCTTGATCCAGAGCGCGTGCAGCAGGTTCGGATCCATCAATGGGTACGACAATTTTAAACATGCTCACCACCAACCTTCCCAAGAAATCCATGACATTTTTTTCCTTACACCTATAATATACCACGTTTTTAGAGAGGTAAGCCTTTTAATAACTGGAAAAATGGAAACAATTTGTTTCAAAGCTGGAAAACTTACTTTTAAAAACGACGAAAAACAGGAGATCTCAATTACGGATTCAGGAAGACCTGTTTCACAACTTTTTCAGAAGAATGTCCATCCTCAAGTGAACAGAATTTATGATAGAACGGCTCAAAATTTTCACTAACCGCAAAATCGGATGCTTCAATTGACCGAACCGCTTGAATCACTCCAGCTGTTGTCATGACCAGTGGACCGGGAGCCGTCTTTTCAAAGTCGAAGTAGAAGCCGCGAAGGTTATCCCGGTAGTCCTCAATATCATAGGTGAAGAAAATCATCGGTCGCTTAAGGTTTGCATAATCAAAGAATACGGAAGAATAGTCCGTCATCAGGATATCGGAAATCAAGTAAAGCTCGCGAATATCTTCATGGCGCGAATAATCATAGGCAAATCCTTCATATTCAGAAAGATCCAAGTGATCGGCAATTAAATAATGCATCCGCATGAGCACAATATAATCTTCACCCAGCTCATGCTGCATCTCTTGCAAATCCAAATCGAGTTCGAATTTATAACGCCCTTTTCCGTAAAATTGATTGTCTCTCCAAGTGGGTGCATAGAGAATTATTTTTTTATCTAAAGGCAGTCCATACTGCTCTTTAATTTTATCGATGGCTTCCTTGTTGTTGAACTGATAAAGAAAATCATTGCGTGGATACCCAGACTCGACCATTTCATTGTTAAAACCAAAGGCGCGAGCGAAGATTTCCGACGAATAGGCATTCGGAGAAATCAAATAATTCCATCTGGAAGTTTCCGCCAGAAAATTCTGCTTGTATTTCTCCGTATTCGTCCCCGGCATATGGACTTCATCCATATCTAAAGCAAGCCGCTTGAGCGGAGTTCCATGCCATGTTTCCAAATAAGTCGTATGCTTCGGTTTCGCCATCCACAGCGGCAGCCGCACATTGATCACCCAGTAATTCGCTCGAGTCATCAAAAACAACCATTTAAGCGAAAAACGTTTAACATAAGGCACCTGATGGGCTTCAAATATATCGGTATATTTCGGATTGGCACTCCAAATGAGCTGATAATCCGGACAATTTTCGCGCATATATTCATATATTCCCCGCGGATTACAGCTATACTGTCTGCCAAAGAAGCTTTCGAACATCACCAGATTCTTCTTGACCGGGAAATGGGCCATGATCCGGAAGGCCCGGTGATAGAGGTGTACCACCGCTTTATTGCGCTTAATCCGGCGGCCGAGACGTCTTATTTTACCGGTCAGCGCCCCGGATAGTGTGTAAGGTGCAATACGCAGAACGACACTCTTGTTTCGATTTCGTTTCACGATCAGGCTCCTATTGGCCTGATTAATTTTAATAATATGCCGCCCGGTGATAATTTTTTCTCTGGCGAGAACTCTGACGGGCTCCTCTGAAAAGAGCAAACCATTTTTTGGATGGATAAATTCCATCCGGAAATAAAGATAGGTGGGATCCTCAATCGCCGCATACTCATTCGCAATGGGCTTCAGATCAATTTCGACTGAAAAACCCGCCCAATTATAATTCCGCCCAAGTGTCTGCGCTTCAGCGGTTAAATCCGGGCGCTCCACAAATTCTGCTCGCCATTCACTGACAACCTGATCTTCTCTATCAAGAAGCAGCAGCTTTTTTTGACAATCTGCCGATGTTAGACTACCGGCAACCGGAAAAAGGATATAGCCCTCCAGCTTCAGCATAAAATGTTTACTGATTTCCGCGTGATCCAGCCGCGCCATGACATGAATGTCTTCAATCCGCAGGGAAAGCGAGCCTTTCTTGGTATAAAAGGGAACGATCATCAAATCGTTTTCCGCACGATAGAGGGCAAAAAGATCCAGATTCTGCTTAACCTCCCTCATCTGTTTCAGCCGGATCCGCAAATTGGCGGGTTTCAGAAAATCGGGATCCTCCCGCGGATCATCTTCCGAATTCCCGCGCAGCCGCTGCTCTAATTCCTCGCCGCCCTCCTGAATAAAACGCTCCAGAAAGATCTGATCCACCGGAAAATCCAGATAGAAATCCCAATAGTCCCGAGCAAATAACTTCTCCTTGATTGGCTCAAGGTCAATCGTGGATGATGCCGTAAAACCATCTTCTGCATCCGCAACAACATCCGTAAGCGGGAAAAAAATTTCCTCTTCACCGTAACGGTAGCTGCAAACCAAGCGAGTCTTCTCAAGCATTGCCAAATCGTTCTCCGGAGCAAAAGTCAGTGAAAAATGCCACTGTTCCGGATAGGCAGCGAATTTTAGCAGCCGCGCACGGATTGATTTTTTTATATATTTTTCCAGTTTTTCATTCATTCTTACGTCCTCCAGAGCAATAAATTCCTATTTCATACAGGATAAACAAAACAGCAGAGTATTCTATTGGTTCGGTCGCCTCTTCCAGTCCGAATGGCTATTTCTCTTGCTCGCCGGCAGCGGCTGAAGTAATTTTTTTATGTAATTCGCAACATTTTTGCTGGAAGTTCCCTTGGAATACTGATTCCAAGCCTCTGAGAAGCAAGCCACTTTTTCTTCGTCAATTGCAGCCTTTTGAATCGTATCAATGAGTTCATCGGTATTATGCACAAGCGGTCCGGGAATCATTTCAAGATAATGATCGTCAAGGCCGCGTTCCTTTTTATAATCCTCCAAATCATAGGCAAAGAAGATCATCGGCCGACCGAGCAAAGCAAATTCAAACGGAATGGACGAATAATCGGTTATCAAGATATCGATTCCAAGGAGTAATTCATTAATTTCGCAATCCGAGCAGTCGTGGACAAAGCGGTGATCGACTTCCGGCTTCGACTGCACCGATGGATGTAATTTAAGTAATAAAAGATAATCATTTCCAAGCACCTGTTCCATTTGCTCCCAATCAAGCGGCAGTTCCGCAGAAGCCGGTGTATTTTCACGAAAGGTCGGTGCATAAAGAACGAGCTTTTTTTGACCATACTTGCGTTTAAATGAATCGCGAATTTGGTTTATCCCGCTCTGATCAAAGAAAATATCGGTACGCGGAATACCCGTATGTAGAAAATGCCGCCTGTCTAGTCCAAAAGATTTTTCAAAGACCGCTTCCATTTGATCGGAACCGACAGCAATCCTATCGAAATGCTGATAGACTTCTTTAAAGCGTTTTCTAGCCCGTTTCGTTCGAAGAGCTATCGAACGATCCTGCAAGCCAAATGTTTTGAATGCCCCTGCCGCGTGCCATAATTGAAGGCAGATCACTGAACGGCGAAAAGAGGAAGCAGCCAGAAAGCTATAGTAATTATCAACAACAATCACACGTGCAGTAGCCAGTTGAATCGCCGAGCGAAAAATAGCTATCGGATTGAATGTCTCAACGGGATATACCGAGCATCCTGTCTGACGGAAATCTTGAATACACTTCCCTCTGCACAGAAAAACCACATCTGCGCCCATGTCTTCTTCCTTTAAGGCATGATACACAAAAAGTGGATTCTCTGTAAACGATGAAACAAAAACAATTTTATTTTTCAAGGGCAGACAACTGCCTAACGTAAAAAAAATACGATATAGTAAGAGATAGCACTCAATCAAAAATTCGGTTATCATTTTTTTAAAGAGAAGAGATCATGCTTGATCTTCGTCGTGGAAATCCCATTGGTTCGCGGAAGATAAACCACTTCACAATAATCCTTCAGGAAGTCAAATTTTCCAGCCCAATCGTCACCCATAACAAAAGTATCAATTCCGTATTTCTGGACGTCAGTAATCTTCTGATCCCAGCTATTTTCCGGAATAACTTCATCCACATAACGGATAGCTTCAAGTATCAGCTTTCTGTTCTCATAGCTATGATAGGCTTCTTTATGTTTTAAAGCGTTAAACTCGTCCGTCGACAAACCAACGACCAGATAATCTCCCAGCTCTTTGGCTCTTCTTAAAAGATTGATATGCCCGTAGTGAAGCAAATCAAACGTGCCATACGTCAATATTTTTTTCATATTGTGTGCTCCTTGTCTTTTTTGACTGCTCACCCGGCGAACAGATCTGAATGTTTTCTTTGCGTGTTCTTTCTCAGATTGAAACAAAGGCAAAAACGCTGCTTTTCTTTATAAAATTCGTTCAAAAAAGCGATCCAATTCCTCAAATTCAATTTGACTTATGTTACCGTCTGCATGGAAACAAAAGATCATGAGAAAACATAAATACTCAAATTATTATAAGGCTACCCGCGTCTAAATTCAATAATCCTTCTGTCTCCATCCCGCTCTGAGTGCCTTTTCCAGCCGAACCTTAAGCCTTAAAAACCCAAGTCTTACTTAAAATAAAATTGACCATCAATCCGGCAATCGTGCTGATTAATTTATTAACGATTAAAGGCAGAAAAAGCAGGAAATGCATCAGCGTCAGTGTAATGCCGAGGACAATCAGGTTCAGTAAAATAAATTTTACCAGACGTCCTCTGGATTTTTTGGATACAGAGAATGTGACCTTGGAATTCCACAAATAGCTGTTGACCATCCCCGCTCCATAGGAAATAACCTGTGAAAATCCGTAAAAAAGAGAAAACACCTGTGTCAATAAAAGAAACACAAGAAAATCAACAGCCGTATTCATTATACCAATAAGGGCGAACAGAAAGGCTTGGTGGAATATCGGACGTCCGGCTGCGAGCGCCCTTCCATTCTCATCCACTTGTTCACGCGTTTTGACTAATGTCTTCACTTATTCTTCTTCCTTCCTCTGATAACGAATGCGGTCGAATTTGTCTATTTGCAGCAACCTGTCAGCGATGTCCCTTTATCCTCAGATGCAATCGATCCAGATAGTCAAGCAAATCGGTGCGCAAATCCTTTCGCGAGAGTGCCATTTCAATATTCGATTCGATAAAGCCCAAAGGTTCGCCAACATCATAACGTTTACCCTGATAAGGATAGCCAAAGACCTTTTCTTGCTTCATTAATTGGGCGATGGCGTCGGTCAATTGAATCTCTCCACCCAGTCCGGTTTTCTGCTCACCAAGTATAGCAAAAATAGCCGGGGTCAGAATATACCTGCCAATAATCGCGATCGTTGACGGCGCTTGGTCAGCCGCCGGTTTTTCGACTAAGCCCTTTAGCTGATAGGCGCCGCCGCTTTCCTTCATCGGATCAATTATCCCGTAGCGATGCGCCTCTTCGGGGGCCACATTTTTGACGGCAACCACACTCGATTGTACCTGATCAAATTTGTGAATTAATTGTCGAAGGCACGGCGGTTGATTTTGAATGATGTCATCACCCAGCAGAACAGCAAAGGGTTCATCGCCGATAAATTTTCGGGCACACCAGATGGCGTGTCCGAGACCGCGCGGCTCCTTCTGGCGAATATAATATATTTCCACCTTGGAGGGTTGGCGTACCTTCTGTAGAAGCTCATACTTATGCTGATTCTGCAAACTTTCTTCTAATTCAAAAGCATTGTCAAAATGATCCTCGATCGCCCGCTTGCCCTTCCCGGTAACAATAATGATATCCTCGATCCCGGAAGCGACCGCTTCTTCAACAATGTATTGAATCGTCGGTTTGTCAACAATCGGCAACATCTCCTTTGGCATTGCTTTTGTTGCCGGAAGAAATCGCGTGCCAAGTCCTGCCGCTGGAATAATCGCTTTCCTCACTCGTTTCAATGGCAAATCCCCTCCATTCAAACACCGCCTACTCCTTTGAGATGGATCATTGAGAATAAATCCGTTCCATACTGTAGTATAACGTATTCTATTTCTTTTTAAATCAATCATGAAAATCTTTCTATCAGGAACAGTCATTTCTCCGATGACAATGAGGTTAGGCTAAACGATGTCGCTTCTTTTTTATTAGAAAAACTTGGCGTAACCAAGTTCTTTGAATGCCGGCTGCGCCTTAGTTTTTCTTATACTTAATTCCTCTTCAATTTTATATACTTTTGTACGTAAATGTGATAACGCTCAAAAAAAGTAAAAAAAGACTACTC